>CAVUAM010000028.1:0-15762 GCA_963739495.1 Candidatus Bathyarchaeota archaeon | reverse complement strand
TAAGTTGTATGAGCGGCATGCAGATTAAGTATGCTTTAGAGTTTGCTCGTTTTGTAAAAACCCAAAACCCTTCTTGTCCACTTGTTTGGGGAGGCATTCACCCAACATTGCTACCTGAACAAACAGTTAACAACGAATTTGTTGATATTGTGGTTCGTGGTGAAGGTGAATTAATCGTCAAGCATCTTGCCAACTGCATTTCCAATAACCGACCTATCGATGATGTTGCAGGAATAACCTACAAGTCTAATCATATCATTAGAAGTAATCCTGATGGTGAAGTAATCGACTTAGATGCAATACCTGTCAATTTGCCATACGAACTGCTTCAAACCGATAAATACCCTTCAATAAAGTCAGGTCGAATCCATATTCAGACAAGTCGAGGGTGTCCCCACAAATGTGGCTTCTGTTATAACACTGTCTTTAACAAGCGTAAATGGCGAGGCAAAAGTGCTCAACGTGTTCTTAACGAAATTCAATACCTTCTTCATAAATTTCCAAACGTGAAAATTATCGACCCAATAGATGACAACTTTTTTGTTGACCAACAGCGTGTCAAAGATATTTGCCAAGGTCTAATTCTTCAAAACATAAAGATACAATGGCGAGCTAACTGCAGGCTCGATTACTTCTCAACTTATGACCAGGATTTTGTTAGCCTCTTGGCGAAATCGGGATGTGTGGAGCTAGATTTCGGTGGAGAAAGCGGTTCAGAACGACTCCAAGAATTCATATGCAAAGATGTTACCGCTGAACAGATGATTCAGTCAGTGAAAAATCTGAGAAGTTGGGCGCCTTCAATTGAGCCCTATATCTCTTGGCTTAGCGGGCTTCCAAACGAAACCTATCTGGACATGGTCAAGACCTTTGATTTGATGGATAAATTGAAGGAGGCAAACCCGCTTACTCAACATTACGGCATTTTCATGTATACTCCTTTTCCGAGTCCAATGCTTGAATCTCTTGCTTCTAACTTTCGATCTCCACAATCGCTTGAGGAATGGGGAAACATCGATGTCTTTCATTTCCGACCGCCATGGCATTCCAATGCCTATGTAGAGAAGCTAAAGGCAATATCAGCAGTGTCTAGATACGCGTTTTACCCGAAATCTCGAATTGATGAGCACGGTTTAGGCTTTAAACTCGGCTATAATGTCATTAATCGAATCGCTTGTTACCGTTGGAGGCATAGGTACTTCGGTTTTCCAGTTGAGTTGAAAATGGCTAACGCCCTGGCGAGGCGGCTTAAGGGGTTCTTGTGACATTGTTCTTCTGAAGCAGATAGAGTCTTGTTTTCTCTAATTTTTCCCACTATTACAACTTCTGAACCATTCACCATCATTAAAAAATAAAACAGCGACTAACTACATCATAAAAGCTGTTATCATTATTCAGGTTACCCTAAAAACAAAGATATTGCCATTTTAACATCTACAAAAGTTCAACACTTATTCTTAATGAACAACCTTAATTGCTAGACCGATCTACCTTTAATTGATGTTCCAAGTAAGGACAATGCGTACTAAAGACCATACTTTTGCAACCCAGTTAGCCAATACAATGAATTGGAATATGGCGCCTGAAGATTTTCAGTTTATGGCTTCGCTTGAACCTAAAGGTTGCTTTGTTCTTTTTGATGGTTTAAAACGGGTGGGAATTGCCACTTGTATAAGTTTTGCCAAGGTAGGCTGGTTTGGTAACCTTATTGTGCGAGAGGATTACCGCCACAGAGGGGCAGGAAGCACCCTCATTACCCATGCGGTTGACTATCTGCATGAAAAAGGTGTAAAAACTATTGGACTCTATGCCTACCCAAACCTTACCCACTTTTATGGAGGTTTAGGCTTTAAGTTCGATGAGGATTTCTCTGTCTTACAAACGGAACATTTTGGATATTCCACCGCTAAAACCTTGCAAGCCGTTGGAAAACAGCAGTTTTCCTCGATAAACAAGTTTGACAATCAATTTTTTGGCGGAGACAGGAAAAAACTCCTTGAATCGATAGTTCTCGAAAAAGGCAACGCTAGTTACTATTTTTCAGACAGCAGTGGTCTAGTGGGGTATGTTGCAGCAACAATTTATGAAAAAATGGCTTGGATTGGACCCTTAGTTTGCCTGACATCGAGAAATGATGTCGCCAATTTACTCGTCGAAGCAATTCTTACCAAAGCAAGCGGAAAAAGTGTTTACGCGGTGGTTTCTAAAAAAGAAGTTGCACTGCTTGAGCTATTCTTTAGTTTAGGGTTCGCAGAAGAATTTTTCGTTTCACGAATGTTCTTAGGCGAAAAATCAGCAAGAAATTGTATATACTTGGCTGAATCTTTAGAAAGAGGATAGTTTATGGAAGATTATTGTAGACTTTTGCTTGATGATTTCTTGAAGACTTCTTTTTCAACAGTGGAGGTTCTGGTTCGAGGCGCTATGGCTTTGAAGGGTCAGAATAGTAACCGCAAAGTTACCTTGTTCCGTTATTTTAACGGCAAAAAAGTTTCTTTCTCTTTTTCCGATGAACGATTCTACCTACGTGGGTCCGTTGAATATACTAATCCGCAGTTGACAGTTGAGGAAGTTCAAGGCATAATTGGGACTCGTCTACTTGAAACATGTGCTAACTACTTCTTCGAGCGCGGGTTACATCAACCCAACGACGACGACGTAGTTGCACTTGCAGAGTTGCTTAAGAAACCCACGCAAGGCTATATCGTTCCTTTTCTCCTAAACACAGATGATGTGGAAGCTGACCGCTACTCCATGAATCCGCTCAAACAATCAATCGTGGACAGTGGACAGAGCGCTTTTCCCGCAGCCAACGTTAAAACAGACCAGCTGAAAATCGATGAAGCATACCTCAAAAAGTACGATGGCACATTAATTTCCCAAAAAGAAGCGACGCTAATTAAAGAAAGCCTCCGAGTAAACAACGGCTCATACCTTGACTTGGTCGATTCAATAAAATATTCTCAATTAAAAGAGCTGTCCGAGTTCTTTGGTATGGACCTCTCACTCTACACGTTACGAATGCCACTTTCAACCTTGCAGGCTGAGAATAAAGATGGCCTACTTCATTACATCATCAAAGAAAGCAACCGCGATTATGCTTCCATAGAAGAAGCGTACACCTGTATGGGTCGCAGCATGAAAAATCGCACAACCCTCTTAACGGTGCCGCATTCCCCAAAAGGCTTTGGTTCCAAACGTGCAGCACGAGGCAAACTGCACTTTGAAAACGGCAAACTACTCGATGCCACCATCAAATACAAAACTACGCCGCTCTACCCTAACGCCATGGACCCTGAAGACGTAGCTGTCGCAGTATGCGATGACAGCTTCACTGTAACTGGCGAAAAACTTTCCGATTACAGTTTTATTGAGACTCCTTCTTCTCCCCAGTTCTTCCTATACTCTATAGGGTCGCCGGAAGATGGTACAGTTTGGCACGGCGTCGGGGCATTTGCAGCTCCGCAGCTTCTTCAGAGTTATCGTTCAGGTCGCATAGCCTGTCGGGAAGGAAGATTAATTAAGAATTTAAGCGAAAAATTCAACATTAAAGTAGATGTTCCATTACAGTTTAACCTTGCACCCGAAGGCATATGGAGCCATCCAATCCATCGCAATATAGATGCCAGCATTGGTAGCGTAGAAGACGTTCCGGACCTGGCGCATCGAGGAATGAGGCTTGAGTACCTTCCATCTTTCAAGTAGGAGCCGACTTGCAGTTTGACCGCAATAGAATACGCAATGTTTAGAATTTTACGATTGTTTAGAAAACTCCCTTTTAATATACTTGGGGTTGGAAACCAAAAGGTTATTTTCACAGAGTTTTTCAAAGGATTCGAGAATGTTGAAGCTATAAAAGGTATTTTTGGTGAAAAAACCGTGGAAATTCTAAGTCACCTCACAGTCGAGATTAGCTGGATAATGGGCTACATGTATGTGGATGGTTCAGATGGGCACCTTGTGATAAGCAAAGGCTACCTAAATAATGGCGACAAAATTGACATTTACCTTGACCTAATCCATGAATTATGCCATGTGAAACAGTTTAAGGAGGGCAAAGAACTCTTTGACCCTCGATATGAATACGTCGATAGACCCACGGAAATTGAAGCATATCGTTACTGCATTCAAGAAGCAAGAAGGTTAGGTCTGAGCGAGGAAAGGATCCGCTGTTATCTTTGGACTGAGTGGATGGGTAAGGATGATTTCAAACGGTTGGCAAAATCAGTTAACGTTCAACTTGCCAGTGCTTCATAGTAAACTTTGAGCATTTTTTGAGCGCATATGTCCCACGTGAAGCTGTCAGATACAAACCTGCGGCCATTGGCTCCCATTTTTTGTCTTAAAGTTCTATCGGAAAGAAGCTTCAGCAAGGCATCTGTCAATTCCCCAGTGTTTCCGCGTTTAACCAGAAGCCCAGTTTCGCCATTGTGAACGGCTTCGTTGATTCCGCCCACATCAAAAGCAACAACTGGTTTGCCTGATGCTTGTGCTTCAAGTAACACGATTCCTTGACCTTCTTGAATGGATGGTAGAACAAACACGTCAGCGCAACTGTAGACTGCCGGAAGCATATTGTCTTTGAGGTTACCCGTGAACAGAAAGTTGTCTAAAAGATTAGCTGCCTTAAGCCCGGCAGTTAACTGGTTTTTTAATGGTCCATCACCTACAATTAAGAATTTGGTGTTAGCTTTTTCTTTGACTATTCTTTTAGCTGCTTGAACAAGAAATGGTAATCCTTTCCTTGGGATTAGGCTTCCAACAAAAAGCACACATGGTTCATCGACCAATCCAAACTTGCGTCTGCTCTCTTCTGGGTTAATTTCAGGCTTGAATTTTTCAACGTCGACGCCGTTTGGAACTATCCGGACCTTGCTATTGTCAATGTGGTAGTTTTTTTGGATTTTTTCAAGTGAATAATTGCTTATTGTAACGATTAAAGTTGAGTTATTTGCCATTTCCTCTTCCAGCTTGGCAAGATTGTGCATAAAAAAGTTTGCGAATCTACCCCTGATCGATGGGTAACCTTCTTTTTTTGCTTGTTCATACTCGTCGGCGAGGACACCGTGGATTGTATGTATGAATGGCTTTTTGATTTTTTGTTTCTCAAGCGTCTTGGGAAATCCATACCCGCTTACTGCATGCGCCTCGTAAACGTCAGCATTGATACTTCTGGCTTTTTTGGCTAAGCTTCGGTTAAAAAACCAGTTGTCCAACGGAAAAATTCTGTCTGTTGAGTAACAAGGGACGAAACTTACTCCATTAAGTGAGATGTTTTTTTTGAATCCTGCCTTCGTTCCGCTGTAAACGGTTATGTCAGTTTGGTCTTGCAGCCGCTTAGTCGTTTCAACTATACGCCGCTCAACTCCCCCAAAGTATAGATGAGGCGGCTGGGTGTTGAAGACGGCTAACCGAAACTTATCCACGCAGGGTACCATCCAGGCTTATTGTTAGACGTGGTTTCAGATATAAGTTAACAGGCAAGCTGTCAAACTGCAACATTTTGCCCCTAAACCAAACAAACAATGTTCACAGATAACAAGTTTCTTGTGTTCTTAAGATAGAAAAGGTGCAAAAGGTTCAAGAGGTGTGAGACCGTCTACACAGCTGACCAATAAAGTTAGTTTCTAATTTCCTTATTCGACATGCAGTTGTACTTTTTGGATGGTCATTTTGCATTTTTTCTTTTAGTGTAACATAACTTTTTTATTGGATGTTTTGTATCGAATATGATAGCAGTTAATAACGAATGTTTTGTGCGTGGAAAAATTAAGTATCCAAAACTTTCGCTGTACATAATAAGCTTATTCTTAGTATACCTTCTTTTCTCTGGTTTAGCACATGGTTTCTTGCATGATGCCCTTGTATTCATGGGTTATTTTGGAACTTTCCTTGCGGGTTTACTTTATCCCTTTGCATTAACTTCGGCGGCGGGCACAGGTATACTTCTGGTTCTCGCGAAAGAACAAAACTTGCTCTTAGCAGGAGTAATAGCTGGAATTGGTGCTCTAATAAGTGACATTATTCTCTTCCTTTTTATCAAACATTTCTTTAATGATGAGGTACAAAGACTCTCAAAAGAAAAAGTCGTTCGAACTGATAGTAGATGGATTCCTAATTCTGTTAGAGTATATTTGCTTGCGTTCTTTGCCGGTCTTCTAATTGCCTCTCCCCTTCCAACCGAAATTGGCATCATGTTGATGACCTCAATTAGGAAAATATCCTTGAAGAAATTTGCAATCATAGCATATATCTTACATGCAAGCGCAATCTTCATAATTCTTCTAATAGGCAGAACAACATAAGGGAATTTTTGTTGCTTATGAGGAGGAAGCCCTTTAGGTATTTTTGGGTTTACAATTTAAATAATTAACCAATATTAGATTTCTAAGTATAGGTCGAATGATGGATATTAAAATCAGTAAGAGAATCCTCGTCGTCTCGCTCTTTTTGATTTTAATTATTGTAGTTAGTCTGGTCGTTGTTTTTTTCCAAAACGAAAAATCTACTGCCAGAATTGAACCTCAGGCACCAAGTTACATTGATGGCAGCAAAATTTTTCTGTTGTCTGCAAATTCAAGCTATAGCTATAACGGTTTGACCCGTTGCTTTGTAGTTCATCTGTCAGTACGAAATGACTACACGCTTCAGAATCCCGTAGATAATGAGACTGGCACGCAAGGCTACACTTGGTTTATCCTATACACTAAATTGTACGATAAGAACGGGAATCAGATTAGTGCTCAACCTTTCATTCCGTCGGGTCAACATCCAAATTATAATCAACAAAGCTTGAGTGTCGGTGAAACAGCATCTTTGGATGTCTTAATGGCTACGACAAGTCATGATGTTGACCATTACACCTTAACTTTTGGGTGGCTTGGGTCATTTCCCGCTCCATAATATTTTGAACAACACTTGCCTCGGGTTCCCTCTAAAATTCATGCCACCGAAAAAGTGAACTTGGAAGAGTTCTGAAAAGTCTTACCGACTTTTTGCTTTTATTTTGAAGGACAATAGAGAAGAGATCACAGGTTAGTCAGCGATAACCTTTATTCTTCGCCGTATCCGTGTTCCAGCCTGCCGTGGGTTTTTTTGTAGTTGTATTCGTGTTGTCCTTTGTTATCGCTGAAGGCCAAGAGATGTTTTTGTAGGTCTGCATGTGTTAAAAAAATGCAGGCACAGTGTGGGCAATTGTAGAGTTTGTTGCTGTTAGTTTCTTGTATCATGTTTTCGCCTAGTGGATGTTTAGGTATATTTTCTTGCCGTCCAGTTCAGACTCGTGCCATTCAGCTTCAACTTCGCTTCGGCTCGCATGCAGATAGACTTTTCTGGCTCTAACTAAACCAGCCATCTCCACCAGGTAAGGCTCCAAAAAGCCAATGCTTTCCGCATCCAACTCGGCAATGTGAACAGATTCCAAAGTCTCAGTGGGCACAAAACCCTTCTCTTTACGTAGAGCCTGCACACGTCTGGCTAAGTCGCGCATAATGCCTTCGCCGAGCAACTTATCGTCTCGTTGCCCGCTTAGGAACACGGTTATTTCGTCTATTTGGCTGGAAACCCAGTTTTCGCCTCCAACATATTCAGGAACCGCACTGGAGTATTCAACCGCTTTAACGTTGGTCTGCTCCAAGAACAAAGCCTCAAGGCCTCTTAGGGCAAGCAGGGTTTTTTCTGGTGCAACAACGACTGTTTTAGCTAATGGCCATCTGCGTTTTAGTTTTCCCTGTTGTCGTGCAGCGTAACTAATCGAAACAGCCTTCAGCATAATGTCAAATTCTTCTTCCAAAGGTTTGTTGCGCATCTGCTGATTTGATGTTGGCCAAGCCGCAAAATTGACTGATTCTGGCAAGTCTGCTTCCAGTTGCCTGAAGACTTTTTGGTAGAGTGCTTCGCTTAGGTATGGTGTAATTGGGTTGAACAACAATGTTACCGTTTTTAATGTATGATGCAGCAATGCATAGATGGTTTGACGTCGCTCAAAGGTTTCAGGTTCATCCGTCCACAACTCTTTGCGAATCATCGGAACATAAAGCCTACTGAGCGTTTCAATCACAAAATCCTCCAAAACAGACACTGCAACATTAAACTCGCATGTCTCAAGCTTCTGGTTGAACTCATCGATTTTCTGCTGCAATTTCGACATGAGCCACCGATCTGCCGCTTGCAGCTCTCCCGCTTTGAACGTCCATGCCAAAGTGCACTTTTTAGGGTTAAACTTGTCAAAGGTTGCGTTTTGCATGAAGAATCTGCTAAGGTGGTAGAGTGTTGATAAGACTTGGTAGGGTCTTCGCGTTAGCTCCTGCATGTCGAAACTCATAAAGTCAACAGGCGAACACTTGCGCATCATATAGAAACGGCATAGGTCAGCACTGTTCTTCTCAAGCAGTTTGTTGGTTTCAATGACGTTTCCCAGGCTCTTGCTCATTTTTCTGCCTTTTGAATCCTGTGTTAACCCCTGGAAAAGAAACGCCTTGTAGGGCGCAACAGGTTTCCCAGTCAAAATAACATATTCCAGCAGTAGCGAGTTTGCCCACCCACGTGTTTGATCTATGCCTTCAGTCAAGAAAGAAGCAGGAATGAATTTTTCAAATTCTTCATCGGTGAACCGGGCATAAGGTGAAGCACCACTGTTATGCCAAGTGTCCAAGACAAAATCTTCACGACGCATGGCTCCCCCGCATTTCTCACATTTTAACGTTATTCGATCAACCCACGGCTTGTGCAACTCAAAGTTCTCAGGAATCGGTTCTTGCGCTTTTTCTATTAGTTCCTTTTTACTTGCGACCAAATTTTTGTTGCCGCATTTCTCGCAAGTCCAAATTGGCAGCGGTGTTCCCCAGATACGTTCGCGGCTTATGCACCAAGGTTTTCCCTCTTTGAGAAAACCTAAGAAGCGGTTTTTGGGTTCATTGAAGAAACAATCAATTTTATCGGCTGCTTCGAGGACCTTTTGGTTTATTTTGTCGGTTCGCAGGAAATACTCTTTGCGCGCCAGCCAAACTAGCTTGTGGTGGCTACGCCAGCAGGTTGGGTATTCGTGCTTGATTTTCTTCACTTTGACAAATGCGTTGCGGTTGCGAAGCTCCTCAACTACCAGCATGTCTGCGTCGCGAGCAAATACTCCTGTAAAGATGCCTGCGTCGTTTGTGAATTTTACTTCGTCATCAAACGGAACAAAAATTGGGACTCCCCTGCGGTTTGCAGCCCAAAAATCGTCCTCGCCGTTGCCAGGAGAAAGATGCACAACACCCGTGGCGGTTTCTGTATCAACAAAGTCCTCTGCTATGACTTTATGGACTAAGGGGTGTTTAGTTTCAAGTTCTGCCTGCTTGGGAATGATATCTTTTAACGGGTAATCGTAAGCTGTTCCTTCTAAACTTTTGCCAGTCATAGATTCTGAAATTTGGTAATTTATGATTTCGAGTTCTGCCATTACTGGATCTACACGTTGCCGCATCATTATCCAAGTTTCTTCGCCAACCTTGACTTTGACGTATTCGGCTTTTGGCTGTACAGCGAGCATTGTGTCGGTTATGATTGTGAACGGCATGGTGGTCCAGACTAGGAAGTACTCATTTTTTGTGCCTGTAACTTTGAATTTGAAGTATACCGATGGGTCCTCAACTTCTTTGTAACTGCCCTCGTAGCCGACTTCAGCGCTGCTAAGGCTAGTTTGGCATCCAGGGCAGTAAGCCACAACGTAGTGTCCTTCTTCAAGCAGGTTCTGTTCCCATGCACGTTTGAGATAGAACCATTCACGTTCGATGTATCTGTCCTTGTAGGTCCAGTATGCTTTGTCCTGATTGATTGCAATACCCAGTTTTCCATCAGCTTCAAGCCACATCTGATGATAACGCATAATCGCCTTTTTGCATTCCTCAATAAAGCGTTCCATACCATATTTTTCGATTGATTCTCGCTTGTTCCGCACTCCAAGAAGCTTCTCCACCTCAAGCTCAACTGGGAGCCCCTGACAGTCCCATCCCGCCCAAAACGGCATATAATAGCCCTCCATGGTCTTCCATCGATAACGAATATCCTTCATGATGCGTCCACGTGCATGGCCAATGTGTGGGATGCCGTTCAGTGTCGGTGGGCCTTCCACATAACCCAAATTACCCTTGGCAGTTTTTTCAAGTAGTTCAAGTTTGTTGCGGAGGTCGTTTTTTGTCCAGAATTCCCGCATTTCCGCCTCGAGAGCAAGAGGAGTATAGTTGGTCGGCAAGCTTTGGTTTTGGCCAGCTTCGTTTTGGGATGTCAAATCTATTACCGTAACGCAAAATATGTTAAAAGACTATATAAAGTATAAACAGAGCTCGTTTCCCATTATAGTCTTTTTTTTAGCAGTTGTTGAAATTTTTTGTATGCAAGAACTTTTTTCTGGTAGCTTTTTTAGGTGTTTCTGGTTTGGCTTGTAAATCTGGTTTTATTTGGTTGTAATCATAGAAGTAACCAGCGTTTTTCGATGTTGATAGTTATAGACGGGTGATTTTAGGAAGATTAAGTTGACTTCTACCAATGAGTACAGGTATAAATAATACGCTGACTAAATAAAAATAGGTAACTAATTTCTTAATTATGAAATATTGACAGGTGAACACCATGACAAAGAGTAATGCAAAGAAAGATGAGTCGCCTTCACAGCTTATCGGCGCTAGAATTCAGGAACTAGGCGATTGGCGTGGAGAAACGTTAGCCAAAGTGCGTCAGCTAATAAAGGAGGCGGACCCAGAAGTAGTTGAAGAGTGGAAGTGGGTGAAGCCAACGAACCCTGGGACTCCAGTCTGGTCCCATAGCGGCGGCATCTGCACAGGGGAGACATACAAGAGTTCCGTCAAGCTCACATTCTTTAAGGGTGCTTCGCTGGAAGACCCTTCTCACCTGTTCAATCAGCCTGGGACCGTCAGGCGCGCCATCGACATCCATGAAGGCGAGAAGATTGATGAGGAAGCCTTCAAGACCCTCATTCGTGCCGCTGTGAAACTAAACGCTTCCACTTCCCGCTAGTGCTAACCGGTTTAGATTGCGGATTTTGGTATTACTCTTCGGTTTGTGTTTGTGGGATAATTATCAAGGCGCGTTTGCAACATAAATCTAAATAGGAACTGGAAATAAAACAGCTAAGAACCAATAATTATCCGCTATTTCTTCGGCATTATTTTAAATATCTGCATAAACGTCAATTCCCCCAATTCTCTTAGTTTCAAAATGCCCAATTAACAATTCAAAAGAACGTCAACCTTTATTGTTCCACCGATATAATACCGCAGGGTATATTCAAATCTCCATCAAAAGGCTGAAAATGTTAATTCGCAAGAAGATCGTTGCACTGACGCTTTCTTCTATTCAAAACAGTCCCTCATAATCACCGAAAGCTCTAAATGCACTCAGTGTGGTGTTTTTTCAGAAATGGGCCGGTAGATCAGTCTGGTATGATCGCCGCGTTCGCAACGCGGAAGCCGCGGGTTCAAATCCCGCCCGGTCCATAACGTGGTCTGAACCCTGAAAGGTTCAAATCTATAGAGACCCAAATCACTTCAGGCTCGAATCTGATTTATTTCATATTAAGGATTCCAGCCAAAGCTTATGTCTACTTGAAGCCCGGAAAGTGGCTACAGGAAGGAGTTGAACCTATAAAAAGAACTGCAACCGCGATGAGTTTGAATTTGAACTCCATACGCCATCACCGCAAATTATTGTAAGGAGTGTTTATTAGCTCAGGTTATAGAAAGGCTTGTTCTATCAATAGAACAGTTAGCTATATCAAATAGAGGAAGCCTTTGGCTCTTGCACTCATCAACGCGTGCTCAACAAACCTAAATTGAGTTTGACAATTATTATTATCAAAAAACCCTAAATCCGCCAACTACCTTAATCACCACTTATGAACCCAGGTTTGACTTCCCTTCATAAAATTTTGAAAGATGAAACGAGAAGACAAATCATACTACTGCTAAACGAGAAAAGCAGCCTTACCTACACTGAACTTTTGGGTAGCTTGGAAGTTGTCAGCACAGGGCTCCTGAATTATCATCTGAATGTTTTAGGTGACCTCTTATCGAAAAATGAAGAGGAAAAATACGTACTGACAGAAAAGGGTAAACTTGCTTTCAGATTGCTTTCGGAGTTCTCAGAGGACAACAATCTTAAGAAGAAACCTGCATGGTGGCGGAAATTCTGGGTAGCGGAAGCCATCGTTACCCCCATTTATTTAGCGATTAATATGGCTTTGTACTTCATAGGCTACATCGACATGACTACATTTTACAATCTTACTCTCGGAATTTTTGCATTCATTGGAATCGGCTACATGATTACACACATAAAAAAAGAAATACTCTCAGCCGAAGGCTTACTAAAACTCAACAAAGCGCTATATCTACTTGTCGGACTCTTCATGGGAGGATTCATCATGTGGGGTGGCTTGACGGTTGCCATGAATGTTACAGGCGTAAGATTATGGCTAGCCAGCATCATAGGAGACGGCGCTCTTGCCATAGCAACTATGATCCCTTGCTACATTATCGGCGGCTTACTAGGTGATTGGATAGGCAAAAAAACAAACTACTACATCCCACACTATCCATAACAACGAGGGTTTTGGCATGTTATCCAGACTTTTTCGCTCCAAATTTCAGCTTTGGGCTCGCTTAGCGCGCTCGCTTGAAATCATGGGTGTAGTTGCTTACAAATGAGCAATGTAAATTGGTTCGCTAGCTGCTTTTTTTCTCACTTCAAGAGGGACTTCGTTTAGCGTCATAACTATTTGAACGGTACTATCATCCAGCTTTTCTTTGCAAGACTGAGATTGATTATTCATTCTATCACTTCTGCTTATGTCATGGCAACACACAATACACGTCGCTATCGACAACTTTAAACAACCTATTTGATGCAGGTTTCTAAAACTAAATTTGAGTTTCACATAGTCTGCTTAAGGTTCAAATCCCCTAACTTCACTATAGCTTAATTGGAAAAGCAGAAAATGAAAAAACTTTTACACCTGCGGGACTGCGGTTCCGATTCCGTCAATTAGAAATTGAACAGCTATTGCTAGCACTATTATAGCCATTATTGCCGTTACAACTCTAAGTCCTTCATCGCCCAAATACTTGAACAATCGATCAGAGTATCTCATACCTATAAAAGACGCAAGCACCCCCACAAATATGCCCACGAACACAAAAGAAGTATCAAAAAGGTTTTGTGACTTTGACGTTAACAAAATTACCGTCGTAATTGTCCCCGGGCCAGCAGTTAATGGAAAAGCCAGAGGAACTACTGCAATATCCTCGCTGCCATCTTTGAGAGAAGTACTTCTTTCAGGATAAAGCATCTGCAAAGCAACCACAACAAGCAAGATGCCGCCTGCTATCTGAAAGGCAGAAACGGTGATGTTGAAAACCTGGAAAACCAAATGTCCAGTTAGAGCAAAAAAAGCTAAAACTACAAAGGATAGCCTCATTGATTTAGTGATTGCCCTGAGCTTTTTCTCAAAAGACATTTTCTTTGTTAGGGTTGCATAAACTGCAATTGTGCTAAACGGCTCCATAACTGCCACGATAGAACTAATAGCCAAGATCAAAAAGGATAAGTCATCCAAAGCAACCACCCAAACATGGAATTAAATATAACTATAGCTGAATTCCTTTTTAATGTATTCGAATTTTAAATCCATCTTAGGTATTAACCTAAACCGTTTATTCAGAATGAAAAAGTCTACAGAAATAACGGCATTCGCTTTATGATGTTGACTAGCCTTTAAAAAATAGAACATGCTATAAAACCTCGGTTTCCAAAGGACAACAGAAGTTGCGCATCACACAGTGTTCTTAGCTGAACTCAAATAGTAAATGTTAAAATAATGCATTTTGGCTAAACGAAAACTAATTATTAGTGAAATTGGCACTCCTTCTTAGCGAGGTTTTTGTTTATATGTTTATCAAGGATCCTGTTTGTGGAATGCCTTTAGAGCCATCCACAACTAATTTTACTGCGAATTTTTTGTCTAAGCAATATTATTTTGACAGCGAGTACTGCATGAGCAGCTTCTTAGAAGGCGCAAAAATTGCTTACTTTTCAATGGAAATCGGCATAAACTCTGCCATGCCTACCTACAGTGGAGGACTAGGCGTTTTGGCGGGTGACGTGATTAGATCAAGTGCAGATTTGAGAATTCCGTTAGTTGCATTAACCTTAGTAAGCAAAAAAGGCTATTTGAAACAGAAATTAACGCCTGACGGCTGGCAAATGGAGTATCCTGAAGAATGGGATCCCTCAAAATTCATGAAACTATTGCCTGAAACTGTAACAGTAAAAATTGATGGAAGAGATGTCAAAATTGGCGTTTGGGTCTATGAGCAAGAGAGTCTAACTGGCGGAACAATTCCTGTGTTGTTCCTTACGACCGATGTTGAAGGGAACACTCAAGAGGACAGGGAAATTACAGATTTTCTATATGGAGGAGACGAAAAATACAGACTAAAGCAAGAAATTGTATTGGGGATAGGCGGGTTACGTATCCTTGAAGCTCTGAAAATAAACGTCAAGAAATATCACATGAACGAGGGCCATAGCAGTCTGCTGACTCTTGAACTGTTAAAGAACAATGATTTGAATGCTGACAAAGTAAAAAACCGATGTGTTTTCACAACCCATACTCCAGTGGCTGCTGCATTTGACAAATTCTCTTACGACCTCCTTTCGGAAGTTATTGAAACAGAAGTACCTGAAGAAAACTTAAAAGAATATGGCGGATCTGACAAATTGAACATGACGCTTCTGGCCTTAAACCTGAGCAAATACACCAATGGTGTAACGGAAGCTCACATGGAATATTCAAGAAAATTGTTTCCAGGATATCACATACAGGAAATAACCAACGGCGTCCATTCCTACACTTGGACGTGCTCATATTTTAGAAAACTATTCGACAAATATATTCCCCGATGGGCCAATGAACCAGAACTTTTGGTAAGAGTTGACACGGTTCCTGAGGAGGAGTTATGGGAAGCTCACATGAAAGCAAAGCAAGATTTACTCGACTTTGTTCACAATAATTCGGGGCAGCAGATGGATACCGACGCTTTGACGTTAGGCTTTGCCAGAAGAGCCACAGAGTACAAAAGAGCAACAATGATTTTTTCCGATTTAGAAAAACTCAAAGAAGTAAACAGTCAGGGCAAGATTCAACTAATTTTCGCTGGAAAAGCGCATCCAAAGGATGAACTGGGAAAAAACCTCATTAAAGAAATTTACGAATACATGAACCGTTTGAAAGGCGAAATCGGAATAGTCTATCTTGAAAATTACAACATGGAGATGGCGCAAAAATTGACTTCGGGTGTTGACGTATGGCTAAATACACCTATGCCTCCTATGGAAGCTTCTGGAACAAGCGGAATGAAAGAAGCGCATAATGGCGTAGTCAATTTTAGTGTCTTAGATGGGTGGTGGATAGGGGGTTGCGTTGAAGGCCTCAGGATGGGCGATAGGTCCATCGCCTAATTTAGTGATAAGCGAAGAAGAAAGGCGAAAAAAAGAAATCAATGATATCTACAACAAGCTGAATACATAATTATTCCAAAATTCTACCAGGAGCGCGACAGTTGGATAGGCATGATGAGAACTCAATAGGCAAAGTAGCATATTACTTCAATACACATCGAATGATGCGAAGATACGCTACAGACGCCTATCTATAAGTATACCCAAAAAAAAGCGGTGTGTTACGGAAAATGGGTATTTTTAGAGCTT
>CAVUAM010000027.1:0-280025 GCA_963739495.1 Candidatus Bathyarchaeota archaeon | reverse complement strand
TTATTCTTCAGATGCTGGTTTGATAAAAGTTGGCGGACGCATTTTCGCCATGATAACTTATGACCAAACGAAAGTACGTATGTACTATAACGGCTGGCTTCACAAAGAATGGTCACTAACAGGTGCACCATCATCTTCAGCAAACACTGTGTATCTGGGCGTTTTCTTGAAGGGTGTTTTAGCTGAGGTTATGCTCTGGTCAAGGGCACCTGTGGATCAGGAGGTGCTTGAACTCTACTTTTTTCCCCTGTTTCGAGTTGTAGGAGGCGCCGGCGGTATTGTTGAGAGCCCGACCAACGATGTCGTCACGTTTAAGGTCATAAGTGTGGGGTGGACAGGTCCAGTATGACATTCAATGATGGTGAAGACTATCCTACAGTTATCAAGGATGCCGTTATCAAAATATTTCAGCGGCGAAACGCTTGTTGAAACGCTTGTTTCAGACATTTACGGCGAAGCCGAAACTCATCTAGCAAATGCAGGCATATATCGAGTCACGATTGAACATCCAAGCCGCGAAATCATCGATGTGGAAATCACTGCATCAGAAGATAACCATCACCTGTTTTTCCAGTAGCCAACGAACCACGAAGGCAAGCAAGAACAACAGCTATAGAAAACATGGTCCTTAGGGCGGAAGGCAGCATAAAAACTCCAGATGGCAATGAAACATTAACTCTTTACGGCAATCGCTGGCAATGAAACTCTTGTCGAAGAATCCATGGGCTTAGATGAGCCCCAAGTCACTATCGCGGCTACAACTTGGCTGCTTATGGTGAAGAAAGTCTTCGATAACGAGAACTACACTCAAGGAACCATCGATCCAGACGAGGGCAACAACCAAATAGCAACCCATAACCGCTCATGTACCGGGAGAACTAAACAGTACAGTCTTTTCAGTCACATGTACGCTGACGGCATACTAGAGCAGAATAATCAATCAACAACAATGGAGCTAGCCGACAAGGCGCATGTTTTTGGCTTCAAAGATGTCCCATTTGGAACAATCCATCTGCTGGTTGTGTTCTATCGCTCAGCATGGGAGATAACTGCTTCAGGAACAACCGAAGACGGAACCAATGAAGTGCTCGATGGCCAAGGACACACTTTCACTAACAACCTTGGCTCAGCTCCCGTATGCCACTACCACTACAACCCAAACCCACCCTACAACATAACGCAAACTTGCTATGCAACTTACCAATGGTATCTCGACGGCTCACCTGTCGGTCGTGGCCAAGGAAGCTACACTGTTCCTGCCCAAACCAAAGGAACGACTCACGCTGTTTCATGTGGCTGGACTTGCGAGGGGATTGCATAATGCCAGAATTGGAAGGTGCGCTTGTTGAAGTCTTTCAATATGAGGAAATTGTTGAAAGCGGCGTCACCGACGCTGATGGGGAAATAGAGTTCACCCTGCCAATTGGGACTTATTTTGTTCGCGTCTCAAAGAATGGATACATCACTCATACCTATCTAGTGGAGTGTTTGGTTGCAAAGGAATGCCGAGTACTCAACCTGCCCTTCGAGCCAATATGGATTCAAGGCCTACAGTTCACAGAGACCATGACCGAAATGCCCGCTGTTTCTAAGACGCCAGGTGTTGTGGAAACCATGGCTCTAACACCAAGGGTGTCGCTTTTCACCGAAGATCCAGTATTCTCGCTTTCGATGTCAGCTACAGCTGCCAAAAGTCCAACAACTTGGCGTCTTCAAGTGGTTGAGCCAGCCTCTTCTGATGGTGGATTAACTGTTCCTGCTGATGCCATATGCCCTGCAGTTGGAAACACTGACAGCGGCTCAGGTGTGACCGTTGCTCATATAACCACAACAAAACAGTTCCTTCTATTCTATTATTCATTTCTTGAAGGCACAGGCACTGTCAACAGCAATACCTCAACAACAAGTGAAGCGGTTGGCACAGCGCACAGTTATACGTTGCCTGCTCAGACGCTCGGCTCAAGAAAATTGCTATGTTCATACTTTAGAAAAGCTTGGGAAGCGGTTGTTTCTGTCGATGGAGCAGGTACAACCAACAAAACAGGCACCTATGAAGTGCTAGAAGGAACCACCTTTGCGGTAACGGCAACCGCTAATATTGGTCACCTGTTCTTGTACTGGACTTTGGATGGAATTCCTGTTTCGAATTCAGCAAGTTTTACGTTCCCAGCCCAAGAACCTGCGTGTTCGCATCAGATTGTCGCTCATTTCCTATAATTCTCAAAGGTACAAACATGACGAATCAAGAAAACAGTCAAAAATGGAGTTGGCAAGATGTCAAAAACAGAGCAAAATATAATTGATCAAGTGCTTAAAGGTGAGCATTGGAAGGACAATCTTTCAGGGCTAAAATGGAGTCCAGCGTTAAAAGATATGCTGATGGCTAAGCACCTGCATGAAGTGAGGCTGTGGCGTGTTGAAGATGACCTGCCAAAACTGAAAGCAGCCAAGACCATGGATGAGATAATTACATACCAAAAGCAGAGTTTATCACGAATGCTTGACACCTCCTGTGTTGCAGCGCTTAGAAGCGAAAAAGATCTCAGAATCAAAGAAATTAGCTTCAATGTTCCTGACGATATGTTCCTAAACAACTTTGGCACAAAATTGGCGGCTTTAATTCATGGCAACCAAGGCGGCATTGACGGCTACATCGTTTATGATGAAACTAACACAGCAAGAACATCGTCAACAAGTTATGGTCCCAATTGGTATGCAACAGCATCAAGCTATTGGGTTATTCAATTTGGCTCAGGAACAACCGCTGCACAACGCAACAACTATGCAATCCAAACGGCTTTTGCAACTGCACCTGAAAGCACAAAATTCCAGTGTGGACCTGGAGCTTATGCTGCGGGGGTTATCAGTTTTGGTAACCTTATAACTGCAGGTGGTTCAGGAACAGTCAATGAGATTGGGTTGTTCAATATTTGCGGTTGGCAAAGTGGCTGGGGAAACTTCACCATGATGACTCATGATATTCTTGGCTCAGGCGTCGCATTCGTTGCCGGAAACCCGCTAGTCGGAACCTTCGCCATAAACATATAGCGCTTTTGTTATGCGCTCAAATGCTTTTTTTGAAAAGTCTGCTTAAGACAATGGTTGGACAGCATCACGTTTGTGTTTCTTGAAATAGACCAGCAATCCAGCAGCCACCGCTAACACGACTACAAGAGTCACAGCGGCAACAATCGTGGTTGGGAAAGATTCTGTTTGTGGCGGTTCTGCACCAGTATTAATCGTTGGAAGCGGTGTTGGGGTTGGTATGATAGAATTAATCTGGCGTTCATCATAGAAACTGACTGGGAAATTGTTTTGGAAAGAAACATCAAAAGTGCGAGAATCTTGGAAGACCCAGCTGATCGCTGTAGAGGCGTCTGTGCGATTGATTGACATCGTGAGGTTGCCTGAAGTTAAGCTGGTATTTTGAGCTATATCGATATTTGATAGCGTTTCTATCATTTTTGTTGAATCAGACCCCGACCAGCTCTGGTAATTAGCCAAAAAATTCGTAATGTTAGCCACTTCGAGTTGACGTCCAAAACTATTGTAAGATGGTGCGTCGTCGATATTCACGATCCCTTGGTAAAAATTGTTTTCTCTGATTACAAGAATGACCTCCAAGCTATCCGCAGTGCCTACCATTGAACCCAAAAAATAAATCAACACATTATCGCCATTACTGACAGAAATGTTATTGACATCGAGGTGCTGGCGAACTTGTGAATCTGTTGCATTGCCGTCAACTTTGAGTTCTATACGCCATTGAGAACTATCTATTGGAAGAACGTTTTCAATAAACGTTAACGCCCTATCCTGTTCAGAAGGAGAAGCCGAATGCACAACACAAATTTGCCCAGACGCCACTATCAAGCCAAGTATTATAATGAAGAAGATTTTTTTATTTTTCATGTGGTTAGCCCTTTGCAGACAACTCTTAGACAAGTGCTAATAGATTCCAGACATTTTATATGGCTTTTCGTCAAGGTTTCTTGACTAACATGTTTTGGTTTTTGTTTTTTGTGGTAGATCAACAAACCAGCAACCACCAAGGCGACTGCAACAACAGAAACAACGGCTATAATCGCAGTTGAGATAGGTTCTGTCTTTGGTGGTTCTGCACCTGTATTAATCGTTGGATGCAGTGTTGAAGTAGGTGTAGCTGATGGAAGAGGGATGTTAAAGTTGGGAATCTCAAAATCGGTTATCGGGTTTACTAATGGGTGATAATCAATAGCTGAATAGTTGCCGTGGCTACCGCCTACAAATTTGTCATAGACATTTGGCGTATCCCATATTCCAGAATTATACAATTCCTTTGCGTTGGGGTATTCTGCTGTATAATTGCTCCAGTAATTCCTATCAACAATTGGCGGTTTAGCCAAATCAACAAAGATCCAACTGTCAATGAAGTTATTTTCGGTTATGACATCATTTCCGCCATTATTGTAGTCAACGAATATTTCGGTGCTATTGAAAATGTTGTATTTGACTACGTTTCCTACAGGTCCTCCTAGAATGTGGAGGCGTGCATTGTCAAAGTAGTTGCCGATGAAACTGTTGTTGTTTGAGGGAGTGTATATGCCTTCTGCGAAATTGGAAATTCGCAAATTCTTTACTAAGACGTTACCGTATGAATTGTAAGTCTCATCATGTCCAACCAAATTTAGGTTCCCTTGAAGGGTATGTCCTGCACCGTCAATTGTAATGCCAGCTTTCTGAACTGTTATGGTGCCAAAAATATCTACTATAAAGGTGTAGGTGCTCCCGTTTCGTTGAAGCCAAGTAAAATCGGTGTTTGGTTCAATGCTTCCATCTGGCTTGATTGTTAGGTTGAGTGGTTCTTGAGCTTTAACTGGTAATGCGACGATTGAAAGAGAGACCATGAGGCTCACTGTAATTAATGCAATCAGGGCTTTCATTTGTCCTCTGTAATAGTACCAAAGTTTTTGTCTTATAAGTATTTTCGTCAAGAAAACTTGACTAAGCACTTAATGGGCGATTTACCCCAAAATGACTTTTTCCTGTTAATGCTTCTTGGAGGTGATTTGTTTGGTTGATGAGATAGAGGTTTCTGAGAATAAGGAAGCCCTGATCGTTTTGGCTGGAACAGTTGCGGGCGCTGCTACTACGTTTGTTGCTTCTTTGCCAATTCCGCTGGAGATTAAGGCTCCGGCAACTGCGTTAGCATCCACTGTGACGGGCGCGATTCTGCTTTACTGGAAGAGTAAAGTCAACAAGCAGTAAGCATCCACTTTTCTTCTTTTTTTGCGTGCGCTTTACACAAGACCTTTTTCCAGCGATGTGGTGTATCCACCCTTCCCTGAGTAAGTTGATAGTTTATAGTGTTCCAAGAACGGAACACTATGTTCCACGCATAGAACTAAAAGCTAAACCAATGACTTAGGTATCTTGGGAACAAGCAATGAAGAAAGTAATGGCGGCTGTTGGAATTCTAATCTTTGTCTTCGGTGTTCTGTTAGCAGCATCAACATTTATCGGTATTCCTATAAACACGACTGAGGCATATCAAGTTCCAGAATCAACCGTAGTTGTAGACCGCTTTGGTCTTATAGGTCCAACGTTTGGAGTTGTAAATCCAACAGCAGATTGGGTCGATGGATTTACATTCAATACGGGGGATTCACTAAACATTCAGGTCAATGTAACCTCTGGTAAGACGATTAACTTCTATGTCGATGACGGAAGCAAGGGGTCAAACAGCAATCTTGATTCAACTATCTACTTGTCCTATCCAAACGTAACTACGGTAAACACGGATTGGATAGTTCCTAAGAATTCAAGCTATAACTTTGTTTTCAGTAATTCAGGGACAGTTCTTGCAAGTGATGTTCATTGGCAAATAGTCAAGCAATGGAATGAAACCGACTATAGAAGCGTAACCAAAAATGTTCCCTTGCTCCCTTTCCAAGTTCTCTATATTGGGGTCGGCACTGCTTTGTCTGGATTGGCAATCACAGTATATGGAGTAAGCCTCAAAAAAGACAGATTAGTAGCTAAGACCTTTTCCCTCGGCAGGGTGTACCTACACCT
Source organism: Candidatus Bathyarchaeota archaeon (assembly GCA_963739495.1). Classification (GTDB taxonomy): domain Archaea; phylum Thermoproteota; class Bathyarchaeia; order Bathyarchaeales; family Bathycorpusculaceae; genus Bathycorpusculum. The sequence continues at coordinate 273,971 of CAVUAM010000027.1, read as the reverse complement.
ATCTAATCAAGTATGACTTAACGGTAAGTTAGTGTTCCAGCTTTGGAACAACTTGTTCCATGAATAGAGCTAAGAAGTTGGTTAACACTTCATTATCAATGTTGAGAGGGAAACAATGGGTAAAGTAACTCTTCCTTTAATTGTTTCAATTGTAGTAGCAATTTTGCTGGTAAGTACCATTGGAACGATATTTTACTACAATGGTTTAAGCAGTAAAAGCCCTTCTACCGATACCCCAACGCCAGATTCTACTCCAACTTTAACACCTGAGCCAACACCAACCATATTACCAACATCTGAACCAACAGCAATTACGAATTCAAGGCTTACAATAACATATTCAGAACAATCAAGGAATCAAACTATGATAGTAATCAAGTTTAAACTTGAACCCAACAGTTACGTATTCCAATGGAACGCTACTTCCTTCTATCTTGTTGATGGTGCTGTGAGGATTTCAGCTAACATAAATGACGTAGTTATAATCGGCACTCAATACTCAACCTTGTTCTTTCCAATCGGTAACTATCAAGGTACAAATTATCACTTATCAAGTGACAAACTACCAATAAACACAATTTGGATTAGGCAATAATTACAGGGCTTCTATACAGAAAGCGCACGCTTTTTTTTAAGCAATTATTTTTTTGGCTTAGCGGTAGCTCTAGCTCATCGCATAAATTAGGCTCCTGTTCTATTTGGTATAAATCAACACATTTATTTACTTTGTAAAACAAAGTAATAGCCAAAGTAAATTGGTCGTGGAAAATTGGCAGAGGATGAAATCCAAAAACTTCTGGATCTTTCCGATAAGTTAAGTAGCAAAACCGTCACATTAACCAGATGCCTTATCCTTGGATTACTCTCCTATTTTGCCGATGGCATTCAATACCGCGAATTAAAATCAGCGCTAAATATGTCCGATGGAAAACTCATAGCTAATCTCAACGAGCTAAAAATCATGGGAGACATCACTAAATCGGAAGTACAGGTTGACCAAAGAACCCTTGACATCTACTCTATTACAGAAAGAGGAAGAAATGAATTGAACAAAATTATTGAATGGATGAAAACCATAGAAAAAATCGCCCATGAAGGAGATGGAAAAAAATGCCGAGTAATATTGACAAAGTAATTGCCTGCCTCAAATATCTAGAGATCTCACCCAAGATTAATAATTATCGAGGCCGCTTTTTCACCCAGAAAACCACTTTCTTAGCTAAAGCGTTAGGAATAGCTATCACTTATCCCTTCACTGTTTATGTTGCGGGACCTTACTCTCATGATTTAACTTGCGATTATTATGCAAACGCAAAGAAGGTAGAATCGCTTCAAACCGATTATAAATTGTCAAATGCTGAAGTAGAAGCTTTGGAGAAGATAAAGAGCTGCCACGAAATCTATGACAGCATGTCACTTATGGAGGCAACAGCCACCACTATCTACCTCAAACAGCGATCGCCACAATTATCAGATGATGACTTGTTTGTAGAGTTAAAGCGGCTAAAGCCCCATCTTAGCGACTCCGATAAGCTGATTGGCATAACCAAGTCTAAGGCACTGCTCTTCAAACCTGAATATCTGACGGATGAGATAAAGAAAGAAATGGCTGCATGGGACAACATAGACGACTAAGCAGGTAAACTGATGCCGAAGATTCAACCTAAAGAAATCTGGATGGTACATCTTCCAGATGCACAAGCAAACGAACAAACCGGAGACCGACCTGCCATCATCATTTCTATTCACCCACAAACAGGCATGACAATGATTGTACCTTTAACTAAAAACATGGATTGCCTACGTTTTCCATACACCTGCAAAATAAGCAAATCAACCGCTAATGGTCTAACTTTTGATTCGGTAGCGTTAGTTTTTCATATGAGGTCTTTGGCAAATTCTACCGCAAGATTCCAAGTAAAAATAGGAACCATCGAAGAAACCCATCTAAAGCAAGTTAAAATTCTAATCAAGGATTACCTTGCAATCACTTAGCTAACTGTAATAACTATTGGTTTAGTTTTCATGTTAAGCCATATGCCTGAATCGATTTGACCTATGGCTATTGTTTATTCTTCTTGTATTCATCGTATTTGTAGAGCACATCAGCAATTTGGCTGCGAATAAATTGCTCTGGACTATGAAATATTGTTCCCATTTCTTTTAGAGCTTCATCGAGCTCATCGTATTGCTCACGAGAAACTTCAATGCATTCATTGTCATTTTTCAATCGTTCTAACCGATAGCGTATAGCATCACGGACAAAGTCCTCTTTGTTGGTGAAGCCTCTATCTTTGTTTTCTTCAATGAAGTTTTCTACTCTGGCAATGACTTCAGACGGAAGAATAACCGACTGCTCCATGAGAGCGTTTATGGCGTCCTGGTAAGTTTGCATTTTGTTAGTCTCAGCGGTGAGCTCGCCTAGGAGACCGGTTAGTTTGCTGTGGATGTCGTCTGAGATTTTTATCGCTTTCATGCCGTATTTCTCCTGTGAACAGAAGTAGGATTAGTAGGATTAGATTTATAAGGTTTCCCAAAGTAAACTGGGTTAACTAAGTTAACCACTCGGGATGTGTAAGATTGAAAGCAAAAGTCGGATTTACCATCGATCAAGAGGTCCTAAAGGAAATAGACGCCCTAAGAGACCTAGCTACACGCAGCGCATTTGCCAACGAAATCCTCAAACAAGGACTCAGAGCATACAAGGCAACCCACAAGAAACCTAAAGCGCCATACCCAGCTATAACCATTGATACAGCTGAGGAAACAGCGTTAGCGATGCCGAGGGAGAAGCCATGATGCAGCCCCATAAAGTCTGCCCCTTAGCCGCAGCCCACCCACAACAAGAAAACAGCGATTGCATAGGCGAAGCGTGCGCATGCCACGTAAAAATGCAAAAGCCCCGCTTAATGCAAACAGGCAACACAAGTATTGTTGATCCAGAGAGTTTCTATCGCTATGTCGGATGCGGACTGGTGGCACACATTCCTTGGGAACTTGTCAACCGTGAAAACGACTCCATAACCAAACAAGCCAACTAATCAAAAATCAAAAATTGCAGGATGAAGAGGTGGGAGAAAATGGCTGATCTCGCTACAGAGTCTATGAAGAGCAACAACGAAGTTAGTCTGAATGATTTGCGTTTTGGCGAATCAGCAGCTGGCGAGAGCTCCCAGATCCTCAAAGCTGTTTACGTTAGGTACAGAGATCATGTGTTTTTTAGAAACGTTGAGACACCAGCGGCTCAAGCAATCATACGGGAAGCATTAGGCTGGGTTAAAGAGGAAAACGATGAGGTTATGCTTATCGAATGCGATAGACCTCTTCCAGAGTGCCGCAGCGGCTTTAACGGCGTGGTTGTCCTCAAAAGCTGCATTGTCTCCATGGTATCTCTAAATTTTGAGCATGTTTTAAATTGTCCACACACTTTACTAAAGAATCGAGTATGCGCTCCTAGCCAAAGAAGCGAAAAACTCACCCCTAAAAACAAACGGAAGGGGCCAAATTGATAGAGAGAAAAACGCAAAACATAGCAACCGCAATAGAGCGAAAACGTAACCTCACCGTTGATGACCTAAAAAAACTCAACCTGCCACTACAATTCCAAGGTCAACTCGTCATTATCGAGAAAAGCCTCAACAACATCCGCCTGCAAAATCCTCTTAGCATAGAGCTCAGCAAAATCTTAGCGACCGGAGAAATAGGACTCGCAGACTACATCATACGCAGCTGCCTCAATAAATACCCCAACATTATTCCCTACATCTTTGAACACCAAAGCATGGTTAAGATGTCCCGCCACTTTCTACGTCACTGCAGCGGCTCCTATGAGAGCTGTCCGACATACGCACTCCGATTCAAAAAATATGCAGACTGGCTCGGATACAACCCTGACTTAATCATACAAGACGTCAAACCCGTCGGCGCAATCCCGGATCCCATAAAAGTACAAAACCACTGCGGATTCTTAAGCGACTACCTAGCCACCCTCCAAGACAGCGACCTAAAGCCAGGCGCAGTCTGCAACTACATCAAAGCCGTCAAAACCTTCTACCGCACCAACGGAGTAAAAAAAATCGAACTAGACGAACCCTTAAGCCGAAAAATATCTCACAAAGACAGAGCACCCAAACCCGAAGAACTTACAATAATGTTAGATAAAGCCGCAACACGAGAAAGCTTTGTCATCGCAGGCATAGCAACAGGAGGCTTCAGAGAAGGCACTTTTTCCAAACTAAAGTACCGCCACGTCAAAGAAGACCTAGAAGCCGGACGCATACCTATCCATATCCACATAGAAGCCAACATTACCAAGGGCAAATACCACGATTATGACACATTCCTAAACGCTGAAGCAAGCTACCTCCTAAAATTATACGTAGACGAAAGAAGACAAGGAACCCAAGGAATGCCGCCTGAAATAATTACTGACGAATCGCCGCTGATCAGAAACAGCCACGTCGCAAACAAAGTCTTAGGCGTCAGCGAGAAAACGATCCGCCAAATCGTCCATGACTCCGCTGTCGAAGCAAAGGTCGCTAAAAAACTACCCAACAGCTGGATGTATAGCGTTAGAACGCACAGCTTAAGAAAATTCTTCAGAACACAGTTAAGCGCAGCAAAAATCGACGACGAAATTATCAAGTACATGATGGGAAAAACCATTGACACCTACGAAGATGTCCAGAGCTTAGGCATTGAGACCCTCAGAAATCTATATGTCGCCGCTGGATTAGCAATCAGACCCAAAACTAAAGTTAACCGAATCGAGCAACTCAAAGAGATCATACGTTCCTGGGGAGAAAACCCAGAACAAATACTTTCCAAAGATGTCTTAGTCCGCAGCAACCAAACGGTCCAAACAGACGAGCAAATCCAGAGTCATCAGCTATCCGTTCTTGCGACTGAACTTAAACAGATTATACGCAAAGAGGTTACAGAAAAATGATTCACAAAAACAGTACTTACTCCGATATAATTTGGCGGGTCCGACGGGAATTGAACCCGCGACCCCCGGATTAAAAGTCCGGTGCTCTAGCCTGACTGAGCTACGGACCCGCAAAGATTCGTTGCGGCTGATAGGAAAACACGAAGGGGTTTTTTAGCATTTCGATTGAATAAGTGTTAAAAAGAGACTACTAATCGATTGTTTGTGCTTTTAGGATTGTGGACATGAATCCTCTGATTTTTTCCTGCGAGTTGAGTATAGTTCGAATAGTTTTGGAGCCTTTTTCTGTAAGTTTGTAGACTCTTTTTCGTTCAATCCAAACTCCTTCAACAAGACCGTTTCGTTCCAGCGAATAGAGCAGTGAATATACGGTGCCTGAGCTTGCGAGAAAACCAAATTTGTTGTGGATGAATGAGATAACGTCGTATCCGCTTATTGGTCCGTTCTGAAGTTCAGTCATTATTATAGTGTCCATGAAACTTTTTATTACTCGTTCATGCATTTTTTTGATTATTCTTGCTTCTGATTTTTCTCCGTTTACCGTGATTGTTAACGCTACCATATTTTTTGCCCCTAAATATTGTTTATTCTTGTTTAGATATATAAGACTTATTCGGAATTAGAATAATAAATCATTGTTTATTATAACTAACCAAGAAAAGTATAAACGAAATAAACACTTTGACCATTCAAAACCCCCCTGACAATAGAAAAAACATTGCGACAGAAATCAAAATCAGTCTCATTTATCTCAACATAACACGTGAAGAAACAGGTGACAGTTAACATAGAAATGTCATTTAATCCCTAGCATTTTTCAAAAATATTACACTATTTGTTAACATAAATCCATAGAACCCAGTGCCTTTTTTACTGCAAAATTACCATTTTTTTGCTTTATGAACCGAATTTATTAGCCACCGATATATGTGCATGTTAACAAACGTTATTTCCCATCTTACAGTAGCACACTACGGTGCCCTAAACGTGATTTCATGGAAATATACATTTAAACGATTAAATGAAGACTACGAAATTGCTAACAAGAAAAAACAAGCCTTAGACAACCTTTACGAGTCAGGCAAAATCTCACAAGCCACCCGAGACTCATTCACAGGCGATATCAGTGCAGCAATCGCTGAAATCGAAAAACAACGCAAAGACCTTGCAGAAAAAATGCAAGCAAAAACCCAGGAACTGGAAAGTCAATTAAAAACCCTCGAAATGCTTCTCGCTAACTACGAAATTCAACATGTCGTAGGGGAAATCGACGAAGATAGTTACGTTCGAGAAATTAACCTTCTCTCCAACACTCTGCAGACAACTCGAAATGAGTTAGACGTAATAAAGCAAGCAATAAACCAGTTATTTCCCGTAGAACCAGCAATTCAAGCCCCAGCAGCTCCAGAGCCAGCTGCTCCAATCGAAGTTCCAGTAGCTGAAGCCGCTCCAGTAGAAGCGGCCCCTTTAGAGGTCCCAGTAGAAGCTACACCTGTTGAACCAGCAATCATTGAAACTTGCCCCGTTGAGTCGACTCCAATAGAAACTGCTCCAATCGAAGTTCCAGTAGCTGAAGCCGCTCCAGTAGAAGCGGTCCCTTTCGAGGCCCCAGCAGAAGCTCCAGTTGAACAAGCCGCTGAAGCCCCAACCGAAACAACCCCAGCAATCGAAACAGCAGCAGTTGCAGAAGCTCCCGCAGCTGAACCAGCTCCAATAGTTGAAGCCCCCGCGGAATCAGTTCCAATTGAAACCCAAATTATAGAAGCTCCAGCAGCAGAAACAACCATTGAAGCCGCTCCAATAATCGAAGCACCAGTTGAAGTGCCAGCCGCAATCGTTGAGGAAGTTCCAGTAGCAGTTGTTGAGGAAGCTCCGGCAATAATCATAGAAGAAGCCGCTCCAATTGAAGCAGCGCCAATCGAAACTGCCCCAACAGAAGCAGCTCCAATTGAGCAGCCGACAATCGCAGTTGAAGAAGCCCCAGCAGTTGAAATCGTCGCAGAATCAGCCCCAATTGAGTGCGCTCCAACAGAAACTACTCCTGTTGCAGAAGCATCTCCAGTGGAGACAGCGGTCCCTTTCGAGGCCCCAGTGGAAGCTCAAGTTGAGCAAGCCACAATCGAAGCCCCAGTTGAAACCGCTCCAGTAGTTGAAAACACACCAGTTGTTGAAGAAGCCCCAGTAATTGAGGCTCCAGCAGTTGAAACTGCAGCAGAAGCTCCAGCAATAGAAACTCCAGTTGTTGAAGAAGCCCCAATAATCGAAACACCAGTCGAAGTTCCAGTAGCAGTTGTTGAGGAAGCTCCGGCAATAATCATAGAAGAAGCCGCTCCAATTGAAGCAGCGCCGATCGAAACTGCCCCAACAGAAGCAGCTCCAATTGAGCAGCCGACAATCGCAGTTGAAGAAGCCCCAGCAGTTGAAATCGTCGCAGAATCAGCCCCAATTGTTGAGGAAGCTGCACCAGTTGAAGCTCCAGTTGTCGAAGAAACCGCCCCAATAGAGACAACCCCAATTGAGGAAGCCCCAATCGTTGAGGCTCCAGCAGTTGAAACCATATTAGAAGCTCCAGCAATTGAAGCTCCAATAGTTGAAGAAACTCCAATTGTAGAAGCTGCCCCAGTGGAAGAAGCTCAAGTAGTTGCAGTTGAGCCAGAAGAAGCAGTTGAAATAGTAACCGAAGCAGTAATCGCAGAGCCAATAGTCGAAGAACAAGTAATCCAAGCTGCTCCAATAATCGAAGCACCAGTTGAAGTGCCAGCCGCAATCGTTGAGGAAGTTCCAGTAGCAGTTGTTGAAGAAGCTCCGGCAATAATCATAGAAGAAGCCGCTCCAATTGAAGCAGCGCCGATCGAAACTGCCCCAACAGAAGCAGCTCCAATTGAGCAGCCGACAATCGCAGTTGAAGAAGCCCCATCACTCACAGTTGAAGCAGACCCCGTAATCGAAGCACAGATCGAAGTTCCAGCAGAGACAATCATCGCAACCGAGCCAATTGCAGAAGCAGCCCAGGAAGAACAACCCGTAATTGAAGCTCCACTCCAAGACTTCGAAGTAACAGAGCAAGCTCCAATTGAAACGACCCTTGAAAAAGTCCTTGAAGAACCAACAATAGAAACTATTTCCTTGGTGGAGGAGGCACACATTCCGGCCCACCCTTCAGAAGCGCCCCAGCAGGCGCATTCGGAACTGATAACGGAAGCGGACAACAGCGACCAAACCCCCCAAGCAGAAGAAAACGACGAAAACACAACTGAATAAAATAATCATCCTTTTCTTTTTTCATTTTTAATCATTTTTTGTATTTTTGCTTTTTTGTAGGTTAAAATAATGGAAGGTCTTTTTTAGAGAAGCCAAAGTCTATAGGAGAAAGATAGTTTTTCATTGTTAGCGGAATGGCGTATGGCTCGAAAAGAAAAGCCTAGAACAGTCTACTGGCTAGATAACACACTCTACCTAAACATAACCAACCAATGCTCGAACCGTTGCTATTTTTGTCTCAGACGCTACAGGTGCGGCGTTGGTGGCTTTAACCTCAAACTCTCAGAAGAACCGACCTGTGATCAGATTGTTGCTGAGTTGTCGGAGGTTTTACATATGCGGAGTTGGGATGGATTGGTTTTCTGCGGTTTTGGCGAGCCAACAGAGAGGCTGGATGTATTGCTAGACCTTGCCAGGTGGACAAGAAAGCATTCTCGGCGGTCGATACAGATTCGATTGGATACGAATGGGCACGGTTATGTGTTAAATCCGGGTAGGGATGTGGTTGAGCTATTGAAGGCGGCTGGTGTCGATAAAGTAAGCGTTAGCTTAAACGCCGGGGATATGGAAACTTATGTTGAAATCTGCAGGCCCATGATCCCAGAAGCTTACAAAGCAGTACTCGATTTCATATGCAAAGCCAAGTTGATTCTTGAAGTTGAAGTCACAGCTGTGCGGGTGCCTGAAGTCGATTTACCGAAGGTGCAGGTGGTTGCGGACAGTTTAGGAGTGAAGTTCAAGGTAAGAGAGTATATTCCCTGTTTTTACTGATCAGCCACACTGAGCTTGGGGTTTACTGTTTTTAACAATAAAAAACACTAAAGACTGAGCGAAAATGTTTTAAAGCAAACCCGCCAATGCCATCGCTTGGAGCCAAAGCATGAGGAAAACATCACTCTTTGAGTTCGACGTGCCCTGCTATCGAAAACGTGTATCAGGACTCGCAACTGCCAATAAACAGACACGATAACAAATACTTGAGGCGAATCAAACCTAAGTATTGCATGATTAGCTGTTTTCCTCGAAAATGAACCACTTGTTTTCTGGAATACTTCATATTTTATTACGTTTATTCTTATTAATCAAAGATACAATATTTTTGTGAGTCACAATTCTGGGTTATTTTTATGGGTACTTGTGAAGAAAAGCCGGAAAAAGAAACTGCTGTAGCAAGCAAAGAGACAGAAAACAGGCGGATCATAGTGGGATTTGCCGTTTGGTTAGGTGTAACTATACTGGTTAGTGGTTTACTGGACTTGTTTGCTAAGGGGGTGCAGCTTGGTTTTACTGTTCCGCTTTTGAATGTTCCCGCAACATTATCTTTAGTTTTCTATTATGTTGCGGTTTTGACTGTAGCCCTCTACATCGGCGTTATAGGTTTAAAGGAATTGTTGGTTGAAAGGCAGTTTAGTGTAGAGTTCTTAATGGCTGTCGCAGGTTTAGGTGCGCTCTACCTTGATTATCGCTTTGAGGCCGCTACGGTGCTTTTCTTGTACAGTCTAGCTGAGTACTTTGAAGGGTACATCCAGGATAGGGCGAAAAGAACTGTAGAAAAAATATCCAAAGTCATTCCTGAAAAAGCTCGAGTCTTGATCGCTGGCGAAGAAAAAAGTTTGGATGTGGCTGAGGTTGAAACAAGTGCAATCATCCTAGTTAGACCTGGTGAACGTATTCCCTTAGACGGTAACGTGATTGATGGTTTTTCACATGTGGACCAGGCTTTGGTTACAGGAGAGTCGGTGCCTGTTCCCAAAAGAGTTAACGACTGCGTATTTGCGGGCACCTTAAACAGTACTGGACCACTAAAGATTACGGTAACCAAGAAATCCACAGAGACCTTAGTTTCTCGGATTGTTCAGCTTGTAATCGAGTCCCAGAAGAGAAAAGCAAGCATAGAACGCTTGGTGGACAGATTTGCCAAAGTCTACGTGCCCATCGTCATTGCTTTGGCGGTTTTCACTGCCGTAGCCTTGCCATATCTTGTGGGAGGAACATTCCACACATGGTTTTACCGTTCACTTATTCTACTTGTCGTATCTTGCCCAAGCGCCTTCATAATCTCTGTACCTGCAACCGTTTTTATTGCAATAACGATAGCTGCAAAAAGAGGTGTAATCATAAAAGGTGGCATATTCATCGAAAAACTTGCCAAAGTTAAGCAGGTCGTTTTCGACAAAACTGGTACGTTAACTCTTGGGCGACAAGCAGTACATGAAGTAAGGCGGGTTGACCTTTCGAAAGCCGAAGATGAAGCTATAACCTACGCAGCCGCTCTCGACCAGTTCTCTAACCACCCTATCGCCCAAGCCATCGTTCGCAGAGCGGTGGAGCGAAACATTGATTTAAGCAAAGTAAAAGTCACTGATGTTGTTGAGGTTCCTGGCAAGGGCATAGTAGGCTTAGTCAACGACAAACACGTAGCCATCGGTAACTTGGAGTTTATGCGTGAACTTGGTTGCGACTGCACTGAGGCATTTGAGATTACCCAGGGAGACGTGCATACTGCTGTTTGTGTTTCTGTGGGTAAAGTTGGTTTAGCGGCGGTTTGTGTGGTTGATCAGGTCAGGGAAGATGCGTTAAGGTCGATTCGTTTGTTAAAGAAAAGTGGTGTTAAAACTGCTATGTTGACTGGGGACAGGGCCGAAATCGCCAACGACACAGCCCTTTCTTTAGGTATTGAAGAGGTCCATTCTGAACTTTTTCCAGAAGATAAGCTACAATGTATCGAAGACATGAAGGGTAAAGAAGGCTTGGTGGCGATGGTTGGTGATGGAATAAATGATGCTCCCGCGCTTGCTGCTTCAGATGTTGGAATCGCCATGGGCGCACATGGAGTGGACGTTGCTTTGGAATCTGCAGACGTCGTGTTGGTGAAAGATGAGCTTGCCCAAATTCCTTATCTTTTAAAACTAAGCCAGAAAACAATGACCATAGCCAAACAAAACATTGCTGCATCGCTAGTTGTAAAGTTGATTTTGGGTGCTTTGGGCTTGATGGGTTTAACGCCGCTGTGGTTCACCGTAGCTTCGGGCGACGATGGAGTAACCATGCTGCTTTTACTAAACACACTGCGTCTTGAAAGAATAAAATAAGTTGTTTTAAGGCATCAGCCAAGGATTTTTAGGTTTTTCTATGAAAAATTAATAAGACTTAAAAAATAGTGAGGTGAACATGCCCAAGACTTATCCGAAGGCTCAGCCTAAAAAGAACAAAAAGAAGAAGCATCTTAAGGATCAGCCAAAACAAATTAACTTGCTGAAGAGTAAGTATTACTGGGTAACCGTGACTGCAGCTATTCTTGTTTTTGCTGTTGTCGTTGGATTCTCGGTGCAGATTTCTTTGGGAAAAGAACTATTGATTTTAGGCAGTATTTTATCGATTTTGGGTTTAGCCTTCTACGTTGGATTCAAGTCTTCTGAGGGTTACGATAAACGTGCGACGTTCTTTTTTGTTGGAGCATCAATAGTTGGCTTCGGCATTTGGGCTGTGATGGTGCTTTCTTTCATGGCAACCGGAGTTATTTCGTTAATTTCGAGTTCAGTTGGCGTCGACTTATTTGCTATTACAAGCCTAATCATATGCTTGATTTTAGGAGCATTAATTGGCGATTTGATTGGCAAAAATAGAGAAACTATTAGTCTATATGCTGAAAAAATCAGAAATAGACTAATTTAGCTTGCCAGAAAAAGACGGAAAAAACAATTTTTTGCACTTTCCCCAGAAACTTTAAGAGCATAATCCCTCAGCATGTTCTAAGACCAAAGCAAGGACCGAATAGCATTGAAATTTGGAATAATGACGCGGAACATGGAAGCATGGAGCTCCACGCAAGTTCGAGAAGCCCTAACTAGACGAGGAATACCCTATGAATGCTTCACTTTCCCACGCCTCGTGGCACGACTTGCTTACAGGCCGTACTTTAAAGTTAACGGAACAAGCATTCTTGACGAATTGGACGCGCTCATTATTCGACCGATTGGACGAGGTTCATTAGAGGAATTGGTTTTCCGAATGGACATGCTCTACAAGTTGGAGCGTCAAGGCTTCTATATGGTTAACCCACCGACCGCCATCGAACACTGCGTCGACAAGTATGACATTTTGGCGCTTCTGGAGGATGTAGGCGTCCCCGTACCTCGTACATTAGCCACCGAAAGCGTGAACGAAGCCATAAAAGCATTCCATGAACTCGGAGGCGACATAGTTGTCAAACCCATCTTTGGCTCTCGTGGGCAAGGAGCCACACGCGTAAACGACATAGACATCGCCGACACGGTCTTTAAAGCCATCACCTTCCATCATGGAGTCATCTACATGCAAGAATTCGTACCCCACGGGCACTCAGACATACGCGCCTTCGTCATCGGAGACCAAGTCGTTGCATGCATGCGCAGGGTAGCTACAGGATGGAAAACAAACTACAGCCAAGGAGCCAAACCGGCACCAGCAACAATCAGCAAAGAATTTGAGGAAATAGCCGTAAAATCAGCTAAAGCAGTAGGCTGCAAGATTGCTGGCGTAGACATCCTAGAGGGACCAGACGGACCTCGCATCGTGGACGTAAACAGTCAACCCGGCTGGAAAGGCTTGCAGGTGGTTGCGAAAGTTAACATTGCCGAAGAAATCGTCAACTTCGTATTAAAGGAACTGAAAAAGTAATTATTTTCCAGATAAAATCAGGGTGTACGGGTCATCGGCAACCGGTGGAAATTGCGTTTCCTTACCTTTTCTAATCAAGACCCTTTCTTTGTTTTCTGTGATTTCCCCAAGAAAGCATGCGGAAAGTCCGTTCTTGGCTAATGCTGCTTTGACTTTTTCTTGAACCACAGGCTTAACCGCCGCTAAGATTGTACCAGTCGAAGACATAGCCAGCAATTGTTCGTCGCTGAGTTTAAAGTAACGCTGCAGTGCCAAGAGTTCTTTAGTAAACGGAAATTTTTCCCATTCCAACCTAAAACCTACATTTGAGGCTTGCGCTAACTCATTGAGCGCCGCAACAAATCCGCCTTCAGTTGCATCATGCATCGCATGGACACCGCCTATTTGTGCAAGCTCAAGTGCTTCCCGAACGCAACTTTGCATTGGAACCTGAGTTGAGAATTTCTTTTGCTGCTCAGCCCCAAAGAGAGTTTGTGCCAATCCTGGGTTAGTCAACGATAGGTTTGTGACTGTTTCCATCCCAAGTGGCTTAGTGCATAAAATCAGGTCCCCCGGGTTTGCATTTCCCGGCGTAATCAACTTGTCAGGTTCCACGATCCCATAAACCGTGCAAACCCCCAGCAAACCTTTGAGGCTATCGTACATCCCCGTGTGTCCCCTAACTATGGCGATTCCCAATTCGTCGGCGGCACTGCACGTTTGTTTCATGATTTTTTGGAAAACTTCGGGTTCTGTCCCTATTGGTCCAAGGAGATTTACAGTGCAGAATTCAGGTTTAGCCCCAAACAGCGCCACATCTGAAGAAGCATAATGTATCAGCAGCCACCCAAAATAATCTTCAGGAACACCAGTACATGGGTCAGTGGCAACCGCCACATACTTTCCATGTAAAAGATGCACTCCCGCGTCATACCCAATCATGGGCGGAACGATTACTCGAAAATCCTTCTTTATACAGTTTAAGATTTTTTGGAGGTCCTCAGATGCAAGCTTTCCCATATTTCTCACCATTCTTTTTTACATATACATTTTTAGGGCTTTGCTTTGCTGGAGCAGGAAAACCACAAAGAGGCTTATACCGAGTTCAGGCAGCATGTAACTTCCGTTGTAGAGTGCCGAGTAAACCCATGGGTTCATCCCTGCAGGTGCGTATGAGGCAAAGAAGAGCGCTCCCGAAATCAAGTGCATAATAAAGCGTCCTGTGATGGCTACTACCACGCCTACTAGCGCCCACCTCTTCTGGAAGAACCCTGCCAAACCAAGGCATCCAAACGCAAGTGGATAATCCAGCAGCACCTGAGGCAGAAAATAGATTTGAGGCATGACTGCGAGCTGCACTAAGCCGTAGACAGCGCCTGCGAACAAACCAACTTTTGGTCCCCTCCGAAGTGCAAGCCAAATTATTGGCACCATCGAAGCCAGTGTGACTGAGCCCCCTTCCGGAAAAACAGCGAATGTAATGAAGCTCAAGGCTGTGCTCAGAGCTGTAAAAATTGCTATTTCCGCGATGATTTGGGTTCTATGTTCCCTATACTTGTTAGGGTTAGGTTCACTAGTGGTTGTGTTCAAGTTTGATTTCCCTCCGCCAGTATTACCTGGTTCAGGTTCCTAAGGGTCGACGGCAAATAGCTGTCCTCTCAGCCGGGTCCTTTCCCAGCTCCCCAAGAACTAATGGGATAATGTTTTTAGGTGATATTTTAGTTTTCCTACCCAAACACTAACGAGTTGATTAGCATGCAGCCTATGCCTAAGGAATACAATTTTACTGAAATCGAGCGGAAATGGCAGAGTAAATGGGAAGAGATGGGCATTTACCATTACGATTGGAACGACAAGCAACGTGTACCTTTCAGTATTGATACTCCGCCCCCTTATCCCTCGGGCGAACTTCACATGGGCAATGTCCTCAACTGGACATATTTTGACATGGTTGCTAGATACAAACGCATGCAAGGCTTCAACGTGCTGTTCCCGCAGGGATGGGACTGCCACGGCTTAGGAATAGAGATCCAAGTGGAAAAAGCAAGAAACATCCGCAAACGCGATGTCCCCCCCGACCAATTTCGTGCATGGTGCATTGAACTCGTCGAGAAATACATCGCTATGATGAAGGAAGGCATCCTCAAAATGGGCGCCAGCATTGATTGGACCACTGAATATAAGACGATGAATCCTGACTATTGGCGTCGCACTCAGTTGAGCTTTGTTTTGCTTCACAAGAAAGGTTACATGTACCGGGGTACTCACCCGGTTAATTGGTGTCCCCGAGATGAAACCGCAATCGCCGACGCGGAAGTTGACCACATAAAAAAGGAAGGAACCCTACACTACATACGTTTCCAGCTTGAGGGCAGCAACGAATACCTGCTCATTGCTACTTCTCGACCCGAGTTTATTCCAGCATGCGTCGCCGTGGAAGTTAATCCAAAAGACGAACGGTACAACAAGTATATTGGCAGAAAAATCGCAGTGCCCCTAATGAACCGCGAAGTAACTATCATCAGCGAAGAATCGGTGGATCCCTGCTTTGGTACAGGCGTGGTCCAAATTTGCACTTACGGCGACAAAGAGGACGTAAAAACAGTAATAAAACACAAACTCCCAGTCATTCGCCTCCTAACTGAAAGCGGAAAAATCAGCGAAGCAGGCTGCAAATATACAGGTTTATATGTTAACCAGGCACGAGCGGCAATCGTTGCTGACTTAGCAGCCGCTGGACTGCTTGAAAAGACCGAGAAGATTCAGCAGGAAGTTGGCGTTTGCGATCGTTGCAAAGCACAAGTCGAAATTCTAGAGGTCAAACAATGGTTCATGAAAACCCTGCCCCTCTCCGAAGCCGTGGAAAAAAACGCTAACGAAATCCTTTGGTATCCTGATTATATGAAAAACCGTCTAATCGACTGGACACGCGCCTTGGATTGGGATTGGGTAGTGAGTCGCCAAAGACTGTTTGCTACGCCCATTCCGGTTTGGTACTGTAAGAGTTGCCGAGAAGTTATCGTTGCTGAAGAAAGCTGGGTGCCGATTGATCCTCGGATGGAAAAGCCTCGAGTGGATAAATGCCCCCGATGCGGCGGATCCGAATTTACCGGTGAAACTGATGTGTTGGATACTTGGATGGATTCTTCAATCACCTGTGCCGTCCATGCTGGTTGGCCCGATCGAGCCGATTGGAAACACCTGTTCCCAGCAAGTGTTCACCCATCAGGCACAGACATTATCCGAACCTGGGCATACTACCTTATGGTACGCCACTTAGCACTGTTCGACCAACGTCCATTCAACAGTGTCCTTATCAATGGCATGGTTCTGGGTGCAGATGGCAGAAAAATGAGCAAGTCACTAAAGAATTACGCTGCAGCTCCAGAGGTGTTGAACAAAAGTGGTGCTGATGCAACTCGACAGTGGGCTGCCGGAGGAGGAGCAACAGGCTCAGATATTCCTTACCGCGCCCAAGACGTCGAATACGGCAGGCGTTTTTTAGTTAAGCTATGGAACGTTACTGGGTTTGCAAGCAACCTCTTAGCAGACTACGACCCCAAAGCCAATTTGGAAGTTGACCTGCAACTGCTAGACAAATGGATACTAAGTAAAACCGCGAACCTGATCAAAAAGGTTACAGAAGCTTTCGAAAAATGTCAATTCAACATCGCTGTTGAAGAGATCCGCAACTTTACCTGGCATGTCTTCTGCGACTATTACATTGAATCAGTGAAGGATAGACTTTATCGTCAAGAGAAGGAGAGTGCAGCTAAGAGGCGAGCTGCTCAAAGGACTCTTTATGAGGTACTGTATAAAATTTTACAGTTGATAGCGCCAATAACCCCTCATTTAACGGAAGAAATCTATCAAAATATGTATGCAGAAGATAAAGGCTTCAAGAGTTTGCAGATCACACCTTGGCCAAAGGTAGACACTGCCCTTATCGACAAGACAATGGAAGACGAAGGAGACAAAGTGATGGCTTTGATTGAGGATGTGCGAAGAAAGAAAGCAGCGCAAAAGTTGCCGCTAAATATTCCTATTTTATCCCTTGAAGTCTATACGGAAAGTCAAACAAGCGCTGACATAATCATTTCAAGCAAAGAAGATATCGCAGGAACTCTTAAAGTTGCCATCAGTGATTTTAACGTCATTCTCAAAGCTGGTCAAGGCCAAGAAGTGCCACAGTTTCCAGGGGTAATTCCTGTCGCTATCTTCGGGACGGTAACCAAGAAATGAAAAGAGTTGGGTTAATTGGCTGTGGCGCCATCGGCACAGTTCTTGCTGAAGCCATCGAGCGGAAACTGGTAGTATGTGATGAACTGGTCATTTTCGATTTCGACGCGACAAAAGCAGAGAAACTCAAAGACAGACTAAAATTCCCCGTAAAAATCATGCCTAACGTGGATGAGTTGCTTGCGACCAAGCCGTCAATAGTTGTTGAAGCAGCATCCCAGCAGGCCGTGCGCGATTACTATAACAAAATTTTAGCGGCAAACATCGACTTCATCATCATGAGCACAGGCGCACTTTTAGATCTAAACACAAATACCCCTAAACTGCACTTTCCCTCAGGCGCCATCGGAGGATTAGATGCAATCTCTCCTGCAGCTTTAGCCGGAATCAACGAAGTCACGCTGACTACCCGCAAACCCCCCAAAGCCCTTGGAAAAACCAACACCCAAGAAGAAACCGTGTATGAGGGTTACGCAGAGGAAGCAGCAAGACAGTTCCCACGGGAAATGAACGTTGCAGCAACATTAGCATTAACCGTTAAACCAGCCAAAGTGAAAGTCCAAGTCGTATCCGACCCAAATGTTGTACGCAACACCCACCAAATCCACGTCAAATGGCGCTACGGCGAAATGACCATGCAGTTCGCCAACGACCCCCACCCAGACAACCCCCACACCAGCGCACTCGCAGCATGGTCAGCCATAAACCTGCTAAAATCACAACTAGAAAAATAAACTACACAACTTTTCTGAGCCAAAAGCGTTTCTAGCAAAACCTGAAAGATACAAGACCGCCCCACAAACTTCCCAAAAAACCTAGAAAAACAACAAGTAACGGTTATCAAGCAGACTCGTATAGCTCGCTCAGCCTTAAAACTAATACAAACACAACTACAAAAATAACAACCTTTCAGGTTTATTTCTTTCTCAACCATCTACTCCTCAAAATCCACAACAACATCTTCCTACCGCGCGTTCGATGGATTTCTTTTGTGGTGTACTTTCAAATCGGTAATAGAATTTTTCTCTCCTTCCTGATATTTTTGTAGTCATTTCCATACCTGGTTTAGATACCACAAATTATTTAGAAAATTATATTTGATGTCAAGTATCTTTTAGAGTAGGTATGGTTTCCATGGCAGCGGTGAGTAATCCTTTTTCCACTTCTGGGTCTGGAGTGACTTTTGAGCAGTTAGTCGGAACATATTACTTAGTATCACTCTTGTCGCAAGAGATTCCGTATGGTGTCAAAGGCATTTGCAAGGAAGTTAAATTTCAACAGCGATGGGCGGGTTGTTTAGTTGACGACGTTGTCGTAGTAGCAGACGATGGTATTAAAGAGAGACGACTATCTATTCAAATTAAGCATGACTTGTCTATTACTGATGCTGACTCAAATGTTGTGTGCCAAGATGTCTTTAATGCTTGTTGGAAAACGTTTGATGGCACCATATGGAATTTCGACCCACAAAATGATGTATTAGCTATCGGATTAGGTATCTTTCAGCCTCAAATTGACAAACATTTTAGACCCATTTTAGAGTGGGCAAGAGCGGCAAGTGATTCACAGGAATTCTTACAAAAAATGGGTACTCGAGGGTTTGCCTCTGTAGAGAAAAAAGAGTATTTGCTGATCATTAAGAATCTGTTAAAAAAAGCTAAGGGGAACATTCTTACAGACGACGAGCTTTGGAGATTTCTCAAATGTCTGATAATATTAAATTTCGACATAGAAAATGTTGGTAGTAGAGATACCACATATGCGTGGAACCGCCTAGTAACTCTAACAAAAGACCATGATCCCAATCAAGCGATTTTACTTTTTAATGAATTAACAGCCCTGGTGCAAGAATATAATCGATGTGCAGGTTCAATAACTGCGCCAGCACTACAGTAAAATTTCCCCAGGAATACCTTTGAGGGACACCCCAAATTACCGACAGGACTTAGTTAACCTGCGAAAGCATACTGACTTAGTTTTAGCCCTAATTAATGATACTATTGGTCTCACCGTCAAGTTACCCCGGTCTGATAAGGTCGATGAGCTTGAAAAGATTGCCAAGGAAAATGAGGTTGTGATTATTTCTGATGATCCAATGACTGGCAAATCGGCCTTGCTGAAATTATTTGCCAATCGCTTAAGGTCAGATGGGGAAGTGATTGCTTTTGCGGTTGAACGCTTTTCTGGTTCATCGTTAAGCGCTTTCCTACAATCTATTCAAGTAACAAATGATTTTTCATCGATTTTATCATCCATTGAAAGTGCCCCATTTCGTTGCATCTTGATAGATGGAATAGAAAGAGCAAAAGATGAAGAGAAGAAACGCATTCTTAATGATTTAATTCTCACCATAATAGAGCATAACAGATCAGTTATCGATGCGAATGGACACCCAGAGAATTGCTGGAGAATAATAGGTACCTGTCGGGCATTAGACACAGAAAGTATTCTTCTTCATACTGAATTTAGAAAAGCCCTTGCAAGTAACAAATTAAGAACAAAGGAACTCGGAGGGCTCTCTAAAGATGAAATCGATTATGTCTCCGAAAAGTTCCCGATAATTAAAGCCCTTAGCGAACAGAATAACTTGAAAGATTTTTTGTCAAAACCGCTAATATTAGATATTCTAACACTCCCAGGCATTACATTTTCGACAAAGCCCTTGCCTCATAGCTTGACAGAGTCTTGGTTACTTGATTGGTACTGGAAAGAAATCGTTCGGCTAGGAGAAGGGACTCGACATGGATTAGGGCAGCCAGACCAACGAGAAAGTATTATGATATTACTTGCATTGAAAACGCTAAACGGTGATAAAAGCCCTCTAGTGGGTAATTTTGAGAATTCTGATGCGCTATCTGGTTTAGTTTCTGATAGGCTGTTGAAGAAGGAAGGCGATACTCTCAGATTTGCCCATGATGTTATAGAGGATTGGGCATTAACAGTTTTACTTAAAATTAATGAAACGAATTTGATTAACTTTTTACTCAAATTTAACGATAACTTATCTTTGAGGCGACCATTTTCTCTATATGCTGCAAGCTTATTGGAAACTCGACAGTCCCCCAGTGAATGGTTCGTTCTTATTGAGTTGCTTTGTAATGCGAAAAGTCTGTCTCCCCGCTGGCGACAAAGAGTATTATTAGTGCCACTCACTTCTCCAATGCTTGGGGAATTGCTTCCAGCTTTAAAGCAACGCTTGTATTGTGATAGCGCTTTACTCCGCGATTTCTTGAAGTTCACACGTACTTTTTGCGTGAAAACCGATTCAAGTGCCTATGCGGTTTTTTATGGCTTGAGCGAAGAGGAAATTGAGCGATATTTACCTTATTGGACGACACCAATCGCCTCTCAGTGGAGTCCGATTATCGAATTGTTGCTTGAAAAACAAGATGTTATTAAGGACGAGGTACTCACGGAGTTTTCTTTTATTTGCGAAAAATGGATGACAAGGACGATTGATGATACAGACCAATCGCTGAGAAAAAAAATAGCCATTTTTAGTTTAGGTATTCTTAATGGCGGTTTACTTGAAGAATACGAAGACCAACCTAAAAATCGATGTATTATTTCAGCTCTTTTTGCAGCAAATTGTATGCCTAAAGAAATTTCACAGTTTGTTCGTCTGAAGGCAGTAAGGAACCGTAACGGGAAAGTCTTGGGGTTCGAAGAGCTTATTTTAGAACAAGGTTGGATACCTATTTGTCGATTTTTGCCTCAGACAGCATTGATTTTGCTCAAAAAAATATTATGCATCAAGCTCAAAGATAATAAAGATTGTAGGTTTGGATTCCAAGACCTATCTGACTTAGCAATTAGATATGGACACCAATGGAGCCCTCCCACGTATTTTGAAGGTCCATTTCTTGTTTTTCTTAGAGTTGACGAGAAAAAAGGATTAGCCCTAATTAATGCGGTGGTTAATCACGCGACTGAAGCATGGGTAAAACGAGAAACAAACGATAACAGGCAGCCAATTCCTCAGGCTATAAGAGTTAAGGATTCCAATATTGAGTTATGGGGCGATGATCGTGTATATCAATGGTATAGGTTTCCGAGCGTTGCTCCTGATGCTATTACCTGTGCCCTAATGGCTCTCGAGTATTGGATGAATGACCAAATTAAAAACAAGAGAAAATCACCAATGGACCTTTTTGAGGAAGTATTGGTAAATACAAGATCATTCTCAGTAGTTGGCGTCTGTTCTTCTGTTGCTTTAGCAAATTCTGAGGTCTGTCAGGAAAGCGTTTTTCCCATATTAGAGCATCCTGTTTTTTGGATCGCGGATGAGTACCGCTTATGTGAAGATTTAACGTCTGAAAATATGACTCGCACATTTGCAAATTTCTATTCACTTGATAGGTCCAAAGAACGGCGAAATTACCAACTATTAATCGATCTAGCGAAACAACCTCACAGAAAAATCAGTTTTGGAAATTTCGTTTTACCGATTCTTTTAGGCGGTAACAAAAAATTAAAAGAGCGACTTAAGGTAGCACTTAGTAACTTTCCTAGTAATGTCCCCTTCTTCTTTTTAGATGAAAAAGATAACAAGGAGTTACAAACACAACGACTTGATACTTGTAAAATAATCGCTGCTTGGGCTGATTTGAAGAACTATGAAACTGAAAAAATGGATGACCAAGTTGTTGTACGATTTAAGATGCCTGATGAACTTTTGCAAGAACAAAAGGAAAGAACAGATGAGCTTAAGAAAATTAATGAATTGCATCTTTTACTTGGTTGGTCCCTCAATATACTGGATAACGGCAAGTCCGTATCTATAACTGATATAGATTCTGTTTTTCAAGTCGCATCAAAATTAGCTTGCTCTGATAACATAACTTACCAGCCTACCAGCGTTTTGGAGTATTCTGAAATACGTGCCCAAGCTATCGCTGCCTTTGCAGCAGCCATTACTCTGAAGTATTGGCAATGGATTGAAGACAGCGATAAAGTCGAGTGGTTTAAGGATCAGTTACTGGTTGCCTCGTCTCGTCCATTACCGCCATCAGAACTCAACGATACTATTTCAAAATATTCTATGGGCTATAGGCGTTCAGCTGCTCGTGCTTTGTGTGCAGTGCAAAGAAAAAAGCCTGATAATAGAATCAGAGAAAGCATAATGCCGCTCTCGACTGATGTAAATTACGAAGTCAGAAGTTTTCTTTTCAATGGGCTTAAAGAACTATGGCAGTCTGAGCCTAAATTGGTATGGGCCTGTATTGACGAAAACATAAAAAGAGCAAATATCTTTCATGAAAAAAACAGAAAATTAAGTGATTTTTTGCCCACTGAAATCGATACACAAATGCTCATGCCAATTCTCTACTGCATTCCAAATGGTAACGAAGTTGAGGCTATAAACAAGTCTAATGAGTTTTTGGATTTTCTTGAAGAATTGCTGCTTTTTACAATAAATTGCTATACATTTTCTCAAGAAGGTAATTACAATCGATGGGAACATAACGATTGGAACCAATTATTATTTAACGCCATTGGTAATGTTACGTTACGTATACCCGATAACATAGCGAACTCAAAATTCTTTAGTCGCCTGCTGGAAAAATGGCTTGATGCCCCTTCGATGATTACTCAACTCTTGAGATCATTACTTTCGGTTGGCACCGTACCTGAACTTGAGGACAGGTTAGCTGAAGTATGGCCGCTTATTGGGACAGATATTATTTCGAAAATTGACACTATATCCTCTGACGATTCTGAGGAACTAGCAGGTTTACTATTATTTGCTGACCCACACCATATTATTACTTGGCAAGTAAACAACTGGAAACCGTTAAGAAATCTCGTTCTATTTATCGAAAAATGGTGCCAAGCAGTTGGATGGCGTTCAAAGTATTTTCCAAGTTTAGTAAGATCTTAAAATCCTTTGGTTTTGAGTTCTTTGAAGATTATGGCATAAACTGGCTTTTTGATTGCCTGTCAAAAATAGATGATGAGGAACGAACATTCGAGAAAAATGCGGGCTCTTTATCCGAGTTGTTATTAAGTGGATGGTTAAAATATGGCACGACAATCAAGCGAGACCCTAAAAAGATGCACCGCTTTGCTTTTATGGTCGATAAATTAGCCAATTATGGAGAGCCCACCGCTATACGACTTCAATCTAAAATACTAGAGCAATAACATCACGGTCTCTTTAATTTCCAAAAATTGTGCTTTTTGTTGTTTTTTGTTTGTGAGATTGTTTATATGGTTGGGTTTGTTGGTGGGGTTGCGGTAATTGTCTCCGCTGGAACTTCGATATGTGTTTCGATTACGGGGGCTGCTTCAACTGAGACTGATGGGGCTTCTTCAACAATAAAATATCAATTTTTCTCAAGTAATCCTCAACATGCCAGATTACTACTTTTGACGGCAATACGAACTGTCTCAAAGAGTTTCTACGTGGATATTCTAAGTTCCGAGAGGTCAATTCCCATCTGCAAACGATCTGAATTTACTCGTTCAGCAAACGCAGTTTTGGTACCAACGCCTTTTCCTGCCTTTCTGTGACGAATCCAGACGCAGCCTGCAGACACCACAACCCCTAAACTGAATAGCAATCCAAAAATAACCCGAATAAGTTCATGTCAAAACAACTCCTTTTCTTCTAGCTGAACAAATATTCACCTCAAGAAAAACCCTTCATATGTTGGGCAAAATCCCCCAGTGTACTAAGTTTTTATTCACACTTTTTTCTCATATTGCAATGCTTGCAACTATTTCAGAAAGTACGGCATTAAAATTGTGATTATGGCACATCCTCTGGTTAGATATGATTGTTGTTGCGAATGCTTTTTGTCTGGCTTCATGAATTGATAGTAATAGTGAATGTTTGGTGCCGTTGATTTCAAGCTTTGATCCTTGGCGTTCAAGCCTATGCACATGCCCAC
Source organism: Candidatus Bathyarchaeota archaeon (assembly GCA_963739495.1). Lineage (GTDB taxonomy): Archaea > Thermoproteota > Bathyarchaeia > Bathyarchaeales > Bathycorpusculaceae > Bathycorpusculum. The sequence goes on along the minus strand of CAVUAM010000027.1, from coordinate 249,992 downwards.
CTAAGCTGACGTTTAACCCCTATACGGGTTGCGACCATCAATGCATCTACTGCTACGCATCAAGCTACATCCAAAACTTCAAGGAATGTCACTCTAAAAAAGACGCCCTTGCAATACTGAAGCGGGAAGCCGCCAAACTCAAAGGGGAAACCATCTCTCTTGCAAACTCATCCGATCCGTATCCACGTGTCGAAGCGACTGAAGGCTTAACCCGTCGATGCCTAGAAATTCTTGTGGAAAGTAACTGCAAAATACAAATCATAACCAAAAGTAACATCATAACCAGAGATGACGACCTCCTCAACAAAGTTCCGGCGACAGTTGCATTAACCATAACCACCGACGATAATAACCTCGCGAAAATCCTTGAACCCTTCGCTCCCTCTTCCTCCCAGCGACTTAGGGCAGCACAGGATTTAATGAAAGCGGGAATCCCAGTCGCGGTGCGAATTGACCCTATAATCCCATTCGTGAATGATCAGCCGCAACGACTTATCGCGACTTTGGCAAGTATCGGCATAAAGCACTTGACCTGCTCAACGTATAAGGCGAAAGCGGACAACTGGATGCGGCTAAGTCAAGCTCTGCCAAAGGTAGCGGAGCAGCTTAAACCCCTATATTTTCAGCAGGGCGAGCGAATCGGCGGAAGCATGCTGTTGCCCAAGGAATTCCGGTTCAAACTCCTCAAAGGCATTCGCGATTTAGCCGATGCAAATGGTATGAAGTTTGGGGTTTGTCGGGAAGGCTTAGCTCAGCTAAACACGGCTCCCTGTGATGGTTCATGGCTGATGCCTAAAACAGAAGGAGGCTTTGGCTGATGCAGAATCGCGTGGTGATGCTCGCAGACTTTGACTATTTCTTCGCCCAATGCGAGGAACTCCGAAACCCCATTATCAAAGACAAACCTGTAGTCGTAGGGGTATATTCTGGACGGACTGAAGAGAGCGGAGCCGTAAGCACAAGCAACTACATTGCCCGCAAATACGAAGTCAAATCAGGTATGCCCTTATTCCTGGCAAAACGTAAGCTTGAAGGCACCGACGCGATCTTCTTCAAGGTCGACCACGAATATTATGACCAAATAAGCGATCGTATCATGGGGATTTTTCGCGGCTACGCCAGCAGTCTTGAGCAAGTCAGTGTGGACGAAGCGTACTTGGATGTCACTGAGCAGGTTGAAGGCAGCTTTGAAAAAGCCAGAGAATATGCACAAAAAATCAAAGATGACGTCAAAACCCAAGTCGGTATCTCCTTCTCCATCGGCGTTGGACCCAACAAGCTTGTCGCCAAAATCGCCTGCGACAGCCAAAAACCCAACGGCTTAACCATCGTTAAACCCGAGCAGGCTAAAGCTTTTCTTGCGCCGCTCGCAGTTGACCGTCTTTTGGGGGTAGGCAAAAAAACCATGGTACGGATGGATCAGATGGACATAAAAACAATCGGCGACTTAGCCAAATACGACTGCCAGAGGCTCATCGAAGTCTTCGGTAAATCATTAGGCCTCTACTTCCACAACGCATCCAACGCGGTAGATAACGAGCCCGTTGTGGAACAGGGTGAAGCTGAATCGATTAGTCGAATTGGAACACTAAAGCAGGATACAAGGGATTTAGCATTTATTCTCCAGAAAACAGACGAGCTAACAGAATACGTTTTTAAAGACCTCAGGGAGAGGAACCTAAGTTTTAAGGTGGTATCTATCTACATGGTTATGGTTGATTTAAGCAGCAAAACCCGTTCAGTTACGCTTGACCAACCCTCAAAAGATAAGGAAACAATCACTAGAAACGTTAAGAGTCTTTTTGAAAAGTTTTTGGGAGAATCAACGCTTGAAATAAGAAGGGTTGGAGTGAAGATTTCGGGTTTCCATAAGGAAGAGACTCATCAGAAGCCGTTGACGCTGTTTTTCCAATAAACAACAAGGCTCATTTTTATTACGGTTTTTTCTGGAATAAGCTTAAATCAAGGCTAAGGAGTAAGTGGAAACTGTATCCTTTGAGATGAAGTTATGAAGCGAGAAGAAGCGCTATCCTTGCTAAAAGATTTGATGCTTTCATGCGAATCCATGCAGCTAGCACCTGTTGTTTCCTTGACACCAAACTCTACACCTGGGCACTGGAAACTAAGCCTTAAATGGGTCGATAACGCAGAAAAAGGTTGTTTCGAAAAAATAATTCAGGAAAGAGGATTAAAAGTCATAGAAACAGACGACGGTTACACAATCTTCGTCAAAGCCTAAATTTGTTTCATTATCTAAATTTCGCGTCAGCAACCTTTATTTTTTTGCAACAACTCCTTCTAATTTAGTGTTCTTTTTGTCGCCTGAAAAAATGCAAAGACTTCCACCTGACCAAACGGTCACCGACCACATCCTAAGTTGGGGATACGAACACCCCGGAATAGCATCCACCAATCCGCAGCTGAAACTGGAAAACTACACCTTGACTATTGATGGCGAAGTTGAAGAGCCAGTGACGCTGAACTGGAACGATTTCTTGGCGTTGTCTCAGTCTGTTTCGGTTAGTGATTTTCATTGTGTCGAGGGTTGGAGCGTTTTGGACTGCAAGTGGGAAGGTGTACGCATTCGTGACATAGAAAAACTTGTTAAACCCAAAGCTGTGGCTCGTGCGGTGTCGTTTGAGGGTGCCGACAATTATTTGACTTCGCTTTTTCGGGAGGAACTTGCAGGTGATGATGTATTGTTGGCTTACAAACTGAATGGTGAGATGCTTGAAGAAGGTCTAGGTGCTCCAGTACGGCTTGTTGTGCCAAGCAAATACGCGTATAAGAGTGCGCTTTGGGTGGTGCGTTTGAGGTTTACGCGGGGTAAAGAGTTAGGTTTTTGGGAGCGCCGAGGCTACAGTGACAGCGCGGATGTATGGAAAAATGACCGTTTCAACCGCTAACCTGAAAGGTTAACTGTTTAGAAATAATCAATTTACAGGCTACAATTAATTATGATTTACAATATTAATTCATGATTCGCAAGCGATTTAAAACTCGGGATAAAGTTTATTAGTGAACTCTCCTATTTCGTTGGCTCTTCACGAGGTCGAAAAATATGTCGCAACAAGATCAAGAAAGACCGCAAGAAATAATCGCTGAAATTACCGTTACTGCAGCGGATACTGGTAACTTAAAGGTCTCTTCAAATAAACGAAAAGAAGACGCAAAACAAACGCTATACCTAAAGAGAATATAAACCCAAACATGATCTATGTTTGGCGTTTAACTCTTTTATATTTGATTCTAACCGTTTAATTGAAACAAGAGGCATAACCCTTGAATTACACCGAAGCAAACCTCGGAAGAATCTTCATTCTCAGACTCCAACACAACGAAACCCTCCACGAAGTCATTGAAGAATTCGCGACCCAAAAACAAGTCAAAAGCGCTCTCTGCTTTTTTCTAGGTGGTGCCCAAGACCAAAGCAAAGTAGTCGTGGGACCCAAAGACGGTGACGCAATGCCTCCTCAACCAATGATGACTCTCTTAAGAGGTGTCCATGAAGCATGTGGAGTAGGAACAATCTTTACCGATCATAAAGGCAAGCCTAAGTTTGCATATGCATGCCTAGTTTTGGACGAAACGACAACTCAGTTACAGGTTGTGTGCGTTTGGGTGTAGATGTTTGGCAAATTGGCGAAGTGGTAATTTTGGAGTTAACGGGTAGCTCAGCTAAGAGGACAAAGAACAAGCAAACAGGTTTTGAGTTCTTGGAAACTAATTGATTGTCAACCCAAGAAAACGAACCAGAAACAGCCTAAACCCTTTATTGTCTGCGAAGTCACCGAAGAAAGGTTGGTCTTGTGGGTCACCGAACTTGTGAGTGTCATAAATCATTGTTTGGACCTGTGCATAGTCCAAGGTTGTGTTGAAGAACGTTGTGTGAGGTCCCCAGTCGAAGAGTACAATGTATTTGACGTTGCGTTGCTGGCATAGACTAACAAATTCAGTGATGTTGAAGTTAGGAGTGAAAGCATCAACCGCGAGTGAGGGGTACTGCCAAATTTGGTCATTTGACATGTTATTAGGAAGATAGAAGCGGAACATGTCTTGGTCAAGCAAGTTAAAGGCACAAACCAGCACAGCCGACTGGTTTTGGTCCAAATGTCCTGACATATACCTTGTTGCTTCTTGGATTGGGATATGAATCTGATCTCTAATCGTCATCTGGTAAGCATCATAGGCGGAGTAAGCAACCCCAGAAGCTATTATGACAATAAAAAATGCTGCTGCAAGTTTCTTTAAGCGGTCAGCTTTTATGCCCGTTTGTTTGGGCTTCCAAGTGCGGACAGAACTGTAGAGGAACATTATGAAACATGCGGAGGAGATGGCTAAGATGGGAAAAAGCGGAGTTACGTAACGCCACTGCCTGTTGGGGATAATGGTAAAGAAAGCATACACCACGATGAACCAGGTTAGAAAGAAAATGTCTTGTCTTTTTCTTCGGTAAGCAAACAATCCCAAGCCGCATAATCCTAAAGCAAAAATGGGCAGGGAAATGGGATGGACGGCTAAATCGTTGAAGGGCCAAGCCATTTCAATCAGGTAGTATACGGGTATTGGTTGGAAGCGGTTGCTGTAGGCAGGGCGGTCTTGTCCTCCTTCACTCATCACGTACTGCAATGTTTGGAACTTGGTTATTCCATCGTAGTGGTAAATCATCACAAACCATGGCACCACAACCAAGACTGCGATCGCAAAGATCAGCAGGAACTTTGTCAAGTTAAGTTTTAGTCGTTTTCTGCCTAGAAACAGAATGCTTAGCAACATCGCCAACGCGGCTACAACGATTTGATACTTGGCTAATATGCCGAGGCCTAAGGCTAAACCGCTATAGATCAATGCGCGGTTGCTGTTGTCCTTGTTTAGCCAGGTGTAGAAGGCAAACATGACTAATGTAAAGAAGAATATGAGCATGGTTTCCAGCATAGTGACTCTTGAGAGCCAAAAGAACCCAGGCATAGTTCCTAAAAGTATACTCGCGATCAATGCGTTTTTTACTCCATAAGTTCGTTTGGTGAACTCGTAAAGCAGCCAAATCGCCAACACAGAGAAGGTGACAGCAACCAGTCGCCCAGCAACCTCGCTGACGCCAAAAACGTGGAAGAACCCTGTTGTCACCAAGTCAAAGAGAGGTGGATAGTAGCCGTAGGTAGTCATATAATCCCATGTTTGCCCCCTCATTAGGAGCAAGCCACCGTTGAGGTGGGGCATTTCGTCCCACTGAACCGACATGTAACCCAAATTGTACAGGGCAGCAGCCGCAAACACGACCAAAAAAGCTGCAAGTATCAATATGTACTTGTGCTTTTTTATGAATCCTGCTCTGCTAAACGTAGAATGTTCGCTATTGCTTGCGGTTTGGTTAATGGTTAGAGCCCCTTTTTAAACTGAGAATTAGTTGGCTGCATCTAAAAAGAGTTTGCAATACCTCGCAGAATGTCGCATTCAGAACTTTTCAGGAAATACACAATTCATTTATGGCAAAGAAACATTGTTTCCAGTTCAGGAAGGCTAGATTACCAGTTGAAACGAGGGGCACCTGACAAAGAAATTTCAATCCTACTGCCAGCCTATAACGAGGCAGCTCAGATTGAACAGTGTGTGATCCAAGTTGAAGCCGCTGTTCGCTCCTTCTCTAAATCATACGAGATAATCGTATCTGAAGACGGAAGCACCGACGGCACTGACCTCATCGTGGCAAATATGGCAAAAAACAACCCCAACCTCATTCTACTCCATTCACCGACTCGATTGGGAAAAGGTAAAGCCATTAAAAAGGCTGTTTTCGCCTCGAAGGGTAAAATCATAACTTTTATGGATGTTGACTTAGCAACTAACCTTGAATGTTTACCCATGCTCTTGCAGGTAGTTAAGTCAAACGGGGGAATGGCAATCGGTTCAAGGCACATCGGAGGCAGCCGAGTTCAACGCCGCGTTTCCCGAACCCTGTTTAGTTTAACCTACAACTTGGCGGTTAGAATGCTATTCCTTGACGGCGTCCGTGACCACCAATGTGGCTTTAAAACAATGAGTCGTGAGGTTGCTGAAGCAGTTTTGAATGTTTCCAAGTCAGATGGCTACTTCTTTGACACCGAGATGATTGTGCGCTGCAAAAAACTTGGGTTCCCCGTGGTGGAAGTGGCAGTGGAGTGGTCTGAGCGCAATAAGGGGGCATCAAAAGTTAATCCAGTTCGGGATGCTAAGAAGATTGGTTTGGACCTATTGGCTTTTAGGCTAAATTCCGCAAACAAGTAACTTACGGCGTTTTAAACAAATTTAATTGACGGCTGCCTCGTTTCAACATACGCTTAACTCTTTGAAACTTCCTGCATAAGGTTTAAGGTGATAGGCACTGGTTTGCCGAAAGGCTGGCAATGTCCCTCAACTATTGCTCTTGCTATGGCTTTAACACTCGGTTCAGAGGCTTCAATAACCGTGTAGCCATAACCGATCTGGGGTCCATAATGCGCGTCTGTTCCAGCTACCCTTGAAAGTTTTAAGCGATCTGCTGTTTGCTCGCTTTCTTTATGCTTCTTTGAATGGGAAACGCTCGGGCGTTTATGACTTCGATTGCATCAAAGGTTTTACAGACTTTTTCTTTTAGGGCTCCTTTGAAAAAAACATATGGGTGACAAGCAATTGCAATTCCGCCTGCCTCATGTATGCGCTCAACTGTTTCAACAGCGTTTAAACCCCGCGGGATAAGCTCTGAAACGTTAAGCGCAACAATATGACCATCGCGGCTGGAAACTTCCATACCGGGAATGATTAGAAAATCGGTTTCTTTGGATATTTTATAGGCGCCATCGAGTTGGTTGTGGTCGGTGACGGCTACAGCATTCAACCCCCGCTTCTTCGCATAATAAACCAGGTCCTTGGGCGTTATCAGTGAATCTTTCGAATAGGTGGTGTGAACATGGAGGTCAGCTTTTATCTGCATTTGTTAGCCTCTATTTTGGAGGTGCCTTAGCTCTTATCTGCGCCAACATTTCATCAAGTTTTGTTTCGTCAGCGTCGATTTTGTGGAACAGCGGTGTTGGTTTCAAGATTTTGTGTCCTGCCTCTATTGGTTTTATTGCGTCGATCCAGTTACTTTTTACTACGCTTTCGGGAAGGTTTAGTGTCTGCCATAGTTGCTGTGCAGTCTGGGGAATGAAGGGTTCCGAGACCACGGCGATTGCCTTGACTACTTGTGCCGCCACATAGAAGATTGTACCTGCTTTCTCTTTGTCGGTCTTCATCAGGTTCCACGGCTCTTTTGTATTGAGGTATTGGTTGCCTATGCGGCTTATCGCGATAAGCGTGTTAGAAGCTGATTGCAGCCATCCATCTTCGATTTCTTTGGCAGCTTGCTCCACTTTCTCCTTTACCGACTGCAGCACGGCTTCATCGTCTTTGTCAAGTTTGGTTGGAGCTGGGATTTGTCCATCAAATTTGCTATTTATGAAACTGAGAGTTCGATGGATGAAGTTGCCAAATGTATCGTTCAAATCAGCATTGATTTTTTCGGTGAACGCTGTCCATGTGAAGTTGGTATCTTTGCTCTCAGGTCTTGTGGCCATTAGGAAAAAGCGCCAATAATCAACTGGAAACATTTCTAAGGCTTCATCAATCCATATGCCAACACGCTGGCTTTTTGATGCTTTCTGACCCCGGAACTGGAGGAATTCAGTAGCGGAAACGTTCCATGGCAAGTTATAGCCCTGACCCGAAGCCAAAAGGAGCGCCGGCAGGATAATTGTGTGGAAGGGAATGTTGTCTTTGCCAACAAAATAGAGTGTACGTGCCTCTTTATCAAACCAGAACTCTCGCCACTTTTCAGGTTGACCCAAACGCTGGCACTGCTCAATCGTCGCAGAAACGTACCCAAGCACGGCGTCTACCCAAACATAGATGGTTTTGCCCTCTGCCCCTTCAAATGGAGCCGGAATACCCCATTCAATGTCGCGTGTAACTGCTCGCGGTTTTAAGCCCTCTTTAATCCAGTTTAAGCTAAAGTTTTTGACATTTGAAGGCAACTGTTGATTGCTCCGAATGTACTCGCAGAGTGGTTCTTCGAGTTTAGAAAGATCGATGTACCAGTGGCGAGTGGTTTTCACGGTGGGTTTGTTTTTGCAGATAACACAGTACGGCTCAATTAAAGCGGTAGGTTCCAGGAGTTTGCCGCAGCTGTCGCATTGGTCGCCACGGGCTTTCTCACATCCACAATAAGGGCATTTTCCTTCCACGAAGCGATCGGGCAAGAAACGCTGGTCATGTTCGCAGTAGAGCATCTGGGTATCTTGAGCGAAGATGTAGCCGTTCTTCTGGATTTCCAAAAGGGTTTTCTGGACAAATTCTTTGTGAATTGGGCTCTCTGTGCTTGTGTAGTTATCGAAGGAGGCGTCCCATCGGCGGAAAAGCTCGGCGACTTTAGCGTGGTTGCGGTCAGTTAAAGCTTTAGGTGTTATGCCTTGTTTTATGGCTTCCACTTCTATGGGTGTGCCATGTGTGTCGGAACCGCTTACCATCAATACGTCGCTGCCTTTTAGCCTGTAGTAACGGGCTGTAACGTCGGCGGAGAGGACCGAGCCGACAAGGTTGCCAAAGTGCGGCGTGACATTGATGTATGGCCAAGCGGATGTAACTAAAACTTTTTCGGGCAAAGGTATCATCAACAAATCGTTTGGTGCCAACCTTATTAAAATTCCTATAAGACTTGTTAAGAGTTATGCGTGAAAGAATATTTTTGGTAATGCTTAAATTTTTAAAACGCGATACCTCGTAACTTGAGGTTTCACTTTGCCTTATTGTCGAAGATGCGGAACTAAACTTGATGAGGATGCGCATTTCTGCCAAAAATGCGGAACACCTGTCGACAACTTATGCTTCTCCAACCCCCTCAGCTCCGTTGAAGCCAATTAGAAATGACCCAATAATAATAGGCGGCTATTGTGTTAAGTGTTATTTTAGTGGTTGGCGTGGTGGTTGTGGCTTTGTTTGCTGCACCGTTCTCTACAGTGAATTTGACCAAAGATACCAAGATAACACCACTAACATTAACAAGTTAAACCTCAATTTCCAAACTGATGGGGCAAAAGTAAACGTTTTCACCCAAAACGTAAACAACAACAATTTCATAATTACACTTGAAGGTTCAGGTTCAAAAGGCATATTTGGCGGCGGCAGCGACAGCCCAATTCAATTCGCTTTTTACAATGATACAGTAAATGGAGTTTTAACGGTGACGGCAAAATTACAGAGTCCACCGCTTTTTCAAGACTCAAAGTAGTCTGCAACATCTACCTTAACCCCACCTTAACGTTAAACCTAAACATAACTTCACAAGCAGGGCAAATCAACCTAACCGCCGATAAACCCGCAACTTTTGAGTCCCTCAACCTGCAGGCATCATGCGGGCATCAGTTCAAGCGAACCTGCAAAACGTGACTATTGCAGGAAACGTGACTGTTAGAACTCAAGCTGGAACAGTTGACTTTCGGACAAGTCAAATTCTCGTTGAAGGAAACAACACCGTTGATTTACATTCAAACGCTGGCTCCGTAAACATGGATATAACCCAAACCAAGACTCTTCAAGGGAACCTTCAGATAAACGCCACCACCGAATTGGGCTCAGTAAACGTTGGCCTAGTCATCGACGGCGACGTTGGAGCAAAAATCGTTTCGCAAACTAACTTGGGAAGCATAAACGGATGTGCAGCACTTTTCAGGCAACCAATCCCCTATCCAATCTGACAATTACCCAGCAACAAGCAACATTGAAATAAACAGTAAAACAAACTTGGGAAGCATCAACATAAACGCTGCTTACCAATCCATATTCAGCCCAATCTTAGAAACTGACTTGTCCAAGCCCTAAACATTTAAAACTATCCTTAAACTTTTAGACAGTAAAGATAAGGTGAATTTTTTGGCAGAACAAAAAAAGATAACACGCCAACAACTAGCAAGAAAATAATGGGAAAAACGGTAAACCCGCCTACATAGCATTCCAAGGCAAAGTCTACGAAGTTACAGACAGTAGTTTCTGGATGGAAGGAGACCACATGGGCATGCATGACGCTGGAAAAGATTTAACTGAAGAGCTCGAGATGGCGCCGCACCGAGAGGAAACTTTTGCAAGGAGTGAAACTTGTAGGCGAATTAGTCTAAGATCTTTCAAAAGATGCATTGCAGCACACTATCAACCCTGTGTAAGTCATTCAACACATTTTTTATTTCTTTGGAGCTTAATGACTGGCGCATCCCATGAAGTTCACTGGTTGTTTCGTATAGGTTATCAAAGGCAGATTTGACGTCCAAATCGTTGTTCATGTGGTTTTCAAAATCAGAAACGATTGTGCTTGTTAGAGTTTTTCTGCCGTTCAATTTGGCAGTAGGCTTTGTCTCCTCCAAATCTGCAACCATGCGCCTAAAAGAATCCAGTTTCTGACTTGTTTTGAGCCAACTTTTCAAATGTGAAATTCAGTTTTTTCCTGTAAGGCCCATAAATAAGAAAGAACCTCAACTGTCGGCCGCTAAACCCTTTGGCTAAAAGGTCGCTTGGGTAATACACGTTGCCTTTGCTTTTGGACATTTTTTTGCTATCTACAAACAGGTGTCCGCCATGCAGCCAGTACCTCGAGAACTGTTTGCCTGAAACCGCTTCCGCAACGGCAAGGTATAGTCGTGATGTCTAACCAAGTTGTCGATTCCTCCACAAGCAACATCAACGCTAAAACCCAAGTGTTTGGTGACAATGGCTGCGTCCTGAATGTTCCATGCAGGTCTCCCCCTGCCAATGGGTGTTTGGTAACAGACATCGTCTTTTGTGCAGCCATGCCAAAGAATAAAATCGCCCAGATTCCAAGGCGTTCCTGGATAGGTGTCTTTGTGGAAGCGGCGTTTCTTTTTTGGCCATTTACTCATGTCTAAGATGGGCAAGTTTGCCAAAACCCGCAAATTTTAAAGGGTCAAAATAAATGTTTTCTGAGCATTCGTAGGTATAATTGTAAGCATTGCCTTTTTTGACCAGTTTAGCAATCAAGTTCGCTGCTTGGTCTACCGCTGTTGAAGCTTTAACGGAGTAATCGGGCTTTTTTATTTTTAAAAGTTCAAAATCCCTGAAGAAGACTGTTTCGTTTTTTTGGGTTAACTCTTCGACAGAGAGGTTTTCTTTTTTTGCCTGCGCAATCGCTTTGTCTTCCACGTCAGTTAACGTCATCATCGCCGAGACTTTATACCCTAAATATTCAAGGTATCGCTGGAGTATGTCTTCGAAGAGGAAGGTGCGGTAGTTTCCGATGTGGGCTGGCTGGTAGGTTGATGGACCACATGTGTACATTTTGACTTCTTTGTCTTCTTGGGGTTTGAAGGGCTCGATTTTCCTGGTTAACGAATTGTAGACTTTAAACAAGGCGTCTTCTCCGTTTAGGCGGTAGCTTTTTCTTCTTTCTCAATTTCCATGAGGGTTTTCTTTGCTTCCTCAACGTGCCTTTGTGCTTGGGTTTGTGAAACGAAAACGTGCCGAACGATGCCTTTCTTGTCGATGATGTAGGTAACTCGCCCGGGAATTATTCCCATTGTTGAAGGAACCCCATACAGCTCCCGTACTTTGTTGTTTACGTCGGCAAGAAGAATGAAAGGTAACCCATAGTGCGTGGCGAAGGATTTATGGGATTCCACGCTCTGACCGCTGACGCCCAACACTTCAGCCCCTAAATTGGCTAATTCTTCATAGTTGTCTCTGAAAGTGCAGGCTTCTTTTGTGCAACCTGCCGTTTCATCCTTGGGATAAAAATAGAGAACAATGTTTTTCTTGCCAAAATACTCCGATAGGGTTACGTTGTCGCCCATTTGGGATGGAAGCGTGAAATCTGGTGCTTTATCGCCGACTTTAACTGTCAAAAACTCACCATACCTTAGTGGCTTTTGAGGGCTATTATGGTTTTCGCACCAAAATCAAATATTATAAGCGGCTATGCACATAGCAAACGTGGCGATTGTTTGGAAAAAACCTTGAACGCTGCCAACCATAAATGCCGCGTGCTATACAATGTAGCATCTGGAGTTCCAATAGTTTTTCTGCATGGGTTCTCCTACACAGCGACATCTGGCAACGGATAGGCATAACGGAGCTTCTAATCGAGAAGCACATTTCCTTCTTAGCTTTAGATATGCCGTATGGGATGAGAAGTCAGTGCCAACCCAAAACTCGCAGCCCAGAGCAGAACATAGATTTTGCCAAAGCAGCCATCCAAACATTTTTTCCAGCAGAAACCCCAATATTGGTTGGTGCCAGCATCGGCGGAAACATTGCTCTTAGGTACGCCACTTGTTTCCCGGTGAAAGGCTTAATCCTTATTGCGCCTGCGCGAGCCCTTGAACCCGACTTAACGCAATCTTATACTAACTTTCAGTTTCCAACAACGATAGTCTGGGGTACAGAAGACAATATCGTGGCAAGCGAGGACATGCGTACCCTAGCCGACAAATTGCCCAACGCTAAACTCATAGTCTATGACGGTGCAAGCCACTCTGCGTACAAAGACCAACCTGACCGGTTCAAGCATGATCTGCTTGAACTTTACGCCAAGGCAGAGTAGCTTTTCTACGGTTTTGCAGTAAGGATATAATGATACGGTCCAGCATCTTGTGTATATCACGACTGTGAATCCAGCAGACCTCATCAAATCTGATGCTTGCTCTTGACTAAATCTTATTGCGACTGGTGGACCAAAGGACATTTGTTGTTTTTTCCAGTCTAAATCAATCAGTTGCCCTGTGGGCTTTATCATTTGTTTTGCGTTTTGAAGCACTTTTCCTGCTTCACCAAAATCGTGCAGATCCATACTATAAAGAATAAAATCGGCACATTGTTTGCAGAAAACAGTGTTTTCAGCTTTTCCCACTTCGGCAGTTATGTTGGTTAAACCTTCTGTTTTTGCTTTGTTTTTTAATTTTTCAATCCCGTAAGGGTCAATGTCGACAGCGTAAACTTTTCCTTTTTCCCCAACTTTTCTTGATGCTAAAATAGTGAAGAATCCGTCACCACAGCCAACGTCGACGAAGACCATGCCTTCATGCAGGTCTTGCAGGACTACGTCTGGGTTATACCATGACCGTCTGGTTGCTTCGTCTAAGCTAAACCCGCCATGACATCCCAAACTAAAAACCCGCTGGCTCCGGTTTTAAGAGTTCTCGGATTTGCTTTTCATGCGTTTGCCGAGTAGTTAAGGGGTAGATTTCGCGTTCGCTATCAAAGAACATGGGGTCTTGCCCGACGATTTTTGAAAGTTTCTCGTCGGAGTCAACGTTGACTATCAGCATGCTGCCTTGTTGTCCAATAAGGTGGTAGGAAACCTCAAGTGTCTTGTCTTTTTCTAGGGTATCAAAATATTTGAATTGTAGCGGAAGTAGTTTTGCCCATTTCTCGACTGGAACCTCACGCTTGATTTTCTGTATTATTAAAAACTTCATAACAATTCCTAGTAGAGAAGTGGTTGTTTGGGTATAAAATCTTTTTTCGCCCAAGGGCAAGGGTCTGTGATTATTTGAAAACTCAAATTCTTGAAAAAACAATTAAAAAGTAAATAATAATAAAAAAATAAGAGAAAAAAATTGGCTTAGCGTGTTTACTGTTTGTTTTCTCCGCCTCGCCTCATCATCTCAGGAATCTTGGTGGAAGCCTTAGACATCGCGTCTTTAACCACATCCATCAATTCCTCGTTAACTTCGAGTTCAACTGTAACCTTCAACTTGCCTTTCTTCTCTGCCATATCACTCATGGAACCACCTCCTATACCTGCTTAATTGTTTAGGAAATATGTTACCCAGAAGATGGATTGCCTGCATACCCGTCAAGTCTAAATCAATCGTGGTTCGGTAGTGGTATTTGCCGAGGCGTTTAGTGTGGGTTTTGTAGTTGCCGATTTTGCCTGCTTCTTTGAAGCGGTGCAGTTGCTGGTTCATCAGGGCTGTTATGGCTGTTGGCGCTAAGGGTTCAAAGACAAAAGCAACCCTCATCAACACACGAACTGCGCTGCTTACTAAAGATTCCGAAACCGTTTCTTCGTTTGCCATTTTTTTCCCTCGTAAAATTTAGTCTATAAACTACCAAACCTGCCTGTATTTTTAGCAGACAAAACCTTATAGAGTATTAGTTAGGCGGTATTTTTTAAGGTTGCGTGACTGTCAATAGCCAATAACAAGATGGTAACTATGTTGATGGAAGAGCTGAACATGCAAATCTACGGCTGCCAAAAATGCCGCTTGTGGAAAGACGCAAAACACGCGGTGCCCGGCGAAGGACCACTAAATGCAAAAGTAATGTTTGTGGGGCAAAACCCGGGAGCGGACGAAGACGAGTTAGGCAGACCGTTTGTTGGCAGAGCAGGAAAATACCTGACCAAAACCCTCGCTGAACATGGCATAAAACGTGAAGACGTTTTCATCACCAACATCGTTAAGCATGTCTCTCCTCAAAACCGAAAACCCTTCGACGACGAAGTTAGAGCATGCTTACCCTATCTAATCGCTCAAATCAATATTATTAAACCAAAACTAATCGTGCTCTTAGGCGCATCCGCAAAAGATACGCCGAGGATAGACGGCATAGAATACATCCAAGTCATCCATCCCTCAGCCGCTATGCGCTTCACAAAAATGAGCGAAAAGTTTAGGCAGCAAATTGCCGAAATGGCAAAGCAAATCGCTGCGATAAAAGCCTAAACTTACTTCATAGGTTGCCTTAAGATGGTTTTCAGTTTTTCCGGAGCAGTTGTGGCTGGGTTATTTAGGTAGATTTCGTGGTGTTTGCCGCTTAATGAGTGTCCGCTGTTTTGGATGTAAGCATGTATTTTGGCTATGGTTGGTCCTTCAGCGGAAAACGGTCCAATATACATTATTTGTGCGGCCGGTCCTTCCTTGAAGCTTTCAAACTTTACCTTGGGCAGCGCGGCTGGATTCTTTTTCTTTTTTACCTGTTCAATTGCCACATTAAAGTCGTCTGCGGTGACGTATTTGGGCTGCATTATCATGGCTGTCCACTTCCACTCATCTTTGCGGTCTGCGCTAAACTTGGTCATGTCATCCACCCACCATAAGCCTTCAAGCGGCATCACAGCATAATCTACGCCTTTGCCTTTCTTAACCATGAATTTGAGTGTATAAGCCATACTAAATAGCGCTTCAATAGCTTCGCTGTATTGTGGTGATGTCGGTGCACCTTCACCGTTTACCAACAGGAAGTTCATGGTTGGGACGTCAACAACGGTGACTTCTTTCGCCGAGGGATTGTAGAGGTTTTTTAACTCTTTTTTTAAGTCAATTTTATCCATTGAGTCAACCTAATTTTCATTAATAATGGATTAAAATAAAAAACTAGTGCACTGCACGCTATCAATAGCTTAGCAGCTTAATACTTAGAAATGTCAATATTAAAACTATAAATGAAAGGAGTTCCAATTGTTTTTAGGTGAATTCTATGGTTTTAGCTAGAATGTCTTTTTGGTATTTCAAAGTCGGAAAACGTGAGGAAGGGTTTGCGGAACTTGATAAAATTCTTAATACTTTGGCGCAGGATTCGAAGGGTTTTCGCGGTTACATGTCTTTGCTTTCCCATGAAAACCCAAACTTAGTAACTATCTTAACACTTTGGCAAGATGAAGAAGCCCTTAAGAAGTCTGAGCTTGATGTATTTGCCCGAGCAACTCAGAAAGTCCAAGATCAACTTGAAAAACCGCCAAGAATCGACAACTACCGAGTATTCTCAACCGAACTGTTCCAGCGCCCACAATAGATTATCTTGAAAAATTTCCTCCTTTAAAAATAGGTCAACTTTTTTTAAGAATTAGAGTTGTGGTTCTTTTTAGTGATTCAACATTGATAGTTCCATTTTTGTTTAGTTATAACAGCATAGTATCGGATTTTTCTATAGCACAATTTGTGCCCTAAGAATTCAAGCTTTGATTACTGTTATTTTAGGAGTTTTTTTCCACTTGCGAAGTTCAGCAACTATGCTTAGGTTGCTTTTTGGTTTATTGCTCCCTTCGTATATGGTACATACTCCCTGATCTGCTCAATCGATGTTTTTCCTGCTTTTTCCCTCTGCTCTTTGGTTAGTTTTAGCATCAGGGATTTGAGTATCTGCTTGAGCAGCTCTTTGCCAGCCATATCTCCAGGAAGAAGAACAACGTATGTTCTGGTTTTTGCTTTAACCGCATCAACTGGACCACCCACAAAACTGGTTTCTTCCCCAACGATTATGCCGATTGCCACTCTTAGCGGGGTATTGCGAGTCCAGTTGCGTTTGCCCACAACAAAAAAAGCGCCATGAGGAACTGACTCGCCCGAAGGTCCACTTTTACTTAGTTGGTCAACCTTTACCCAGTAAACATCTGCAGTTCCAAGGTTTTCCCGCCATGCACGTGAAAAAGAAGCTGCGAACTCTCCTGCTTCCCGTAGTGCTTGCTCACTTACTGGTTTGCCTTCAGATTTGATAACTACAAATGGTGAACCCGTGATTTCAGCGTGGAAAACCACATCTTCTTGTGTGGTGTACTTTTTTATGAACACTTCGTTGCTAACCGTATCTTTACCCGCCACAACTAAGAAGCCATCAGAGGATATGTACCACCGGAATTTTTCGTACCACTCTTTATTTTCCATCGCAACTTTGCGTTTAGCAAGGGCTTCCATCATTTCTGCTGGTTTTAGACTCTTGAGCTCTTCGGCTTCAGCCAATTCTCGCTCGATTTTAGCCAGTTTCCGCTTGGAATCCGAAAGAGCAAAAATGGCTCCTTGAGATTTCTCCTTCGCATGTTTACCTCGCTCATAATACCTGTTAGCATTGTCAAAGATTGAATCTCGCAAGTTAAAACTAAAATGGAAATCGTCCACACAAAGGTTCAATGCAAGGTTTTTGCCGTCGAACCCTTCAACATAAGCCGCAGGCGCTTTGCCTGTTTTCTTTGCAGCCATAACTGTTGTGATGATTGTGTTCCAGTCGTGTCCTTGCATGTTGGCTTTTAGAAGTTGTTCCTGGAAGGTTTGGAGTTCATTGAAATGAGCATAGACGGCATCGCCAATTAATTTGTCGCGTGCTGTTTTGGCTTCTTCTTCGCGGATGGATTTTTCCTGTTCCTCAACGACGCGCCTTAGCCGCTCAGCTTCTTTCTTTAATTTGTCCACTTCGACACTGGCAAAGGCCCTCTCAGCCGTAATAACCCGTAAGTAAAACTCGTCAAGAGCCTGATTGAAAGACTGGTAAACCTGAACTTTGCAGCCCTCGTAACGCATTAACTTGATGGGCACAACATCCAAAAATCCTCCATCCTCACCCAGAACTATGCTCGCTTCCAACTTGCCACCTGAAACCGCCGTTAACAAAGACTGCAAAGCATCAAAGATTCCTTTAACTTCCCCGCCGGTTAACGCGTTGCCGTGTTTAGTTTTTTCAACGTTGATTCTTAGTAGAAGTTCCTCAGCGTAAACTCCGCCAATACCCAGAAACCGTGCGATTACCCTAACAACTTCGGTTTCACCTGCGTTTTTGAGGGCATCTTCCAATTCATTTTGGGTTACTTTGAAGGGGTTTTTTCCACTTGCAGGTGGAAGCTGCAGAATGACGTTGTGGAGGATGTCGCGGTCACGCATTTTTTTGTAGGCTAATGCGTTAATAATTACGTTTTGCTCGTTTGTCAATATTATATTGCCTTCGCCGAAGAGTTCCACAACCAGTTTTAGCACGCCTGTTTTAGTTCGAAAACTAACGGTCACAATTCTTTCAAACTCGTATTGGTCGATGTCGGCTACCCATGCGTTACGCAGGTACTTTCTAAGCGCCATGCAGAAAGCTGGCGGTTCCGCTGGGTTTTCTTCAGCGTAGCTGGTTGCGTGTATTCTTCTGCCTGCTTCCATCACCAATCGTATCGGTGGCATGTCTGTTTTGTGAAGTTTGAATACAACGGTTTTCTCGTTGAGTTGGTAGATGTTATTCACTCTGGATTCAGCTAAGATAGTTTTTAGTTCTTTGATTGCTGCGGCAATGTCAAAGCTGCTGAACTCTTTTTTACGCAACACATCCACCATTAACTATTGGACTCTATAGTGGAGTTGGCTATAAAATAACCGTTTTCACTCAAAACCAAAGAAATCACGGGAAACAAACTTTTTGGGTGGCAGAAATGATTAATACTTAGGCATCTTTTTACATTAAGAATAAAATATACACAGCAAGGATTCGGTTTACATGACACCTGTAGTTCAGCTTTATTGGCTAAGAGTCGTATTAGGAATTATTGCAGGGATAATAACAGCGTTTATAGCTGCTTATTTTAGTGGCAAGGCTGGTATGCTTGACACAACAACCCTCATAAATAGCATAACAGTAGCCTTACTCATCTACTTTGTAACCTACTACATCCTGAGGGCATCATTCAAGAACAAAATAGAGAAACAATCAAAAATTCTCAGCACAGCCATAGGCATGTACTTCTTTGCATGGATAACCTTCTTTGTGCTTTTCTACACAGTATTCGTTGTAGCACTGGGACTCGCTGTCTAAAAATTACTCTTCTTTCTCTTCAGTTTTCTGCAGGAAATTCGCGATAGTGGCCTGACTTTTATCGCTTCGCAAAGTCTCGATTTTCTCTTCTCCAGCCACTTTCACGTTGCTATTCGGAGCACTTGGAATATCCATACGTGTTATTATGCGCATGCAGTCTGCCCAAGCTGAAAAGTATCCTCTATCGAAATCTCCATGCAACCCGTTACCCATATGCGCGAGGAACTCTTTTCTGTAGTTGTTTAGGGCTACTTTGTCGGAGAAATCCATTTTTGAAAAGAATGCGTAGTCGTCCGTGGCGCTGTTCTTGCGGGAAAGGTACATGCCGTAAAGTGCCCGGAAGTATCCTCTGTTCCATTCAGTTTTCTGCATTTTCTGTTTTACTCTTTCCAGTTCGCGTTCAGCTTCAGTGAATTGCCTGCTGACTATTAGCTGGAAATACCTGGTAACTAAGGCTTGTGAAATAGGCATACTTAGCGTCCACGCGGTTTAGTTGCTTTCTCCTCTTCAGAGACATCCTCTATTCCGTTCTCGGTTACTTTAAGGATTTCCTCTCCCTCAGGCAAATATGGGCTCGAAACTAACCTTGCGATGCGTATTGGTCCATGTGAAGCGCGTCTCAAGTAGATTCGAGTGGCACTTGTGTGGCCTACTATGTTTCCGCCGATTGGATGAATCGCATCGCCAAAGAACTGGTCGGGTTTTGCCATAACCTGGTTTGTTACAACTGCTACGGCGTTGAATGCTCGCGCTAACGCGATGAGTTTGTGCATGTGTTTGTTGAGTTTTTGTTGTCTTGAAGCGAGCATTTCTCTTCCGATATATTCGCTTCGGAAGTGGGCGGTTAATGAGTCAACTATGATTAGTTTGATATTGTTTGCTTTGATTATTTCGTCAGCGTTTTCTAGAAGGAACATTTGGTGGTCTGAAGTGTAGGCTTCAGCGTAAATAATTTTTTTAACGGCTTCAGCGGGATCTATTCCTGCCCCTTTTGCCATCTGCACGATGCGTTCCAGCCTGAAGGTGTTCTCGGTGTCAATATACAAAGCCGCCCCGTTGAGACCGCCTTTTTCCGGAGGCAACTGGACGTTGATACATAATTGGTGGCACATTTGGCTTTTGCCGCTACCGTATTCACCGTAAAACTCTGTTATGGTTTGTGTTTCCAATCCGCCATCTAAAATTTTGTCCAAGCATTTACTGCCAGTAGTTATCCGCAGAACGGTTTGTCGCATTTTGAAGAGTTCATCTGCTCGAATAAATGAGATGCCGATGGATGAACGGGCGGCTTGGATGATTTGGAAGGATTTTTTCTCGCTTACTCCGACTGGTTCCAGTTCACGAGCTGTTGCCATTGCTAAAGATTCTACTGTGTGGTAGCCAAGTTCACGGAGTTTCTGTGCTGTGGCTGGGCCTACTCCTGGAAGGTCCTCTATGAACTCGTATTTTTTCCTGTTTGTTTCAAGTATTGATTCTTCTTGTTCTTCCTGCGGTTCAACGTCGGTGTCTTCAGACATTATCTTCACACTTTTAGTGTTGATGTAGGGTATGGTGTATTTAAGATAAGCTGAAAAAGATGGTTTTAACAGAGTGGAGGGGTAGGTGAAAGTGAACTTTAGGGGTAACTGCATTTTTTCTAAACCCCCTTAACTAAGATAGAAATGGGAGCTTTTTTTCGGCTAGTTTAAGGTGGGATTACTCCCATGCGTGAACATTCTTCTTTTAAGCTGTCTTTAATGTGCATTAGGCTTTGGCGCTTCTGAACGTATTCGTCCCCTTCTATCTTTTCCTGGCGGAACTCGCTGTCTAGCTGCTGAATTTCCATATTGATTTCGTTGATTCGGGCTTTAATTTGGTCAACGTATGAGACCGCTTTTTCTTGTACAATGACCTCTGAGGGTGCCAAAGCTGTTTTTATAATTCCGTCCTCGATACGAAGAATCCTTGTTGAAACGCGGGCGACACTGGGGTCATGGGTAACCATTATTATGGTCTTTCCCAATTCACGATTGATTTTGACAAGGTAATCGGCGATTATTTTTGCGTTTGCCGTATCCAATTCGCCAGTTGGCTCATCCGCCAGAAGAATCGGTGCGTCATTAGCTAGGGCAGATGCGATGGCGATTCTTTGCTGTTCTCCGCCGCTCAATTCTTCAGGTTTATGGTGGGCGCGATTTTGCAAGCCAACTATGTTGAGTAAGTCTTGTACGCGTTGTTTGCGTTTGCTGCGAGCTACGCCTGCGGCAACCATTGCGAACTCTATGTTTTCTTGTGCCGATAGTGTGGGGATTAGGTTTAGGTTTTGGAAGATGTGACCAACCACTTTTCGTCTGTAGTCAACGAGTTGTCGAACAGAGAGCGCGGTTACGGTTTTCTCACCGACTTGCACGGTACCAGCGGTGGCTTTGTCTAGACCGCCGATGATGTTTAGTAGAGTTGATTTGCCGCTGCCACTTGGTCCTATGATGGAAACCAACTCGCCTGACGTTATGTCCAAGTTTAAACCGCGAAGGGCTTGGACTTCGATTTTTCCAGTATGATGCACTTTAACTAGGTCTCGGATTTTTACGTTAATTCCGCTCATCTTGCTCTAACCATCCTCTCAAGTTTAGTGACATATTGACTTGTCATTACTAGGATTGCTCCGATTGTTGAGGCGTATATCAAGGCGATGTATGTGCCTATTGTGGCTATAGCGTTTGGTGGGTAAATTAGGCGTTGCACAACCAATTGCGCTGTGTATAGGGAAGCGTTGGCTGAGGTAATGGTGCCGTAGACGATTATGACACCAACGACTAAGCCTAAGATCACTGAGAAAGTTATGGTTGCCATACTCTCAGTGAGGAACATCCAGACTAACTGACGATATGACAATCCTCGAACACTCATCAGGGTAGCTTCTCGACTTCGTTCTTTTAGGCTTACGATGGCTATGAGTGCTGTGCCAACTGAGGCAGAAAGAACTGCGAAGAGGAGTCCTAAGCCTTGGATGTCGAGAATCTGAAGGCTACTGTAAGTGCTAATATTATTGTTTGAGGCTGATTGTTGCCATTCCTGGTCGAATGAGTCAACCGCATATATTTCTGTGGGGTCGATGGCGCGTATTTGGTTGGCAACTTCTGTTCCATTAACTCCTGGGTTTAGGCTAATTAGATATTTTGTTTGGAAGGATTCAACTGTGTAGATGCCACTGTATTGGCTCATGTTGAAGAGGTTAGCCGGCACATACGAATAGTATTGAGAGTAGATGTTTATTGGAGTCGGTATATATTTGGACCCGCCGCCGTTTACTACGACGTTAACGCTGTTGTCAGTAGGTTCAGGACCGAAGAAACCAATTATTCTAAGCTTACGTGGGCTCGAGTTGAAGTCGATGCCTACTTCATCGTAGAGTTTGAGGTTTAGTTGTTTAGCGAGGGTTTGATCAAGGATAATTGTGTTGTTGCTGCCCTTCAAATCCTTCATCATTTGGTTAACGCTTGCCCCTGTGAACCATCCCTGCTCATAGTAAGCAGATTGAGCCCACGTATCTGGTTCGATAGTTCTTATTTGCATTTGATTGTAACTGTTGCCACCGGTGAGAGGCGCATACATTGTGCGTTCTATAGTTGCGTTCCTAATTCCAGAAACGTTCCCCACTATATCATTAAGGACGACTTGGGCTTTTGAGGCATTAACCACACTAATCGTCAGGTCTGCTCCAACCTGTTGATGGACACTTCTAACTATGAAGTCCTGTTGACTTGCTACCTGTCCAGTGACCTGGACGCTAAAGCCGATAATAAATGCAATAAGGAAAGCTATAGCTGCTAAGCGGGCTGGATTTCTTCGGACGTTCTTTGCCGCTAATGCACCTAAATCACCCATAAAAGAGGAAATTTTAGAGGTTACCTGCTGGAACTTTGTTGAATCTCGGATTAAGATTTTAGTAAGACCCCAGAAGAACAGGAAAGGACCAATATAAGTCATTATTCCATCGAAGATTATCAATGGCGAAGCGACGATAGATGCGAAGAAGCTTCCGCCAGAATACATCCATTGATTAACTAAGACTTGTACGTTTAAACCTAATAGGAAAACTGCTATTTTGTAGCTTCCTAAAATGAGAGCTATCCACGATAAAATTCTGTAACGTGACTTGTTTTCAATAGGCATGTAATCCCTTAGGGCATCAACGGCGGGCATGCGAGAAGCTTTTCGTGATGACCAGAACACTGAGGTAAGCGCTAATACTACACCAAAAACAATTGTAACTATGGCAATTTCGGGGCTAAACATTTGCGAAGCAAAAAGATTGTTAAGGTTTACTGTCCCGAGGTAATATTGGTTTAGGATTAATCCGCCGACTACACCGAGTGCACCGCCTATTAAACCGATTACCAAGGCTTCGGTAAGGAACATTCTCTGAATTTGCCCGCTTGAGAGTCCCTTAGTGGATAGAAGCCCGATTTCTCTTCTGCGGATGTTAAAGGAAACATCGGACACAGTTGAGCCAAGGTACCACGCGACAAAGAAAACAGGAATCGACACAACGATGAAGTTGATCAGCATAACTTGGAAGTTGCCTTGATAACTATATAGTGAGTTGCTTAGCATGTTGTTAACATAAGTGTCAGCTAAGTAGTTGGCGAGGATCTGGTTCTGGATATTATCAGAAATTTTATTTACGTTACTTATCGATGTTTCAACATTCCAGGGACTAATTAGGTTTTGGCGGTCGACATTAACAGAGAAGGTAACACTGGCCGTGCTGCTATCTAAGGTGCTATTCCAGAGTTTTTGCAGCGTGTTTTCCCAACTGACAATCATCATGTCGCTTCGGTAACCGCTGGAGGAGCCCCCGTAGACTAAAGACGGAGCAAATCCAGAGCCGCTATAATATACTATTCCCCCATTATTGTTCGTTAGAAGGGAGTACCCTGTGTCAGTCAATTCTGCAAAACCCGCTACCGTAAGATTAACATAGACTGAGGATGTGTTCCAGTATTTTGGGGTTGGAAAATTAATCATGGTTGTGATATTGTCGCCGACGTGGAGTTTCTGAGCAAGAGCGTTGCCAGCAAGGATATAAGTATAGTTTTCGGGGATTCCGCCAAAGGGTTTATTCGCCCACTCATCATAAATTTGAGAAGAGCTGGGGAAACTAGCCATTTGTGTGTAATCAGACGTGGAATAGTTATCAGCCGACGTGCTAATCGGCATTGAAAAGCTTGCAACATAATCGACTTTTTTGACTCCTGGAATACTAGTTATATTGCGATAGGCTAAGGCAAGGTTTGACTGGTTTAAGTCGGCACGGAAACTGATGTCGGTTATCACACTACTGATTTGCTTGTCTAAGGTTTGCTCAGCGGATAAGTTAGCTTTTACACCTATGGCTGCACAGAAAGTTGCCGCCAAAGTTATGCCGATTAGGAGTGCAGTGAATAGTTTCCAGTTTCGGAATACATGTTTTATTGGGTAGAGGAGCGGCATAGCCAATCAAGCCCTATCTAATGGAGTTTGCTTTTAAATCTACTTGTTAGAACACCAAATTTGCTCCATGTTACAAGTTTTCAACTCCTTGGCAGGCTAGAAAGAATTAAATCGTAATCTTTGCTCTAATAGCCTATGAAAAGTTTTCTGGGGTACCTAACGGCGGAAAACATGAGTCTATTCACCGACTACTACGAATTGACTATGTGTGCAAGCTACTTTGACAACAAAAACTTTGAACCCGCCACGTTTGACTTATTTATTCGTCGGTTGCCCGAGAACCGTAGCTACTTCCTTTTCGCTGGTTTGGAAGAAGCTTTACAGTATCTCCAGAACGTTAGGTTTACTGAGGAACATTTGAGTTACCTAAAAAAGCAGGGTTTCCAAGAGGGCTTCCTTGATTACCTGCGCGGTTTTGAGTTTTACAGGAGAAGTTTGGGCTATTCCAGAGGGTACCGTGGCTTTTCCCAATGAAACCTTAATCCGTGTAACTGCCCCAATTATTGAGGCACAACTCGTTGAGACTTTCCTTTTAAATACAATTAACCTGCAGACTATGATAGCAACCAAAGCCTCACGCGTAGTCCAGGCAGCCCAGGGCAAATCGGTAATTGAGTTTGGTTTGCGCCGAGAACCCGGCGTTGACGCAGGAATGAAAGTGGCTCGTTCAAGCTACATTGCTGGATGCCAAGGAACAAGTAATGTGCTTGCAGGGATGGCTTATAATATTCCAGTCTTCGGAACAATGGCACATTCATTCATTATGTCTTATCCCAAGGAAATCGATGCTTTCCGCGCGTTCGCAAAAACCTTCCCTGACAAATCTACCTTACTAATTGACACTTATGATGATATGGCAGGGGCAGAAAAAGCCGTTATAGTAGCTAAAGAGCTCGAATCTAAAGGCTTTAAACTCGGTGGCGTCAGACTTGATAGCGGCGACTTAGCAGAAACCAGCAAGAAAGTTAGAAAAATCCTAGACGACAATAATTTGGGGTACGTGAAGATTTTTGTTAGCGGAGACTTGGACGAATTCAAAATCACTCAGCTCCTAAACGAAGGTGCAAAGATTGATGCGTTCGGCGTGGGTACCAAAATGGGTACCTCCGCTGATCGACCTTACTTGGACGTAATCTACAAACTATGCGAAACCATGACTGGCCCTGACAGCTTCTCAGCCATTATGAAGCTAAGCAAGGATAAAATTACTCTGCCTGGAAGGAAGCAGGTCTATCGATTCATTGGAAAGGATGGCGCTTTCAGGAAAGATGTGATCGCTTTAGCAGATGAAAAGAGTGAAGGTGAGGCTTTACTTGTTAAGGTTATGGAGAAGGGTAAGCTTGTTTATAGTCTTCCGAATATAGATGAAATCCGCGTCAGAGCTGCCCAAAGCCTCAGTAATCTTCCTTTAGTATATCAGAAATTAACTGGTCCTTCTGTTTATCCTGTCTACTTAAGCCAGAACCTACAGGACCTAATAGAGAAAACTAAGGGTCTTCTAACAAAAAATGAGATAAATAATGGACCGGTTTAAAACGAAACATCATTGCGATCTTTCAAACATTCACTCTTAATAGAAAACAAGGCTCCTCTCTCTTGCAGACTACTTAATACTCCTCTTTCCTCCTCAATTAGGCATCTTTTGTGTATTTTTCGTTGTTAGTATTTTTTTGCATATTCGGTGCGAACATGGCAAACCCTTAATAGTCTTTCTAGAAAATTCTTAGTGCTATTCAAAACAGAGGAAACATGATGCAGAACCGCCCAGCTATCGTTGCTGTCGGCCGAACCAAGTTTGGAGAGCACTACGGCAAAGAACCCGAAAAACTAATTGAGGATGCTTGGCTTGCCGCTTCAAACGAATGCAGTATCGAACGTAAAGACCTTGAAGCTTGTTACCTATCAGATTGTTTTCTTCCTATAACAAACAAACTGGGGCTTGAAGAGGGCTTTCTCTCAGAGTTAACTGAGCTTCATGTCCCTATGGAAGTTACCCGCTCCTTCAGTGCTGCTTTACTAACGGCTTGCAATGCTATCCAAGCAGGTGTTTACAGTACGGTGTTAGTGGGGGGCATAGAGAAGATGACGGATCGTTGGGACAAAATCCGCGATGATCTAATGTTGCTTGACGATCCATGGAGCTACTATGCTGGCGGAACACCTGAATCAAACCATGAACTTATGCTTCGTGCGTATATTAGAAAACATAACATTAAAGGTGAAAGTCTTGAGCAGCTTAATCTGGCTTTAGCTGAGGTTACTGTTAAGAATCATGCGAACGCTACCAAAAATAAGTATGCCCAATTTCAAAGAAAAATCACTATCGAACAAGTGTTGAACGCCAGAAAAACAGCTCATAAATCCCTGGGGCTCTATGATTTTGCACCCATCTCCGATGGCGCATCAGCCTTAATTCTCACAAGTGATTCAACTGCAAAAAAAATGATTAAGAACCCCGTAAGCGTGTTGGCTATCGGGTCAGCAACAGACTATCTTAATTACCCAAAACGTGCGGACCTTTCCCATTTTGTGGCTGCTGAGCTTGCGATGAAAAAAGCCTCGCAAACATCCAAAGTAGCACCTTCGGAATTGCAGATTTTCGAAGTCTACGACCAATCCACTGTGATGGAGATGGTTTCTCTGGAGGATCTGGGTCTCTGCGCGCCTGGATCTGCTTGGAAAAGCATTCACGGCTGCCAAAACTGCTATAATATTGGCGGCAAACAGGTTTTTGTTAACACCGATGGTGGTTTAAAGGCAGATGGCAACCCTCTTGGCGCAACTGGAGGCGCACAGATTTATGAGATTTATCGTCAGATACGTGGTGAAGCCGGCGAGAGACAAGTTAAAGTCGGTGATGAGTCTCCCCAGAACGGATGTGTCCTGGAGTTTGAGGGGTTCGGGACCAAAGCATACGTATCAATCTTAGGAGTGAATAGCGATGAGTAGTGAACCCATTGAGCGGCGGGTTTCTTATCTTGGTGACCGCTTAAAAGCTTGCCGCTGTCAAAGTTGCGGAAAAGAATACTTCGAAGTACGTGATTACTGCAGCAACTGCGGCAGAAAAAGCTTCGGCAAAATGGACAACATTGACTTATTCTATGACAAGGGCAAGCTGGAGTTCTGTACCCTTGTCAACGAGCCGACAAACAAATTCATGAAACTGTCAAGTTACGTTTATGGTATTGTATCTTTCCACAACGGCAAAATTCGTGTGCCTGCAAGACTTACAGACCAGCTGATCTGCGACGGCGACGATGTGGATTTGGAGAGCCTCGAGGGACGGGAAGTGATTCCCCGTTTCCGAAGACGATACACTGTGGGAAAAAATGAAGTTGTTCCCACAATTTCTTTGGCCTTCACCTTAGCCGACGAATACTATCCACACCAAGAATACACCGTGGTTCAACCCAACAAGGAATACGAATTGCCAGGCATCGTGGGCTATGGCGCTTACACCTCACGTTTCCGAATAAAAGAACCCGGGTTAGAACGTGCTGTGCCTTTTGTCGATGAAGACTCGGTGACGGCGGCTGTGGAAGCTGGCAAACTCGCTCTCATCCATTCAGGACTCGACAGCGCATGGGTAGGAAAAGTGTATGTTGGATCCGAATCTAACCCGTATGCGGTTAAACCCATTGCATCAAAGGTTGCTCAGGTCCTGAAGCTAGGCGAAGAAGACGGCGACGTACAAGGCGTTGACGCTGTTGACACAGAGTTCGCTTGCAAAGCAGCAACTAGCATGTTCAAGGATGCATCAGCGCTTGTTAGTTATCCAAAATCAGGCATAAAGTACGCTATGGTTATTGGCGCAGACAACTCTCAAGCAGCCCCCAGAGGCTGTCCAGGTGGAGAACTGGATACATATGTTGGATACGGCGGTGCATCATTCATCTTTGGAAAACAGGACGTCATTGCAGAAGTTGAAGGCTGGTATTCATGTACTTCGGATACTCCGGATTTCTGGCGCAGAGACGGTGAACAGTACCCGATGCATGGCGGCAGATTTACAGGTGACCCCGCGTACTTCAAGCATGTCCGCAAATCAGCCTGCAAACTCATGGAACGATTAAACGTAAAAGCTGCTGACCTCAACTACTTTGTTCCTCATCAACCAAACCCCCAGTTCCCAGTTAGAATCGCAAAAGAACTAGGTTTCAATGAAGAACAGTATTTGCCAGCCATTCAAATAACAAAGTTCGGTAACACCTACTCGGGAGCTTCACTTGTAGGTTTAGCTGCTGTTCTGGATGTAGCAAAACCAAATGAACGCATTTTGGTGGTAAGTTACGGTTCGGGTGCAGGAAGCGATGCATATCTACTTAGAACTACAAGCCAACTTCTTGATAAACGGAAACGCCAAAAAATTAACGTTAAATTCCAAGCGGAAAACCCATTCATAGAATATGTAGATTACACGACATACCGCCGTCTAAAAATGGGGATGTAATAGGTACTTTCTTTCCTCAAATGACTTGGGTTGGTAATTTGACAAATACTTAATAAATCCCGAGTAATTCTGACATAGCCGAGGGCAAGAGATTGTCATTCCTACAGGATATATTGCAAGTTATCATTGCGCCACACAAAGCGTTTAAGCAAATTATTGCAAACCCCAAATATTTAGGTGCATTAATCATACTTCTTCTCTTTATAGGCGTCCAAATAGGCTACGAATACGTTCAGTTTTCTAGAACATACACTGAGCAAACATTCCCGTTAATTTTCTTTAACGGTCCCGCCTTAGTCAATGACTTGCCCACCTACACCAACGCCTCATCATGGACCAGCGGTTCAAACGTAAACTTAACCAATTCAAACGACTACTTCAACTATACCGTATATTTGGCTGGTTTCGGTGCGGCGCCAACTAGTTCAGATGGGTATACCAGTATTTTTGGCAACACCAGCCTGCAGATGGAAGGTTCAAACACAAACAACGTGATAGCAGCCTTAAGTAACACCAGTAACGTCGATTGTAGTATCACAGGCTTCCAAAACATCTCAATGACTATAAAACAGGTTTCGCCTCAAACCGCACCTCAAGGTGTCACTCTAACTCTGTATTCTCTGGCTGACACAAACTCATACACCTATGACTTAACTTCTCAGCTCTCCAGTTCATCAACTCTGAGCCAATGGAATAACCTAACAATCCCAGTAGGTCCAAACGCTCAAGGTTGGTCAACAAACGGCAACCCAACATGGAGCAACATAACATCTTTAGTTCTCAAATTCAACTATCCGTCCGACTCAAACATAACTATTCGTATTGGCGCCCTCTTCTTCCGCGGAGAATACTTAACACCTGTCCAATACGGCAGTCTAGGCCTCGTAATCCAATTCCTACAAGTGTTCTCTCTACAATTCGTTTTCACTTGGCTTGTCCTAACAGCTTTGATTTACGGATTCTGCCGAGTTCTTAAAAATGCCGTCCTCTGGAAACCTATCTTTGTTGCATTAGGCTTAGCAATGGTCATTATGGTTATTCGTGCATTAGTAAACCTTGCCGCAGCAGCTACAATACAAACGGCATATTATCCATTCGACATATCTTTAGGCGTACGCTTTGACCTATTCGCTACACTATACTTCCCGCCTGAAGCAGTTAACTCGCTGTCTATCGTCTCCAAAAACGCATTCCCGATCATCGATGCAGGAACATCAGCTTTTAGGGGCATAGTGACAGTAATGGCTTTTATATCATACATCTGGTTAGGCGCATTAACAGTCTATGCTTTAGGAGCGTTGAAACCCGAATTTTCACTGGGAAAACGTATAGCATTAGCCGTTGTAGGTATAGGTATAACAATATTTGTCGTACTCCTGCTAGTAGGCGTAGTTTAAGCAGCGCCAAAACAGGCGTTTGCTTACCAATTTTTTCAACTCTTTTTTAGTTAGCAATATTTATATGATTGAAAGTAGAAAACCGTTAACGAAAGCTGGAAGTGAATTAGATTGGTAGCAATCAAAGAATTACAAGATGGCATGAAACGGGTCAGCGTTGAAGCCAAAGTTGTAGAGAAAGGTGACCCCCGAGAAGTTAAATCTCGATTTAAAGATGAAACTTACCGAATAGTTGACGCTGTAGTTGCCGACGAATCTGGCAGCGTGAAGCTTACACTTTGGAATGAACAAATTGACCAAGTTAACGTAGGAGACAATATTAAAATCGAAAACGGCTACGTTACAAGCTTCAAAAGTGAAATCCAGCTTAACGTCGGTAAATTCGGAAAATTAACCGTCGAATAAATAATTGTTTTATGCCTTTTTTCTAAGGCACCATAGATTTGAACAGCCTTAACTCTTATTTCCACATTATTCTCACCTTTTCAATTTTATGCCGGGCTGTATCTATTTTGTGAAATACTTATAGCCTAATTGCGCCTACTTGGCGGATAAAAATCCTGCCGTCATCAAAACGAAGTTTTATTATCGAAATCAGCACAGATAAAAACAGGCGAAAGCAAGGGAATTTTTAGAAAATCCTTATTAATTTAATTCTTAATTGAGAACATTTCTCGTCGTTTGTGTGAAGTACTATGCAGTTTGAACTTGTTGCTCCATTTAAAATGTCTCCTGGGCAGGAAACCGCTGTTGAGCAGCTAGTACAAAACTTACCCACAAAACCAAAACAAACGCTTCTAGGAATCACTGGCAGCGGCAAGACCTTTGTTATGGCAAACGTCATAAACAAACTCCAAAAACCCACCCTCATTCTCGCACATAATAAAACTTTAGCCGCGCAACTCTACGCCGAGTTAAAGGAGCTCTTCCCAAACAACCGTGTCGAATACTTCATCAGTTTTTACGATTTCTACCAGCCGGAATCATATCTGCCCGCGCAAGATATGTACATTGAGAAAGATTCCGATGTAAATGAGCAGATAGAAAAAATGCGTATGCATGCAGTCTCAAGCATCGTTAGCCATAACGACACCATAATCGTCGCCAGCATTAGCTGCATCTACAGCTTAGGTAACCCTGACGACTTCCGAACCATGGCGGCGGAGCTGGAAGTGGGCAAGCAAATGTCGCGTAGCCAACTTATACATGACCTAGTGGATATGCAGTATGAGCGAAACGATCTGGTTCTTGAACCAGGTAGGTTCCGAGTGAGAGGCGAAACCGTTGACGTAGTACCTTCCTACGAGAATGACATCTTACGCGTCGAACTCGAAGGAAATACGATTAAGAAAATTAAAGAAGTCAACCTACTGAACGGGGACATAAAAGTCTCAGTTGACAAGTTAACACTTTATCCTGCCCGCCAATATGTGGTGCCCGAAGAGAAGCATGCGTTAGCGATTGAGCACATAAAGCAGGAGTTGGAAAAGCGCCTGCCCGAGCTTCCACCGCTTGAAGCCCACAGGCTAAAACAGCGCACAAACTACGACTTGGAGATGATAAAGGAACTCGGGTACTGCGGTGGGATGGAAAACTATAGTCGCCACTTCGACGGACGCAAACCCGGCATTCCGCCATTCACACTGATAGATTACTTTCCCAAAGACTACTTACTAATAATCGACGAGAGCCACCAAACCATCCCTCAAGCTCGCGCCATGTACAACGGCGACTACTCGCGAAAAAAGAACCTTGTCGACTTCGGTTTCCGTCTCCCAAGCGCACTTGATAATCGACCTTTAAAGTTTGAGGAGTTCGAGGAGAAGATGGGTAAAGTTCTATTTGTTTCCGCTACCCCTGCCGAGTATGAATTGGAAAAGAGCGGTCCACCAGTTGAGTTAATCACTCGTCCCACAGGGCTTCTCGATCCGGAAGTTGAGATCCGTCCGATCGAGGGTCAGATGCAGAATTTGATGGTTGAAGCAAAGAAAACCATTGAACGCGGCGACCGCATGCTAATCACGACCTTGACAAAGCGTATGGCTGAAGACTTGGCGGATTACCTTGCTAAGGAGGGCTTCCGAGTTCGCTACATGCACTCAGACATCCAGAGCCTAGACCGGATCGAACTCGTAAGGCAACTGCGGGTCGGCGAATTCGACATCCTTGTTGGCATTAACCTTCTTCGCGAAGGGTTTAGACATTCCTGAAGTCGCAACTATATTCATCCTTGACGCTGACAAAGAGGGCTTTTTGCGTGACGAACGCAGCCTCATCCAAACTATCGGGCGAGCAGCAAGAAACGTCAACGGCAAAGTCATCCTTTACGCAGACATAGAAACAAAGTCGATTAAACGCGCCATAGAAACCACTTATTACCGTCGCAGCTTCCAGAAACGCTACAACCAACTGCACGCATAACCCCAACTACCATCATCAAGGGTGTTTCAAAGAAGGAAGGCGTAATCAAGGGCACAAAACATCTGCCAAAATCCGATATGAGACGTCAGATTATCGAGTTGGATGCGCAGATGCGTGAGGCAGCCGAGAAACTGGACTTTGAACGTGCCATCGAATTGCGTGATGCGATTGCTGTACTCAATAAAGCGCTAGCTCGTAAGGTCGAAAATGAAGCGTTGAACCCAGAAATTTAGGGGTTTGACGCAAAAAGGTTCTAATCTTGCAACCTAAAACTGGTTAGAGTCTCAGAAATGGAGAAGGAAACAGGGTTTAAAGTAATGCGTGATAATATTTCCATTAAGGGTGCAAGGGAGCACAACCTAAAAAACATCGATTTAGAGCTGCCCCGAAACAAGTTCATAGTAATAACTGGGCTTTCAGGCTCAGGAAAATCCACGCTTGCATTTGACACGATTTACGCGGAGGGCCAGCGAAGATACGTTGAAAGCCTCAGTGCCTATGCAAGACAGTTTCTTGGCTTAATGGATAAGCCCGATGTGGACTCAATTGAGGGTTTATCACCGGCAATCTCTATAGAGCAGAAGAGCACAAGCAAAAATCCTCGTTCAACAGTAGGCACAGTTACCGAAATCTACGATTACCTAAGGCTGCTCTTTGCACGCATTGGAACTCATCATTGCCCCAAATGCAACAGCAGTATTCACCCACAGAGCCCTGAAAACATCACCAGTCTAATCATGGCTGATAAAGGAAAAACTCTCACGTTCCTTGCACCAATCATCCGAGGTATGAAGGGCACTCACGAGCAGGTTTTTGACGACCTTAAGAAAGAAGGCTACACCAAGATTCGGGTTGACCAGAAAATCTACGAATCCGACCATATCAAAGAAGAAGTAAAGCTTGTACGATATGAGAAGCACTGGATAGAAGCTGTAATCGACACAGCCACCGTTTCTGATGAAGAGCGTTCCCGTGTCGCTGAAGCTGTTGAGGGGGCGCTCAAAACGGGCAAAGGCACCATGATTGTAATCGACTCGGCAAATCAGGATGCGAGCAAGAAAAAAGAGCTGGAACGCTTCGAAGGCGAAACAATGTACAGCACCTTTGGCGCTTGCCCAAACCACCCTGAAATCGTCTTCGAAAGCCTTGAACCCCGCATGTTCAGCTTTAACTCGCCCTTTGGCGCGTGCCCAACTTGCCATGGATTGGGCGAAATCACTGAAGTCACCGCCGACAAAGTGATACCTGACAAAAACCTGACAATCATGGATGGTGCGTTAGCGGTTTACAAGGGCACCATGGAACTCAGCTGGCGCGCACAGCAAATAGCTACAGTTGGCAGAAAATATGGATTTGACGTTTTTACTCCAATTAAGGATTTTACTGAACAGCAACTCCAAGTGCTCTTGTACGGCGATAAGGAGCCAATCAACGGCAACTGGTCAAACGGCGCCAGCATGTGGATGCGTGACGGCTGGGAAGGCATAATCCCACAAACCATGCGGCTCTACCGACAAACAGAAAGTGATTGGCGAAAAGAAGACATAGAAAAATATATGACTTCCAGACCATGCGGAACATGCAAGGGTAAAAAACTCCAACCAGTAGTATTGGCTGTCCAAGTTCTGGATAAAAGCATAATCGATGTTACAGACCTCTCCATTGAGGAATCGGTTGACTTCTTCCGTGACTTGCCACCGAAATTGAATGAAAACGAACTGTTCATAGCCAAGCAGATTCTTAAAGAAATCAACGAACGACTTGGTTTCTTAAAGAATGTTGGTTTAGGTTATCTTTCGTTATCTCGTGCCGCCAAGACTCTTTCAGGCGGGGAAGCGCAACGTATTAGGTTGGCAACGCAGATTGGCAGCAACCTTATGGGTGTTCTATACATCCTCGATGAACCCAGCATTGGCTTGCACCAGCGGGACAACGCCAAACTCATCAGTACGCTTACAACGCCTTCGAGATTTAGGCAACACATTAATTGTTGTTGAACACGATGAGGAGACGATGCGGCATGCCGACTACATTGTTGACATGGGACCTGGCGCAGGCGTCCATGGCGGACATATCGTTGCAGAAGGTACTCCACAAGAAATAATGGATAATCCTCGTAGTCTCACGGGCAAATATCTTTCAGGCGAACTAAAAATCGAAATTCCTACTGAAAGACGCAAACCCGTCGAGCTATATCTACCGTTAAAGGTGCAGAAGAAAACAACCTCAAATGCCTCAGTTTGCAGTTGCCGCTTGGTGTTTTATGCGGAGTCACGGGCGTTTCAGGTTCAGGCAAGAGTACACTGATGAATTTGACGGTTATTCCTGCAATGCGGAAAATGTTCGGTGAGCAAGTTGACAAAGTTGGGAAACACGAAGCGCTGATGTTCCTGCAGTCGTGCGCAACGTCATAGTTATCGACCAAGACCCAATCGGGCGAACCCCACGAAGCAACCCTGCCACCTACACTAAACTCTTCGATGAAATCCGCCGGATTTTTGCTTCCACCAAAGAAGCCAAAGCCCGCGGTTACAAAGAAGGGCGATTCAGCTTCAACGTGAAGGGCGGTAGATGCGAAACCTGCCAAGGCGACGGCGTTTTGCGAATCGAAATGAACTTTTTGCCAGATGTCTATGTGCAATGCAGCGAATGCAAAGGCAAACGCTACAACAAAGAAACCCTATCCGTGCTCTACAAAGGTAAAAACATCGCTGAAGTTTTGGATATGACGGTTGAGGAAGCGGCGAAATTCTTTGAGAACACTCCACGGGTTTCACGCAAACTCGAAACGCTGCTTGATGTTGGGTTGGGTTACATTAAGCTGGGGCAAAGCTCAACCACCCTGTCGGGCGGAGAAAGCCAACGCATCAAAATTACTCGTGAACTCAGCAAACACAAATCAGGACACACTGTCTACATGCTTGATGAACCAACTACTGGGTTGCATTTTGACGACACCAAACGTCTCATAAAAGTGTTGAATCGGCTAGTGGACAACGATAATACCGTCTACATCATCGAACACAATTTAGATGTCATAAAAAGCTGCGATTACCTCATCGATTTGGGTCCTGAAGGGGGAGCTGCAGGCGGACGAGTGCTAGCGCAGGGAACACCTGAAGAAGTCGCAAAATTGAAAGCTCTGCCACAGGCATGTTTTTAGAAAAAATACTTAACCATAAGCCTCAAGAAATCATGGTGGCAGTGAAGCAGCCTGCATGATCCAAATAACGTCGCCCTCTGACTTCAAAAGCTCAGACATACCCACTAACCCAGGCGTCTACCTGTACCGCGATGAAGCAGGCGAAATCCTCTATGTTGGCAAAGCCAAAAGCCTTCGTTCGCGAGTGAAAAGCTACTTTTCAACCTCTGACCAACCCATCAAAACCAGGCAATTAGTTTCCAGAATTCGCAATATCGATTGGATTGTAGTCAACAGCGAGGTTGAGGCGTTGCTGTTGGAGAATAAGCTGGTTAAGCAACATACACCCAAGTACAACATAAACCTAAAAGACGCTAAAACCTTCGCTTACATCTCGCTTACAAGAGAGCCATTTCCGAGAATTCTTACTAGCCGCAAGGTTTCTCGCAAACTTGAATCTTTTGGACCATACACCGATGGCTTCACACGGCAAGACCTTGCAGCGTTTGGTGGTTAGGGTGTTTAAACTGCGCACCTGCAAGACCATGCCTAAACGGGCTTGCCTAAACTACCATATCCACCTATGCACCGCTCCATGCATCGGAAAAGCCACCGCTGAACAATACGCTGAACAAGTCAAGCAGGCACGCAGCTTCCTAAACGGAAACTACCAACAAACAATCGAACAACTCAAAACCCAAATGCAAACCGCCTCCCAAAACCAACAGTACGAAACTGCTCTTGGAGCTCCGCAACCAAATCCAATCCATAAGGCTTCTCACTGAACATCAGATTGTGGATAACGAACGGCGTTTTGACCAGGATGTTTTGGCTTTTAGGCAAGTGGGTGAAAAAATGTTGGCTGTTCAGATGGGTGTTCGTCGTGGGGTTTTGCTTGGCAAAAAAGACTTCAGTGTTGATTTGCAGCCCCAAATCGAGCAGGAGTTCCTGAAAGCCTTCTACACAACCAATCAGATTCCTCGAGAAATCCTGCTAAATAAACCGTGTTGGCAGGGCGCTGAAGAGAAAAAGGCGCTGGAGGAATTCCTTTCGGCAAAGCGGGCTGGGACAGTTTCGTTGACCATTCCTCGGCGAGCGGATAAGCTTGCGCTTGTGCAGTTGGCTGAGAAAAACCTTGAATCAGGCCTCGACGTTGACTGCGCATTAGTGGATTTACAAAACAGCCTCAACTTGCCTGTCCTGCCACATATAATCGAGTGCTTTGACATCTCCAACTTGGGAACCGAACACGTGGTTTCAGGCATGGTAACCTTCAAAGATGCCAAACCCGACAAGAAAAACTACCGCAAATTCAAAATCAAAACCTTCATAGGACAAGACGACTTCGCCGCAGTCAACGAAGTTGTTGCCAGAAGGTACAAACGCCAAATCGAAGAGAAAACCCAGCTTCCAGACCTTGTGGTCATTGACGGCGGACCAGGACAGGTAAGCGCAGCCAAAGCCGCCTTACAAACGCTCGGATTGCAGCTTCCCTTGATTGGTTTAGCCAAAGAGCATGAGGAAATCTATCTGCCAGACGAAGCAGGACCCAGAAACTTTGACAAGAACAGCCGAATGATGCTGCTGCTAAGAAAAATCCGTGATGCAGCCCATGACTTTTCGCTGGGTTACAATCGCAAACGCAGGCAGATGAAGATTCGAGAAGAATTCAAACAACGTCAAACCTAAAGAAACTGCTTAAGTGTCTCTTCAAGCTCCCTAAAGCCTTTTATTATGTTGTCTGAGTGGAACACAATCCATGGGCTCAAACAATTAATCTCAGAAACCACAATAACTTTTTTGCCTTTGCGTTTGGCGTAGAACATTTCCATGCAGGCACCAGCAGAAAGTATGGGCAAGTAAACGACCATGATGTCGCATCGGTCAGCGTCGTCGAGGTCCCGTTGGACAAAGTCAAAGGCTGGCACCTTGTCCCACCAGCACTCTTCTGTTCCATTGTAGATGACTCTTTCCCTCTTCCATGGGTCGATGATTTCAAAGCCTAATTTTGTGGCAATGTCCGTTATGGTTTTTCGGTAGTCTTGCTGTTTTTCCATCCCTATTATTGGGCCTGAAATGAATACATGCTTCTTCATGTCATTAACCGTGAATTCATCAAATATAGAAACTAATATCCTTTTTTTGTTCCGTGGGGAAATCATCTGCAATGATAAATACTAAAACAACATAATAGAAGGCTCTTGGAATTTGATGTCACAAAACAACCATCAATAGTCACATTATTGCTGTGTCCAAGAGAGTCTATTCCGTTTGCTGAAGTTTTTTGGTTCTGATAGAAGAAAACCATATGTGTTGTGCGTGCATTTGGTTGTTTAGGTGCCTAAAGGCAGCTATTTCTAATTAACTTTGTTTAAAAGGTTCAGATACAGGTTCAACAGAAGTCTTTGCTGCATAAATGCTAAAACTATATGCGCTTAATCTATGCAAGGCGCCAAGTTCCCTCCACATGTTATTGTTCCGAGTTTGGAGTTTCTCCGAAATCGTTGTGGACTTGTAATCAAAAAACCTTTCGCTTCCAAGAAAGAGGTTGCCACTTTCCTGCATCTCAAAAATCTTGGTCGCATAACCATTCATTTATCCATAACAACCCATGGTAAACCAGCAAGGCCTTTCCCAATAATTATTATTGACTTGTTTATCACTTGAAATAACCAAACCTGATTTCTGAGCGATAACTATTATGTCTTTTGACAACGCATTTATGCTCTGGCAGGTTCCAAGCCATTATTGTAATTCTTATTAGCTATGGAATCAATACATATGTGTTCAAAATGTCCCGAAATAGCACACTATTAGAGAAGGTAGCCACATTTGATAAAGACGGCTTTACTAAGGCTGAGGTCAACAGAACACTTGCACGATTAAAGGAATTTAGGCAGAAATTTCCATTTACCGAAAACCTTCGATCGATAGAGTGGCTAGATCCCGATAAACTGTTCAAGTTAAACCCTGATGAAGTCGGAGAATTCTTCCAGTTAATAGAAGGCATTTTCAAACTACTTGGTTATTCAAATCTTAACAGCTCCAACATTTACCGCAACGCCCGACTACAAATCAGTGACCTTAAAAACTTGCTCCGCATCGCAGTAGATAGCCGGAAATCGTTAGCCCAAAAAGTGGATGCTCCATGGGAAAAGATCGGCGGGATAGGACAAGACAAGCAACTTGCCAAAAAAATCATATTCTGCTTCAACTATGAAAGCGGAACGGTCTTGCCGATTTATAATAATCAACATCTGCGGCATTTCGCCAACCGAGTGGTTGATACGCCCAGTGGACAAACAAAGTATCTTTCAATAGGACAAGAATACGAACGCTACACCGCTGAGCTTCTTAAAGCCAAAAATAGTTTGCCCCTAACTATAGGTTGGGATGTCATGTATTTCACACATTTCTTATACAAGACTTTTCCACCGCCAGACAGCGAATCTCAATCGCTTCAGAAAGAAAAATCGGAAACATCGTAACGGACGAACAGCTGGACCTTCAAGGATTCATGAAACTGCTGGGCGAACTTCAAAAGAAAGGCAAAATCACAGGCGAAGAATTCAGAGAAAACCGCGCGTTATGGATGCAACAGAAACCCAACGATAGAGGCGTACTAACCCTACGGCTAAAACAACTTCTAAATACAGAAACCAAAACAAACCCTAACCCGCCAGAAAATCGGCTTATTCAAAGACGTAGACTATAGAAAGGCTGTAATATGCCATAGCTTTCAAAAGTTAATTTTGGCGGGTCCGATGGGACTCGAAGTATTGTAAGGGAGTTGGTACTAGAATTTTTTTCCCACGATTTTTCTTTTTCTTTTCAGTCCCTAACTGCCCAATTCTTGGGGTAATACATTTTCGAGGCAAGCTTGACAATTAATGTTTCAACCTTCTTTGGAATTTCCGTCAACCTCTCTTTTCCATTTTCATGCTTCGCGCGCGCCTTGTGGTTGGAAGATTTGGCGAAGACTAGAAGTGCGGATTCAAACAGCGACTATGTGTAAGGACCTGTGGCATAATCTATTATGGTTAGGTGGTTCCTGACTTATGTCCCAAAGCCGCGTTTCTCCAAAGAGTTTCATAGTGTTCTTGTAAGATAGTCACTAAAATCGGGTGGTTGGTCCATAGAGTAACTGTCTCGTTTAAGGATTTTCCGGGAGTGTAGTTGAATGCTGCCTCTCTCTTATCAAAAACTACATAGTTCTTTCCAGAAGTGGTTCTGACCATTCTCAATTCCAAATGGGTTCGCTGTTGCAGTGCCGGTATACTATCCAAATCATCATTACCATTATCACTTGTTTCCAATAATCCGCGATAAGTAACCCCTCTTTCTAACGATTTTTTAATATTTTCTTGGCAATTTTCGTAAATATTCAGCCATCTTTTCTTAGGAGTTACAAAATCGACTGTACTCAAAACATTATCCATACCGTATCTCAATGCGTTAAGCAATTTCTGTTTGCCTTTACTTACTGTGATTTTAGGTTGAATTTCATCTTGTTTTTTTTCGCTTTTTTCAAAACTGATTAAAAACTTATCTAATTCTCGACGATTCTGCTGATATTCTTCATACTTCCTTATCAGAAGTGATTCTATACCAAGTCTTGCTGGTGTAGCCTCATAAAAGTAGGGAACATCCAAATGCTTCTCAACTAAGCCTATCTCTTCTAACTCATCAAGTATTCTATAAGTCTCGGTTCGAGGAGTTTTTGTTTGACGTGAAATAGTAAGAGCATCTGAATTTCCGATTTTTACAAGAGCAAGGTACAAATGTGCTTGAGATCTAGTTAGTCCAATCTTTTCTAGAAACGTAATATCCGTATCTTCAAGCAAAAACGTCACCGTTCAGTAAGATTATTTGTCCATGTTTATATATTTAGTATTTTTGTATTATTAGAGTATTAAAACAAGAATATATTAACGTTATCTGCGAGATAGATGGCGAGTCTATATTGTTATAGACT
The DNA here is from genome assembly GCA_963739495.1 of Candidatus Bathyarchaeota archaeon. Classification (GTDB taxonomy): domain Archaea; phylum Thermoproteota; class Bathyarchaeia; order Bathyarchaeales; family Bathycorpusculaceae; genus Bathycorpusculum. The sequence continues at coordinate 209,577 of CAVUAM010000027.1, read as the reverse complement.
AAAAGAAGATGTGATAAAGAAAATGTTAGAAAAAATGAAATTATTGGAGAAAAAAACGAAATTTGCTACTATTACCTTAATTCTGCTAATGACATTAGCTACAATGATTACTTTTACCCCTAGCACTAAAGCGCAGGTATATGATACTCCAACCTTCTTATTTTGCACCGCTTCACCTGACCCTGTAGGCGTTGGCCAAGTCGTCTATGTCGGCATCACTTTCAGCAGACCTACACCCACAGGTGCGGGTTACTCAGGCGATCTCTATGAAGGCATAACCCTCACAATTACAGACCCTACCGGAGTTGCAACCACTACTGGACCATACCTTGCAAGCCCAGTCGCAGGCGTAGTTTATAGCTTTACACCTGACAAAATCGGCAATTACACTTTGCAGGCCCATTATCCTGGACAAGTATTAAAAGGCTACAACCCAAATAATCCTACCCTCAGCACCAGTAGCCGAAATTTTATCGGCAGCAAAATGTTACCATCTGACAGCAACATAAAAGCATTGACAGTACAGCAAGATCAAGTGCAACCAATCTATAAGACTCCTGCTCTTCCAACTGAATATTGGGTGCGCCCAATATATGGGATTAACTGGAATTGGGGAGCAGAAATAGGCGCTAACTGGTTTGGATTAGGTGGTTCTGGTGGATACGATGCTAGCGGAAGTGTCCAGCCGTCAGGTATAGCACCAAACTCTGCCCATATCATGTGGACTAAAGCAACCCAATTCGGAGGCCAACCAGGATACCCAATCACCGCCGATACATCCGCTACTTTCAGTTCGGTCTCACTGATTCAATCGTACTTCCAAGCAATAACTATCCTCGACGGAATACTCTATTACAATGTATATGACAGTAGTCCAAATTCAAACCTCTTAGGCTGGAGAGCTGTAGATGTTCGCACAGGACAAGTAGTATGGGACAAACCTGCGGGTAAATCAGGCATCGAGACAATTGCATTCGGTCAAATAATCAACTACGATAACTATCAGGAGTACGGATCAAATGCATTCCTATATAGTAACCCGGGAGCCGGCGGAGCCTTCTCTGGTTCAGCGAACTGGTTTGGAATATACGATGCATATACTGGAAACTTTTTGATGAACGTTACTAACTCTATCAGCACAAGCAAGATAATGCAGCCCACTGAAACATCGACAGAAACTGAAGGAGGAATAATCGGCTACTACGTTTCTGGTGGCAATCTATGCCTATACAACTACACCAAATTGGTAAATACCGCAAACAGCGCATTCATTCGCGCAACCGGTACAGTTAACGGCTCTGATCCCCGCATGACAGAGTGGAAGACAGCGCTTCCAACTACATTCAACGGCGACAACATCTCTCTCAGCATATCTGCAGTAACCCCTGAAGTAATACTAATGCGTCAAGTACCCGGATCGATTTTGTATCAAGGAGTCACCCCAGGCTATCAATACGTGGCAGGCTACGATGCAAAGACAGGCGCTAAACTATGGGGACCAATAAACCAAACATTACCCGCATATGAAGACAACGGTGTACTATGCGCTGGAGACGGCGTCTACGTGATGCATGACAAGGATACGAATAGAGCGTGGGGCTATAGTCTAACAACCGGTCAACTGCTATGGGGTCCAACTCAACTGACAGGAGGCGGCGATAGTGCTGTTTGGCGTGATGGTGAAATTGCTTATGGCAAAGTCTACATCTTTGACCTCGGCGGCTACGTAACTGCCATCGACCTTAAAACAGGAACGATCTCGTGGGTATTCTTTGCAGGAAACGCAGGCTACGACACTCCATTCGAAAGCTATCCAATTTTCGGCTACAATCGACACAGTATATCAGATGGAAAACTATTCCTCTCAGAAGGAGTTATGTACACCGTGCCATTACATCCAGCCTACCGACTTGCTATTAACTGCAGTGATGGAACTCTAGTATGGAAAGTACTACAGTACAGCTCAACAGCTGGTGGTCCTATAGGCGACGGATACTTGATTTCATGGAACAGCTTTGACAACCAGATATACAGCTTCGGCAAGGGACCAACTACCGCCACAGTTACAGCAAATCCGAAGGTTTCGATACATGGCAGCAGCGTACTAGTAGAGGGCACAGTCATGGACATATCTGGTGGCACAACGCAGGACATAATCGCAAAACGCTTTGTAAATGGTCTTCCAGCAGTCTCTGAGGCCAGCATGGAATCATGGATGGAATACGCCTACATGCAGCAGACTAAGCCAACAAACGCAACAGGTGTTACAGTAACTATAAGTGTACTCGACCCCAACGGCAACTACTACAACGTCGGCACAACCACAAGTGACGCAACCGGCCAATTCAAACTAGCATTCACTCCGCAAGTACCAGGCGAATACACTGTACTCGCAAGCTTCGCAGGTTCCGCCTCATACTTTGCATCATCCGCAGAAACCGCATTCAACGTCGACCCAGCAGCAGCAACCCCAGTACCAACCGCTACTACTGTATCTAACTTTGCAACAGCGAACGATCTTATGATAGGCATAGCTGCAATCATAATCGTAATAGTCATAATTGGCATCGTATTGGCAATTCTGTTGCTAAGAAAACGACCATAAGAACCTCAAACAAAAACAATCTTTCCCTTTTTTTTAGTTTCAAATAACTGCCGAAGAGTAAACTTGGGCTGAAAAGGCTCTGGATCAATCTAATTGTTGAAGCTGCAATCAAAAAGAGAATTTTGCATTTCGCTCTTTTCTCTATTGCTAGAGCGTCAGCAAAACTACCAATAATTTTATTTCCTAAGACCGCTTAATTTCGTGGTTGAACTAATGTTTGGCAAATAATTTGAGCAATAGCGTGGGCGTATTCTTCGGTTGGATGCACACCATCATCTGAAGTATTGTGGGTAGGCTGATAACGGTTCGTATAGATCTGACTTGCAAGTTAAGCTTGGCTGCAACTGTCTCAATGGCAGGTGTTATGTTTACAGTGAAGAACTCAGTGCTTATGCCTTTTCCATTCCTAAAGACTGGCGGCGGCTTTACGAGCCATATTTGAGGGGCACTTGACAGTATTTGAAATTCTTTCACAAGCGCTTCATAATCTTTTATGAAGTTAACCTTGGTTTGCTGGTTATTTGGATAAGCATCATTTGTTCCAAGCCTGATTACTACAATATTGGGCGCAAAATTCTGTGCTTCCATAAATTCAGGCGTTAATGTAGGTTTTATTCGATTGAAGAGATATCGTTGTAGAATTAACGCCAAAATTACCCACTTTATATTTTGAGCCAAGAAGCATCCATAAGTAGTCTGGGTAATTCGACCCCTCAGTTAAACTATCTCCGACACATCCAACGCGTACAATGCCGCCTTAGGAACTCCTATTGATTAAAGAAACCACCCCATATGCAGCAAAAACAATTGATATTAAGATGGTTGCTGAAATAAGCAATGTTTTCTTGCGGGTGAAGTGTTCCATCACAATTAATAAGACCATTGTTAACCAATAACTTTTTCCAGTAAAGCCTCAAAGGGCAGCCATAAATCGTTAGCAGTTTTCGATAGCCCGTCTTTTCTTTTCTGCTTGCAGGTTCACCTATTTAGTGGTGCTAAAACGATTATTGGCTTTTTCCAAAAAAACAAGTGCAAATACATGCAGCTCTCTCTTAAATGGAATTTGTTAAACGGAAAAATTGTAAAAACCTTAAACGCTACTTACAAGCATTATGTACAGACGATTACTTGGCGAAAAAGGCGTAACTATGAGATATCTATCAGCCCCCGTTATCCGAACAATCGCCATCATTAGCGTAATTGCTATCCATGCTACAAATGAAGCAATAACGCCCCAAATGACTCAGCAGGACTTCTACCGCTGGTCTATTGTCAATGTATATCAAGCTATGTTTAGAGTTGCAGGTTTACCGCTTTTTGTTATGCTTACAGGCTTCTTGTTGCTTCAACCCGAAAAGTACTCTGAATCCCTTAGCACTTTTTTTAAGAAACGTTGGAACAGGTTAGCCGTTTGTGTATTCTTTTTCGGAATACTTTATTTCATTTGGGATTTCACCGTAAAAAACCAACCCTTTACTACAAACTATGTCATTCAGAGCCTGTTGTCAGTTGGCCCATACTACCACTTTTGGTACCTCTACATGATTGTAGGGCTATACCTTCTAACCCCCATCCTTAGAGCGCTTATGCCAAATCTAAGCAAAAAACTCTTGATTTATTTCGCCGCCATCTGGTTTACTGGCATAACATTGGTCTCTTTGGTGCCTACGTTTGGCTTTACCTTCAACACTGATATGTTTCCATTGTTGGGTTTTCTGGGGTACTTTGTGCTAGGCGCTTTTTTGCCAAAGATAAAAGTCAAAACAAAATACTTACTTATTTTCATAACAGCGGGGATAATTACAATTTCTTTAGGCACATATTACATGGCTTGGTTTGGTAACCCCAAACTTTACTTCTTCCAAGAATACCTTAGTCCGTTTGTAATTGTTACATCAATGATGCTCTTTGTAGTACTCTTTAGAACAACCCCTGGACGAATAGAAAAGAAAAAAAAATTAAGCGTGCTTGTCAATACAATCAGCGACTATACATTACCGATATTTCTTTTGCACCCCATAATCATGGAGTCCCTCCAAAACGGATACTTCGGTTTTGCCATTAATGGCAATGTTATAAACCAAGTGATTGAAGTTCCAATACTTACCTTTGCAACTTTAGCCGTCTGCTTGGCAATAATTATTCCAGTAAGCAAAATACCTATAGTTAAAAAACTGGTTGGTATAAATTGAAAAAACGAAACGGCCGTCCTAAGGAAGCTTCGGATTTAAAGGTCAGAATGGGTAAACTTAGAATATTTCTTGAAGAATACTATCCCTTGCTAAGCATTTTAGCAGGTTATTTTCTGGTTGCTATTACTATAGGACCTTTCAATAATGGTGACACTGCATGGGAATACGACGCTATCTTAGGGATATTCAAAACTGGCTTACCTGTAGCAAATGGTGTCTTAATGGATCAGCCACCCTTAGGCTTCTACATTCAAGCCCTATTCTTCAACATTTTCGGTCTGTCAATCAAAAATGGCACATTTCTTGTAACTTTGTTTGGGCTTGGATGCGTAGCCTTAGTTTATGGAATTGGCAAAGTCGCATACAATAAGACGACGGGTTTTTTTGCATCACTGCTCTTCGCGTTTAGTCCTTGGCACCTGATTATGAGTCGAACATTCCTAATTGACGCACAGTGTCTATTCTTTAGTTTGCTAAGCTTGTTTGTAGCCTTGATTGCTGTTCGCCGAGCATCATTTAGGCTTTTTATTATCTCCGGAATTGTTTTTGCAGCGGCATTTAACACAAAATTGTACGCTGTCTTCACACTTGTTCCACTGTTGGCGTATTTTTTCTACTACCAACCTCGAAATCTCAAACATACATTAAAGTGGTTAGTAGGATTTTCCATCCCTATGTTGATAGCCGTATTTTTGTGGTATCAAGTAATAGCGGGTATAGGCTTATCCTCTATCTTTCTACACCCCGATTTAATTTCTCAAAATCCAAACATCGCCACTCCTACACCATTCTTTGTAACCAATTTTTTGGTAAGTTACGGGATAGGTTGGTTCTTTATCGATGCATCAATCGTATCAATGCTTGTTTGTTTATGGCAAAGACGCATATTCCGCCAGTTTTTACCGTTAGATGCAACTTGTACTGCAACAATACTCTGTGTTGTCAGCGTTAACATAATTTTGGGAACTATTTTTGATTTAAAGGCGCCTTTTCTTAACGCAATTAAATATGATTACCAAGCGTTACCTTTCTTTAGTCTCTTGGCTGCATCGTTAGTCAGCAAGAGCTTTACTTTGGTTAAGCTAAGCTGGCTAAAGACTAAAATAAAAAAGGTGTCCTTGATTGCTATAGCTCTACTGGGGTTTGTTTTAGTGGCAGCTGCACTGTTCTATAACATGTGGTTTACGCATTTGTTTTCTACATGGGATTACTTGATTTTTAGGGTAGATCCCAACATAAACGAAGGGTATTCGCTTTTTAATTCTGACCCAATTGGGGCAAATAGCATTTTGATGTTTGCTCAATTTTTAGGGTTCGTGTTTGCCATATCGGGAATACTCTGGGTAAGCAGACATAAACTTAGGTCGATCTTAAACAAAATTATTCTAAAAAGTCTTTGAAATAGCCGTCAGCGATTAAGGCAATGTTTAAGGCGAATACACCCATAACTAATTCGGATAAACCAACCATTATTTGGACGAAAAAAGAACGTTTAGCTATCTTTCAACCCGCAACAAGATCAGCCATCAACTGTGTCTCTAAATAACTGCATTTACCTTTAGTTTGGAAGCTAAAAACATTATTCAAAATAAAACAGAAATAAATGGCAAGCTTCTTACTCCAAACTCACTTTTCTCACTCTCGCCCAAGCTTCAACCGTAAAACTTGTTAGTGCCCAGTGCCAACCTCTTTTCTCTACAATACTTTCTCCAAATTCTTTTACCAATTGCTTGTTCATTCTTAGAATTCTTCTGCTTATTTGATGCCGACAACAAAAGAAGCTAAAAAAAGAAAAAAGGCTAGTACCTTTTCGTACATATGATGGCGGGTCCGACGGGAATTGAACCCGCGACCCTCGGATTAAGAGTCCGATGCTCTAGCCTGACTGAGCTACGGACCCGCACGATTCGCTTTTGAAAATGGTTTCATTGAGTAATATAGAGCTTGCGGTTTTGATGTTGCATCATGATGCAGTGAAGACTGATAACAAAGAAGCGTTCTATATTTAACTGGGTTTTTATGGCTAGTCAGCTCGTGAATTACAACGAGTAAGGCCTTTCAATATTGTGTTATTTTGTGTTTCTGTCAAGTTGTGCGCAAAAACTTCATGTAAACATTCGGTCAAGAAGTTACCGAGAAGAAAACCATTTGGTTCCAGCTACGACCAGATGAGCTATACTCAACATTATAAAAACACTAGGGATAATGAGAAAAATAATGTTGTCTGCTGTTCCATTTAAGCCAAAGTTTTCGAGGAACCAGATAACTCCTGCTATAACTATGAGGATGATTCCTGCTGTAAGATAGTCCGAAGCTTTTGATTTACTCAAAGTTATCGATTAACCAGTTACAATTCACTTTGCATAAATAATTTTTGCTTTGTTAGTGATTGGCAGCTGGTCACATAGTTTTGGGTATCAGCACATACCTTGAGCTACACACTTTCATAGATGCTTGTTTAGTCTTAATTCTATACGTGTATCAACTTCTCAATTTTCAGTTTAACTCTAGAAAAATCAACAAAAAATTTGATGGGATTTAACCGTTTTTTATATTAAAACAATTAGCAGTCCTCCAGAACCGATACTTTGACAGAACCTATTTTGCATTTATATAAAGGGCTATAAAAACAACAGCTAATCGAACGCTTAAATATTTTTGCAATCCACTCAAACTAGAGGAAAAAGGGATGCTACATGAGCAAAAAATCGTTTTAAACCCAATCGGCTACGTTAAGACCGTTGCTGTTGGTGATGAAGTTAAGGATAAAGCCCAAATTTCCCAAATTGTTGTGCGCGATGAATTGATTGACGGTTTAAGCGGCATTTCTGACTATTCACATTTGTTTGTGCTCTTCTACCTAAACCAAATCACTGACGACCAACGTAGGACTTTGAGGGTTCATCCAAGAGGCAGAATGGATTTGCCGTTGATCGGTGTCTTCGCAGTTAGAACTATGTTGCGTCCTAATCCGATTGGATTAACGGTTGTTGAACTGGTAAGCGTGGATGGCAATGTATTGACAGTTAGGGGTTTGGATGCATTTGATGGTACTCCTGTGTTAGACGTTAAGCCCTATGACCATTGGGATGTTGCTGAAAACGTTCAAGTTCCCAATTGGTGGCTTAAGCTGCAGAAAGAAAAGCAGAAAGAACTATAGTAACTCGATGATGCCGTACCTTGCATCAATAGCTTTTAACAATGCGTTTCTGAGAGCTTCACCCTTCAACTCATCCATCTTAAGGTTACCAACAGTCGTAGCTAACTCGGAATCCCTGCAGATTTCTCTTATCCAATTCTCAAAATCTCCCCTATACAAGTGAAATTCTAGCGAGTCAGCAGTGACTTGTTTTATGAGCCTGTAAAACTCGATAAGTGACTGCGCAAAGAAGCCCAGCGGTTTGTCTATGCCGACGTAAAAATGGAAGCTCACTTCGTTGGCAAAGGGTATGAATGCTTTAAGGGTGTTTCTGCCTTTTTCAGTTAATCCGAATCCTCCGCCTACCTTGCGTAGAAAGCCTTCTTTTGCGAGTTCCTGCACTTCTGCTAAAGCCTGATTTGGGGTTAAGTCTACGGCTTCTGCGAACATGTTTATGTCCATGCGGTTTGTGGCTTCATTCATTGTTTTTAGGATTTTGATGTGTGCTTCCTTCAAAAGTTTCGCCTCAGTACACCTATACTTAATCGGGAAATTTAAATGTGTTAATGCTAAGGACCTGTCAGCGAGCAATTTATTTATCTTGAGGCCTCAAAGTTAAGTGGCGGATGGTTATGAATACTGATTTCATCCTGGTTTTGGTTACAACGGCAAATAAGGAAGAGGCAGAAAAGATAGCGCAAAAACTTATAGAGGAGAAGTTGATCGCCTGCGCCAACATAATCAGTCCTATCATGTCGCATTTTCATTGGTTAGGTAAAATTGATTATACGGAGGAGTGTTTAGTTGTTATGAAGTCGCGGATGGATTTGTTTGGAGAATTGGTGGAGTGCGTGAAGAGTTTACATAGTTATGATCTTCCTGAGGTTTTGGCGCTTCCAATTGTAGCTGGTTCTGAGGCTTATTTGGGTTGGATGGGTGAAGTCCTCAAGTAACAATGTACATTTTTGTACTGACAAGGCTTAAATAATGCATGACTGTATGGTTGTGAACTATAACAGGATCATGAGCAAAATGGGGAATCGCCTTTGGCACAACAAAAACTGCAACCAAACTAGTTAACCCCCTAAACATCAAACAAATCACAATGGAAGACCAACCCCTCGAAGTGTTCACCAAACTCCAAAAACACTACCAAAATACCTACCTTTTAGAATCAATCGAAGGACCCCAAAAACTCGCTCAGTACTCGTTTATCGGTTTTGACCCTAAAACGATCATCCAAGTTTCAAACGGAAAAGCGAAAATCACCAACCTCAGAAGCGGCAAAACAACATATGAAACAACAAGCGACCCACTCCACCTAATCCAGCACATACTTGGAAACGAAGCCGTTGCTTATAATGAATTGCGTTTTGTCGGTGGAGCAGTCGGCTACATCTCTTATGATGCGGTTCGTTATTTTGAAAAGTTGCCTCAAAAATTGGCACCAGACGGAAGCTTTCCCGACATAGAAATGGGAATTTTTGACGATGGATTAATCTTCAATCACATCGAGAAAAAAGTGTTCTACTATTATCGCGGTGAGAATCGGTTTGCAGAGCTTGAAGAGTTACTTAAGCAACCGAAAAAACCGCAAACCCTATCATTCACTCAACCAACGGTGGAAACCAAAAAAGAACAATATGAAAAAGCCATTGAGAAAGCCAAAGAGTACATCACTGCAGGCGACATCTTCCAAGTTGTACTCTCCAAACGTTACCAGTTCCAGTTAAACGGCAGCTTAATCCCATTCTATGAAGCACTCCGCAGTATCAACCCTTCACCTTACATGTATTTCCTCAAATTCGGCGAACACCAAATCGTGGGCTCCAGCCCAGAAATGCTGGTACGCATAGACAACCGGATGGTTGAAACCTTCCCGATTGCAGGCACCAAACCCATCGCTGCAGAACCGTGCTGAAAACACACGATTAGCCACCGAATTGCTTGCTGACCCCAAAGAACGAGCCGAGCACGTCATGCTTGTAGATTTAGCAAGAAATGATCTTGGCAGAATCTCAAAATATGGTAGCGTCAGCGTGCCAGAATTCATGAAGGTACATCAATACAGCCATGTGCAACACATTGTTTCGCAGGTAGTTGGGGAACTAAAAGATGAACTTCAAAGCTACGACGCAGTCCGAGCAGTATTTCCTGCAGGCACTGTTTCGGGAGCCCCGAAAGTCCGCGCAATGGAAATTATCGATGAACTTGAACCCAGCAGACGTGGACCATACGCAGGAGCAGTCGGCTATTTCTCCTACAACGGCAACGCAGACTTCGCCATAACTATCCGTACGCTGTTTGCAAACAAAAACCAAGCATACCTCCAAGCAGGTGCAGGTATTGTTGCAGACTCCGTTCCTGAACATGAGTGGTTTGAAACTGACCAAAAGGCGCAAGCGTTGATGAAGGCGCTCGAAATTGCCGGCGGCAAAAAACCTCTGAAAGTGCTCGTCATTGACAACTACGATTCATTCGTTTACAACCTTGTACAATACATAGGTGAACTTGGCGCACAAACGATTGTTTACAGAAACGACCAAATTACACTTGAAGAAGTTGCCCTGCTCAAGCCTGACCGCATTGTCATTTCGCCTGGACCCGGCAATCCCGAAGACGAAAAATACTTCGGTGTATGCACGGCAATCCTGCGAAACATAAGCCCCAACATACCAACTTTGGGCGTTTGCTTAGGACACCAAGGCATAATCCATGCGTACGGCGGAAAAATCATCCACGCCAAAAAACTGATGCATGGCAAAACCTGCACCATAAAACACAATCAAAAAGACCTCTTTACAGGAGTCCGCAACCCCTTCATCGCAACACGTTACCACTCACTTGCAGGCGAACGCATCTCCATCCCAGAATGCCTCCAGATTATGGCTGAAGCAATCGACGACGGAGAAATCATGGGCATACGCCACGTCAAATACCCAATCTATGGCGTACAGTTCCACCCAGAATCAATTCTGTGCGAAGACGGTAAACTGATCATCAAAAACTTCTTGGAGACAAAAAAACCATGATTCGAGAAGGCATACAGAAACTCATCGAAGGCACAGACTTAACTTATGAAGAATCGGGTCAAATTATGACCGAAGTTATTTCGGGAAAAGCCACGAACTCCCAGACAGCAGCATTTCTAACTGCCTTGCGCATGAAAGGCGAAGCAGTAGAGGAACTAATCGCATTCGCCTCCGTTATGAAACGCAATTGCCTCAAAATCCACCCTAAAGTAAACGGGCGATTAGTAGATACTTGTGGTACAGGTGGAGACAAAATTAAAACCTTCAACGTGAGCACCGCAGCGGCTTTCGTTATAGCTGGTGCAGGAATAGCAGTGGCAAAGCACGGAAACAGAGCGGTTACAAGCAAAAGCGGTAGCGCTGACGTACTGGAAAAACTCGGATTGGACTTGACTATGGAACCGAAAACCATTGAAGCTGTTATCGAAAGAGTCGGCATCGGATTCTTGTTTGCTCCAAGTTTGCCATCCAGCTATGAAGTACGCCGCGGAACCCAGACATGAAATCGGCATCCGCACGGTCTTCAACATCCTTGGTCCACTTACTAACCCCGCAAACGTCAATGCTCAATTGTTAGGCGTTTATGACCCCAAACTTGTTGCTCCAATGGCTTATGCGTTGGGAAAACTGGGCTGCGAAGAAGCGATGGTGGTTCATGGACTTGACGGGCTTGACGAGATTTCAACAGTTGGAAAAACAATTATCGCACACCTAAAAGAAGGCAAAGTGGTAAAAACCGAGGCTGTTCCATGCGATTTCGGATTCAAAAAAGCGTCAGTTGCCGAACTGTTATCGGTATCTTCACAGGAAAGCGCAGAAGACATCTTTAAAATTCTAAGCGGCAATTTAGATGATGCGAAAGCTGAGCTCGTGCTTGTTAATAGTGCAGCAGGAATTATTTTAGGCGGAAAAGCAGACGGCTTTATTAATGGTATTCAATTGGCCCGTGAATCAATTGAAAGTGGAGCCGCCTACAACAAACTGGAAGCGTTAGTTAAAGCGTCAGGCGGAAGCTTGACAGAAACTTGAGGAGTTGAAACGGAAGTATGAGTGATTATATAGATACGTTGGCAATGGATGCGGCTTTGACAATTGACAGCGGATACTACCATGCAACGGTCTCTAAAAAGCAACCAAAGATTAGCTTAAAAAAAGCAATCCAAGACTGCAAAACTAACCCTGTTATAACAGAAATAAAAGCAGCTTCACCATCCCTTGGAACAATCAGATGCATCATCAACCCAAAAGAAATAGCACAAGCTATGCAGAGGGTTGGTGCAGTCGGAATCTCGGTACTGACGGAGCCTATACACTTCAACGGTTCTCTATCCAACCTTGCAGACGTAAGAGCTGCAGTAAAACTGCCAATACTGATGAAAGACATAGTTATTGTTCCAGAGCAAATCGAAGTAGCCGCACACTTGGGTGCGAACGCTGTTTTGTTAATCCAAGCGCTTTTTGACAAGCGCTACTGCGAAATGACTGTTGATAAAATGGTAGCTTATGCTCACTCTAAAGGTCTCGAGGTACTGCTTGAAACTCACACAGTCGGAGAATTTAAGAAGGCGATTGAAACAGACGTTGACCTTATCGGAATCAACAACCGTAGTCTTGCAACCCTCAAAATCGACCTCAACACTACAAAAGAAATTCTCGAAAAACATGGCAAAGCTGGCAAAATAGTAATAAGTGAAAGTGGCATTAAAACCAAAGCAGACCTGCAGTTCCTACGAGACTGCGGCGCTGATGCATTCCTGATTGGCTCAAGCATAATGTTATCTAATAACGTTGAAGATAAAGTCAAGGAGTTTGTAGAAGCATGAAACTAAGCAACTATCCACTTGACGGAAAGTATGGTAAATACGGCGGAAGATTTGTCCCAGAAATCCTAATGGAAGCCGTAAATGAACTTGAAGTGGCTTATGACAAAGCTCGAAAAGAGCCCGCATTCCAGCAGCAACTGGACTATTATTTAGCAGATTTTGTGGGCAGACCAACACCGCTCTACTACGCTGAAAACCTCAGCCGCAAACTGGGCGGAGCAAAAATTTACCTCAAACGCGAAGACCTCGCACATGGCGGCGCACACAAAATAAATAACACTCTTGGACAGGCACTACTTGCCAAACGTATGGGTAAAACGCGCGTCATCGCTGAAACAGGCGCTGGGCAACACGGCGTTGCAACGGCGATTGCATGTGCCGCCTTGGGCTTGAAAGCCATAGTCTTCATGGGTACAGAGGACTGTGAACGTCAACGCCTCAATGTGTTCCGCATGAAACTTCTAAACGCTGAAGTTCATCCCGTGGAGTCGGGCACAAAAACGCTCAAGGACTCCATAAACGAGGCGTTCCGCGACTGGGTAACCAACCTTGAATCGACCTATTACTTGATTGGATCCACTATGGGTCCACATCCTTACCCCATGATTGTCCGAGATTTCCAGAGCGTAATCGGCAAAGAAATCAAAACCCAATTCCAAGCCAAAGAAGGCAGATTACCCGATGCGTTGGTAGCTTGTGTAGGCGGCGGAAGCAACGCCATGGGTACCTTCTACCCCTTCGAAGACGACGCGGAAGTGGAGCTCTACGGGGTTGAGGCAGCCGGCGAAGGCATAGAAACAGGCAAACACGCGGCTACGCTTGCGGCAGGATCCGAAGGAGTATTCCACGGCATGTTCACCTACATTCTCCAAGACAGCAACGGCCAAATCCAGAACACTAGCAGCATCTCTGCAGGCTTAGATTATCCGGGCGTTGGACCAGAACATAGCTTCCTAAAAATCTCCAAACGAGCCCAATATACTTCAGCAACGGACAAAGAAGCAGTCGATGCCTTCTTAACATTGTGTAAGGAAGAGGGGATTTTGCCAGCGTTAGAATCTTCTCACGCCGTCGCTTATGCCATGAAGTTGGCGCCAAAGATGAAGAAGACTCAATCAATCGTAGTTACATTATCTGGACGTGGCGATAAAGACGTCGAAACTATCGCAAATTACATTGGGGCGGTAATATGAGCAACATAAGCAAAGCTTTCCAGAAAGTTAAGCAGCAAAACAGCGCTGCACTCATCGGCTACGTCACCGCAGGCGATCCGACACCAGAACTGACCCCAAAAATCGCTGATGCACTCATCATGGGTGGTGTGGACATTCTCGAGTTGGGGCTGCCGTTCTCTGACCCAATTGCCGATGGGCCAACAATCCAAGCTGCAAGCTTACGCGCGCTTAACGCGGGAACTACTCCTATGAAGGTGCTTGACATTGCTAAACAAATCAAAGCTCAACATGATGTGCCAATTGTGGTGATGACATACTATAATCCAGTGTTCAAACTTGGACTCGACAAATTCCTCAGCGCAGCCAAAGAAAGCCAAGTTGACGGCTTCATCGTTCCCGATTTGCCCGTGGAAGAGTCAGTAGACTATCGAAAAGCCGCAAAAGCACAAGATTTAAACACAATTTTCCTCGCTGCACCTTCCACCTCAAAAGAGCGCCTAACCAAAATTGTAGATGCCTCTTCAGGCTTTCTCTATTTGGTTTCTCGCTACGGCGTATCAGGCGCACAAACGACAGTGGAAGATGCAACAGTGCAACTCGTTAAGCGAGTCAAACCGTTCACTGCTGGAAAAGTACCTTTAGCAGTCGGCTTCGGTATCTCAAAACCAGAACATGTAAAACGCATCGTAGCCGCAGGAGCAGACGCCGCCATAGTTGGAAGTGCATTCATAAACATAATCAATAACAACGTCCAAAACAAAAAAGCTATGCTAGCTGAACTGCAAATAACCGCTGAGGTTCTGAAATCTGCCACCACAGCCTAAATCTGTTTTCTAATATTGGCAAGGTTTTAAAGCGTCCTCAAACTTTCTATCTGCGGCGATGGATCTTAGGCGGTGGGTTAGGGGTCCATTGAACCGTAAATCCCCTATATGACGGGCTAACATCTGCGGATGAGGCGTCAAAGGCCGCTTTGGATCTTCATTTCCGAACCAGTGACTATCCGTCCTTTGGGGCTGGCGGTCAATGGGAGACTTCCGTAGGGAAGTCCCTTCATTGTTCACCAGGCGAACCTGGCTAGGCTCGGGAGAGAGCAACCTAAGTTTGGACGTTATGCGCTCAAGGGGGTGCGGGTAAGAGTGTAGGGCTTGGAGCTTCCAGGCGGAGTCTAGGCGTCAAACCGCAGTGGTCCATCGCTACTTCAATTTTTAAAAAGAAGAATTAGGTTAAGGGCAGTTGAACCGTAAAAATTGTTCCTTTACCCAGTTTACTTTCGAAGCTTGTTTTGCCGCCCTGAGCGTCAACCAGGCGTTTAACAACGGCCAAGCCAAAACCTTGACCCTTAGATTTGGTAGTGAACAGCGGCGTGAAAAGCTTGCTCTTAGCTTCTTCCGGAATGCCCTCTCCAGTGTCTTCAACGCTGATAAATGCATTGTTGTCTCTGCAATTTGCCACTATTTTTAGGCTGCCTCCATTCGGCATAGCTTGCACCGCATTTTGGATTAAATTGATAAATACTCGTTTCAGCATCGAGAAATCAGCACTAAACTGTGGAAAACCCTCAGCTATCGAAATGGAAACCTCCAAGTTGTTTGGAATAGAGACTATAAGTAATGTTTCTTCGATGACTTTTTCAATATCAACTTTCTCTTTGCTGGGTTTCAACGGTTTAGTATAATCCTGCAAATCAGCAACTATCTTGTCAATGTAGAACAAGTTTTCCTCGATGTTCGCTATTCCCTCTTGCAGTCTCTTTTTTATGTCTCCGCTTAGCATAGATTGGACTTCATCTTTTGCCAGATAAAGTTCCCCAACAATGGCTTGCAGCGGATTACGAATATCATGCCCAACCATACCCGCAGTTTGCCCAATTGTGATTAAACGTTCAGCTTGATTTAGTTGTCTTGCTCTCTCTTTTGCAAGCTCTTCCATCTGATTTGCAAATTCTTCTAGTTGACGTGCGTTTTCCTCTAGTTTATTATGTATTCTTTTCCTTTCTGTCACATCAACGTTTGATTCAAGGATTTCTTTAATTTTCCCATGCTCATCAGGTTTGCCAAGCCATCGACTTTGAACAATTAATTCCTTTTTGTCCTTAGTAAGATGAGCGAGTTCGCCTGACCATTCCCCAGTTTGCTTCAGTGAAAGAGCAATCTCTTTAGATTCTGACAATTTAGTTCCAAAAAGTGAATTGATTTGTTGACCAATAGCTTCCTCTTTTGTCCAACCATAGAGTTTCTCTGCGCCTTTACTCCAAAAAGTAATTGTTCCATCAGGTTTTTTTACAATAATTGCGTCAGGACTTAGGTCAATTAGTTCCGCTTGTTTGCGAAGGACCTCTGTTGCTTGTTCTCTTTCTTGGCGAAGCTTCAACATCTCAACACCATACGCAAAGTCATTTGCTAGTTCCGTCATCAGTTTGATATCTTCATCAGAGAAGGGATCTGGTTCCTGACTGTAAACGTTTAGTGCCCCAAAAGTTTCGCCTTCAAATGAAAATAGGGGCAGAACAAGTGAAGCAGTAAATTTTCTTTTTAATGCCTGATCACGCCATGGCTCAAAGTTGGGGTCACAGTTCATGTTTCGACAAACATAAGGCTTCCCAGTTCGAATAACAGTTCCTGTGGGTCCTCGTCCACGCGGTTTATCAGCCCAAGTTATATTCAATTTATCGATGTAATCTTTATCAAAACCTGCATAAGCTACTGGGTGAACTGTTTTGTTTTTGTCATGCTCTGCAAAACCTATCCAAACAAGTGAATATCCACAGTCATGTACAATTATTTCGCAGACTTCCTGAGTTAATGAAGCCAAGTCTGTTGCTTGCATGAGGGCTTGGTTACTGTTGCTGATGGCTCTTAGGTGGCGGTTAAGTTTATTCAGTGCCTCTTCAGCTTTCTTTCGGTCAGTAATGTTTCTTGCAACATGTACAGAGCCAATAAGAATCCCCATTTCGTCTCTAAGAGGTGTTGTACTAACTAAGAAATCTCCACCAAGTCGGGTTTCATGGACTTCAGCAACATGTTCTTTGCCATCCTTCAAGGTTTTCGCGTGAGGACAAAATTCAGGAGGCAGACTTGTTCCATGCACGCAACTGTAACAGCTTTGCCCGATTGCTTGCTGATGGGTAACTCCAAGCTGTTGCATCATGGCTTTGTTAGCGCGCACAATTTTGTGATTATTGTCTAATATCGCTATTAAATCGGGAACAGTATCAAAAGTATGTTCCCAATCGTTCTTTGCCCTACAGAGTTCCTGCTCAGCCTTCTTTTGTTCCGTTATGTCTTGAACCATTCCGACCGAACGAATAATCTTTTCTGACTCTCCCCTTACGTGGTGGAATTTCTCATGAACGATTCGAATTTCACCTGTATGCTTCCTGACAACCCGATACTCGATCTCATAGAAGTCTTTTCCCTGTCGCAAAGAATCAGAATAGGCAGCATCCACCATAGCTCTATCATCAGGATGCACGGCGTTGAGGAAAGTTTCGTAAGTGGCTCCGAACTCCTGAGGCCTAAACCCAAAGATTCGGTAAACCTCATCTGACCAGTTAAGTTTATTATTTATGAGGTCAAGTTCCCAGCTGCCAAGATGGGCAATTTCTTGGCTCCGATTGAGGCGTTTTTCATTTTCCTCCAAGGCTTGCTGTGCCTGTCTCCTTTTAGTAATATCTTCGAATATGGCGGCAAAATAGCCTTTTTGTGGGCAGTAAACAGAAACAGACAACCACAAACTAAGAGGTTTGAGAAATATCTCGAACTTTTCGTTTTTGCAGGTCAATGCAACTCTACCGTAGATTTCAAACAGCTCAGGGTTAGCTTCTCTAATTCCGGGAATCGCCTGCGTTACTCTCTTCCCGACAACGCTTTCTTTTCTTAGTCCTGTTATTTTCTCGAAGTTATCGTTAACTTCAAGATAAACAAAATCCAAAGGATTGTTCTCGTTGTCAAAAATCATCCTGCAGAAAGCAAACCCATCCATCATATGAGCAAACAAAGAATGATAGCGTTCCTCGCTTGCTCTAAGTTTTTCTTCTGCACTCATACAATCAGGGTTCAATGCAACGTCTGAAGAAGGTATACGGAAAAACTCATCCATTTTGGGGTAGTCTACTCCCTTGAAACTAACATGAAAGGAAAAAGAATCTTATAAAACTTTATTAAAAAATAAGAATTGCACAAAAACTGATATTTCAAGTAAAGGGCGATAAATAAGGCAAGCGCTTTAGATGAGTTCATTAGATGCAACCTCCTGAATGCTTTGTGTTCTCTTGAAGTGCGGTATTGTCGATGATACTATTTATCTTATATTCGTCTTAGTTTTGTAATTTATTGGAGTGGTCTGGTTGTCCATGTAGGATAAAATTGCTTTTTTTCAGAATAGGCGTGATGAAGTTCCCAACCAGCAGCTTGCTAAAGAGCTTGCAGAAACAGAGAACAAAGAAGGCATAAAAGAAATCGTTGAAAATCTGCAGAACAAAAACCAAAACGTCCAAAGCGACTGCCTAAAAGTCCTCTACGAAATTGGCTACCTAAAACCCGACCTCATTACGGATTATATACAGGAATTTCTAATTTTGCTCAAGAGCAAGAATAACCGCATGGTCTGGGGCGCCATGATAGCCCTCGCGACCGTTGCAGAAAAAAAACCCAAAGAAATCTATATCAAATTAAGCGACGTCACGGCCTCCATGGACAAAGGCACCTTAATCACTGTTGTTTGGGGCATAAAAGCTCTTGCCAGAGTTGCAGCCGCAGAAAAAATTTACAACCAAAAAATCTTTCCCCTCCTAACCACACAGCTCAAGAAGTGCCTTACGCGATGTGCCTATGCACGCTGAAAGTATTCTACCTGCAGTGGATGCAGAAAATAAGAAGGAATTCCTGCGAATTCTTGAGAGCAGAAAACCGGAAATGACTGCTTCACAGTTGGCAAGGCTAAAGAAAGTTATGAAGAACCTGTAACTTTACTTTGCTTCATCGATGCCTTTCTTGAACAGCGCTTTATCAATAATTCTTACGTCGAGTTTTTGTTTGGCTGCGGTTTTTCTTATAACGGAGAGCAGGATGAGGTAGTTTTGAGTGGTTTGCATGTTTGGCGGTACATTGCCAAGCAAAGCTTTCCAAGTATAAGCGTCTAGGATACAGTATTGTTTGGGGTCGAAGAATGCGAGTATGATGCTGGCGAGAACTGGGCTGACTCCTTCCAAAAGTGTTAGGCAGTTCATTCGGTAGTTGTCTTCGCAGCCGGGTACACTTAGGGCTTGGCCAGTTAGCCGTATGACGTTTGTTTCATCATTTCGGGCAACAAACTCTAGACTTCGCGCTTTCTTCTCAGTATCATTCTTATATTTCCATT
This sequence comes from Candidatus Bathyarchaeota archaeon, assembly GCA_963739495.1. Lineage (GTDB taxonomy): Archaea > Thermoproteota > Bathyarchaeia > Bathyarchaeales > Bathycorpusculaceae > Bathycorpusculum. The sequence continues at coordinate 190,250 of CAVUAM010000027.1, read as the reverse complement.
CCACAATCGAAGTCAAATCCTTGCAGGTTAACGCCTTGTTCTTGCGGAATTTGCTGCCGAGTTCCCGCTCCCGCTGCGCCTGCCAACCAAACGACTTGTCGTATTTTCGGCTCCACATCAAGAAGTCGGCTTTATCCACTCAATCACCAATAAAGCGTAATTGTGGGTTGCTTGCATTTCTGTTTTGTCCCTGAAACAGCAAGAAATTAGGAAAAGTTGGGTTTTAGTTTTGGTCTACTAAGTGCGCTGTTCCGTCTGGACAATAAACTTTTTCGTCTTTGCCAACGCGCCTGTACCTTTCACTGCACATATGTAATAGGGTGCAACCGTCGCAGTCTCTACTCAACACTTTTTTTTTCGCCTCCTATTGGGCTTTGAGCATCGGTGATTTTGGCTTATAAGGCTATGTAACATCGGTGTATATACGTGGGGTTACGTTGCTTTTCTTGCAGTGCAAGTTTTGTAGACTATGCAGCTGTGGGAGCAGGGGGTGGCTGTTTTGGTTTGGCATTCCAGAATTATTGTGCTGTACATGCTTAAGTCTCCTTGTTTGTTGCTTTTAGGGCTTGGCGTACTTGGGACCGAACGTACCCCATAAATATGAAGGGTAAGGAAAACAAGCCTACACAAACCAATAAATGAATTGCTAAATCCAACATACCATTTTCCTCGTGTTTTATTTTGCTCTAATGACAGAGTATGTTGCTGCGAATATAAGGGAATTTGAGAAATGTTCATAATAGTTAAGAAAATATCTGCAAATGTCAAATATTAAGGTTGAATATCTGTTAAACATATGAAAAATTGGGGCGAACTTGGATGCTTGAAATCAACCGGTTACGCTTTGGCAACATCAAGCAACCACAAACCTTTATCTCTCCCCAGAAAAACAAAACATGATTTTCTAAACGTGGTCTTCAACACGGACGACGGGTTTGCCCATGATGTCCCGCATACTATCCGCCACTTTGTTGGGTGAGTGGACCAATTGCATTCGGGTTTCGCGTTCCCCCTGCGAATTAATAACTAGGTCACCGTAACCGAAGATTCTGCCGCCGATGGATTGATAGACTAGCAAGTCGCCCAAACCTGCAGGTGTAACAACAAAGGATTGCAGCCTTAGGATGCCGCATTTGACTTCTAAGCCGTCTTGGCGTAGAATGTATGTATGAGCTGCTCGGAAAACCAGAAGGTCAAGCATGCCAACTAGCCAAATTAATCCAAAAGCTAGCAAAGTCCATACCCAAACGGGAAAACCGATTAAGCCGTCGGAGACTACAGCGGAGAAGAGTTCAAGCCATAGAAAAACAATAGCAACGACGATGACGGCTACGGTTCGGAGGATGGCGCCTGGGACAATCCAAGGTTTACCGGCCCAAACAACTTGCTTGCTGTTATAAGTCAGACTAAAACACCACTATTAGACAAATGGGTGAATCGCTATTTAAACATTCGAGCAGAATTTTAGTGGTTAACTGTTATGCGTTGACAAGTTTGTGAGGGAAATTCTACTATGAATTTTGTTCCCTTGCCTACTTCGCTCTGAAAAGACACAGTTCCGCCTAACGCTTCAGCAAATCTTCTAACAACCGCTAGCCCAAAACCTTGACCCTTCGATTTCATGGTAACCAGCGGCGTAAACAATTTACTTCTGAGCTCCAGTGGGATTCCTTCTCCCGTGTCTTCGACGCTAATTAAGGCTTTACAGTCTTGGCAGCTGGCTGTAATAGTTAGTGTGCCTCCTTTGGGCATGGCTTGGATTGAATTGTTGATTAGGTTTTGTAGTATCCGCTGTAAGTAGGTTTTATCAACTTTAAGCTTCCCGAGCTCTTTTCCAATACAGAGTTTGGTTTGAATTTTTTTTTCTTGGGTAGTTTGAGGGAATCTTATGGATGCCAGAACAGTTTTAACAATTTCATTAATATCTACTTCTTCAAGTTTTGGTTTTAATGGTTTGGCAAAATCTTGTAGGTCAGATACGATTTTGTTGATATAGGTCATCTGTTCTTCGATAATATTGAGGCTTTCTTTCATGCTTTTCTTAAACTCGTCGTCAGGTAGACCATTCAATCCACACTCTGCGAGGTATATTTCGCCAGCGATTGTTTGTAGTGGATTGCGGATATCGTGGCCAACCATCCCGGCTGTTGCTCCGATAGCCGCCAAACGCTCTGCGTTCTTACGTTCGGTTACATCTACGTTTTGCTCAAAAATCTCAACTATCTCTTGCTTGTCATTGAATTTGGCAAGCCAGTAGCTTTGAATCGCCAGTTCGCGACCGCCTTTTGTTCGATGCAACAACTCTCCTGACCATTTGCCGTCTTTTTTGAGTATGTCCTGTATAATTTCAAACGACTGGACAAATTTGGTATTAAATAGTTCACTAGTTTTTTGTCCTATGGCTTGAGCTTGGGTGAAACCATACATTTTTTCTGCGCCCAAGCTCCAAAAAGTGATGATATCATCGGGTTTCTTTATGATTATGCCGTCTGGACTTAGATCGATTAGTTCTGCTTCTCTTTTTACTGCCTCATCAAGTTTTTTGCGTTCAATTGAGTAGGATAAAGTCTTCAAAAGGAGCGCACCGTCGAGTTTTCCTTTAACTAGATAGTCCTGTGCTCCTTGGCGGACCGCTTCCAGGCCTGTCGGATCATCGTTAAATCCGGTCAGTATTACGATCGGGATATGGTTGATTGCTCTATGAATTTTTTCGAATGTGTTGAGTCCTTGGCTATCAGGTAAGCCGAGGTCTAAGAGGACAACATCTTTGGCTCCTGATGATAAACAGGAGAGTCCTTTTGCAAGGGTATCTGCGTTTTCTATGTTTTCAACTGGAAATTTCTCTTCTTTTAGCATCTCTCGAATTAACCGGGCGTCGCCAGAATTGTCCTCGATAAGCAGTATTTTTATGATTTCTTACTCCTTTGGCGGAAGTCTCACTATTGAGAACCAGAACTCTTGTAAGGTGTGCATAATCTCTATGAATCTGTTTAGGTCGACTGGCTTTGTGATGTATGCGTTTGCATGCAAGTTGTAGGTTCTGATTATGTCTTCATCAGCTTTAGAGGTTGTCAGCACCACCACCGGTATACGCTTTAGTTTTTCATCCTGCTTGACTTCAGCTAATACTTCTCTGCCGTCTTTTTTGGGCAAATTTAGGTCGAGTAGAATCAAGTCAGGTGTAGGAACGTTTGAAAATTTGCCTTCTCTATGCAGGAACCGCATTGCCTCTACGCCATCTTGAACAACGTGAACATCATTGAGTACTTTGGCGTCTTTTAGTGCTTCTTTTGTTAATCGAACATCTCCAGGGTTGTCTTCTACGAGCAAGATGTCAATTGTTTCAACGCTTCTTTTCACTTACTATTCACTTCCTTTTTTCTTTTTAAGTAATGTGAAATATACAGTTGAACCTTTCCCCACCTCGGATTCAATCCAAATCTTTCCGCCATGCCTTTCAATGATTCTCTTGCAAATAACCAGACCGATTCCTGATCCCGGGTACTCTTGTTTGGTATGTAATCGTTGGAATATCTTAAAGAGGCGGTCGAAGTATTGGGCGTCGATGCCAATGCCGTTATCTCTAACAGAAAACAGGTAATTTGTGCTTTGATCTTTAACTGATACTTGTATCCGAGGTGGCTCTTTTCCATGGAATTTTATGCCGTTACCGATCAAGTTCTGAAATAGCTGAGTCATCTGTCCACTATCAGACAATATAATTGGTAGCTTATCATGAGTTACTACGGCATTGGTTTCCGCGATTAGTGCTTGAAGATTCTTCTTGACTATATTTAGGGTTGTTTCTAAGTCAGTTAGCTCAAATGGCTTCCCTAATCTGCTTACACGTGAATAGGTCAATAAGTCATCAATTAATCCTCTCATGCGGTTGGCGCCGTCCACAGCATAATCAATGAATTCGTCGGCGTCGGAATCTAATTTGCCCTTGTACCTTCGCTGCAGCAGTTGGACATAGCTTGCTACCATGCGCAAAGGTTCCTGCAGGTCATGCGAGGCAACGTAAGCAAACTGCTCTAACTCAGCGTTGGATTGCTTTAATTTCTCCAAAGTTTGTCTTAATTCAAACTCCATTGCGTTTCGTTCTGTAACGTCTCTTGCAGCTGCAAAAACCCCTTGAATGTTGCCGAGGGCATCGCGATAAATTGAAGCATTGTATATGACATCGGTGATTTTTCCAGATTGACTCCTGATGGCTAGGGCGTAGTCTTTTACGAAACCTTCGGAGAAAACCTGTTTGTATCCATCCCTAGCTTTTTGCGGTTCAGTGAAATAATCTGAAAAGTCACTTCCAACTAATTGTTCCCTTGAGTAGCCAGTCATTTCCTCAGTAGCTTGATTTATGTCAGTTATCTTTCCCTCTGCGCTTATAGTTACTAAAGGATCTAAGCTTGCCTCTATTAGGCTGCGAGCGTATAATGCAGCGGCGAGTAGTTTTTCTTCAGCGACTTTGCGTTCTGTAATATCGCGGGCTGCAGCAAATATGCCTTGTATCTGCCCAGATTCGTTTCGATAAACGGTAGCATTATACAAAACTTCGGTTGTTGCGCCCGATTTGTGACGGATAACAAGAGGATAGTCACGAACATACCCTTCTGAAAACACTTGCTTATACCCCACCCTGGCTTTTTCAGGTTCAGTAAAAAAATTGGAGAAATCACTTCCAATCAACTCTTTTCGTAAAATCCGGTGACTTCAACCGTTGACTTGTTTACATCAGTTATTTTTCCGTCAGCACTGATAGTAACAAGCGGATCAAGGCTTGCTTCTATAAGGCTACGCGCATAAAGCGAGGTTTCACGAAGCTTTTCTTCCACTTTTTTGCGTTCAGTTATGTCTCGGGCTGCCGCAAATACTCCTTCAACCTCTCCAAATTCATTCTTGTAGAGAGCAGCATTGTACAAAACGTAAGTTATCTTTCCTGATTTATGCTCTATGGCCAATGGGTAATCTTTTACAAACCCCTCCGAGAAAACCTTCTGGTACCCGGCTCGCGCTTTCTCGGGTTCCGTGAAATAATCCGAAAAATCGCTTCCGATGAGCATTTCTCTTGAGCATCCAGTAACTATTTCGGTAGCTCTGTTGACATCAGTAATTTTTCCGCTGGGACTGATGGTTACAAAAGGATCTAAGCTTGCTTCAATGAGGCTTCTAGCATACGATGAAGATTGGTTTTTCTTATCTGTTAAATCGTTTTTCATAAATTGCACCAGATGGACGTACAAGCGATTTAGCTTAACATCATTGTGATTGGCGATAAAAGCATTTTCTAAAGCTTGACGGATAGCTAACAAAACAAACTAGAAAGAGCCAAAGGATCGAAGTTTATAGGCTCCTCTCCATAGCGGGTCGGCGTGGGAATAAGCTTTCAATTGAACGTAGAAGTTGATAGCCGAAAAGTATTGCTACAAAGTATGTGGGCCATAGAATTATGGGCCAGTTACCGGGAGTGTAACTCCAGAGTCCCGTGGAGACTGCGAAAAACTCCATAAGCGCCAGCGAAATCATACCGCCAAACGCGAGGAAAACCTGCTGTTTAACCTCGTGTTTTGCCAGCCACTTGCGGCGAACAACCATGAGCAAAGCCCATGCTGCTAAGAAACCGAATAGGAGTACATACCAATCTGAATTGAAATTGAAAATTACGTTCATATTTTTTTACCAAGTTTTTAGTGTTTTATTGCTTTTCCTCTTCTGTGGGTCTTATGATTTGACCAGCATTTCTGACAGTAGACCGGCTTGTCTGCTTTAGGATGAAAAGGAACCTCGCATTCGATTCCGCAGTCACTGCAAACAGCCGTAAATTCTTGTGATTTTTGGAACTGCTTGAACATCTGATAGTTCTTTAGGCGTGGCCAACCCGTTTTTGCGTGACGCAACATTTCTGGGTTTTCTTTTAGCCAACGCATCATATGGAAGAAGCTTTTGCCCCGTTTCTCTTCGCGTTCCCCCAACGGCTCATAGCCCAAGTTGCGGATCTCGTCAAGATAGGCGATTTCCACCAGTCTTTGAGTTTCGCCGACTACGCGTACGCGTTTAACCCGGTTTTCGCCATAAACTTTCTGAAGTTCTACTGCCGCAACGTCAAAGATGCAGCCCTGGCAGATATGAATTTCCTCTTCCGGTGTTAAGTTGAATTTTGAGACGAGTTTGGACACGACTCGGCTGGACTCTTGGAGGTATTCTTTTTCGCGGAATATGTCTTGGTAGAATCTGACGTCGATTAGGTCATATTTGAATTCGCCTGTTTGTTCATGGTAGGCTCCGACTACGACGCCGAACAGTAAATCGCCGCTGCCCGCATCATCCACTATAAGAGTCAATTAACGCTATTCCTCGCTCTCTTACCCAACCAAATACTTCATACATCTATAAAAACTGATTTCCTAAAAAGAAATAAAAAAAGGAAAGACCCTAGATTTCCCTTTAATTAGCCATAATCCATATAGTGTGGAAAAATTTTTTTGACTAACAACTAAATGGAAAAAAGAAAGAAAATGAGTGGGTTGTTTCCTAAAGTGGTTTTGGCTTTGTTTCTAGAGTAATCGGGTGGCTTTGCGCGTTTTTTATTTGGTGTCTTCTTAGGCGGGGAATGAATCGGGGTACTTTTTGCTTGTATTTGAGAAACGCATCGCCATATTTTGCCAGAGCTTCCCGTTCTTCGATTTTCGCCAGCCGCCAGTACAGAAGCGCCAGAACAGGCCAGATTGCTGTTGTGATTAGGGTTAGCCACTGGACGTTTAAGCCGCCGGTTATCATTAAGAATCCTATGTATTGGGGGTTGCGGGTGTACTTGTATAGGCCAGTGGTAACAAGTTCGCCTTTTGCTTTGAAGATTTGGTACCAGCCAAAGATTACTAAGAGAATGCCTGCGCCGATTATGATTTTTGAGGCGGGGAAAACCCAGAAGTGATAGACAATGTAGAACGGCACCTGCCCAAACACTTGGGTTAGAAGGAATTCTATGCTGAAGATGTGGTTGTAGCCGAAGAACCCAGCGAAGAAGTACATGGTTAAGGGTATGCCGTACATTTCTGCGAATAATGCCACTATGAAGGCTACGTAGACGCTGTTGGGGAGGCGGTTGAGTTTTTTACGGAAGCCCGAGAGCAAGAAGAAGACGCTGAAAAGGATGATGTTCATGAGGACGAATGTCCAGTTGCTGTAGCCGTAAGAAGTAAAGGTGAAGTAATACATGAAAATACCGACAGAGACGGTGACTATGGCTACCAGCAGCGATAGCTTAATTTTTCCCAATGTTTGTTCGGATAATTGGTTTTTTTGCATCCATGTTACCTCACCCATTACAAGGCAAAGAGTGACTCTTAGTTCTACACATGGAACACAACGTTCCAAATTGGAACAAATAGCATTAAAGTTGAGATCGAGGTTTTCGGCTGCTTTGATTCCATTTTCTTAAAACTAAGAAAGCCAATATTAAAGAAAAAATAGCTGCAATGGCTACTGCAAAGATAATGGTAGATAGTCCATTATCCTTTTGAGACTGGCTAGTCAACGCATAAATGTTACCGTCTAACGAGCCTATGTATACCACTCCGTTGACGACTGCAGGAGATGATTCAACGTCGCCACTTGTAGCGTAACTCCAGAGCTTAGTGCCGCTTGTCACGTCTAGCGCATAGATGCTTGCATCGGCCGAGCCAAAATAGACGATGCCGTCGACGATTGCAGGTGCCGAATAGATCGTGTTAGCAGTCGTGTAATTCCAGAGTTTTGCTCCATCGGAGGCATTTAACGCGTAAAAATTTTGGTCCAAGGAGCCGATGTAGACAGCGCCATCTGCAAAGGCAGTAGATGATTTGATTATGTTATTTGTGGTGTAACTCCAGACTGGTGTGCCATCGGCTATTTTTAAAGCGTAAATGGTGCCGTTGTCGTAGGCAGTGTAAACATAATCACCAGCTATTGTAGGCGAGGCCTCTGTCGGGTAACCATTAGTGTAATTCCAGAGTTGAATGCCAACTGAGGCATCCAACGCATAAGTGAAGCCGTCAGTTGAACCTATGTAGACAACACCAGAAGCGACAGCGGGAGAGGACCATATTGGGGCTAGAGTGGTGAAAACCCATTTTTTTATGCCATTAATCGCATTTAAAGCATAAACGTTGTTGTCGTATGAACCCACATACAAAACGCCGTCTGCGATGGCTGGAGACGAATCGACCTCGCCTCCAGTATTAAAACTCCATAGTTTGTCGCCGTTTGTAGCGTTTAAAGCATAAATTTTACCATCAGCCGAACCCACATAGACAACTCCTTCCGCAACAGCAGGACAAGAATACACTGGGCCACCTGTGGAGTAACTCCAAAGTTTTGCTCCGTTATTAGCTCTAAGCGCATAAATATTTCCATTTAAAGAGCCTACGAAAACCACGCCGCCCACCACTGCTGGAGATGAATAAATTTGACCGCTAGTGCTATAATTCCATAGTAATTTGGCGCTTAGTACAGGACTTCCTGTTCCTACGCCGCTATGTGAGAGATCTTCCCGAAACATTGGCCAGTCTCCAGTATTTTGTTGAGCAGGCACCAAAGGGTACCCTGAGAAAATAGATGACAAAAACAATATTGCAGTGAATATAATGGCTAACGAGTTCTTCAAGGATTCTCTTTCCCTTTAATGGAGTTAATATTCAATAAAATTGACTTTTAACAGTTTGCATTTTTGAAGCATCTCCCCTAAAAAAGGGAAATCTTTGTTTTTAAGCTGAATTCTTGGGTTTCATCCTGAATCGGATTGCCGAGTATAGAAAAAGCAAGGCTGCAATCGTGGTTGTTAGAATCCAAAACCAGAATGACTCTTGAATTGGAGCTCCTCTAATTAAATGGGGAATCAAGACAGCTACCTCACCAATTAAGATGCCCACAAAAATAAAACCGATGATAACAAAGCTCGGCAAAAGTGTCTTTCCTAACCAAACATAACCCTTTTTGCTTACTTTTTCCTTAACAACATAGTTGTTGTATTCGTCTTTAACAACTAAACCCAAATCCATGAGCTTCTGAAGATTTCTGTATGCAACACTTGGGCTGCTTAGGTTGGCTCCACGCATAACGTCTCTGGGACCTACAGGCTTTCCAACCTTGACAAGGTATATGTAAGTCTGGAAAGTTGATGCGTTAAGGTCTTCGCTTGGCTCCAAGATAGTATCCCTCAATTATTTAGCATGCGCTGTCTTAAAAACCCAAGCCAAAAACATCAATATTCAGTTTAAAGATTTTTTAAATGCCCAAGGATAAACATAATGCCAAATTTGAGGTAAAATAGGGCTGATGTTTTAGCAGGGTTCTTACTTGAGGCTTATTGGTTAGATCGTATTAGCGGGTGTCTTTTGTTAGTTCGCAGCTTCATTCTCTTGAGCACTGGGAATAGTTCCTAAAACACTGATGGAAATGTTTAATTTATTCTTCAACCTTTACAAGATTGAAAATAGGACTTTTCTGTTTTCTCAATGATTGGAGTATTTTAATGTCTCAAAATGAAACTGAAATTAAATGTACGGACTGTGGAAAGCCAGCTACTGTTCCATTTAAGCCAACTCCGGGTAAACCCGTTTACTGCAGAGAATGTTTAGCCAAACATAGGTCTCCTGGAAGCAATGAATATAGAGGCTCAAGTGCCGATGGTAACGAAAAGCAGGCATGGTCTAGACGAAGAACCGACTGGAAATAAGAAAGAAAAAAATATTGTTTATCTGGCGGCTGCGGTTGCCAACGGTTGCTTGAGGTTGCCTGCCGTAGTTACGTTTAGAACTCCGTTTTTTCCAAGCCTCAATTGCCTCTCTCCTCTAAAAACGCATACTTGAGCATTCTTCAATTCAATGTTATCCCCTACACCGATAGTGCCGATTTGTCCTTCCCAGAGGCAAAGCTTAGTTTTTCCAGTGTCGTCTCCAACTAAAGCATTGACAACCATGACGGTGTTGCCGAATTGAGTGTGAACCTGTGCTGGTTTAGGTATTTCTAGAACTTCAGCTTTCAAGTTGACCCTTTTCATGCCTGCTCTTAAGTCATGGATTGAAGTGTAGATTGATTCGGTGTTTTGTTTAGCTATCTTTTTTCGTATCTTGTCTGTACTCATCCAGCTCTCGAAGGGGTTATCTTTTCTGAGCAGGAACTCTTCACCAACTCGGAACTGAGCCACGACGGCGCTGTCTTTTGTGATGAGAAAAATGGTTTCGCCTTTGACTTTGCCGCGGTACTCCACGGTTAAGTTGCCGCATACGGCTTTCTCGTTGTTTCTTGCTGTTATTAACGCTTGAAAGACTTCATTTGGGTAAATATTATATTTTACCGAAAGAAGCGCAAGATGTTCGCCTAATGTTGATTTTTTCTGTCTCAAATTACCCCTTCTCAAAGTATAGTCAAAGTTAAGAGAAAAAGCAGTTGCCGGAATGCCATTTCATACTTTTTCTCAGTTACCCGAATATTCACCTAATAATATAGTGTTACCTATATTAGGTTGACTATGGCAAAAACTTATTCCCGAATTCTGCAGTTCACCATTCTCCGACTGAACCTGAACTTTATAAATCAAAAAAATCGATCTAAACTTCTAAAACTTTGGGATGTTTAATGATTAATTATTACTCTAAAAGCACTCCATTTATAAGCATCGAAGATAAGTTAGATGTTACTGTGTGAAAGAGACTTTTACACAGCCAAAGTAGTAGGAGTTGAAATAGCGAATGTATAATAACAAAGAGATGCACAAGGCAACTTGCGCTGACTGCGGAAAAGAATGTGAAGTTCCTTTCAAGCCAGACGGTACAAGGCCAGTTTATTGCCGTGAGTGCTACTCAAAACGTAGACCACCAAGAAGATACTAAGCGTAAGCTTGAGCATCTTTAAAACTAGTAATTTTCTTTTTATTTTTTTAATTATTTCCAAAAAATTCGGCTTGTTTATTTGAGTGGTTACTCTGCTTTTGAATTGTTAAAACCTTTATAGCCTATTGATGATTATATCCCTCGAGATGCTTTAAAAATGAAGCAGTTCCTAATTACACCCTCAGCGGGGAAACGATTAATAGCTAAAACCCTCGCAAAACACCCAGCTATAGTGAAAGTCTTAAAAAATGGAATGCTTGTAATAGTCGCTGGAACAACCAACGGTTATGTTGCCGAGGAAATCTTTAAAACTCATAAAATAACTGGTGATTTCTCAAGAAAACACTTCTTCCGCGGCATAACTATGTCACCAGCTAAAACCGTAACCGCTGAAGGAAGAATAGCTGATGAAAGCAAGTTCCCAGGAGATGTCGTAATAAACAAGGGTGTCTGGGAAAAAGACAAAACAATCGCCGATGTGATTGACGCACTTAAAGAAGGGGACGTAATCTTGAAAGGAGCAAATGCTCTGGATTTAGCCTGTCGGCAAGCAGCTATTTTAATTGGCCACCCGAAAGCTGGAACTATAGGCTTAGCTTTGCCAGCTATTGTTGGCCGAAGGGTAAAACTCATTATTCCTGTTGGCTTAGAAAAACGTGTAAACGGCGAACTAATCGCCTTGGCTCAGAAGCTCAACACTCCTGGAGCGTGTGGTTATCGTTTGCTGCCTGTCTTAGGAGATGTATTCACTGAACTTGACGCATTAGCGGCTTTAACCGGTGCTGAAGTGGAGTTGATAGCTGCTGGCGGTGTTTGCGGAGCAGAAGGCGCATGCTGGATCGCCGTCACTGGTGAAGAGGAGCAAGAGGAGTTTGCCGAACAAATTATTGCTTCTGTAGCCGATGAACCACCGTTTAGCCCGGATTTTCTTTAGTTTTTACTTTGTTTATTCTTGACCGTGCATCATCATGCCCATTCCGTGGCCTTTCCTTCGTTCGCCCATGTTTTTCCTCATTATGTCCGCACCTTGAGCAGCTAGATCCATCATCATGTCAATGTCTTGCCTGACTAGTTCCATTACAGGCTGGTTTAATTCCATTTCAAAAGTAAACTTTACTTTGCCGCTTTTGTTTGTTGCTTCCATTAGTCCACCTCCTGCAAACTAAAAAATAATCTGAACTACTGTTTTATTGGTTAGCGATTGCCTTCTTAAACGTAAGTGACTGTATTGACGCTACAACAATTCAAAAAAGTATCCGAAAAATAAAATGACATCGATTTTTCATAGTTTGCTCTCTTTTGGAGTTCTCTTATCAAAGTTTATATATTGGGATGGATAATCCATCCAGGTATAAGGGGCTTAAAGGAAAACATGAACAAAAAATTTTCAATTTACATTGCAGCAGTTTTGATAATCGTTGCAATCGTTTCTGGCGCTTTTATCTATACCAACTACAACGGCGGCTCAAGCAATACAGACACCCAAAAAAATGTATCAGTTGTTGATGACGAAGGTTATACGACAAATTTAACTTCAGTGGCTCAGAGAATTGTTTCGCTTGCTCCAAGTAACACCCAAATAGCCTTCGGCATAGGATTGGGTAACAAAGTTGTCGGCATAACCGACTACGACCATTACCCCTATAACTTTTCTGCTTGGATAGCCGCCGGCAACATGACCAGCGTCGGAGGCTTCTCAACACCCAACAAAGAAACCATAGCATCCCTTAACCCAGACCTAATTCTTGCCACACCCGTCAACGACCCTGATGTCGTTACCCTCAGAGACTTAGGCTATAATGTACTTGTCCTCAACCCAAACGACGTCAACGGAGTATTCAAAGACATAACCATGGTTGGCAAAGCAGCAGGTGCCGAACAAAACGCGACAACATTGATAAATTCACTGAACAGCCAAATTAACACCATAGAAGCCAAAATAGCAGCAGCTAACTTGCCTAAACCAAAAGTCTACTATGAAGTATGGACTCCACCACTGATGTCTGCAGGTGGAACATCGTTCATCAATGATGTAATCTCAAAAGCTGGAGGAATTAACATCTTCGAAAACGAAACCCAACAATATCCCACAGTCAGCTCAGAGACAATCGTTCAGAAGAACCCAGATATTATACTGCTACCGACAGACATGGCAAATGTGGGTGAAGCACCTTTTTACGGAAGTGTAAGCGATGTTGAAGCAAGACCAGGCTGGAGTTCAATCAGTGCAATACAAAACAATCGAGTCATTATCGTCAACGGAGACCTCTTCGCTGAAGCAAGCCCACGAATCGCTGACCAAATTGCAGTAGCTGCCAAAGCATTTTACCCAGACCTTTTTTAACTTCCCTAACCCTTTTTTTGTGTTAAGATATGACTACTGACAAAGTAAAAGAGAAATATTCAAAGAGATCCTCCAGATGGAAGCTGATCTTTTTACTATTGATAGTCACGCTTGTAGTCGTTGTGGTTCTCTGTCTAAACGTAGGCTTCGCACCCATAAACTTCTCAGATATTCTTGCAATATTAGGAAAGCAAATTCCCTTTCTAAACCACTATGTCGACTCTTCATCGGTTTCGGTCGTAAACGAAGCGATAATCCTTCAAATTCGCTTACCCCGAATACTCGCAGGAGCTCTAGTTGGCGCTGGCTTAGCTGCGGCTGGAGTCATGTACCAAGGAGTTTTTAGGAACCCAATGGCTGATTCCTATCTTTTGGGTGCTTCAGCAGGAGCTTCCTTTGGCTACACTCTAGCTACATTGTACGCTGGCTCCCTAGTCCTTAATTTCTTTGGGCTTGGACTTTTCCAAGTAGTCGCGTTCTTGGGAGCCGTTTTAACGGTTTTTCTTGTTTACTATATGTCGCGTGTCGGAAACAAAGTGCCAATAACCACACTTCTGTTGTCGGGTATAGTTGTGAACATATTCATTTTGGCGTTGCAAACGGTGTTTGAGTTACGTTCAGGCAAGGCGCTGATAGGAATCGTCGCCTGGATAGCTGGTGGATTCACCAATATTACGTGGACCCACATTTACGTTGTTTTTCCATTCGTTCTAGCAGGAACGGTGCTCGCATATTTCTTTACTAAAGACCTCAACATGCTATCGATGGGTGATGACACAGCACAACACTTAGGAGTTAATACGGAAAGAGTGCGGCAAATACTTCTACTCATAGGTTCTTTGATAACTGGCGCAGTTGTTTCCATAAGTGGCGTTATCGGATTCGTGGGTCTTATTATTCCTCATATGACACGGCTTGTCATCGGACCTGACCACCGTATACTTTTACCTACCTCCGCAATCGTCGGCGCCATATTTCTCGTACTCTGCGATTCTGTTGCACGTGTTGCGACGGGTGCTTCTGAATTGCCAGTTGGCGTCATAACAGCCTTAGCTGGAACCCCATTCTTTATCTATCTGCTTAGGAAGAGAAAAACAAGTTACTCACTATAGGATGACTGATGGAATATGGTTTTACTTAGTGTCGATGGAGTCGAGTGCCGCTATGGTTCAATAAAGATCTTGGAAAATGTCAACTTCACAGCTAACGAAGGTGACTTCGTTGGTATCATCGGACCAAATGGCTCAGGAAAAACCACCCTGATAAAGAGCATCAGTCGAACACTCAAACCCTACACGGGAACTATACCTCTTGGATAAGACTGATGTTTATAGCATTAAAAGTATGGACCTTGCCAAACAAATGGCTATTGTCCCACAGGAAAGTAATATAGGCTTCAGCTTCACGGCTTTAGACATAGTTTTGATGGGTCGCAACCCACACATGAAAAGGTTCCAGATGGAATCTGAGTCGGACTTAAATATCGTCAGGAAAGCGATGAATCGGACAAATACCTGGCCTCTAGCTGACCGCCCTATAAACGAATTAAGCGGAGGGGAAAAACAACGGGTGGTCATCGCCCGTGCCCTCGCACAGGAGCCTAAGGTTCTGTTGCTAGATGAACCGCTAACCCATCTGGACATGATTAACCAACTCGAAATCATGGATCTAGTAAAGGAATTATGCGTCAAGGAGCGCTTGATTGTTTTAGCTGTTATCCATGACTTGAATTTGGCGGCACGTTATTGTAGTTCGCTCTTACTTCTTAAGGGAGCGAAAATTTTTGCTGCTGGACCTGTAGAAAATGTTTTAACCAGTGAAAACATAAAGGCTGTCTTTCGTGTTGACGCAATCGTTAAGAAAAGTCTGGTTACAAACTCGCTTTTTGTAATTCCCCTTACGCCACAGAAGTTGTCGACGCCACGTAACTGTGCTATCCACATCATTGGAGGAGCAGGCACGGGAACCGTAGTAATGAAGGCTCTTGTGGACGAGGGTTATGAAGTGACAGCTGGTGTGCTGAACATGCTGGACACAGATTACGAGACTGCTGAACTTCTAAAGATTCCGACAGTAAGTGAAGCTCCTTTTTCACCCATAACCGAGCAGTCAGAGCGTTTGCTTTCGGAAATGATCAGTAAATCTGCCATTATCGTAGTGACTTCCGTTCCTTTTGGTTACGGAAATCTCTCAAATCTGGAGACAGCTCTTACCGCTGTTAAACGTGGTGTCCGAACCTATGTAATCGATGAGGTGCCCATAGAAAGCCGGGATTTTACCGGCGGCAAAGCAACCGCTCTAATGGCGGACTTAAAGAAGGCAGGAGCAATATTCATCAAACACCCCTCGCGGCTTCCCACACTCGTTAACGCAACCCAAGCCAAGATGGAACTACTTAGGCGCCAAGACGAGATTCCGGGTCACATGAAAGATGCCCCAAAAGCAATCACTCAAACGTCTGACAAAAAGGAGACGAATTAATTGTCATCCAACAAAAATGACAAACAACTTTTTGGCTCTGAGAAACATGGTAGCAAACTCGACCATTTCATCTGGTCCTGTACGAGAGCATACCCTGTAAAACATGCTTTTTCTCTTGGCGATGGAAAACCCCTTCCTAATGAACTAACAACTGATGAAGCAAGGGTTATGCTAAAAAAAGCGGCGGATTTTGGGGTTGACAACCTCTTCGTTTCCGGTGCTGGTTGGACCGGAGAACCGCTAATGCGTAAAGACTTCGTAGAACTCATCCGATACATAGCTGAGTTGAAGTTATCGCCTTACGTGAAGGTTACCGGTTGGCACTTTACCCACGAAGTTGCAGAGGAACTCGCTGCAGCTAACTGCAAAGCTATCGTCTGCTTTGCTGGACTAAAGGAAGTTGATGCTAAACTGCGTGGAGATGGCGCTTTTGATGATAGTGTTAGCGCTGTCAATTTATGCAAAGAATTTGATATTCCATTTGCAGTAAGCGTTATTAACACAAAATATGTCGTCAATCAAATTCCAGCTTTAGTTAAACTTGCAATGGATTTAGGCGCACGCAGTTTCCATTTGGCATCGCTGATTCCGCAGCCTATAAACGTTGAAAACCAACTGGAGATTTTGGGTCAGTTGGAGCCGACGCCGCAACAAAGAGAAGATCAATTGAACGAAATTTATGAGCTTAACAAGAAAATCCAAGACAAAATCCTCATAGTTCCTTATGAAATGTTTAACAATCGTTTGCTGAAGACCAAGGAGCCCTGGCGGGAACTAAGAAGCACTTGTAGTATGTGTGACAACCTTAAAAAATATGAGTGGCTGGAGATTCTGGAGGATGGAAAAGCTTACGCGTGTGCCCCATTAAACTTAGAATTTGGTGACATAAGAACAGACAGTATTCAACAAATCATGGATCGAATGCGCACATCCCAAGCACTTAAGAAGCTTGCCGATCGCAACAACTTGAAAGGCAAATGCGGCGTCTGCGAGTTCAAACCCATCTGTGGCGGCTGCCGGGCAAGAGCTTACATCTACAGCAAAGACAGTCTAAACCAGGACCCTGCATGCGTTTACAAACCAAAAATGACTGATCACGTTTAAGATTTTGAATGGAGAATTAACATGACAAAAACTGACAAGATGGAATCGCTTGATTTTCTTAGAAAAAAAGCGGTAGAATTAGGCGCTGAAGAAGCAAAGATCATTCCCGTCGAAAAAATAGTGATTGAAGACCGTGTTATTTTCAAATGCAAACTTGGCTGCGAAAAATACGGCAAAACATTAGCCTGCCCCCCTCATGCTCCAACACCAGAAGAATTTAGAAAAATAGTCAGAGAATATCACCATGCTTTGTTTATGAAATTTAAAACCCAAGTTGAAGGAGATACTGAACTAATAAAATATCTCTCAAAAACAGATGACCCGTCTGTTCCTCCAGAGATGAAGATAAAAGTGGAAAGGTTTTGGTCTGGCTGGAAGGATGAGATGAAAAGAGTATTAGATATTGTCCATGAACTCGAAAGAATTGCTGCTAAAGAAGGGTATCTGCTTGCTGCGGGTCTAGTCTCTGGCGCATGTCAGTTGTGTGAAAAATGCAACGTGGAAAAAGGAATCTGCATCCATCCAACCATGAGACGGTACTCAGAAGAGGGTGTCGGAGTCAATGTAAAAGCAACTGCGGAAAAAGCCGGCATAAAATTTACTTTGCCCTTTAACAAGAATCCTGAAACCTTTGCTCTGCTCTTAATAGATTAGCCCTTTGAAATTCAACCAACAGATTGTGTACAGAAGTAGCGTAATCTAAGCTAAGGCTTATATTGCCAAAAATTCAATTTCATTCAAAATTTAGTGTAGGGGCTATTAGATGAATTTGAACGTTGAAATCGAAAATATTAGTGCTGAAATCAAAAATCAAACTCTTGTTATTTGGTCTAAAACTCCTCTAAAGATCCTTAGTTCTGCTCTATTGAATGGGGGTTTGATTGAAGCGAATGGAATAATTAACGTTCAAGTCCCTGAAGGTTCTGGAAGTGACATGGACGACATGCACTGGAGTGGTCCTGAAAATTTCTTAATTAAAGTAGTAAATCAACTGAACCTTCCAAAAGACAAAGTTGGTCGGGCTAATGACTGCTGCCGAAATGAAAAACGTGGTTGCATCCACGGAAAAGTATGATGGATGTAACTATAACAGTTTTTGTTACGGCTGGGGCAACCGTGGCAGTCACTGCTGGCGAACCGGCAGCTTCAAAAAGTGGTCAGGTCCAAAAAATCGGCACAATAAACATCATAGTATTAGTTGATGGAAATTTAACTGATGGCAGCATGGTTGAGGTTGTTAAAACGGTCGACTGAAGCAAAGACTGTTGCTATGCGCGAATTGGACATTAGGAGTCGGTTCTCAGGTGACCTTGCTACAGGGACATTAACGGATAGCGTAGCGGTAGGTTGCACCAAAAGAAGCAAACCAATACAGTATGCTGGAACCTTCACAATTATCGGCGAATTAATTGGGAAGTGTGTTAGGGAAGGGGTAAAAAAAGCCATTTTTAAACAAGAGAATATTGCGCCAAACCGAACTCTTATTGAAAGGTTGGCGGACAGATGTCTTCCACTCGAAACTATAATGTTGCAGGTTTTTGAAGGAAAGGTAACGAACAAAAACCCTGAGAATCTACAACTTCGGAAACGACTGGAAGCGATTCTTTCGGACCCAAAAATTGTATCGCTTGTTATAGCATCTCTTAGACTAGATGAAGACTTAGCTAAAGGTCTAATCCCCAAAACATCTCCAAGTACAGTAGATCAGGTTTCGTTTGAACAAATTGTAAAGTCTGCCTCAAAGTGTTTTTCGAACGATTTTACAGAATTTTCCTTAAATAAAGCAAAGCCCGAATACGAAGCACAGTTAGGTCCGTTTACGAAATGTGTTTTAAAAGGTATTATCAAAGAGGCTCAATCAAACACCCTTTGACTGTTTTGTGAGATTCTTGACCTCTTAAGATAGAAAAGTATTACTATTTCCCTAAATGGTGTGCATGTATATGGATCTGTCGATAATCATTATCCTTCTAACGGGATTAGGGTTAGGTTTAGCACATTCCCTCGATCCTGACCATGTTGTCGCAGTATCCACGTTATTATGCAATAACAAAAGTTTACGCAAATCCATCACTTCAGCAATGGTTTGGGGTGCTGGGCATTCAGTGGTACTTTTCATTATCGGATTGCTCGTTCTCACCCTTAGCGTAGTTATTCCTCAATCAGTCATCAAATTGTTTGATGCCACCGCTGGGGTTCTGCTGATGATATTAGGCGCCCTTGTTCTCAGATCCTTAATAGCGGAAAGAATACGCCACCACCAAATTACGCATGAACACACCCATTCCCATCCGCACTCTCATCCGCATACACATTCACACGACCACGACAACGAAAACCATCATGGACACAATCACCTGCATAAATCAGCAATTACAGGTGCTCTGCAGGGTCTTGGAGGCAGCGCCGCTTTAATGTTAGTCACATTGTCAACAGTAAATTCAGTTGAGATAGGGCTTATTTTCATTTTACTTTTTGGAGTTGGTGTAATCTTGGGTATGGTGGGTATTGCCTGCTTGGTTGGTTCAGTTATGGCTTATACAGCCTCGAATCTGGAGAAAGTTCATAAAATAATTAAGGCTCTAACAGGTACAGCAAGTATTGTTTTAGGCATCGTAATTGTTGTGTATGCGTTGATTTAATCCTTTTTCCTTGGATTTTTTCCTTGAATCGCACAACATGCTTAAACCAAGAAGTTTTGTTGGACTCACTCGCGAGAGGGACAAAACTAATGAAACAGTGAACAATGCTTCAATTAATCCTGTAGGAATATACCAAAGCAGCATCGAAGGCACAGTTACAGTGATACCTCCCAGTGTTCCTACCATTGGGGCTACTCCAATTTCGATGCCCACAGCCAAAGCAGTCAGAATGTTCGACAACCAAGCGGCTATGAACAATGCTATCCCAAGGCGCTTTTTACTTGAACATCCGTTGACGATAAACTTCACAACAAAAAAAGAAAAAGCACCAATTACTGCCATATTAAAGACGTTAGCTCCAAAACTTGTAATTCCTCCGTCTCCAAATGCCAATGCTTGAATAAGAAGCACTATAGTCGAACTGATTATTGCACCACTGGGTCCAAGAATCATTGTAACTATTGTGCCTCCCATTATATGCCATGTACTTCCTCCACCTGCCACTGGAAACTCAACCATCTGAACGATAAGAATAACCGCGCTCATTGTCGCTGCGAGCGGAATAAAAACGCGCGACATGCCCTGCCTTGTTATTTTCCAAGCCCATATTAAAAAAATTAGGGATATGCCGAACATTACTATGCATGCGTATGGGTTAAGAATTCCATCGGGGATATGCATTCTTAATTAGTGTGAGCTTTTTGTATTTTAGTATTACTTTTTCTTCATGAAACCGTTATTTTACGATAGTTAATTATTCTCAAAGTCAAAAATATACAAACCAATTAACAGTTGATTATCAATATTGTTGTTTTCAATTACAAAGATCCACTTTCTGCTAACTTTGAAGAAAAATAAAAAAAAGAGAATAAGTTGGTTAAATAAACCAACAACTCGCGGTTTGTTTAACTAGTTGTGAAAGTTGAGTCAGGGATTGTTGGGTTAATGACGATGTTGAATAGTGTGATTGCTTGTCCTTGGGAATCAGTGTATGAGTGAGTTGCGCTTGTTCCATCCCAATGTCCAGAGGTAAGTTCGTCAACGTAAAGTGACCATTCATTTCCCCAGAAGGGCCAGTCAGTGTTGAAAGTACCTTGTGTCCATGTTTGGGCGCTATCGGTACTGCTCCATGATTTTTCTTGGGTTGAATTTAGAACGTAGACGTAGCCTGGTGAGAAGTCAATGCGGATAGTTGGAGCAGCGTGAATGTTAATGCCTTTCCATTGATATGTTGTTGTTTGTCCTTGACTTGTAACGTTAGCGCTGAATGTCAAAGTAGTTGCATCTGCGACGCTTACTGTTGGGCTAGGAGTTGGAGTCGCAGTGGGGTTGGTTGTTCCGTTTCCGCCACCGTAAAGTAAGTATGCTGCTGCACCTGCAATGATAATAACGACAACTAAAACCGCAACGACAATGTACATTGTATTCTTTTTCATTTGAATCACCGGATTTCTGGCTTTCTTTTTAGACGTAACTTAATATTAAACTTTTCCAACCGCTAAGTCGCTTGGAGGTTGGATCGCCCAAAATCTTCATTTTTAAGAAAAAACATGTAAGAATTTCTTAAAATTCTACTTAGTTGGTTTGATCAGCGATAGAATCTGTGAAAACTTAACCCTTAGCGTTCAATTGAGATTTTACTAACTCCAGCTTCTTTCTCAAGAGTAATCACGTGGTCTGCTTTGGCTGCGAACGCTTCACTGTGCGTGACTGCGATGATTTGTTCGATGGCTTTGAACCTGCTGATGGCTTCAGCTAAACGCTCTATGCTTCCATCTTCACTTCCCAAGTTCTCTGTTGGCTCATCTAACATGAGCATACCCAAGCCGTGCCCAGTCCTTGACTGCATAATTAACTGCCCCAACCCTAAACGATAAGCAAACGCCAACAAAGTTCTCTCTCCACCCGAGAGGTTACTAACTTCACGGTCCATACCCATCTCACTCTTCACGTAAGGTGTGTAGGTCTCATCGACGACTATGTTAAGCATGGGAGTTTCACCGCCAACCAAGTCATCAAGCACCTGCTGAACAAAGTTTTGCAGCACTTTAACAAAGTCGCAGCGCAGTTTGGGTTGAATACTACGGTAAGCATCACGTATTGCGCCGAGAACTTCGATAGTTTTGCGGATTTTTTCCATACGCTCCAGTTTTTCTTGGGCTATATTGATGCGTTCTTTGGTGTCATCTAAGCGGAGGGCTAAGTCTTTTTTACGGTTCTCTTTAGTGCGGAGATCCGCTTCTATTACATAATATTGCCTAAACACCTGTTCCCTCTGAGTTCGAGCTTCTTCAACGTCTTGGAGATTGAATTTGCCGATTTCAAACATAAGTATCTCTAGCTGCGAATGCAAGTCAACTTCAAGTTTCTGCTTCTCCTCAAATTCATTTGAGAGGCTTTTTAGGTTGTTTTCTTCTTCACTTATTCTTGCCTTCAAGTCGGCTTCACGTGTTAGGCATGTCTGAAGGCTTGTATAGGCTTCGGAAGCGACTGCCTTGGTTTTTTGCAGTTCAGCAACTTGAACCCTAAGTTGGTTAATTATTCCTTCCCGCTTAATGTTATCTTGATGTATTCTTAGCATCAAATCTGTCTTGTACTCACCTGTCAAAGGTTGAATGCAAAGCGGGCACTCATTTTTCTGAGATAAGTCAACGGCTCTTTTCTTGTCAGTTTGCGCGCTTCTCGAAGTAGCTTCTTGTTCAGCCTTCAGAGTACTGATTTTATCGTCAAACCCAGCCAAACAAGAACCCAGCTGCTCGATGGGCAGATTGTCTGATAACCCTGCTTGCTGCAGCTTTCCCAAGCACATCTTCATCTGAGAATCGAGAGAGATTTGGCGTTGGTGCAGGTTGTCTACGATGGTTTTTTTGCCTTCTATGCGTTGATTAAGCGACGCTAAAGTTGCTGTCATGTTTTGGATATTGGCATTGAATTTTGCTTCTTTTCTTTTGAGTTCTTCAACGGCGATTTTCTTTTCTTCCAATTGTTTAAGCTGGGTGTTTGCTTCATCCAACGCTCTTTTTGCAACAGCAAGTTTCTGCGTTGAAGTCTCCAATTCCATCTCCAAAAGAGTGAATTCTTCGCTTGCCCTATTGTATTCGTTGCTAAGTTTTTCTAAGCCATTTACATCAGCGTCTTTTTGCAAAAAAGACATCTCATTCTCGTAGTCCCGCTTAAACGGACCAATACTGTTCCAAGCAGCTTCATAGTCAGATAAACCGAATAATTCATCCAAACGTGTTTGCCTATCCCGTGGTTTAGCATCTAAAAGATCCTTGAGGTGTTCTTGCCTAAACCAAACAATTTCACGGTAAAGGTCTTTGTCGAGACCAGTGATTGCTTTAAACTGTTCAGCGATGGCTTCTGTTTTCATGCTTGCCACCAGTATATCATCCTCGAGGAGTTTGAGTTGTTCAAGATCTTGGCTGATGCTTTTGCCTTTGCGTTTTAATCCACGGGTCAACTTGTAGGTTTTACCGTTGTGGGCAAACTGCAATGTGACTCTGCACCAGTCAGCGTCTTCTCGCATTAAGTACTCAAAGTTTCTACTGCCAATTGTGTCACCGAACAATACAAAATCAACCGCGTACATGACGCTGGATTTGCCGCAGCCTACACCGCCAACTAAACAGTTGAATCCGTGGGTGAAAGGCACTGTTGATTTAATGTGACTTCGGATATTTTCCAGCTGTACAATTTCTATTTTCATTTGGCAAGTTCCTCGATAGCTTGCTTGACTTTTTCCTCCTGCTTTCTGGCTAAGGGCTCAATTAGGCCAAGAGCTGCTTTAGAGATTTTTTCAGCTTCTTCCTTGCCATAACGGTCTGCAAAGATCTGCTGGAAATACTCGAATGCTTTAGTTCCAAGGTCCTTAAATCCACTTTCAAATATAGAACGCACGATTTCATCTGAAACCGCCCTTTCTTTGAGCAAAACAATGGGGTGAACAAGCAGCGCTTTTTCGCCTGCGCAGCGAATTTTCGCGATGTCGATTTCTGTTCTGCTAGCTTCAGCTGGCAGGGTTCCCTTCAGCACTGGAATTATCACCGCGCCTTCTTCGTCGACTTCTTTTACCATTTGGGCGGCTAGCTCTGTTATCTTGGCGGAAGACATGCCTGTGAAATCTTGTTCGGCAAGAACAAATCGGCGTGGAGACGTAAGCTCTATTGGTTCTGGAAAAGCTTCGCCTTTCTCGTTAACCTTGACATGGAAGAAGCCTTTAGGATAATTGGCTTCGTCATATCCAACTGTTTCTGTGCAGCCGCTGTAAACTAAAATACCATCTTTGAACTTGCCCACAAACCGTTCGTGCACATGTCCAGCCGCGTAATAACAGAATCCGCTTGGCAGCTCCTCAGGTAATATTTCGGCTTCAAAAGGTCCCTTAACGCTTGCCAAATCTACCGCACCATGAAAAACAAAGATGTTTGCAACCCCTGCTTTTGGAGTTGGCTGGTTTTCTGCCATGAATTTTGGCAGTGCCTCTTGAGTCTTGTGGCGGTTGTGATAGGTTGGGATGCCGTAGATGTAGCAGCAGTTTTGTTTGTTCCAGCATGCGCCCTGATGTCTGGGTAAATGAATGATTAATCCTGCGCTGTCTAGTGGGTAGAGGATTGTGCTTGTTATGGTGTTTGGGGCAGAATCGTGTGAGCCATCAACCGTTAAAACTGGGATGCCTGCATCTTTTAGCCGTTTAAAACTTCTGATAGTGTTCTCCAAAGTATGGTTGGACGGTCTTGGCTGATGGAAAATGTCGCCAGCAATGATCATGAAATCAGGTTTTAACTCAATTGCCCTTTCAACAAGCTCCTTAAACGCATCGTCGAAGTCTTGCCTTCTGGCTTCTAACCCATACTGCGAATAGCCTAAATGCAGGTCTGAAGCGTGGATAAAACTGAAAGCCCTCAATCTTAGCCCTCATAACGTAGTTAGTGTTTGCACAGGCAAGTTTTAAGCCTTTAGCATGAAAACGAAAAACTCAGTTTTATTGCAGTTTAGCTATTTTTTCTTGTTTCGAAAAAAGGTGACCAACGGTTGCTCAAGTTCGCTATCGACAGAGTTTACGAGTGCGCTACCTAATTCGTGTTGATGAGAACGATTCTACCGTTGCTTCTAAGGACTTGTTTCATTTCAGCGAAAATTAAGTGGTAGTCTTGTTTGTTATTTTCGTCGAGAAATTTTGTGATTATTTTGGCGTAAAAATATAAGACACCATTAGCATTAACTTTGAAAAGGCGCCAAACGTCATGAAATGCCAAGCATGCAACCAAGAAGTTGTTCTACCGTTCACCTGCCAATACTGCGGTGGGCAATTCTGCGCAACCCATCGTTTACCCGAAAACCATGCATGCCCAAAAATCGACACAGCCCGTACACAACGCAAAGAACAAGTCATGACCAACCAAAGCTATGGCTCCTATAATTACAGCTATGTATATGGCCAAGATCCCTACAAACGCAAACGTCACATTACTACTAGCCCAAAAGAACTCAAGCATATTGGCATCGCGGCAACGCTTGTTATAGGCATTGGTTTCTCGATTGGGTTATACGGCAATCTCTTCGGAGGATTCTTCCCAGCTTGGAGCTGGGATATGATGGCACTGTTTGCTGCTTTTATGACAGTGTCTTTTCTAACACACGAAATCGCCCACAAGATTATGGCTCAGAAAGCAGGGATGTGGGCTGAATTCCGCTTAACAACTTGGGGCGCAGTTTTAACTCTTGTATCAGTATTTCTGCCCTTCAAGATGATTTCGCCAGGCGCTATGATGATCGGTGGAACAGCGCCGTCTGGAAAGGATATGTTGAAAATTTCCATAGCAGGAATCATAACCAACATGATATATGCGTCTGTGTTTCTTGGATTAGGGTTCGCATTTATTTCAAGCTCATACTTCGCAGTATTGTTCTTTGTCGCCTACATCAATGCATTTATGGCAATCTTCAACTTGTTACCCTTCGGAATATTGGATGGCTACAAAATATTTAGCTTAAACAAGTTAGTGTGGGTGCTAACGTTTATTCCCAGCCTCGTCCTTACCATAATAACCTACTTGCTTATCTCCTAAAAAAGAGATAATTATTGTCCCCTCTCAAAAAGCAGGTAATGGTTGACAGTGTAGTTCCATGTGCCGCCCATACCAGCCGTATTGTAGGTGTTTAGATGCCAGCCCTGGGCTTCCCATTCCGCGATAGATTTGCCAACGTCGTCATGGTGGCTTACTAAGATGCATCGCCATTCTTTCATGATTTCACCTCTTCTGGATTTCAGAATGGGGGTTTTGTCTTTATAGTTTTCTTTAATAACGAATATGCGGCACTATATGTTTGATCATCATGGCTGGAAACTCTGATTCATCTGGGGAACGTTACAGAAACCACGAATTCGTCGATTTCTGGAGAGCCGACAAAAGTTTAGAAGAAGGCCGAAGCTGGTGGCGCCACCGACTTTTGACTTTGTTGCCGTTTGAACCCACAGAAGCTATTCGTGTGCTAGATTTAGGCACTGGAACAGGCGCACTCACCTTAGACCTCCTCAACAGCTTCCCAAATGCCTCAGTGACTTGCGCTGATTTCTCTGAAGCCATGCTTAGTCATGCCCGAGAGCAACTCGCAAAGTATGGCGAAACGGTAACTATTATTCAGAGTGACCTTCGAAAAGCTGGGTGGACTCAAATGGTCCAAGGACGTTTTGACGCGGTTGTTTCCTCATTTCTCACGCATACTATACTGGATAGTATCGAGAGGCTGTATACTGAAGTTTATGGTTTAGTCGAGGCCGGAGGCTGTTTTCTATCATGTGACTTCTATTCTCCGCCTGGATCCCTATTGGATAGAATGTACCACCGATTGGCACTTCAGGATTTTCAAGCCCGAATTAAACAGAAAACGGGAGTTATGAAGAGTCTCGAAGAAGTACATCTGCTACTGCAGGAGCGTCGAAAAAAATACAGGACTTTTCATACTGAAAACGAAGAAGAAGCCTCAATCAAGCTAACCGTTTTGGGCCATCTTGCGTTGCTCAAAAAAGCAGGGTTCGATGAAGTAGACTGCTTAGTAAAGTACAGAAATAACGGTATAATCGGCGGCTTCCGCCACCAATAAAGAATTTTTTGCTTCACAAGTAGAACAAGAAATTAATTAAGAAAATCTTAGATGAGTTCGATTGTCACGTGCACTTCTTCAGGAACACGAATACGCATAATTCGGCGCATAACTCGCTCTTCGGAGTCGATGTCGATTAATCGTTTGTGGATCCGCATTTCCCATCGGTCCCATGTTGCTGTGCCTTCGCCTGATGGACCTTTGAGAACTGGAACACGTAAACGTTTGGTCGGTAGTGGTACTGGACCGTTCATTTTAACGCCTGTTTTTGAGGCGATGCTTCTGAGTTCTCCACATACCTCTTCTAATTTAATATAATCTGTACTTGTGAGGCGTATTCGTGCTTTTCTGACCATACTTTGATGTCAAATCCCGTTTGTTGCAAACCATAGACACAATAGCCAAACATAAAAACCTATCGACGCGCTTTTTTCTTATCTTCTAGCATTTTGTTATTAAGTTGAACAGCTGAGTTTCCAATAGAAACGTGCTATGATACCGTTAAAGTTGGCTTCCTTGTATTCTTGGCAGCCAGCTTTGCCCAAAGCTAAAATTTGATCTGGATATTTGCGTTTATTACCTCAAAATCCCCTTCCTTACACGCGATTATTTGTAGCCGCTTTCAAAGCGCTTGAACAGGCAAAACTGTAATGTTAAAACTGGGAGTGCACTCCTTCGTAAAGACAAAATTAGATTTATTTCCAAACCCGTTTTGCTAAAATTCGAATGTTGTACGAAAACATAGTTTTCAAGCTCAGGAAATCAAGCATTTTATAGATTCGGGATGGGCATTCGCCTTCTTTTTCAGGAAACGAATGATTCTAAAAAAGTAAAATCACTATTGGAAGTTAACTCTTTATTCTGAATAGCAATTTCTTTTGATTGCATTTTACTATCTTAAACAACGAAGTACAAAAAACACGATAAAAAGCCCTTTATTAAAAAAAGAAGTTACTGGTAAAAATGGGAAGTATGAATCCCTTAATAGGAATCGTTTGGATCGGGTCAACCTTGGCAGGACGTGGAGGCTTATAAGCCCAAACAGCCAAAACCTTGACATGTCTTTACCAAGACGTGCTTTGATCTCCCAAACACTTACTCCCCCTTTTTTTAAAGACTGCTAAATTAGGAAGCTGTGTTCTCAAAATGTGCAAAACAGAGTTGGCAAGAGGCAAAGGCTTCTTCGCATATTAGCACATCGGGCTTCTTAAGAAGTGTTATTTAGCACCCAAAATAACTTGCCATTAGGTTAAGCACATGGAATGTAAACTATCATGTACATGTTGCAACTACCAGAGGAAACAAAATCATGAGCAATAACAAAACTCCACCTGAAAATAAAAGCTACCACGGCGGCATCTACCTTTATTTCATGAATCAAAAATTGTTAAAAGCTAAACAAAGTGTACAAATCTAAAGTAATATGGGGATTAATAGTGGATATGGTTCAAGCTTTGAATATTCTAATAGAAACTGCAAACAAGACTGCAAACTGATTAAGCTTTAACAATGATTGCTGGTTCCAATGTTAATGACAAATGAGCTTCATCAACAAGAACCAGATTGCAACCTGAGTTCAGAGCAGATAAATTTTTGCAGTTCGAAGTCATCAAAAAACTTTATACGCTAAAAAATGTTTAGTATTTATGATGTTTTTTATGAGTAAAAATAGCTTAAGCAATGGAAAAGTTGTCGGAACGAATTGTTATAACTGCAAATTCATTGCTAACAATTATGAAGAGATAGATTCAAAAATGCTGAATGCTGAAGGCGGAATTGATCCAAAAAACGAAAAAGAAATGGATAAAGCAGAGCAAGCTGACTTAATTACGCTCCCAGGCGGATCCAAAACGGAAGTTAAGAACAAGAGACTTTGCTATAACAAGAAAATAGAAATGTACGTTACTGTTCGCATGTGTTGCGCATATTGGGACAATGAAGGCGTCAAAAGACCATGGAAAAAATAAAAAGTTTGTCGTTTACTAAGGAGACGGTCAGATGAGTAAAAGAGGAGAAACAGCTGAGCAAGATCGGGGAAAACCTCAACCTCGAAAAAAGAAAGAAAGGGAAGATGCCCGGAAGAAGAAAAAACTCGACAGAACTGAAAGGCAAAAGTCAAGATAACCTTTACTAACATTGTCACCAATGCAAACATAAATCGGCGGCTTTAGCTAAATTTTAAAGCAAATGATTCTTTTCTTTCTGGATCAACTATTGAACGGTATTTTCCGCAATATGCGCAGGGGCCGTTAAAATAGGTTTGATTTTAACTCAATGAAGACTGCAAACCTAGCGCTTAAGCCAACCGCCGCAAGTATAGAGTAATACTCTCTCGATAGCTTTCACGAAATATAACCTCCTGGCTCCCTATTCTTGTTGTTACTTTTGATGATTAAAGCGTACTCCCACAACTGAAAAACTACGAGTGCAAACAGGGCGAAAGTCACAGTTCAGTTATGAAGTTTTAAGCGAAACTGCGAGGTGGCTGTGCACTGCTTAAGATATGATTATCCGCTGGAAAAACTGGAAAAAGCGCTTCAGTCACTTTTGGTATAATTATTTGTGGATAGTTACGCATCTCATGTAGGTAGCGGATGGCAAGAAAAGTGTGAGATGTTAACGATTAACGTCTTTTTCGCAAGTTTTCTATTGCTTTATCAACAATTTCTAACGTGATTTTCTGGAACTCTGTTTCAGGTTGGCTGTTTACTAAATCCCGGTATTCTATTAGGTCTGATATATCACTTATCTTATGGTCCAAAATCCCCTTCACCTTACTCATTAAGAACGTTTATTTCCTTTTTAAGATTTGTTAAATAATTCACCCATTTTGATTTAAAACTTTGCGCCCGATAAAGTCTGTGAATGACTAAAAAGCATACTCTAAGAATAATATAATTAGCCAACAAAATATTGGCATTCATCACCATTAAATACAACTTTCCTAATATTGAATTGTAAATGAACCTTTTTAGACAAAAAAAGAAAATAACTCTGATTTTACTAATAGTGGCTATTATGTTCATTATTTTAGCAGGCTTTTATTTTCAGAACGCATCTAAGCCTCCCGCGGCTTCAAACCCTTCTTCGACACCCCTGTCATCTCCTTTTCCAACCGAAAACTCTCCAACACCCACAATTACTATCACTTCAACTCCAACTGCATCACTTCTAATCCCACTTTCATTTCACACCCTACAACAGCGCCTATTCTCTTTTCAGGTGAAGTCAGTCAGTATGAGGGTCAGAATTTAACACCAATCAGTTTTTACATAAATTATCTCCTTCAGCATCCTGACGTTGCCATCGCTGGAACACAAAATATTGACAGAGCAACTTACCACTTGGCTATCACAGGTCTCGTAAATAACACCATAAACTACAGTTACGATGAGGTCGTTAGCAACTTTAATTCAACACTCCAAGTGGCGACGCTACCATGCGTAGAAGGGTGGAGTGTAACCCTGCTATGGCAAGGCGTCCCTATAACTGACCTACTCCAGCAAGCAGGTGTTGGTTCAAACGCAACCACGCTCATCTTCTTAGCATCCGATGGCTATTCAACCTCATTACCGTTGGACTACGTTAGACAGAATAACATTACGATAGCCTACAAAATGAACAATGTTACCCTTACAGCTCAAACGGGTTGGCCCTTTTTTCTGGTAGCCCAAAACCAATATGGATACAAATGGATAGAATGGCTAACAGAAATTAACGTGTCAAACGATTCCAGTTATCTTGGATACTGGGAAAGTCGCGGCTACCCTAACAACGCAACGGTTCTTGGTCCTAATAACGTTACACAACCGCTAATTGGTGCTCCAATCATCCTTCCAGTATTCGCTATTGTGATTGCATGTGTTGCTATCTCAGTGTCAGTGTTTTTCTCGCTTCATAATTCAAAGAAAAGTAAAAGATTAATCCTGATAAGACGTCAAGAAAATGCAATGCACTGAAGCAAAAACTCGAAATGCCAGAAAAACCCTATTTTGCAATCGCTACAGAACTTCTGGTCCCTGACTGAACTCCACCATTCTATGCACTTTTCGAAAAATAAGGAACTTTGAGCGGGAGAAATTTCGTATCAGATGAGGTGCTGGAGAAGTTTTTGCTGCAATCGTTGTTTCACCTCTCTTTGCTGTACCGACAGTTTCAGCTTTCACTTATTTCAAAGTTAAGATAAAGCGCGTTTTCTAATTGCTTCGACTTGTTCTGGCGTGAAAACTTCTTCTTTGCATCCGGGGCATCTAAGCGCCTTCACGTTATGCAAAACAACACCCTCAAACTCCAAGTCAAACTCAACTTCAACGAATTCGATACAGCAAGATGGGCAAAGCAGAGCGTTTGCTTTTGTGCCATTTAGTTTATTGGCTGAATTTTTTTCCAAGTTCTTCTGCCCAAGCCTCAACTTTAGCCAAGTCGGTGTTATCTATCATAGTTTTTCTAAAGTATCTTATGCGTCCGCCGAAAGCTTCTGTGCTCACAGGATTAATTTTGGGATATTTAGTCAACGTTTTTTCTACAAATTTGGTTCTTGCGTTGTCATAACTTCCAGGAGTACCTGCCCAGGAAGAAGAAACAAAGAAAGCCACATTTTTCCCAGTCAAATCGTTCTCTAAAAATTTTAGAGCTTTATCGTATACTCTACCGTTTCTAACTCCGCCACCGACAATCACGTTCTGGTATTGAGTTAATTCGAGGGGTTTTTGCTCTTTAAGGTCAACTAAATCCACTTCGAGCTGGAATTTTGAGCGTAGGGTTTCGGCTATTTTTCTTGCTGCTTCTTCAGTTGCTCCGCCCTTTGTTTGATACGTGATTAGGGTTTTGCCCGCCAATTCTAGTACTTCCGTTGTATTCTTAAATTGGAGCTATTCTGTTGCCGCAGTTGTAACAGAAAATTGAGCCATTTGGGTTTTTGGTTCTACATTTTGGGCAGGTAACGGACACTTGTGATGTCGAAGTATTAGCGGATGGTTTTCCTTCAAAATCTTCGCTGACTTTTTTAAAGGCGGAGCGTGTTTCTCTTGCCGCCATGGTAAATGCTTTTTCGAGTTCAATTCCAGCTTGGTAGAATGCATCCCGAATTTCATCTGCAGGGTAAGTTGCTTTGGCAGCTTTGCCTTTTGGGGTTTTTGTGCCGCATTTAGGGCAGAAGTATGCTTCATCATCTATTTTTGAGCCGCAGTTAGAGCAGTATACCATTTTTTCACCAGTTAGTATTCATGTGTACTGTGGATTTAAGCCTTTTATAGAAAGAAAAATAGAGAGAAAATAAAGAGATTGTTTAGGTGCTTAATCTACGAGTTTTTTGTGTGCGTCTTCAATCAGTTTTACTGTATGTAACCGCCAAGGCTCAAAGCCTTCAGGTGAAGCCGGGTATGTAGTATAATGTGCGCTGAGACCCCTCATCATTGTTACTGTTAGTCGTAGTCTGTTGAGGAATCCGACTCTTCGTAACCCTTTGAAGACTCGTTTGGCGGTTTCAGTGATGTTTAGGTGGAAGTCGTCGCCCATGCCTGCCTTTAATACATCGTCTTCTGTCATGAGTTTCTCGTTCATGCCATAGTTCAGGTCTTCGTCGCTGCATGAGAGGAGGAACATTTTGAAGATGTCAAGTGTCCCTTGTTTTTTGCCGTAGGTGTCAATATATTTCTTGTTGTAGCCCCAGAGTTCCTCTTTGGTTGGTTCTCCTTTGCTGAGTGCTTCAACGATTTGCTGTCCTGCAAAGTAGCCGCTAAGCATTGAGGGTCCGATGCCGCCCCCGTGAATCGGGTTAACCAATGAAGCTGCATCGCCAACCAGCATGATACCGTTTGAAACCATATTATCTAAGGGCCTACGAACAGGGTCAAACCACGAGCCAGCTGTCAGAACCAGGGAGCCATCAAAGATTGGTTTCTTGAAAGCTGTCTCATAGAGTTGTTGTTTGGGGTTAGGGTAATTGTTGCGCATGCAGATACCTAAGCCGACGTTTACGCGTGCGCCACCTTTGGGGAAAATCCATATGTAGCCGCCGGGAGAGGCTTTTTGGTTTAGGTATATTTCGCAGAAGCGCGTGTTTTCAGTTTCTTGTTTCAGTTGGCGGATTTCTCGGTAGCATGCCTCGACATCTTGGTTTGCTATTTCCCGGTCTATTCCCATCTCGGCAGGCAACTGTTTACGGACCATACCAAAATAGCCACTGGCGTCAACCACAACCTTGCTTCGCATCTCAGCAACTTTGCCTGTGACCATATTTTTGGCTGTTACGCCAACAACTGCCCCTTTTTCGATTATGGGTGATCGAAAGTTCATATTGTCTTGGAGTAGTGCGCCTTGGTCGGTAGCTTTTTTGAGTAGCCACTGGCCGAATAGGCGTCTGTTGAGGAGGTAGCCGATGAAGTCTTTGTCGGCTATGGTAAAGACGGTGTTTTCGTCTGGGCTATAAATTTTTATGCCGTCTATTTTGGCTTCGAGTTCGCCGCCTGTGGGTTTTTCAAGCCCTAAGAATTTGAGGTGATGCTCGCCCAGTGCATCTCCGCAGATTTTTTCTCCGATTTCTTCGCGTTTTTTCTTCTCTAATAAGCAGACTTTTAGTCCTTTTTCAGCGACAGTTTTTGCTGCAAGGCACCCTGCTGTTCCTGCCCCTACAACTATAACGTCGTATTTTTCCATGTGGTTTATCCTCCGAGTTGACTTTACTTTGTATACCTTGTTGTATATGTAAAGCTTAATAAATTATGAAGTGAGCAAAACCACACCGAGTGTAAACCTGATGAGTGCCCCATTAACTTTAAGTGCAGAATTCCGCAAAATCGTGGAAGCCCGAATGAACCAAGTTTTACATGGAATAGAAGAAACCTTTAACGTCATCATAGAGAAACAAAAAATCACCCCTGCAGAACTCAAAAACGAACTTGAGAGTCTCCAAGACAGTTTCAACATGCTTTTCCAAAAATGGAGCCTAGAAATACTATACACCCTCATGCTTAAAGATGCCATTGGCTTTAGTGAAATAAAAAAAACTTTGGGCGTCAACTCAAGAACCCTCTCGGATAAACTCAAGATGCTTCAAACTCACGGATATATAGTTCGAAAAGTCGCCGCTGGTCCGCCATTACGAGTAGAGTATTCACTGACTTCAAAGGGAAAAAACACTGTGCTACTAGCTTTACCGATACTGTACTATTCCAGTTCAGCCTAACCTATGGTTTTGGCAGGTTTTTTTTGAATGTTTGGGGTAGACTTGTTGATTCTTTCACGGTTTCAAAAACCATACAGGTTAAGGTTTTATCTAAACCTTTAATCAAGCGCAACTTATCAACCACAAACTTCCCAACTGCATCCACATTCTCCGCACGCAACTTAACAAGCAAATCCCAGTCACCAGTGATTATATGGACTTCCTGCACTTCAGGGAAGCGGGCGATTTCTTCTGCTACTTGCCTCTGCGAAATTGGTGTTTCATCTTCTTTGTTTTTTGCTTGGTAGGAGACGGCTGCGAGTATGAAGGCGGCTGTGTTAAGGTTGAGTTTTTCTGGAGAGAGGATGGCTCGGTACTGTTTTATGATGCCCATTTCTTCCATGCGTTTAGTTTTGGCGAAGA
The DNA here is from genome assembly GCA_963739495.1 of Candidatus Bathyarchaeota archaeon. Taxonomy (GTDB): domain Archaea; phylum Thermoproteota; class Bathyarchaeia; order Bathyarchaeales; family Bathycorpusculaceae; genus Bathycorpusculum. The sequence continues at coordinate 156,116 of CAVUAM010000027.1, read as the reverse complement.
CGGTTGTGATTGGGGTGTTGATTTTTTTTGCTATTTGGTTAGCGGTGAGTTTGCTGTTTTCTTGGATGAGGGCTAGAATAGAGAGATCTTTTTCGTCTAGTTTGACGCTCATATGTAAATATTACAGTTTTCAAGTATAAAAACTTGTTTTAATTGTAAAATATCTATGTTTTATTATAAAAAATTTATTACCTGCCCTTTACAGTGTAAACTAAAACAAATTCACAGTGACCGAAATGATAAGACAAGAAACAATAGCGATCCCCAAACCGCTAGATCAACTAACGGAAACTGAAATAGAACGAAAAGCCTGTATTGGCAAAGTTATGACTTACACCCTCAGAAGCCTCTCAAACACCTTTGTGAACAAAGGATTCCAATGGCTCCTACCTGTGGCACTCAGCCAAAGCACCGACCCCCTTTGGCCAGACCCAGGCGCATCCATAGAGAAACGTATCGAAGTAGACATCTACGGGAAACCTGTCCGCACCACAGCCAGCATGATTATCCACAAACTAGTCGCATCCTCTACTGCCTACCCTAAACTATTCATTCTTTCACCCAACATCAGAATCGAAAAAGCTGAACGCGCAAAGACGGGTAAACACATTTATGAATTTACCCAGCTAGACTTCGAAGCAAGAGACGCTAGCAGCAAAGACATCATGATGCTTGTCGAAGAAGCTATAATTACCTTAGTTAACGACTTAAAGCACGACATGAACAGTGAATTGACAACCCTATGCCGCTGCGATACCCTCAAAATCCCCAAGACACCCTTTAAAATCTACGATCGTGTAGAGCTTGAAGCCAAATACGGTGTAGACTGGGAAGCGGGTATCGCTAAGGACACAACTGAACCTGTCTGGGTAATGAACATTCCACGAGAATTCTATGACTTTGAAGACTTCAAGACAGGCAAATGGGACAACTACGACCTATTCCTACCCCAATTCGGAGAAGTTCTCTCAGGTGCCAAACGCGAATATGAATTCAAGAAAATCTTAAGTAAGATTGAACGTGATAAAGTTAAGAAAGAAAACTATGCCCTGATCCTTAAGATGGCAAAGGAAGGTAGACTTAAGCCTACCGCCGGTGGAGGCATAGGCATGGAACGTTTAGTCGGTTGGCTTGCAGGCGTAAAACACATCGCTGAATGCCAACCATTCCCACGTGTTCCTGGAACAGTAAACGAGCTCTAAGAGATTGATAAAAGCCATGAATCCATACCTCGAAGCACTACAAACCAAATTAAGCCCTGCTGACTTCAAAAAACTAAGCGCTATCGACAACCCCAACGTTCACGAGTTCATAGCAAAAGAAAGCGACCTCTGTCATCCAGAAAAAATCTTCATATGTAGCGACTCCGCCGAAGACATCGCCTATGTTCGCAAGCAAGCAATCGCAACAGGCGAAGAACAAGCTATACTAACAATACCTGGACACACGGTTCATTTTGACGGTGAACAAGATCAGGGACGCGATCGCCAAGCAACCAAATACCTTGTACCAAAAGGCGTCAGCCTAAGTAAAGCTCTAAACCAGATGGACCGTCAAGAAGGACTTTTGGAAGTAATGGGACTGCTTAGGGATTTGATGATTGGTAAAACAATGATTGTCCGCTTCATCGCCCTTGGACCTGCCGACTCGATCTTCACTATTTTGGGGCTGCAATGTACTGACTCGTGGTATGTAGCTCACTCTGAATCTCTATTATATCGACCTGGCTACGATCAATTCGTCAAAGCAGGCAACAAAAGCGACTTCTTGCGTGTTTTACACTCAGCAGGGAAACTAAACAGCGACATGGTTAGTATCGATTATGCTAAAAAGCGCATCTACATCGACCACATGGACAACACCATCTATAGTGTCAACACTCAATACGCAGGCAACTCGGTCGGCTTCAAAAAACTCGCTTTCCGCTTGGCAATCCGCAAAGCCAGCAGCGAAGGTTGGCTAGCAGAACACATGTTACTCATGGGCGTTTTTGGTCCAGGTAAACGCAAAACCTACTTTGCAGGTGCATTCCCAAGTGCATGCGGCAAAACCTCAACCGCTATGCTCCCAGGCGAAACCATACTTGGGGACGACATAGCTTACATTCGCGAAATTGATTCTATTGCGCGTGCCGTAAATGTTGAGTCAGGAATCTTCGGAATCATACAAGATGTTAACTCTAGAGACGACGCCTTAATCTGGAAAGTACTTACCAACCCAGGAGAAATTGTATTCTCCAACATTCTAGTGAAAGATGGCAAACCATACTGGCTGGGAATGGGACAGGAACTGCCAAAAGATGGTTGCAACTACAGTGGAACATGGTACGAAGGCAAAAAAGACGAAAACGCCAATGAAGTCCCCGCAGCAAATAAGAACGCCCGATACGCGGTAGCCCTAAGAGCACTCGAAAACGTTGACCCTGAACTTGAAAACCCCAACGGCATAGAGCTCGGTGGCATTATGTATGGTGGACGAGACGCGAAAGCCTATGTTCCTGTGCAGCAAAGCTTTAGCTGGGAACACGGCATAATCGCTTACGGCGCTTCGCTTGAGACAGAAACAACCTTCGCAACCATTGGCAAAGAAGGCGTTCCCGAAATCAACATGATGAGCATCCAAGACTTCATTAGCATACCCATGGGCAAAAACGTACAGAACAACCTTAACTTCGGAGGAAAACTTAAAAAGCAACCCATCGTCTTCGGCGTCAATTACTTCCTCAAAGAAGTCGGGAACGACAAGTACCTCAACAGCCCACAAGACAAGCATGTCTGGATAAAATGGATGGAACTACGAGTACACAACGAAGTCGATGCCCTAAAAACACCAACAGGATATATTCCAAAGTACGAAGACCTGCGCAAACTCTTCAAACAAGTATTGATCAAAAACTACGCTAAGGAAGACTACATCAAACAGTTTACCATCCGTGTTCCCGAGAACTTGGCAAAGATAGACAGAGTATCCCGCTTCTATCAAGAAAACGTTACTGACACACCACTGGAACTCTTCGGTATACTCTACATGCAGCGACAACGATTAGTTGATGCTAAGGCCAAGTACGGCGATTATATTTCTCCTGAAAACTTCGAAAAAGAAGCAGAGGTTTAATAAAAAGTGACGCTCCTAACACCGTTTTTCTTCCTTTTTTCCGTCAAGCTTTTAAATAGAGTCTGCATACTGAATTAGAAATTCATAATCGTTAATTAATGAAAACGATCAATGAAAAAACAACAAAAGAAACGAGTGAAGGTATATGATGATGAAAAAGCTGGAAAAGAAAGCCTCGACTTACACGATAAACATGGCTACACTTGAAGGCGACGGTTCGTTCCAATGTCCCAGATGCGGAAAGTCAATTTCTCCTGACGATGACCCAGAAGATAATTATGAAATCTTGGATACTAAATGTATTAACGAAGATCTTGCTGAGTTAATAATAAGTTGCGCGAAATGTAAAAGCACCATAAAGCTTACTGGCTTCCAAGAAGGCTTACACGACTAACAACCATTCTAACACACTTAACTCTGTTTTATTCTGCAATTATGTTTACCGATTTTTAAAGCAAATGCTTTTTTTCTACGTCAATGATAATAGGTTGTTGATTATAGTGCTCGTCGAAACTTTCACCGTTGGCATGTTATCTACCAACTGTTATGTAGCAAGTTGCCCCGATACAAAAGAAGCAATAGTGATTGACCCGGGGCTGGAATTTTCATCCGAGACTCAACCAATCTATGATTACATCGATGAAGCAAAATTAGAAATCAAATATATTGTTAACACTCATGGGCACGAAGATCACGTTAAGGGTAACACTATCTTCCAAGAAAAGTACAAGGTCCCCATCTGTATTCACTCTCTTGATGCTCATTTCATTGAAAGCACAGAAAATGCCAAATTTCCAACTATTGTCTTGAATGAAGGGAGCTTTCTTCAGTGCGGTGGGGAAGTACTCAAAATCATTCATACTCCTGGACACACCCAAGGTAGCATATGCCTTGTGGGAGAAAGGCTTGTTTTTACGGGCGATACTTTGTTTGCTGGCGGAATCGGCAGAACCGATTTTCCAGGTGGCTCAATGAATGATATGCTGCTGTCTCTGCAAAAGCTAACTAATTTGCCTGACTACCTATTGGTTTATCCTGGGCACGGTGAAACTTCGATGATATGCGAAGAAAAGAGAACGAATCCTTTTTTGAATACTAGACGTGACAATATTCTTTTTTAATTATGCACTTGGAGGATTTTTGCTGATTTCCTGAAGCGCCTGCAACCTTTTAATTATGTTTGGGTGGGTTGAGAAGATTTCGGCGAACTTGTCGACTGATGTGGGTTGTTTTGCGAGTGTTTCTCTAAGCAGGTCTTGCTTGTTTGTTATGCGGTTTGTGTGCAACTCTGCTGAATCTGCATTTGCGCGTTCAGGGTCAGCGATGAAGAGTGCTTTGTAAGAGCTGCTGCTTTTCTGATGGTCTTTCTGGCTAGTCGGATGCTTGCTTTCCTGCACAATTGTGACTAAACCTGTGGAAAGTTTTTGTGCGCCATTTTCGACGATTTGAGCACTGTGTCTGTCAGCATAATATTCACGCAGGCGGCTCAGGTACAGGGTGAATAATGTTAGTACCCACGAGAAAGCCATAAAGGCAATGCCAAATAACGCGTTGTTTCCGCCTCCTTCGTTTTTGCGTTGTCCTCCTCCAAACATACCTGAGAGCATAAGCGAGTAACCAATGTAGTAGAACAGCGCCGGTAGGAATGAGACCACCATCATGACTTGTACGTCACGGTGCTTTAAGTGCCCAAGTTCATGCCCTATAACGGCTTCAACTTCTCCATCGTCCAAGTTTTTCAAAAGTCCCTGTGTTACAGCGACACGGCTTCCAGTTAGTGGTGACCCGTAAGCGAATGCGTTTGGCAGTGGGATTTGGGACAGCATAAGTTTTGGTGCGGATATTCCACTTTTTCGGCTTAAATCTGAAACCATCTGATGCACTTGGAGGTTTTCGTTTTGGGGCATTTCTTTAACTTTATAGATCCACCCTACAAGATAGGGAGACATTAACCATTGAGCTACGTTGAGGACGACAACGAATATACCTATAGTGTAGAGGCTTAAACCTATACCAGCCCAAGTTAACACTACCGCAAATACAAGTGTAGTTAAGCCAAAAATTACAGCTAAGGTTGCAACCATAGAAAGACGGAGTTTCCAAGCGTTCATGCCATGTCACTGTCTGATTCTTCAATGTGACTTTATGGGCGCTTATAACTTTTGTGCGCTAAACCAAAATAACCATCCTTAGAAAAACTAATCAAAAAGTCATTTTGCGACTACCACAAAGATGAGCCTTGGAGAATCTGCGCCAAAGTTTTCTTCTTCGTAGCCACCGAAAATTTGACTAACCCTGAAACCAGCGCCTTCCAGCAGACCCAGAAGCTCACCTCGTCCGTATAAGCGAACTTGATGCTCAAAAAACCTAGCCTCTCCACCTGACTTGTCATGAATAGTCCAAAAATCATAAAGCCAATTGCCGGTATCACTTACTGTTCTTCTTTGTCGAAGAAAAAAGCTTGGGTACTCTTTCTCCTTAGTTAAATTGTTTTGCCCTTTGTATTTTAGGGTTAAATATTCTCGGTTAAAAACATCTATGACAAACACACCCTCCTGAAACAGTACTCTTCGCACTTCAGCTAGGCTAACTTTGTCGTCTGCTTCCGAGGGTAGGTACCCAAAGCTAGTGTCAACGCTCACAGCTGCATTGAAAGTACCCGTTTTGAAGGGCAAAAAACGCATATCGCCCAAAACCATCGCTATGTCGCGGGAACGTTGCTTTGCGATTCTAAGAAGTCTCCGTGACGCATCCAAGCCCACAATCTTATATCCCTCTTTGTTTAGGGCGATAGAATGTCTCCCAGACCCACAGGCAAGGTCTAACACATATCCAGTGGGTTTAATGTGTTTTCTTAGAAATTGGATTTGTCTCTCTGTTTGGTTTTTATCCGCAATCTCTGCCCAATAGACTTCCATCTCATCAAAGACGTTTGACGTAGTTCCACCCACGTTTCTTTAGCCCAAGCTATAAAACAGTAAGGACACGCAGATTTAGCGGTTTAGTTTCTACCGACGATATTTGATGAAACCATTACCGTCTTTTTTCACTTTTTTGGAGGATTCTTAGGATGATGAATGCAGATTTGGGGGGGGGATAGCCTTGCATAGTGTCCTTATTGTTTTGAATAATTCAAGAAGATATCCTTTCCTATTCTTTTAACTTGCTGAGTTTAGTTATCGAAAATGGAACAAGCATTTCCTCTTCATTTAACCCTCCATGCTGTCCAAGAAGAATATTTTCTCTACCCTCGGAGTTCTCAAACCACACTGTTTCGTTTCTATATGGAAGAACCATCAAGTTTCCGGTTCTTTCAAAAATCTCTCTATCTGGAATACCCAAACCAAACAAGCCTTTTTCCGCCGCCTCTTTAGTTTCAACGATTTGGGCAATGTTACCAATTTTTTGTACTAACCACTCCTTAGTCTCAGCAAGTTTCTCTTCTTTAATATGAAGAAAAAGTTCTCGGGGACCACCTATGGGCAAAATTGTTTTTCGGTTTTTTCCAACTTGCAAATTCAATATTGCCTTGGGTAAACAATTAAGGTACGTTGTTCTTTTTGGTTCAACGTTCAAACCGCCATGATCAGCAGTCACAAGAAGCAACGTTTCTTTAGCCGTCTTGTTTTCCAATTTTTGGACTAATTCCCTATTTAATAAATAAGTTATCGATGATAATTCTGTAGAAAACTCGCAACTATCCGGCCCGTATTCATGTGCTATTGTGTCGAGAGAATCTAGGTGAACAAAGAAATAGGCACTATTTCCGCTGTTTTCTTCGAGGTTTTTTCTAAGTCTAACAACGGAATCAGATGATTTTATAGAAGGAATTATTTTGCTTCCTTGGAAGATTAATTTTGATAAGACGTTATTGGCATTCGATGCGTTGACATGTGCGAAGGTTTTGATTCCTTCTTGTTTAAGGGCGTTGTGGAGGGTTTTATTATGTAGTAGAAGGATGCTTGGGTCAAATCTTCTGTCTATTAGTCTATCTTGCAATCTTGAACCTAGGCGTTCAAATTGTAACGTATTAACTACACCAATATCTTTGAGGTAGATGAAGTACTCGAAGAGTCCATGTTCCTGGGGGGTTAAACCTGTGTTTAGGGTAGTTAATGCATTTGTCGTTTGAGATGGAAAAACGCTTGTAAGAGATTGTACTTCACCTTTGTTAGTAAGGTCGGTTAAAAATCGGTTTTCTTTAAGGTGATTTAGGAATTGTTTGAATCCGAAACCGTCAATGACTAAAAGCACAACTTTGTTTATTCCTTCAGGCAGAGTTATATTTTCAAGGTGGGGTTTTGTTTTGTTAGTTCTTACTTCAAACAAGTCTAGTATCATGTTTGGTATTTCTGAGATGCAGCTCTGATCGTATTGAGGGTAGACGAAATTGTCGTTTGTCTTTTTCTCTTGAGATTCAAATTGTTGGACTAACATTGGGTCGCCTTAGCGGAGTTTTTTTTCTGCTGGCAAATCTTGTTCTTTTGCTTTGGGTTATGACATTTTTAGTAAAAGCGGTCGCTGATCTTTTGCATCGTATTAAAGTGGTTTACGAGTTATTTCGAAGTTGTTTTTTGCCACTATGTTCAATTTTACTTTCAATTCTCTCTTTGCATTTCTTGCCTAATCCCTTGTAAAAGCGTTTTCGTTAAGGTTTCTTGACTAAGATCTACTTGTTTAGTCAAGATTCCTTGACTTGCCATACTTATTTTAGTAAGCTGATTTCTAAGTTGTGGTTTAGTTTCGAGCCGCTTAAATATGCAACCTCTTATTTTCTAAACTACTGGAGAAACAGCGTTGACTGAGAAACAAGAGTGGCAGCACCTATACATGCTACTAAAACTTGCTGAGATGGGTGCTTTTAGGCGAGTTGCCAAGGTTTCAACTGAGTATTTGGCTAAGAAGCTTGGTATTTCCCAGCAAACCGCGTCGAGGTATCTTATCGAGCTTGAGCGTAAGGGCTGGATTCAACGCAACATATCTCCAGAGGGAAGTTTAATCAAAATTGAAGAGTTAGGTAGTAAAGAACTGCAAAAACTGTATTCAGAACTTAAGCTTTTAATTGAGAAATCTTATCCACTCTCAGTAACTTTAGAAGGTACAGTATTTACGGGTTTAGGCGAAGGAGCCTACTACGTTACAAAAGAGCATTATAGGCAGCAGATTGTTGAGAAATTGGGTTTTGAACCTTATCCGGGCACACTCAATTTGAAGCTAACCTCAGACTATGACATTAAAACCCGCATGGAATTAGATGCATACCCCGCCATCGAAGTTAGAGGTTTCAAAAATGAAGATCGAACATTTGGCTTAGTGAAATGTTACCCTGCAATCATCGGTGGCACCGTTAGGGGTGCATTAATAACGGCGTTGCGTAGCCACTATGACGCCTCAGTTTTGGAAATTATTGCGCCTTTTTGCCTGCGAAAACAACTTGGGCTCAGAGACGGCAACAAGGTAAAAGTGGAAGTTTATACTCAGCCAAGCTAAAACGGCATCGCAGATGAATACGGGTGTTTGCGTTCAGTATAGTCTATTTTTCGTCTTGTAGCAATGACGTAGCCTAGTAATAGCCCAAAGAGTAATCCGCCTAAGTGTGCAACGATGTTAACGCCTTCGCCAGTATTTATGAAGAAAAGGAAGAACGCATAAACAAGTGCTCCCAGAATCGATTGCCGTACAGAACGTCTGCCATAAATCACGCATGCACCAAAGAGGGAGAAGATGGCTCCTGAAGCACCTACCGAAACAAAGATTGGACCAAACACTAAGGATAGGGCGTTGCCCACCAAGCCGCCGACGATATAAATTGTTAAGAACTCCGGCAAAGAAAACATCTCTTCTCCTCTTAAGCCAAATATCAAGAGAAAGAGCATGTTGCCCACAAGGTGGACTATGGTGGCGTGGATGAAAATTGAGGTGAACAGTTGCCAATAGGCACCTTGGAAAACATAGAGGTTCACTTGTCCCCACTGGTACACAACGCTGTCAGGTGTGGTAAAGGCGTTTCCGCCGACAATAGCACCGTAAATGTAGATAGCTACGTTTAAGCCGATTAGAATGTATGTTGGCTTGTATTTCTCGCAACCCATAAATGTGCAACCGTTATTTGCCGAGTTTATCAATTATTTTCTGTTTAATCTTTGATGAGCTATCTAAAGCATTCTCTCCATACTTGCTAATCCGCACGACCTCAACTGGCAGTTTATGGCATTCAATGTATTCCTTGACTTCCTGTTCCATCTTCGCTTGGTCATAGCCTAACGCAATAAAATCTGGCTTAATTTTCTCGATGACTTCGCCGATTTCTAGACCTTCATACCCAAGAACTGCCTCGTCAACCACTTTAAGCGACTCCACTAGCGCGCAGCGTTGATCCTGACTCATTATGGGTTTTCTACCCTTAGTCTTCTCCACTGTACTATCCCGTGCAATGATTACCGTAAGCTTTGCGTTTTTTCCACCCGCCCTTTTGGCGTCCTCCAAAAACCTCACGTGACCAAGATGAAGAAGGTCAAACACTCCTGAAGCTAAAACTTTTTTTTGTCTTCCTGTTTTGTTGGCCATTCAAAGTTCACTGCACCGATTAATCTTAAAGCGTCGAGTATACCTTCACAGTAGGCAACGCTGGTCAAGCTGGTTTCAAGGTTGCCCTGAACCTTATAATATTTTGCATCCTCCAAATAGTCATTTGCATAACTTAAAACAGCAGTTACTGTATCCGCAGTCAGGCTGATGGGTATTTGTGTTCGTTTGAGTTCGATGCAGACTCTTTCAGCCATTGAAATGTACTTAGTGGTGAGCTCTTCCAAGGCTATTTGGCAAGCCTCCTAAACGCGGCTGGAGCCCCCCCAAAAGCCATCAAAGCCTCAGCTTCCATAAAATGTAGCTCCCCCGGAATGATAAGGCTATAGGGTGGCTTTCCGAAATCGAAGTTTTCCAAGTTTTTAACAAAGTCTGCCTTAATCGTAGGGTTGTTATTTCCTGCCCTTGCAATTCCAACCGCAACCGTTCCTGACGTGACAACATTAAGTCTCCTTTTTTGCTCAACCTCAACCAGCATTTTGATGGCCTGGTTGATGGATAAGTATTGTTCTTCGTTTGCTTTCAAATCTAATAGGCAAAGGGTATGTAACCCAATTTGTTTGTTCTGGGCGATGACGTTGTAGGGAGTTTCGGAGAAGTTCTCGGTGAAGGGGACGGTGACGGTTTTTCCGAACTTGTAGTTGTGTAATCCTGATAAGCTGACTATCGCAGATATGATTGATATGCCGTGAACTATGCGGGTTTTTATTCCTTGTTTTTCCGCGTCGATTCTCAGAGTGATGTGGGTTGTGGCGATGAAGGGATCTCCAGGAACCAAAAATATGGTTTTGCCTTTTTTTGCTGCGTCAAGGATTAGTTTGCCGTTTTCTTCCTCAAGCGTCTGCCTCTTGACTAAACGCACCTTTTTGCCGCATTGCGCTTCAAATCGTTCTATGCTAAAATCTGGCATGCGGCTGGTGTAGGTTTCCATGAAAACCGAGTCAGCGCTCTTGGTTTCTTCCAAACCCTTGATAGTGATGCCTTGCTCGTCGTTTAATCCTAAACCTATGAAGACAAGTTCATTCAACTGTCAAACCTTGCAGAGTAATTTAGTGCTTAAAACTTAAAGCTATTTTTCTTTGAATTCGCCTTTACTAATCAACTTTTCATAATAAACTCGGCAATCCTTCATTGAAATCCCCGTGCGTTCACAAAAGATGGCTAATGTTTTCTCGACTGGTTGTTTTGGGTCTTTTTTCTGGATTGTTTGTTTGAGTTCCTCAATCATGTGTTTATCTGTTTTATCGCTCATCTGCATCATCCTTGCATTAACTTCACTTAGTACCATTGTTTTGCTTTCTCAAAAACCCTTTTACTAACATGCCGATTTGGATGGAACATCCAACCAAACATTTATATGATTTACGTTAAAAAGAAACCTTACATTTAGCGGCTTAGTTGAGGGAAATTATCATGAAGCCCATCGAGAGTCTAGTTAGAGACAATGTTAAAAACCTTAAGCCCTGTATTCACGGCGCAGAAGTTTTGGGTGCCGCAGAGGAAAGTGGGCTTTTGCCGCAGGAAATTCTGGATTTCAGTTCAAACGTGAACCCGTTGGGTCCATCAAAGCAAGCACTTGACGCTGCAAAAAGTGCTCTCAGCCAAATCACAGCTTACCCTGACTCGAATTCTAATGAACTTAGGCAAGTTATCGCAAGCCACTTTGGCATTGATAGAGACGATATTGTCGTGGGAAATGGTTCTACTGAATTGATGTACTTATTTGCAGAAGTTTTCATGAAGAAAGGCGATCGGGCAATTATGCCTGCGCCAACATTTGGCGAATACGCTAGCGCGGTTTGCAAAACTGGAGAGGCAACCAAATTTATCAAACTTGGCAAAACTTTCATGGTAGAGCCTGAATCGTTCAAACGGGATATGATTGGCGCCAAGCTCGTTTTCTTATGCAACCCAAACAACCCAACTAGCAAGCTCATCTCACAGGAGACGCTAAAAGACATCATCGAGACAGCGCTGACACAGGATACTCTTGTTTTCCTCGACGAAGACTTCTTGGAATTTGTAGACGCTGAAAAATCGCTTTCCTTGATTAACAAAATCGGCAAATACCCCAACTTATTCGTACTTCGCTCTTTCACAAAAATCTATGGTTTAACAGGCCTGCGGGTTGGCTACGGAATCGCTAACCCAGAAGTAATCAATGTGCTTTCGAGTGCCAAGATTCCTTGGAACGTGAACTGTATAGCACAAGCCGCCGCGGTTGCCGCATTAAAGGATGAGCAACATCTACAAATTACTCTTGAGCTCATCAGAAAAGAGAAAGCATGGTTGATGGAGGAATTTGGCAAATTCAGCGGATTCAAGTTTACTGCACCTGATGCAAACTTCTTCTTCATTGACGTTCGCAAAGTCAGGTTTCACTGCAGCTGAGCTAAAGAGCAAGATGCTAAAGCAAGGTATTCTTATTCGTGATTGCACCTCTTTTAATGGGCTTGATGAGTTTTACATTAGGGTTGCTGTCAAAACGCACAATGAAAATGAGCGAATGCTTAGTTCTTTCAGGCGGATAGTAAAAGCAGTTTGAGTCGTTACTTATGTTTTGGTTTGACTTATCTTGGTTTGTCGATTCGACACTTATTTTTATATTAGCCTTCCTGATCGATATCGTCTTGGGCGAGTACCCTGACAGGATTCATCCAACCATAGGCATCGGAAAAATTATTACCTACCTAAAACGCAAAGCTAAAAGCCCAAATCCTCATGTCGAAAAAGCAAACGGCGTCTTGATGGCGCTAGCTATCATGATGGTTGTGGCACTACCGGTTTTTGTGTTGCTTTTCTGGCTCAGAACTCTTCCATACGGCGAAATCATCTACATCATTTTGGGTGCACTGCTCTTCAAAGCTACCTTCGCCGTAACGGGCATGGGGCAATATACTAAGCCCATCGCTGAAGCTTTAAGAAAGAAAGATTTGGATGCTGCGCGGAAATGGTTACCCTACATCGTGAGGCGTGACCCGAACGCGCTTAACGAACGCCAAATCATATCTGCAGCGGTAGAATCCATAGCGGAAAGCACCACAGATGGGATCACTGCTCCGTTCTTCTTTTTTGCTTTATTTGGGGTTCCAGGCGCTTTTGCATACCGCGTGATTAACACGCTGGATTCAATGGTTGGCTATAAGAATGCAGAATACAAGAATATTGGCTGGTTCTCGGCGAATCTTGACACAATAGCTAATTACATCCCTTCGCGAGTAACGGCTTACCTTATGGTTGCAGCAGCCTTCCTGTCACACGAGCATTGGCGGGAATCCTATAGTATTCTTCAGCGTGATAAGCATAAAACGGCAAGTCCGAACGCTGGCTACACAATATCAGCCATGGCCGGTGCACTAAATATTCAACTAGAAAAACAAGGCTGCTACACATTAGGCGATGACCATGGCATTTCAGCGGAGCATATTACGCGAGCTTTGCGGGTTATGACTTTAACGTCCGCGCTATTTGGATTGATTGTAGTTGTACCTATTCTAGCTCTAAGAGTCTATGTCGCAGGAATTTAGCACTAAAGTCCAAATATATTTTGGTTCCTAATTCTTGGGCTTGAAACTGTTCTTTCTTGTTTTTAAAGAAAACATCTTCAAATTGGTTGCAATCTGATTCAACGCTGGTCAAAACGTAATTTCAACCGGTTCCTACACCGTTGTTCGCCACCCAATATGTAGGCGTTCTACTTATGATTGTTATTCACTACTCCTTTTCAGTGTTTTTAGGGGGTTGCGTTTTTGCTCCCAATGCTACTGGTGATTGATTTTAGGTTTGTTGAAGAAGAAAAGTTTCTTGCAGGAAATTTGCAGAGTACGTTGAATACCAAAAAACTCAATATCCTCTAATTCCATTTAAATGCTAAGACTAAAAGAAACTATGACGTGGGCTTTAGTTGTATAGTTTTTATTTGGGCTCGCCTCAATGTATAGTCTACACAAAGAGGATCATCGGGTTGAATGGAAAACCACTCGTCAGCATAATCGGTGCTGGCATGTCCAAATTCGGCAAACAAGAAGGCTTACTTGGAAGAGAAATTTTTGGTCAAGCGGCATCAGAGGCTTTTAGCCGTTGCCCAAAACTTGACCCTAAAAAAGAGGTTAAAGCAATGTTCATCGGTCATATGGGTGAATCCTATGAGCACCAAGGTCACATGGGTGCGACCATAGCAGACTGGATTGGACTACGAGGGATAGCAGCAACCCGAGTAGAAGCGGCTTGTGGCTCTTCAGGCGTTGCATTGCGAACAGGCATTTATGCAGTATTATCTGGGCTCTCAGATGTTGTCATCGTGGGAGGCGTCGAGAAAATGACGCATCGCACCACTGCAGAAGTCACCGAGTACCTCGCAATGGCTGCAGATTATCCATTCGAACAATTTCATGGAATCACATTCCCAGGTTTGTTTGCCATGATGGCAACCGCACATATGCATGCTTACGGCACAACTGAACGGCAAATTGGCAAAGTCGCAGTTAAAAACCATCACCACGGCACTCTAAATCCCAAAGCTCAGATGCAAAAAGAAGTCTCGATTGAGACGGTTTTAGCTTCAAAATATGTTGCTTGGCCACTTAAACTCTATGATTGTAGTCTCATAACGGACGGTGCAAGCTGTATCATCCTAACCAAACCTGAACTTGCAAAAAAATACACCGATCAACCAGTTCACATAATAGGCAGCGGGCAAGCAACCGACGCCATCGGACTCTATGAACGCCAAAGCCTGACGTCGTTGCAATCAACAAAATCGTCGGCTAAAGCCGCCTATGAAATGGCCAAGATAAAACCTGAACAAGTTGATTTGGCAGAAGTTCATGACTGTTTTACAATTGCAGAATTAATTGCCTATGAAGACCTTGGCTTTTGCAAAGTCGGTGAAAGCGGCAAATTAATCGACAGCGGAGCAACAACGTTGGGCGGGCGTATCCCAATTAACACAAGCGGCGGCCTAAAATCCAAAGGTCACCCAGTGGGCGCAACTGGAACCGCACAAGCATACGAAATTTACCTACAACTAACTGGTCAAGCCGAGAAACGCCAAGTGAAAGACGCTCAGGTCGGCTTGTCGCATAACATTGGCGGGTCAGGCGCAACCGCGTCAGTGCACATTTACAGGAGAGACCAATAATGAGCACCCTTGAGCCATTCACTATTGAGCAGTTTTACAAGTTTCTTGGCAAGGGCAAATTGATGGCGGGTAAATGCCAAAAATGTGGAAAAATACACTTACCCCCTAGACCCCTGTGTGACAACTGTTTTTCCACAGACTTCGAATGGGTCAATGTTTCAGGCAAGGGAAAACTGCTTACTTACACAGTAATCAACATTGCACCTGCTCAGTTTCAAGCATTAACACCGTATGCTGTTGGCATTGTACAGTTGGAAAATGGCGTTAAAATCCCAGGCATGATACAAGGCGTCACGCAAGAGCAACTAAAAATTGGCATGGAGCTAACGTTGGATTTCGGCACATGCAACACAACACAACAATGGCCCCAATGGCAAAGGTACTGCTTCAAGCCCTAAATAGTTAAAACCAAAAAGTCAGCATTTCTTGGGGCAATAACTGGAAAATATTGCCTTCAATTTTTAGGAAGAGAAGGATTTGTTCTAGTTGAGTAAACGGTGAGATTGAATGCACCAAGGTAGACATTGGCGGCAAATATATAGGAAAAATCAGAAAGTTTTGACAGGTAATCGAACGTTAGAAAGAATAACAAGCACCTGACACTGAAATATATTCATCAACATACACCCGCAGTCACACCAACACAGCCCAACATACCAACAATGTTGACTATGTGGCACAATCCCTCTCTCCACACTCAAAATACAACAGAGAAACAGTCCAAACCAAGAAAGCAACCATTCCCAAAGCCTCAAGTGTAGTGTGCAAATTTATAGCCCCACACCCACACAAAGAAAGCAAAAGTCGTTTTGCGATTGCTTTTCAACAAGGCAACGAGATAAATTTGGACAAAGGCGAACCAAAATGGGATTAAAATACCTCATTGAAGATCATCCAAAACAATCGTGAATAAAATCACAAAGATTTATCCGCAATTGTTCGGTTCTGTTTCATCTAAGACGCGATGAGAAGTGAATGAAAAACCAAAGGTTTGTCTGGTCTCCTGCAGTGTTCTAAGAGAAGAACTCGAGCAATTAGTCAAACAGGGCAGCCTTAATGCAGAACTTGTTTTTGTGAGCAAATTCTTCCACATCGACTACGCAACCCTAGATAACAATTTGCGTAAAGTTCTAGAACAAACACTCAAAAGATCCAAAAGCAAAGTTGTGCTGGTTTACGGCGACTTGTGCCTCGGGCAAGATAATGAGATGAAAAAACTCGCCCAAGAATACGGCGTGGTGAAAGTTGATGCAGTAAATTGTATCGACTGCCAACTAGGCGGCAAAGGCAAATTCTTCGAAGCTGACCCTGAACATAACTTGATGTTTATGGGTCCAGGTATGATAGGCTTTTTCAAGCATGCGAAAGAACAAATGCTTAAAGAAGGTGTTGACGAAGCAACGTTTGCAGGCATGTTCAGTGGGATCAAAGGCGCTATAATTTTAGATACCTGCGACAATGCAGAAAAATGTCGCCAAGACCTTGAGGAGTCGGGGATGGGTCTGAATATTCTTGAGGTAAGAAAAATCGGATTGAATAATGTTCGGCAGGTAATTTTGGATGCAATAGACCAAGCCTACGGAATCACATGACTCTTTTATCCTCCGAAGAATTGTAAAACTGCTAGTTTGAACCACCGTTAAACGACCGCAAGTATTAAAGAACCTTCCATACATAGTCCTGAACATTATCTCTTGCGGATGTGCCTTTAGATGACTGAAACTACTCCCTCATTGCCGATGAAACGTGTTGAAGATTGGAAATCCCGACTAATTGATCTTTCAAGAAGAAACAACTTGCTCTACTTCCACAAGAGTAAACATGGAAATCTCCCAATCACCCAACCTGACCAACAAAAAATATTCGACTTCCTTGTCACAAAGAAAAATCATATAGAGTTCTTCATTCCACCAGAAGAAGCCAAACCCGAAAATGAGAAACCAAAAGCCAAAGGCAAAGTAAAAGCTAAACCTACCCCCAAAACCGCAAATCCTGAAGTCAAAGCAATTCAAACTGAAGAACCCAAACGTCCAACAGCAAACCAACTCGTCAGCGGCAACTTAAGTCGGTTGGAACTTGAACGAACCCTCAAAAACTTGGAAAGACGCTCCACGCTTGACTATATGGAACGTGGTGTACGAATTTTGCATGCGGCTTTTGGAACACTGAATTGGGTAGATTCTGAAACTAAAGAAAACGTTCGATCACCACTGATTCTTGTGCCCTTAGAATTATCTAAAGCGACTTTAAGGCAACCATTCACCATCTCAGTTCCTCCCGTCGAAGATGAAGCTGTCCTAAATCCTGCATTACTTGCCAAATTGAAAAATGACTACAAAATTGAATTGCCTCCGTTACCTGAGGAGTGGGAAGAACAAAAATTAGTCGATTACTTTAAACTAGTTGAGACAGCTGTGGCGGAGATGGGTTGGAAGACTGAGCCGTCGGTTGATTTGGGGCTTTTTTCTTTCCAAAAACTAGTTATTTACAAGGATTTGGAATCCAACGCGTCACTGGTGATTCAACACCCGATTATCAAGGCAATCGCAGGCATCAAAGAAGACAACTTGATTCTAAATGGGTTACCTGACGAGAAGGATGTTGACAAGATTGAAGCGCCAGCCAAAACTTATCAAGTACTTGATGCTGACAGTAGCCAACGTGTCTCCATAGAATATGCCCTACGGGGACAAAGTTTTGTAATGAAGGGTCCACCTGGTACAGGCAAAAGTCAGACCATTGCTAACATCATTGCTGAATGCATCGCTAACGGTAAAAGTGTGCTTTTTGTCAGCGATAAAATGGCGGCGTTGGAGGTTGTTTACAAGCGATTAAGCGAAGTTGGCTTGGCACATTTCTGCCTTGAACTCCACAGTAGCAAAGCTAACAAACAACAGGTCGTTGCGGAACTCAAACGCAGCCTTGACGAAACCCTTATCCCACGCAAACTACCCTCGGCGCATGAGTTTGAGCAGATAGCTGAATACCGTGAAGCGTTAAACAGCTACGTTACCGTGCTCCACGAGAAACGTCCATACTTGCAGAGAAGTGCCTATGAAGTCCTCAGTATGATCTCAAGCCTTGAACGGATTCCGTTTGTTCCCGTCGGCTTAGCCGAACTGGGAACTCTAACTCCGCAGAAGATGCGCGAGCTCGAAGAACTCGTTTCTCAGCTAAGCAAAGTTTGGCAGGTTATCGAGGAACCAGATTTTCCATGGCTTGGGTACCGCGCTGATAAATACACCCTTGAAATCCGAAGTGAGCTCCTTACAACTCTCGAGGGCATAAACGAAACCCTCCACGGGTTGCAAATGGAAGCGAAAGACTTCTCGGCGCGCATCGGTGTTTTTCCACCAGAAACCTTTGAACGTATACAATGGCTCCTCAACGTCAGCAAGCTTCTCTTGGAGAGCTCCAAACCCGAAGCATACTGGTTAACGAACCCGGAGCTTGAAAAGCTCATAAACGAAGCTAAAAATTACCTTGAAACCAGTATCTGGATAAAGAACACCCGCGCCAACCTTCTAGAACGATATCAGCCCACCTTATTCGCTATGGACCTAAACAGGTCAGCGGAGATGCAGCAGATGGTTGCAGTATTGGAAAAGATGCTTCCAGCTGTTGACGTGGAAACAGGGGAATTACTGACAAAACGTGAAAAACTCTTAGCATATTTTAGAAGCACCCAATTAACCGCCCGTAAATGGCGTGAAACCTCCCAATCACTCGGTCCCCTTCTAGGATTGGACGCCACCGACTTGACTGTTACACAGCTAAAGCAACTCTCCAGAATGGCACTGCTTTGCTTTGCGGACGACAAGCCCGAGCCAGAGTGGTTTGACGCAAAATACTTTGAGCAAGTCAAGGAAACAGTTGCAAGAGCCAAACAGCTCTACCAAGAACACAACCTGCTAAAGAGCAGACTTGAGCAAACTTATTCAGACGGAATCTACGACTTAAACCTCGATGAGCTTATAGAACGCTACGGCGGAAAATACAAAAGCGGCTTAAGAATATTCAACTCAACTTACCGTAACGACCAAAGACAGATTACGCGAGTAACCAACGATGGCAAAGTCCCAAAAGAAATCCTAAATGATCTCATCGATGTAAGAAAAGTCAAAAGCCTCCATGACAAAATTGAAAAAGAAGAAGAAGTCACCCGCAAACTAATTGGACACTTTTACAATAAGACCCGAACGGACTTCCAAGGCGCAGAAAAAGCCCTAGCGCTAACAGACGAAATTAAAAAACTGTCATGGGCAACACTTATCCCAGAAAAACTTCTCGCAGCAATCACTAATTCTTCGAGTCCTTCACCCATGATTAAGAATTTAGGTTTAGAGCTGCAAGAATCAGTGGATAAATGGGAGCAGCAAGGCAAAGATGTAGAATCGCTTATTCCAGTGGGTTTGCCAAAATCAGATGCATCCATTGGTTGGACGCCGCTGTCTCTGCTTGAGGAGTGGGCAAGCGAATCAGAAAAACAACTAAGTATACTTTGCATAGTCACAAAAGATACCTTGGTAAATAGCAAGCAGGAACCCCAAAACTACAAACAACTTATCGATGACCTCAAGAATACTGAAGAAATCCGAAAAAAAGAAGCCCAAATTGTAGGGGAAAAAATCCAACTGCAGACCAAATTCGGCTTACGGTTCCAGGAGCTAGAAACAAACTGGCTAGACATTGTCTCTGTGCTTGAATGGTGTAAAGATGTGCAAACCGTCTTCGCTGACATCCCCGTGCCGCAAACCTACGCAGACATTGCTGCTCAAGGACCTAACGCAGCGCCATCAAACTCTGAATTGACTCAAAGAAGAGATTGTACTCTGAAGGCTTTGATGGATTTTGAAAAACGTTTTGAAACAGAGATAAAATACCAAAACCAGAAGTTAAAAGATTTAGAAATCAAGATCATAGGCGAACGCATCCAAGCACTCCGCGACCGTGTGGATGATGTGCAAGTTTGGATCGATTTCAAAGATGCAAAAAACCGATTTACCCTCCGAAATCTCGACCCGTTCTTTAATCGTCTAGTTGAGGCACATATTGTAGCCGGTGACTTGGGCAATGTTTTTCGCAAGAGTGTTTACCAAGAATGGATAAACAACCTCTACAACGAAGACCAGATGTTGGGAAGATTTCGCCGAGAAAACCATGAGCAATTAATTGTGGATTTCCGAAAACTTGACCAAGAACTAATTCACCTCACATCTAGCATGGTTATTGAATCTGCCAATAGTAGAAAACCACAAGATATCCTAATCCAAGCAGCTGACTCAGAAGCTAATATCCTTCTCAAGGAAGCTGCTAAAAAACGGCGATTAATGCCCATCCGAACTTTAATGCAAAAGATGCCCAACCTCCTGGTTAAGCTCAAGCCCTGTCTCTTAATGAGCCCAATATCCGTCAGCCAGTTTCTACCTCCGGACAACAAGTTCGACCTTGTTCTCTTCGATGAGGCATCGCAGCTTGTTCCCGAGGATGCTATCGGCGCAATTTACAGAGGAAGAACCCTAGTGGTTGCAGGAGACAACAAGCAGTTGCCACCCACGAGCTTCTTCCAGAAAAACCTAATTGACGATGTCGACTGGGATGAATTAAGTGACGACGACATCGAAGTTTTCGACAGCATCCTAGATGAGTGTTTAGGCATCGGTTTACCTGTAAAAACGCTCAGGTGGCATTACCGTAGCAAACATGAAGACCTAATCGCATTCTCAAACCACCTCTTCTACGATGACACCATGATAACGTTCCCATCTGCGAAAGCAGAAACCGACAGTCTTGGAGTAAAACTTGTCCTTGTACCAGACGGTATCTACGACCGAGGTGGCGCAAGAAACAACCTCAAAGAAGCAGAAAAAGTCGCCGACCTCGTATTTGAACACTTCAAGAATAACCCCACTAAAACCCTCGGCGTCGTAACATTCAGCATTGCCCAGATGAATGCAGTTGAGGAAGCTATAGATCTCCGACTCAAAGAGCAACCCGACTTCGAACCTTTCTTTAAAGAGGACCGTCTAGAAGGCTTCTTCGTGAAGAACCTCGAGAATGTGCAGGGAGACGAACGTGACGTCATATTCTTCAGTGTCGGCTACGGATATGACCAGCAGGGACAAATGACCCTGAACTTTGGACCATTAAACAAGCCAGGCGGCGAACGGCGCTTAAACGTTGCCGTCACACGCGCCCGAGAAAAAGTCGTTCTGATCACCTCAATTCACGATAGCGACATTGATAAAGAAGCAAAAGCCCTGGGCGTACAAACGTTGCGTACCTACCTTAACTATGCGGAGCATGGTCCAGAAAGTCTGCAGATGGACAAATCAGGTCCAGTCGCGTTTGATTCAGCCCTAGACGAAGACGTAGCAGCCGAAATTAAAAAGTTGGGTTACGAGGTTGTACCTGAAGTGGGGTGTAGCGGTTATAGAATCGACATCGGCGTCGTTGATCCAGTAAACGAGGGATGCTTCCTTCTTGGCGTAGAGTGCGATGGAGCCACATACAAATCAAGCAGCAGTGCGAGAGACCGCGACCGACTTCGTGAACAGGTTCTTCGGCAATTGGGTTGGCGTATCTACCGTATTTGGTCACCAGCATGGGTTGCAAGACGAGACTCAGAAATAAGACGACTTAAAGAAACCCTTGAACAAGCTCAGAAGACTCAGCTTGAGAAAGACGCCCAAAGACCCATAATTGATGTCAAAGAAGGCTCAGCTCCCCAAACTGAAGTCCAGAAGAACATGTTTGCAGGCACCGAAAAAATCGGCGTTCCCTACAAAGTCTACCCACTAAGAGCTACCTACAATCCCTACATAAAAGTTGCAACAGCCAAAACCTCCTATAACTCCAAACAGAGAAATGAGTTCTACTTCCCAGAGAATAGGGAAAACCAAACCAAACTCCTCTCTGAGCTAATCCAGAACGAGGGGCCAGTCCACTTCGACTACGCTGTAGAACGCTTAGCGGCTACTTGGGGCATAAAACATGCGAACCAAAAAATCGCTCACGCAGTAAAAGAAGCACTGAATAACCTGATAAGGGAACAGAAAGTTGTTATAAAAGGCAGTTTTCTTTGGCCAATTGGACTAAAAGAAACACCCGTTCGCGTTCCAATTCAGGGTATTCCAGAATCCAAGCGTAAACCCGGATACATCGCGCCTGAAGAAATCGAATCTGCCATGATAACCGTTGCCAAGTATTCATTAGGGATAAGTGATGTTTCGTTGATTGCTGAAACCGCTAAAGTGTTCGGACTGAATCGTTCAGGCGAAGAAGCGAAAGTGGCGTTTTCTGAGATTCTTAAAAGGTTGGTTAGGGAAAGAAAACTCGTCTGCAAAGACGACGGTAAAGTCACTGCCGCTTAATTTCATCATTTATTTTCTTTATTAGAACAGGTAAATCCGTTAGTGATGTTATGATGTAGTTTGCGCCGTTCCCCACTAACTGCTCTGTCGTGGATAGGCCACTTGTCAACCCAATAGCGATTGCTTTTAACTCCGAAGCGCTCTGCATATCAACAACACTGTCCCCCACAATCACCGTAGATTTTGGGCGAACACCCAATGTTTTAAGCGCTAACTCATATTGTTCGGTATGTGGCTTCACGTACCTCACCTTGTCGCGTGGAATAACAACTTTGAAGTAGTTGTCTATCTTGAATCGTTGAAGAATATAGTTAGCAGCTCTTTCGCTGTTAGTGGTGCATAACCCAATTTTCAGGTTCATTTTCTGTAGGTCTTTTAGTGTTTCAACCGCGCCGGTGAGCAAACTGGTAGATGCAGCGGCTTCTATTTCGTATTTTTCTGCAATAGCCAACGCATGAGATCGGATTTCTTCAAAAGCTTCGCTTGATTTGGAGCTATTTTTGATAAAAATCTCGGCTTTTTTGAGCATTTCAAAAATGCTTTCATTTACTTCCAGAACAGAGACGGGCACGCGTATGCTTATAAGGTAACTGCGGATTTCAGAGCGTAAAGCTTTGAAATCCAAATTGAAGTGGGCAAGCGTTCCGTCTAAATCAAATACTACAGCTTCAATTGCCAAGACTGTTAGCTCCCTTTTTCATTGGTTTGGGGTAAACACTTCTCTAACAGAAATATACCTTGTGGTGACTCATACCAACTGGCATTTAATGTGTTATGACAACTTTCAATGGCTTCTCGGCTGGGTTACCTGCAGTCTTCATTGCTTTCTCAAACTCTTCAAACTTAAACCTGTGAGTGATGAGTCCCTTGACATCCACCAGTTTTCGAGCCATTAACTCAACCGCCGCAGGGTCTTCAACTGGCGAAATATAAACAGTAAAAAAGGAAGCCTCATCTGCATCTTCCAAATTCAAGTAACCCAATTAATTGCAAGGCGACAGGTGAGGTATTAAGTTTGTGCATTTTGATGTGAGGGTGCGGTAGACTAATAACCTCTCGGGCGTATGAGTGGTTGATGCGTCAATGAACTTGGAAGATTACACTAAAGAAAAACTCTGGCAGTTGCTAGTCGAAGCTGTCCATGCATCTGTCATGTACCCGACTCATAAGGCTTACACACGCGACAGCATACTGCCTCAGAAACCTGATGTCTCAGCAATTGAGCTTGGGGAGCGGTTGGGGATGCCGCTTGGTGAAGCGCTGGTGATTTTAAGCGAGTTATTGCAGGACAGAAAAGACCCTGCTTAGTGATTAGGCTCCATATTTTTTTGGAATATTATATGGCTCTAAACATTTGTTCCGATATTCTTATATATGCATAACGTGCCACTGGAAAACAGTGAAAAAAAATGAAAACCACAACAAAAATAATTGCGGCCATAGTCATAATAATAATCGTGACCTCAGTGGGCGCTTACGTTTACCTACAAAGCACACAGCAACCTTCGCATCCACCCACAACTCTAACCGTTGCAACAACCACAAGCCTTCATGACACAGGACTCGAAGACAACGGAACAGGCAACATAAAAGATGCCTTCCAAGCCAAATACCCTTGGATAACCGTTAACTTCGTTGCATTAGGAACAGGCGCTGCTATAGCCCAAGCACAGAGAGGCGACGCAGACATGATACTAGTTCATTCGCCCTCACAAGAAAAAACCTTCTTAACGAGCCAATATGGCGTAGACCGTAAAATCATAGCCTACAACTTCTTCACCATCGTTGGACCAGCAAGTGACCCTGCACACATTAGCGGAATATCAAACGTTTCTCAAGCGTTGAAAAACGTCTACAATACAGCCCAAACCGATAGCAACATCAAATGGATCTCAAGAAATGACGGTTCAGGAACAAACACTGCAGAAATTAACTTGTGGAAAGCAGCTGGATACAACTATACCGAAGTTGCTAAGCAAACTTCATGGTTTAAATCGACAGGTTCAGGCATGGGAGCTTCCCTGTTAGTTGCTGACCAATTGGGCGGATACATTTTATCAGACATGGGTACATACCTTGCGTATTTCAATGCAGGCAACATCCAATTAGCAATCTCAATTCAATCGCAACAAGCACTGCTTAATGTTTACAGTGCAATAATTGACAACCCACAAAACGCTAACCTGACCAGCACGAACTTTGATGCTGCAAAGACCTTCATAAGTTATCTAGTTTCTGACGAAGGTCAACAACTACTTGCAAACTACGGTGTAGCAACTTATGGACAGCAACTTTTTAGCCCCTTTGTCCCACTAGCCACCGGAACTGCGGCCAACGCTACATTGCTGAATTGGGTTCAGAACTACGCTTACATCAATGGAACCGAATGCCCATCACAGTACCGATACAACGCAGGCGACCTGTATTCCAAATCATACGATGCATTAGTTAACAGCAACCTTGGCACTTCAATTATCACTCCAAACTATTACTCAACGGACAGCCAACAAGTAACCCTTGCAGCTCCATCAACTCAAAATAACAGCGGTAAACTTAAGTTATAACAACAAAAAACCTCAAATAAACTTCCACTATTTTCTTTGTGATATGCATGGCCGATATTATCGTTCAATCTTTCCAGCAAGCACTTGGCTTAATCGCAAGCGGCGACTATGAATTTTACGCAACCATTTACCGAACAATCTACGTTTCGGGAGTAGGAACGCTTTTGGCATGCGCGTGGAGTATCCCAATGGCCCTCTTTCTTAGGTCTGTACTCTTTTAGGGGAAAATGGCTCATTAAAGGCTTTATCAATGCGTTAATAGGCATACCAACTGTTGCTCTTGGATTACTTTTGTTTCTGCTGCTTTCTAGGCAGGGCGAATTCGGTTTCCTTCATCTATTATACACGGTTAATGGTATAGCCATTGGACAAGCCATACTAGTTACCCCCATAATAGTTAGTTTTACATCAAACGCTTTGGCAAATGCTGACACTCAACTCAGAGACTTAGCTAAAACTCTTGGCGCATCAAGCATAAGGACTAATCTTGCGATGATTCGAGAAACATTTTGGTCTATGGTACTGGCTGTAACTGCGGGGTTCAACCGAGGTTTCGGGGAACTTGGTATTGCGACGATTGTGGGCGGAGTTTGGTGGGAAGCGGCACATTATTTAGCGGATCCCGCGTGTTAACGACATCAATTGCTTTACAGATTAATTTTGGCAATTTCCCATACGCCATGGCATTCGGCATCATCCTTATGGCAATTGTGATAGTTTTGGCATTAACGATAAGTCTAATTGAGCGTATAAGAAACGAAGAAATGTGCTGGAGTAAACTGGCGTTTTGGAGGTTTAAGAGAAAGTTTTGAGCGTTAATCTGCAATTAGTGGAACTGCAAAAAAGCTATCGATCTGTACAATCGCTAAAATCAATATCTTTAGAGTTGCAGGGAAACAAAATAATCGTTATTCTAGGTGTTAATGGAGCAGGGAAAACGACGCTTATGCGAATACTATCGGGTTTGGAGAGCGCCGACAATGGAAAAATCCTCTTCAACAACCAAGTCATAGACTCTAACGCTTTGCGTAAAATTGCAACCTTGGTTTTTCAGAAAACCGTAATGTTTAGCATGAATGTGTATGATAACTTGGCTTTTGGGCTTAAAATCAGAAAAGTTCCGGAAGCGGAAATTCCTGAGAAGTTAGCTGAGGTTTTGCAAGCTGTTAGGCTTTCAGGGTTCGAGAAAAGACGGGCAAAAAAGCTTTCGGGTGGCGAACAACAGAGAGTTGCTTTGGCTAGGGCTTTTATGCTTGATCCGCAGATTTTGCTTTTAGACGAGCCTACGGCAAATTTAGACCCCAACAGCGCAATCATAATCGAAAAGGCAATATTAAGCAGAAAAAGTAGTAAACGCATCATACTAATGGCAACTCATAACTTAAACCAGGCAAGACGGATGGCTGACGAAATAGTCCATATCCATGATGGCGAAATAATTGAAGCCGCAAAACCCGAGGATTTTTTTGAGCACCCAAAAAGCGAAATAACCCGTAAATTCATCAACGGCGAACTTGACTTCTAGGTCTAGCCCTACTCTTTCCAGCTTTTAAAATTGGAAATCCCTTCTTTTTTCAACGAAGCAAAGAAATTCTCCCGTTCCGATTCAGGTAGTAAAGCACAGACACCTAACTGTCGCTCAACTCTTTCATGTTGCTTTTCGGTGGTTTCGTCGAAAAAGCATTGTTTGTGTCCTTTAGTTAAGAGAATACACTTAACATTTTTGTCAAATTCACAGCATACTTTACGACCAAGCTTACCCATTTCCTTCATCCATTCCACTGTGATTACTTATCGCGTTTTGCCCTTTGTTGTAGACTGGCCAGACTATTGAACTTTCTTAATGACAAAACCAAAGCGAACAATTTGTTGTTTGATAGAAGAAAACATCAGTAGTGGGCGCATTTTGGGCGGGTTTGTTTTGGGTTGCTTTTCTGTTTTTGGGTTTGAGGTGTCTGCAGGTTGCGTCTGGGTTCGTCACAGAACGTCACATAAAGTCAGGAAAAAGCACGCCTTTAATAAAACAACACTTTAACAAATAGCAAATTCGTTTATCTTTCAGAATAACAAGACCAAAAAATAGTAATCCACAAACTAAAATCGAAATCACCAACAACAAAACAAACTTCAGAATAAACTTGCCCGTCAGGAAGATTGATTGATTTAATTGGAATGGTTATTTTATTTGTACTTTTTATCCGTTCAACAAAACTATCTCTTGTTGAGTATCTTTATATGGCTTTTACCACATAACGCTATATAGAATGCTTAGCAACAAAAAACATACGCTCTCCTGCAAAGCTTGGCTTGAATACAAAGGAAAACCGCTAATCGGCAAAGGCGGCGCAGAAATTCTCGAAGCCATCAGCAAAGAAAACTCGATTTCTAAAGCAGCAGAAAAATTAGGAATGTCCTATCGATACGTTTGGAACTATATTCAAGAAATCCAAACTGCTATGGAAGAGCAGATTGTTGAGACCTACAAGGGCGGCAAATCCGGTGGAGGCGGCGCAAAATTGACTGATTTAGGTAAAAGTTTGCTGGGCGAGTATAAGCAAGCCGAGATTTATTTAGATAAAGTTTTGTCCGATCCTGGATCTTTGGAGGTGAAAGGTTTGAAATTAAGTGCACGAAATCAATTCAAAGGAAAAGTAGTTGCCGTCGAAAAAGGAATCATAACTGGGAAAGTTAAGGTTGAAATTAAGATGCCGGTGACTGTAACAGCTGTAATTACTAAAGAAGCGATTGAAGAATTAGACATTAAAGTGGGAGACGAAGTCTCTGCAATCGTGAAGTCAACAGAAATCATGATTGCAAAATAAAACTTTTTATTTTATTCTACAACATACCTATATGTTATGTGTTCGCCTGCAGTTGTGCTTTTTCTTGTGATTTTCAGGATATCGCCGGGTTTTGCACCTATAGCTTTAACCGCTGGGTCACCTGATTTGATCTGTGGCATCTGGTAGGGTTTGACTTTGAATTGTACCAGAAGCGCGTTCTTTTCTTTTTCGCTTAGGATTTCATGGAATGGGACAAGTGCATGCTCAAAAATATCGAAAACTGGGAATGACTTGGGTAGTAACTCCACTTTTTTCTTCTTTGCACCCAATTTAACGGCGTGAGTGTAGCGTCCTTCTGTTACTACGATTGCTCGGTCAAGTTCTTTTTCCTTCATAACCTTGTAGAGGGTATTCATGGCTGCGATACCAACTGTGGCTTCGCCCAGAATGCACCAAACGATGGCTTTCTCTTTGTCCTGTGGAATATCGATGATATAGGCGTATGCGCCTTCAAACTTTTCTTTTTCGATAAGCTTGTATTTTCTTAGTTTTATGAGAACTTCCGCTTTCCGTTCTTCGATTGTTTCCATTTTGGTGCTCAAACCACAAACCTCAAAGATAGAATACTCGCAACCTAAAACAAACATTTGCCCTTAAACTTTATGGTTCATAAAACGTATATTGTGTGCGACTTGATTTTTTTCATTGGGGAAAACTCAAAATTCTTGTTTTTATTGATTGGAAGAACAACCGTACGAAATTATGTAAAATGCCTTGCTTTTGTTCGTTCAATTTCGGCTGTTTGATTGGGTTTGATTTGGATAGCTTGATTGTTGCAACTTGAGTATATTGAAGGGTTGCAGCAGCAGTTGCAGCAGCAGTTGCAGCAACAACTTCTATAATAGTTATCGATTAGGGTAGTTTTTTACAGTTTTTCGCGAGGTTTCAACAACCCAGTGTTTGACAGGGTTGGTATGTCATGCAGTTTTAATAGTACAGGTCGAGCAGAAATCTTCAAAAATGTCCTTTAGTCATTATCGAATGAGAACTTTGCCCTTAGACTTTTACAAGTTTATAGCCAATCTTGTTGCCCATACCGTATATGTACGCTAAATTAATTATCAAAATCCCCATAGCTTCCAGGTAGCGAGCAGCTTTTAGAGGTCCGCAGTCAACTGGGTCAAATCCAAGGTCGCGGGTTAACTGTGCCACTGTTTGTTTAGCTTTCAGGTCGTCTCCTGCTATAAATGCAGTTAACTGTTCCCTGCCAATTTTTGCAGTGCTCTGGTTTGGCGCAAACACCGTGTTGAATGCTTTTACCACTTTTGCATTGGGAAGTTTCTTTTGTGTTTCCTCAGCGGTTGAGGTTGTGCAACTTATTGCCAACTCAGTATTAGCACCTACAGCATTCATAACATCAATTACGACTTTTCCGTTAGAGTAAGGCTTTATGGCTTCTCTTGCATCGTTCGCGTTTTCATGTGGCACGGCAAGAATGATTACTTCTCCCCATTTTGCTGCATCAGCGACTGATTCTGCGGGGTCTCGGTGGCCAAACTTTGTTTCGTGTTTGTTGCTTAAACCCTTATTGAGTGCAGTCCCCACGTTGCCTTTTCCGATAATGGATATTTTCATAGCTTTTATCCTCAAAGAGCTAGCTTTGTTTGGGTTCTTTAGAAGTTGTGATTGTAGTGTGCCTATAACAAGGGCTTCTATGGGAAACATGGGGGTTACCGAAAAACAAAACTTCTTTAATTTTCTCTTAACCGGGCAAAAATTTTTAGCAATCCCTTACATGTTCGGGGCAATAGCTATTTATTAAAATGAATACTTTACTCTTAATGGGATAATTTATGAGTCAAAATCAAATGTTCTGCTACCAGTGTGAACAAACTGCCAAAGGAACAGGCTGCACAATTGCAGGTGTTTGCGGAAAAACCGCTGACGTTGCAAATCTCCAAGATCTCTTAGTCTATAAGCTACGAGAACTCAGCCAACTCGTCATCGAAGCCCAAAAAGCAGGCTTCAGAGACGAAAAAATCAATGTCTTCACTGCTGAAGTCACTTTTTGTGACGTTAACTAACGTGAATTTTGATCCAGAAGCCATCGCCGTTTACGTAAGGAAAACCGCAGAGTTGCATGACCAACTGCAAAAGCAGCTAAAGGCTAAAGCAGACTACTCTGCCTTTAGCGTCAACCCTTGAAGGCATGATTGCACAGGGAAAACAGCATGGAATAAACGCTGACCCCACAATGGACCCTGACTTGCACGGTTTACAATGGTTGCTCACCTATGGGCTTAAAGGCGTTTCAGCCTACGCATATCACGCATACTTATTGGGCAAAAAAGACCCTAAAGTCTTCGATTTCATCCATGAAGGCTTAGTTGCACCATTCAACAAGTCGCTTGGCGTCAATGATTTTGTCAGCTTAGTTTTCAAATGCGGAGAAATTAACATCCGGGCTATGGAACTGTTAGACGCTGGCAATACTGAAACATATGGCCATCCAGTCCCAACTAAAGTGCCGCTTGGACACAAGAAGGGGAAAGCCATCGTTGTCTCAGGACACGACCTCATCGACTTAGAACAAATACTAAAGCAAACTCAAGGCACCGGCATCACAGTCTATACCCACGGAGAAATGCTTCCCACCCACGGCTACCCAGAACTCAAAAAATACCCCAACTTCTACGGACACTACGGAACCGCTTGGCAGAACCAACAAAAAGAATTCGCCCTGTTCCCAGGTGCAATCTTAATGACAACCAACTGCATCCAACGCCCCATCGAAAGCTACAAAACCAACATTTTCACTGCCGGACCAGTCGGTTACCCCGGAGTACCTCACATAGAGGGCAATGACTTCTCGCTAATAATCCAAAAAGCCCTATCCCTTCCAGGATTTCCAGACGATTTCGAAGGCAAAACGGTCATGGTGGGCTTTGGCAGAAATGCGGTTCTAAGTATCGCCGGCAAAGTCATCGATTCAGTCAAGAGCGGGCACATCAAACGCTTCATACTCGTCGGCGGATGCGATGGTGCAAAACCTGGACGCAGCTACTACACCGAATTCGTAGAAAAAGCACCCAAAGATACGATCATTCTAACCCTTGCATGTGGAAAATTCCGATTCTTTGACAAGGAACTTGGCACAATAGACGAAATTCCACGTCTTCTTGATATCGGGCAATGCAATGACGCATACTCTGCAGTCAAAATAGCTTTGGCATTAGCAGATGCTTTTAAGATAGGAGTCAATGACCTGCCTCTGTCCATAGTGTTGTCATGGTATGAACAGAAAGCAGTCGCCATCCTTCTATCGCTGCTCTACTTGGGGATAAAAGACATGCGTATAGGACCAAGCTTACCTGCATTCATAACCCCAAACATACTAAATGTGCTCGTCGAAAAATTCAACATAATGCCAATCAAAACACCCGACGAAGACCTCAAATCAATAATGAAATAGACCACCCTATCCCTTTTTTAGGGAAATTTCTTTTATTTTCTCAGCCATAATTATTTCGAAAACACAGCAAAAACGCTTTATTTCAGTTGCTTGCCTTAGGGGAGGCGAGGAGAAGCGGTTGCCTAATTCACTGTTTAGTACTAAAAGTAAAGCCGTTTTCTTCACGATTTTGGCAGGCGTTCTATGGGGCACGTCGTTTCCCATAATAAAAATAGGGTTAAAAACAATTGACCCTTTTACTTTCGTTTTTTGGCGTTTCTTAGTATCCACCGTAACCTTAGTTGTGATTATGTTACTCCTCAGAAAATTAGAGTTCAGGATACCGGACAAAAAAATGCTGGTTTTTTTGGGCGTTGCAAACGCTGCGGGTTACCTGCTCCAGTACGTAGGGATGCCTTACACAACCGCGGCGAAGGCAGCTTTATTCATTAACCTTAGTGCCATGTGGGTTGCGCTTCTTAGTCCTAAGTTGCTCGGAGAGAGTTTTTCCCGAAAGAAAATTGTTGGGGTTTTGTTTGGGTTGATGGGTGTTGTTTTTGTTAGTACTAACTTGGATTTTTCGACATTAGGTCAGGGACAGCTGGCGGGTGACATGTTGCTTATCGTTTCAGGCTTCGCCTGGGCGTTATTCATGATTTACAACAAGAAGCTAGTTATGAATTCAACTTTAGGAACGTTTCAATCTATGACTTGGGTCCTCATCTTAACATTACTCTCCATTATGCCCTTCACGGTTTTGTCGGGACCGGGCTTTTTTGATCTATCAGGTTGGGCTTGGCTGGCAATTATTTGGACCGCGATTGTTTGTTGGGTCATTCCTTACTATTTGTGGCTCGAGGGGCTAAAGCATCTTTCAGCTTCCACTTCTACAGTTCTGCTTCTATCAGAAATTATAGTTGCAGTCGTCGCCTCAGTAATTGTCTTAAAGGAACCACTAACCGTTTTTTCTACTGTCGGCGCCTTCTTTATAGTACTTGCTATAGCGCTCGTCTCACTGAGAGACAAAATGAACTTTGAAAAACATAAATGAAACATTTTGGTTGAATGCTTAAGCTTAAATACATAAAGCCCAGAAATATGGGCTGGGGAGAAACCAAAAAAATGGCAAAAATATTAACTGTAGCTTTAGTTGTTATAATGCTCGTTGTAGGCTTCGGCGTAGGATTAATCTCAAGTCCGTTTCTTTTAGCGCAAAACTCTTCAACCACAGATTCAGTCTGGGCAAACATCGAGAAGACAAAAGTGATCAAAGTCGGTACAGATCCAACGTGGCCGCCATATCAAATGCTGAATAACGAAACTGGTGCGATCGAAGGCTTCGAAATTGACTTAGCAAACGCATGTGCAACAAAGTTGGGTATGACAATTAATTGGCAAAGTGTTGGCTTCGACAATATCATCCTGTCTGTCCAGAATGGCCAGCTTGATATGGGTGTTAGTGGCTTCTCTATAACCCCCGAAAGACTCGTCCAAGTATCTTTCACAGTACCGCACAGCACCACCGAAGGACAAGTAGTAATGCTTCAGAGCGTAATGGCTGCCAAACACATAGACACTCTAAATTCGCTTGCTGACTTCAAAACTTTAGGTATTAAAGTAGGCGTACAATCTGGAAACGTTGAGCAAGAAGAACTTCAAAACGCAGGTGTAGATATAGCAACATGGAGTGACTCCGCATCACCCTTCCAAGACCTAGTTAGCGCAAACCCAAGCGTACAAGCAGTATACGCTGAAACACCCATCACCACTTCGTGGATCGCCCAATTTGCGGCGCAAGGGCATCAACTCGCCGTTGCATACAAGCACCCATACTATCCAGTTGCATTCCTCACTGCCAAAAGCTCACACACTCTTCTAGACAACATGGACGGAGCACTAGTTCAACTCATCTACGATGGAACAGTAGACCAACTGAAAGCAAAATGGCATGCATAGACATACGTGATTAGTATTGGACGTTTGGCAACAACTTATCTTCCTTTTGGAAGGAGTACCATTAACTCTTTCCATTTCTATCCTTTCTTTTTTATCAGGTATAGCCATCGGTTTGCCATTGGCTTTCTTGAGGGTTTATGAAAAAGAAATCAGTTTTGTAGTCGATGGTTACGAAAAACTTTTCCGCGGAATCCCTGAAATCGTTTTGATGTTGTTGTTCTATTTTGGTTTGGGGCCTTTTTTTCCAGTTCCATTTGGTAACGCCTTCTTCGTAGCAGCCTTCGTTTTAGGACTAAGAAGCGGAGCAAATCAATCACAGATTTACAGAGGCGCAATTCGTGGTGTAGGAGATGAACAGATGATTGCGGGTGTTTCTGTTGGTTTGTCTAAATGGAGAGCAATCTGGTACATCATGGTTCCTCAAGTTTTCACTTTCTCCACACCAGGTTTAGGAAGCGAATATGCGTTGCTCATTAAAGACTCGGCATATGTTTATGTTATCGGCGGCTTGGCAGAAATAATGACTCTTTCGTTAAGACTAAAAAGTATACCACCCTACGATGTTGTCACACCATTTGTTCTTGCCGCCATTATATACATTGCATTGACCTTTCCCATCGCCTTCTTGCTTGACCGATGGGGTAACAAGAGAAAAAAGAAAATAGGATTGTAAAATAAATGACTGAATTTGTGATGGAAGCAAAAAACGTATACAAAAGTTATATTATTAAAGGTGAGAAAAAAGGGGAAACAAAGTTAGTAGAGGCAGTCAAAGATGTTTCACTGCAAATTCGAAAAGGTGATATTAAACTAATCTTTGGACCTAGCGGCTCTGGAAAAAGTACTTTTTTGCGGTGTATGGCTATGCTTGATAAGCCAGATAGGGGCGAGATTTACCTTGGTGACGAGTGCTTAACAAAACCGGGCGTTGACCTCAACAAAGCCCGTGCACGTATCGGATTTGTTTTTCAGCATATCTACTTGTTCCGTCATCTCACTGCTTTAGGTAACGTTGAGTTAGCCCTTAGGCAAGTGTTAAAACTCCCAAAAGAAGAAGCTCGCAAACGGGCGATAGAAGCTCTTACGGAGGTTAAAATCTGTGATTGCGCAAACAAGTATCCCTCCCAATTGTCAGGTGGACAAGCGCAACGCGTGGGGATAGCTCGAGCCATAGCCCGAAACCCCGATATCATACTCCTAGACGAACCCACGTCAGCATTAGACCCCGAGCTTACGGGCGAAGTCATAGATACGCTACGCGATTTAGCCAGAGAAGGCACTACTATGCTCATTGTGAGCCATGAAATGCCTTTTGCCAAAGAGGTAGCTGAAGAAATGATATTCTATGACGAAGGCAAAATTGTCGAAACTGGACCTCCCTCCCTATTTTTCAATGCGCCAAATACAGATCGAGCGAAACAATTCATGACAAGAATCATTAACAAAACAACAAGGTAACTTGAATGTTTGAATTCTTAGTCCAACCCCTGTATTACACGTGGATTCTGCAAGGGCTGATGCTCACCATAGGAATAACTCTCTTCGGGGTTGCTTTGGGGTTAGGATTAGGGTCGCTGTTGGCGATTGGCGACATCTATGGCGGTAAATTTACGAGAAGCGCCATCGTCGTCTATGTTGAATTTTTCAGGGGAAGTCCCCTCTTTGTGCAACTATTAATTGCCGTCTATACAGTCCCTGCGATACTTAACCTCCAGATAGATCATTATCTGCTTGCTTTCCTGGTTTTCGGATTAAACAGTGCTGCATATCAGAAAGGCTACATGAAAGGCTCAATGCAAACTGTCCTAGATGACCAGATGGCTGCAGGTCTATCGGTGGGAATGTCCAAAATTCAAACACTTCGTCACGTTATTCTGCCACAAGCCTATCGTATAGTTATCCCATCTTGGACTAACGAGTTCTGTTCTTTGACTAAAAGTACTGCCACAGTAGCATTCGTAGGCCTATTCGATTTGGTCAGCGCTGGGCTATCTATTCGGATGAGGACTTTTGAAATTCTTCCAGTATGGATTGTCATTGGACTGATCTATTTGGTGTGGATCACCGGAGTCTCAAAGATAATGGATATTATTTATGAAAGAAAGAAGATACCTGGCGTAGAATTAGATATGCAGTCTTAAGCCTTCAATTTTTTTATTAGCCAAGCCATGTTTCTGCCCAAAATGTCCATTGTTTCAAGCCCTTCCTCATCATTCTTGACGTCGCCGGGGTTCAGCCCGATTCCCACATTCCAATAGGATGAACCGGGAATAATCATTTGGCTGATGAGAAAAAAGTGGTTTATCCCATCAAAAGCGGGTATGCCGCCTGCTCTTCGCATTGCCACCACAGCTACGCCTACTTTACGTTTAAACAAATCCCCGTTCGCTCTACCCACGAAGCCTGCACGGTCAATGAGCGCTTTCATTTCAGAGGTCATCATTGAAAAATAGGTTGGAGAACCAAGGATTATTCCGTCCGCCGTGGTCATCTTTTCTATGTAGTTGTTAACGTTGTCGATTACGATTTTACACTGTTTGTTTCGGATTTTTTTACATGTTCCGCACGCAGTGCAGCCGTGGATTTGCTGGCCTGCCATCTGGATTAGCTCGGTTTCTAGTCCCTCACTATCCAAAACGCTTAGGACACGTCGGATTAGGATGGCGGTGTTTCCGTCTTTTCTTGCACTTCCATTAAAAGCAACAACCTTCAACTTAAAGCCTCTAAAAAGATAGGTTGAAAATTAGACATAAAAGAGTAACGCAATTAAGGTCCGTGGCTATGACTTTTGGTTTTTCGCCAATAAAAAAATGCTGTGGTAATAGCAATAACCGCAAACAAAGCACCCAAAATTATGACGTCAAAAGGTGCATTTGTTGTGGGAATTGGCAGTTTAACTGGACTCTGTAACAGAGGATACCTGTCCAGATTTAATGTGTCAATCACGTAGGGCGCGTCGCCAACTCCGTCGTTGTTGCTGTCGGTACCATTATAGTCGCTCCAGAAGTTACCTTCTCTTCCGTCGTCCCAATTATGAGGTTGCTCAGATGCATTGATAGAGGTGCATCCGCATCCGTTGAGCTGGACTACGTTTCTTTCGAAGTCGTTATGATTAACCTCAATATCTGTAGGAACAATAGTGGTTACTTTGTTGTTGAAGCCAAAGAAGAGTCCCCGCTGATTATTGGCAATGTAGTTTTTTGTGATGGTTTGGTTTGACCCTGAAACCAAAATGCCCACGATGTTGTCAGAGAAGTCATTTCCTGTGACGGTATTGTTTTCAGTCCAAACGTACATGCCGATGCTGAAGTTCTTGATGTTTAGGTTCTCAACTGTGATGCCTTCTATATTCTTACCTCCAAAGTCTATTCCAATAATGTAGTCGGTGAAGGTTCCGTTGGGGTCCTGGTTTGGTCCATTTCCAACAATCCAATTGTTGGTTGCAGTACCGTTATAAGGTCCGCGAAGAGTATAGCCTGCACCATCTAGAATTACGTTGCTCTTCTGGATTATGATTCGGGCATAGAGGTCGTTTGTGAAGGAGTATGTGTCTTCGTTTCGTCCAATCGGCGCTGTCGAAGGCGAAACTGATCCGTCTGGGAGAATGAAAACCGTTAAGAACGGCTCTTGAGCGCTTGCATGCTCAACCAAAATAGAAGACGCAAATGAGAGCACTAAGAGAAGTGCCGGTAAAAGCCACTTTTTCCCAATGGTTAACGCCCTCATTATTCCATCCTAACGCTATCTGACTTATTTAACCAATTCCTTGATCGGCAGATAGTCCTTCCGACGAGTTTGAACTGTAGGCAATCCTCATTGGGACACATCTCCACACAACGTAAACAGTAGATACACTGGGAAGAGGCAACGTCGCCGCTTTTCTTCTCGTAGACTTCCTTGACCTGAGTGGGGCAAACCCGTTTGCAAATGCCACACTTCGTACATTTCTTCTCAACCTTGTTTAAGTCGCACGCCACTGACCCATTTGAACGGTGGAAAACGGTTAAAGAGCGCAATTAATCCACCTAAAGGACAAATTCTGCACCATGAGCGGCGGAAGAAGAACGCGGCGATAGTGACTAATCCTAGTATAATGAGGTTTGTTGAGGTTAAGTAGTAGCCCAGCTGCCAAAATTGCCCTGTTGTGTTCTGAGTTACCCAATTTGGCTTCATCAAACCAACGCTGGTTTCCGTCAGGATGCAGAGGGGTTTCATAGGGCAGACTTGACAGAATGGCGCTGAGAAGTATGTATAGACAAAGCCGCCTTTTTGTGTTCCGCTGACCAGCTCTGTTCCAGTGAGTGATTGCGAAGCGAAAATTACGCTTATAACGATGATTAATGCCAGTATAAGGTAGCTTAAC
Organism: Candidatus Bathyarchaeota archaeon; assembly: GCA_963739495.1. Lineage (GTDB taxonomy): Archaea > Thermoproteota > Bathyarchaeia > Bathyarchaeales > Bathycorpusculaceae > Bathycorpusculum. The sequence continues at coordinate 118,787 of CAVUAM010000027.1, read as the reverse complement.
TGGTGGAACCGCTCGTTGAACCTATCTGAGAAGTTCCGCCTTTTTATCTTGAGTGCTTTCCGCAGTCGGGTCATCAAATCAACGTATAAGCCAAAGGGGCAAACCCAACCGCACCACACTCGTCCCAGAATAACCGCGGCCACGATAATTATCCCGAAGACTACAGCTAGCCTTTCCAAACCAGTCGCATCGTAGTGTACGCCCCACCCACCTCCAACATTAAGGAACGGATAAATGTAAGCTTGAATCTGCCAAAGCACGCAGGTAGAGATTCTGCCGCATGGGTAGAAACAGCCGAAGAATGGCGCTGGAAGTCCATCAGGCATGCCGACTCCAAACACGTTGGTTCCGATGTCGATTTCGTGAGGGGCAATCTGTGCGGCTGGTACAGGCAAACCATAGTGGTCGATGAATATGCCTGCGAAAAGCACGAATATTAAGCCTATTTGGATAAACAAACGGAGGGAGCTTATTTTTCGGGTTTTGTTTTTGGTCCCAAAATATAACGCAACCGTGCCGACGCTTAACAGAGTTACGGTGACGCCGATGACACTCCAATTTGGTTTCCAGGTTTGGGCGGTAATGGGGCTTGGGGCGGGAGCATTGGGGGTTGCTGGATCTGTTACTTGAGCAAATAGTCTATCGCAGATATGTCCATCAATAGCGAAAATGTTCCAGTATCCTGCCATGTCAAGCTTCTGGGTAACTGAGTAGTTGCCTGTCACGGGGTCAGTTAACACATACTGCTCCACGTAAGAATAATCAGGTCTGGTGAAGGCAACTCTTATCGTCTTGTTTTCTGCTGGAGGACAGACTTGCCCTGTTACAGTGACGGTTTGGTTTAGGTTAACTTGGGTGTGGTCGATGTCTGACGTTATGCAGGGACCATAACAAGAATCTGCAGGGGCAACTTGAACGCTCAAAAAGTAAACGGCGAGGATAACTGCAATACATAAGATGAGGAGCGTTCTCTGTTTAATACCCACCCACATCCATGTAAGCCCATAAGAGTACTTTATTCATATATCTTTGCAAACGACCGCTGATTATTTTTTGCCCATCATTGTTCTCAAATTACTCCAAATTGATTTGAAAATAAAACCTTTTTCGTCAAGGTTCCTTGACTAAACTATAATTTTGAGTAAAGAATTCCTGACAAAACAAGATTACCCACAAAAATCTTTCCGCGAGATATTTTGTTGCCTATTTTTTACTTCCGCGGAAAACCTTCGGGGCAGGATTATTGGCAGTCTCGTTCTTATTGTTATATTGAAAATAGGCGGTGACAAAGGATTCTGCTTCGATAAAAAATTAGTCTAAGTGGTATGCTTCTTCGCCGTGTTGGCTCAAGTCTAAGCCTTCATCTTCCTCTTTGGGACTGACCCGCAAGGGCGAAAACACATCAACCAGTCTTAAAAGTAGGTAGGAGCCAACGAATGCGAACGCAGCTACAACCGCAACTGCAAGCACTTGAATGCCAAGTTGTCCTGGATTACCATAGAATAGTCCCTTTACAGCAGGGTTAACTGCAGCGGTTGCAAACAACCCAACGGATACTGCACCGATAATTCCGCCGATTCCGTGGCAAGCGAACACGTCGAGCGTATCGTCGATTTTTGAGCGGCCTGCACGCCAGTTAGCTACCAAGTTAGAGATTATGCCTGCTGCTAAGCCTACGATGACTGCATCTGTGAAGTTTATGTAGCCTGCAGCTGCTGTAACTGCTGCCATACCGCAGACAGCGCCGACAGAGATACCGATTGCTGAGGGTTTACCTTTGATTAACCAGTCTAGAATCATCCAGCTGACCGCTGCTGCAGCTGCCGCCAAATTAGTTGCAATAACCGCGGAAACAGCTATGCCGTCTGCGGCAAGTGCGCTGCCTCCGTTAAATCCAAACCAGCCAAACCATAGGAGTCCTGCGCCTAAGATTACATAGGGTATGTTTGTTGGTTTAAACTCAGTTCCCATTGGTGATGAATTGGTGACTTTGCGGTCGAGTGCTTTCATTTGGTCTTTCCAGTAAACACAACCCTTTCTTCTACCAACAATCAGTGCTGCAGCCAACGCTGACAAACCAGCCGCCACGTGGACTACTATACCTCCTGCGAAATCCCAAGCACCTAAAACATGTAGCCAACCGTTAACGTTCCATAGCCAATGAGCAATTGGTGAATAGACAAGCGTCGACCATAAAATAACGAAGATGAGCAACGATTTGAAGCGGATACGCTCTGCACATGCACCTATGATTAAAGCTGGTGTGATAGCAGCGAATTTAAGTTGGAAGGCGAAAAACAGAATTTCTGGAATGCCTGCTGCATAGGCTGGGTTAACGGTGTTTATAGTTATTCCGTTTAAGCCCTAAAAGTGATAGGTTTCCGATAACGCCGCCGAGGCTTGGGCCAAACACGAGGCTGTAGCCCCAGAAGAACCAGACTAGACTAACGACTGCAAAAATTGCGATGCATTGGACCAATGTTGAGACTAGGTTTTTTCGGCGAACTAATCCTCCATAGAAGAAAGCTAAGGCTGGAGTCATTAACATTACTAGTGCGGTTGACGTTAGAACCCATGCTACGTCCGCTGGATTGTAAGACATCTCTTCCCCTGTTTTATGACTTGGTTAATCCCCAATTTTGTAAGAACCAATATTTAAACTATGCATTCGGCATCAAATAAAAGGTTAAAAATCGATAAACGTTCAAACTATAGTCTTGCAAGTGGTATGTTCACGCAATAATTTTTTGATTAAGGCTGATAATCGTAAAATTGTCCAAAAAACGACGCTAAAAAGGATATCTTGTCTAACTTAAGAAATACCAAAAATTGGTAACGAAATAAAAAGGGAAAAAATTGAGCGCTGTAAATGCTCTAATCTAATTGGAATGCTTCTTCGCCATGTTCGCTTAGGTCTAGACCTGCATCTTCTGCTTTTTCACTGACTCTTAGCGGCGAGAACACGTTCACGAGCTTCAACAGGGCATAGGAGCCGAAGAACGAGAACGGCACCACAACCCCTACGGCTATGAGCTGATTCATGAATTGGCCTATGTTTCCTTCGATCAGACCGCTGAAACCGCCGACTGCCGCAGATGCAAATATACCTGTCCCGATTGCGCCGACAATGCCGCCTACACCGTGACATGCAAAGACGTCCAATGAATCATCGATTCGTGATCTTCCTGCTCGCCAGTTTGCAACGAGGTTAGAGATTATGCCACCTGCTAAGCCCATGATTATGGCTGCCATAGGGCCGACATAGCCTGAAGCTGGTGTGATGACAACTAAACCAACGACTGCGCCGATCGCCATACCGACTGCGGATGGTTTTCCTTTAATTAGCCAGTCCATGAGCATGAAGCTGACTGCGGCTGCTGCTGCGGCCAAGTTTGTCACTACCAATGCTGAGACTGCGAGGTCGTTTGCTGCCAATGCGCTGCCTGCGTTGAATCCGAACCAGCCAAACCATAATAGTGCTGCGCCTAGCAGAGACGTATGGGATGTTGGTTGGTTTGAATTGTGGTGGGTTTTCCGTTGTTCGATTTCTTGCATATGCTGTTTCCATGGCACTGGACCGCTTTTTCTTCTGCCAACTATAAGCGCCGCAGCGAGAGCAGATACACCTGCCGATATGTGGACAACTAATCCGCCTGCGAAGTCAATGGATCCTATTGCCTTGAGCCATCCTGATGGATTCCATACCCAGTGTGCGATTGGTATGTAGATGAACGTTGACCATAGTATGATGAATATTAGTAATGATTTGAAACGGACTCTTTCTGCGGTGGCGCCGATAATCAAGGCGGGAGTGATAGCGGCGAATTTTAGCTGGAAGGCGAAGACCAGTAATGTGGGGATGGTTGGTGCTAAGGCAGGAGTGATGTCATGTATGGTTATGCCGTTTAATCCTGCGAGGGATAGGTTGCCTATTACCCCGCCGATACTGGGTCCAAATGCTAGGCTGTAGCCGTACAGTGCCCAGATGATGCTTATTATGGCAAAAATGATGAAGCATTGAGCGATTGTGGATACGAGGTTTTTCTTTCGCACAAGCCGCCGTAGAAGAAGCCTAATGCTGGTGTCATTAACATTACAAGGGCTGTTGCTGCTATAACCCAAGCTATATCTCCGGAGTTTGTGGTTATTGTTGCACTCATTTTTAAATCACCATTAGACATATGTATAGTATTTTTTATAATTACTGTGCAATTATTATATTCAAGTATTTAAGATTATCCATTTGGAAAATAATAAATTAAAATGATGGATAAACGTCTAAAAAAGATAGTGAATAACTCTATGATTCATCCAATTCCAACTAACAATTAATCAAAAAATTCTAAATGTATCCAAAAAATCTTTAATCAGTAAAACAAACAACCAATAAATAAAATCCTCTCTCTAAAGAATAATTACATTAAATATTGCATTTTCTTGAAGTTTACTCGAAAATCACGATCAATATATATAAATATTCCAAAAAATTCAGTCGCAAGCTATAAGAAACCTTCAATAATAGTTTCGACAATTGACAAGTCAGATCGATTTTTATGCAGCCCTAAGGAACCAAAGTGCTAAAAACCTCAATTAGGAAAAAACCTTATAATGATACAAACTCTTCTTTGCGTAAAAGGCGCAAAAGACAATGAAGTTTGGCACATTCACATTTCAACCTGAAAAACCTAAAGGTTTCGATTTTCATGTTCTACGAGTTAAACCTGAAACTGGCGTAAAAATAAAGCCAGAATCTGATATGTTAAGTAACCTCGCGGTTTTCGCCGACACATTAGCCGTTCAAAATCATCCTGACTGGGTTTCGCATGTCACAGTTTGGTCCAGCCAAATTCGGAAACAACAATTTTAATATCTATTGGAGTGTTGTGTGCGCTACCCAGCCTGAGTACCGTGAGGAACAACTAAGATACATAGCAGAAATCGATAGACAATCAGCTGGCATATGGCTAAACAGCCAGTATTTTGCTGACCATGACCACTGCACATGTCCACGCTGCAAAGAAATGTGGCAAAAAAGCGGTTTAAGCTGGCTTGAATGGCGCAGAAAAGAAATCAACGATTATATGGCACAAATTCGGGACGTAGTCAAGAAAGAACTTGTATTCTGCCTCCAACCTGACCCAGTAAGCTCATATGAACGCTATGGTGTAGATTTTGATGACTTTGCCAAATACGCTGACAAGTTCTGTGTTGTAATGTTTAGCAAAAACTACGCAACACCCTGGTATTGGGAAATGCTTGCACGCGGCTTTAAAAAACTGCTCAAAAAAACATTCTACATTAACCTGTACGTTTATGGTCCAGGCGACAATCCTCAAGGATGTCCCAACATCCGATGAACTGCTGACAGTAACAGTTCGCTGTGCTCGAGCAGGCGCAGATGGTTTTCTCTACTTAACTGACGGCGCTAGCCAGATGCTTGATTTCCAGAAAGCCGTTGTCGAGAATGCTCAACTAAGAGAGAGGCTTAAGAGTTATGGCGGAAGACCAGTCCAAGAAGTCCTAGAAAGAGTTTCCAGCTGGGAAAAAATTATATATTAATTTTTTTTCTTTAAGCCTGCCGTTATGTTTTTATCGAATCCCGTGTAAACGTTTAAGCATAATTTGGGGATGTGTAGTTGGATTTTATTTCGGAGCTTATCAAAGCTGCCATAGCGCTTTTCATTATTGTTGACCCATTAGGCAATATTCCCATATTCGTAGGGCTAACTGAAAACATGGCTGATAATCAGCGAAAGAAAGGTATTTAATGTTGCCACGCTTGTTGGCTTTGTCCTTCTTCTTGTTTTTGCGTTCACAGGCAACGAAATTCTAACGATCTTTGGAATATCCCTAGAAAGTTTCGAAGTTGCAGGTGGCATCCTGTTGCTGATTATAGCTATCAGGATTTTGATTTCAGGCAGTATGCATGAAAGTGCTGAGACACCTGAAAGTTTGGGTGCGGTTCCAATAGCTATTCCTCTTCTTGTGGGGCCAGGTGCCATAACCACGACCATATTTAACCTTCAAACATACGATACGGCTGTAACTATTGCCGCTGTGGTCGTCGTGCTGTCGATAACATGGGTTATTCTAAGGTTCATTGGCAAGATTTACAGATTCTTGGGCAAAACAGGCTCAATCGTTATCGCTAGGGTCATGGCACTCCTAATTGCAGCGATTGCAGTACAGTACATTCTAACCGGCATAACCCACTTTATGAGTCTAACTCATTAGAGTTCAACTTTATTGCCGCCAAAATGTATTTGGTTATTGGACCCTTTTGATTGAAGTCAATTGAAATAAACGATTGCTGGGACATTGCAGCAACCTAAGGTTAGCAGTGTTAAAACCAGTTGATTTTGGTGCTACAACCATGTTGGAAAAACGCATTTACAGCAATTACCACAACCAGACAAACCCAAAAACCCCAAACAAAAAACAAAACCCAGAGTACAACCAAAAAAGTTTCTCACATAAAGCTCCTACAAAAACCAAAAAGAAACTTTTTTCAAAACAAGACCAAAAGAAGCCAAAACCGGCAGGCTCTAACTACCTGTGTAATTTCTCAATGCGTTTTTTGGGTAAGACCACGCATTTCCCTTGAAACCGAATTAAACAATAAATAAAACCCCACTCAGATGTAACTCCAATGTGAATGCTATGCGGTCTGAATGTTATAGTTGCAAGAAATCCTTTTCCGGTTCAGGATTAATCGTAAGTATAAACAAGAAGGAACAGACGTACTGTGCAGATTGCCTTTGGAAGCTTCAGAAGGAATATGCTCAAAAGAAGAGCTGTGAAAGCTGCGGCTACTTTGACGAGGAATCCTGCGGAAAAATTGGGAAAGCATTGATACCAGTGAAGGCTGGATTTAGCACTTATTTTGTGGACGCAGAAACCTGTAGAAACTTCTCCACCGAACAAAAAACAGGCAAAAAGAAAAACGAACTAACTGAGGAGCAAAAAGAGGCGGCTGCTTTGGTTAAAAAACTCCAAGAAAAAGGACAGAACTTAACGTGTTACTGCTGCCACTGTGGGGCACCGCTCAAGATAGGAGCAAAATCGCCTGAACTCCAAAATGTGTGCCCAAGATGTCAAGGTGACCTGGAAGTAATTAATTTCGCAAAGTTCATCAAGCAGCATAGTCCATAAAACCACAAAAACATAATAGGCTTCTAACTATTAGGTAGCCGACCTTGCAGAAGATGCCACGATTAGGTTACAAGCGCAACCATTGAAAATGCTTATTTGCATAGTCGTTGTAAACTTGTTAGGGAAACTTTTGGTCAGCAACAATCAGAAAACCAGCAGCGTTTCTGCAAGCAGGTCAACATTTAGTGTTCTTTTCTCCGTTGTCTTCCTAGACAACTTAGGCTTCGCTATAGTCGTGCCCTACCTGTACTTTTACGTCCTTGCACTCGGCGGCTCAACCATACTATACGGTATACTCTTAGCTTCCTACAGCCTGATGTCCTTTATTTTTACCCCAATCGTTGCCAGGTTCAGCGACCGGTATGGACGAAGAAAAATATTGCTTGCCGCGTTAGCAATTTCTAGCTTAGCCTACTTTATCTTTGGTGCATCACAGGCAATATGGTTACTATTTCTGGGCAGGATGCTGTCGGGAACCACTGCAGCAACGGTACCTGTTGCACAAGCATACGTTGCAGACGTAACCACTCGAAATGAACGATTAAGGTACCTTGGTCTATTAGGTGCAGCGGCGGGTTTAGCTTTTATTTTGGGTCCAGCAATAGGCGGCACACTCAGTAGCTTATTCGGCTACGGGGTACCATCTTTCCTGGCGTCTGCCTTGGCATTCACAAATTTGGTTTCAGCTTATTTTCTGTTGCCAGAACCAGCAGCATTCAACATAAAGAGAACGGTGGTTTCCTTCGGAGCCTTGCTTAGCGTTCTTAGAAAACGGAAAATCGCTTTGCTATTAGCTATTTATTTTTTATTTTTTGTTTCCTTCGTTTTTCTGCAGGCTTCTCTTTCGCCGTGGTTACAGGCAGTTTTCGGTTTCGGCGCATTGCAGACGGGTCTAGTTTTCTTTTTTGTCGGCGCTGTAAGCGTATTTACCCAAGCCGTTTTGCTGCCAGCGCTAAACAGGAAGTTTAGCCGATTGAATTTGACTTTGCTCGGCATAGCCTTTTTAGTCATTGGGCTTACGGCTTTGTCAATAGCGGTCAATCTTGCTGTTTTGTTGCTCGTTGTCGCTGTGGTTTCATTTGGCTTTGGAATACAGATTGTAACCCTAAACACTCTGATTTCAACAAACACTCCTGAGAACGCGCAAGGCGGCGCGTTGGGGGTTGCTTGGGCAATTGCTGGCCTTGCGCAGACAGTTGCCCCTGTTTTAGCTGCGAGTGCATTTTATTTTGGCGTTTCAGTGGGGTTTGCGGGTTTGGCATTCGTGATTTCAGCATTGATTTCAATTGTAACGGTGCCTTTGGTTTTTTTATTCAAAAAACCTCTTAATAATCATTAATAAGGTAAATGGCGCGGAATGTTAGATTTACATTCTCGTTTAAATTTCACGCGAGAACTAGCCTCTGCTCAACGATAGAAACAGCGTCAGATTCAGGTTGACCAAAAAGCTTTGCCAACTCATCGGTAATCATATTAATATCAGTTCGACAAACAGTCTCGCCGATCAAGCGATCACGAAACTCAGTCTCCCTAATATATTGCCAAGCTGCTTCCCTCTGAACCTTAATACCAGCGTAATCTTGCTCTCGCTGCTGCTAATTGATTTTACCCTGCAAACTTCTTTTATGAGGCATAAACAACACCCTAAAGAAATTATGAACAATGACAGAAACCACTGCTAACCGTTCACGCTCCAACTAGGAGGCGAGGAAAACTAAACGCGTGCTTGCAAGGTTAACTCGAATAATTACACTAATAAGCGCTTGCCTTTAAGCAATTGCACGCAAGGGTATTGGAGATTGTATCTTGAAAAACCATGGCCAAGTTTTGATAAATCAATTTTAGCATATACATAAATACAAACTTTGTTTTAAGGTAAGTTAATTTTGTGATTTGTCCTGAGGGTTTAGCGCATGGTTGGCAAAAAGACAAAAGTAATTGCAGCCGTCCTATTGATTGCAGTAGTAATCTTAAGCTCATTTATTTACCTCGCCTCTCAAAAACAATATACTGGCGACGTCCAGTCGATCACATTAGGTATTTACCCTTCAGAATACAACTCATTAATTTACATAGCAAACGATCAACATTATTTCTCTGCTAGCGGTCTTGATGTAACCCTCAAAAGTTATCCCTCGGGAGCAACAGCAGTTCACGGAATGCTCACGGGAGAAGTAGACATCGCCACAGCTTCGGAGTTTGTTATAGCCAATAATGCCTTGCAAAATGCAAGCCTCTATGCATTAGGAACCGTTTCTAAGTACCTCAATGTGTATCTGATTGCAAGAACTGATTTAGGCATCAATAGTGTTTCTGATTTGGAAGGCAAGAAGGTCGGACTCTCATAGGAACTGCCAATCAATTCTTCTTAGGCAGATTTCTTGAAATAAATGGATTAAACCAAAGCAAAGTAACGCTGGTTAATCTCAACTTTGCAGAAACACCAAATGCTCTTGCAAACGGCACAGTTGATGCAGTTGTGACAAATCCGCCGTATACAAACCAAATTCAAACTCTATTAGATAATAAGACCCTGATATGGCAGCTTCAATCTAACCAATTCGGCTACTTTGAAGCAACTTGCAGCAAAAACTGGGCTACCGCACATGCTGATTCGATTGAACGGTTCTTTAAAGCGATTGTTCAAGCTGAAAGCTTCAACGTTAATCATCAAGACCAAGCCATTGCTTTGGTAGCAAAGGACCTAAATTACACAGAAACCTATACAGCTTCTATTTGGGGAGACTATCAATATTCAGTCGGGCTTGACCAATCCTTTGTTTTACTAATGCAAGAGGAAGGAAGATGGCTAATCCGCAACAACCTAACAAACGCAACCTCTATTCCAGACTTCCTAAACTATATTTACGCTGATGGGTTAAAATCAGTAAAGCCACAAGCAGTTAATATTTTAGGTTTGGGGGACTAAAAATAAAAATCAAAAACCAGTTTCTCCTAAGCATCATAATCTTTGGCATAATAATCGCTCTATTTGCCGCATCAGTACTTGTTACCCAAGAGCAAACCACCCAATTAAGTAACCAGCAAGCGTTTTCCCAAGATATCCAAAACCGTGCCAGCCACCTCGTGTACCTCTCCAACGATTATTTTCTCTATCATGACAGCAATTCATTAACCCAATGGCAAACTGAGTTTTCTTCCCTTTCTGATAGCCTATCACAAATAAGTGTCTCCAGCCCTGAACAGCAGACGCTACTTAATAAAATCAAGGAAGACGCCCAGCAACTAAACGAAAGCTGGGCCATTACAGTTTTGTACCTCCAAACCACACCCCTTAATGTTACCGTTAGGAATATCCCTGAATTTCAAGCCGACTGGAGCATAATGTCAGCACATAACCAAGCATTTATTTTCGATGCTCAACAGCAAGCGCAAGGTTTTCGCATTCAAATCGACCAATTAAACCTAACAACAATAATTCTAATTTTCACTCTCTGGGCTTTTTTGGAGCTTACTTCGTAATAAATTACCTCATAACTTACCGCAACACTTTGAAGTCAATTTCTAAACTTCAAGCTGGGATAGGTAATATCGGTTCAGGGGATCTTGATTACAAAGTTAATGCGGGAAAGAAAGATGAGATTGCTGATATTTCTAAATCAGTCAATCAAATGGCAAACAATTTGAAAACTGTGACTGCTTCCAAAACAGATTTGGAATTAGCCGCAAGCCTCTTTACGTGAGAGTGAGCAACGTTGGGCAACTACTTTGGCAAGCATCGGCGACGCCGTCATAGCAACAGATACATCGGGAAAAATCGTATTCATGAATGGCGAAGCTGAAGAGTTAACTGGTTGGGCATTGAGTGAAGCTTCTGCGAAGCCGATAAGAGAAGTCTTTAACATCGTTAACGAGCAAACCCGTTTAGAAGTTGAAAACCCAATAGATAAAGTCCTAAGGGAAGGTATGGTTGTTGGTTTAGCTAATCACACGGTCTTGATTCAAAAAAACGGCTCCATTGTTCCAATTGATGACAGTGGAGCGCCCATAAAAGACAGAGACGGCAAAACCATGGGCGTAGTGCTAATATTCAGAGACATCACCGAACGCAAGAAAGTTGAAGAAGAACTGAAGTTAAGCGAAGAGAAATATAGGCAACTTTTGCTGCAAGCTCCTGCTGCCATTTATGAAATTGACTTCTCTGGTCCGCGCTTCCTTAGCGTGAATGATGGAATGAGCGTCATGTCAGGCTTCTCCAGAGAAGAATTGCTTGCCAAAAATCCAAACGACTTTCTTGTTCCCGAAAGCTTAGCACGATTTAAAGAGCGAATTGCGAAAGTCTTTGCTGGAGAAAAAATTGACGAAACCGTAGAATACACCACAATTACCAAAGATGGACGCGAACTTTGTATTACTCTGAACATGAAGTTTTTGATTAAGAACGGGAAAGTTTTTGGCGCTCAAGTTGTCGCGCACGACATTACTGCTCGCAAGAAAGCAGAAGAAGCCTTGAGTAGAATTAACGAAGAGTTAGAGGAGAGGGTCCAGAAGCGCACTCAGGAAGTTTCAAGTGAACGCCAACGCCTTTATAACGTCCTTGAAACCCTTCCAGCGTATGTTGTTCTCCTCGACAAAGACTACCGCATGCCCTTTGCCAACAAAGTCTTCCGGGAAACTTTCGGCGAGTCACAGGGCAGACGTTGCCATGAATACTTGTTCGGATGTGACTCAGAGTGCAAGAACTGTGAAACATATAAAGTTCTTAAAACCAATGAACCCCAGCACTGGGAATGGACAGGACCAAATGGACACGATTACGAGGTTTACGATTACCCATTTGTTGAAGCAGACGGCTCAACTCTCATTTTAGAGATGGGTCTAGACGTCACTGAACGCAAGAAAGCTGAACGACAAGCGCAGGAAGCAACAAAGAAACTACAAGATTCTGAACGTTTAGCCGCTATTGGTGCAACAGCTGGGATGGTTGGTCATGATATTCGCAATCCGCTACAGGCAATAACGGGCGATCTTTTCTTAGCTAAGACCGAGCTATCAGAGCTGCCTGATAATGAGAATAAAACTAATGCTATCGAAAGCCTTGACGAAATCCAAAACAACATAGATTACATCAATAAGATTGTAGCTGACCTTCAAGACTACGCTAAGCCGCTTAATCCGAGAGCACAAGAAACAGACGTAGAATCAGTCTTCAATGAAATTTTATCTAAGAACGGTGTTCCAAAAAATGTCAAGGTCTCCGTTAATATAGAGGATAAAGCAAAAAAAATCATGGCTGACCCAGATTATCTTAAGCGCATTGCAGCCAATTTAACCTTGAACGCAGTTCAAGCTATGCCAGAAGGCGGTAAATTGACGATTCATGCGTATGCCGATAAGACCACGAGTGATGTTTTGATATCTGTTAAGGACACTGGTGTTGGCATTCCTGAGGATGTCAAACCTAAGTTGTTTACTCCGATGATGACAACAAAATCTAAGGGTCAAGGGTTCGGTTTAGCAGTGGTTAAACGCATGACTGAAGGCTTAGGAGGAACAGTAAACTTTGAAAGTACAGAAGGAAAAGGCACAACATTCACAGTCCGTTTGCCCCCTCCCAAGGAGCTAAACGGTAAATTGACCCACAAATAAGCCTAATTTTGCAATTCTCGTCGGGCAAAAAAATGACTTTTAGAAATGAAGCTCGATATATTCACTTCTTCATCTTTTCGGTTTTGAGGCTTTTTAATCTATTTTCCAGTTTAAAGCGGGCTCAATCGCGAAAAGGTTGGGTCTCTACCGGGCTCAGCCCCAAAGATTAGATTTGAGTTGGTGTGGCTTCAAACAATAGCTCATAGGGGGTACAGCATTATTTCTGGAGATAATTTAGGCTCAGTTTATAAAATTGAGCCCATTGATTAGCTGAATTTGGAAATGGCGCGGGATGTGGGAATTGAACCCACGCGGCCTTTCGACCACAGACTTAGCAGGCCTGCCCCATACCAGGCTTGGGGAATCCCGCACGCCGATGTTTGTTCTAAGTTTGTGTTAACTGTTGTTTTGTGCTCTATTTTTTTTGAGCACCTACTTGACCAGTTTCAGCAAATTCATTAGGTCCTACTTTAATTAAAGTTTTCCCAGTACTGCTAGATTCATTGGAATGAACTGTGGGCTTTAAAGAAAGCAGGGTTCGTTAATGATCGGATAACTTCTGCAATTTTCCGCTTCTCCACCAAAAAGTCTCGATCTAATAATTGCCAACTCTCTAAAGATAGCCTTCATTCTTACAGACTTCACAAATTTTTTTGATCTTACCAACATTTAATCTTAACATCTGGATTTGATAACTCATTAAAAGGATTCCTCTTAGTAGTTTAACCTTCGGAATAGATCAAAATTAATGTTCAATAAATATGAAATAAGATAGCTACTCAAATGTCTTAGAAGTTTTTAGTTATTACTATATCAGATTATAGAGATAATCTGATTGGTTGACTGTAACTTTGAAATTGTGGTGACATTTTCCGCAGTCATATGCCTCAATTTTAAAGGTATAGTTCTTCAGTACCCTGGAAGGCTTGATAACTTCTTTACCACAACTAGGACAATGAGTCATTGAACTTCAATCTTCCTCTTGGATGAAATAAGAATATGAATGTTATGAACTCAGAATACACAATAGTGGTACTTCAATACCCATCGCTTCTATCTTGGCAATAGTTGATATGTCATTTAGCTGCTTTCCTCATAGTTTAAAAGGATGACCTGTTTTAGTATTCACATACAGGTTTTTCCTGTAAACATAGAATTGTGTTGATGCCTGAATGGGGATTAAACTATCAAAATCCGATATAGCGTTCATAAAACAGCTACCAGTTTGCCGCCTAGCAACCGCAACCGAAGAGTGCGAGCCCGTAGTTAGGCCAGTTTGGGCTGTTTTTGACGGTGCAAACATCTACATAGCATCTGACCCTGACACACCAAAGCTTGAGCACATCGAAGCAAACCCTCAAGTCTCACTTGTTTTTGATGACTATGATGAAAAAAACTGGTCCAACATCAAAGGCATCCGTGTTCAGGGCGAGGCAGAGATCATGTGGAACGGCAAAGAATACCGTTATGCCCATGATCTGCTAAACGAGAAATATCCCGAGTACGCAAGTCCAGAAGGCAGCTGGAAAGAGGGAGATGTACCCATAATTAAGGTAATGCCGACGACTTTTAACAAGTGGCACCAAGGAAATTGGAAAAAATAGGGTTTGTATACATTTTCAGATTAATTTCATTAGCTAACCACCATTAGTGGTTATTTTGACCATTGATAGTTTGAGAACTCGATAGAGTCAAGGATTTTCTGGGAAAAATCGCTGTTGTCACATTGGTCGGTGTACATTACGAATCCGTCGTAGGCAAAGAAATGCATGTTTTTTCGGCGGTAAATAATTCTCGGTCTAGCTACACGGACGAGTTCTAGAAAGTTTTGTTTGTCAAATTTTACTCGGTAGGAGCTTGCGTTCATTTCGCTTACAGCAGTTGCTGCTTCCATACTCATCAACCTCAATTACAAATAGGGGTATAGTAATTTAATATTTACCTATATAGAGAATATAGTCAACTTTTTTAGTAAACGAAAAGCTTATCCCTAAAACGTTACACAGTAGCATTTGAGGGTTGAGGGTGTCGCTTGAATCTGGCAGAAAATTAGGGTTAATTGCCAGTTTAATGTCAGTTATCCTACCAATTGCCGCCGTAATAGGCGCAGTTGCACTCATTATAGCTACAATCGTTTCGGCTACAACAGGGACAGTTCCCACATCCTTTTTTGGGCTTTCCACCGGATTTACCGCATTCTTAATCGCTGTGGGAGCCATCGGTGTCATCGGGTTTATCTTGTTTATGGTAGCGATGTATCGCTTGTCACATTACTATAATGAACCAAGCATCTTCAAAAACGTCCTGTATGCATTCATCATAAGCATAATCTCAGGTGTTATTCTCTTAATATTGGAATTCACAGTTTTTGCATCTTTGTCAGGTGGTATTTCACAAACGGGCACTCCGACGACTACTGCACCTTTTACACAATTCATCATCACTTACTTAGCAGTAATCGGCGTGTCTCTTATTTTCGGAATAGTTAACGCCGTACTTTACATGCGCGCCTTCAATAAGTTAGGGGAAAAATCTGGGGTTGATACTTTTAAGACCGCTGGACTACTCTACTTGATCGGTGTATTGTTAACAGTTGTTTTAATTGGTGGGTTATTGGTTTGGATAGCTTGGATTTTCGCAGCAATAGGCTTTAAGAGGCTTAAAGTAGCTCCTGCCACGGCGCCAACAGTTTCGTATCTTCCCCAATCACCCCTATCTACCGCTATGCAAACCAAACGTTGCGCCAACTGCGGTACAGAAAACACCTCAGACTCCTTTTACTGCCGAACCTGTGGGAGACCCCTGCAATAGACATTGTCTCTAAAGTAGCGAGTTATGGCTATTCCGTTCATTGGCAAATTTCATGCCTATAAAAAATCTTATATCTTAGTGGTTTCTCCTTTTTTGTTGAAGTTGTGATTATATGGCAGTTAAAATATCGCCAGATTATGTAGACCTTCTAAACAAGGCAGTCGAACGCGAAATCCAAGTTTCGCTCCAGTACATTCTTCAACATGCAAAAATGGAGAAACTCGTACGAAGAACAATCCCCGAAAACATCCTTTTAGATAAAACCACTTACGATGCGGTTGGAAAGTTTCTGCGTGAAATCGGCATCCAAGAAATGAAGCATGCAGCCTCGATAATGGAACGCATATATTATCTTGGGGGAGCGGCATCAACCAAATCGGCAAAAATCACCGTTGGCAACAGTATAAGCGAATTCGCCAAACTGGGGACAAAAGCTGAAGAAGAAGCCTTAACTCTCTATCGCCAAATCATCGAGATCGCTGGGAAAATGGGTGATTGGGAAACCCGGGAACTCTTCGAGAAGATTTACGGTGAAGAAGAAGGGCACCTTTTCAAGTTTCAAGAGTACACCAAGTTCCAAGACGAAAAAGATGAGCCAAGCAAGGTTCCGTTACCTGAATGGCGCAAAATCTACACCGACGACTACTTCACGCTCCTAAACAAGGCAGTTTCAGCAGAAATCACGGGAATCCTCCAATACACGAATCAGCATGAAAAAGCCGCATTCCTTGCACTAAGAATGAAGAACACAGCACTTGAAACGGTCACGGGAACCAACAAAGCTGAGGTCGTCAGCAAGATTCTCAAAGGCGTCTTCATGCAAGAGATGGATCACTTGGAAAAAATCAGCGAACGCATCTACCTCCTCGAAGGCGAAGCTACATTCAAACCAGACCCGCTACCAGTTGTAGGTGAAACGGCGCAGGATTTTCTGGTTCTGGATCATGCATTGGAAAGCAGCGCAATTTCGCTCTACCGCCAAATCATTGCTGAGGCACTCAAACGCGGCGACACCAAAACAAGACGCATGTTCGAAGATATAATTGTTCAAGAAGAAGACCACTTCTGGACCTTTGACGATTTCGTAAGATAAAAACAACCCATCTATCCTATTTTTTAGGGCTTTTTTTTTATCTCTATTTTCAATTAGTTTTCAAGATGCAAGTGACTTAAAAAACACCAATAAAACCTAACATTCATAGGTTTTTTTGGGAAAACTTAAATCTTTAATCTTCCACAGAGTTAAGATAGCAGAGCAAAAGAGGATATGAGCCAATAAAATCAACCTCGTTGCTTGAACTGCGGAAAACTTTATCGACGACTGCAATTACATTTGCCAATACTGCGGCGAAACCACAAAATGCAAATGTTGCATAGGACACGATAAAGCGACCGGCGGCGGATAAACTCCGTCAACAAAGAAATTTTCAAACGTGAGAAAAAATGGTAGTTGAAAGTATAAATTGGATGGCAGGCGGCCCACAGGGAAGCGGCGTTGATTCAGCGTCAACCATATTTGGCAGAGCCTGCGGCTACGGCGGCTTGTATGTTTTTGGCCGAAGAGAATATCATTCGAACATCAAAACAATGCACAGTTATTTTCTACAGCGCATATCTAAAAAGCCCACACTCGCAAACATCAGCGATGTCAATTTGCTTGCAGCTTTTGACGCTGAAACGGTTGTGCGACATATCGGCGAAGTCGTGAATGAAGGCGGCATAATAGTTGATTCACGAGACCTTGGCATCAATGTCCTAAAAGATATTGTAACATTCTCAGAAGACTATAAGACTCAAATCCAAGCTTTCATGAAGGAGAACGGCGTTGGCGAAACTATCAATGACTTCTTAAACTACACTAAACAAAAAAACATTCAGGTTTTCGCTGTTCCCTATATGGATTTGCTTAAACAAATCGGCGAAAAACTACACATAGAACAAGTAAGCACGCTTCAAAGAATGATTAACGTCTTAACAATCGGCGTATCTTTTGCGCTTCTAAAGTATGACCGAAAACTGGTGGAAGACGCGATTAAGGCCACTTTCCACGAAAAAATCGTCGACATGAACATCGCAGCAGTAGACGCCGCTTATGAATACGCAGAAAAAACCTTCAAAATAGGCAACTTTAAGCATAAACTTGACAAACAACCCATTAATGAGAAAAGAATTTTCTTAACGGGAAACCAAGCGGTCGCCATGGGCAAAGTCTTGGGTGGCTGTAGAGTTCAAACCTACTACCCTATCACCCCGGCAGCAGACGAGAGTGAATACTTGGAATCCCACGAAATCCTCAAAACCAAAAAAGGAGGAGAAGAAGCCATAATAGTGTTGCAAACAGAAGACGAAATTGCCGCTGTAAATTCCGCTTCAGGCGCTTGTTTAACGGGCGCTAGGGCGGCAACCAGTACGTCTGGTCCAGGGTTTTCTTTGATGGCTGAAGGTTTAGGGTGGGCGGGCAACAACGAAGTGCCCTTGGTAATAACGTATTATCAGCGTGGTGGACCAGCAACTGGACAGCCTACAAGACATAGCCAACAAGATTTGCGGTTTGCGATGCATGCGGCTCACGGGGAATTCGCAAGAATAATCTTGGCGTCAGGAGATATTGAGGAATGTTTCTTTGATGCAGCTGAAGTTTTTAATTTAGCTGAGAAGTATCAGGTGCCAGTTATTCATTTGCTTGATAAGGGCATGGCGAATTCATCGCAGACTTACCCAGTTTTCGACTATGCGAAAGTAAAACTTGACCGCGGCTCAATAGTAGGCGAAAAAGAGTTAGAAGGCAAAATTTACAAACGCTTCCAATTCACAGAAACAGGAATATCACCCCGAGCGTTTCTGGGAACAAAGAACGGCGTGCAATGGTACAGCGGCGACGAACATAACGAAATGGGCAACATAAACGAGGAACCAATCATCAGACGAAAAATGATGGATAAACGCCTCAAAAAACTCGAACTAATCGACAAGGAAGTACCATTAGAAATGAAAGTAAACTTTTTTGGGGATAAAGACTCAGAGAACATTGTGGTAAGTTGGGGCTCACCTAAGGGAGCAATTATTGAATCATTAAACCAGCTGAAAGACGAAGGTGTCAGCTTAGCCTTCATTCAGATACGCATGGTTCATCCTTTTCCCGCTGTCTATCTAAAACGGATGCTGGAAAGCAAAAAACGCATAATTGATGTGGAAGACAACGCAACAGCGCAGTTGGGTGGCTTAATAACTGAACATACAACTATCAAACCCACCCACTATATCCTCAAGTACACTGGTCGCCCTATGATGACAACCGAAGTATACTCAGCTATCAAGAATATCCTAACAGATCAAGCAGCCGAAAGGCAGGTGCTCATGCTTGGAGCATAAAGCATCAGAATACAAAACGGACAACTATGTTGACTGGTGTCCAGGCTGCGGAGACTATGGTATCCTAAGTGCACTTCAGATGGCGCTAGCGGAGCTTAAGCTTGAACCCCACAATGTTGTTGTGGTTTCAGGTGTAGGTAACGCTGCCAAAACCCCGCATTTTGTCAAAGTCAACGGCGTTCATACGCTTCACGGCAGGCTTTTGCCTTTTGCAATGGGCATTAAGGTAGCCAACCCCAATCTTGAAGTCATCGGTGTCGGCGGCGATGGAGATGGGCTAGGTATTGGTGCAGGACACTTTGTTAACTCTGGAAGAAGAAACATCGATATGGCTTATCTGCTTTACAACAACGGTGTTTACGGTTTAACAAAAGGGCAGGCTTCTCCAACGCTTCGGCTTGGTATGCAGACAAAATCGCTTCCGAAACCCAACATAAACGAAGCCATCAACCCTGTTGCCCTTGCGATAACTGCGGGCTATACGTTTGTGGCAAGGTCCTATGCTTTTGATGTTATGCACCTCAAGGACACGATTAAGCAGGCTATTGAGCATAAGGGTTTGGCGCTTGTTGAATGCTTGCAGCCTTGCCCAGTATACAATGACATAAACACTAAGGATTGGTATGCTGGGGAAGACCGCAAAGACACCTCGGGCAAACCACAGTCAAGGTTATACAAGCTGGAGACGGCAGGTTTTGACCCTGTTGTTCGCGAGGCAAGTGAGGAATTTAAGAAAAAAATCGCTGGCTTAGAGAAAGCGCAGGAATGGGGAGACAAAATACCGATCGGCGTTTTCTACAAAAACGAGTTGGAGCCAACTTTCCAGGAACGCTTTGCCAAACGCATCCCCTTCTACCTACAGAATCCGCCGGCAAAACAGCAGCTAAAAGACGAAAACGGCGTTTCCACATTGGACCTCAGCGAGTTTATGGATGACCTTAAAACAAGTTAACGGTTTGGGATTAAAGAAATGTAAGGAGCTTCTCCTTTCTCCTCAAAACACATATCATTAATTCTGCTTATAAATGGCTATTTCCACACTCGATATATATCAACTAAGGCGCCTTTTCCAGTTCCTCGTTGACATAGCAGGCTTCAGTGAACCTTGGAGTACAGATGCAGTGGAATACGAGGTCAGTTTTGCCCGTGTTAGTTACCTTCTGTGAGGTTTGAGGTGGAATTATTACGACATCGCCAACTCCAACTTCGGCTGGTTCTAAGCCTCCGATGGTTACTTTTCCATGTCCGCTATTTATCAAGTATATTTCTTGTACGCCAACAAGATGGTGTGCAAGAGTTGTAATTCCGGGCTTTACTGTTGCCCGGGCGATTGATACATTTTTGTCACTGTAATTTTCGGCTATGTAGCAGTGTTCGGGGGTTAAATACTCCTGTGGAGAGTTGGCTTTTACGATTTTGGGATGCAAATTTTCACCGTTTTCTTGTGTTTGGTTTAGTAAGATAAGAAGTAACCATTGGATATTTGTTTTTTTATTTTATTGTTTGCGTAAGGTTTAACCAAACTAGTATTTGCTTGAATTTGGGTTTTTTAGAGGAATTGGGCTTTTTTTGACATTTTATATTTTGGGTTTTTTGTGTATTTTACATGGTCTTGTTTGCGGGTTTGTGTGTTAGTTTGTCTGTTTGATGTGAAAATACCTTATATATGCGCTAAGTGTAGTGTGTGGATTGAGCTCCCTGACACTACACATATACCACAACAATGAGTATTGTTAAGCATGAGATGTCCATACTGCAATTCAGAAGAATCAAAAACCCTTGAAACGCGCGACTCCGTTGAGAACACCACACGCCGCCGAAAAGAATGCATAAGCTGCGGCAAACGCTACACCACCTACGAATACCTCGAAACCATCGAACTAATGGTCCGCAAAAAGGATGGCCAACTGGAACGTTTCGATGTAAACAAAATCATCCGCGGTCTACAGAAAGCATGCGAAAAGCGCCCAGTCACCATGAGCCAAATCAACGAGTTAGCAGGGCAAGTACGAGCGGATCTTATGCTTAAAGGAACTGAGGAAATTGCGTCCAGAGAAATCGGCGATTCAATCATGAAACACCTAAAGGGTGTTGACCGTGTGGCATACATCCGGTTTGCTTCAGTTTACAAACAGTTTGAAGAGCCTGATGATTTCAGGAAATTACTCTTAGAAGTGAAAAAACAATGAAGTTTGTCCTAAAACGTGATAGTAAATTAGAACCCTTCGATCAAGAACGAATTACGATTGCCATTTGGAAAGCTGCAAAAGCAGTAGGCGGAAAAGATAAAGAACAAGCCAAACGCATCAGCGATGAAGTCGTAACTCTGCTGAACAAGCAGTATGGCGACGACGGCGTGCCTACAGTTGAGGAAATTCAAGACCTTGTTGAAAAACGGTTAATCGAAAACGGTCACGCTTCAACAGCGAAAGCATACATCCTCTACCGCAAACAACACACCGATATGCGCGAGTTAGCCTCCCTTTTAGCTTCTTCAGACATGGTTGACCAGTACCTTGAAGTTGAAGACTGGCGCGTAAAAGAAAACAGCAACATGAGTTACTCACTGCAGGGACTAAACAATTACCTCTCATCCACAGTTATCGCCAAATATTGGATAGCCCGAATCTACCCCCAGCAAATCGCGGAAGCACACTTTTCAGGCGACTTGCACATCCACGATTTAGGCGTACTTGGACCTTATTGTGTCGGCTGGGATGTAAGCGACCTTTTGCTTTCAGGCTTTGGCGGAGTATCCGGCAAAATAGAAAGCAAACCCGCAAAACACTTCCGCACAGCACTTGGGCAAGTAGTAAACTTTTTCTACACGTTGCAGGGTGAAGCGGCAGGTGCCCAAGCATTCAGCAACTTTGACACATACCTTGCCCCATTCATACGCTATGACCACCTTACTCAAAAGGAAGTCGAGCAGGCGCTACAGGAATTCTTCTTCAACATGAATGTACCCACCCGCGTGGGCTTCCAAACACCCTTCACCAACCTTACGTTGGACTTAACGGTTCCAGACTTCATGAAGAACGAAGCCGTACTCTATAACGGCAAAGTTACCCAAGACACTTACGGCGATATGACTAAAGAAATGGAAATGTTCAACTTAGCATTCGCAGAAGGTATGCGCCAAGGAGACTCAAAAGGTCGCGTCTTCACCTTCCCAATCCCAACCTACAACATAACCAAGGACTTTGACTGGGACTCACCAGTTTCCCAAGCCATCTTTGAAGTCACCGCCAAATACGGCGTCCCCTACTTCAGCAACTTCGTAAACAGCGACATGAAGCCAGAAGATGTCCGTAGCATGTGCTGCCGCCTACGCATAGACAACCGGGAACTCCGCAAACGTGGAGGCGGATTCTTCGGTGCTAACCCATTAACAGGCAGCATCGGCGTAGTCACTCTAAACATCCCAAGAATCGGCTACTTATCCAAGAACGAGGATGAATTCTTCGAACGACTTGAAACTTTAATGGAGACTGCCAAGCAAAGCCTCGAAATCAAACGGAAAGTCCTTGAAGCATTCACCGATAACGGCTTGTATCCGTATTCACGACGTTACCTGCGCCATGTTAAGGAAGGCTATGATAAGTTCTGGAAGAATCACTTTTCAACAATCGGCATAGTCGGCGTTAACGAAGCCATAATGAACCTTCTGGGAGAAAACATTGCCTCGCGTGATGGTCAAGCATTCGCTTTGAAGATGCTAACTTTCATGCGTAAACGCCTAGCAGACTACCAAGAGGAAACAGACTGCATATACAACCTTGAAGCCACCCCCGCAGAAGGCACATCCTACAGATTAGCGCGTATAGATAAAAAACGGTACCGAGACATCGTATTCGCCAACCAAAAACAAATAAACTCAAACCACGCAGAACCATTCTACACCAACTCTTCCCAGCTGCCAGTGGACTTTTCAGGCGACCTCTTCGACGCGTTGGAACACCAAGAAACCTTACAATCACTCTACACAGGAGGCACAGTGTTCCATATTTTCCTAGGCGAACGCCTGCAATCTTGGAAATCAGCCGCTGAACTTATCAAGAAAGTCGCGTGGAACTCAAAGTTACCCTACTTCACCCTAACGCCAACGTTTAGTGTTTGTCCCACTCACGGTTACACAAGCGGCGAACACAGACAATGCCCCATCTGCGGAGCAACAAGCGAAGTTTACTCGCGAGTCGTCGGCTATCTGCGTCCAGTTGACCAATGGAACGATGGAAAACAAGCAGAATTCAACATACGCAAAACCTTCGACCGCTCAACCGTTATGGCTTCGGCGCCTTTAACTGTTTAAGGAGAATTTTTGGCAGAATGAAGTTTAGTGGATTACAAAAAGTAAGCCTCGTAGATTACCCCGATAAGATAGCTTCGGTGCTGTTTACTCCTGGCTGCAATCTTCGATGCCCATTCTGCCATAACTGGCGCATTGCTGTTGACCCGCAACCGCCGTTTCTGCAGGAAGGCGTGGCATTGGAGATTTTAGAGAGCCGTAAAAAATACGTTGACGCTGTAGTGGTAACTGGTGGCGAACCATGCATGCATAAAGAACTGCCAAAATTCCTTGCGAAGCTTAAGGAGAGGGGTTTCTTGGTGAAGTTGGATACAAATGGCTTCTTCCCAAATATACTTGAGGAATGCTTAGGCTACGTTGACTATGTGGCCATGGATGTGAAGACATGTGTTGACAAGTACAAGTTGCTTGGGGCAAAAGAAACCACAGGACTTATGCGTACCCTGGAAATTCTCAAAACCGGTAAGGTACCCTACGAATTCCGCACAACCACGGTTCCAGAACTCGTCACCGCACAAGATGCCACATGCATCGGAGAAATGGTCAAAGGCTCAAAAAAACATGCACTTCAACAATTCATCCCACAAGACACCTTAGACAAACGGTACCAAACCCTCAAACCCTACGCGCCAGAAACAATCGAGGACTTCGCAAAAATAATACAGCCCTTCACCGAAAAAATTGTCCTTAGACTTTAATTCTTATTTTTTTCCTTCATAGTATTTTATGATACCTGATAATTGAAGATTCGAAACCTTCAAAGCTATAGAAATCCACCACAAACGGAACTTCTCACTACTTCTTTGAGGCTTTAAAAAAGAAAAAAAGGGATAGATTGGAGTTTATTCTATGTTCCATTTTTTGACGACTTTGACTGCTATGAATGCGATTAGGGCTACGATTAGGAATGTTATCAAAGCTACTAGGAAGTCGCCAACTCCAAATGCTCCTGATTTGTACTCTGCCAGATTGTTCATTCCAGGAATAAGTAAGCCAATAGCAGGTAACAGCAAATCCTTGACTAACGCTTGAACCAATATACCGAGATACAAGCCGATAATGAACGCGATAGCGAGCCCAAAAATCTTGTACTTTGACAAGAAGTCTTTAAATTCGTTCCATAAACCTTTAGGCGGTGCTGGAGGCGGTGCTTTCTCAACTGCTTCTCGTATTTTGCGTAGTTCTACTAACATTTCGTCTTCTTTGCTCAAACAAAAACCCCTAAACTACAATTCTTCTTATTCACCTTAAATAATTATCGCCTATCAGGTAACCTGATCTCTTGTTTGTGACTGCAAGTTTACTATCACAAAACCATATACCTAACTGAATGCTTGAGAACTTGAGTAGCAAGCGTCCTTGCTTCTAAGCAGAGCTTGGATTCAAATGAATCGAAAGGAACTATACGGAATTTTCAAAACAGCCTTCCAAGACTGGTTAGATGACAATTCCACCCTACGAGCTGCAGCTCTCACCTTTTTCATAATCCTACCTCTGCCGACTCTTCTGTTGATAATAATAGCTATTTTCGCTCAGTTTTTCGGTCAAACCCAAGCAACCCAAATTCTCGTAATGCAAATATCATATGTCGGGGGGCCTGCCGTGGCAGAATTATTTAGGCAACTGCTTTCAAACGCGGGTTCACCGTTCATTTCAGTTTGGACTGCAATTGTTGTAGTAGGGTTCTCAGTTATGGGCGCAATTGGAGCTTTTTCAGTTTTGCGAGATGCGATGGATTGCATTTGGGAAGTGAGGATGCCTAAAAGGCTACCTATATGGAAACGAATAAGACAGACAATTGGTCCGTTTGTTCTCGTTTCAGCGCTTGGATTAATCGTCGTATTATGGACGGCAGTTGCAGGCAGTTGGACTAGCTTGATAAAGTATTTCTCGATAAATGGAACTCTAACTTCAATTGCAGTGGCTTTAGTTCAGATAGTATTGTCCTTTTTGGTCGTGACATTGCTTTTAGTAATTGTTTACAGAATGATACCTGAAGCGAAAGTTCAATGGCAAGATGTAACTGTAGCTTCTATAACAACCGGAATTGCATTCACGGTAACTAACTATATTTTTGGAACATACATTCAAACTTTCACAGTTACCACTGTAACTGGCGCAGCTGGTGCACTGTTAATTCTTCTGATTTGGATTTTTGTATTAAATGAAATTGTTCTTTTTGGCGCAGAAGTCTCAAAAGTTTACGCCACCACTAAGAAACCATGAAGGACATGGAAATCAAAAACCTTGAAGGTAATGTGCGGAAAAAATTTAGATTTGCTGGTGTTTGAGATAGAGTAATAGTAGTCGTCTGATTCTTCGATAGATTGGACAAGACTATTTGCGTTTTAGGAGAAAATAATTCTTGCAAGTTTAGTACCTTTATTGTGCGTTTTTCTCTGTTAATCGATTCGAAATATTCCGGTTCCCCAAAATATGGGGTTGTCATAGTCTAAACCGAAATAGGTGTAAATCTTTGCCCCTTATCAGTTAGGTATAGACCTTTTTTGGACCAACGGTTTTTTCTTTGATGATGTCTAAATGGACTAGAAAATTGAAGAAGTCTTTTGAGATATCAAAATTGAGGTCTATCTTGCGCATTATTTGTTGTTGCGTTATTGACTCCCCTTGGTCTAGAATTCTAATTTGGCGAGGTACATCTCCATTCTAGACAGCGCCAACTGTTAGCTCCTTTCATGGAAAATTAGCTTATACAACTATCAAGCCTATCGACTTAAGACTCTCATCATGAGAGATAAATAGACATTAAAAAGTCAAAAAAATACATAAAACCATGTTCTACAACCTACTTTTTATGGTAGGTTATAGGACGGAATCTCGACGAGCTATTTTTTCCCAAAAGTTTGGGGGTCAATTTGCGTACGTTTACCATCCTTGTCTACTACGTACATATGGAAGTCATATTCGTTGCAGTAATTCTTGAATTCAGAGTATCTTTGTATGTTGCCTTCGAACATTTCAGGAGTTGCTATTTCACAAATTCGGGTAATGCAGCCTTTCTTTTCAGCTTGAATATCTGGAACGTAACCTTCAGCTAAGGCAGGTGGCTTCGGGTAGCCCTCCAAATCCGCTTTAACTGTCCAGTTTGCCCGTTTTAACTCTTCAGCGACCGTTCGGACACAAGCATTGTGATTATCTTGAGCTTCTTCTTTTTTCTCTGTCAAACCAAGCATCCTCAAAAGGATATAATTATTCGATTTAATTAAGGTTCAAAAAAACTGTTCTTTGTATCTGAGAAGGTTGATATGGTGGGCCGAGGCGGATTTGAACTGCCGACCTTTCGATTATCAGTCGAACGCTCCAGCCAAGCTGAGCTACCGGCCCCCATTTTGAGGTGACACAAATCTAATATTATGTGGGTTTATAAGAATTGCCGTAAATCTTTTAATGCAACTCCATTATTGAGTTGTAGGGTTCACTTGGGTTCGTAGCCTAGCACGGATTAAGGTGTCGGCCTTCGGAGCCGGAGATCGTGGGTTCAAATCCCACCGGACCCGCTATTGGTTCCGCCCCCTTTTAGGAGCTAGTCCATAGAAGACTATATTCTATAAAGCTATATTTGGTGAAGAGGTTACTACGCGTTGAAAAGCGAATTTTGATATTCGCCATTACCATCTTGGCGAGGCTAATTGCCACTAAACGCAAGTAGCTACTTTATTGCGAAATTTGTGCGAGAATCTAAAAAAGATCCTACCCGTGCATTACCTACTCAACCTGCTGGAAGCTACCCATTATTTCATTTTTTCAGATGGTTTCTACACAATAGAGTCAAGTACTCATTCCGCAATTCCCTCGGTAATTGAGGAAATGAAAAATTGTTATTTGCTCCCAAAAAAAGATGATGTTGTAATCGATGTGGGGGCAAATTATGGTTTTTACTCCCTATTGAGTTCACGCCTAATTGGTGATGGAGGGCTCATCTTGGCTTTAGAACCTGAAAGCACCAACTACGCAGTTCTCGTTGCCAACCTCATGGTCAACAATATAAAAAATACTAAAGCATTAAAGATCGGTCTCAGCGATAATGAGAATAATGAAATTTGCCTTTATCTTTCTAGCCATCCAGGTCAGCACTCGCTAGTTTTTCAACGGACCTCTGATTTCGAATTCATTGCCGTTAGGACCCTCGATAACTTAATAGAAGAATTGGATGTCAAAAAAGTGAACCTTATAAAAATCGATGCAGAGGGCGCCGAGATACCAATTTTAAAGGGGGCATTAAAAACCATCACCCGATACAAACCGGCATTAACGATAGCCTCTTACCATTACCTTAATGAAGCTATAGAAGTTAGAGATTTTATTAAAAATAACTCGGATTTCTATGACATTAAAAGCACATTTAATCCAGGCGAAGGAATAATATTGCAAGCCCAACCCCGCTGAAAAGCAATAAGCAATTTGCCATTATCAAGCCTTTCTTAAGAATGAATATTCAAAGCCAGTTACCTTTTTTAATGTCACGGGCAATTTTGATAACAATAAGAGTGGGTTCGTCGCCTAGCACGGATTAAGGTGTCGGCCTTCGGAGCCGGAGATCGTGGGTTCAAATCCCACCGAACCCGCTATTGGTTCCGCCCCCTTTTATCGGGGCTAGTCCATAGAGACTTAACCCGTGTCAGGTTTGAACCCTTAACATTTTTTTCGAAAAGAAAACCTGATGCATTTAGCATATTTTGTTGTCTAAATAGCGAGCATTTTCTAATCATCAATTGTTTCAATCATTGGCTGTCCGCAACATTCCGGAGGTTTATCCCCTTTGCAAACTGCCGAATGTGTGCAGCAAATCTCGTAATCTTCTTTTGTTTTACGACCGCATTTCATACATTGAAACGTAGGCACTTATTCGGCCTCCATTGACCTGTGAGAAAATATAGAGTTGGGCAATTAGTACAGTCTCACTTTGTTGCTTCAATCTTGATGCTCTCAATGGGCAATTCGTTGTATTGTGTTTTGCTTAGTTCCTTGTCTTCCGCAATAATGTTAACCCTAAAGCCTGCTTGCTTGAGCTTGGCTAAGTAGTCATCTTTGTGTAAAGCGCCTGCAACGCAACCAGTAAGTAAATCTTCGTCTTTCAGCTGCTCTTCTGTTAGTTTGCCGAGGAGAACGATGTCAGAAACGTACATTTTGCCACTGCTTTTCAGAGTGCGGTATGCTTCTTTGAATACTCGCAATTTGTCTGGTGAAAGGTTAATGACACAATTGCTAATTATGACATCGACTGAATTGTTTTCTATTGGAAGTTTTTCAATGTCGCCAAGCCTAAACTCAACGTTTGAGTAACCATTCTCTTTAGCAAGGATTCTGGCTTTAGCTACCATTTCTTCAGTCATGTCAACGCCAATAACTTTTCCAGACTTACCAACCTTTTTTGAAGCTAAGAAGCAATCAAATCCGGCACCGCTTCCGAGATCAAGGACAACATCTCCTTCTTTGATATTACCAAAGGCTGTTGGGTTGCCGCAACCTAATCCGAGATTGGCTTCAGGAACGGCATTCATTTCCTCTTCCGAATAACCTACTTTCTTAGATATTTTATTGATGGTTTGTTGATCGGCGCTTCCGCATCCGCAGGAGCAACAGCTAGAATTGCTATTGGTCGCCACTTTTGAGTACGCTTTTCTAACACTTCTTTTTACTTCATCGTTTTTGTTTTTCATTTTTTTTCACCATGCGTTTTATTTTCTATTTTGAATGAAAGGTTTTGGTTTGTTTCGCAAAAGTAAAGCTGAATTGATTACCACTGATATGCATCCGAGTTCTGCTAGTACAACGGCTAAGATTGGATTTAAGAGGCCAGCGCCTGCTATGGTCAATGCGACTATGTTCCATATGAAAGCGTAAACAATGTTTCCCTTCATTCTGGTAAAGGCTTTCCGGCTCAGGCTGATTGCGTACTCAACTTTGGTTAAGTCGTCTCCAAGAAGAGCTACATCTGCTGTTTCAACTGCTACATCGCTTCCAGCCGCGCCCATTGCAAACCCAACATCCGAAGTAGCCAATGCAGGAGCATCATTTACACCGTCACCAACCATGGCAACAACACTGCCCTTCATTAGATCTTTAATAACGTCAACTTTTTGTTCAGGCAAAAGCTCGGCACGATATTCATCGACGCCGGTTTGTTCAGCGATTGATTTGGCAGTCCGAATGTTGTCACCAGTTATCATTACAGTTTTAATTCCTAAACGCTTAAGCCTCTGAATCGCTTCTACAGAATTCTCTCTGACCGTATCAGCCACGACAATGACGCCGATGACTTTTTTGTCTATGGCAACGGGAATGGCTGTTTTGCCCTCGCTTTCAACCCGACTCATCAATTGATTGGCTTCTTCTGAAAGCTCGGTTAATATCATCTTTCTCCCAATTAGAATATGCTTGTTTCCAAAGTGGACGTCCACGCCTTGTCCTGGGATAGTTTTGAAGTCTGTAGGGTCAGGAACTATCAAATTCATCTCAGCTGCCTTAACGATGATGGCTTTAGATAAGGGATGTTCTGAGAATTTCTCAGCAATCGCCGCATACTTGATTGTGTCCGCTTCAGAGTAATTACTGAAGGTTTTGATTTCGACAACTTTGGGTTCGCCTAAGGTTAACGTGCCAGTTTTGTCAAACGCAACTATCTTAACGTCTTTTAGCTTTTCGATGTGTGTGCCACCCTTGATTATGATAGCGTTCATGCTAGCATTACCGATAGTTGCGGCTACAGCGACTGGAACAGCAATTGCAAGAGCGCACGGGCATGCGACTAAGAGAACAGTCACTGTTCTAGCAAGTGCTACTTCAAAACCAATCGTGAAATAAGTGAATGCAAAAACAGAAGAAGACACTACAGTCATGATTGGTAGGAAGTATGTGGTGAATCGGTCTGCAACATTCTGTATGGGCGCTTTTTTCTCTTGAGCTTCTTCGACTAAATCAATAAGGTGGGCAAGTGTAGTGTCTTCAGCGATTTTTTCAACCTTAATCTCTAAAGCACCATGTTCGTTGAGTGTACCAGCAAACGTGCGGTCCCCCACGGTTTTCTCTACTGGAATTGACTCACCAGTTATGGTTGCTTGGTTAACGGTGCTGTGTCCAGAAATTACTGTTCCGTCAACAGGTATGTTATCGCCTGGTTTAACTAAGACGATCTCACCTTTCTTGACTTCGCTTATGGGTACTTCAATTTCTGCACCGTCTCGACGGACGCGCGCTGTCTTTGGCGTCATCTTGATGAGTGCTTCGAGTGCGCCTCTTGTTCTATGGATGATGTAGTCTTCAGTAGTCATTCCTGCAAGTATTATGAACGCCACTATTGCTGCTGCTGTGAGGTAGCCAACCGCTTCTGCCGTACCAGTAGCTGATGCTTGAGGTAGGACAAAACCAGCTATTACTGAAATGAAGATCGCGATAGTTGCGAACAATTGGGCTGTAACATTCTTGTGAAACAAGGATCGAATTCCATGCAAATAGATGCGGTATCCTAAGGCAACAGCAATTAGAGTTAGGGCAATGCCAATTTCATGCGCATAAGCTATTTGAGTCACCGGTATCAGAGCGCCTGCTAAAGCGAAGAGCCCAAGCAAAATTACTAAAACAACGCCCTTGAATTGTTCTATCATCGGATTTCGTCTCTTGACACTATTTCGACTTTATAGCCGAGTTTTTCAAAACGTTCAGTGATTTTGGAAAGAATGATTTTTTGTGTGTCGTATTCTATTATAGTTTTACCGGTTATCTCGTCGACTTTAACTTTTGAGACTCCGATTAACCTAGCTATTGCGTGTTGAAGGTTGTCTGCTTTAAAATCTGCACATGTGCTGCATCCTGTGCAGTCTGTTTTCAAAGCATTTAGGATGACTTTCTCATTACTCATCGGATTCGCCAAAAACAAATGTCATATTTAAGAATTTAAATCTATTGTTATAATCAGCCAGTTCTAGCTATTATTCTTCCAAAAATCAGAAGATTTCAAGTTTACGTATGCCCTCAAAAAAGTCAGGCTTAGCTATGCTATAGAAAACCCATTTCCCTTCTTTTCTATCTTTCACTAAAGCGACATTTTCAAGAATCCTTAGGTGATGTGAAGCAGTAGGCTGGGTTAGATCAAGAGCGACCATGACCTCGCAAACACACATCTCGCGGGATGAAAGTAAACCTAAAATTCTCAATCTAATTGGGTCAGAAAGCGCCTTGAAGACTTTGCTTCTAGTCTCACTATTTTCTAAGCTTAAGTTTTTGTCGGCCAACTCTCTTAGCTCATCTGAATATTCTGATACAGATTCGCATGTGCAACTTCCAGATTCTGCTAACCGTTCTAACCTCTTATCGATTTTTGACATAACCAAATCTTTTCAAAATAAACATAATAACAACATATTTAAATATGTTTTTTCCATCAGCATCGCTAGGTTAAAGTTCACTCAAGCATTCTGACGGTTTCTCAAGTAACAACACTTGATAACTAAAAAAAGAAAAAATAAAAAGATAAGATAACCGAGTTATCTTTTTGCTTTCTTAACTTTTGGGTTCTTACGCATTACTACCAATAGAACAGCAACTACTGCAACTACAGCAATTACAACGACTGCACCGATTAGCCATGTGGGCGTGCCAGCTGAAGAGGTATTTGTGGTCTGTGCGCCAAGAGCGTAGACATTGTGGTCCCATGATGTGATGTAAACGATTCCATTTGATACAGCCGGGGAAGCGCTTATGCTATCACCAGTTGTATATGTCCATAAGTTTGCACCGTTAGTGGCGTTTAGGCAGTAGAATTTGTCATCCCAACCTCCGACATATAAATAGCCACCGACGACCGCCGGAGATGAGTAGATGCCGTCGTATGTTTCGTAGCTCCAAACTTTTTCGCCAGTTGCAGCGTTTAGGCAGTAAACGTTTTTGTCTGCTGTACTGTCGGAAACGCCTGAGCCGACATAAACATATCCGTTGGCTACTGCCGGTGAAGAATCAACTAACCCCTGTTCTTGGTAGCTCCATACTTTTTCGCCGGTCGCTGCATTGAGACAGTAGACATTTTTGTCATGCGAACCAATGTAGACATAGCCATCAACAACTGCAGGAGAGGACTGTATTGTATTTCCTGTTGCAAAGCTCCACACTTTGCTGCCTGTTGATGCATCAAGACAGTATACGTTATGGTCTGCTGATCCAACGTACACTTTTCCATCTACTACTGCGGGGGAAGAATCTACTAGTGCGCCTGTTGTGTAATTCCATATCTTATTGCCAGTGCCTGCATCAAGGCAGTATACGTTTCCATCCCAGGAGCCAACATAAACGCGCCCGCTGACTACTGAGGGAGAGGACTGAACACTATCACCAGTTGCAAAGGACCATACGTCTTTACCTGTTGAAGCATCCAAACAATATACTCTACGATCGTAGCATCCGAAGTAAAGGAAACCATTCGCAACCGCGATTGCTGAACTTATAGCTGCTCGATTACTAAGGCTGGATTTCCATATTTGAGAGCCATCAGCTGCATTGAGGCAATAGACAGAACCATCGTTAGAGGCTACGTAGACTTTGCCATCAACAACTGCAGCAGAAGAACCCACAGGCATTCCTGTGTCAAATTTCCACAGTACTTCGTTTGAAGTTGCCGGTGCTGTAGACGAGGTGCCGGTATGACTTAGATCGCCACGAAACATTGTCCAATTATCCGATGAAGCGGCTAGTACACCAGTCTGTAAGAAAAGAGGGGCTAACAGAAATGTCAGACACAAGATACTAAATATTTTCTTTTTCATTCTTTTACACATCCATTTCTTTTTTGTTGGAATTGCTCTCAAGGGCTAAACCTTGCTGGTTTTTTGGTTCTGCATCAGAGATGCCAACTTTTTTTGATTTCCGAGTCGTTAGAGAGTTTGCACTTCCACAACCGCAAGAACAACTACAGGAAGTGTTGCTTTCGGCGGCTGTTTTGGCGCTTTTCCTAACAATCTTTGCGTCTTTTTCTTTCATTTTTTCAGCTCACGATTTTTCATTAGCGCTTAGGAGGAGATTATATTTTCAACGGCTTCTTTGGTAAGAGCTCTCAATAAATCAGGGGTCAATGAATCTACTACATTGTATATTCTTTGGTCGACAATAGAGTACATTCGTTTTGTCCCATCTTTTCGGCATCTCACTATGCCTGCATCTTTGAGAATTTTTAGATGTCTCGATACTAGTGGTTGGATTAGGTTAAGGTGGGGAACTATTTCGCAAACGCATTTTTCCCCTTGGCGTAAGTAGGTTACTATTTCCATTCGAATGGGGTCAGAGAGTGCATGAAAAACGGTTGATTTGAATCTATTTTGCGTTTCCGCTTTTGATGACATGGTTTCTACAATTACCAACAATATTAACAAGTTTTATTCTTTAAAAGTATTAGAATATTTATGTTATTTACATGCTGTTATAATAGAAGTGAAACAACAATATGCCCGAAGAAGATTATGAAGGAATCCCACGTAACAAAATATCTTGGGATCCAAAAATCGACTATGATAAATGCATAACCTGCGGTAAATGCGTCGATTTCTGCCATATGAGTGCCTTCAAAATTGAAGAGAAAGAAGGCAAGAAGAAAACAGTAGTAACGCCTAACTCCTGCGTTGTTTTCTGCAGAGGTTGCGAAGACATCTGCCCTGTTGGCGCCATATCGCATCCGTCAGAAGAGGAAACTCAAAAGATAATCGACAAACTACATCAAGAAAAAACATAGTAAACCCCTTATCAAAAGTTGATAAAGGTTTCAAAACCTCGATTGTTTTCTTTATTATAACCACATATCTCGAACAAAAACAATTTTGCGTGATAAAAATGGCAAGTAATGTCAAAAAGGTCTTGCAAGAAACAAACATTGAAACTGGGTTAGAAACTCAAGAAGTAAAAAGGCGACTTGTTGAATATCGGGTACAATGAAGTCCCTGAGAAGAAAATTAGTTTCTGGGCAAGACTTGGAAAACGTTTCTGGGGTATTGTGCCTTGGATGCTTGAAGCAACCGCCATTATCACATTAATTCTAGGAAAGTATCCACAAGCGCTCGTTATCGTCTTCCTCCTTTTCTTTAACGCAGGGATGTCGCTTTGGCGTGAAGGCAGAGCGAAAGCAGCAATGGCCAGACTAAAGCAGAGCCTCAGGATCCAAAGCCGAGTAAAAAGAGACGGAAAATGGTCAACTATCCCAGCCAGAGAGCTTGTTCCAGGAGACGTTGTTAGGGCTAGAATCGGTGATCTCTTGCCAGCCGACGTAAAGATTGTTGATGGTTCTCTTGGTTTAGACCAATCGGTGCTCACTGGAGAATCTGGAATTGTGGATAAGTCGCCTGCTGAAATAGCTTATTCGGGATCAGCTGTAAAGCGTGGCGAAGCCACAGGCATAGTTGACGCCACAGGTACAAAAACCTACTTTGGACGAACCATCTCTCTGCTTGAGCTCGCAAAGCCAAAACTCCACATGGAAGAAGTCACAGTAAAAGTTGCACGTCAACTCGCCATAATAGTCCTCGCATCTCTCCTAATCGTATTCGTATACGCGATACTGACAGGTTTTGAACTTGCGGTCTTGCTGCCCCTTGCCGGCGTGCTGCTCATTGCTTCGGTTCCGGTTGCGATGCCCACGATGTTTACCATAAACATGGCACTTGGTGCAGCGGTGCTTGCAAAACAAGGTGTCCTGGTTACAAGACTAAGTGCAACTGAGGATGCAGCCACCATGGATGTGTTGTGCGCGGACAAAACAGGCACAATAACAATGAACAGGCTCTTTGTCGAGGAAGAACTACCTTTTAACGGGTTCAACGAAAAGGATGTTTTGCTTTACGGAGCACTTGCATCAAATGAAGCCAACTTAGACCCAATCGATATCGCATTTTTAACTGCCACTGCACAAGCACACATTCCATTTGATGCTTATTCTCAGATAGCATTTGTGCCCTTTGATCCAAAGACTCGAATGACAGAGGCCACGGTCAATAAAGGTGGTGAAGAATTCTTCGTTGGAAAGGGCTCCTTTGACACAATATGCACTGCCTGTAACGTTCCTGAAGAAGAGGCAAAAGCTATGCTTAAACTTACTGAGGAGCTTTCTGCTAAAGGGCTAAGAGTGATCGCTGTTGCCAAGGGTTCAGATAGAAGCAGACTACAGTTTGTTGGTCTTGCCGGAATCGCCGACAGAATAAGAGAGGACTCGCGAGAGATACTTGACCAGATTCGAGGATTGGGTGTGGAGGTGAAGATGCTTACGGGCGATTCGCTTCCGATCGCCAAAAACATTGCTCAGCAGATAGGATTAGGAAAAAACCTCACAACAATGTCGAAGATTCAAGAAGACGAAACAAAAGCAACACCCATTGACTCAACGATTGAAAACAGCCATGGCATCGCCCAGATTTATCCCGAAGACAAGTTCAGCATAGTCAAGACGCTTCAACGTATTGGGCACGTGGTGGGAATGACTGGCGATGGCGTAAACGACGCTCCAGCTTTGGCGCAAGCGGAAGTTGGCATCGCGGTGAAGAACGCCACGGACATTGCCAAAGATTCTGCGAGTGCCGTGCTAACTGTTGAAGGTCTTGGCGGAATAATATCTATGATCAAAACGTCAAGGACCATTTATCAAAGAATCTACAGTTGGGCGCTGATGATGGTTGCCCGAAAGTTGCATATCGCAGGATTTATTGTTGTGATGCTATTCCTTACGCATTCTTTAATGCTATCTATAACGGGAACTGTTTTGTTGCTTTTCTTAGGCGACTTTGTCTCAATGTCCATATCAACCGATAACGTGCGTTCATCTTTAAAGCCTGATACATTCGATATGCGTCGCCTGTTCGGAGTCAGTGGATCACTAGGTATACTGATGACTATAGAAAGTGCAATCTTTGCTGTCCCTGCTTTATCATATTTTGGGCTAATTGGCAATGTAGAGAAAATCTACACTTTCGGGTTTGCCTACTTGAACCTTGCGGGAATGTTTACTCTTATGATTGTTCGTGAACGAAATCACTTCTGGAAGTCAAGACCTAGCAAGTTTTTGAGCATTACGGTTTTAGTTGAAGTCTTGTTTGTGATTGCTATTTCCATTTTGGGTGTCTTAGAGCTCGCACCACTTGGCTATTTACCTGTGCTTGCAATCCTCGGCTATGCACTGCTAACGACTTTCCTGATTAACGATCCAATCAAGGTCTATTTAACACGGAAGTTTAAGGTAAAGCAGAGGTTTATTAGTGTTTGAAAAAAACTGGCATGGAATTCCTCGCAATAAGATACTGTGGTATCCTTCAATAGACTATGACAAATGCATGAGTTGCGGCAAATGTGTAGAATACTGCAAATTTGGGACATATGAAATTCAAGAAGAAGATGGAAAGAAAAGAATTGTGGTTAAAAACCCAAACAACTGTGTAGTTTTATGCTCAGGTTGCGATTCGATATGCCCTTCCGGCGCCATTACGCATCCTTCCAAAACAGAATTTCGCGAAAAAATTAAAGAGTTAAGAAAGAATCCTAATTTAAGACTTAGAAAGAATAATCCTGAATAGGTGATTGATTGAAAAAAGTCCTCTTTGTATGTGTCGAAAATGCTGGCAGAAGCCAAATGGCAGAAGCATTTGCTAAAAAGTACGGAGAAAACAAATTCATAGCTTCTAGTGCGGGAAACAAGCCAGCTAGCCAAGTTAATCCACTCGTTGTGGAAGTTATGAAGGAAAAAGGCATCGATATCTCCCAGAACAAGCCAAAATTAATCTCTTTCCAGATGGCTAACGAATCAGATCTAATTGTTACTATGGGCTGTAACGATCAAGGGATTTGTCCTGGACCGTTCTTTAAACCAACAATCGAGTGGAAGCTCGAAGATCCTAAAGGAAAGTCCATAGAAAAAGTCCGAGAAATCAGAGATGAAATAGAACTCCAAGTTCAAGAATTAGTAAAACAGAACTAAAAGGAACAAAGTCATCATGAAGCTATACGTTGGATTAAAAGAAAACGCTAAACTCGCTAATTTTCGAGAGCCGAAAAAGAACCTGGAAAGGAAACGCACATTAATACGATATTATTTATGAACCATTTAAAAACAAAAAGATACAGAAAAATACGTTAAGGCCATGGATTGGAGTTGCCTGTGGGGAAGGTTAACTTTTCTGATTATATTTTGGTGGATTAGATGAGTGACGGGCATATTAGAATTAGAGACTGGGAGGAATTCAAACGATTAGTTACCGAAAAAAAGCCAAAGTCATTAGTTTTCATCCTTGAACAGAATGCGCTTTCAACGAATAAAGAGCTTTCAACGCTAAGAATTATTTTGATGCATGATAAACGCTACTACATGTTTCTTGACTTTCCCAAGGGCGAACTGCTTAGAGAGACGAAAATTCCCTTGCATAAAGATAAAAATGGAATCTATAACTTGGATGAAGATGAAGTAAAAGGAATCTTGCAAAAGGTCTTTGAGAAAGATAACTTGGAAATATTTTCCTTCTGGACAACATAAAAAGTAAAATTGTTTTTAAACTGTTAATTAAAATAATTTGCTTAACGTTTTTGTAACGGCATCCTCTAACTTTTCTGCCTTAATCAAAAGCACACAGCACAAGTTTTGTTTTTCCCCAAAGGTCACAAGAGCGATCTTCTGGTTAGGTTGAAACCCAATTCTCTCGCGAAGGTCTTTAGGAAGAACAATCTGACCCTTTACATCCATAGTAACAACTGCATCAATTTTAAAGTCAGGAC
Organism: Candidatus Bathyarchaeota archaeon; assembly: GCA_963739495.1. Taxonomy (GTDB): domain Archaea; phylum Thermoproteota; class Bathyarchaeia; order Bathyarchaeales; family Bathycorpusculaceae; genus Bathycorpusculum. Next base: position 80,785 of record CAVUAM010000027.1, on the reverse strand, counting down.
CACACGTATTCATCTGTACACTTTCCTTTTACTGCTAATTTACAAGCGCAAGTAATTTAATTATGCTATTGGATAGTTGGTGTTAATTAGTTATTTTCTTTCAAGTTCTTTTCTATAGAGCAAATAAACGCCTTTCAGGCTAACTGTCTGCATTTTGCTGGAATTCCTATTACCATAAAGCAACTTTTTGAACGCTGAAAAGTAAACCCTACTTTTATTTACTAAGGAAACTATATTCCAATTGAGCTCTATGGTAGCAGACAACAAAAGCAAAAACGGTTCAGTAGATTATCCGGAGGAAGTCAAAGAAGCCATTGATGATATTGGCGGTTTAGACCACATACTTAACGCCATTAAGTCAGATGAAATTGACGCACAAGTTAAACTACACAGGATTTTATCAGACAAAACCAGGCTAACTATTCTTAAAGCGATTAAACGATGCGATTTGTGTCCATGTGTCATTAAAGTTTTAATAAAAATTTCTGATTCAAGACTCTCTTACCATCTTATGGTTCTAGAAGAAGCTGGATTGATTACTTCATACAAAAAGAAAAACTGGAAAATATATTCAATCACAGAAAAAGGTCGCTCAATCTATAGCCCGTCATTTCTTTTCCCGTGGACAGAATCGAATCTGTTTTTAGTTGTCAATAGTCTAAGCGCATTTCCAATGACTACTAGCGCGCTTATCTCATTTAGAAGTAAACCTGAGACAAGTCCTAGATAACCGAGCAATGCTGCAGCTACCATGAAAGCGATGTTTATCAGCGAAACGGCAATGTTTTGTTTGATGTTATTGACGGTCTTGCGGCTTAATTCTCGAACGTAATTTATTTTGGATAGGTCATCAGACATCAATACTATATCTCCTGCCTCAATAGCCACGTCTGTTCCTGCAGCGCCCATAGCGATACCAACATTGGATACGGCCATTGCAGGTGCATCGTTTACTCCATCTCCAACCATTGCTACTGAGCCATACTTTTCCTTCAGTTCCTTAACAACTCTAACCTTGTCTTCGGGTAGCAGCTGAGCGTAGTATTCGTCCACGCCTGCCTGCGCAGCAATAGCTTTAGCGCATCGTTCATTATCGCCTGTTAGCATCACGGTTCTGGTTCCTTGTTCTCGAATAATGCTCAGCGTCTCTTTGGCGCCTGGTCTTAATGCATCTGCAATCGCCAAAATCCCCAACAACTTGCCGTTTTGTCCAACAAGTATCGTAGTTTTTCCTTGATTCTCAAGGTCAGCAATTTGATCTTGCTGTTCGCGGGTTGAGATTTCATTTTCTTGCAGAAAGCGTGCACTTCCTGCAAAGCATTGTTGTCCATTAATCTGCGCTTTAACGCCTTTTCCTGTAACGTCTGCGAATTCCTCAAGATTGGCTTCAATTGAGATGTTGCTTTCCTTCGCTTTCCTTACAATAGCATCCGCCAAAGGATGGCCTGATCGACATTCTATACTTGATGCAAGCGTTAACAATTCTGTTTGAGAATGATTATCAAAGCTAATAACATCGGTGACTTCTGGTCGACCAATTGTTAGGGTACCTGTTTTGTCGAATGCTACTACCTTAACTTTTTTGGCAGCTTCAAAATACGCCCCTCCCTTAAACACTACACCTTTTCTAGCTGCATTTGCCATCGCCGCAACAACCGCTACAGGCACGGATAATGCCAAACCACAAGAGCAAGAAACAACAAAAACAACTAATCCTCTCAGAATGAAAGGCATCCATTCTGCGCCAAATAGCAAGGGTGGAATAACTGCAATTGCTATTCCGAGCACAAACATAGCAGGTGTGTAGGCATTGGAGAACTTGTCAGAAAAGCGCTGGAAAGATATTTTCTTTGCTTGGGCTTCTTCGACTGAGTAGATTATCTTTGATAGCATTGTTTCGCTTGCAGGTTTGTCCACTCTTACTTCTAGGAAGCTCTTCTGATTAATTGTGCCAGCAAAAACCATATCTCCGACGTTTTTAGTTACTGGAAATGACTCTCCTGTTACAGTCGATTGGTCTACAAACGAAGAGCCCGTTTCCACAGTTCCATCAACTGGAATTCTTTCGCCAGCTTTTACAATTACTGAGTCGCCAACATTTATTTCATCAACAGAAAGCAAAATTTCTCTGCCATCTTTGCGAACCAGTGCTTGTTTTGGGGCCAAATTCATTAGTGATCTTATGGCGCCTCTTGCTTTGTCAACGGCATAGGATTCAAGCACATCCCCTAAAGAATAAACAAATATCAAAATGGCAGCTTCAGCCCACATGCCAAGCACTAACGCGCCAACAGAGCCTATTAGCATGAGAAGGTGAATAGTTGCGGTTAGGTTTCTTAATGCGATTAGTGCTTTTTTGGCAGGATAATATACACCAACAAGAACTGCAATGATGTATCCAATGAAAGTATAATTTTGTGGAACTATCGTTAGCCCTAAAAGAAAGGTTGCAAGTGTTGTTACTCCACATGCGACAAGAGCAAGTTGCTGTTTTTCCCTCCACCATGAACTGAACTTGCTTTTGGACCGGATGACTGAGGCTTTCATGCCTGTCTCTGAGATTGAGCGAATGACATCTTGGATGTTGACTATTGATGGGTCGTATGAAAAATCAAGTTGGTGCGCGGGAGCGTCGATGTTTAAGTCACTTATTCCAGGTAGCGCGTTTACTTTTTGTCGAATTAACTGGATTTCTTCTTGGCTTTCCATCCCCTCAATGCGAATTTTTGCAGTTTCCAATTTATTCAACCAACCTTTGATAAATCTATTTCAAATTACATTGAAATACCTTCCTTGGCGCCTATAAATAGCTTGCCACAAAAAAACAGCAAAACATATTTAAGTTCAGGCAAGTACTTCAAAAGCGATTGAAATAGCTGGAGAGTAAAATCATGGAAAACAAAATCAAAGATGAAGAAGTTACCTTCAAATTAGAAGGCCTGGGTTGCTCTTGCGAAGCTAAAATCATAGAAAAGAAGCTAAAATCACTAAAAGGCGTAAAAACCTACAACATTAATCCAATCTCAAACTGGCTAAAAATCTCATTTGACGCATCTCTTGTTTCAACAGACGACATCAAAAAAACCATAGCAAAATGCGGAATTACCGCTTCGCAAGTAAAAAAATAGTTGCAGACTACACTAGGACGGAAAATTAATGGACATGCATCAGGCTAGCCACAGCTGGAAGGAATGGAAGACTAAAGATTTACTTTTCGGAGTAATTGTTCCAACTATCGTGGCTTTTCTGATAGTGGTCATAGGAATGTCATCTTCCGTTGCCGCTATAGCATTAAGATACATATTGTTAGAAGCCATTGTTGTGGTTGCAGTGCCTATGCTCATTGGGTTAGTCTGGAATCAGTGGGCAGGTGGAGCGACAGGATTCCTGATGGGCAGCCTCTACACGCTATATTTTGCAGACCAAGTCTACGCTTCTCAGGGAAGCGGCGACTTAAGTTTGTTAGGCAACTTGGTCAGTGCCATGTTGATAGGGTATGTTGCTGGAGCATTAAGCAAGCGTTCAGATAGTTACAAGAGATTGCTAATTGCAGGAGTTACCTCAGGAATTATGGGTTCTTTGGTTGTGATTTTCACAAGTAATTTTTCTTCTATTCTGGGACCCGCAACATTAGGAGGATCTGTTACGTCTTTTCTGCCGCGAGTGCTTGCCGGAATAATAGTTCCACTAATAGCTATAGCCTTCCTTCGTCACGGGAAAAAACAAAAAGGAGAAAGCGCAGTCAGCTAAACGAGTTCTCTAGACGTAATCTCCTTTGACTCCCATTTATCTCAACAGAGAACATTAAAAAATCGCTCTCATTCAACCTAAAGACCCTTTTATTGCATCCGCCTTTAATCTCAGAAAATCCGTTGCATCTTCAAAGTCAAGGCAGGCATCACCCACCTTTTCAGGATCAGCTAACGAACAATACCCTTCTTTCCAGTTAATGCAACTTTTTTTGTCACAAGAAACATTACCCACCAAGGTTCCCCAAATAACTAATAGGTCAAGTTCCTAATTAAATAACCGAAAATAGAACGGCTTTGCCACAGGAGACTGAAAATGAGCGACAACGATTTTATGGCTCTATTCTTTCCTGAGGTTTTCGTTAAAAAAATAGATATCAAAGAAATTATGCCTTGCACGGTTGAGGCTAACGGGATAAAATTTATCGCCCAAGCCGATAGGACGATTGATGAAATTCTTTCAATTCTATATCTTGTAGTCCCTAATTCTAAATTTTCTGAGAAAATTGGAGCTTTAACTTACAAAACCCAAGAACGAATAGTGACTATTTTTTCGAGCGGAAGAATAAGCATGACTCATGTCAAGGATAGACAACTGGCTGAAACTTTGGTAGAAGACCTACGAAATCTCATTAATCGTTCACATGTTTATTTAAAGATGCATGGAAAACCTGACCCGACACTTGTTGAATCTAAAAACGCACTTAGTGGAATGAAACTTTATGAAAAGCTTCCTAAGATAGATTGCGGAGAATGTGGTGAACAAAGCTGTTTTGTTTTTGCAACAAGACTTTTCCTAGGTGAGAAAGCATTGCAAGAATGCCCTCCACTCATGTCAAGTGAGAGGTCTGAAATGAAAAAACAATTAGAAAGAATGCTAACGCCAATAAGATTGTAAAGAAGGTTTCTTTCTCAAAAGAAAAAAGTATTGAGGGTTAGGTTTTTTTAGCTCCCATGCCGTACCAGAAGAAAATTTTGGCTACAACAGCGGTCAAAACTGCGGCCAGCATACGCGCTAAAACAGTTAGTGCGAACCCGATTGTTCCTGTTACGACGTTTGCAGTTGACATTTGGAAAATTACGAAAAGTACAATGCCGCCCGTTGTAGATGCAACTAAGGCTGAAATCAGTAGCCTCTTGAAGTTGTCTGATCGCTTATTTAGAGCTCCTGCCATGTAACCGATTAACATTGGACTCAGAACGTATGCTAATAGAACTGTTCCTGAACCTGAAATACCGTGAAAACTGCTTGCCCAGAACAGCGCGTAAAATGTTCCCATTAAGAACCCTGAGGCGCCACCTGCCCACTGATTCCAAAGCAAACCAAGAGCTAAAGGAACACCGACGATGACAACAAGTTCCAGAATCTCCATGGTTAGTCCCAGAATGATTCCTGGTTCCCCACCGACTATTGACTGAAGTTTTGAAATCAATACAATTACTAAAACTGCTACTACAGGAAGAATTATTCCGAAGAATAGATCATTTTTTGTCCATTTTTTCCAATCTAAACCCAAAAATAAACACCTGCTTAAAGCTAGTTTAGCCATAAATACATTTAAATTTTGTTATGGGTAATCAACCGTAGTATTCTCGCACATACAAAGTGCCTAAAATCATTCTGTTTCTTTTTTGCTAATTACACTTGTTTTTTCCAGTTTTTGAAATTGACCGTTTCCAACGTATTTGAAAGAGGCATGTTTCTTGAGGGATGGATAGTTTTTGCTTGAGTAATGGTTTGGAGTCAAGCCATAAATGTTGCATCGGATTGTGTATGGTTTTGCTCTTGGAGCTTTCTCACGGACTTTGTCAATAATCTCCGGAACAGTGAATGATTTTCCATTGAACTCTTCTGCCGCTTCCAGTATGTAAAACCAAGTGGGATAAGTTAACTTTGGCACAGTTGATCATCTTGATAAGTAAGCATACTGCTTTGTTTAAAAAACTAGTTTTTTTGTCATCTGACAGTTGCTTTTAGATCAGCCAGAATAGAATTTTTCCGCAGCATTGTTGTATTAAACGGTTAAAACAAAAACAGAGGGAAAAATAGCAATAGAAAAAACGGCTACGTAGCAGTGATCCCCATCCCAGCCCTATGATAGAAACTGCTCAATTTTTTGGACGGATAAAATCATTTTGAGGTTCCGAACCCATTTCAGGCTGTGTGAAAACTAAAATCGTGCTCAAAAAATTGCTTAGAATGTGTATAGAATCATTATTTGAATAAAAACTATTTGCATAAAGCCATCAATTTTCTGAAATTAAAATTAGTTTTTACACAGTCTCATTTGGGTTCAGAGCCTATTCGACAAAACAGGATTAATGACCAGCTTGATTTCTCAGCCACTGAAATAGAACTCTTAAAAGCTCGTATTCCAGCGCCCATCACAAATACCCAACCATTTTTTCATATATATGGCGGTGCATTTACTGTCAAGGCAAACGCTGACCCTGTCTCTTCATTATAATTGTGATACTATCTAATCATCAATTAAAGAGTTCTCGTCAAACTTTCTTGACTAAATTGCGTTTGTGTTTTTTGTGGTAGACCAACAAACCAGCAGCCACCATTAAACTAAGCAGCAAAGGAATTGTCCAAGATGGTAACTCTGGGGTTGAAGGCGAAGGAGTTGGAGATGAAGTTGGTCCAAAATCAGGTGGAGAAGGCGTAGGAGGTGGGGTCGGTGTGTTAGTTGAACGGGGAGCTGGTGTGGGAACGTATGGTGAAGGTATAGGTCCTTGGTAGTCCAAAGGTATGTACTGTTCATTTATGGCATATATCGGTGCCCATGTTGTTTTGTGGACCTGCCGAAGATATGCCGCCTAAGGCGTAGAATGTATCATTTAACACTGCAACCGCTAAGCCCAAGCGCGCAGTCGGCATCTGAGCACCAAGAGTCCAACTGGCTGTCTGCGGGTCATAGATTTGAATTGTCTTGATACCGTTGATTCCGTCACTGGTTCCACCTATAACATAGAGCTTTGCTGATGCGAACATTCCTGTAGTTGCGCCAGCGGCACCATTATGAACCATAACTGGTAGAGACTCTCCGAGAGTCCAGGTGTTTGTTTTTGGGTCATAAATCTGGTTGAGGTCACTGTAGTAGGGTGAGCCGCTAAGTCCTCCGCCTTCTATGTATATTTTGTTGTCCACAACTGCTGAGGCATAATTGAAAACTGATGTTGGTATGGGTGCTGCTGGGCTCCAAGAATTGCTTGAGGGATCATAAACCCAGTTGGAACTTGACAAGGTAGGCTTGGAGATGTCTGACATTCCGCTTATGACGTAGATTTTGTCGTCTATCACGCTAGCCTCCATGTTGGTTGTCGGGGTGGGCAGTGATGCTTTTGTTGCCCAGGTGTCTGTTGCCGGATCGTACATTTCGTTTATGCTCATCGTGATGGCTATTCCAGTATGCGGATCAGTGCTGTTCCAGCCGCCTATAACGTATATTTTGTTTTGGCAGGCGGCGATGGCGAAACCTTGTCGGTGACTTGGCATCGGTGTTTTTGAAACCCACTTATCCGCCGAGGGATCAAATATATACGTAAAATTGTGACCGATAGCGTATATTTCGCCGCTTACTGAAACGGCTCCAAAATTAAATTCTGCATTAGGCACAGGTACTCTTTCAACCCATAAGTCACCTGAAGCCTTCACAGGGAGAACTGAAATAAACAAAATTGCTGAGAAAGCAAGAAAAACAAACAGGAAAGCATTAAGCCTATTCATGCTTCAATCCTTTCCTGAATTGGACTAACAAGCCAACAAACGCTACCGTTAAACTGAGTAACAAAGGAATCGCCCATGAAGGGAAACTCGGGTACTGTTGGAGAGGAAGTTGGACCATAATTGGGCAAAGTTGGAGTAGGGGTTGCAACTGAAATTGGCAACATGATTGGGCTATTATCTTGGTTGTATGCGTCGATGATGTATGGGGTATCACCGATGCCATCCCTATTAGCATCTGTTCCGTTGTAATCACTCCAATAATTTCGGTAAATTGTGTTAATTGAGCGATTGCCCCCCAAATGTCAGGTAATAATTTTCATTTGCCGAAAATTGAACGGCGTTGTAAGGTAATTGTTGGTGGATATTATGTTTCTGTTAGAAGCATAAATGGATGTTCCGAGTCCTGAAAGTGATATGTTATTTCTGATTATCAGGTTATTGTTTGAGTATTGAAATTGATAGCCGTATCTTGACAGTTTGTGATTGTATTTTCTGTAATAGTGTTGTTGTTGCTGTTTTGCCAAATCTGGATTCCCTCAACGCACGAGGCAATATAGTTATCTACTTATAAAATTCCTGTTTGCGAAGTTTAGTTGGATCGCTGATGAAAGCCCGATTGATTCAAAAATATTTCCTGTTATCGAATTCTCATAGCCGAATACTACGATGCCATGAGTTAGTATTAGTTATCTTGTTTCCCGAAATGTTGCAGTAGTTTGTAGCTAATGATATCCCGTCATACCCGTCATAGATAGTAAAGCTTGCGAAGGTCACGTTGTTGCTCTCACCTTTAAACCTGCCGTCACATCAATTATAGTTTTGTCCCTATCTTCTCCAATCAGCGAGACCGATTTGTTTACTACTGGATTTTCCACATAAGTGCCTCTCTTAACAAATATTGTGTCTCCTACGTCGGCAGCGTTGATGGCTTCTTGAATAGTGGGAGAATCGTCTGGTACAGTGATTGTTTTAGATTCAGCCCTAACAGGCAAATATACAGTCAAACATGAAGTTGCCAAGAAGACGAGAACAACCAGCAATGCAACATTCTTTCTCATGTTTTACCTCCTGTTTTGGGTCGGCGTTTCTTGAGGTAAACCAGCAGACTCAAGCCAACAACTGCTACAATAATTACAGATCCAATGACTAATGTTGTTGGAAAAAGCTCAGTCTGTGGTGGTTCTGCACCAGTATTAGTGGTCGGAGGCATTGTTGTACTAGGTGAAGCTGATGGAAAAAGGCTGAAGTTAGGAATCTCAAAATCGGTTATGGGGTTTACCAAAGGGCGGTAATCGATGCTTCTGTTAGTTGCCCAAGCATATCTATCATCCACATAGGGCGTGTTCCAGATTCCCAACCCTTCAACTTCGGTGGCATTAGGGTACTTGGCGGTATAGTTGCTCCAGTAGTTCCTATCCACAAAGGGTGCATCCGCTAAATCAACAAGCGTGCCACTGTCCAAGAAGTTGTTTTCAGTTATGACATCGTTCCCTCCGATATTATAATCGACAAATATTGCAGAGTTTATGAAAAAGTTATTTTTTACTATATTTCCTTCCCCGCTGCCTCCCAGAATGTGTATGCGTGTGTTTTCGAAGCGATTGCCGATGAAACTGTTGTTGTTTGATGGTGTGTATATGCCTTCTGAGAAATTGTAAATTCGCAGATTCTTCACTAAAACGTTACCATAAGCATTGAAAGTTTCATCATGACCCACCAGATTTATTGCTCTTCCATTTACCGCCTGTTGCCTTCAAGAGTGTGCCCTGCTCCGTCTATTGTAATTCCTGCTCTTTGAACTGTTATAGTGCCAAAAATATCTACTATAAAGGTGTAAGTGTTCCCGTTTCTTTGAAGCCAAGTAAAATCGGTGTTTGGTTCAATGCTTCCATCTGGCTTGATTGTTAGGTTTAGTGGTTCTTGTTCTTGCGCTTTAACTGGTAAGGCGAGGATTGAAAGAGAAACTATCAGGCAGACAGTAACTAAAGCAATGCAGGCTTTCATGTGCCATCAGAAACAGTCATGAAGTTTTCGTCTTATAGGTGTTTTCGTAAAGAAACCTTGACTAAGCACTCAAAGGAAGTGAATGGGTTTAGTCAAAGTTTCTTGACTAAGTCTAACCCCATTCAAAAAAGTACATGTTCGCTCGGGGGTGGCGGGCCCGCTGGGTCTCAGACCCAAATGAGACTGTGTAAAAACTAATTTTAATTTCAGAAAATTGATGGCTTTATGCAAATAGTTTTTATTCAAATAATGATTCTATACACATTCTAAGCAATTTTTTGAGCACGATTTTAGTTTTCACACAGCCTGATTTGGGTCTGAGACCCAGCGGTCCCACTTGAGCGCAAAAATGCTTGTTTTGAACTGTTTTTACAGCGTTTTTTAGAGTCGCTGACTTTTTTTAAGGATTAGACCCGCCCCCTTTTCGGTTCAAATCCCACCGGACCCGCTTTCAATTTTAATTTATTCTTTATATTTTTTTCTTATGGAAAGTATTTTGTCATTTTCTTGGGATTGTTGCCGAAGTAACATTATTGTCATAACAAATCTTAAATCTGCCTTCCTCTGCATAAGAAAAGCGAGAAGGAAGCGATAGTATGGTAGATATCCTCTTGGTCTTAGCAATAGTAATCCCCCTAATTGTAATTTTATATGCATTAATTTCTTCCCTTCGTATTGTCAGACCCACCGAGAAGGGCTTAGTGGAGCGGTTTGGCAAATACCATCGGTTCGTTGAAGGTGGCATAACTTTGTTAGTGCCCTTTGTAGACCGCATCATCAAAGTCAACGTTACCGAACGCATGACACCCGTGCAGCGCCAAGATGTTATCACCAAAGACAAAGTCTTCATGGGCGTCGACGCAGTAGTGTTCTACCGGATCAAACAAGACGAACAATCAGTAAAGGCATCACAGTACGCCGTCGCGAGCTTCGCAGCACAGATCGACACTCTTGCCCGAACAGTCCTAAGAGACATAATCGGTGGCATGGACATGGCAATCGCAAACACCTCCAGACCCATCATCAACGCCAGCCTCAAAAACGCGTTAGATGAACAAACTGAGAAATGGGGCATTGAAATTGTGCGAGCCGAAATCAAAGACCTCGAACCCCCAAGAGAACTCATCGTATCTATGGAATCCGTATTAAAAGCTGACAACGAAAGGCAAGCCGCAGAGAAAACAGCCATAGCCCAAGCTACATTAGCTAGCGGACAGAAAAACGCTGCAATTCAAGTTGCAGAAGGCCAGAAGCAAGCAGCAATTCTTTCATCTGAAGGCCAGAAAATTGCAACAATTCAAATTGCTGAAGGAGATGCACAAGCAACCAAGTTGAGAAACGAGGCTTTAACCACCTACTTCAAGGACAGCGCCATCACGTTCAAGCAACTGGACACGATTTCCGCTTCATTGATGAATAACACAAAGATAATTGTGCCGGAAGGCAAAGCAATCTCGCTGATTCTCAATGAACAAGAGAACCTCGCAAAAGCAACTATAATTCCAATTCCGCCACCGCCAACCCAGAAAAGCGGCAGACAAATGTAAAAATGCTAAATAGGCTTTTTGGAAGCCTTCTACTCTTTTTGTTTTTTGAGGTAATCTTTTATCATAAGGTCATGTTCGAAAGCCAAGGGTGAAGGCAGATTTGATAAGTTAAATTGTTTGATTTCTTGGATTTCGCTTTCTTGCTTTTTGATTTCTCCGCCGACAGGTTTGACTATAAAACAGGTAGGGTAATACTCGTATTCGACGTTGTCTTTGATTCCTTTTTCAATGTATTCGCCAATTTTGCTTGCGATGACCACATCGAGTCCAGTTTCCTCCTTAACCTCCCGAATAATTGTTTGCTCGATAGTTTCGCCAGGATCCATTCTTCCTCCTGGTAGTGCCCAGTAGCCTTTGAAAGGAATAGTATTTCGTTTTATTAGCAGAATCTTGTTTTCGGGGTAGGGGATTATTGCGGTAGAGGTTTTACCAGTGTACTTCTTCGTTTTCTATCCGTCCTAAGTTGTTATTTTGTATCTCCAGTTGATTATTATGGTGGCAGCGAAGATTATGATGCCTGAGAAAACAACAATTGGACCTGAGAATGGAATTGAAGAATTAGGGCCAAAAAAGATGCTCCAGACAAGTACCCCTGAGAACCCGGCAGTAGCACCAAAAACTGCGCTAAGCCAAGAGTACCTTCGCATATGGGAACTCAGGTTTTTAGCCGCTATTGCTGGCACGATGACGAGGAAACCAACAAGCAATGTTCCGACTATTTGAATCCCGATTGCGACTACAACGGAGACGAGGAAAAGATAAAGCAAGTTTACTCTTGCAACTTTGATGCCTTTTGAGATTGCAAGGTCTTCAGAAATCATCGCCAAAACCAGTTTGTCATAGATGAGTTTCGTTAGGACTATGGCTGCAACACATACAGCCGCTGCTATCGTTGTGCTAATAAGTGTAACTTGGGAAATGTCGCCGAAAAGCGCCTTCTCAAGTGCGTCCAAATTATCCCCGTAAATCAAAATACCTATTGCCAATGCAAGAGTGAACATTGCGCCTACGAGCGCTTCAAAAGAGATTTTTGTTGTTCTCTGTATTTGCCATATTATTGCTGCTGAAACAAATAAAAATGCAAAAGCACCTAAATACGGATTAAAATGGAAAGTGATCCCTATTGCCAAGCCTGGTAGAGCAACGTGCGATAATGCATCTCCGACTAGCGCCATTTTCTCTAATACCATCAATGAACCCAGATAACCTGTGGCGACGCCAACAAAAATCGATAGAAATAGGCTGTAGAGAGTGGTGTCAAGCATGTTCTTTAGTTTTCTCCTCGTTCGGTTTCTACGCAGACTGTTTCGCCGTAAATCTGTCTTTGGATGTTTGGTTTCCCTATTTCTTCGGCTGGTCCGCAGAAAGTAATGCATTTGTTTATGGCCAGTAAAGCGTCAGCGTATTCCTGGACGATGTGTATGTTATGGGTTATTAGGAAGATCGTTATTTTCTGGGTTTTCTTGATTTCGTTAAGCATCAGGTAGATTGGTTCTTCGCTATCCATGTCAACGCCCGTTGTCGGCTCATCCAAAAGCAGCACATTTGGGTTGTCGTTGAGGGCCCAAGCAATCAAAACCCGCCGCAACTGCCCGCCAGATAAGACGCCTAACCGCTTGTCTAAGATAGTGCTATCGTTCAATCGCACCTTTAGCAACGAGTTTTCTACGTCAACTCCATTTCCAATAGACAGGAACTCTCTAACTGACATTGGAATATCAGAAACCGCCACGTATTGGGGGACATATCCGATTTTTACTTTTTCTGTCCATTCAATTGTTCCCGTATGCGGGACAAGGTTTAGGAGAGTTTTGAGTAAGATTGTTTTTCCTGCACCGTTTGGTCCCAGAATAGCAAGGGTGGTTCCTTTCTTTACGTTGAAGCTGACGTGGTCTAGTAAGAGCTGGTTCTGCAGTTTTACGCCCAGATTCGAAACTTTCAATATGTTATCATCGTTGTCTGCCACATCGATCATCCTTTCATGCTTTGTTTAACAGAGTTATTGACGCAGGTAGTATCTGTGTGAGGAGTGCAATAAGTTTTTTTGAACATTCAAACGCTACGCTGTTATTTGGTTGCTCAAACCTTGTTGCTCCTTATCTGATAGCCACCCTTGATGCTTTAGGTAAATTAAGCCCTTCTGGACGCTTTCTTTGTAAGCATTGTTTTTTAGAAAGTTGTTTCTTTGACCTATGTCGTAGAGTTGGTTTTCAAACATGCTGTTTTGTTTGGTTAATCCCTGAACACTTCCGATTAGAGCCGCAATTGCTTTAAAACGTGGCGTAAAGAGGTCTTTGTGTTTTGACATGCCCAAAGCGCCTTTGAGTTTTGCAGAAAAATCAACCTCAGATGTATTTGAAGGCGGAACAATAAGATAGCGTCTTATTGAATTCATTTCATAACACGCCACGTAGAATGGAATATAAAACAAAACGGGGTCCTTTAAATCTTGACCTCTTAGACCTAACCCTTCAAAATTAGTCTTAATTGCCTCACTTAGATTGATGCCTTTGTTCAAGCCTTCGATTATTGGTTTTTCTTGTTTGAACATTTTCTCGGTTTCCAACTTGAAACTAACCATTTTGGCTTCGCGATCTGCTTCAAGTTCCACTATTGGCTGGCGAGCTAGCTTGATTTCGGCATCCAGTTCAAAATTTATCTCTGATATTTCCTGAGCTTTTTGTTTATTTATCTTTTTTAGATTGTCTTCAATATTTTTGAGTTCTTTTTTGCGGCTTTTAAGTTCTTTTTCTATTTGCTTAATATTTTGCTTCCATTTTTTCTCATATGCTTCGTGTTTTTTTGAAGCTTGTGTTTTTGCTTTGCGTTGGTAGAGCCTGATTTCTCCTTCGTTGATCTCGATTGATTTTTGGTTTTTTACTCTGATTTTTTCAAGGTTCACAAGTTCTTTATCAAAGCTTTCTGCTAATTCTTTGATTTTGAGGTTGTAATCCTTGGTTAGTTTGGCTATTTGAGGATTAACAAGTTCTTCTTGCGCTTTGATTTTGGCGTCTGTTTCTTCTTTTGCCGCTGATGCTTCATAGCCAATTTCGGTTATATATTGACTTGTTGTTTTGTTTACGAGCCTTATGCATTCTGGCAACATCTCAGCTTCTTCTCTTATCTGGGACTCTAACTTGTCAAAATCTGATACCATGGAGGAGATTGTTTTTTCTTCAAGGATTGGCGAAATCAACGACGCATTTGTCTGTACGTTTCCATCTATAGTTTCTTTGCGGTAAATGTTCAACTCATTTTTTAAATAAGAATCAACAATTAAACCCTTAAACAAGAAATGTCTCTCTTTCACTGACTGCTGAAAATAGTTGCCGTGGTCAGACAAGAATGTAGTATACTTTTCTCTTGGCCGCGAATTAGCCTCGAGGCTTTCGATAAATGCTTTTACTGGCGGAATCTCAGTGTAAGAAACGTTGAAACTGGATTCGGCAAACCCATCGAAAACTAAGATCGCCTCGCTTCTTGGAAACAGCCACAGCGGGTATGCAGATTTGGATAGGAAAACAAGTTTTTCCTCTATCTGTCTTGTTATTAAGCCACCCCTCTTGTTTCTTTCCAGTTCCGCAACAGCGAAAACGGCTGCTGCCTCTGCCTCAGGCGAGTTACCTTTCTGACTTGAGAAAGGCAGAATAAACCGTTTAGTGGCTGAGGCAAACATTGGTATCAGTCAAGTTATAAAGAGACTGCTTTTTTAAAACTTGCCTTCCTGCTTAATTCTTAAAGTAGTCAGTTATTCTTTTTTGGAAAAGTGCTTTCTTTAAAAGCTCACTCTGCAGGATCCACCGTTGCATCGGAATTTCAAACCTGCCGCTTATGAACTGCAGGGATTCGGCAAGATTCTTGAACTGGTAGGGTTTTTGGCGCATAGCGTTTCGCACGTTTTCTCGCACTTGCCAAACACCGATTGGCATGATGTAGCCTGGTCGGGCTTCTCTTAGAACGATTGCGGTAGCTTGGCGTCTTTCTTTGGTGAGTTGTTCGCAGACGGCTAAACGTGCAGAGTAGTAGCAGCCTCCGATTTGGGCGTAGGTTGTGCGTCCACTGTTACCTTCCCAATCGGAGAAGATGGCAATGCTTGTTCCTGCGGGGTTCCAAACGGTACCTGGGTACCATGCTTCCATGGATTCGTAGCTCCATTGACCAGGTATCATTAAGATTTCAAAGACGTTGTCCATGTAGATGGATTCATAGACTCGATATTCGTTGATTTCTGGGAAAGTTTTAACTTTTTCTCGTAGATTTTTGGAGATGATGTCGTCAACAGCTGTTATGCTCCAGCGAGTTGGAACCAGGCGTCGTTTCTTTTCTACTCCAAAAGCTCCGACACTGAAAGCTTTCTGGATTTTGCTTACAATTACTCCTCGGTTGTAGAGCTCCACCACTGCTTGTGTCGCTCTTAGATCTGTGTCATAGTAGGCTTTCTCTATTTTGTCGTCGTAGCGTGTGTTGCCGACGTGTAGATCACGGATGGGAGCTGAAGGACCAAACGGCTGCACATCATCGTCAAGATAGATGGAGCCTCGGGGCTTCTTTGTAAGATTAAGTTCAATATCAACACAACTGTCTGCGAGAGCTAATTCCCTCGTTTGATCTAAAATCTTACCTCCATCCATAAACTTCGTTACATTAACGCGATGTTTCCCACGCACAAGCAGACTGCGAAAACCCACGATCTCATCCACAGATTTCCCAAACCACCGCTCAGGCAAATCATAAATTCCAGTATCCTCATGAACCGGCGGTACAAGCGGTCCGGCGTAAACGTTTGGATAACCGATTCTTCCAATAAAAACGCTGGGCGGCGACATACCCTCGATGTCTTCTGTTGCCATCAGAGGTACGCTTTTGAGGAAATAGTTGACTTTAACCATTATTGGGCATCGGGTCTTACCACATAGTGCTCGGGCTCCTTTGCAGAGGATGCAGAGGCTTTCGTTTCTAGCACGTGTTGTTATTTGTTGTTGCTCTACTGCGTTTCTATTGATCTTTTGTATGATGTCCATTAGCCAGTTATTAGGGTTTGAAATAGTTTGGGGTTTTTGGGTGACCGTCATGTATGCTTCAGTTATGGTTTATGCTCTCATATGTTTTTTCTGCATGAAAATGCTAAAATGCCCATGTTTACTCAGCATTTTTTAAGGTATTTTTTCTTATTTTTCAAAAAGTATTTTAGTTATTATTTTAAAGAACAAAGTAAATTTTTTAGGAAGCTTAGGTTTAACTTCATCCATCTTTCTAAGCAACAAAGGAATTGGAATGCTCGTAACGTTGGCATCAATAATTTTCAGTTCACCGTCAATCCTCTTCAAGTTCTCCGCTTTAACATCAAAGATGCCATATTGGTAAACAATCCTTCTAATCCGAGCAAGTTCCCATTCATTAACATGAGCTGGAAATCCGTATTCCTGCAATAAGCAATATTTGGTGTGCCAAAAAATTCTAGCGAACAGTTTGTGGCGTATGTTTTCGGGGACTCGCTTGTAGGCACGGTGGTCGTTCTCTATACTGTTTTTTGGGCCGACTTTGAGTACGATTTTTTGGTCGATTGAGTGGACGCCGAAAACAATTTTGTGCCAGCCAAGATCTTTAACATAGAAATCGGGGAAATTTTTTAAGACTACCTCTCTAAGTCGAAGCTGCGGAACAACCAGGGAACCTGACAAATGCATGTAGTGATCTATAGAATGGTCAATTTGCCTAGCAGTATGATGGAGGGTCTTGAACTTCAACTTTATGCACTCAAAAAGCGGTTAACAATAAAACATGAGTTGCAGATAATAATAAACCTAACAAACAATCGCTAAAGTTCTAATTTGCGAATTTGGAATAGGAACACAGGGCGGTTAACTAATCTTATTTTGTTGAGATATTTTTAATTTCGAGTTCTAGACAATATATTGGATTGCGCTGTCTGGGCGTTGCAATAGGATTTGCTCCATTACCCCCGGTTTAGAGTTATGCTCATGCATCCACTCAGATAGTCCCTTGCAGCGGTTGGGATTGCAGGAAAATTTCTTATCTTTTCCGTTCCATGACTGACAGGATGCACAGGGAATTTCTTCTTGGTGTTCCATTACAATCATGCACTTATTGTTTCAAGCTTATTTACCATTTATGAAAAGATACTATTGAGTATCTATTTGTATTTTAAATCCCCACAAATCTCATCCTGCAAGAATTATAGAAGAGATGGCGCCCAGGCCGGGATTCGGACCCGGGTCCTACGGGCGACAGCCGTACATACTAGACCGAACTATACTACCTGGGCAATTAAACGCCGAAACACATACACGATAATTCAGTTAATTAAGCTTTCTCGGGATTTTTTTGAACATTTAGCTATAAAAAATTAAGTTGTTTGGGTAAGGAAAGTTTAGCGGCAATCTTAATACTGTTTGGCAACCAATTATCTGTAAATATTTGAGGGTAGATTGGAATCACTGCGAAAACAGCATACACGGCGGTTCTGCAACAGTACTGGCTTACACTAGTTTTTTTACTGTTGGCTGTTGCCGGGTTTGCCTCAGGTATAGTTGCCCTTGTCGCAGCTTTCGTTTTCACTTTTCTGGTTCCCGGCTTAATTGGCTACCGTTTTTTTCATTTGAAATCCCATGAAATCTGGGCATTCATACCCATCTTTAGTGTGCTAGTCTCTGTTCAACTCATTTATTACATATCGTTGGCAGCTGGTTACTCAAGCCACACCATACTTGCATGTTTTTTGGCTTTGACAGCAGTTTATACGTTGGTGGTTTACAGGAAGGGCGAACCGCTAAAACCACCGATGCTGCTCAAAGTAAGAGAGATTAAGAAAACCAGCCTTCTTCTTTTCGCCATTATATTTTTGGTTTCGTTTGCTGTTCTTGGCTTTAGCGTCTGGCGAGGCGACCAGTACGGCATAGTTCTCACAGGATCAAATTGGCAGGACACACCCTTCCACTACGAAATCATCGAAAGCCTAAACAACGGCAACTTTCCACCCCAAACTCCCAACTACATCGGCACCCCGCTCAGCTACCACTATTTTGTCGACTTCCACACAGCTATACTAGAGAAAGTGTATGGTTACCTGCCTACATTGATGCCGGTTCTCAATGCCATGTTTATTTTGGTGTTTAGTTTTGCGGTTTATGCGTTGGCACGGCCTTTTGGGCAACGAGCGGCGGTTGTTGCCACAGTTATCGGTGTGTTCGGTTGGGGTTTAAGCTACTTTGGTTTGTTCTCTGCACTATTCAATGGAACTTTTAGCTCATCCCAAAATTACATTTATCAATTTGGTCAAACGTTCGGGTTGCCCTCGATGTTTGATAATCTTTTGCAGCAGCGCCCCTTATTGGTGGGTTTGCCGGTGTTCGCTTTGGTTCTGGCTTTGCTGCAGAACATGGATAACAAAAATCGCCTAATCCTTGCAGGTGTCATAACGGGTTTGGCTTATGAGTTTCATAACGTGGCATTTTTCTGTTGTTACGCTGCCTACGCGGTGTGTTTGTTAGTTAATCTGCGCAAGTTTAAACTGAGTTACCTGTACTTTTTGGTGCCAACCGCTTTTGCGTTGCCATTTATCCTTTTTAGCGGCTCATCGTTCTCGCTAGGAATTAGCCTAGATTTCTTTTCAACCTACGTTCACAGTAACCCTTTCGTCTTTTACCCTCTCAATCTCGGAGTGCCCTTTGCTCTGGCAGTTATCTCGTTCTTTAAGCGTGGGCACGAATACCTAAAAATCACGCTTCTGATGCTCTTCTTGGTTCCCAACATTCTGCTATTGACGCCTTGGAGTTGGGACATGTACAAATTCTTTATGTTCGCTTGGGTGATCATCGCTGTTCTCAGCGGAATCATGCTAGTCAAGACCCGGCGAATTTTGGTAGTGGCATTGGTTTTGCTCTCAATAATTACTACAGCGAGCGTAATCGCGTACAATGTTGGAACAGACTACACTGGAGTTAGCTGGAATGAGTATAATTTGGGCTTATGGGTTAGAGACAACACTCCTCAAAACTCGGTTTTCTTGACTTATTATGGCATCCATGAACCTCCCACTATGATTGCGGGTCGAGTAAGGGTGTCCTCGTATGTCTACTGGCCATATGGGCATGGGGTGCCGCTTGATCAGGTTTGGCAGCGTGAACATGAAATCGACTCAGCCTACAACGGCACCGCAGCGGATTTGGCTACGGTTGTGCGAGAATACAACGTTTCCTACGTATATGTCGGCAACGAAGAAACTGGCTACTACTCTCTAAACTGCATCGCACATTTGGATTCAGTCGGTTTTTTGACAACGGTTTATTCTGATGGCAACCTCCGCGTCTACCAAGTTGACTACTCCAGAATGGGTAGCTAGTGCTTGACAACTTTTAAATACCAAAAACGGCGAAACAGTAATCCATGACAGCAAAGGCAGTTAAATTAGGCAAGCTTCATACAGTCCTGATACTTTTCGTCGCCATAAACATCATCGGCGACGTCGGTAACGTAGCATTCTGGTGGGCTAACCCATCTTCACGCGACGCATCGCTAAACACAGGTTACATAGCATCAGTCGCAGGCAATGGTAATGCGTTGATTGCGGGAACAATAATCTTGTTGGTAGTTTCGGCAGTTTATGCCGCTGCTTTGTTCGGGTTGCTAAAAAAGATGGCGTGGGCTCCGCTGCTAATCATCATCATATCAGTAGCTAACCGCGTGATTGCATTGCCACTGTACTTTATCAGCCCCGCATTCGCATTCTGGGCAGTCTGGACAGCAATACTATTAGCCGTTTCGTATCTTGACTGGAAAAAGCTAAAAGCACAACCATAACTCACTCTTTTCTCTTTTTGGGTTAAGACTGGTTTTTTAGTGTAGCTTGATGTTTCTTGCCGCTTAGGTAAGTAATGTCTATTCTGCACATAGTTGTTTTTTCGATTTTTTCAGGATTAATTTTCGCAAGCTTCGATTCAGGATTTAAAGCCACCTGTCGAACTAGAACCTCAAGGGCATAGCGTTTTTCAGCTGGATCAGCGATCAGGTTCAACTTGCCACTAAAATGAACCGAGGTGTAAACATAATCACATTCATCAGTAACGCCGAAATCCAGCACTGCCTGCCCCCAAACATTTGGGTTAGCTTGGGCATACACGAGTTTTTTACCTTCAGGTGCGCAATGGAAGTAGAGACAATTTCTGGTTTGGTCGTAACCATGGTTCAACGCTACTAAATAGGGTTCATTGTTCATACAGAGCGCTATAGTGACATAATTTGTTTTTTTCAGGACCTGCCGCATCTCATCTTGGTCAGTGATTTCCCGCTCTTTACGTCTAACATGAAAAGACATGGTTTGATTCTAGGCTGAAATGTAATATTAACTTTTTTCGCGATTAAGCCTATGGTAAGTGTTAATGAATTTGTTTTTAATGAAGCCTACCACGTCAGGTGTGAAGATGGCAAGGGTTGCCAATGTAAAGTTTAGTGGGAAAACGTATGGGGCTTCAAAAAGGTTGCCACCATATGAGCCATTGATGTTCTGAACATAGCCGATGTATTGGAATAGTGACCATGCCGCGGTCTCTATCCATGCGCCGCCGAGACGTGCAAGGTACTTCTGTTTTCTATTAAGATGCTGGTTTTTGTTTTTGTAGAAGACTTCTCCTGCCACCGCTCCAGCCCCTCCTGGGAAGAAAGCGTTAACTAAAACCTTTTCGACGATGTTGCGTGGCACAAAAGGAGTTGTCCATGGGGGCATAAACGCACTTAGAATCGGCAGATGGACATTGCCTGTTGCAAGTCGAATCGTTGCGGGAACTGCGTAGATTAGGGCGCCACCTATTTGCCAAATCCAAAACCGTCTGCTACGAAATGTGCTTGCAATGGCTCTAAGAGACATAGCTGTAAACTAACAGTCAAGTTTTAAAAAGCCTTCCCAAACTGCTAATGTAAAAATTCTGCGTGTTGTGATGCAATAGCTTTTTTAATATTTGTTTCACCCTTATTTTGCGGTGTATCACAACGGAAGAAGCTGATGTTTGGACTCCAATGGATGGAGACACATTTGTTACTAAAGACGGTTTTATCATGAACACGTTTGGGTATGAGCACCCTGACGACCGAGTTTTCGCGTTCCTTAAGTACATTCCAGCGCAGTACAAGGGACTCTTTGATGTAGAGATGCTCACAAGGACATGGTGTTTTGGCACAAATCCCCTAACCAGCCAACTTTTCCGCGCCGAAAAACTATATACTGCCAAAAACTACCAGACCTTCATAGAAGCCTTCCGCAAAACCTTCCCCAGCTACCTCTATTATGACCAGACGCGCAGCAAAGAACTAATAACTGCGCCCCTCGAAGCAATTGAGCAGGTTTTTGTACCCAAAGATCGGCTAGTTTGGCTCCAGAACCTAAAGCAACCAGATAAACTCCAAAAAATGTCCCTTCAACTAATTGATTTAATCTCAAAAGAGTCAGGTGTACCTTGCAGCGACTTAGGCATACATGGATCTATCGCTTTGGAAATGCATGCACCAGAATCAGACATTGACTTTGTGGTCTATGGCAACAACAACTTCCGAGTGGTGGAAGAGGCCATTCAGCGGCTTGTAAACGAAAATAAGCTTACATACATCGCTGGTAACCGTATCGAAGCCGCCCGGAAATTCGTGGGTAAATACCAAGGCAAAATCTGGATGTATAATGCAACCAAGAAACCTGAGGAAATCAAAACCAAATTCGGCGACTACACTTACACTCCATTGGCTCAGCTACGTTTTACCGCAACCGTCTGCGACGACACCGAAACCATGTATCGCCCAGCAATCTACAGAGTCAGCAACTATCAACCCCAAGACCCCCAAAGCGAAATCAACCTTGAACAAACCCCAACTTTGGTGACTTCAAACATTGGTTGCTATCGTAATGTCGCAAGAGCGGGGCAGCAGATTAAGGTTGCTGGAACTCTGGAAAAAGCCCAATCTACAAAAGATGGCAGCGTGTTTTACCAAGTTGTTGTGGGAACAGCCACCTCGGAAGAAGAGTACATATGGCCAATCTGAGACTACGCGACCGCGACGCCATCCAAACTGCCGAAGGCTTGATTTTCCGCGTCTTCGGTTATAGCCACCCAAAAGATGCCTACATTTGCGATGCCGAATACGCTTCATCCAAAATTTTTCAGTCAAAAGATCCGCGTGCGCCAAGAACAGGCAGAAGCGAACTCTTCTACAAGTTCTACAACGACGAAGGCATGAAACTTGTCGCCAAAAACTATCCGCAGTATCTTGTTAATCATGAAATGCTTGGCCTGAAAATTATCGGGGTAGCTCAGAACCTTATTGAAGAAGCCAGACACCCCCAGCCTCGCCTCCAAGAATTGCTCAAAACAGGACCAACCGACCCATTATTAGCGGCAATGGAACGAGTCCTTGGCATAGCAACCAAAAACTCAGGTGTATCGACACAAAGTTTCGGTGTTTTCGGGTCCATGCTACACGGTTTTCATCATCCAAAATATTCAGACATCGATTTTACAATTTATGGAAAATCAGAAAACACTAAAATTTGCCAATTAATGGATGAACTCTATTCTGACTCTAACTCGGGTTTGCGAAACGAGTTTGAATCGGAAGATGCTATGAAGGGTAAAGATTGGCGGTTCAAAAATTTTGACATAAAAGATTTCGTTTGGCATCAACGTCGAAAGATGATTTACGGCTTGTATGACGATACTAAGTTTAGCGGCAGAGTCATTAAAGCCGAGTTTGAGCCCGTGAAGGCTTGGAGCGAAATCAAGTCGGAATATGACCCGAAAACCCGCATAATTCAAAGGGGCTGGGTTAAGCTAAAAGCCCGCGTCACCGCAGACGATGAAGCACCGTTTATTCCGTCAATCTACGGCATAGAACCCTTAGAAGTTCTGGCTGGTCCCAAAGAGGCACTTGAAGTGAAACGGATTTTCAGCTACATGGAAGAGTTCCGGCAGCAGGCACAGAAAGATGAAACCGTAATTGTTGAGGGCAACCTGGAAGAAGTCCAATCAGCAGCTGGAAGCTTCTGGCAGGTAACGTTGACTTATTGCCCCCGCTACTACGAACAGGTACTCAAAGTGCAACATTCTGTGTGATTGTCGCAACTCGCAGAAAAAAATGGTAGTTGCAAAGCAGCAGCGACAGCAACTTCTTTTCTTTGCAGTTAAAGATTCAATGACATTTCACAAGTTATGGGTAAAAGTTGTGTCTCAATTAGGAATAAACTAAGCAATTTAGGTTTAACTCTGAAAGATAACACCCATTCGCTGCTCCAGTAGTCGTATCATCATTATCATCATTATCTTCTAAGGCTTCGATTAAATCCGACTTCGGCTTTCGAGTATGTCTCCATAAATAAGGTGGCTCCCGAGTTGAATGCGACCGCGCCATTGCATAGTGTTTAGGAGCAACTCAGGGTTTTGGATGCTGCTCAGTGGCGTTGGAGCAGCCTGGTCTCGTGTGACCTCGCTTAGCGTTTGGCTTTTGGGTGTCTGTTAGGCGTAAGCGGAGCGACTCGCGAAATGCAGATGCGGCAAATGAGATTTATTTCATTGCCAAAACAGAAAATTGTTTGTTCAGTGATTATTCTATTTTGCTCTAAACTATTTCAATAATTATTAAAAATTATGAACAAATCATAACTATCTTTATATTTAGTTGTGCATTTATCTGTTGTAACCAAAAGGTGATATGAGAAAATGTTAAGCGTAATAATAGTTGGTTTAAGCGTCATCGCAAGTGCGATCGGCACATTGGCTACTGAAATATATGTAGCAAAGAAAGTCAGCAAAGTAAGTGCCCGCTTAAACCATAGGAACTACTAAGTCAAGCGGTGATTTCGATGGATATAGTAGCTCTAAGTGTTGGAGTCTTCGGCGTAGGCTCTTTAGCAGTTGCTTTCGCTAAATGTACAATAGCTAAAAGGAAAGTAGTGCAAGTTAGGGATCACACAAAAAATCAGTTAAGGCGCTTCTAAGCGCCAAATCGCTATTATTCTATTTCTTTATGCCTGTTCTCGTTCGTTTTTCTTTGAATGGCTTTCTTGACTTCTTCGGGAATTGTCTACGTCCGCTCTTTTGCTAAGTTGCTGAGTTCTTTTCTCGTAGAATTGATTACCCTTTTGATTACTCCATCTGTTTCAAGTCTGATTAGAACATTTAAGATTGATGGGTTAATATTTGATAACCATGTAGTCGCTTGGCTTGTTTCCGATGATAAGGCGGTAGTGTGTTTCTCCTGTTTTGGTGTCTGTGACAAGCTCGACTTTTCCTTGCGCTTCAACTATGGGGAGTTCTCTGAGATTTGTGGGTATTTGTTCACAGAATCTGCCGCGGAAAGAAACGATTTCCTCAATGGGTGCAAATTTGGGTCCTTCAACAATTGCAACATCTCTGAGCTTGTAGGTGCAAGGGGTAAACAGTGAATCCGTTGCATCAGCTATGTTGGCCCTGTATTTTTGAGTAGCCACTGTTGCTGTAGTAGACATCACCGTACTGCTCACTTAACTCTCTCCAGTCCTTCACGAAACGAATGAAGTAGTCAGTTCCCATGAACATGCCCTGGAAGGCTTTGCGGCTTTCGACCAATACAAAGTCTTCAAAGCTCATTTGGGTATCCTTTGAGCGGAAGTCGAAAAGCGTCTGAAGCTCCATTTGGCTGTAGGCTTTGAAGCCAGAATCAGCCTCTTTCCGCAATTCCTGCAGAGCAGCATAAGCTTTTCCGCTATTCTCTACACCATAAATCAGTGGGTCGATGTCTGATTTCTCAGTTGTTAATCCCGCCATTATTGAACCAGAGATTCCAATAGCGCTCCATGGAATGCTTGCTTTTTCTTTAAGTATTGTTGCAAGTTGTAGCGCTTTGTTTTCGAGTGTGCTGAGGTTTTTGGTTTGGCGTAGTTCCGCAAGTTTTTCCGTCGGCTTGTAATGTTCTGTAATTTGCTCCATGGGAACTTCACACATTATTTCCCCAAACACGGGGTCAAAAACTATGAGGTCAGGATGGTTTTCCTGCAGATACTTGAAGCGGTCGCCTAGACTGTAGACTTTGCCGTACAATGTGTCTTTGCCTTGCCTTGTGCCCTGCGGCGAGGGAATAAATCTTGGAAACGCAATAACCTTGTTTGGCGGGTGAACTAAGCCTTTAACGTCAAAAACCACGTTGCTTTTGGTTTTAATTAGGTCGCCTTCGCGAGCTTTCATACAAATCAATGGCAATTAGTTTTCAAAACTTTAATAAACCTTCTTTAGACCAAAATATCAGAGCACATCCGAATGAGCAACTGCAAAAAAGCCCAACACATATCTCAATGCCTGCAATTGGCGATAATGCTGGAAGTCAGCAGCCAAAAACCCGGCAACGTAAGTTTCACGTCAAGCTTTGAAAAAACAAGGGTAGAACATTTCTTAGCTTCGGCAGTTGCAGCTGGTCCAAATTTTCAGGAAGCAGCTTACCTTGGGACATCGGTGGCTGAGAAGCGTCTTGATGTCGACAAGGTTGGAATTGGGAGGCTCATCAGAGATTGTGCTGCAGATGTCACTGTTTGGCAGAAGGGCGGAAACACCATCCTTGGCACGGTAATGTTGTTTGTTCCCATTGCGGTTGCTGCAGGTATGACGCCAACGAAGGAAGATTACGTTTTTGATTTCTCCCAGATACGGAAATACATAGATTTAGCTGTTAGATCAACCACGGCATGGGATTCGATATACCTCTATGAAGCCGTTGATATTGCCAACCCCAGCGGACTTGGCGGCGCACCGGACCTTGATGTTTCTGACCCAACCTCAAAAGAGCGGCTACTAAAAGAAAATGTAAGTTTATTCAAAGTTTTCAAAATCGCCCAAGAATACGACGACATATGCTACGAATGGGTCAACAACTACCCTATAACCTTTGATTTGGCATATCCGTACCTGATGAAGCAGCTTGAAAGCAAACCTATGAATACCGCCATCGTCCACACTTTCCTAAAAATCCTCTCGGAACGCCCAGACACATTCATCGCAAGAAAAGTAGGCAAACAAAAAGCCATCGAAGTCTCGGAGGAAGCTAAAGTAATTTTGGAACTTGGCGGCTTAGAAACCCCTGCAGGAAAAAAGAGCCTTACCGAATTCGATAAACAACTTCGCTCCAAGGGCAACTCATGCAATCCAGGCACCACAGCCGACTTGACCGCAGCGGCATTAGCCCTTTGTTCACTTAGAGGATACAGACCCTAACATGCTTTAACATCAGCATTACCTTTAATATTTAAAAACCCGCCAGTAAAGTACTCTAAAGGTGAAAGTTTATGGGTAAAGCACTTAGCATAAACCAAATGGCTTGGAATATAGCTCAAAAATTTATCGATAACCCAGAATATTACGGAGTAACCGTCTCAAAATCGGCTGCTGGAGCCACAGTCATCGATGCAGGTGTAAATGCATCAGGTGGTTTTCAAGCAGGTAAAAAATTAACCGAACTCTGCTTGGGCGGCGCTGGAAAAGTTCAGTTGGGTTTCAAAACCTACGGCGACTTAACTTTCCCGTCGATTACTGTTTCGTCGGACCATCCGGCGATTGCCATGTTGGGTTCGCAGTTTGCGGGGTGGCGCATTAAAGAACCAGACGGCTCAATAGCCATCGGTTCAGGTCCTGTGCGCGCTTTAGCATTAAAACCCAAGGACCTCTATGAGGAACTTGGCTACAAAGACCAAAGCGACAAGGCGGTTATTACATTGGAAAGCAACGTTTTGCCATCTGACGCCCTTATCGAAAAAGTAACCACCGCTAGCGGCGTTTCTGCTTCCAACTTGATTGTGGTGGTTGCTCCTACCGCAAGTATTGCAGGTCTAACACAAGTCGCAGGCAGAGTTGTCGAAGTGGGCATTCACAAACTAAAAACCCTCGGATTGAGCCCCAAGATCATCCGTTACGCTATGGGTTACGCTCCCATTCCGCCAGTCGGCAAAGACTTCGACGTTGCCATGGCACGCACCAACGACGCCATCCTATACGGCGGGACTGTGTATCTAACCGTTGACTATGACGACGAAACAGCGCTGCAAAACATCGTTAACCAGACTCCATCCATGGCTTCCAAAGACTATGGCAAACCTTTCTTGCAGATTTTCCGCGAAGCTGACAAAGATTTCTACAAAATTGACCACGGCTTATTCGCCCCTGCTATGTTGATAATCAATAATGCTAAAACTGGAAAAACTTTCAAAGCGGGAAAAATTAACCCTGAGGTATTGGCCAAATCCTTAGGATTCTAAATTTTTTTATTTTTTGTTAGGAACGGGGCATTTTTCTACTTGTGGCATTGTTAAGTGCAGGACTTTTTGGACTCTTTGGGCAATCAGCCAGCCGCTCGGAATTGTGTATAACGCTAGTGTTGCGTTGAAGAGCGCTGCAAAAGGCAGGTACCCCATAGTCGCTTCAAGCGGAAACGCAGAATCCAATTGGTGGAGATTGTGGAAGTGCAAAGTAGAGAACGATTGACATGAATGCGACTCTAGTTAAGATTCCTGTGGTTGTTGCAATTGCTAGCCATTTGGCCTTGGTGAGTATGTTTGTGTCCAGATTCTTTGAGCAGAAAAATCTTTTGCCGATTGCCACTGCAGCGAAGATTCCCACTTGCATCGATAAAGTGGCTGCCAGGTTGTAGGCTGGTCCTGTGGGCAAGTAACCTGGGAAGATTGCGAACAAGACTGCAGTGTTGAGAAGGGAAACGCCTAGTCCCGCTATAGGGCTGATTATTAGGAAAGCTACTACGATTGGGATTTCCCATATTTGGTAGATGAGTCCTTGTGCGAAGGGCGCGGCGAGCTGGATTTGTGTGAAAGTTGGGTTTAGCGCTATTGCTAAGGCAGCGAAAACTATTGTCAAAGAGAGTTTTTTGGTGTCCACGGTCTTTTCCTCGTAAGGTTGTTTCAACAATTGTTACCTATTTAAGAGTAATTACCCAAAAAAGAGTATTGGAATTGGGCTAAAATTGATAAACAAGCCAACACAACATATGGTACAGTGAAGCATCGTTGACTGAAACAACCCTAAAATTCTCATCCTCAGACGAAGTGAAACGTTGGCTTGAAAACCAAACCAGCTCCATTCTCACACCCGTACATACACAAGCCAAAAAACTACGCGACGACATGAACACTTCACTTCAAGCAGTCGCAGACGTCAGCAAAATGCTCTTCGACATCAGCTCCAAAGAGATAGAAAAAAGAAACATGAAAGTATACAACCGCGCTAGAGCCCTAAACAAGCTCGCCCGCCTGTTCCTCGACCGCCTCAAAAAACTTAGCCCTCCCGAACAGGTCTCCTATGAGAGCATAAGTCGATATGTACAAGAAACTCAGAAAGTCATACTGGTAACGGACATTGATATCAAGAATTGGTTTCCAAGAATTTCCCCCTTCTTCATTATGGATAGACGAAAATTCTTAACTATTTATGAACGAGCTAAACAAGCTTACACAACCCTAAACGATTACGTCACAAAGGAATATGTTAAGACTAAGACTTTGGAAGAGGCACTTCAGCAAGTCAATGAGCTCCAAAACGTCGAAAAACAGTTAATCGCGCTGGGTGAAGATAAAGAAAACTTGAAGAATGAACGCAAACCAATAGAGGCGGATATCGCCACCTTAGAGGAAAAAATAAACGAACTCAAAAGCAAAGGACCAATCGATAAGCTAAACATGGTTAAATGCGAAATCGAGTCCTTAAGCAGCGAGTTAAAACATGAGCTTAGGCACCTGCAGAAACCCTTCATTAAAATGCAAGCTTTAGCTACAGGTGGCGGTGGCGGAGGAATAACGCCCGACGAACTAAACAAGATAAACCAGTACTTGGAGAAGCCATTTGAGGCCCTAGTCTCGGAGAAACCCGGTTATCCGTTGCTTAAGGAGATCCTGCAGAAACTCGAAGAGATGCTAGCTCTGGATAAGCTAAAGTTGAAACCTGATAAGGCTCGGAAAGCGGCAGAATCCGTGGCTGAGATTCTGCATAAAAACTCTCTAGCAAATCTGCAGTTGAGGTGCGCAGAGATGGCGACCAATAAGGATCAGTTGTTGGCATCGTCAAAGATGGATGAGATAAATCAGAGCTTAACGCAATTCCAAGAACAGGCAAACCTGTTGAAAGTCAGAAAAACAAGCGTAGAAACCCATGAAACTGTCAAAGAAAACGCTTACAAAGAAACGGGGGATAAAATCAACAGCCTAAAACGTACGATCGAGAAAAACGTTTACAATTCAATCGACAAAAGAATCCAAATTATTTAGGTACGTTAATATTTCGACTGAGTACAAGATGAAAACTAACTTTGCGTTGACGGTAAGGTTGTAGCTTCTCAGAGCAACAGCGTTCAAGGTTTATCAGCATGCTTTTATTTGCGTGGCAACTATCCAGTAAGCAAATTCATATGCGTGGAAGGCAAACCTTGATGGCTGAACTCAGAACCCAAGAACAACAACTTCTCTCAGCATTGGAAACACATGGCGGAAAAGCAACAGTTGATCAACTAATCCAAGCTTGTGGTATATTAGATTCAGCTGTAATGCGCACAGCACTAACGCTACAAGAAAAAAATTATTTAGTAATTCACGCAAAAATCCAAAACATAATCAGACTAACGCCAGAGGGCGAAAAATACGCCAAAGATGGCTTGCCTGAACGCAAACTCGTCCTTATCACAGCACAACTCGGCGGAACAGCAGACTTGAAGAAAGCTGCGGAACAAACAGGACTAGAAGAGCAGTTTGTTCAGATTGCGCTTGGCTGGGTCATCAGGAAGAAATGGGCAACTTACACCCCACAAAGCAACACTCTCCGAGTCACCGAGGCGCTCCTTCACCAAACTGTTATTCCTGAAGGATGCGATGAGACCCTCCTAAAACATCTCTATGACAAAAAGCAGGAACCCCAAGAAGACTTAAGCCCGGAACTCCAGCAGGCAACTGAACAACTTAAAAAACGAAAGCTCCTAACGGTTGAGCCAAAAACTACACGTACCCTCCAAATCACCCCAGAAGGCAAAAAAGCCACAGCTCAAGCTACAATTACTCCTCAAGAAGTCACTCAGTTAACCCCTGACCTTATAATTTCAGGCAAATGGAAAACGGTTAAACTGCAGAAATACAACATTGAAGCTCCTGTGGCAAAGACTTTTTCGGGAAAGAAGCATCCGTATTTACAGTTTCTTGATGAGGTTCGGGCCAAACTTGTTCAGTTGGGTTTCCAGGAGATGACTGGGACAGCTGTTGAAACAGCCTTTTTCAATTTTGACGCTCTCTATGTGCCGCAGGACCATCCTGCACGCGAGCCCTCAGATATCTACTACATAAAAGACCCACAAAATGGGCAATTAACTAATCACGCTCAAGCGCTCGAACATGTAAAAGAAACCCATGAGGACGGCTGGAAAACTGGGTCTACAGGATGGGGATACAAGTACTCACTCCAGGCTGCCCAACGTTTACTGCTCCGCGGACACGGCACATGTCTTAGCGCAAGGACTCTTGAAGCAAAAAATTTCGAGATTCCAAGCAAACACTTTTCGATCGCACGAGTTTACCGACCTGAAATCACCGACAAAACCCACCTCTCAGAATTCAACCAAGTTGAAGGCATCGTAATCGACAAAAACCTCAACCTAAAAGATCTCCTAGGCGTTTTAGGCAAATTTGCCATGGAAATCGCTGGCGCAGACAAAATTCGTTTCAAACCCGACTATTTTCCCTTTACTGAACCCAGCGTGGAACTCAGCGCCTACAAAGAAGGTTACGGCTGGGTAGAATTTGGAGGTTCAGGAATTTTCCGTCCCGAAGTAACCTTACCTCTTGGCGTTAAAGAGCCTGTAATTGCTTGGGGACTTGGTGTTGATCGCCTCTTCATGATGCGCGCAGGGATTGAGGATATCCGTATGATTTTTAGTCAAGACCTTGGTTGGCTTAGGAAAAAACAGGTGACATAAATGCCCACAATCGACGTAGATTACCTTGAACTGGAACGTTTACTTGGCGTGAAAATTAACGGAGACATTGAAAAGTTAGACGAAATCTTGGCTTTCGTTAAGGGCGAAGTCAAAGCCATTGATCAAAAAGAAGGTTCAGTCAGTATTGAGATGAAGGATACTGCTCGTGCTGACCTTTGGAGCGTTGAAGGCTTAAGCCGTGCTCTACAAGGCTACCTAAACCGCGCAAAGGGGTTAAAGCAGTATGCGGTTGGTAAATCAGCCATCGAAGTAAACGTAAACTCAAAGCTATTTGGCATTCGCCCCTACATTTGCTGCTCAGTCATCAAGAACATACACCTTTCCGACAACATCATAAAGGGCATTATGCACCTGCAGGACAAACTTGACCAAACCCACGGCAGAAGCAGACAGAAAACTTCGATTGGCATCTACAACTTGGACCTGATAAAGCCACCAATCGAGTATACAGCTGTTAAGCCCGAAGAAACAAAGTTCGTGCCCTTGGGTTTTAACGAAGAAATGAGTCTAGACCAAATCCTTGACCGGCATCCAAAAGGAGTTGAATATAGTCACATAGTTAAGAAAAATCCTCTTTATCCGATGCTGTTTGACAGCGAAGGTAAAGTTCTCTCATTCCCGCCAATCATAAACTCGAATGACCTTGGCAAAATCACCGAGGAATCACGTAACTTGTTGGTTGAAGTCACTGGAACGGTGCACAAGACAGTATTGAACACATTGAACCTGGTTACTTTGGCATTAATTGACCGTGGAGGCAAAGCTTTCAGCGCAACCATACATTACCCAGAAGAATCTGATTATACCGAAGGCAAGGTTGTTACGCCAAACTTCGAAAGTAAACGCTTCAGTTTAAGCGTAGAGGACACTAACCATCTTTTGGGCTTAAAGCTGAATGCGACGGAGATTGGTGATTTGCTATTAACTAGTGGTTTAGGTGTGGAGAACATTTCGGATGAAAATCTAACGGTGTTGGTTCCTTGTTACCGCGTTGACGTTATGCATCAAGTTGACATTATTGAAGATGTTGCCATCGCGTATGGCTACAACAACATAGAGCCAACGTGGCGTGAACTTCCAACAACTGGAGCTACAAAACCTGACCAAAGATATATCGATATCGCACGGGAACTCATGGTTGGACTTGGCTACCAAGAAACCCTTAACACAACACTAACCAACCCGGAAAGCCTCTTCAAAAAGATGAACGCCTTCCCAACCGAAATAGTTGAACTATCCAACCCCAAAATAGTGACCATGACTTGCTTACGCAATATGCTGTTGCCCAGCCTAATGGAGTTCCTAAGCATCAACACGTCGGTAGAGTTTCCCCAAAAAATCTTCGAACTCGGCAAAATAACCTTACACGACAAAACCCGCGAAACCCAAACACGCGACGAAGACTGGCTTGCGGCATTAACCACCCATCCAAACGCAAATTTCAGCGAAATCAAATCTGCCTTAGACTCCTTTATGGGTAACATTGGAGTGGAATGGCAAATCAAACAAACCAATCACTCAAGCTTCATCGAAGGCAGAGTCGGCAAAGTCATTGTCAATGGCTCTGAAGTTGGCACTTGTAGGCGAAATCAGTCCGCTTGTGCTTGAAGCATGGAAACTGGAAAATCCAGTCGCGGCTTTCGAGATTAATTTCCAAAAAATTCTCAACAATGAATTAGTAAAATAGTGAGTTTCTAGAACCATGAGAGGGTCCCGTTTTTGCGTGCCACTTTCAGGCACCAAGTATAAGCTAGGTAACCGACGGGGAGAATTATTGCGCACATCACACCCAAAATGGCAAGGTCCGGCAGAATCGCCCCTATACCTTGTCCAATAAGCATAGGTCGAATGCAGGTAAAGAAGTAGTACTGTGGCACAAAGAAACTAATTACTTGAAGGGGAAGCGGCATAACGGCAATTGGGAAAAGAACATTTCCAAACAGGTTTGTTGCTAATGTGATGATTGTTGTGACGGGGTCGCCTTGCTTGGTTAAAATTAGGACCCCTGCACCTATCATGCTGAATCCAATGAATGTCCCAATACCCAATCCTACAACTATTATAGTTCCGATGATGTTGACGCTTAAGACAACTCCGAAAGCAAAAACGCCAACCGACAAATAAATAACGATTACAAGCGTGCTCCAAATAAAGCCCCAAAGCGAACTGCCGACAATAAAGGTTACCAAACCAGTGGGTGAAACCAGCACTTCCTCAAGGCTCCAAGGGTTAATCGTTTTCTGAACGAGCGTAAGGCTCTGCGACAAGTAAGTGTTAAAGGCAAGTCCAATCAGCAGGTAAGTTACAACTGGCATACCGAGATTCTGTACACTTGGCATTGAGGCGTTGGCGCCCCAAAACGCATATGAGAGTGCCCCAAAAAGAGCACTTACGACGCTAAGTACGATGTTTGTTTTGTAAGTCGAGAATGAAATGATGTCACGCTTCATGAAATAGTAGATTTTGTCTAATTCCTGGGACAACGTCATTTGTTTGCATCAGTTCCTGTTAACTCTATGAAGGCATCCTCTAAAGTTGGCTCTTCCTGTCGGAAGTTAATTAGCTTGATTTTCTCGCGGAAAAGGAAATCGAGCACCATCGGCAACGCATCAACGTTTTCCAAGCGCACCCGTAAGCGTGTCTGCCCAAGAACTGAATCTTGCACCTCTGAGGCTAAACCCGAGACACCAGCCAGACCCCGCAGACTATTCACCTGTTCCTCAGACATGTTCTTCACAATAATGTCGGAGACTTCGCCCTTCTTCGTCATGCCTCTAAGCACGTTAGGCGAGTCTAAAGCAACGATTTTACCTTTTTTCATTATGGCTACGCGGTCACACATCTGGGAAACCTCCTCAATGTAATGTGTGGTATAGAGAACGGTTTTGCCATGTTTTTTGCTAAGGTCGTTTTTTATGAAGTCCCTGATGTTCCTTGATGAAGTAACGTCTAAACCCGTAGTGGGCTCATCTAAAAGAAGTATAGGTGGGTCAGCCAGCAAAGCCCTAGCTAATGCAAGTTTTCTTTTCATGCCGCCCGAATATTTCTGAAAAACCTCAAACGCCTTATCTTGCAAACCCACTAGCTCCAGAACCTCTGTGATTCGTTGCTTCCTGACGCTTCGGGGAACATTATTTATGGCGGCGAAGAATTCCAAATTACTATAGCCACTTAACCTCCAGAAGAAGCCGCGTTCGCCAACGCTGAAAATAGTACCGATGGACTGCTTCACTCGCATCTGTTGCTTAGCAACGTCAAAGCCGTTAACAATAGCTGTTCCCTCATCAGGAGGCAACAGGGTACAAAGGATTTTAACGAGAGTGGTTTTGCCTGCGCCGTTGGGGCCAAGAAGCCCGAAGAGTTCGCCTTTTTTTATGGAGAGATTGAGTTTATCAATAGCGTTGATCGATTGGGTTTGGCGTTCGAACAGATTGGTTTTTGGGGTTTTTGTTTTGAACGTTTTTGTTAGGTTAATTGTTTGAATGGCGTACTCGTTCTGCAACCGCTAACCTCTTTCAGTTAAAATTTTTATGAAATCCCAAATAAAATTGTTGGTGAATTCTGCTAGAGTTAATGCTGCAATTAAGCATTTCTGCATAAGTTGTATCTTGAACTCCTAGCGATTTGGTTTTCTACTTGACGACTGAAGAGTTTGAATATTATAATTGCGTATTTGCCGGTAAAAGGGAGTTTATGTCGCCGAGTTTGTAAAATTTTATGTCGATTTTTCATGGTCTGATAGGTTGCTTAGTTGTGTTTGATATGTTATTAATTAAAGACTGCTCCTGATTGTCCACTTTTATAGAGAAATTGACGGTAAGGGGTTAATTGCTTTTTTTAGAAAAAAATACTCGGCAAAGTAGGTCTCCTAAGACCTAAATTGCAGAAAAGCTGTAGGCAGTTATTCTGCGCCTGCCGAAGAATCTACGATGGCTTTAATCTCCTTGTTTAATGCCTCGGGCAAACCCAGAATACTTACATCCATGAAACCCCTGATTATCAGCGAAACAGCTTGTTCACGCGAAAGTTTCCGTGTCATAAGGTACGTGATTTCTTTTTCGCTGATTTTGCCAACTGCCGCTTCATGGGTTATCTCGACACCTTTCTTTGTGGCAATTAACTCGGGAATTGATTGCATGAACGAATTGTTATCCATTATTAATCCGCGGCATTCCAAATGTCCTTTACAATCAGAGTTATCCCCCTCTATCATTCCGCGAATTATCATCTTTGAGCCTTCCCTAGTGATGGCGCGACTGACCATCTCAGCTTTGCTTCCTTTGCCTGTGAGCACGGCTTTGGAGCCGATGTCTAAAAGGCTGTCTTTGTGACCGTAAAGTATGCTGTTGAAGCTTACACGGGAATCTTCGCCAACGCAGTTAGCGGCAGGGTACATCTGGACATCGCGGACTGGGCGCATACACACGTAGTTTGAAATGAAAGTAGCTTTGTCATCGACTTGAGCGCCGCTTCTGGGACGAACCAAAGTTTTTTCGCTCCATTGATGAATCATCGTAAAGTTCAGCATCGCTCCTTTCTTAACGTAAATCTCTGAAATACCCAAATGCGATGCGTTTGGGACGCTAGAGTGCTGAACGCAGCTGGTGATTATGTGCGCTTTTGAGTTTTCTTCGGCTATGATAATATTGTGGACACGTTGCTCCAAGTTTTTCTGGGTAATCATAAGGCAGGACTGCAGTGGAAATGTAATCTCTGCACCTGGTAGAATACGCATAAAATAGCCACCGCTGTAATCTTCTGCAACCTTCTTTGTATATTCATCTTTGTCTTTTTTCACCAATTTCCACATGTAATCTTCAAGCCAGGGATACTTTTTTAATGCTGCTTTAATGTCCATTAGCTCTAGTTTTCCCTCGTATAGTTCATTGACAGAGGCCGCAACGGTTTCTTGGTTTAAATGGAAAAATGTGGCGGAACGATTTTTTTCTCCAGTTTCAAGTCCCGCTTTCTGAGCTTCCTCAAGAATTTTATGCGGCAGCCTTGTTAAGTCACTTTCTTTGCTCATTTTTTCCATCCCTCACTCGTTCTTACCCTACAAGCTACACATTCTTCGTACCCTAAGCGTTTGATATCTTCGTAAATGCGCATCGGGTCCTTGTAGCAATGGAATTGACCATTAAGCAGTATGCATCCGTATGTAGCTTTGATGTATTCAAGAATGTCTCCTTTATGCGTGATAATCAATGCTGAACTACCTGTGCTTGCTACGTAATTTTGAATCTCGGTTGCAATCATCTTTAGACTCTCAACGTCTACACCTGAGTCAGGTTCATCCAACAGAAGCAGTGTAGGCTTAAGGAAAATCAACTGCAGGATCTCCGAACGTTTCCGTTCGCCACCGCTGAAACCCAAGTTGACATCTCGATTTAGGAACTCAGTCAGGCGGAACGCTTCAATCTGCTTTTGCTCTTCCGAACTAAATTCGTCAGATACTGTTTTACCAAGACAGAGTTTGAGCAAATCGCCTAATTTCACCCCGGTTATCTCGGGAGGATTCTGAAAGCTCACGATTATGCCCAGTTTAGCCCGTTCGTCGACGGTTTTGTTGGTGACATCGACACCTCGAAAGAGTATCTCGCCCGAAATCACTTCGTACCCAGGCAGCCCCATAAGCGTACTTATTAGGGTGGTTTTTCCTGAGCCATTTGGTCCAAAAAGAATGTGGCTGGCGCCTTCTTTTAAATTGAAGTGCAGGTCTTTGAGTATGAGCTTACCCTCAACCTTAACTGATAAATTCTTAACTTCAAGAATATCCATTGATGATCAAGACACGTTTGTTTTAAGGTGAAATAAACCTTTTCTAAAGTCAAGACTCCACGTGGTTATTTGTTTAGAATTCCAAAGTTATCATGAAGAAAAATCTTTTCAAACAAATTCTTATAAGAACGCTAACGTCACTGATTTTCATGTTTACCTACGTAGCTTTCTTGAGGGGAATTAACGTTGGCGGACGAACTGTTGTTAAAGAGCAACTTAAAGATTTATTCGCCTCGCTCGGTTTCCAGAACATATCTACATACAAGCAGAGCGGCAATGTAATCTTTGAAACCGACATTGAGAACCCTCAAAAAATAAAAGTTGAGGTTGAAACCAAACTCCGAATCACTTTGAGCTATGAAGTTAAAGTCTTCTTGCGTACAATTGCCCAGCTTAAAAACATAATTGACCTTAATCCCTTCAAAGGTCAGAAAGCTGAAGGTACAAGCTTTCTTGTTACTTTTCTTCCAGTCGCATTTTCTCCCATCCCTCTTCAGCTCCCCCTGACGATTCCAAAATCAACTGCTCAAGTAATCTCAGCAAATGAAACAGAAGTTTTTAGTGTGACACATGGCGGAGGAGAAGGTGCATTACCTAACCCTTTTTTAGAATCAAAGCTGAAGGTGAAAACGACCACTAGAAACCTAAACATTATTAGCGAAATTATCAAAAAATTCTCTCAAAACTTGATTTAGGGCTGACAGGTTCTTATACATCCACTTAGGCATTTGTAGCGTAGGTGCCAAGGTTTGCTTGGATTAATTGAGCCCATAAAAGTGAAGGGCTACACTCTTCGTAACCGCATTGTACTGCCGCCTATGCAAACCGGGAGAGCAAGTTTTGAGGGGGCCGTAACCAATAGGCTCATAAACTTTTATGTCCGACGTGCATCCCACACAGGATTACCCATTGTTGAGCACTCCTATGTTTCATCTACTGGCAAGATAGGACCCAAGCAACTAGGCAATCCATGATGACTCCTTAATAGGCGGTTTTAGTGAGCTTGCAGACGCGTTACATGAGGTTGGGGCTCCGGCGGTTGTGCAGATTTCTCATGCGGGAGCAGTAACCAACAGAAGAGCCATCGGGGTTGAGCCTGTAGGTCCTTCGCCAAGAGAAAAAAGCCGAATGTTAGAATCATCGGAAATTTTCGCCATAGCAGAGACGTTTGCTTCGGCTGCTGAACGTGCAGTTAAAGCTGGGTTTGATGGTGTTGAGTTGCATGGAGCCCATGGGTACTTGCTAAATCAATTCTATTCTCCATTGTTCAACAGGCGCGAAGATGAATTTGGCGGATCCTTGGAGAAGCGGATGCGTTTTCCCCTATTGGTTGCAGAAAAAGTTCGCAAATGCCTTGGAGAAAGACTTCTGCTCTATAGATTAGGCTCAGACGATTTAGCGCCACATGGAACACACATCGAAGATTCGATAGTGTTCGCTCGAAGGTTAGAAGCGATGGGAGTAGATATACTCGACGTGTCTGGGGGTATGTGTGGAAGCGAACCAAAGCAACTACGGCAAATGAAAGGATACTTTGTTCCTCAGGCAGAGGCGATTAAGAAGTCCATCAAAATTCCTGTCATCGGGGTGGGCGGAATCACCACACCAGAATTAGCTGACGAAATAGTGCGCAAGAGGAAAGCTGATTTTGTTGCGGTAGGTAGGGCGTTTTGGAGCGATGCAGAATGGGCAGAAAAAGCCCTAATAACTCTGGGAAAAAACAATAAAGCTCTTATGTCATAATTTACTATTACTGAAAAAGAGGATGATGCGCTTTTAGCCCTAAGAAAAGAGCCCCAAGAAACGCCAAAAATAAAGGCAGAGGTATAGCTTACCCCATGGAAATCGGTGAAGAATTCGAAGTTGATGTAATTGACATGAGTCCCAACGGGGAAGGTGTCGCCAAAATCAAAGGTTTCCCGGTTTTCATTAAGAACGCAAAGGCCAATGAGCACTTAAAAATAAGGATAACAAACTTGGTCAGTGGCTGTGCAGACGCAGAAGCCGTCCGTTAACAAAAACCGGCTTTCTTAATCCCGCCATTGTTTGCCCCTTATATTCAGGTCTCCTTGCTACCTGCTTCATTTTTTATTTATATTATTTCTAATCCTTTTGCCTAAGAAGCGCAACTGAATAAGGTAGCAGAATAACCAAGTTTCCATTTTAGCTATTTGCTTTTGAATGAAAGAGGGAATTTAACCCTTTAAAGTAGCCACAAACCCTTTCACAACATCTCTGATTGATTGAATCAGCGGATGCTCAATCGTCGTCTCCCCAAGTGACTCTAAACGGTCTACTCTAAAGTAAATCGGAGGGTGTGAATCCAACCCAACCCATTCTTGCAGGCGGAAACTGGGCGTTCGTTCGAATAGCAGCCTGTGGAAACCGATTTTCTCCAGTGCCCTAGCCATAACTTTGGGTTGCCCCATCATTATAGCTGACGTCAAGTCTGCTCGCGCTTCAAAGAATTTTGCGATGAAGAATATGAGAGTCATGACGGCGAAGAAGTATATGAAGAACAGGAAAGACGAAAATATGACTGGAAATAAAGCGAGGAGTACATAGAACCTGAACAAGAACTCTGCGCTTAACAGACCAAACAGAATTAGGGGGTCTCTTCCTTTGAGGTGACCAAATTCGTGTCCTAAAACGCTTATAACTTCAGGTTCTTCCAATTGAACAAGTAACCCAGTTGTTATCAAAACGATACCTCTGCTTGGACTGGGGCCTGAAGCGGCGGCATTAGGAACCATTGTGTTTGAAATCACGATTTTAGGCACTTTATACCCGAAGCGGTCGGCGACCTTCTTTACCAGTTCATAGACGTTGATTTTTTTGGCAGATAGGCTACCAAGTCTACATGACACATTGTATTTGGCGAAGATTTTTTCTGCTTCTTGGCAATCGACAGCGCCGTGTTTGGCTATTATTTCTTCGTAGACTTCTTTCTTTAAAGCAACCAGTTGTTCCGGCGGAATTTGTTTGTAGTCGTCAAGGGTACCTAAGGAGCCAATAGGTGGCTGATATTCCAAGAAGTGTATGGTGGGGTTGTCTTTGGTGATTGTCCAGTCGCTTGATCGAGCAATTATCTTGTTGGAGTAAAAAACGAATGCAAACTGTGACGCAATCAAGAGTATTGGGACAAGCCAGAAGTAGGATGGATAAAACGTTAGAACAACAAGAAACAGCACCAAGCCTAGCCCTATGAACACAAAAGTTAACAGGACCTGGGTTTCCAGGAAAAGCCGATTGAAGCTTTTTTCGTGAAGCTTTACTTTTTCGGGTACGATTTCTTCTCCTTCCCGCCATGCAAAGTACCATGTTAGTTTGCGAGCTTTTTCCTCAAACAACTCAGTAGCTATCAACACATCTTGTCTTGCTTCTTTGACAATTGCGTCCGAAACATCAGTTTCTAGGGGTGTTATGGTTGCGTTTACGGTGTCTGTGCCTCTCACTTCTACTTTAATTATTTGTCTACCCTGTGTGTCAAGGACAAAATATGAGATTCTATTGCTTGTAGGAGATGTTTCCCGAGATAAGTTTGTGAATCGTTGTTTTTGTGGAACAAGGTATTGTGTATAGATGAAGTCAAATAGCTTCTCAAAGTAGATTGATGGAACTTCAGTTTCTATTGTGTAAGAAATGGGTGCAGAAACCATATGTTCAAAACCAGTTGCTCTTTAATTCAAGTTGTTTTTTCTTAGTTATAACTTTATTGTTAACAAGGTTGCTTTAAGATCTGCCAAACGGGATAGCGTTTATTAATCTCGGAATTCATTGTTAGAATTACCCAAAGCCAAATGGCAAAGTCTTTGTTGACAGCAAATCAGTTACAGTCTGGTTTGTTGCCAATGTAAGAAGATTGCGGTTTATATTGAACCTTACAAGGTTTGAGAAAGCCGATATTATGGATTAAAAAATGGGATGTTAGAAGTGGCAGCACCTAAAAAAACCATACTTGTTGTTGACGACGATAAATCAATCCTCCGTACCTTTACACGAATTCTCCAAAAGAGCGGTTACGAAATTGAAACGGCAGAAACAGGCAAAGAAGCCATAGAAAAAGCAGAAAAAAGCCACTATGACCTAGCGCTGGTAGACATAAGGCTTCCAGACATGGATGGGACTGATTTGCTGGCAAAACTCAAAAAACAGCTCCAGCATACCGTTAAAATCATGATTACGGGTTTTCCGTCCCTTGAAACCGGCGTTAAAGCCCTCGATGAAGGTGCTGATGCTTATTTGGTTAAGCCTGTGAAGCCTCAGGAACTACTGGTTCTTTTAGAAGAGAAACTTAAGAACCGCGAAGAGCCAGCTAAACTAAACCATTAAGTCTTATCCTTTTAAACGCACTGTTGTCTTACATTTGCCAAATGTAATTTTGCATAAGATTAGTGCCGCAGGTTACCATCCAATCATTAACTCTTGAATCTACCGGGGCTTTCTTAATAAAAACGGGTGAATGTTTACTTAATGAAGACTGGCACCACGCAAATTGCCGATATGTCTTCAATGAACAGGTTTCCTACTCCAGATAGATTGCGGGTTGATACGGCATTGCCATAGCAGCACGATTTTTAGGATCAAAGCGTTCTTTGTGATCTTCGCCATAAACTGATATTACCGCATTGAAGCGTTGCCCCAAGAAGCCAACCGCAGCAGCAAAAATCGCCTGTTCATCCACCGCTTTGATTTTTTGCATGTTAATTTTTCGTTCGCCCGAAACCTTCGTTAAAGCCTTAATGATTCTTGGAACCATGCTTGCAATTTCCTTCATACGTGGCTTTAGGTTTTTATCAGCGGCGAATTCCTTCATTAACTCGTTTATTTTTGCCTCGCCAGCAACGGTTTTGTCAAGTATTTTAAGGTAAACTTGCCATTTCCACGGTGCCGCAGTATAGACGCATATGCGTTTTGGCGTTATCTTTGTTGCTTTTACGATGTTCGATGTATCAGTCATTATATCGGTGATTAGAGTTTCCTGCTCTTCAGCGGCACCATCAATCTTGCCTGCATCAAAGACTGGCCACTTTGCAACGCTGATGAATCCTTCTTCGCCAGTTTGGCTCCAAAGCTCCTCGCAGAGAAATGGCGCAAAAGGAGCAAGCATCTTAAGCCAAACCTTGACTGCATTACCTAGCGCTTTGGCTTCGGTGTTTCCTTTTCGTTGGATGTACCAGCGCAGATCATTCCAAGTCTCAAACAACGCCACTTGCAGAGCGGTCCGGGTTTTGAGTTCATCTAAGCTTGTGGTGACTTCTTTTATTCGGGATTGAAGCTTGCTCATAAGCCAACGCTCCAAGGCTGTATCCTCTTGTTTTTTAGCAGAAGCAATTATGCCGCTTGCAAACCCAATTAGCGCTTCAAACTTGCTTTGTAGATCGTTTATGTTTTCAGCGCGCCAGTCAGGATCATCCATCCCCTCAGCGCCAAGCAGTAAACCGCAGCGAGTTGCGTCTGCACCGTACTTCTCCACGGCTCCTTTCATTGTTATGAAGTTGCCTTTGCTCTTGTGCATCCCTTGTCCTTCGATCATTAGCATGCCGTTAACGCCGATGGCTTTTGGCCAATGTTTAGGAGGGAAGAGTGCGGCATGGTGGAAGATGCAGAATGAGAGATGGTTTGGTACGAGTTCTTTAGCGGAATTTCTCAAGTCAAATGGGTACCAGTACAGGAATTCAGTTCTCATAGCTTTCAGCAAGTCGCCATTCAATCCAGTGGTGACTCCCAGCTCGTTTGCATCGCCATTCCCGTAGAAAATGTAATCAAAAACTTCAGGCGTTAAAGCTGCAGCCTTGATATCATTCTGTCTTATGTGCTTGTTTATCGTATAGAATGCCATATAAACAGTTGAGTCGCTGAGAGTTTCGATTATCCAGCCCTTGCCCCAGGGTAGCGGGGTTCCAAAACCTGTGGTTCTAGCGCAAGCCCACTCACGTAACCAATCTATAACAGTATAGAAGTTCTGTTTTGCGGAATCGGGATAAATCGTCATTTGAGCCACAACTT
The DNA here is from genome assembly GCA_963739495.1 of Candidatus Bathyarchaeota archaeon. Lineage (GTDB taxonomy): Archaea > Thermoproteota > Bathyarchaeia > Bathyarchaeales > Bathycorpusculaceae > Bathycorpusculum. The sequence goes on along the minus strand of CAVUAM010000027.1, from coordinate 37,961 downwards.
GTTTGGCTTTCTCCTTCCATTGTGGTTCAGAATAGTTTAGAAACCACTGGTCTGAGAGGATTTTTACTATACACTGCGTCATGCATCGGCAAACCACGGGTTCAGCTAAATCATACATGGAATCTGCTGCGCCAACCTTTCGGAAATCCACAATCAAGATGTCTTTGGCTTCTCGAATGGTTTTTCCAGCATAAGGTCCACAGTTTGCCTTTAGAATGCCGCTGTGAAATTCTTTTTTATAAAGTTCCTTGGTGGCTTGGTCAGCTTTGGGGTCGTTTTGGTCTTTTATACCCATTTTCTCGACGATTTCAACTGCCGGAAACTCTCCAAAGCCTTCAACCTTGATGATCGAGATTGGCTTAATCTGTAGCACAATTGATGGATCAATGCCGAACTGCGCAAGGACTTCTGGTTTCTGCTGTAGATCACGCAACGCGAGATAATCGTAGGGTGCATGAGCTGGAACGCTATAAACGACGCCTGTTGCGGTTTTAGGGTCAACAAACCAGCCAGGCAAAATGGGAAATTTGAGTTTTGTGATTGGATTTTCAAACCATTTGCCGATGAGTTCTTTGCCTTGGAAGCTGCGTTTAACTTCAACTTTTCTTTCCTGCTCTTTTAGCTTCTCCGCGGCTTCCTGACTGATTATCCAGTTTTCACCATTAACGCAAGCTTCCACATATGTAGCGTCAGGATTTATCCACATGTTAGTTATGCCGTAAATGGTTTCGGGGCGGAAAGTTGCTGCAGGCAAAAACGTTTTTTCATCCAGCTTATACTTTATTAATGTGTATTCTTCTGCAGTGACGCCTTCGCCGCTTTGGCGGTCATGGTCGCCTGTTGGACTTTTATCTTTGGGGCACCAAACCACCGGGTGCGTTCCACGGGTGACGTAGCCTTTTTCTTTAAGGTTTTTGTATTGCCATTCGATGAATTTTTGGTAGGTAGGCATTATAGTGGTGAATTCGCGTCTCCAATCTACGGAGAACCCAATGCTTTTGACAGCTAAGCGTCCTTCATCAGTGTAGTATTGAGCCATGTAGAGGGGGTCAACGAACTTTTTTAGCTCTGCTTCTGGGACGCCATCTACTTCTCGGAGAACCTTGATGTAGGCTTCATCGCCCCGAGCTACGCGTTGACTTGCGCCGAGCAACGGTTGACCAGTCCAGTGCCAACCCCAAGGCCAAAGCACATTGTAACCCTGCATACGCTTAAACCGAGCATAAGCATCTACACGAGAAGCTGTGAAAGTGTGCCCCACATGCAACGGACCATTCATGTATGGGTACGGAAAAGTAACCATCTTTTTCTCGCGTTTAGGATCTGGATCTGCTTCGAATAAGTGGGCGGTTTCCCATTTCTGCTGCCATTTCTGCTCGATTTGCTTGGTCTGGCTCATGAAACCTTTTGATTAAAGCCTTAGCTATTAAGAGTTTTGCTTTTAACTTATTTAAGCTACGGTTCGAATAACGCTTGAGTCCCGGTTGAATAAAACCTCCAAATATGAGTATTCAAACGTGATACCATAAGTGGCGTATCGGGGTGGGAAAATATTATATCGATAAAAAACTAAAGATTGATGCAATAATAGCTGCTAAAATACTCCTACAAATGAAAGAAGTGTTATAGCGGAGAATTATTGAATCAAGTGAAAGCGTTGACGATGATTGGAGTGGAGAACGTGAGAAGCTCGTGAATGCATTGAACAATACCTTTGCAAGCAATGGAACGACTTTATCCAGACCGGGCATCCTCTCATTATCATTCTGACGCAGTTGGTGGAAAAGAGTACAATGCATGTACCGATCTGCAAGTCATGCATTACTGCTTTTGACGCTACGATGGATATTCATGATGATGTGATTGATGAATCACTTGCGAAAAAAAACGTAAAAACTATTTATGGTAAACTCGGAAAAGAAGCTGCTTTGCTTATCGGAGACGCGTTTATGGTTAAAGGTTTTAGCCAGCTTCATAAAGCACTGGAAAACCTTACCTCAAGACCGGCAAGCATTGATTATCGATGAAGTAAATGCTTTTTTAGTTGAAGTAGTTGAAGCTCACATCGTTGAGGCTCAATTGAAAGAAAAAAAATGGAGCTTAAAACCCGAAATATACCTACAAGTTTTAACCAAGAAAGCAGCTGATATTGAGGGTCGTATGAAAGTCGGTGCAATTTATGGTGGTGGTTCTTAGAAGAGGTAGAAGCTATTAAGCAAGTTTGGAAGGAACTTAGGGCTTTTGTTAGTGATTAGGGCAGAATTTGTTGACATGTTTGAGAGAGATGAGTTAACCAATAGAGTTAAGAATGAATGTTTACCTCTTCCAATTCTTTATGCCATTCAAAATAAGAAACATGCACAAAGAAGTAAATCAGTTTTGTTAAAAGACAACAATTTGAAGCAAATGACTCCCGAGAAGTAGTGAAAATTATTGAAGAAAAAGAAGTTCTCTCTGAATTGAAAAATACTTATAGATTGAAAATGAAGCAATACAATTGCTGTTAAAGAAATCAAGAGGGATTTTGAAAAACACTCTTTACGCCTCTCTTACTTCAATGTTGGAGGATTTATAAGGGAATTTTTTAATGAAAACTACTGGTTTCCTCATTTCCTTTTTTATTTCCTTCTCCTCTTTCACCTATGTATATGTGTTGAACAACTCTTCTTTAAGCTTTGTTGTTCTACAGTTATACAGAATGCGTCAAATAATATCGTTATTATTAGTCAAAAAAATACACTGTAGATTCATAAAGTTAGTATATATCCTTTGAATTGGTATATTCAGAAAAAGATGCGGAAAACAAAACTACAGCATTCTCCACTATTCATAGTTGCAATAGCATATCCTGGTTCCTTTAACTATGGTTACTTATTGGATTTTTCGTGGCATCAAAGATTTTAGAAGAATTTTAATTTATTTCAGGATCCTTATTTTGTGGTTTAATATTTTCAGCATTAATTGGAGCTACTTTGCTGCCCATAAATTAAGAGATAAAGCTTTCTATCTATATGGGTTCTTTTAGGAGCTGTTTCATGCTTTTATTCTATTTTTTGGCTCCTCAAGCTTACTTCATTAACTTTGGGTTTATTTCCTTAATTCTTGGAGCATCCGTGGGTTGGGGATTCCTGCTTGTCTTTCAATGTTTGCAAATCAAATAAAAACCGAAAAACTTGGTAAAATTGGGAGCCGCATGATTTTTTATTATTCAAATTTTTAGCTATTAATATTTCTTTAAAAATGGACAAATGACGTATAGGCTATCAGTTTCTCTCCTTGCTTTATGGAGAATTCTTGTTATCGCCGTAATTTTTCTTTTAAAACCAAAAAATATCACAAAAATATCCACACCTATATTTAAAACGTTCTTAAAGAAAGAACTTTTATTCTTTATTTTTTGCCATGGTTTCTTTTCACCTTTGTAAACTTCACTCAAACACCAATAATTGAAACATATCACATGTATTTCGGCAGATGTCTATTCAATAGCTATTTTTTGTTTGCCACTTTAATAACCAGTTTATCGGCTTTTCTTCGGAGGCTTCCTTTGCGACTTCAAAGGACGAAAAATTACAGGTATTTTTGGCTTTATTCTTTTGGGATGGGATATGCATTTCTAAGTTTTTTATCTGATCCCGCAGGTAAAAATGGCTACGGAATATTCTTTTTAGATATTTGATGGAATTAGCATGGGGTATTCTTTATGTTACATTTCATTTTTGTGGTTTGGGGAGACCTTTTAGAAGGAAAGAATCGAGCAAAATACTATTTTTTGGGTGGACTGCCTTTTCTGCTTTCTGGCTTAATTCAAATGTCCTTCAACCCTTTGGGTCTAAATCAATCCCAATTCCGACTTCTTTTTCTCTGGCCTAGTTTCTTCCTGTTCTTAGCGATCTTGCCGCTTCTTTACGCCCCAGAAACCTTTCTGAGAAATCAATGAAAAGTAGGGAACTCAATAACTATCTTAAGAAAGCCCTTAAAGAAAGTCCAGCAGGAAAAAGAAACACCCACGGAAAAAAACCATAAAAAGTGAAGAAGAAATTATAAGGCGAAGAGACTTCCGGAAGATATTGAAGCAAGAGAAACTAGCCGAAAAAAACAAAGAAAAAAGGTTCATTATTAAGCCAAGTGTCTTTGTTTTCAATCCCCCCCCCCCCCCTTTTTTTTTTTTTTTTTTTTTTTTTTTTTTTTTTTTTTTTTTTAAAAAAAAAAAAAAAAAAAAAAAAAAAAAAAAAAAAAAAAAAAAAAAAAAAAAAAAAAAAAAAAAAAAAAAAAAAAAAAAAAAATGATTTAAAATTAATTTCTTACCTGAATATCTTCATTTATGTTTGTTTTCATGCCACTGAAGCTGAACCTGCACTCTTTTTATAGAGTCTTGTTTTTCCATAGAGATCAAACTTCGGTGCACCGAAGCATATTCTTTTGATTTATATTCAACGATCTTTCCAAAAATCATCTCAGCGATTTCTTTTGTGGTCATATCTGGCTTTATAACTAACATTTTTAAAATTCTCTTTTGATTCTTAGATAAACCTGCCAAAGCCTACACCAAATAATCCAGATATTATTTGTTAAAAAAGATTTCGCAATTACTCATATAAATAAAATTCTAAGAATGGGAATATATCATAACATAAATTTTTTTTGAATGTCAGATTTACGATCAAATGTATTTTTGAAAGTTTTCGTATGAGGAAGCTCGAGAGTTAGGGAAAAATACTATTAAACCAGACTGATCCATTAGTAAACCATGTTCTTCCATGTGGTTACTGACAAGCAAATGTAACCTGCAATGCAAATACTGCTTTGGTGAGAGCCTTGACGATTTTGACGAGGACTTTGGCGATGACATACAAGTAGACTATGATTTACCCCGCAAAATCAACTATGATTTGGATATGCTGAATGAGTTTTGCCACCAAGATCCTGATTGTGTTTTAACTTTCTATGGTGGTGAACCTTTGCTTGAGATGGATAAGCTTAGGCAAATCATTGATAAAGTTCTCCCTAAGCATTTTATGATTCAAACAAACGGTTTACTCCTCGACAAACTGGAGCCCAAATATGTCAACCGTTTCCACACTATCCTTGTTTCGATAGATGGACAAGAAGCCTTAACGGATGCTTATCGGGGAGCAGGGACTTACCGGAAAGTTATCGACAACCTAAAACTTATCAAGAAAAACGGTTTTGCGGGAGAATTAATTGCTCGAATGACCATGATGGAGCAAACTGATATAGAAAAACAAGTAAAATATCTCTTGGATAACCCAGATTTTTCGTTTACCTCGATTCATTGGCAACTCAACGCTGGTTTCTGGGGCAACGATTATCAGAGACGCAACTTTGAAGAATGGACTAAAACAAGCTATATTCCAGGCGTGGAGAGGCTGGTGCATTTTTGGGTTGACCAAATACAAGACAAAGGCACGGTGCTCAAGCTTTATCCAATATTGGGTATTGCAAACTCGTTTTTGCACCATGAAAAAGATTGCTTGATGCGTTGTGGAGGTGGTTGGATAAACTACGCCATCCAAACAGACGGGTACATTATTCCTTGTCCAACCATGTGGGGCATGAAAAATACTATTTGGGGCACATCAAAGATGCAAACCCGCTTAAATTAGCAAAGCTTTTTGTTAACGAAAAACCCTGTAGCTGCTGCTCCATCCTTGGCGTTTGCGGCGGCAGGTGTCTCTATACCAACATAACAAAACGTTGGACCGACGAAGCTTACAGTAAAGTTTGTTTTACAGTGGCACAACTAATTAAAACTGTAGAAAATGAAATTCCACGAATCGAATTGCTAATCAAGAACGGAAAAGTTAGGCTGGACGATTTTGACTACGTAAAATTTAATGGCGCCGAAATTATTCCATGATTTTTGAAAACGCCGTTGCTTCTGACAACCTTGACGGCGATCAATGTTTTAAAATGTTTAGAATTCTGCAATCTGCGAAACTTCGAACCATAGCCCAATAGTTGATGTTAGATGGTTTGTACCTTTTTAGCTCTTGGTTGTTGTTACATATGCTAGACTACAACATAACCTTAAATGTCCTTTTTTCTTACTCTAGTTAGGTGCTTTTTTTGCCAATTTCTAGACGAGAATTTATTAAAATTGGAGCCGCGGGAGCAATTGGTTTTGGAGTTGCCAGTGCAATTGAAATCCCAATTCTGGAAAATTCGATAAACAACGACAATAACAAAATCAAGCAACTAGAAACCCAAATAACTCAAATCCAAGGCTTCTTAACTCTAAATCCCACCGAACAAGTGATAGTGGAAGCTTTAGCTGAAGCAATAATTCCAACCGATAGCACGGGTCCCGGCGCGAAAGAGGCTGGTGTCGTCTACTTCATTGACCATATGCTGGCGGGAAATTATGGCAAGGGCGGTAACATGTTTCTCCAGGGACCATTTGTCACACCTCAATCTGGATCAGTTACAGTTAAGGGTGCAGTTTACCCCAGCCAAACAAAGAGCTCTATCACATATTCAGGGGGCACCATAAAGCCTGGGATGCAGGCTGGCACAGCTTACCAGTATGCCTTCAATCCAAGAGAATTCTGGCGACGAGGGTTAGTATCACTTGAGAATTATTGCACAGCTGCAAAAGGAGGAAAGTTTGAAACTCTTTCTTCGGAAACACAAATAACGGTGCTTCAAGAAATGTTCGACAATAAAGCCGACAACAATGCTTTGCAGACTGCTTTTCAGGGTCCAAATGCTGCAGAATTCTTCAACGATGTCCATGATTTGGTCACGGCTGGTTTTTGGGCAGACCCAATCTATGGCGGAAACCAAGGCATGGTGGGGTGGAAGCTAATAGGTTTTAACGCCAACTACTGGGGAGAAGACATAGGTTTAGGGCCGCTGAAGTTAATGGTTGCAAGTACACCTACCCGGTTGCCCCCTAAGAGTCTTGGCGAGCTCCAGAAAGAGGGCGGAGGTTTATAAAATGTCAAGTCCAATCAATCACCCTCAAACAGACGTAGTTGTCTGCGGCTTAGGGCACATGGGCGGTCCAATAGCTGCAGAACTCACAACCGCAGGATACAACGTAGTCGGCATAGAGAAAGGTCCCTTCTGGCAATACACCACAGATTGGAGGCAAGACCAAAAAGACGACGAATGGGCAATCGCAGTTGAGAGAAAGTTTGACCACCCACTTTACATTTCCACTTTTACCCTGCGAAATAACTTAAACCAGTTTGCTTTACCCATAAGACGTTACACTAAAAACGTTCAATACCATGCATTGGGTCACGGCGTAGGTGGCGTCGGAGTCCATTATGGCGGCAGCTTAGGCAGGTTCTCGCCTTGGTCTTATCAACCCGTAACAATGACGAAGGCAAAATATGGCGATGCCGGATACAACACAATCTTAAGCAACGTGAAAGGGGGTACTCCAGATCTTGAAGATTGGCCAGTTACTTACGAAGAAATGGTGCCCTACTATAACTCGTGGGAGAAAGCAATCGGTGTTGTGGGAAACCAGCAGACAGGTCAAGACCCATTCATACCTAACGCAAGATTTCCCATGCCGCCTCACCCAACTACACCATATGCAACTATATTCAAAAACGCAGTCCAAAGCTTAGGCTATACTCCTTTTGACACAGTAAGCGGCTTGATAAGCGGTGGATACGTTAACCAGTATGGTATTGGAAGGAACAGCTGTGTTTATTGTGGTTGGTGTGCCTCAAAATGTAACTATCCATGTGAAGTGGGCGCTAAAAGTAGCTCTCATGTAACAACAATCCCCGCGGCCATAGCAACCGGCAAATTTGACATGCGACTAGACTCATACATATTTCGAATTGATACTGACAGTTCAGGAAAAGCAACTGGAGTAAGATATTACGATACTTTAGGTAAAGTACACGTTCAACCCGCAAAGGTTGTGTTCAACGGTTTATGGGGTTTCAATCTCTTACGATTAATGCTCTTGTCAGGAATGGGTACTCCGTATAACCCAGTAAGTCACACTGGTTCGCTAGGAAGAGGATTAGCCAATGGCTATACTCCAAGTACTTCAAGCGCAAGCGTCAAACTAAATGTCGGCGCAAATGCTTATGTCAGCGGAAACGGCGCTGGCGGCGGATACAACATAATGGACCTCAACGAAGTTAACCCAGCATTTAGCCACAAGGATGATTTGACTTTTATGGGCGGCGTTAACTTAGGGTTTGGAACCTACTTGGGAAGCGGACCCGGCACATTCTCAAATCACTTGCCCAGCAGAACTAATTTTGGAAGCACATGGAAAGCCGGTCTCAAAGATGAAAAACTAATTCAAAATGTAACCGCAACCCTTTCCGGTACAGGACCGAATTTACCGCTTCTTGAAAACTACGCTGATTTAGATCCGCACTACACCGACATCTATGGAGACCCAGGCGCTAGAATCACGTTAGACTGGGATGCAAACACTTACCGCGTATCAAACTATCTGATAAACAAAACAACCCTTATCACTGATATTCTTAAAAAGATGGGTGACCCATCAACAGTTAAAGTAAACACCGTTGCAGAGTTATCGCAACATGTGGATTGGTGGGGACATCACATGAGGGGTGGAGCAAGAACCGGTTCAAACAAAGCAACATCAGTTTTCAACAAGTGGATGCAATGCTGGACTAGCGAAAACTTGTTTGCTGCAGGAGAAATATGCGATACCTTCGGAGACAACTTGACCGCGGGAACGCACGTTGCAGGCGCCATGGCTTATTTAGCAGCTGATGGCATAAAGAAATACTTGGCAAGCCCAGGTCCGCTAGTCTAAAATCTCTTATCTATCTCTTTTTCTTATTGAGCTGTATCGTATGAGCAAAACAAATCAGGACTACCTAGACCAACTTAGCCATTTCATAACAATTATTCCACAAAAATACGTTGACGCATTACTAACTCTACATGACAAACTTGATGGAAAAAAAATCAAGTGGATCATAAATGGGGATTTGGCCGAGCGCCTAAGGTTAGTTAAAGTTGATCCTGACTGCATAGAAATTATTACTTCTAAAGATGGGGCAGACCAAATTAATCAAGCGGTTCAAGAATTTAAGCCTCAAAAAGTTAGCCTTCAAATAAAACTATTATCGCGGAATGCCGTAATTGGCAGGGATGAATTTCCAATTTACTCCAGAAGCCAATATTTTGAGTTCACCATAAAGGATGTAACGGTTAAAGTTCAAGGAGACTTGCAATTTAAAGTTGACAACTGGGGTTGGGGAGACGTTTTCGATTTTGACCCAGAATACGTCTATGTTACTGGCAAAAAAACAGCCCTGACACCTTTGCCGATCCAATATGACTTTTATCAAAGTCTGGGCTGGTTGGACAGGGCAGACAAAATAGCTCAAATAATCAAGTCTGCCACAAAATAGTTTTTATATCAGAAAGATTTTATCCAAAATTAACCCTAACATCAAAAGTGTTAGGTAAGGCATTGAGGCAATGAATGCTTTAAATCCGTTGATTTCTGAAGCAGAAAACAGCAGACCTCTATTTTGAAGAAGAAAACCCGCTCCAGCAAAGACTGCAAACCCCAAATAAACTATCCCGGTTAATCCGAGCAATGGAAACAGAAAAGAAAAAGCCACAGTTACACCATTCAGTAGGAAGACAACCAGTGCCGCTTTGCTTAATCCAACTTTTACTGGCAACATTGGAATCCCCGCGGATTTGTATTCTTTCATCTTTTTAATCGCCAAACCCCAAAGATGCCCAGGGGTCCATAAAAAGTCCAGTGCTCCGATAAGTAAAGCGGTTAAGCTCAACGTGCCAATTGCTGCTGCCCAACCCGCAAATCCGGCAAAGCATCCTGCGAAGCCGCCGATCACAACGTTCCAGGGGCTTGTACGTTTGAGCCAAACCGTGTAAATCGCTAAGTAAAAAACGAGTCCTAATGCAAGCATCAGGAATGTTAATGGGTTAAAGAATACGTATGAGAAAACAAAACTTACGCCAATCAAAGCTATGCCAAAGGATAGTGCTTTGTTTGTTGTGATGTAGCCTGCGGGGATGGCTCGCTTTGAGGTGCGTGCCATCAACTTGTCGATATCTCTGTCATAGACGCTGTTAAGAACACCGCATCCACCAGCTGCTAAATAACCCACTAAGGAGAATGCTACGAGGTTTAGCCAGTTAACTGTTGGGTAAGCAGCTAATAGGAAACATGTTACTCCAACAAACAAGTTTAGAAGAGTAACCTTGGGCTTTGTTAGCTCCAAGTACTTGCCAAATATATCTTTCAGTTTACCCATTCAAACTTCAACCTGAAATTACAATTGACCCGTACATTCCAAGTTCAGCATGTCCAGGCACTGGGCAAATGTAATAGAAGGAGCCAGCGTTGGTTGGAGTAAAAATAACTGTGCCCTGTTTGCCGGGCGCCAGGTAACTGTTTGCGCCGATTTCTGCTCCGAATTGAATGGCGGATCCTGTTTTGGGTACATTGGTTATGGCAAAAGCATGAGGCATCGACCCAACGTTCACAACTGTGATGTTTACTACGTCAGTTGTGTTGAATCTGATGGTAGGTCCAGGCGAAGTTAGCAGAGTTGAAGTGTTGCCGAACCCGTATTTTGTAGTTGTTATTTCTCCTTCATAGAGAACAATGTTTACTGTTGGTGTTTTGTTCGAGTTTGAGTTTGCTGTCAATGGAAGCTGAGCATTGAAAACTAGCACAAACATCATTGCAAAGTAGAGAATTGCTGCGAGCGCTACGACTGCAATGAGTGGAAGAATCGATTTACGCATGTTCTACATCCCCATGGTGATTGTTAATCCTGCTGAAACCGCGAGAAAAACGATGCCTACAATCGCCGCCAAAGGCAACGTGGCAAGCCTGATTCCTTCGTACCGCAGATTTTGGTAGTAAAGCGATATTACTATAGCTTTGACTCCGGCGATCAGCAGAATGATAGTTAAGAAAACTGAGGCTGGACCCGGCAACGAACGCACGACAACTTCCATTATTGTTGCAACTACCAGTCCAAGCCAGATTCCGATGTAAAGTTTTATTCCAGGCATATTTTTCACCTAAATCAAGTAGAATAGAGGGAAACAGAAACATCCAAACAATGTCGACGAAGTGCCAGTACAACCCAACGTTCTCGACTGCCACGTGCTTTGTGCTATTGAAGCCCAAGTTGTAGGCTCTAAACATAAGGTATCCAACGGCTATCAAGCCTACTGCAACGTGCACCGCATGGAGCCCGGTTAACACGTAGTATGTCGAGGCGGGTAAGCCGCTGTTAATCGTGAACCCTTTGCTGATAAGGTCAGGCCATTCGTACCCGAGTTTGATAATGAGGAAAACTGCGCCCATCGCAAACGTGCTTCCCAAACCGGTTTTCAGCCCCTTCATGTTTCCTGCTCTAATCGCGTACAGAGACAGAACCATGGCTAAACTGCTTGTAAGCAGGATAATCGTGTTCGTCATTCCCAGTAAAACATTATGGGTTTGAGTAGCGATTGGCCACGAACCGCTGTTTATACGTACATATGCATAGGCGATGATTAATGAGCCGAAAATCAATATTTCCGACGCAAGAAAAATCCACATGCCCAACTTTTCGTTTGTTACCGATTCCATTGGGTACGTTTCCTGCTCAAGTTCTTTAGCTCCAGCAAATTTTTCTGAAGCGCCATCCTTGAACATTTTGAACACAGCCGCCACGATGATTACTAACCCCACTACGAGAATTGGAATGTAGATTGCGAGTCCAAGCAGGAATACTGCCACGCCCGCTGCAATTATCAGAGGAAGATAGGAGCCTTTGCTTTTTTCTTGTGCGCTGTCTGTCATGCTTTGACACCTTTCTCAGAAACCGTTATTTCTTCCCGAGTGTTCGCTGAATCGGCTGTGCCGCTATAATTGCCTGTCCACTCCATCTCTTTGGCATCCCACGGGTTCGCCTCGCATGGCACATTTTTTCTGTAGCTTAACAAAAGGTTTGCTAAAGTCAGTAGGATTGCTGGTCCAAAAACGAATGCGCCGACGGTTGCATCAAAATTCAAACCTCCCCATCCAGACGCTGCAGAGTAAGTAGATACTCTTCTAGGCATGTCCAACAGGAAGAAGTATGGGAAGTAGAGGGCGTTGAATCCGATGAATGAGATTGCAAACGTGATTTTCGCAAAGGTTTCGTTATATTTTCTTTTTGTTATTTTTGGCCACCAATAGTAGAGTCCTGCAATAAGCGCGAACAATGCGGTTCCAGCCATAACATAGTGGAAGTGCCCAACAATCCAGTAGGTGCCTCGGAAAGCATAGTCTAAAACTGGAAACGCCTGCAAAACACCTGTAACGCCACCGAGGGTGACAGTGAACACAGCAGCTAAACAGTACAGCATCGGCGCCGCCAATTTTATGCGGGCTTTATAGAGCGTCAACACCAAGCCAATAACCAGACCCTCAAAGGGTATCGAAATAGCAAGCGTAGTCACAGAGAAAACCTGCAAAATATCATAGTTTACACCCGTAGTATACATATGGTGCATCCAGACACCCACGCTTAGAAACGTAACCGCAGCAAACTCTATCAAGAAAACTTTTCTTGCAAAAAGCGGCCTCTTCGCAAACGTAACAAAAACCTCAGCGATAATACCCAGCGCTGGAAACACAACAATGTACACTTCAGGGTGCCCAAAAAACCAGAAAAGCTCATCCCAAAGAATACTGCCCCCTTGGGTAGCGCTAAAAAAGACGGTGCCGAAAACTCTGTCAGTTATCAACAAAGTTAATCCCGCAGCAAGTGGAGGAAATGCGAAAAGAGCCAACACCATGGTCATCAAGATGGACCATGTGAAGATCGGTAATCGCGTCCATGTGACGCCCTTAGCGCGGTTTTTAATGATGGTGGTGATGAAGTTGATTGAGGACATAGTTACTGAGATGGCGAACAACGCTATTGCCAGCGCCGCTAGGGTTGCACCTGGCTGCGGAGAAAACTGTATCGTGTTTAGCGGTGCGTATAGGGTCCAGCCTGTGTTCGCTGACCCGCCTGGAAGAAACACTGTTCCCACAAGGAGTAAGCCGCTGAAAAGGTATGTCCAGTAGCTTGCGGCATTTAGCCGTGGAAACGCTAGGTCTTTGGCACCTATTTGAAGCGGCACAATGTAGTTAGCCAATCCAGCTCCCAAGGGTGTGAGAACCCACAGAATCATTAATAGTCCGTGTAAAGTAACGACTTGGTCATATGTGAAGGGAACAAGAAAAGTTTGGGTTGGCGTTGCAAGCTGAGTTCTCATCAGCATGCCAAGCGAACCCGCAACGATTAGAAAGAAAACAGCCGTTACTATGTAGAGTACGCCTACACGTTTGTGGTTGGTGGTTGTTAACCATTCTTTGATTGAAAACTCGTCTTTGTACGTTGTTTTAGCCTCCTGAAGCAGTTGCGTTTGTCGTTGTTTGGTTGTTTAGCCACTGATTAAAAACGGTTGGATCCATAACTGTAAGAGGCGCCATCATGTACGTGTGAATGCTACCGCAGAGCTCGTAGCAGCGAATAGTGTAATTTAGCTGACTGTTTCCCTCAAGCGGTGGCGTGGTGACGCCGACAACATTGTACCTGCCGGGTATAGCATCGATTTTCACCCTGAAATCCATCAACCCAAAATTATGCATCACATCGCTGCTTGTCACATTAAAAATTATGCTTTTAGCCGCTGGAACATAACATTCCCCCACGGTTTCTGCCCCAGTAGGGTAGGTAAACTTGAAGTTCCATTGATAAGCCGTGACATCTATTACTAAACTCTGAGAAACCGGGGGTGGAAACCGCGCGTTCGGAGTTAGCCTATATGAAGCCACAGTTAAGCTAAGCAAGATAATAATTGAGATTGATGCGAAAATCACCGCTTCTCTTGCTCGACTTCTAGATAAACCGATTTGAGGAACAAATTTAGGTTGCCCCTTCTTCTCGCGGTATTTAACCGCAAAAAAAACCATTGCACCCATAACCACTGCAACTGCAATAACTGCAATGTAAGCTGCTAAATTGAAGAGATTATTCCAATCTACAGTTGAAGGCGGAAGCGGTTGTGTCATTTTAAGGATCTCTTTTTTTGTTCATGAATTTTACGGAATATTTTAAAAAAAAACTATGGAAAATGATGAAAAATGCTTAATGCACTTTTCAGTTAGCCATTGATAGTTTATGGATTAACTACTACGTTGCCCCACATTCCAAGTGCGATGTGTCCCGGCACTGGGCAAACATAGTAAAAGTTTCCTGCTTGATTAGGCGTGAAAGTAACTGAACCTGATGCTCCTGGTTGTATGTAGCTTGTTGCGTCAATTTGGGCTCCGAAAAGTACTGAACCTGTTGCTTTTTGGCTCGTTATTTCCCATCCGTGAGGCATTGTTCCGACGTTATGTACTGTCATCGTGTATGTTGTTCCTTGAGTGAGTGTTATTGTTGGACCTGGATTGGATTCTAATGACGAAGCTGAGTTTCCAAACCCGTAAGCTGCACTGCCTGTTTCTCCTGCATATAGAGTCATCGCTGTCCCAGTCGCACCTGGCTTGTACATTAATGCTACAACAACGCCGACAACAACAATTACTATCACAATAATGGCTATTACGGCATACATGCCTGTTTTGCTTTTAGCTTTAGACATTTATTCACCTTCAAAAAACGAAACCTATTACTAAAGGAGCTTTGGAAGAACTTCCGTTTAAAGTTTTGTGTCTTTAAGCATACAACCACAAACTTGCTTGGACCCAATTGAGCGCCAAACAAAAATTTAATAGACAGCCGCCACCAAATAATATTAGGTGTTATGTTGTTTTTTGATTTTTTAACACATTTAATTGTGTTGCATGCAGGAACCCCTGTCGCCCTCTCCCAGCTAACGTTAACTTTGATGTTTGTTGTTTTAGGTGTTCTTTTAATCGGCATCGGCTTTGGGTTTCTCGCGAAGAACAAGGAGAGCCTTCTTCAACATCGATGGAGTATGACTGTGGCTATTGCTTTGGCGCTATTGGCAATTTTTTTTGTTATGTTGCCATCAGCCGTCAGATTTTATATAGATCCTGATGTCCAATTTTTATCCACGCTTTCAATACTTACAATAGTCCATGGCGTTATCGGTGTGCCCGCAGTCATGTTGGGCGTAATTTATGCGTTTGGTGATTTACCTCAGAAAACGAAGCGTTGGATGCGTTGGGCAGCGGTGTTTTGGACGATTAGTCTTGCAATCGGTGTACTAGTGTTTTTGGAAATGTTAGGCTTGCTTTCTATGTCAATGTGACATCTATTTCTATTTCTTGTGGAACTTGGGTATCTCTTTAGAAATTAAAAGTTCATCTATCCGTAGCATGAGTGTAGAAACCTCATAGGCCCTTCTTATAGCGGAACGCTTAACCTTCAATGGTTCCTGGCACACCTTGTCGCAACAGCTTGGCAGATCAACACCAAAACTGCAAAAGCCTTCAGTATGACGTTTCCTTAACTCAAGAATGACATCTGTGGGGTTTAAGCCATAGTTCTCTGCGAGGCATCTTGGAATATCCATCAATGCAGCAGCATAAGCGTCGATGACTATTTGTTCTCGGCTGGCAAACTCTTTGGCATAACTTTTCAGTTCTTCTGCAATGTATGTTTCCACTGCTCCACCACCAGGTAAAACCCTACAATCAACACTCATCAATCTCAAAACCGTCATGCTGTTTTTGATTGCTATCTCAAGTTCATCAATAGTTTGAGGGGTGCTTCCTCTAAGCATAAAGGTTACTCCTCTGCATCCTCCAAACGTGACTGTTTTTTCAAGTTCTATTCTGCCGGTTGAAAGTTGCTCTGCAAAGCCGACGTCTTCTTCCGTTAGTTCGTTTAGGCTTGCTAAGATTTTGGCGCCTGTTGCCTTCGAAACTGCAAGGGTATCTTTTTTGTCCATATTTTCCAGCGCAAAAATGCCTTGTGTGAACAGTTTTTCTTTTTGAAAGTCATCCAGCGGTTGTTCACAGAGCAACACGTTGACGTTTAGATGAACCAATTTCTCTATAGGTGAGGTCTTTAATCTGAATTCGGTCTCTTTGTATTCGCGGATTTGCTGCGGCGTCTTTATGTTTAAATGGATATGTGTTGGTCCTTGGCCGACCATCTTGATTTCTAAACGGTTAGTTCCCAACCTACTGTTTGTGATGACGATTCGCAGGTTTCTGAGTTGGTCAGGCATGTTAGGGTGGGCTTTTTCTTTTTTTATCACTACGCCTTTGATTAGGGTTGAGTCTTGTAGGTTGCCGCCTTTTTTATTTAGGAACCTGATGTTTTCCTGCTCAAATCTCCCATCTGAGAATGTGAGTGGATACGCCTCTCTAATCATTGATCGAATATTAGGTGTAAGTAGATTTCTTTGGCAGTCGACTGTATCCAAGATGTCATCGCTTTGGCTTTTCAAAGTCACTGCTTGCTTTTCCATTAGGTTAATTGCCTTTTCTGTTGCCAGGTGATAGCCGTGGATGATTGTGTTAGCATGGATACCCATGGCTGATAGTTCATCAGCTTTTTTAAGCAGCGCCGACAAGAAAACCACAAAACCTGTTACTCCATCGCCGCTCTCTTCCCTTTGTAACTTGGCCGCTTCAGAAACGATGGTTGCAGGTGGATACTGAATTGCCAGTTCGTCTAAAATCGCGATAGAATCCTTGGTGACTTTGACAACTTGTTCTGGTCCGCGATTGTAGGCTACCAGTTTGTAGGCGCCTTTAGGTCCAAGGGTGCTTCTGACTTTGTCGGCGGCAAAGATTGCTAAACGCAAGTTTTCCCGCCATACATCCTTGCCAGCGGCGCGTTGGATTTTTTGAGAAATAATACTTTCCATAATTTACCATCTAAGCAGTTTAGTGTCGTTTGTGCTAAGCCTGCGCATACTTGCTTACTTCTTCAATACTCTTAAGATTAAGTGACTGTAGTTGCACAGCAACAAGCAAGCGATTGTGGTTGCAATCATACAACAACAAATCTATTTAAGAAATTTACCATCCTATAATAAATCTAACGAACTATCAGGGAGATTTTTAAATGCTTGAAGGATGGGAATGGATTATCATCGGTGTTGTTGCCATCGTCATCATTATGTGGGGTCCTGCAAAGATTCCGCAATTTGCACGTGCGTTAGGCAGAGCCAAAGGCGAATTCAAAAATGCTTCTAAAGAATTTAATAACGCTGCAACCCTCGACTCACCTGCCGTTGCTCCAGTTTCGGCTACATTAGCACCTGCACCAACCATTAATGCCAAAGACGAAATGCTGTTTGAAACAGCCCGAAGACTTGGTATACCGACTTATGGTAAAACACGAGAGCAGCTTTCCGACGAGATATCCGTAAAGATTAAGATTTTAGGCGCCGAATAATGGCTTATGTAGCCTTTATTTTTTCTTGGCAAAAAATAGGTGTAACTCTAAAATTTCTCTACTAGCAAATTAGTCT
This sequence comes from Candidatus Bathyarchaeota archaeon, assembly GCA_963739495.1. Classification (GTDB taxonomy): domain Archaea; phylum Thermoproteota; class Bathyarchaeia; order Bathyarchaeales; family Bathycorpusculaceae; genus Bathycorpusculum. The sequence goes on along the minus strand of CAVUAM010000027.1, from coordinate 20,513 downwards.
GAATTAGTAGGCTTCTTTTTCTATGCTTACAAGTCAAATGCTAACAATAATTCGAGAGTCTAATTAAAATGTCTGAAGGACAAAATATCTTCGAAGGGTTCTGGGGTCACGTTACCGAATTCATAAAACGCATGAAGATAGTGTTAGCGGTTTTTGTTATTTCATTGTTCATCATGCTGGTTCTACCGGGTAATAGCGACTTTTTTGCCACAACCAACAACTACAAACCTCTAATGTCAATCCTTCTTGTATACATAGCTAACATGTTTTTGCCGCAGGGGGCTCAACTTTTTGCCAACTCAATGTCTGACCCCATTACACTCTATGCGTATGCGGCCGTCGTCTTTGCTATTGGCATAACTCTGCCAATATTCGCCTATGAAGCCTACAAGTTTATTGATCCAGCGTTGTATCCGCATGAACGAAAAGCTATTTTTCCTTTCGTTTCAATAGTGACGGTCCTTTTTATTATTGGGGCGGCCTTTGGCTTTTTCTTTTTAGCACCCTCATTTGTTCAAGGCTTCATTCCTTTCTACACAGCTGTAAATGCATTAGAATTATTTCCGATCATGGATTTCTATAACATAATTTTCTTTACCATCATAATAAGCGGGTTTCTCTTCACCATTCCTGCGTTCTTTGTAATACTTGTTAAATTTGGTATAGTTCATACAAAATCAGTGACCAAACAGAGAAAATACATCTATGCCGGACTTGCAATCGCAGCGATGCTGATCTCGCCTGGAGCTACACCAATCGGCGACTTATACCTATTTTTGGCTCTTCTTGTGCTTGTGGAAGTTAGCTTATTTGTGGGAAAAAGATACGAAACCCCACTTGGAAACCCCAGTTCTCAGTCCATTTTGTCAAAATGGTTTTCTGATCCAACTTGTAAGTTCTGTAATTCTCAGATAAATGAAAATTCACATTTCTGTTCTAAATGCAAACGGTTCATCACTTAAGTCTCTTTTAATTAACGCTAATATTCTATTCTTTTTGAAGAACTTTGACTTTTGTTATCAATGATAACTCTGTTTTGGCAAGTACAAACCAAATTTATTGGGCGTTAGGGTTGGAAGTCACATATTGAAATTTATTGCTTATTTGCCTCTTTTGAGAATCAAGTCGGCAAGAACATTTCAATTTAGAATTGGATATTAAACTAACAAGCAGGTATGAAAGTGACTATTTCTAATTGAAATGATTCTATTGTGGTAATTTTAGTCACATTTGCACAGCAGCCCGCGCTAAATATCTAAAACCAATCTATAGAGAGATACCCGTCTAAAGTTGTAAAATAACAAGATAACAAAAAACGCAATAAAGTTTTTATTTTAACATAAAGATATTCTTCATAGCCATGAAGAACCAAAAAAAGAACCGCAAAGAGCGACGCAAAGAAATCCTGGCTGAAATTCTTTATCGACAAAATCTTTAGCGGTTAGTAAAATATAAAATCCTTCAGAGACGAGCAGGCCTTAAGGTTCTGGCAAAGGCTTAGTTAGTTAATGTGCTAAATCTTGTTACAGCCCTGTGGTCAGGTTTTATTTTGATTTTCTTCTTTTTGATTTTTATGAACCTGCACAATTAACACGTCAAGTATATTCAAGCGCTAACTTTCAACGTAGAATAGGTTATTGAATGGAAAAAGCAATCTTGTGCCTGTACTATCACAATCACATCATCTTTTATGTGTAGCTATTCACTGTTAACTTGCTTAGCGTATGCTAACATAACGTAGAGCTACTTGAAAATTTTATGAGGAGGTGAACAATAACGGAGGATATTGTTGATATTGCTGTTGCAGCTGGAGGATTTAAAACATTTATCGCGGCAATAAAAGCCGCGGGATTAGTTGAAACATTAAAAGGTCCAGGTCCATTCACCATTTTTGCGCCAGATGACCAGGCTTTTTCGTTGCTACCAGCAGGTTCAGTGGATGAACTAATGAAGGATGTTCCAAAGCTCAAGGCGATTCTGATGTATCATGTTATTCCGGGAAAGTATACGATTGATGAAATAGCTCAGATGAAAACCGCTAAAACTCTTCAAGGTCAGGAAATTAAGATTCACGGCAAAGGTTTGTGGCATCTTCACATGAACCCTATAATCAATGATGACGCGCACATTGTAAGCACAGACATTGTCACAGACAATGGTATGGTCCATGTAGTGGACAGAGTATTGATGCCAAACATGGAGCTTACCTGTCCGGTGGATGGAATGGGCTTCATGACCCAACAGGCTATGGATGATCACACTAAAACGGCTCACGTAGTTGAGAAAACCCCCGAAGCACCGATGCCAGCTGAAGTTATGCCAGAAGTCGAAAAAGCCCCCGCGCCAATGCCAAACATCGAGGCCATGCCGGCAGTTGCAGCGATGCCTGAACCAATCCCTGAACCGTTGCCACCCACTGAAGTCATAACAGAACAGATGCCAGTAGCAGCGAAAGTAACGGGAGTTTTCGAGGTTTTCTATGACTCTGTTTGCAGATTCCGTTTCCATCTGAAAGCTACTAACGGACAGATAATTGCTGTAAGCCAATCGTACGGAACAAAAGAGGCCGCTCTAAAAGGCATTGCCTCAATACAAAAGAATGCTCCACTAGCCAAAATCGCTGATTCCACAACGAAGGAGATTATGCCAGATTCTGCGCACCGAGGGATTGTACAAGACCCAGATTTCGAAATTCAATGTGATTCTGCTGGAAAATTCCGGTTCCATCTAAAAGCAGCTAACGGAGAGATTATTGCTGCAAGTCAGTCCTACCTTTCAAGAGCGTCAGCTGAAAATGGTATAGCATCGATAAAGAAGAATGCTCCAATGGCAAAGATAATTGATCAAACAATTGCGGTCACATAAACTAACATTTCTTTCCTTTTTTTATTTATACAGAACTAAAGTAATACAAGTAAAACAAAACATTAAATTTGCTTTATGAGAATAATTTTTTGGTGATTTTTGATGCCTGTACCAAAACCTAAAGCCAATGAATCTGAACGAGATTTCATTTCTCGATGCGAAAAATTCATGCATGAAGAAAACAACAGCAAACCCGAAAACGAGAAACGCTCCAATGAACAGATAACAGCGATTTGTTTCTCCACATGGCGCAAAAAATGAACTACTCTTAGATCTAAAATTTTGCTTTGAGAAATAGCTTAGAAAATGAATTCAGAGTTGGAAATCTCAAAGTACGAGAGGTGCCGTACTTAATGGTACATTATTGTAGGTCTAAACTTACTAATTTTAGTATAACTAAAATCGAATGCTTACCGAAATAAATGACCCGAACATTGTTACAATTTATTATGTAACTTATCTGTTTTTTCATTAGTTTTGCTCAATGAGATAACTTTACTAAAATAAGTCAAGATATTTTTACGAGAAGCTTTTTAAAATAGAAAACATTGGCTCCCTTTTGGGTAAAAATGAAGAAGCGTAAATTACTGATCATTTCGTTATTCATTTTGTGGTTAATCTCACTTTTCTAATTAGGAATAAATATTCTTTATCATGGAATCTGTATCGGTGGAAAATATAGTTATAATACGATCAATGGTTGGTTGCCCTTTTTCTTCGCTTAAAAGAATTAGAAAATTAAGCCTTACTTGAAGTCCACTTACCGGTTATTTTTTGAGGAGGTAAACGTAGAATGAAAGTTGTCCCATTTCCCTCTTCGCTTTCAAATGTCACTGTTCCATTTAATGCTTCAGTCATACGTTTGACTACTGCTAATCCTAAGCCTTGACCTTTCGATTTAGTCGTGAAGAAAGGAGTGAAAAGTTTTGGCTTAACTTTATCAGGTATGCCAATGCCCGTATCTTGAACTGTGATTACGTTGTCGCCTGCTTCTTGGCGTGCTCTCATGGTTAATTCTCCGCCGTTAGGCATAGCTTGAACAGCATTAGTAACAAGATTACCAAGAATGCGCTTCAAAAAAGCAACGTCAACCATGATTGTTTTAGCTGTCTTCTCGACATTGCATGAAACTTTTATGTTTTTAGGTATCTTATTCCCCAGCAGCAACTCTTTGCATAAGACTTCTAAATCTGTTTCTTGAGCAATAGGCTCGCTCGTCTTCGCATAGTCTTGAAGATCAGCCACAATCTTGTTAATGTAATCAATGTTCTTCTCTATCTCTATAAGGCTCTCCTCCATAGCTTGCTTTCCTTCTTTTGGAGGCATATCTTTTAGTTCTTCTCTAGCAAGATATAAGTCGCTGGTAATAGCCTGCAATGGGTTACGAATATCATGACCAACCATACCCGCGGTCTCGCCTATTGCGGCGAGGCGCAGAGACTTTTCAAGTTTTTTCCTGTCATCAACATCATTAAAAGACAAAACAGCGCCATCAATCTTATCTTCAAGCGTTATGTAAGGTCTCATTTGCAAATCATAGTAGTGCGCGTCTTCGTCTTTTACTTCTCTGGTAATAGTATGAAGCTTGGAAATCACTTCTAAAATTGTGCTCTCTAAGTCTTCAACATTTATTCTCAGCTTGATGCTCGTTATTGGCAATCCAACCGCTGAAGGCGAAAGATTCAGGATTTTTTGAGCTGAAGGAGAAAACATCCTAATCTTGAGACTTTTATCGATGATAACAATGGCTGGACCTATGTTTCTATTCAAGTTGAGTAAATCATCATTTAGATGTGCAAGCGTTTCATTTCGGTTTTTAACTTCATCGTTAAGGGTTTTTAATTCTTCATTGCTCGACTGCAACTCTTCCTTCGCTGTCTCTAACTCCTCATTTGTACTCTGCAATTCTTCATTGCTAGACTGTGCCTCTTCCATAGTAGTTCTTAATTCTTCATTAGTTGCTTCCTGAGTTTCTATAATTTTCTGCAAAGTAAGTTTAGTGGACTCTAATTCCTCTCTAAGCTCTTGGATTTGTCTGTCTTTGGCATTTTCCTGACCTTGCGGAGTAGATGCTAACTCCAATGTTTGTCTAAGTAACGCTGCGGCTGAACTGATATCGTCCAATAATATCAGAAAGAACGGCTCTTCAAACTGCTCAATATGCAACGGAATAACCTGAATATTGATTGTTTTTTGTTCCCCGGCAAATTCTAAGCGTATTGCGCTTTCCTTTATGGGTTTATTCTCTTTTTTTGCTCTATAAATCATTGTTTGAACTTCAGATTTCAACTCTTTTCGAGTTATTTTGGCAATATTGAAACTTGCTAGCCCAGATTCAGGCAAAACAAATGGCGCAATATTTCCTCGGAAAAGAAGAACATCCGAATTCGAATTAACCAGCAGCGCAGCTGGGACATACTCCGTTACCAGTAAACGGTCTACTTCATCTTTCAAAATTGCAAGAACATCTTTCTTTTCACCAGATTTAACTTCCTTAATCTTTTGCTGATAGCCGAGATGAAACTTGTAAACCAAAAGTAATGCCGGGTTGAGCTCTCTTTTTTGCATATATAGACGTTTTTTTTAGAGGTTCAAACAAGTTTGTAAATTTACCAATACTCTCAGACTGCCCCAAAACCAAAAAGCCACCCATCTTCAATGCATAATGTAAAAGTAGGCACAACTTTTTCGTGAAGGTAAGCGTCAAAATAAATGAGCATGTTACGACAGCTGATAATATCCATGTTCGAGAACGGTGGATCCGCAGTTAAATCTTGCTTAGCGAAAACACACATATCTCGAATAATTTTTGCTATTAAATAATTGCCGTTGAAACTTTTGAAGAAATGTTTTAGTTGTTTTTCTGGTACGTCAGTTTCTATGGTTTTTGGATAGCTTCCTTGTCTTGCCTTTTCAATGTTCTTCTCGTTCACGTCAGTGCCAAAAATTTGAACCTGAATATTTGCTAGAGAGTTTTCCTCGAGGTATTCTTGAATTGCAATTGCGAACGAATACGCTTCTTCTCCAGTGGAGCATCCTGGAATCCAAATTCTGATAGGTTCTTTAGGAGAGCGATTCTTAACGAATTCAGGAAAAACCTTTTCTTTCAAAGCAGCAAAAGTTTCAGATTCCCTAAAAAAGCCAGTAACCCCAATTAACATGTCACTGTATAGAGCTTCCAACTCGCTTGGATGCGTCCGCAGAAACTCCGCATAACTTGCAATCTTTTTCATATGATTAATTACCATTCGACGTGTGATCCGTCGGTTTACAACTGTTTCTTTGTAATGTGAGAAATCGACATTGCAGTTATTTTTGAGCATGGCAAATATTGCGTTTAAACCTGTCTCTTTTTTCGGCTTTTCTTCTCTTGTTACTTCTTCTTTTGAGGCTATTTCACTTCGAGCTATTTGAGGGTTCATAGCGATTTTTTGTAATTCTGCTGCTATTTTATCTGGAGTTAAAATGAAATCTGCAGCTTCTGCTGAAATGGCACTTTGGGGCATATCGCCATACTGTGCAGAATTTGGAGTCTGAGCGAAAGTGATTCCGCCCTGCGCTTTGATAGCTTTTAGACCCTCGGTTCCATCGGAGCCTGTTCCCGAAAGAACGATTCCTATGCTTTGATTTTTCGAGTCTTCAGCTAAGGAAACAAAAAAAGTATCGATTGGTTTTAAAGGCTTAACCTTGGAGTTAAGGACGAGGGTTTTATTTTCCATTGTCATGGTGTTTCCTGGAGGAATCACGTAAACGTGGTCTGGTTCAATCGCCATTTTATTCTTGACTGCTTGGACGGGCATTTTGGTAAATCTTGAAAGAATATCAGTTAGCATACTTTCCTGACCAGCTGCAAGATGCTGGATAACCACAAAAGACAAACCCGTATCAACTGGCAAACATTCAAGCAAATCCTTGAAGGCTTCTAAGCCGCCAGCAGAAGCGCCAATTCCCACTGTAATGATGGATTGTTCAACTTTAGACATATACGAAGCTCCGTCTACCTGATTTTTTCTCTCTATCTTTTTTTGGATAAAACTGAAACTCCAAAGGTATAGTTCAATTTTATGACTTTAAGTTGAAGGCTACTATCAGTTGACTAACCTAACTAGTATTAATAATGTGCGTACGAAGATAGTCAAGGTTTATTTAGATTTTTACGCTTTCTAACTTTGAGCTGAAGGGTCACTTTAAATTTGCTCTCCGGTGGTGGTGAACGTCGTTTGTCCATTTTCTTAAAATGCGTTTTGAGCTGATGCATTAGCCCCAAGGATTAACTATGAATCATAATTCAGTTTGTTTGGGGGCTTAGCGGGTTATGGGTAAGACTGTTCCAGCCTACCGTATGGCTTTGGAGGGAGAGATAGCTCGCTGGAAGGATTTCAGGAGGGCATTGCTCAGCGAGGAGGATCGGGAAGCATTTGAAGAGTTTATGGATATATGCAGGATTTATGCTTCAGAGAGCGCAATTATTGATGCCCTCTCCAAGGAAAGTCCTCAAACAATCAAACAGATATTAAAGAAAATAACCAAGTATGAAGGTCTAGAAGAAACCTACTACGCGAGCCTCACTAAGCGTCTGCGTAACCTTACGGAAATTGGCCTTATAGAAGTGATAAAACCAAACCGGAAAGGAGCCTCAGCAAGCTATAAGTTATGCGTAAAAGTGATCCTTGCATTGGTTCTCGAGGAAAATAGTATGCAAGACATCTTTAGCCAAGCAACAAATGTCCAAGCAGCTCACATCTTGCTAGCAGTGCTAAACGTGCTGCTGACCAAAAAAGACAGTAACATAGAAAGTTAGCTAAACCAGCATCTAACGGCTTTCCATTTTCGCTTAGACATAAGGAGTTGGTGAAGGTGCTTCGACTATTGTTATGTTTAGTGGGGTTGTCTGAAAACCGCTGGTGTAGTTAAACTCAGGGCTGAAAAAACCTACAATTTGATATTCTCCGACTGGAACTAAATTGCGGTAATCTGTAGCCCAATTAAAAGTTTCTTTAACGCTTCTGTCTGGAGCGAAGGTGATGTTGCCAGTGAACTTTCCGCCATCGTCTTCTGAGAATACAAGACTGTTATTAATATCACGGATATCAAGACTAAGTGAGTTAGGGGTATCGAAAGAAACGTTCAGGGCTTGATGGCTGACATTGGTTAAGGCTAAAGTCATGTTGATGTCTGCTCCTTGTCTATAAGTGGCTGTTTTTGCACCAAGAGTTAGGGAAAGCTGCAAACCATTGATTGTACTACTGTGGACGGAAGGGGCGGTATTGCAATAGATATTCTGGACTAAATAGAATGTCAGCAACAATGTGGCCAGTAACACTGCGGAAACTACAATGGCAGTTTCTTTTTTGTGCATTCGCTCACTAAATGAGGGTATGGTTTTGTTTCACTTAACCATTTGCTGGTTTATCTCAAAAAACAAAGAAGCTTTCACGCGCCAGGACGCAATGAAACTGATAGAGTTAAGCTTTGAATATGTGCTTACAGACAAGGAGGGCGTTAGTCTTTTCAGAAAAACTAATTAATGCTCCTGCTGGTTATCTCCAAAGGTCCGTAGACCAACGGAAAGCATGTTCGTGGGGCCGTCGTCTAGCATGGTTCAGGATACATGCCTGGGGCGTATGCGATCCTGGGTTCAAATCCCAGCGGCCTCACCACCCTTTGGGGGTGGACCTTTCAGGGTATGAAACCGGAAGAAACTTGGACTCTATTGCACAAACACCCCGTAAGCATAGCCCTTTCTAATCGCATATAGAGAAAATAGATAAAGAAGCTTTGAAGCAGAAAAATCAAGCATACTGTGATAGCCATTATTCGACCCATGCTCATTCAATCGCCACCTACTCGTACGCCTTCAGCGAGTATAAGTTTATGCAATTGAGGGGAATTTAATTTGATATTCAGTCAATGCAAGCAACGATCGGGGCAAAGGTCTGTCGCCGATTGGATCGGATAGAATAAGACACCCCGAAAATCATATTATATTTTTTATAGGTTCTGATGTTAAGATAAAACCTGAAAAGCCTTTCCTACTATACCCCAGATTTTGGAAGACCTTGGAAATGCCCTTAAACAACGTACATTGATTGGGCTGCTCACGTTTGTTCCTGAAAATTTTCAGGGCTAAAAAAAATTTGGAAGTTTATTCAGAATTTAGCCATTGTCTTTTGCGAGTGAACTTTTGGCTTTCAACGTTCTGCCATTTTTTCGTTTGCCATTTTAGCGAGTTTTTCATACATCACTTGTCTGCGCCCCCAATTTGGATCCTCATAATGGCCATGAAGGAAATCTGTGAGCCACAAAATGAATTCTTGGCGATTCTTATTGGCGTCAGGAGTTAAAGCTGATACCTTACTAGTAATTTTAGGTGTAGACATTTTAAAAACCTCATTACTCATATCGATAGTCTTAATATAAAAGCTTTAACAGTATCGAAAATGTCGAAAACTATACTTTTCTCCGAAATAGTCATTTTCCTCGAACTCACCATCAGGCGACAACTTGGAATGAAAAATGGAAATCATCCAAGGCGAACAGGTAGCAACCGTCAAAAAGTCTAAAAATTCAGGGTATTCCGAAAAATCCGCAGGCAAAGAAATGTTATTTTTGGAATAGAACTAGGCGCGTCAGCCCTTATCTTAGCCGATAGTCTAATAAGCAGTACTAATGGTTTTTTAACATCTATAATAATTAGTGATTTGTTTGAAACTGAGCTTATACTTTTTCAAGTTACCCCAAAACTGCCAGACAGAAAAAAAATCACGTTAGCATTACAACAAGCAGAACTAGATTTTCACTTTGCATATTTCATACACAATCAAATGCGGATACTTCAAGTAAAAACTGTACAAATGAGGGTTTTCTTTTTCCAACTCAACACTTGGATCAGGCTCATAAATCCTACAAATAGCCAAAAAGTTCTCGCTAAGAGCGCTCGTCATTTCATCAAGAGTAAACCAATGATGAGGATTATCCTTAGCCTTATACGCTAATTTATAATTAGGTAAACGACCATGAAAACGTCCTTCCTTTGAGAGAGTTATTCCTTTCGCAAGTTGACCAAAAAACGGATGCGCCTCAACAATAAAAAATCGACCCTCATCTTTCATAACTCTTCTAATTTCGCTTAAAGCCTGAGTGAAATCCTTATGATTATGCGTTTGTCTGCAATAATCAAAACTCACAATCGTATCTATCGCGACAATGTAATCAAACTTTTCCGAGGGCTTATTTTTTGCAAAATCAAGAAAATCCCCCTGCAAAAACTCTACATTTTCAAGTCCTAGTCTTTGTTTAAGTTCATTTGCTTTCGAAATTAGAAATGCACTTCTGTCAATACCAGTCACGTTTGCTCCAAGTTTAGCCAGAATCTTGGAAAAATATCCTGGTCCACATCCAAAATCGAGGATTGTCTTTCCAGATATTTTTTCTTTTGTAAAAAATTGGGTAACGAAATTTTCTACACAATATTTGTAATATGCTCGGCTTTCAGGTCTAATGTCAGAAACATCATCATAAAATTTCATTTTAAACCATTTTTCCATAATCCCCTGCTGCTCATCATATTCCTTCAAAGCTTTACCCACTGCAGTTGTCATTAAATTGTTAACAGCCGAAACCACCACCTTATCGATGTTTTGCAGAGACCCATTTGAAGAATCGTTGCCTAAGATTTTTTCGCCAAATGCAGAATTTAGCCATTCTTTGTACTCGGGCAACATTTTTTCAATGACTTCACGGACAGTTGATTGCAGTTTTGCATAAATTTCCGGATCCAACTTCTCAAAAAACGGAACTTTTTCCGAAGGTGCGTTCAGGCGTTGATTTTGCTTTTTGGTTTTTGCAGGTTTTTTGGAGAGGGTTTTGGTTGTTGGTTTATTTTTTGGCAAAAATAATCGCTGCTCTATTTATGATCTCTCAAGATAATATTTATGGGTTTAGTGATTAAGAATAAGACTTAACTAGGAGACGTTTTTTGAGAAGTAACCTTGTTAGTAATATGGAACAATTATTTTTAGAGGATAATTTCTTTTTGAGCCTGCTGTTTTTTCATTGCTTAAGCGGTTCCAAACCGAACGTAGATTTTCATATCGGTAGCTATTGGGCAAAGGCGAATACAAATAACTGTAAGTAGCCCCTGTTTTTCCTTTGATCAGCTCAATTCCATATTCTTGGGGGTTATGAGAAATTTCTGAATCAGGCAAGACCCCAAAACGTGAAACACTGACTTGATCAATAAATTGGTGGTTTTGCTCTAAGAAAGCAACAGACTTGTTAAAATCGCTAAGAGTTTCTCCTGGAAAATCTACTATCATAAATATCTGAACACGAATGCCATTTTTTGCAGTATCGTGGATCACGTTTTTAGCAGTTTCCAAATCAATCCCTTTTTTCATTTTACGCAGAATTCTCTGAGACCCAGATTCTATGCCAAACCACAAGCCCATACAACCCGCTTGTCGCATTTTCCTAAGCAGTTTGGTGTTCATTTCAGGACGAATTCTAGCATTGCACGTCCACTCCATTCCGAGTTTCTCTTCAATCATTAAATCGCAGAGTTTTTCTAGCGATTTGATGTTACAATTAATCGAGCTGTCATTGAATCGAATGATGGAAGTTCCGTATTTTTCTTTGATATTCTTGATTTCCGATACGATGTTTTCTGGTGACCGCATCCGATACGTGTTGCCCCATAAACGTTTTTCAACACAAAAAACACAATTTCCAATACAACCTCTAGAGCCAACAACCGGCATTACAGGCATCCCGAATTTATTCTGAGGATATTCATTTAATGGTAAATCATCGTAATCGGGAAAAGGCAAACCATCAAGAGACTTAATCAACTGTCGATCAGCATTGGAAACAATTCCGTTTTTACTATTTCTGTAGGAAATTCCATCGATTCCCTTTATCGATTCCAAACTGCCGTCATAAGAATTAGCTATCTCAGAAATCGTGACCTCGCCCTCCCCTCGAACTATTACGTCTATTTCTGAATTGTCAGACAGAACTTCTTGCGCTGAGAAGAATGCTGGACCGCCCAAAACCGTCAAAATTCTGGGCTGAATTTTCTTTAATTTACGTGCCAGAAGTAAGCTCCACATCAAACCAGTATGGCTTATTACATGAAATCCCACCATATTTTGCTCTTTGGAATCTTTGGCAACTTCTAAAAACCAATCATTGCAAATTTTCCAAACATCCGATAACGTTGCCTGCTTTGATTCTTCGCTGATAATATCTTTGAACATTAAATTTGAGACGTTATAGCCTAATTGATCATAAGCCTCTTTTAACATTATTTCTTCAAAAATTTCTTGGCCTTCTCGCATGGTCGAATAAATCTCTGCCTTAGGAACTCTTTTCCATTTTGCCTTTTCCGTGTTGTTGCTTTTACTTAGAATTTCTCCGGGTTTGATATCTATTCTCTGATGGAAAAGAGTTAGGTTGAAAGCTTTTATGTTCAGATCGAACGTACTTACCTTTTGATTATTTGCTCTCAGGCTGCTTGTTAAGTATGGAATTGCTGGATATGGAACTAAAGAAGAAACTGGCGGAATGCAAAGAAAAACAGGCAATTTAGATCATCTGAACATCTATAGTCATTGGTTTTATGGTAGCCACTGCCTTTATGCCTAATTAGGCGAACTATTTTCCAGTTGATGGCGTTCGGTTTCTGAACCGCAAAGCTGCTACTTATTTGAACTGATCTTTCAAAGCTTGACGAATTGCTCCCATCATAGCCTCGTTTACCGCATTCACGACCATGTCATCACTGCCTTTAACTGGTGTGGGACATTGGTTGTCACATGCACTGCACACTTCTACTGGACATTGGTTGGCGCATGCACTACAGAGTTCTGTTGGAACATCATCGGCTGCTGCCAATGAAGAATTCACCCATTGCTGATATTCCGGTAAAGTTTTAGCTACGGCATCACGTATTGTTGACTGCAGTTTTGCATACATTTTAGGATCCAGTTTCTCAATAGATGGCATTTTCGCCAAAGTTTTCTCTAAACGTCTCTTTTGTGCTGGAGTCAATTTTGTTTCCGATGGAACAATAGTTGGTTTTTTTGAGGAAGAGTTAGGTGTTGATTTATTTTTTGACAAAAACAATCACTACATTGATGTATTAAGTCGTTTTATTTAATGTTTATTGTGAAGTAAATCCTGGGCTTGATTATTGGGGAAAATTCTTCAACTTTTGGCTTTTGCAATTTTGTTTTTTTGAGATTCCAACAGGAAATTGTATGAAATTAGGAGCTTTAGTATTTCATTTTGGAAAGTGCAGAAGTAGTCTTCTTTTATGCCAAGTTGCCCAGTTTTAACATAGATATCGTAAGCGCATCCTCCGCCGCAAATTCCAATCGCAGCACACCGCATGCAGTCTTTATTTTTTAGAGTGCCTATTTCCAGCCATTTGTGAAATAATGGTTCTTCTTGAATTTTCAAATCCTCTTTGATTGGAATTTGATATTTCCCCGACGGATAGAACGCATGGCATGGCCCTACTGTTCCGGTTGGCGAAAAAAATAGTAGTTGACCAAACGCAGGGCAATCGTACAATATGAAATATTTCTTTGAAAAAATATTTTGCCCGTCGATTATCAATGCGATCTTCAAACATGTGCAATTCTTTTGCTTTTAAGTAAGCTGCAAAAAGATGATGGGCGAGTTGTTTGGGGTCAGGAACCTCAAATTTGCTTGGCTCTTTAAGTCTGGTCAACAAGTTGAAGCCTATGGTTCTAACTCCTAGTTTCTGGATAAATTCTACTATTTCTTCTGCGTGCTCATAGTTCTGTTTTGTGATTGTGCACGATATTCCTGTGTTTACGCCTGCTTCTTTTAGAATAGCTAAGGCTTTGAGTGCTGAGTAAAAGGTTTCTTTTCCATCTGTGAAAACGCGGTTTTTATCAATGTTGAGCCCATCCATCTAGCGACAATCCTACGGCAACGTTGTGTTGTTTAAGTTTTTTAGCTATGTCTTCGGTTATTAGGCTTCCATTTGTTACGCAGGAAAACAAGAATTTCTTAGATGCCTGTTCAAGCTTCTCAATAATGTAGAAAACAATTTCGCTATTGCTAAACGGCTCTCCCCCATAAAATGTAACCCTGAATTCTGGAACTTGCTTTGCCTCGTTGATTAGGACGTTTATAACTTTGTCAGCCAAATCCTTAGACATCACGGTACTTGGTCCTTTCAGATTGTTTTCGATAAAGCAATAGCCGCATCTGAAATTGCAGAAGTCAGTAACCAAAATGTAGGCAAGATTGGCTTGTGGTTTTTTTCTTAGCAAGCTGCTTGCGACAGTATCAAACACTTTTTCCGCATCAAACCCCTGAGGCACCACAAATTTTAGTTCAATTAACTCCTTGACGCCGGTGCTGCGGCTTCCCCTGCTTAGATCTGCCAAAATCTTTTCGTATTTTTTGTTGGTTAAATACACTTTTTTGAGAGTTAAAGAATTGAAAAGGCACTTCGTCGATTCATCAATATTAAATAGGTGGACAAACGGCGAAAGAATCAATTGAGCAAGCTCTTCGCGGAGAATTTGCTTAGAAGGCTGGTTTCTATTTATAATTTCATTAACCTCTTTAGATTGTTTTTTGCTCATTTACCCACCTAAAAACAAATCCATCTTAAATGTCCCTAACTAACAAATTATTAAAATCTTTCCTAAAATCTCAAATACCGATCATTTTCGATTAGGTTCAAGCTTAGTTTGTCTTTTTATTTGTTCTCATTCTGACCATATACGCTAGAGTCATTACTATGGCTAATCCAACAAAGAAACCTTCCAAAAAGTTAGAAATTAAAATACCACCGTATTCAAAGTGAAAGAATTCGCCGATTAAGACACCTAAAGCGAGTGAAATCAAGCCGATCGCCAGCATAGTTTCATTTTTAAGATACATACTCAGTCCACCTTTTTGCATGTATAATCCAAGTCTGCTTATAAACCTTGTATAAATCAAAATAATAGCATAAGCAAAAAGCTAAGTACAAATAAAGACAATTTCTCAGTAGCCAACCTCTTTGACAATAAATTTTAGTGTAGAGACTCATACCATATGGGGTTAAGTCCGGTACGACCTGCCCCAATTTTTTAGATAATGTTGTAACGACGGTTTAAACGACGGTGTCAAGCTAGCCCTCGGCACCACAATTAACATAAAACAATCTAATTGATATGGAGTGCATTAGCGTAGATCGGGTATAATTTAATTTATTTTGTCTATAAATAATTTTTCGGGTCCAGGCATTCCCGGAGAGCGTTTAAATCTTACAGCAAGATTCGAAAAAGTCACAAAATTATTAAAAAGTTCCAACCCCTTTTGGGCGCAGAATCATAGATTCAAATCGATTCAGGCTCAAATCCAAAAATAATTTTCTCAGCTATTTGCCATATACTTTTCATATAAATTGCCAAGAAACGTTTACCAATCATAAATTGCGAATGTGGCGCCGAAATACTGGTGATACCAGATTTGCAGGCGATGGATCGCGCCATAAAAACTCATGCGGCCAAACACAGAAAGAAAAAAAGAAACATTCAGAAGAACAAAATTACACCTAACAAAGTCAGTGAACTACTAAGCCAATTAACAATAATAAAAATGAGCGAACATAACAATACGTAGTCGCTTGATTCTGATAAATACATGATGAGCATTCACGTATTTGCTCGCTTGGCATAAATTAAGTTGTCAACCTCATTTCTAGGTAAATAAGTGTACATATGCTTTCGAACATTAAGATAACATTTAACATCTAATTACTACTTGCGTTTTTTGTAGTAGAGCAACAAACCAGCGGCCACAATTATAGTAAACAACAATGGAATTGCCAACGATGAAAACTCTGGGATTGAAGGTGAAGGAGTTGAAGATGATGTTGGATAGATGTGGGTGTTGGTGTAATGGTCGGAGATGGAGAAGGTGTAGAAGTTGGAGATTGAGTAGGCTTAGGTGTTGGGAATGTTGAAGGCAAAATCGGAGGAGTCATGCTATTTGTCCAGTCAGGCAATGAAACTGAGGTTGCTTCAAAGGGCGCCATAAGGGGAAAAGGATCGGAATTATTGGCATCGATTGTGTAGTGTGTATCACCTATTCCGTCGTTGTTGGCGTCGGATCCGTTGTAGTGGCTCCAATAGTTTCCATGATTGCCCTTATACCAATAGATGACACGATCGTTATTTGGACCTCGAAGGGAATTAGGGTCTGCGAGTTCATTTAAATTATCTATAAAGTTGTTCTCATAGAAGTAATTGTTATAGCCGGCAACCGCAGCCGAAAAAGTACTGTGAAAAACGCTATTTCCTGAAAAATTGTTTTCTCCACCACCTTGAATCGCTGCAAGGCCTATGTAACTATTAGTGATTGAGTTACCTATGATGGTATTGTAGCTACTCAAGTCAGCAACTATACCTGCATAACTATTAGTAATGTTATTTTTGGCTATCAGGTTACCGCGGGACATGTAAATATTGATGCCCCAAGCAGACCAATCATAATCATTAATAGTTGTCGATATGTTGTTTGCATATATTACATTATTAAGGTAGCCCTTTCCAGATGGGTCAACCAGTTTAACCCCACCGATTATCGAGTTGTTTACGATGTACGAGTAAGGCGCATTTGATATTATAGCAAAGTTGTCTGAAATTTGACCGATACTGTTGCTGGTGACGAGTTCGTATGAGCCAGACAAGCCTGATCCAAACTGTGGGAAGTTAATACCGTCAGGCAAATAATTGTTAAAAATTTGAGTTCTAATCCCGTAAGATGCAATGCTAAACCCTAAAAAGAATGATCGGCACCAGCATTGTTTGTCTATATTGTTAAGCGAGCAATAACAACATCGTCAGCTTGAGTCTCTACTGTAATAGCTGTTGGACCAGCGATAAGGGGAGATGTTAAGTATGGCTGAGGTTTGTCGATATCGCGAATTATTGTGTTTTCAGCATTTTCTCCTATAAGCGATAATGTTTTGTTTATACTCAGAGAATGCTCAAGGTAAGTCCCGCTTCTTATAAGTATAGTATCACCGTCTGTTGCATTTCCTATTGCCGAAGCAACGGTTGAATAATCATCTGGAACAACTATGGTTTTGGATTCGGCTTTTACCGGTAGAAAACTGATTGATGATAGAGTTAAGACAAGAACAAGTAGCAATGCAACGTTCTTTCTCATGGTTTACCTCCCAATTTCGGCCGGCGTTTTTTTAAGTAAACCAGCAAACCAGCAGCCACCGCTAACACGACTACGAGGGTTACAGCGACAACAATCGTGGTTGGGAAAGGCTCTGTTTTGGGTGGTTCTGCACCCGTATTAATCGTTGGATGCTGTGTTGAAGTAGGCATAGTTGATGGAAAGACGCTGAAGTTGGGGATCTCAAAATCGGTTATGGGGTTAACTAATGGGTGGTAATCAATGCTTCTGTTGGTTGCCCAATTGACATCGTCCACATAAGGGATATCCCAGATCCCTGAGCTGTCCACTTCGGTGGCGTTAGGATAGGCGGCAGTATAATTGCTCCAATAGTTTCTATCTACGAAGGGGGCATCCGCCAAGTCAACAAGCGTTCCACTGTTGTAGAAGTTGTTTTCCGTAATTACATCAAGCCCGCCTTGGTTATAGTCTACGAAAACTTGAGCGTTAACGAAACTGTTATGTTTTACTAGGTTACCTACTCCACTACCGCCTAAAATATGCATGCCGGCGCTCTCGAAACGGTTCCCGATAAAGCTGTTGTTGTTTGAGGGCGTATATACGCCTTCTAAGAAATTGTAAATTCGCAGATTCTTCACTAAAACGTTACCATAAGCATTGAAGGTTTCATCATGGCCCACCAGATTTATCGCTCTCACATTTACCGCCTGATTTCCTTCAAGAGTGTGCCCTGCTCCGTCGATTGTAATTCCTGCTCTTTGAACTGTTATGGTGCCAAAAAAATCCACTACAAAAGTGTAGGTGCTCCCGTTTCTTTGAAGCCAAATAAAATCAGTGTTTGGTTCAACGCTTCCATCTGGCTTGATTGTTAGGTTGAGTGGTTCTTGTGCTTTAACTGGTAAAGCGACGATTGAAAGAGAGACTATGAGGCTTACTGTAATTAATGCGATCAGGGCTTTCATTTGTTCTCTGTAATAGTACCAAAGTTTTTGTCTTATACGTATTTTCGTCAAGGTTTCTTAACTTAGACTGCACTAAAAAGTAGAACACCTCGGACTAGGGATAGAAATAAGAGCCTTAACGCCATGTTTAGCGCGATGATTAGGTTGTTTAAGGTTGGCTATTGAATGAAACATAAAGTGATATTTGCAGCTGTTGCAGTGCTCCTGATAGTATTAGTGTCAGCAACAGTCGTTATGGTTAATAATGCACCAACCAAAAATGACCCAACCCATGTAGGCGTAACTTTCGGCGGAGACAACAGCGCCGACGCGAAACTGTTGATTGACAGAGTCAAAGGTTATACTAACTTGTTTGTTGTGGCATCAGGTCCTTAGAGTACAACAGTTCTGAACTAGAGAATACATGCGATTATGCTGTTAAGTCAGGGTTAGATATCATCGTTTATTTTGGTTCCTACGAGGCGCAGAGAAATATAACTGCTTCCTTCATTGACACTGCACAAAGTCGCTGGGGCAGCCATTTCTTGGGCGTATACTATGGGGATGAGCCTAGCGGAAAAGCGCTCGATGGAATCATGTTTTTGGATAACGTCCCCAATATAGGTAATGTTTCTGTAAGCAGCCATGACCTTACCGTTAGCCAAACCTCTGGTTCAATCATGACAAGTAAATTATTCATGTATAGTCCAGATTTTTCAGGACAAATTAACGTACAATGTGTTGACTTTGTTGCGGGGAATTCCACAATGATTAATTATTTTCCGAACGGAACAATCGCTCTCGCCAAAAACAATGAGTATTTGATTTACTTAACAAATGGAACCGTGCTCAAACAAATAAGCTCTCCGAATGAAAATAACGTATCTTGGGTGTCAAATGGGACTATCCTGATCCAAGAAGGCCCGTTTCCTACTCACTCGGTTTCTCCC
Source organism: Candidatus Bathyarchaeota archaeon (assembly GCA_963739495.1). Classification (GTDB taxonomy): domain Archaea; phylum Thermoproteota; class Bathyarchaeia; order Bathyarchaeales; family Bathycorpusculaceae; genus Bathycorpusculum. Next base: position 1,576 of record CAVUAM010000027.1, on the reverse strand, counting down.
CCCTCATTTATAGCGGTGACGGATAGAGGCGATATTTCCCAGTTTGAACCCTATCAGCAACTCTGGGATTCACGTCCATTCCAAACGATGGATGACTTATCAGCAGTAGCAGCATCATTTGTAAAGACCCAGCAAGCGACAACAGATTGGATAGTCAATCAAAACAAGGTTAACCTCTTCACTTCTGATTATGTACTTCACTGGTGGGATTATCAAATCGGCTATGACACGGTTTTTGCTGAGCTTGGCTGGAATAACACGGTTGCTCAAGAAATCGGCCTAGTGAGAGGTGCTGCGAATCTACAAGGTAAAGATTGGGGCACAATCATAGATTGGAAATATAATCAGCCGCCCTATTTACCTGGCGGAAATGAGATGTACAATCAAATGCTCCTGTCCTATCAATGTGGCGCTAGGTACATTGTAGTTTTCAATTACTCTGAAAATATGACTGACACTTATGGAACTTTGCAGAATGAGCATTTCCAAGCGCTTCAACGGTTTTGGACTGATGTAGTGAAAAACCCCCAGGTAGTTAATGGTGAAATCAAGGCTGAGGCAGTTTTTGTTTTGCCTAGTAACTATGGGTGGGGCATACGGAAGCCGCAGGATAGTATTTGGGGCTTGTGGGCTCCAAATGCTACTTCAGAGCAAATCTGGACCCAGCTTCAAAGCAGACTTACACAATTCGGCTCAAAGCTGGACATAGTTTACGACGACGCAGCTTATCCTGTTGCTGAAAAATACAATCAGACTTATTCCTGGAATTAAACAACCTAAAACCATTTGGTCTCTTAACTTTTTATTGATATCTATTCTTAGGGGTTGAAGCATTTGGACGCTTGTATCATTAGATGTGTTTTTTAGGTGTTGTTTATCGGTAGAATCTTTTTTATGGCTAAGCTTTGTTACTGGTCTCTTGAGCAACTATAACATCTGTAGATTTCTTTGATTATATTTTCAGAATATCCGTTTTTACTCAGAATATTCTTGATGGATAAAGAAGCCTTCTTCATTGTTTTTTCCTCGTCATATATTAATACTTAAGACACATTATTAAGGGAGAGTTGTAGGCATCGCACAATCACAGAACAAAGAAAGCATTAAATTTAGGACTGCCTTGAAATCATGATATCAAAGTCATCAATGATGTCAATTGGAAATTCATTTGAGAATATTGGCGGAATTCTGGCAATAATCATTGGTGGACTAGTTCTTAACTTTTATAATAACAACTTCCATTTGCTTATGACCGTTTTAGGGGTCGTAGGAATCGTCGCGGCTCCGGTTCTGCTTCTATTCGTAAAAGACCCCGCTAAGCCAAGTGCAGTTCAATAGTTGTCTCACCATGATGGGCAATTTTACTGGTAAAATGGGGCTGGGATCTCCCTGCCAGCGCCCACAATAATTATTCCGATTAAAGTTACACCAAAATTTTTCGGTTTCCGAACCCATTTGGTTCTGCAACTCGGTTGACTTATTCTCTTTTTGGTTAAATGCGGGCGAAGTTTCAGATCATAGTTCAACTCGTCAAATAGCATCATTCAAAGAATTTAGGTGTAGGGACTCATACCCG
>CAVUAM010000026.1:0-47311 GCA_963739495.1 Candidatus Bathyarchaeota archaeon | reverse complement strand
AACTATACTCCATGGGGCATACGGTTAACCCCCATAACACTCAGTTTACTCGCATTAACCATAGTTTTTGCAACAGCCGCCGTCCTACGTGAATATCAAGCAAAAGCACAAGAAGTAAAAGCAGAGCCTAAACCTTAAACTAAAAGGCGAATAAACAAAACCCGCCTGCTAATTTTCACAAATTAAATCATGAAAGCAGAACCAAAAAACATCTTCATAATTATACCTAACTATCTTCCCCCATATACAAACCGAGGGCGGTAAGTAGTTGTGCCGTCATCATTCTCCACAATCGGGTTTGGCGAGCACCTAAATTTGACTGCGAGTTTCTTCTAACAAAAGCTGCATAAATGCTAACAAGGTTTAATATAACGAAAAAAGATAGTTTTATTCGGTATGTCAGATAAATGCAGCAAAGTCGAGTAGGTTCGAAAGGAGAGCTCTTCCCTTCAAAAGAAATCAGAGAAAAACTAAAACTTAACCCCCACACAAAAGTTACTTACAAAATCGAAGCTGGAAGATTAATAGTCGAGCCAATTCCAAGCCTAAAAGAAGTGCTTGAAGAAAAGCCTTCAATAGAGATAACTTTTGAAGAATTCCGCAAACAAAGAAAAGAACTTTCAACGAAGGCTGAAATTTGAAACTCTTACTGGACACAACCTACTTTTTACCTGCCATAAGCGTTTCAATCAAGGATATGCAAAAAGACGCATTGCTCACGCTCATAGCTAAAAAACACCAAATTGCGATGAGTCAAATAACCATATTTGAACTTTCAGCAAAAGGAGCCAAATACATTAAGGAAGGCCAGCTGTCACCGGAACGAGTAACCAGAGGCATAAGCGCGATAATCTATAACGATGCCATACAGACAATTCCAATGCATGACACCACCATTTTGCAAACCTCGTTTAAACTCAGAAACATGCTAAACGACTTCATCGATTGCCTAATTCTCTCTTCAGCGATAAACCATACCGAGGCCATAATAACTGAAGATAGCGAAATTCAAAGCCTAAAGAAAAACACTGAATTCCAAAACCTAGTAACAGACCAAAACCCAGGTTTCAAGATTCTAAAACTAACCGAAATAATATAATTAGATATTTCAACTTATTACAATTAAACTCTCGCTGCACCTAAAGATAAATAGAGCCGAAAACACGCGTCTCTTCTATAAGGCAAAACAACCTTCCAAAACAGAAGGTCAATAATCGCTATATTTTGCACCAAGTCGTTTTGAGGTTTTCGATGTTCTTAAAGTGAGTGTCATCTGAAAAAAGGGGACACTGCTGAATTTGGGCAGTGGCTGCAATTACGCTATCAGCCATTGGAATTTGATGTTTATTTCTTATTTCAGCACTTTTTATTGCTATCTTGTAGTCAACATCAATGACTTCAAAATCTCCTTGAATAATGTTGCTTCTTAAGGTTGCAACATCCTTGCCTTCCCTTTTCAAAACGATGCGATGTATCTCATGAACTGTTAAGGATGAAACCATCCTTTCCTTTACCGACCTGAGTTCTTCCTTAAGTTTTCGTACAAATTCTGGGTCGTTTGAATAGAAGTACTCAACAAAAAAACGTGTGTCGTACAGACGTCTGTCAGGCATCTTCAGCCCTCATTTGGTCTAACATCTTTTTTAAGACCTCAACATTAGCCTTTCCAACGCCGCTCCCCGCAAGATCAAAGATGCTCGGCCGCTTTTTTATTACAATCCTGCCTTCTTCCTCTATAACTTCCACTTTGGAGCTCTCTTCTATGCCAAACTTTCTTCTTAGCTTAACCGGAATAGTAATCTGCCCTTTCCTTGTGACTACACTTTCGTTCGCAGTCATACTTAATCGAATGTACAACTACCAAAAAGTACTACTTAAATGTTCATGCAGTTTTGTGCATACTCATTTTTTTAACGGATATCAATTTGTTTGGTTCTGGATTAATATCTCGGTCTGAAAAAATGTAATTTAAATATAACTCATGTCATACGTAAACAACTTCGTTTAATACAAGGTCTTTGAGGGTCGGTTTCAAACCACCTTTAGCCACTAAATCTACTTTCACACCTAACTGTTCGCTCAAAAAAATCTCCATCTCTACATACTTCAAAAGACCTATATGTGCCTCATTTGCGAACTCTGCCAAAACGTCTACATCACTTTTCTTGTTTTGCTCTCCGCGAATATAAGAACCGAAGATTCCAATGGTTTCCACTTGAAATTTCTCTTTAAGGATCGGCTTTAGCTCTTCCAATCTCTATTTAATATACTTGGTGCTCTTCACTTCTTATCCTGTTACAACATGGTTTTAACCTTTTTAAATCCATGTCGGTTCAATAAATCGGTAAATTTGCCACCAGAGAAGTTCAAAGGGTTGGCGAGCCTCGACTTTTTTCGGTAAGTTGCGGGCACATGTATTAGAATCTATTTGCAGACTTTTTGCAGAAACTATTTCGCTTCCGGTATCTTATCTTGCCACTTCTGGGCTTCAATAATTCAACGCTGTCGCCACTTTATACTTGGGTGCAGTTCCCATTGCCTGATGTGAACTGAATGTTCGGGCTTTTTCATCCATTTTCTGTTTTTCTTTTTGTTGTTCACTTGTCAGTTTCTGCGGTTGCTCTTCGGCAACAAGCTTGCGAGAATAGCGATACTGGAATTTCTCGAAGGCTTTTCTTGTGATTAGTTGTCGATACTACCCAACTATTTTTCCTTTTTTCAAATGTGCCGTCATCATTCTCCAATAACATGGGTTTGGCGAGCACCTAAAACTTGGCTTCGCTTTAATCATTGAGTTATTATCCTTTTTTATCGATGCCCAAAACGCTGGCAAAACATATATAATTACATTTGATATATAATGTATTACGTGTAGGTTATGTCCGAGTCTGAAACAATCTGTCTAAGACTATCCAAAGAAACAGCAAAAAAACTTCGCGAAATAGCTAATAAAGAAGAAAAAGACCGATCAACCTTGATACGAGAAATTTTAGAAGAAGGTCTTGAAGAAAAAAACACAGAATATGCAATAGAGCTATACAAAAAAGGTCGCATAACAGGCTGGAAAGCAGCCCAGTTGGCAAATATCTCGCTTTGGAACTTCTATAGACTCTTAACTGAAAAAGGCATCCTGCTACAATATTCCGATCAAGACCTCGAAGAAGATCTCAAACCCTAAAAGGAAGAGAACTTGCCCGTAATCTCAGACATTAGCCCCCTGATATGGCTTGCCAAAGTGGGAAAAATAACTCTTCTTAAAGACCTTTTTGTGGAAGTCATTATACCTCAAGAAGTGTACGTAGAAGCCGTAGAAAAAGGATTACAAGGCGGATTTGCCGATGCCCAGGCTATAAAAGAGTGCATAAACGAAGGCTGGATAAAGGTCTCTAAACTAGGCTCTAAAGACCAAAGTGTGCTCCAAAAGATCTCTGAACATGCCTCTGAAATCCACTCCGGGGAAGCTCAAGCAGTTGTCTTGGCTCGTGAAATGAAATTGCTTTTGCTGATGGATGAATCAGCTGGACGAACATTCGCAGAGGCTTGGGGGTTAAGAGTGAAGGGAACAATTTACGTGATTATTTCAGCGCTTAGAAAAGGTCTTATCAGCGAAATACAAGCCAAAGAAACGGTGCTAACCATGGTAACTAGGGGCTTTCGTCTAGAACCAACTCTACTTGCTCGGTTAATTATCGAAATAGAAAATTATCATCTCAAAAAATAAACCCTCAAACCATAGAAAATCACCTCCAAAAACTAATCCCCGCACGGTATACCTGTCTTATGGCAAAACTCTTAAGCCACTGTTAATATGGATAGACTGCCTGCACTGTTAGGATGAAAAATTGGAATCTACATGCCAACGTTAGCAAATTGGAATAGTTTCACAGTTATTCAGCGTCATGAAACAGGATGCATTCCCACAGGCTATGAGTGGCTAATCCGATACCTGAATATCCCAGGGGTTAATCTCAGCAGTTTTCAAGAAGACTTTGACCTTAATCAAGCCAATAGCTTCACTAATATAGCAGCGAGGATTGAGCAAACTTACCCTTTTATAAAAATTCAAGTGGAAGCTTTTGCTAAAGGTGCTGACAAAGTGGAGCGTATTAAGCAACTAATCAACGAACAAACCCCTTGTTTGATGTCCTTAGCTTTAGGAAGTGGTAATGGGTGGCACATTATGCCCGTTGTAAAAGTTGAGGAAACCGTAATTGAAATGGTACATCATGCTTTTTCTAATCAAAATCATATTTGGAGCTTCCAAACACGCGATATAATTTGGAGACATGACAATTTGCCTGGCGGAAATGACATAACATGGATTGCACTTAGGTAAAAAGCTCGAAAGAGATAGTCGGCCTACAATCGGTGAAGCTGGGTTCTTGGTCGGTGAGAAAGCCTGTATGTACCGCTGGTACGTATCGAGGGTGAGAAAAGATGATAGTTAAGCAGTGCTCATCGAATCCTAGATGAAGCAAATGTTGAATACAGAGAAATGCCAAAGCAAAAAGGCATATCAAGCGCTGGTTATTTGGGTTTTATTCTTTACTGTGACCGCATCGATCAACCTGCTGGTTCCTTTTGCCTATGGGGATAGTTAAACTCGCTAAAATTATGAGTTCCAAGAACACTCGATGTTTTGCCTCTTCTAGAATACCCAATGTTGGGAACTGCTGGAATAGCCATTGCAGTATTTGCCGCCTTGGCGGTTGTTAAGAGAAAAGAGGTAATGGCAAATTTTCCCCTCTAATTTTCAATCACATTTTGTTAGAAATCTCAAGACAGTCTTTTTTATGAGCCATTATTGTTCACCAAATTTAAGGAAATAACGAGCACCTATAGGTAACTACGCTTATCAAGCCTGCAATTGTAATTGGGTTCCGTTTTGTGTTTGTAGGTATCAAAGTACAGGATAAGTTTATTCTCTGCTTTTTTTCGGTAAGTTTGAGGGTGCATGTGTTGGTAGAGGTTTTGTGCGGTTTGGTTTTCGAAGACTGGTTGAGCGTACTCTTGGAAATGTGCTGCGTGTTCTTTGCAGAAGGGGCGCCAAACCTTAGCCTTCCTGTTTGATAGAAAAGTTGTCCCTGCAACATACACTTGGGATGCCACATACTATGCAGCGTCGTTGACTGATTTTTACTCTTTGGGGTTGACTTTGAGAGTGTTCAATATTTCTTTTATCATTATGGGAGTCCCTGATTGCTTGTTTGAAGAATTGATTGTCACGCATGTTCTCATAGACTCTGATGTAGCAAAATTAGTGGTTAAGATATGGCGAAGCCTAAAGTATAAGCCGTCAGATGAAAAGAAAATAATTCTAGTCGCTCGCGTCAACGTATGAGCTTTTTCTGAGAAGAATTGATTATTTTACACGATGGGTATTTTGATTATTCCATCTATTTTGGTGAAGTGTTCATCAAAGGTGTATATTTCTGCTATTTCATTTTGGCGCATTATGTCTACTGCTAATGCATCGTTGGGTTCGAGTTTAAGGTCTTGGCCCAATTCTGCGGCGGCAAAGTATGCATCCTTTGTTACGTCCATTATTTTTATGTTATTTAGCATGAAGAGTCCGAGAATTATTTGTGTTAATTGTTCTTGGGCTAAGCCGTTTTTTAGGATGTTAACTATTTCAGAGAGGTGAACAACTGTTGTTGTTACCTGTTCTTTGCCTTGTGAGATGTTGCTGACTATTTTTTTTGCTTGGTCTTTCATGGCTTCTTCTTTTTCTGTTAGCTGTTTTTTGGGTCTGTAGTAGGCGTAGATGAAAATGTTTGCATCCAAGAATCTCATGGTTGTTCCTCAGAGATTTTCTTTTCAAATTCACTCCAATTGCCAATCGATTTAACGCCTAAGTCAACTTTGTCAAAGTATTTGGTTAAATCGACACAGCGCTTAGGGACTAATTTCAAGTAGCCTTTCCTTTTTATAACGTAGAGTTCTCGGCTTTCCCCTATTTCGGCTTCTCGCCAGTCTGCCGGCAGGATAAAACGCCCTTGAGCATCCACCTTTTTAATTTCTACACCACTTTCCAAAACTTTCACCATAAAATACTATAATACACCATTCTTAAAAGGCTTATCAAGAATACATAAATTTGTAAGATCACCTAACACACTTAAGAAAGGAAAATTAGTCTGCAGAATTGATGCAATTATTGCAGCTTGTTGCAGCAGGATTCTTGAGTTGCCAAAAATTATTCTTGAAAGAAAAAAGAGCAAATGGTGGTAAGGACTTTTTTTTCTTTCTTTCAATGAAGTTCTCAATAGGAAGTAAAGAATAATGCTTGCTAACAGAACAAAACTTGTCCTAAGGCTTTGTCTAAGAAGTACTCATGGTAGAAGTTGTGCATGTTTTTTACAGGCTCTACCCTTGTAAGGCTGATTAATTGAAGTTTAGCGATAGCCAGTTATGTTTAAATGTATGTTTAAACATGTGTTTTAATTGTGTTCCGATATGGTGAAAACCATAACTATTAGAGATGAAGTCTATGGGAAACTGCTAACCATCAAGGGAAAAGAGGAAAGCTTTAGCGAACTATTTGATAGATTAGTCGAGTGCACATCACCTGTGGAAACCCTAAAGAATCTCAGAGGTAAAGTTGAATTCACCGACAAAGAAACGATGCTCTCAGAACTTTACTCCAAAAGGGCTGAAAAGAGAAATTGATCATCATTGATTCTGATGTCCTGATTGAAATTTTAGACCGAAAATCCCTGAAAGGTGACCAGGCCCTCAAGCAGATTACTGAAAGCAAAGAAGAAGTTGCAACGGCAGTCATTTGTTTACACGAAGTCTTATACGGTCTACACAAATACGGTAAACCTGTCAAAGAGTTGCTTTTGCTCCCAATCCTAAGTTACACAAAAAAAGACGCGGTGCTCGCAAGCAAAATTGAACTTGAAGTCGAAAAGAAAGGAAAAATGGCCTGCAGAACTGACGCAATGATTGCAGCTATAACAATTAACAACGGCGCAAAACTTTACACCTTCAATATTAAACATTTTCAAGCCCTTCAGGACCTAGGACTAGAACTCTATCCTTGACCTGATGTCTTGATTATTGGTTTGTCTTCTAAGCTTGACCTTTGATTATCCACATGTCGGGTTCGTAAGAAACTTTATTTCTACGCATAACTATTATTTATCTGATAATTCATATGTCAGAAAAAATTAAAGTCGGTATGCGTGGGCAAGTGGTTATTCCAAAAAAGTTTCGCAAGAAACTAAAAATTGAAAGAGGAATCATCCTTGAAATTTACGCAACAGACGAAGGTTTGTTCTTAAAACCTTTTAATCCCGTAGGCGAAATGAAGGGTCTTGGAAAAGGCGTCTTCGGAGACCCAATTAAGTACCAGAAAAAACTTCGTGAAGAATGGGAATGTCAGCATTGAAAATATGTTTAGACACCAACATCCTGATTTACTTCTTGGAAGGAATTGAGCCTCAGGCAAGCCAAACTGAGAAGATACTAAGTACCTTCATGAAATCGGAAAATGAAGGTGTCATTTCAACAGTAACAGTCGCTGAAGTCTTGACCGGGTTCTACATGTTAGAAGATAAAGTAAAGGCAGGTACGGTTAAGAAACTTCTAAACGATTTAACTCTAAACAGCTTCAAAATAGTGCCAGTTAGTTTTGAAATCGCCGATTTGGCTGCCAACCTGAGAGCTAAAAGAGGTGGAAGACTCCCCGACGCTTTAATCGTAGCCACAGCACTCAACCAAGAAGTCGACCTCATCTATTCCCAAGATAAAGACCTAAAACGCTTCAATACAGAAATCAAAATCGCTGAGCTGCACTAAAGAACTGTCTGATCATTCTTCTTTTATTCAAAGTTGGAGAAGTTACTTGCAAACTTTTTGTAGAAATGCTTTTGCCTCCGGTACCTGATTCTCCCACTTTTTCCCTTCACTGATCCACCGCTGCCGCCACTCTACGCTGGAATGAAGCTCCCATTGGCTGATGAGTGAACTAAAAGTTCGTGCTTTTTCATCCATTTTCTGTTTTTCTTTCTGTTGTTCACTTGTCAGTTTCTGCGGTTGCTCTTCGGCAACAAGCTTGCGAGAATAGCGATACTGAAATTTCTCGTAGTCTTCTCTTGTGATTAGTTGTTCTTGGTACACTGCCTTTGTTAGGAGAAGCAGTCCAGCGTAGGATTTGCCTATTTCTTTTTCTGCCTGAAATTTAATTACCGCAAGGTATAGTTCCGGCGGCAAACAAATCTTCATAACGTGCTCTTGAGTAAACTCTCTTGCCATTTTTTTCCTCTCTTACTTTTTTAGATGGATTGTCCCGCTCCCCAAAGAATGGAAAACGTTTAGACACCAAAAAAACATAGAAACAATTACACAAACAGCAGACGTAACTAGCTAGCTACCTATTACTTTAAACTAAAACTAGCTACCTATCCTCTTGTTCTTCTTTCCCTGTTGCAGTTGAGATTTCAGACTTTGCGTTCTCGTCGAACTCTTTCGAGTTGTCGTCGTTGAATCCTCGTGGAATTCGAAAATAGCATGGCCCGATTTTCTTTAGGTCGCAAAGGAACTCATCGATGTCATGCTTAGTCCAGGTGTGCAAATGCTTGATGCATTGTAGAAAGTCAGCTTCAAAATTCATAAAATGCAGTTGGAAAAAGTAGTCTATGATCTCTCTATCTATGGCTGAATATCCAGCTATGACTGTGGGGATGGTCCAGCAATAGAGTTCTTTGACTCGCTTATGCATTATTTCGAGGTTTTTGTAGATTAGATCCCCGTTTTCAGCGAGTAATTGGAGGTTTCCGGTACGGTCATATTCTTCACTGATTTCATCAACTTTTCGAAAGAGCGCTTTTTCTGCTTCCGAGAAAGAATCAAAATCAATGTGCAGCAACGTTCCAGCAGTTGTGTCTTTTAGTTTTTCCGAAATTTTTTCTACCTTCCAGAATTTTTCGTAATTTTTTATGGGACAAACACCCCCTTTTTCACTTTATCTTCCAGGTTTTTGAGTCTAGCCATCAGTTGGGGTAAGACGGCTGTGTCAAACATCATAGAATTTGCTTTGAGCATCGTGTTTAGGGCGGCTATTTGTACTAGGGCGTTTTGGGATGTGAGCATTCTTCTGCTTGCTTGACGGTAAATCTCTTCGTAACGATTAATGATTTTTAGCAGCACATCGTCGGGTGTTCTTATGCCCTGTAGGAGAGGTTGCCAGCTTGATCGAGTTTCAAAATCGTTATAGACCGTGCGTTCTGAACAGGTCGTCTTCTGGCTTAACTGCTTTACAATCTCTGATTGAGTCAAGCCTATGCCTTCGAGCTTTAGCAACTCTAAACGTCTACTTACTGCTTCCAATCAGGTAACCTCCAACAAACATAACTTTAAACTATCAAAACAAACAACAAAAAACCCTGCAACAAAACAATCATAATTATATCCACAATTAGGAACAAATTATAAACAATTCAAACAACCCGCGCAGGTTAATCTGGAAATTTTTCTCTCATCATTATTGCCCAATTAAAACTTCGCCGTAAACATGATTTAAAACTTGAGATTGAAAAACACCCTCCGGAACGCATGGGTACTCTTTTTCTAATGCGTCAGAAACAATTTTCTCTGTTTCCTTGGTATTCACTATTTCCTTGCGTAGCTTATCGTGAAAACTATAGTTTAGCAACAAATCGTTTGCGCGACGTCGGCTATAGCGTTTTTGTTTTTTCTCTAGGCTTCGAAGATTTCCCATTTAGTAATTCCTCTCTTTTGTGTTGGTTAATGTACCCTGATATGCCGCTCTTTTTCTGCCCTGGTGGCATGCATAAGGGAATTGAAAACTGCAATAACTGACCTTCAGTTTGAACGGTTAAAAACTTTATGCCAACTTGATATTGATGATTAATTATGATAAATCGGTAACTTTCTTTCATCAATCTAGCCGCGTTGCGACTGGCTTTACGGTCCACGCCAAATATTTCTTAGCCAAGACGCCAAATAAGTAATCTTCCTTTAACTTTTCCCCATCGATGAAAGATACTCTTAAACGAAAAGCAAAGCGCCTGAAAAAAGACATGCAATTGTTTTTGTGTTAATGGGCCTTTATGGCGATAGAACTGACCGCTCTTAGTTCCGCTTTTTCAATCGTACCAAAAGAAACCCGTTTTCCAGCAGTCTGACTTTTTTGCAATGAAGCGTATGAGTTCTTTCTTGCAAACTATCACGGGCTCTTTTTGTTTCTTTTGCAGGCTTATGGTTGCTCTCCGAAAACAACATTCATCGATTAGCTATTTGGCCACTCTTTGAATATCGGTGAAGACGTCAAGGTCTTTGTCAAAGGAGTAGATTGTTTGTATTGTTTTTTTCTTCATAAGGACATAAGCCAGAGCATCGTTGACGCCTACCATATGATCCTCTGCTATGGATACTGCTTTTATAAAGTCCTCTTGGGCTACTTCACAGATCGACACGTTATCTCGGTGCAGCAACCCCTTTTCTAATAGAATCGCTTCTTCATATGGGAGGTGGTCCTCTAAAACGTTGCAGACCTCACTGAAGTGGACAACAGATGTTATTACTTTTTCTCCTTGGCTAATTCTGGCAACTATATTCTTGGCGGCTTGCTTTATTTCTAACTCTTTGGGCTGTAATTGCCTTTTAGTTTTTAGAAAAGCATAAACAAACACGTTAGCATCGACAAAGGCTTGGGGCACTTCATTTGCCTCTTAATTCTCTGCGAACTTTGTGCCAGTCTAAGAGATCTGCTTTTAAGTCTACGTTCATTTTGTCGAAATATTCGGTGAGATCTACCGCGGCAAAAGGTTTGATTTCGATGGTGTCGCCTTTGGCTGAGATTATGGCTTTTTTATTCTTGAGATATTTTTCACGCCAGACTTTCGGTAATATAATGCGACCCTGCTCATCCATAACTTTAACCTCCACTTCCATAATCAATCACCAGAAACTAGTGGCTTTAGGGGAAATAAAGGTTTTTTGGTAGTTTCACATCGGCTCCCAATCATTTATCACTATAACTCAGCATCAAAATCACACTAACCCACCAATATTAAAGCGGATACTCTTTTTTCAACATTTTTACCCATTTACGGGTGGTTTTGCGGCCTACACCAAATATTTCTTCGCATTGAAGACCAGTAATCATTCTTCCTTTCAATTCTCCCTTCGATGAAAGGTAATCTTGAACCAGATACAATGCTCCTGAGAAAAGACACGCAACCTGTTTTGGAGTCAAAGGACCTCTAAGCGCAATAAACCTGACCGCAACTCCATTCGCTCTTTCAATCGTACCAGGACAAACACCATTTTCCAGCAGAATGTGACTTCTTTCACAAATGAAGCGTTCAAGTTCTTTCTGGCAAGCTATCACGGGATCTTTTTGTTTCTTTTGTAATGCTTTAACGATTTTTTCGGAAGCTGATGCAGAAAGAACCAGGCGCCCTTCGTTTTTCGCTAACGCGGCTGCTTTATTGCTATAGGCAGCGTCAGAGATGTCCTCATTCAAAAGAGATAGTTATTGGGCTAATTCGGTAAGCGTCAAGTTGTCCACAGCCCTTGCATTTGAAAACAACAATCCTCTCACTATCTAGCAACAGGTCATCAGTTTGATCCCTACCACAAGCTCGGCAGATACGTTTTGAAAAAAACCTTTCTTCGATTTCTTCGTCAACCTCCTTTACTGGTGTTGACGTTACTTCGTGGCCACATAATTCACAAATTGACACGCCCAAGACAGGGTAGTCTTCAAAGTATCTAGTTGAGCCGCAGTTGGGGCAGATTTTCATCTGATCTAATTTTTCATCCATAATATTCACTACTTTGCAGTTGATTTTAAAAAATCTAACGGGTTACCCTAAGATAACCCGCAAAACGAGAAACACATGTGTTCCTCACTAGAAGCACACTTTTGGGCTAAAAAACAGCTAAATTTACCCAGTCACCCAGAGATTGTGATAATCACCGAACACCGTGGCTTTAGGTGAAAAATAAGTTAGCATAAAGCGTATTTTCAAGCATTGACGGCAAATTGAGAAACCAAAAATATTCTTCTCTTAAAACCGCAAAAAGCTCCGATGCATCAAAAACCAACCATCATCCAAGAATACATCCAATTCAGACTACCCCCTCAAATTGCAACTTTCTTGCAAACAAACATCCCAGATATTGGTCGCATGCTTTGTAGGCTTTGTTTGTTCAAGAATCACAGAAGCTTACCCCATTTTAAACGACAATAGACAAGTTAAATGAGCAATCCTTGCTCACTTTCCTTTTTTCGCATTATTCCAACACCAGCACTATACCTTTAAAAACTAATGAACCTAATCAGAACACAACACAAACTTAACTAATCTAAAGTGTAGCTGCATGCGATCCAAACTTTTGACTTCAGAAAAGGTGGCTTTAACATTTAGCCAACACAGGATAGCTGTTGCCATAAAAATTTCAGTCATTGCAGTTGCAGTTTTGGCTTTTTACCTGCAAGACCTTAGTATGGTTTTCAAAGGCGCCTTAACCGACGAATCAACCTTTCATATACTAGCCATCCCTTTCATCTTCGGATATTTGCTATTTAGAAAACGAAAAATGTTCAACGCCACCCTCCAACCCTCCCAAACAACCAAAGTTGGATTTCAAAAATATTTCAGCTTGTTATCTGGGATAACTCTATGTGCTATTGCCATACTGACTTATTGGTATGGAAGCTACACTTTCACTCCCCTAGAAATTCATATGCTTACTCTGCCTTTCCTAGTCGCAGGATTAACTCTGATTCTTTTCAACACTGCAATGCTAAAACAACTAATTTTTCCTATAGCATTTCTCATTTTCCTAACGCCTCCACCTTCAGAAATCCTCTATGGAGTTGGTTCAGCACTCGCGAGCCTTAGTGCCTTAGCATCAAACGCGCTTGCCAGCACATTCGGACTACATTCGACACTCTCAGTCAACAATGTAGGTCCAGTAATAACGCTCATCAGACCTGACCAAACAACCTTAGCTTTTAATGTTGATGTTGCATGCTCAGGAATCTACAGTTTAATTGGCTTCACTATTTTTGCTTTTTTTATAGCTTACATTATGAGGGGCAAGCTATGGGGCAAACTTGCCATAGTCATCATGGGCATCCCACTGATCATGGCGCTAAACATTATACGCATTACCTCTATTCTTGCTATAGGCTACAACTTTGGCGAAACCCTTGCCCTCGATGTCTTCCACACTGTTGGCGCCACTGTGCTCATGTTTATAGGCACACTCATCCTTTTGGCAGTAACTGAAAAAGCATTCAAAAAACCCAAACCGCCACAACCCTGCCCAACATGCAACCCAACCCCAACAAATCAGACCCAATCATTCTGTCACAGCTGCGGAAAACTACTAAAATACCCCAAGACAAAACTTACAAAAGCTGACATCACAAAAATCATAGGCATAGCTCTAGTAACAATTGTCCTTCTAACTATCCAAGCGCCCGTATTTGCACTAACACAAGGTCCAGCACAAGTCTCAATCCAAACACCCACAGGAACCCAAATGGCAACATCAAACGCCATGTTTCCAAATATCACCAGACTACAAACTAACCTACCTTTACCGAGATACAGCATATCAACAAATATCCGGAGTTGATGAAGCACTAGTTTACAGCTACTCAGCAACAGACGGAAAACCAACTGTATGGGTAGCTCTGCAAATAGCTCCTAGCGTAACGTCTGAACATCGATGGGAAACCTGCCTCATCAATTAGCCACTTAGCCAAGGACATACAGGCAGGAGTTAACCAACTAGACCTACGAGATATCCAACTTCAAGATAACCCGCCCATAACAGCACGATACTTTGCCTTCCAATACAAAAACACAAACCAAACCGAGGTTGTTCTCTACTGGTATCAAACAGCAACATTCAACACAAATAGCACCGCACAAACAAAAAGCGTCATGATCAGCCTAATCATGTACCCATCGTCTCCACAAAACGTTTCAGAAGCTGAAAATCAACAACTCCCCATAGCCCAAGCCATCACCAACTACTGGCAACCCATACAAACCTGGAGCGCAGTTGCCATGATTATTTCTCAGAACGGATTAGCCCTATCAGCTTCAGCAAGCATCATCCTTGTTATTCTGGTTGTTTACGCCTTCTTGAATAAGAGACAGGAAAAAAACCAACTCATAATCCTATACAGCAAACTATCCAATCAAGACAAAACGATAGTTGAAGCAGTAGATAACGCTTCAAAACAACACAACCCTACAACCGAAGGCATAACCACTGAGCTGCAAAAACTAACTCAGAGCTCAACTGACAAAGCTTGGCTCGAAGAAAAACTAGAAGAAGCCGAAAAAGCTGGAATGATAGAAAAAGCTTTAGTAAACAAGCAAGACCAACCTTCGATAGCGTGGCATATCTTGCTACCCAAGAAAGGTCTCTTGAATAGAAAAAAAGTTACATCTTTCAGATCAGCCATTCCCCAACTTTACACCAAAAAAATGAGCGGAAGCCTAAAAAATAGAAAACTGATACCCATTCTTCCATAGCTACTTATATACCCAGTTATTTCTATATTAAATAAATATTTTTGCTAAATATTAAGGAGAAAGGAGAAAGAATGAATAAACTAGAAACAATATTTAACATTAGATCTAAACGAAAAAGCATCATAAGCATAACCTTAATGACTCTATTGCTTTTAGTCGGCACTATAGCACTTGCACAGGCAGCACCTGCATTTACGTACGTTAATCAATGGAACGGCTCCAAGACTACTTATGGCTCATTCGAAAGTATTTATGGTGTTGCTGTTAGCGGAACAAATGTCTACGTAGCAGACTATAGCAGCAATCTGATTTTCCAGTTCGATTCAAGCGGTAACTTCATTAGACAATGGGGAAGCTGGACTGGAGGCACTACTGCACCCAACGCTTTTGCAAATCCTGTTGGTGTTGCTGTTGACGGAAGCGGAAACGTCTACGTTGTAGACAGTAGCCACAATCGTGTCGTAGAGTTCACCTCAGTCGGCACCTACATTAGAGAATTCGGCAACTCTATTATCACCCCACTACTAAGCAGTCCACAATATATTGCTATTAACTCAGCAACAGGAAATGTCTACGTAGCAGACACTGGCAACAATCGTATCGTAGAGTTCGACGCAAGCGGCACATACATTAGAGAATTCGGCAACTCTATTATCACCCCACTACTAAGCAGTCCAACGGGAATTGCTGTTAACCCAGCAACAGGAAATGTCTTCGTAGCAGACACTGGCAACAGTCTTATTCAAGTGTTCGATGCAAACGGCAACTACATTACACAATGGAGCGCCTCCGGAAGTTATTCATGGTGTTGCTGTTGACGGAAACGGAAACGTCTTCGTGGTGAACCTGGCTGAGGAACATCTTTGGCACAGCTTTTATTCAAGTGTACGATGCAAGCGGCAACCCCCTTTTAGCATTCGGCAACTCTCCATCAATCCACCAACCGATCCCAGCTCACTCTTTACGTCCTACAGGTGTTGCTGTTGACGGAAGCGGAAACGTCTTTGTAGCAGATAATGGAAATGGTCGTATTGTAGAGTTCAACGTTACAGGTCTGCCTTATGTTCGTAGTGCCTGAGACAGCTTGGGGCACAACAATACTTGCCATATTCGGAGCCGCAGCAATCTTCGCAGTAGTCAAACGCAGCAGATCAAAAACGCAACCAACAACAAAAATCTTAGCATAAACCAAACACAATTAAACCAAATTTTTCTTTTTTTTCTTTAATTTTGTTTTAAGTCCATTTTACAGATTTTTATTTAGATAAACTCTGGACCTAAATACTTGGCTTAAACCCTGTATATTTTCGAATAATCTATCTTTTGCTTATCAGCACGGTTATTTCGTCTTCCACAAAAAACATTTATCGCGACATAGAACAAGATCTAAAGAAAGAATAACTTAGAGAAAGAGATGACTGGCAAGTGATTAGGAGAAGTGCAAGGCTGAAAAGAAACCGTATTCGTATATGTATAGAACTCGCGCGTGCGAAATACTGAAACTTTAATATGCAAAACCGTCAACATGAATATGAAGGACGTTCATTGACAATATTTCAGGAACATCCGCCTAAGTTTTCGAAGGGTATGCGCCTTATATTGCTAGCGGCCAGCATTCTTGTTCTGGCAGCAGGACTCGATCTCACCCTCCTCACCGAGCAGACTGCCACAAGCTTCGCCTGGACCATACAGT
The DNA here is from genome assembly GCA_963739495.1 of Candidatus Bathyarchaeota archaeon. Taxonomy (GTDB): domain Archaea; phylum Thermoproteota; class Bathyarchaeia; order Bathyarchaeales; family Bathycorpusculaceae; genus Bathycorpusculum. Next base: position 31,087 of record CAVUAM010000026.1, on the reverse strand, counting down.
CCTCAATGACAGCTGCCTTCCTTGGCGCGGGCTACCTTGCCAGCTTCTTATTGGAATTTCTTGCATATCGGGAGAAGACATGGGCTAACGCCCGGGTAGCTGTACCTTCAGTCTTCTTATTCACAACTCTCACTTTAGTTGCAACATTATTGCACCTCGATAAGTTCCATCTCAACAGCCCCATTTTTTCAGCTATGGTAGCCGCTTACCTTTGGTTAGCAATTTACATCGCAGTTCCAATTGCCATGCTGATTCTTCTCATCTATCAAATCAGGCTTCAAGGCTCGACACCGAAACGAAAAGCAACACTATACACCTGGATGCGCCTCATACTCGCAGCCCAAGGATCAATAATGCTGGTTACAGGCATTACCTTATTTATTTCTCCAGCGACAGCCTCCACCTTCTGGCCCTGGGCACTCACCCCACTGACGAGCTGCGCAATTGGAGCATGGCTCATTGGAATCGGCGTTATAGCATTGCATATGACGTGGGAAAACGACCATGGGCGCAACAGGATTGCTTACATAAGTTACGCAGCGCTGGGGGTACTTCAGGTAGTATCTTTGGTGCGCTACATAGGTGAGGTAAACTGGTCCACGGCGGGTAGCTGGATTTATCTACTCTTTGTCATCAGCATTATCCCGATGGGATTATATGGGTGGACAGTGTCAAGGCAAACAAAAATCGATTAGGCTCGAATAAGCAGGGTTGTCTTACAATCACACAATGCCCACACTTCTTAGAGGGTCCGCTGGGATGCACTTAAACTGTTAGTCACATATGAATTCAGAATACTGAATAATGCAATTAACAGAAATTTTCCTCGCAAACAGAACCTAATCTTCCAAGCTATTGCTGCCGGGTTACAGTAACATAGTTTTATATGTCTGAGCTTTTGATATGGGTTTAGAAAAAATCGTTGGAAGGTTCTCTAGTTGAAGCTTAGCCCCTTAATATTGGGCATTTTATTGTCAATTCTCTTGGTTTCGATAATGGTAACTGGAGTGCAGGCTCAGGCGGAGAGCAATGGTGGGGGAGAAGGAGGGTTTGAATTTCATTGTTCTTTAGGTGGAATAAGTTTTCTTCTAGTCATGGCAACACTCGTTGCGGGGTTCTTAGTTTCAGGCCGCTTTGGGCGCATTTCGGGCTTTAAGCCTCTACCAGTACATAAGTTTGTGGTAGTTTCAATGGCTGCTTATTTGACTGGTGAATTCATTTTCGGGTTATTGATTCGAAACATTGCTTTTGTTAGGAGTATGCATGGAGTTTTGGGATTCTCTGTTGCTGCATTAGCTTGGGTTACAGCAAGCCTTAATCCTCTTATGTTGGGAAAAGCCGTTAAGTGGAAATGGGCTTCTAAAATCCATTTAATCTTTGCAGCAGCCCTCTTTATTCTTCTAGCTATTCACCTATACTATGCATTCACAGTACTTGGGGAATAAGAGGGCTGTGACGGTTTGGGTGGATGCGCCGTCGGAGTATACGCCTAAATTGATCGCGTTTATTGTTCCGCTTAGGGGAATGGTTTGATTGGTGCTTAGTACTGCAGCTCTTGTTAGTGTTAGAGCAAGGGCAGTTATTATTAATGCGATTATTGCTGCGTATGGGTATCCAAAATGACAACCCCTCCTTAGCATGGCAAAACCTAATACCCCAAAACAATCAACTCTCCAAATTCTCAAATTTGTCTCCTAATTGCAGTAGGGCTTGTTCTTGACCTGTTCTTGGCCCCAGTATGTTTTTAGTGTGGTTTTGCGGAGCTGCCTTATCCATTTTTTCCAGCAAAGAGAAAAGTCCGGTGTCAATTGCTGAAGAAATGAAATAGTGGCGCAATTGAGGGCATAGTAGATGAACTAGACAAACTAACGAACATACAAACCGATAGAGTATGGTTTAAAGAAAAACTAATGGAAGCTGAGGTGGCTGGATTAGTAGAAAAAGTATTAGTGAACAGGGAAGACCAGCCTTCATAAGTTTGGAGAAACCATACACCCCAAAGAATCACCTCTTCTTCATTTCTAATTTTTTCAAAAAAATAATAAAGTAATTAAAATTAGTTGTGTCGTTATCTTTCTCCAAGACATTGGATGTGGTGAGCACCTAAACATAACTGCTCTAGCTAGGACAGAAACAGGCACAATTAGTGGGAAAGCTTATATGAGTGGGAATAATAACTTGATGTGGGAAAATCAATGAGCGAAACCACCGTAAAAATAGATGAAAAAGGCAGAGTAATGATTCCCAAAAACATCAGAAAGGCAGCCAAAGTCAAAGCAGGAACATACGTTAACATCAAAGCAAAAGACACAACCATCATAATAGAACCTGCAGAATCTATAGCTGAAAAATACGGCGGCATCTTCCAAATAACCAAATGGCCTGAAGACTTGGACGAATTCATGGTGGAGGCTACCAGAAAATGGTGGACAAATCACGCTACTACTTAGACGTAAACGTATTGGTCTACTGGCTTGGAAATCATCCGAAATACGGGCAAACAGCACGGGGATGGATTAAAAAAATCGAAACCTCCCAACGAGGAGAATACGTCACGTCAGCTTTAACGCTCTACGAAACACTGGTAATTATGGGCGGCTTAACAGGCAAGAACCTAAAAGACAAAAACTTCGTACAGCAGGTCATTAACCCAATAACGAGTATCAAAGGATTACTCATCGAGTCCCTCAAATTAGAAGACTTCAAAAAAGCTGCAGATCTGATGAATGAATGCAAACTCGACTACGAAGACTCACTACATCTCGCCGTAGCAATTAGATCTGGTGCACAAGAAATAATCTCAAACGACAAAGACTTTGATGCTACACAAATTAAAAGAACCATGTAAACCTCTACCGAAAACTTCCAAAAAAAGACCCACTCATAATAGACGTTGCGCATCCTAAGAATGATGTATAATGCCAAAAAATGGAATCATGACTATGAGATTTAGACTGGATGCAAGAACAAAATTGTCGAATTATCTGTTAAATTTAATTTCTTTGACAAGTAATGTACCTCAACTTGCTACCTTGTTTTTTTCGCTGGAGTTTTCTGCTCGAATCATTTGACAATTAGCACTGTGCATCTTGCTTGGTGGACAACTCTTTCGCTTGTGCTACCGAGAAGGAATTCTTTGATTCCGCTTTCTCCCAAATGGCCTACAACTATTAAATCAAACCCGCCATTTGCAGCAGTTTCAATTATCTGGGACGGCGTGTTTCCTTCTTTTAGTTCAGTGGTGATTTTAAGCATGGGTTTTAGCTTAATCGCCCTTTCAGCTGCTTTGGACAAAACTGCTTCATGCATTTTTCTAAGGTCTTTGATAAAGGCAGACATATTCAACTGGTCACCCATTGTATCTTGAGGAGATCCGGATGCCGGAAATTGCGAAACCATGTTTGCTTGGTACCCAGATTCTGGGGGTGGCTGAAAAACGTTGAGGATTAGAATAGATGCAGAAAACTTTTCAGCGATTTCAAGAGCATAATCCAAAGTTTTTTCCGAGTTTTTAGAACCGTCTACTCCCACAAGAATTTTTGTTATCAAAAGAAGTTCCTCTACATCTAATTCACAGTAGAAGTTCATAACTTTTTCGAGTAATACTGACATTGCTCTAAAAATTTAGAAAATCCCCGCTTCTAAGTTTTGAAAGAAAGATAAAACAATCAAAACGGTAGGTATGTGTACGAGCGCGCGCTTTGCAACGTTGTTGTTATCCTACACCAACATTCGTTTAATAGTCCAGGATGGTTCTATAGTATAAGAGAAAGGAAAGGCTTCATTTAATTTGTTAATTTGGAACCAACAACTGACGTTGGATTGAACCGTTTTTCAAATGGTTCTGTTCCTTTGAACAACTTATAACAGCTTAAATATCTCGCAAAATCGAATTTCCCTAAAAGTTTGGAGAAAACAAAAATATTCTTCTGTTAAAACCGCAAAAAGCTCATATGAATCAAGAACCAAATATCATGCAAGAAATCATCCAATTCAGACTACCCCCTCAAATTGCAACTTTCTTGCAAACCACCTTTTAGCTTCCTAATTTTGTGCCGCTACTATACTCGAAGCACAAGAGGTAACGAGTACCTAAACCAAACTACACATCTTGAATCTATCTCTTTGGCATTCTGAGTTGAAAGAAAAAAGAGCAGATGGTTGCAGGGCTGGTTTTTTCTTCTATCAATTAAGCTCTCATTAGACCGAAGAATAGTGCTTGCCAACAGAACGACGTTATTGTTAATCCCATCCAAACATCAGCTAACCCAAAACAAAGTACCATTCTTTTGCTTGAAGAATTTATCGTCACACCTGTTCTCAAAGGACTCGGATATAATAGTGCCTTGGCAAAAACCCGATGTCTTGATTATTGGCTTGCATAGTAAACTCGAACTTTGATTACACACTATTTGCTCTGGATTAAAAAAGATTCATCACTCTCAAGCTTGAAGCGCCATCGGAAAGCCTAAGAATTTGCATTCTGTTTTCATGCTGCAACTGGTAAGTTCGAATTTAACGCGTCAAATTTTTATATTAAATTGAACTGTCTAATGATACTCGGTGCAGTTCCATGGTTGAGGTAGACGACGCTAAGTTTACTGTTATTTTACGTGAAGAAGATACGGGCTATTCAGCCCAAGTTGTCGAATTACCAGGTTGTATTAGTCAAGGGAAAACAAAAAAAGATGCCATAGCGAATATAAAGGCAGCTATCGAAGGATATCTTGAAGCTTTTCCAGAAGAATTAGACCAGCTTAAACGAAAACGCGAGCTGGTGGAAATAACTGTCTGAGAAACCCCTACATTATCCTACCGTAAACTGCTTAAGGCTTTAAACAAAGCAGGTTTCAGAATTATTCATCAGAAAGGAAGTTATATGTACCTAACAGATGGCAAACACAAAATTACTGTTCCACGTCACGATATAATTCAGAAAGGAACGCTGTTAGCAATAATTCAACAATCAGGGCTGAGTAGAGAAGAATTTCTAAATTTACTAAATTGATACTCCAACGTCGATATCGTCTCAAACACTTTAGATCCAGATTTGCTATCAGTCAAAAAGGCTTATTTGTAGTTCCAGAATATGCATTAGGTGGACTTCTTGCACTCAGTCTTGCCTCCCGAATAAGAATTCATAATTAAAAATTAGTCGTGCCGTCATCATTCTCTACTAATCTGGGGTTGGCGAGCACCTAAACATGACTTCGCTTTAATCATTGAGTTATTATCCTTTTTTATCGATGCCCAAAACGCTGGCAAAACATATATAATTACATTTGATATATAATGTATTACGTGTAGGTTATGTCCGAGTCTGAAACAATCTGTCTAAGACTATCCAAAGAAACAGCAAAAAAACTTCGCGAAATAGCCAATAAAGAAGAAAAAGACCGATCAACCTTGATACGGGAAATTTTAGAAGAAGGTCTTGAAGAAAAAAACACAGACTATGCAATAGAGCTATACAAAAAAGGTCGCATAACAGGCTGGAAAGCAGCCCAGCTGGCAAATATCTCGCTTTGGAACTTCTATAAGCTCTTAACTGAAAAAGGCATCCTGCTACAATATTCCGAAAAAGACCTCGAAGAAGATCTCAAACCCTAAAAGGAAGAGAACTTGCCCGTAATCTCAGACACTAGCCCCCTCATATGGCTTGCAAAAGTGGGAAAAATAACTCTTCTAAAAGACCTTTTTGTGGAAGTCATTATACCTCAAGAAGTGTACAATGAAGCCGTAGAAAAAGGATTACAAGGCGGATTTGCCGATGCCCAGGCTATAAAAGAATGCATAAACGAAGGCTGGATAAAGGTCTCTAAACTAGGCTCCAAAGAACAAAGTATGCTCCAAAAGATCTCTGAACATGCCTCTGAAATCCACTCCGGGGAAGCTCAAGCAGTTGTCTTGGCTCGTGAAATGAAATTGCTTTTGCTGATGGATGAATCGGCTGGACGTGCATTCGCGGAGGCTTGGGGGCTGAGAGTGAAGGGAACAATTTATGTGATTATTTCAGCGCTTAGAAAAGGCCTTATCAGCGAAATACAAGCCAAAGAAACGGTGCTAACAATGGTAACTAAAGGCTTTCGTCTAGAACCAACTCTACTTGCTAGGTTAATTATCGAAATAGAAAACTATCACCCTAAGAAATAGGCACTCAAGTAATAAGAAATCGCCTCCAAAAACTAACAAACCAACAACCCGACCAAACATGGCTAAACCAAAACTCATCGAAGCCGAGGCAGTTGGATTAATAGAGAAAGCATTAGTAAACAAAGAAGACCATCCCTCCTTGACGTGGAAAAACCGTATGCCGCAAAACAACAATCAACTTCTTCATCTCTAATTTTGTCAAAAAAATATTAAAATAATTAAAATTAAGTTGTGCCGTTATCATTCTCTACTAATCTGGGGTTGGCGAGCACCTAAACATGACTCTGCTCATTAAAAAGAAATAATTGCCGACTTTGACATTCTCCACAACTAATAAAATGATTCCAATTTTACTTTTGTAGTTGCTGAATGTCTTTTGTTCTTTTATTCTTTGGATGTCGGGGTTGTTTTTGTTAGTCGAAAAATTCTCCAAACAGTGAATATTCTCAAGCAGTTTTTGGTGGGTGGCTATTACTTTTCTTGATCGTCCAACATTTTTTTGATTGTCTGTTTTAGTTGCGGAATGTTTTCTTTTACTGTTTTCCAGATGGTTTCTGTGTCCATTCCGAAGTAAGCGTGGATTAGCTTGTCTCGCATGCCCGTGATTTCCCTCCATGGAAGTTCGCTATTCTTTGCTTTGAGGCTTTCAGGGAGTCGTTTGGACGCTTCTCCTATTACCTCGATGCTACGGACCACGGCGTTGAGGGTTTTTCCTGTCCTTGATGAATTGTTATTAGCTAATGTCGCCAACGAATCCTTCGATATCATTCACTGCGTCCAGGATATCTTGTAGGTAGTCCCTGAAGTCGCGGCGTCTTATATCATGATGACTTCCTCAAGGATACGCTCGCCAATATGGGGTTTGAGAGCCTTCTTTGAAACCAAATCTACTTTGACACCAAGCAAATCCGATAAGTAATTCTCCAACTTCATAAACTCGAAAAGCCCAATCGGATCATCAAATTCAACAAGGACATCAACGTCGCTGCTCCCCTCTGCTCGCCACGCACGTAAGAACCGAAAACACCTATATTCTTAACTTTGAACTTCTCTCGCAGCTCTGCTTTGTGCCCAAAAAGCGTCCGCTTGATGGCTTCAACATTTTTCATATTTTAGAATATGGGCGATTCGTGACTTTAAGCTTTTTCACAGAAAAAAAATTAAAGCAAACGTCAGCTAATTTTTCGCCTTGGTGAAGGCTTGATTGAAATACAAGATATTAACAAGGCAATAAACGAACTTGTCAAGAAACGACATAAACTAACTGAAAAACAAGCAGAGGAAATACTAAAAGCAGCAAACACAACAGTAACACGCAAGAAGAAAACTGATTAACTAACAACGACTTTTTAAACGACAGTATCAAGCTATCTATGATTTCTGAGAACAAGAAGAAACCCTTTGAAGGAATAATTATAGTCTTTGAAGACGCAACCCTACTAATCAAAAATTATTCTATCATCACAGCGTCCTTGATGTTCTTGAAGTGTAAATCTCCAGTTAAAACTTTAGCGTTTAATCTCCTAGCAGTAGCTAAAACATAAGCGTCTGCTAGCCCAAAATCTTTCAGGGTCTTTCTCATTTCATAATGCAAAAGCCCCGCCTGCACTGAAAGGTCCTTGTCTACATTTACAATTTGTGAGTTGCTGGACACAACGCTGCTTGCCACTTCGATATCTCGTCTTTCTCGGGCGACTTTGCTAATAATTTCTGCAAGCGTTATGGCACATGTGTAAACTTGGTTATTATTTTCATCTAAGATTTTGTTAAGCTTAGCACCGTGTTCACTGCCAACTAGATACTCGACCCATGCCCAAGCATCAATTACGTAGCTACTCAAGGGAAGATTTCAACTCGTCTTCAACTGTGAAGGGAGCCATACCTTTTAAGATACCGAACCCATCTTTTCGGCATTTTTTAACTGTGATTTCAACATACTCGTTTTCCTTTATTTGTTGGAGGTCGACTACTTCTTTGGGAAGAGTAACAACGATGGAGCCACCGACTTTTCTGGTCTTGGTTAAACATTGATGCATATTAATCACTGTTATATTTAATTATACTTTTGTTATACTTAAGGATTTTTCTGAGATTTCTGTGGTTTTTGGGGTGGGTGTTTGTTGTGTTTGTGTATTCTATCCTGGTTTGTCATATAGGTTCTTTAGTCGTATGCCTTTGAACCTCTTTCTTTGCTTGTTTATAATCCTTGATTTTTGGGTTATCTCGAAACCAGTGATAATATCGCAACTCCGTTTCTGGAATCTTTCCAAACTCCTGGTCAACAGAGCTTTTGTCAAATTTTTTTGATCCCCCTTAGTCACCCAACCCAAACCTAAAAGCTCCCAGAAGTGCTGTCTTATGAAGTGAAGAAATAAGGGCATACATAGTGCCGTCCATTAAACGGTCATTTTCTTTTATTTCCAAGTTGTAAGCTATAACTTCGGCTTTCGTCTAGAACCAACTTTGCTTGCTCGGTTAATCATTGAAATAGAAAATTATCATCTTAAGAAATAACCACTCAAGTAATAGAAAATCACCTCCAAAAACTAATCCCCGCACGGTATACCTGTCTTATGGCAAAACTCTTAAGCCACTGTTAATATGGATAGGCTGCCTGCACTGTTAGGATAAAAAATTGGAATCTACATGCCAACGTTAGCAAATTGGAATCGTTTCACAGTTATTCAGCGTCATGAAACAGGATGCATTCCCACAGGCTATGAGTGGCTAATCCGATACCTGAATATCCCAGGGGTTAATCTCAGCAGTTTTCAAGAAGACTTTGACCTAAATCAAGCCAATAGCTTCACTAACATAGCAGCGAGGATTCAGCAGAATTACCCTTTTATAAAAATTCAAGTGGAAACTTTTGCTAAAGGTGCTGACAAAGTGGAGCGTATTAAGCAACTAATCAACGAACAAACCCCTTGTTTGATGTCCTTAGCTCTAGGGAGTGGCAATGGGTGGCACATTATGCCCGTTGTAAAAGTTGAGGAAACCGTAATTGAAATGGTACATCATGCTGTTTCTAATCAAAATCATATTTGGAGCTTCCAAACACGCGATATAATTTGGAGACATGACAATTTGCCTGGCGGAAATGACATATCATGGATTGCACTTAGGTAAGAAGCTCGAAAGAGATAGTCGGCCTACAATCGGTGAAGCTGGGTTCTTGGTCGGTGAGAAAGCCTGTATGTACCGCTGGTACGTATCGAGGGTGAGAAAAGATGATAGTTAAGCAGTGCTCATCGAATCCTAGATGAAGCAAATGTTGAATACAGAGAAATGCAAAAGCAAAAAGGCATATCAAGCGCTGGTTATTTGGGTTTTATTCTTTACTGTGACCGCATCGATCAACCTGCTGGTTCCTTTTGCCTATGGGGAGAGTTAAACTCGCTAAAATTATGAGTCCCAAGAACACTTCGTAGCAAAACAAGAATACTCCCACTGACAGCGGATGCTTGTTGACGTCCGCTAAATCGACGCCAAAGAGCTTAAACTTAGAAAAAGCCAAGTGAAACAATCCACCGAAGAGCAAGCTTACGAAGAAGCTTAAGATCAAAAACCAGAGTTTTTGAAGGTTGAAGTAGGCGCCAACATTCACCGACTGCGAAAGAAAGAACGGATTAACCATTGAACCATAGATAACCAGGCCAGCATAAACAAAAAATCCGCCTACAAAAAGGCCAAATGCCAAAGAAACCAGTTTGTGGTTCCAGAGTACCCATGGCACCTATGCATTCTCTAAAGACAAATGCTCATGTTTTTGTCTTGAACGTTTCAGCCGCTCTTCAAGGCGTCTGTTTCTTTCTTTATTCTCAAGACTGAACAACGGAGCCATCGCTAAAGCAGTAACTCCTAGCTTAATCTTTGTAGATAATTTCAATGTCTTTCGCCTCTATCCCTCAAGGAGTCTTGTTTTGTTGTTTATTGGGTGCCTGTGAGTGTTACGTCGCAGCTGAAGGTTGTGAGGCTGCCAGCGTTTGATGCTACTGTTAGGGTTAGTGTTGCTTGAGTTGATGCGCCCGCGTTTAAGACTGTGTTTTGTCGGTTCCAGCTTAATGTTAGCAAGGAACTTGCGCTACTGGGAGCCCAATTGTTTGTTGTCATGGTTAGAGTTTCTGGGATGTTGCCAGTGTTTTTAACATAAACTGTTTGGGTTGCTATGCCCCCTGGGCTGAGAGTTCCAACGTTTAGGGCTGAGACGGTTTGTGTGCATCCGCTGTCGGAGTATATGCCTAGGTTTACTACGTTTATTGTGGATACTGCGCCGTTTAGGGGAACAGTTTGGTTGTTGCTGAGAACTGCAGCTGTTGTTAGTGTTAGAGCAAGTGCAGTTATTACTAATGCGAGTACTGCTATGGTGGCTTTTTTGCTGAATTTCGTGATGAGGTTGCCCATATTTATGTCATGAGTCATGAGTATTAATAAACATTAAGTAGTGATGATCAATGCCATCTAACTGATGTACAAGAATACACCCAGGAAAAAAAGAAGCTAAAGACTGCTGAATTAATAGAACTTAAAGATTAACTAGATCGTTTTGGACAAAGAAAAAAACTCAAACAAAACTGTCATAGAACAGAAAAAAGAATACGACTTATATGCTGGTAAATAATCGATAACGATTAATCCTTCTTACTTTAGGTGGTGAAAAAGTATGAATAAAGATCAAGCAATAGGTGGAGCAATACTGCTTGTCTGTGTTGCAGTTGCAATAGGTTATCTTGTCACCTTATTCTATCCACAATGGCTCGTCACCGTTGGATTGCTTAGCAATACTAGTAACGTTCAATTCTGGGTTATTGCGGTTCCAGTTTTCATCGCTTTCGTAGCTATCCTCTTCATAGGTGCATGGATTGGCTGGACGATGGCAACAACACCCCCACCAAAACCCATCGAAGAAATAACAAATTCAGCCACAACCGAGGCAGAAAACCCACCAAACACACCCGAAACAGCCAAACCATAAACAACCAGAAACAAAAACAACACACTATTTTTTTGGCCTTCATTTTTCACCTAAACGGCAATGAAGAGCACCTAAATATAACTAGACTTAAAGAAATCAGTCATCAAACCATATGAAGCCAACCACGCTTCTCAGAATGCTGGCTCTTTTTAGCAGGACACTTATCAGCCATGTAAGCAACAGCGCGGCTACCTTTTTTCTGTTTGCCGGTTATTTCTGTTTTTATAAACTTACCCCAACCGCCAACATGAACATCCGGCTGAATGTAACGCTCAGGATTTTCAACCAGGTGTTTTTCAAGTATTTGCCTAAGGGTTAAGATCTTAAAATCTTTGGTAGCGTGAATGATTGTTCCTTTCTCAATATCTAAAATCGCGTAATCATTGACTGAGACCCCTTCAGCTCGCACCCTATCGACAAAGCGATCACTCCATAAAAGCTTCCACTGCACCTTAAGCTCCTCAACCATTGCTTTCTGAGCATCCAACTTGCTAATTGAAACTTTGCTTGAATCATTAACCTGCAATTAACCATTCACCCAGTTAAACCCATCCAACATTTGACGAATACAAGCAACCATCGTAGAAAACAACTTAAAGCTAATTGTTAATCTGGATATATTTTGATTTTAGAAACTCTTTAAGAACTTGAAATATGACTTTGGAACCGGCATAGGATCAATCTAATTACCATTCAAAAAATATGTATCCCTAATCCAGGATCACAGAAAAAAAGAAGCCTATCTTCATTTCTTTGATTAAGCTACATTCGATACCTGGCTCGTTGGGAAGTAGTTGATTTGGATTTCTTCTCCAAACCGCTTGTACACAAGTACACTGGGCTTTAGGTCATACAGATAGGCAGTTATGAGTACCTTTTTAAGGTAAGAAAGTAGGAATATACATGAGTGAGTTTAATGGCGCAAAACGAAAAAGCAGACATAACAGTAGTCAGCGAAAAAGGGCAAGTGGTAATTCCTCAAACCATACGCAAGAAGCTAGGCATAGGACCAAAAACCAAACTGCTCATTTACGGCTACCAAGACGCCGTAATCATGAAAAAACTCGAAGTGCCAAACGTAACCAAAGAACTGGAAGCCCTATACAAACGGATAGATAAAAAAATAGAAAAACATAGCGAATTAACTAACGAAGAAATCAACGAAGTAATCCAAGACTACAGAACAAAAAAGAGTCTTCCTTGCGAAGGACGCTAAATGAAAATAGTTTTCGACACCAACATTTTAATCTCTGCCCTAATCACGACTGGAAAACCAAGAGAACTTCTTCATAAAGCAACAGAGGGGCAAATCCAATTGATACTTTCAAAAGGCATTCTGAAAGAGTTCAGCGAAGTTTCCAACGACCCGAGAATAAGAAAATACGCTAACCAAGATGATATAATTGCCTTCCTAAAAATTATCGATAAAATCGCCAAGATAACTAAAGTTAAATCGCGCTTCAAAGCTGTAAAGGATGACCCAGATGATGATGTAGTGTTAAGAACTGCCTTTGACGGCAAAGCCAACTACATAGTTTCAGGAGACAAGCATCTGCTTTCTCATGGAGCATTCAGAGGGATAAAAATTTTAACTGTTGATGAAATGCTGACGCAACTAAAAGAGAAAGCACAAGGATAGAACACTGTGGAGAAGCAACAGGGAGAATCACTAACATTTAACAAAGATTCTCTTTCCAAAACAAGTAAACTTTTGTTTGAAGAAGCATTCCAGCAAGCTTGATTAGCTTTGCCATTTTCATATGGTCTGCTTTGCCAATGCAGACAATGTAGTCTGATGTTTTGCCAAATGGTCTATGTCGGCTGACGGCAAATTCTCTCTTGAATCTCGGATGATTACTTCTGATGAATGTTTCTTTAAGCTTACTAGTCTGTTCAGCGGTTAGGCTTTCAAGTTTCTGTAGCACGTAGCGTTCACTACCTAACAACTGCAAGTCAAAACCCAATTCCGAGAGCACCTTAGAAACCTTAGATATACTTTCTGCTGATTGTTGTTCAGCGACTTTCTGCATTCCAGCTTTTTCAGCGAAGGGTGAATATTTTGCCATTACCGCAATTAGCTCAACGTAGGGTGTGCCGGCTTGAGGCAGGGTTTCGCGGATTAGTTTGGCGCCTAAGCCTATTGTTCGGTATTTTGGATGGATAACTACGCGGTTGATGGTGCTTAGTTGCTGATTGATTTCCTGCATTGTCATTCGCGGGAGCACTAGTCGTCTTCCGTAGCAGGCTGGCGGAGGGTAACTGTACACGATAACGCCGCAAAGCTCATCTTTTCGAACCAGGCGAAAGATTTTTCGTGGAACAGACACTCCATGCCCGCGATAATGAAAACTGCAGAGTTTTTTCCAATCTTCCCTGTTGCCTTCTTCTATTTTCATTTCTTTGGTTAGGCTGCATTCGGCTGCTGATTCGTTTGGGTAGTAGTTGATTTGGATTTCTTCTCCAAACCGCTTATGCACAAGTACGCTGGGTTGAGGTCTTCTTGCAGGTCGCTATGAGTTGTGGCTGCTATGACTGCTTTTCCTTGTTGGCGGGCAATTTTCTGTAGGTTAAAGGCGATAATCTTGGCTGTGTCTCGATCAAGGCATGCGGCGAATTCATCCATCAGCCACCACTGCTTCCTGGATTCAATTAACTTGGCGATTCGATAACGGTATTTCTGGCCGTCACTGAGTTGACAGTAAGAGCGCAAGAACAGAAAAGCATCATTTAAGCCTACTCGGCTAAGCAGCTCTAAGCCTTCTTCAACTGTGGCTCCAATGGTCTCAATTAACGGTTTTTCGGGATCCACCTGGACCTCAGAGAGATCGATCGCTTCCTCACCCAGATCTGCTCTTATTGCACGAGCAAAACACTTTTTCCACTCCCTGAATCACCTGTGATATATACGACGTCTTGTGGTCCGATCTTCATTTCAGCGTCAAGAACCTTGAACTTCTGTGCCTCATCAATGCCCAAGCCAAACGCTTCAGCGACAACCAGGCTTCTGGGAGTTATCTTTGTGTGGGTTTCATAGCTTATGTTAAAGCTAAACTTGCCCTGAACTCTATCGTAGGTTCGATGGCACTTTCGAATCCTAAACCTATCTCGACGATTCCTCATTAGGTCATCTTGGCACCACTGTCACAAACTGCTCTGGCGCCATCTCACAAGTCGCAAAAACAGCCAAAGCTGTAGCCCAAAACACATCATCATGAGTGCCATTTGGATGGCTAAAACCTATGGCGCCGTCTTTTCGAAGATCGTAACGCTCAACGTTTAGCTCAGTGCAAATATCGCCTCGGCAAGGCCTCTCCCAACTCAGCAATGGATAGAAGAACTTGTGATTCGACATGCGCTGCTTAAGCAAACTCGCCATCTCGCTTTTACGGGGACACTAAAGTTTACTCCTTCAGCATTGTCAATTCCAGCGGATGTCATGTCGGCGATTATGCTTGGACCTTCCCGGGTGAAGTCAACTCTTATTTTCTGGAATCCGCCCCAACGGTCCTGCAACATTTTAAGATAACCTAAAACTGTGGCGTATAGTGTTGGCTGCTGGAAAATCTTCAAATGACGCAAAAATAGTTTATCGTTTAACCTCTCAACCACTGAGAGAACACAGTAATCTCTTGTTTGCGCCAAGTCAAGGCCAGCAAAGAAATCCCCCTCATAACTCGCTTCTGGGCTAAACTCTTGCAGGTCCTCGCCACAATTCTTTACAGTGCCCACACATGAAACAATCAAGCTTTGGGCAAGCCATGTGTCTTCGTCTTCTGCCCATTCCGCATCCATCTCACGGCGCCAACGCTGCGGATCATCGCCGAACTGGTGCTTAATCTTATCAACAATCGCAGGCTTCAGCGGACCGTTAGGCTCCAGGGCATCGCTCCAAGCTACGTGCGAGCGAGCAAAATCCGCATAAGTCTTTATGATTGCACATCTTCCAAAACAAGACTATCAGTATTCCAAGGAGTGGACGTAGCAATTAACTTGCCGTTAGTTGTGCCCAAAGTAAACAAGATTGCATCATAGAGTTCCTCATCGTTTGGAATGAAATTGCATTCTTCGATCCAGATAACTTTGAACGTTGGACCCCTAATAGTATCGGGGTTGTTTGGAAATGCCTCAATCATGCTCCCATTGGGTAAAGTGATTCTTGTCTTCTGCATATGCAAACCTTGTTGCACCGGAAGTTTTCTGCAAAACCCCCCATCCGCCTGATATTCAATTTTGTTTGACGCCAACTTGGACCCACAATCGCAATATAACTGTCCGGATGCTCCCATGCATACTTCAGAAGCAAAGCCGAAACCGAAAAACTCTTCCCACTCTGACGACACCAACGAACCGCAGTAAACTGATTCTTCTCAAACAAATCTGCCAATTCAAGCTGATACTTAAAAGGAGTAAAACCGAAAACCTGCTCAAAAAATCCTTTTACATCACCCTTCAAGCCTTCAACCTGGTGCTCACTATCCTTTTCTACACCAGCCAGATCTTCACGATATCCAGCCAGCTCATCAAACATTTTATTTGGGTGCATTGCCCGAGGCTTTTTTCCTAAGTTCCGCAATCTTTGCTCTTCCCTCCAACAATTCAGCTTCAAGACCAAGATAATCCATGTACTCGGCAAGCATCTTCTTGTATTCTTTACAGCCTGCAATAATTCCCCGAAGTCTAAGAACCTCAGTTTTATCAAGTCCAGGAGTTTTCAAAGCCTCAACAGCTGCACAAAGATCCTTCAAAGTATCCTCAACACTTGGCAACTCCGAGGGCAGCTTCAAAGTAGTAGAAGAAGAAGATTGTTTTTTTCTGTCTTCTTCTTCTTTCAACAAACCCATATCTAACAACTTTTGGTAAACTGCGTTCTCGCTATATTTGCCATCAAAACTGAAAGCAAGCACTCCAAGTTCCTTAGTTCCAGACGTAAACCAATCTTTTAGCCTGTTCTCGTCCTCTGCTGGCCAGGGCTTGCCTTTTACCAAATCAAAGCCTCCAGCTACCCTGCCACCCCAACCACACCAATATCAAAGCTAAACGAAGTAATCCCCGTAATTGTGCTTGCGACACTCAAAGTGAAGGTTACAGCAACCAACTGCCCAGGATTAAGAACTCCGCCACCATAGTTCCATGTGCAAGCCAAGTAGCTGCCGCCGCTTGCGGGACTAAAGTTCCCAACAGCCATACTAATCGTAACAGGAACATTGCTTAGGCTTTTCATGTACAGCGTAACATTCGCTGTCTGGCCAGGCTCAAGTGTACCCCAATCAATCTGCGAAGTCGCACGAACTCCAGCAGAATCAGTATAGAACGCGCAACCAACCGCCTTAATGTTACCATGCGTAGTTATCGTGGCTTGAAATTGTAGGCTTGCAAAAGCATACCCTGCAGGAACAATAATTAAGAGTACAATAAAGACAAGCCAAAGGCGCCTAAACTTTCAGAACTGGCTGCTTTAAAGAAGTAAGATCGGAAGCTCGGCGTCCCCAAAATCCAGCAGTCCGACCACGCCCAGCCATAAACGAAGATTTGCCGCTAAAATATGCTAGAGGTTTAGCCACAAAAAAGTTAACCATGACCCCAAACGGAAAACTGCTAAGCACAATGTACCCAGACCCCAAACCAAACAAAACCAAAGACACCGCACCAGGCACATTCAACAAAGGTGAAGCAGCAACATCAACAGTCAAAGACACAAGCAAACTGACTAAGGATAACCAACTAAACCCGCCCTTACACCGTTGCTGCCACAAGTAAGCATACGCGGTATAACATACTGCGCCCAGAATGAAACTGGCAAAAGCCAAAAACATAACATCAATCATTTTTGTTTCCCCACCAAAAACGCAGTCACTATACTTCCTGAAAGCGCCGAAATCGCTGCAAACAACTCAGCACTTACTGATTTTTGACACAAATGTATAGAGCCTCAAGCACAATCAGGCCAACTAAAGCAATAATCAAAAGCACGCATAGCCCAAACAAACCGCTCACTGGGAGCCACACTACGATTTCGCCTTCGTTTTATCTTGCGGGTTGTGTCCTGGGCACTCGCCAAAGGTATATCGTCCACGGCAACACATTGGCGAGTAAAATAATCCCGAATAAAGTTTCTAAAACGACTAATTGGGCCAGCCATGGATGCTTAACCTCCGCTGAAAAAACGCTCTGGGACGATTAGAGCGGCTAAACGATTTCTTCTGCTCTTCATCACATCTTACAAAACTCGACACTAAACTACGCACCGCTCGCTCAGGCGTATAATGCTGAGCGATAATCTGCACATCTTCAACCCAACCCAACGGAATAGCAGTATAATCCAGATCGCAAAGGCCATCAGCGTACTCGAAGCTGTTTTGAGCCAAAATAATATGCTTACGTTTCCCAAATATGCCAACAAAAATGCCCCAGCTTCGAACGGGAACATCAATTACGCCACCGTTAGTGCTGGTCTTTCCAATGCTAGCATCGGTCCACATACAGCAAACCAAATCGCCAGGTTTGCACGACTCCAATTGACTAACCAAAGAACTCTTACTCAAAGCATACCTCGAAATCAAGTACCGCTCTCGTAGAACTTTCAAGCGATGCTCAATGGCAGTTTCTAAATCTTCAAAAAATATCGTCTGAAGCTCAACAGGCAACTCGGAAATACGGCTAGAAAACTTTTTTAAAAGCCCCTCTAAACTAACAGTTTTCAACGCTTCAACACCAACCAAGAGACCAACTACAAGTTACAATCTAAAAACTGGCGCTAAAAAGCCATTTTATCCAAAAACAACAATGAAAAACAAGTAAATGAATCAAGACAACGAGAAACAAACAACTTCAAATCAATAAGAAAAACCAGACATAAGAAAAGGATACTTGGGACAGGTCACTAAGAGAAACACTATAAATTCTGAATATAATAGAGATTCCAAAAATTGTTCTTACTCTGAATACTTGGCAGTATAGATGATTCTTTCATAAGACTTATCAGCTTAATGTTAAGAAACAAGTATGAGAGAGCAGAGTTTGTTTTTATTCTGCAAGTCGTTGAGTCATAGAAGAATCTTAGTAATAGGGCTGATTTTAGTTCTGGCTGTCTCGTATCTATTTGCGGGTTATGATGTTTTTGGTGCTACTCCCGGGGTTGGCGACCAGAATTGGGCAATGTTTCGTCATGACACTATTCATTCAGGTTCTTCGCCTTCTACGACTCCAGACACAAACAACACCCAATGGAGCTATACAACAAGTAGCAGTGTTTTTTCATCTCCAGCAATTGTTGACGGCAAAGTCTACGTTGGATCATCCGACAGTAAGGTTTATTCTTTGAACGCTGTAACAGGGGCACTAATTTGGAGCTACACCACTGGCAAGGATATTTGGTCATCCCCTGCCGTTTTGGACAATAACGTCTATGTAAGTTCATACGATGGCAAGGTATATTGTTTGAACGCGGCAAATGGCGGGTTAATATGGAGCTACACAATTGGTGATAGCCAAACATCAAGCCTTGTTTTATCATCTCCTACTGCTGTTGGTGACAAAGTCTACGTTGGATCTTACGACGGTAAGGTTTACTGTTTGAATTCTACAACAGGCGCATACCTGTGGAATTACACAACGAGTGGCGGCGTTTGGTCGTCGCCTGCTGTTGCGGATGGTAAAGTGTACGTGGGATCATGGGAGGGTAAGATTTATTGCTTGGATACTACATCCGGAGCTCTTTTATGGAACTATACAACAGGCGGTTATGTTGACTCGTCTCCTACAGTTGTGGATGGCAGAGTCTTTGTCGGATCATGGGATGATAAGATTTATTGTTTAGACGCGGTAACAGGGGCACATTTATGGAATTACACTACAGGAAATGTAGTTGAATCATCGCCAGCTGTTGCGGATGGTAAAGTGTACGTCGGATCATGGGACAATAAGGTTTACTGTTTGGACTCTACATCGGGTTTACTCATATGGAGCTACGCAACTGGATCCAGTGTTTTTTCATCTCCAGCAATTGTTGACGGCAAAGTCTACGTTGGATCGAGAGATAGTAAGATTTACTGTTTAAACGCAGCAACAGGAGGATTCATATGGAGCTATAAAACAGATAACTACGTTGACTCATCGCCTGCTGTTGTTGACGGCAAAGTATTTGTAGGATCAAACGACAAAAAGGTTTACTGTTTTGGTTTGCCCGCTCCTGGCCCAACTCCTACTCAATCTCCAAGTCCAACACCTTCTCCAACTCCAGTACCTACCGATTGTTACTCGAAGACTTTCGAATGGACATACAAAGGAATTGAATTTGAATGGACAGTCGATATTCCAAGCGCGATGTACGAAGAGTACAAAAATGTAGCTGCTTCAACTAGAACAATTCATGATATACAAACGGACTTTGGGTATGTTACAACTACAAAAGATCCATTTGTTAAGATGTTAGCGATTGAGCTAAATGAGACAGCTGCAGAGAAAGGATTTAACCAGTATGATACAGTAAGTTTTATGCTGGCTTTCGTTCAGAGTCTGCCATATACCTCGGATAACGTTACGACTGGATATGATGAATATCATAGGTTTCCATTAGAAACACTGGTTGATGACGGTGGCGATTGCGAAGACACAGCTGTATTGTTTGGCACATTTGTCTTAGACCTCGGGTACGGCGTTGTTTACATTAATTATCCTAATCATTTAGCAGTTGGTGTTCAAGGAAATGACCTTCTCGGGTACTATTTTACCAATAACGATAAAAAATATTATTATTGTGAAACAACTGGCGACGGCTGGGAAATAGGTGATATTCCTGAACAATATGTAAGTGGAACAGCAAGAATCTATGGTCCTAATACTTCTTTTCAGTATGTTGTAAAGTCAGTTCCAAGTCCTTTGCCAACAATCGGATCACCATATGAACCAACACCTCAACCGACTTCAACACAAAGTCCAACATCACATCCAACCTTAACAACTACACCAAACCCCAGCGTTACTCTACCTCCAGCCATAAACAGACCTACAACAAGCCCAAATCCCACATCAACAACTCCAACATCTTCACCAACCACGACAGTTCCAGAGTTTCCATCATGGGCAACTTTGCTGTTACTAACAGTAATGTTAGCATTAGCTGGTTTGCTAGTTTACAACAAGAAACAAAAACAACGAGAAACAAACAACTTCAAATCAATAAGTATATGATTATTGCCAGAAAAGTAAGATTCGGCCAAAGAACTGGGGATGGGCTTTTGAGTTGAAGTTCGATTGCCTATCCCGCTTAGGCTTCAAGGGAGATGTTTGCCCCTACAATAGTTATTGCATTTTGTTACCACAATTCCTTAAAAGAGTAATTGCCCCAAGATTTAATTATAATAGGTTATTTTTGTGAACTTTGCTGATGCGGTGGAGCTTGTAAAGAAATTTCCTAGTTGTCATCCAAAAATATTCAAAGGATTTTATGAATGGGGGATTTGTGATATTGAAACAGAGGGCTATGTAATTCTAGCTGATACAGCTTCAACTAAAGAACCAATTTTCAATCAACTGGAAGATTATACTAAGAACCATAAATTAAGAATAGATCAAGGCCAAGACTACTTAATGATCAGCACCCTATGCCAAGTTGCGGAGCATAGAGATTAGCGCTGTACTCTTACGATTTTTACATTCGAATCCTGGGACGATATAGAGAAAGATAGGCAATAATTTTTTGATCTCAAGAATTTCTTAATTAATCAAAATCTAAAGAATAACTTTTTTTTCAGTTTAGTTTATTAACCCTTTTGAGCAATCGAATTCAGATACAAATGCCTGAGACACCAGATTACCGCCAACTTTACAATTCTATGCTTGACGCCTTTGACGTTGTTAAATTGAATTATTTTGTTGTGGAGCTAATTCATGATAAATGTGGCAAAGCCGTTGATGTAATCTATCGTGAGGTCAGTCCCATTACTGAAAAGTTGCTTGGCAAAAGCAAAGAGCAAATTATCGGCAAAAGTAGAAGAGAATTGTTTGGGGATATCTCTGACGAGTTTCCAGAACGGTTTGATCATGTGGCTAAATCAGGCAAACCTGATCATTTCGAACAGTATGGCGCTGG
Source organism: Candidatus Bathyarchaeota archaeon (assembly GCA_963739495.1). GTDB lineage: Archaea > Thermoproteota > Bathyarchaeia > Bathyarchaeales > Bathycorpusculaceae > Bathycorpusculum. Next base: position 9,869 of record CAVUAM010000026.1, on the reverse strand, counting down.
ACTTAACAAATTCTATGATGTTTATGCTTGGAGAAAAGACGAAAACCAAGTAGCCGTAATACTAACAGACATTACTGAACGCAAAAAAGCAGAAGAAACGATAAAAGAAAGCGAAGAACGCTTTTCCAAAGCTTTCCGTGGCAATCAGCAAGCGATGGCAATGTCAGAATTAGACGGTAAATTAATTGAAGTCAATACTAAATTTGAGTTATTGTTTGGTATTAAGCGTCAAGAATTAATAGGGCACTTTATGGCTGATTTTCTCGGATACGGTGATAGAAGCAAACGAGAACGGACACTAAAGTTACTCAACGAGGGAAAAGAGGTTGAAGATGAGCAAACTTACTTTCTTCCAAATGGAAAGAAGATAGATACAACCTACTTTACCCAAATTATTGTGGTGAATGGAAAAAAATGTCTTCTTGGAATGTGGCAGGACATAACCGAGCGCAAGAAAGCTGAAGAGGCATTAAAGGAAAGCGAACTTCGGTTCCGTTTAGCACTAAAGAATGCTCCTGTATCAGTTGCTGCTCAGGATATCAACCTTCGCTATGTTTGGGCTTTTAATCAGCGAACTGCTCCCCCTGGTGGAATTGTAGGTAAGCTAGATAAAGAAATATTCACCCCAAAGGAAGCGACGCATCTTGATGAGGTTAAGCAACGAGTTATCAAAGAAAATGTTGAGTTGCGCGAGCAAATGTGGCTTAATAGGCCCTCGGGACGAATTTTCCTGGATGTTACTTGGTCGCCTATTCATGATTCTGAAGGAAAAGTAATTGGAGTTGCGAACGCTACTGTCGACTTGACACAGATGAAACTTGCAGAAGATCGACTCAGCAATAGTGAACAACGCTGGGCTACTACGCTGTCAAGCATTGGTGACGCTGTCATCGCCACAGATGTATCGGGTAAAATTTCTTTCATGAATCATGTGGCTGAGGTATTGACTGGTTGGACTTTGTCTGAGGCTTCACTAAAGCCTATTGAAGATATCTTCAATATTGTTAATGCGCAGTCAGGTGTGGAAGTTGAAAATCCAATAGCTAAAGTCCTAAGAGAAGGCATGGTTGTCGGTTTGGCTAACCATACAATTCTGATTCGAAAAGATGGAATTGAAGTTCCAATAGACGATAGTGGAGCTCCGATAAAAGATACAGACGGCAAAACAACTGGGGTAGTTCTAGTTTTTCGGAACATCGCAGAACGCAAGCAAGCTGAAGAAGCATTAAGAAAGCAAGCGTCTTTAATCGATTTAAGCCCTGATGCAATAATTGGGAAAAAGCTAGATGATACTATTACTTTCTGGAGCCAAGGAGCACAGAAACTCTATGGCTGGACAAAAGAGGAAGCTATTGGTAAGAAAAGCCGTTTGCTTTTGAGGACGAAATTTCCTGAGCCGTATCATGTAATTGTTAAGGCCCTTCTTTCTGAAGGGCGTTGGTCTGGGGAAAAAATTCATAAAAATAAGTTTGGTGAGGAAATCATTGTTGCTAGTCGATGGCTTGCGTCGTGTAGTAGCAAAAACGAAATCGAGGAAATTCTTGAAACAAACGTTGACATTACTGAGCGCAAGAAAGCTGAAAACTCTCTTGCTAAGGCTGAGGCTCACTATCGTGGTCTATTTGACAACATCGATGAAGGGTTTGAGCTGATTGAAGTTATCCATAACAAGAAAGGTGAACCTTGTGATTTCCGCTACCTCGAAGTTAACGGTGCCTACGAGAAACAGACAGGCGTTAAAGCTTCTGAGGTTTTGGGGAAAACCACTAGCGAGGTTTTTCCGGGCTCTGAACAGTACTGGATAAACGTGTTTGGCGGTGTGGAAAGAACTGGTGAACCGGCAAGTTTTGAGAATTATGCTGAACCGCTCCACCGGTATTATCAAACGTATGCCTTTCCGTTTGGCAAAAACCAAGTCGGTGTTCTATTTAGAGACATTACTGAACGCAAGAAGTCAGAGGAAGCGCTTAAAGAAAACGAGCAACTCTATCACACGGTGTTTGACAATAGTCAAGATGGATTCCAGCTTATTGAGTTAATATACGACAAAAATGGAAAGCCAATTGACCATAAGTTCTTGAAAATTAACCATGCATACGAATCGATAATAGGTGTTAAGGCAGAGGAAATTCTTGGCAAAACTGCAAGATATATATCTCCAAACGTTGAACCGCACTGGCTTGATGTTCCTGATAGAGTTGCCAAAACTGGGATATCCGAGCATGTTGAGCTATATAACAAGGATATTGACAAGTGGCTAGATTGCTTCTATTTTCTTTATTCCAAAAATGTTGTTGGGACACTTTTTAGAGATATTACAGAACGGAAAAAATTGCAAAAACAACTTCAAGATTCTGAGCGTTTAGCGGCTATCGGTGCGACCGCAGGCATGGTAGGACATGATATTCGTAATCCATTGCAAGCTATCACAAGCGATGTGTTCTTAGCAAAAACAGAATTAGATTTGATTCCTGGGAGCGATGAGAAAAACAACATTCAAGAAAGCCTAACAGAGATTGAAAAGAACGTCGATTACATAAACAAAATCGTTGCAGACCTGCAAGATTACGCCAGACCCCTTAAACCTAATCCATGCGAAGTTGACTTAAAACTCATAATCGAAAAGTTGCTAGAGAAAAACGATTTACCAAAAAATGTTAAATTAAATGTTGAGGTTGAAGACGATGCTAAGAAATTGGTTGCTGACGCGGACTACCTTAATCGTATTCTTTACAATTTAGTGACCAACGCTATTCAAGCGATGCCAAAAGGCGGCAAACTAACAATTCATGTCTACAAAGAAGCAAACGACGTTGTAATAACAGTTAAGGATACGGGTGTGGGCATTCCCAAAGTTATCCAAAGCAAAATGTTTACGCCAATGTTCACGACAAAATCTAAGGGCCAAGGTTTCGGCTTGCCAGTAGTTAAGCGCATGAGTGAATCTTTGGGTGGCACAGTAACGTTTGAAAGTGAAGAGGGAAAAGGAACAACTTTCTTCGTTCGTTTCCCCTTCAAGAAAAACAAAACTTGAATGATAGAGCCAAAGCTGATAAGAAAAGCCGTTGGGGAACCGAACCCTGTCCATTCATGTTAGTTTTTGTACTGGGGATGGGCTTTTGAGTTGAAGTACGATTCCCGACCCCGTTTAGACTTCAAAGAAGTGTGTCTGCATACATTATTACCGATCCTCCAGTTGCTAAACTGACTAATAAAATTGAGCATTATCCTCCAATAGGGGGTTGGATTCGAACCCTCTGTCAATGGAGAAATCACCCGCGCAACCCCATTTTTCTTTAAACTTGAAGGTAGCGTGTGCTACCAGATGTTTATTTACATAAAAAAAGATTAAAGAAGAAAAAAGGATGGCAAGGTATTTTCTATTTTATTGCTTTGAACTCTTTTTTTGTCGTCGATTAACAAATATGGCCAGACCAGCGATTGCTGCAACACCAGCTACAAGGACTATAATGCATGTGAGGTCGTCAGATTGTGTTTGAGTTGCAATAAGATTCGGGTTATCTGATTCACTATTTGCAGCATCATACAAAGTTGAATCATCGGCGGATGCTGTACTGTTATCTGGGGTTCTATCTAAGGTTGAATTGTCGTCTGCTGCTGTGGTGCTGTTGTCTTGAGCAGTATATAGGGTTGGATTTTCACTAATTAATCCACCGCCACTGTCGGTTGGCGCTGAATCAGGGATTCGAGTTGGGTCAACTTGTGCACTTGCAGTTGAGATTGACGTTGCGGATAATAAGAATAAAGTCAATATTGCAACGGTTAAGAATTTATTTTTTTTGACTTGTGATTTATTTTCCAATTATTTACCACCTGTGCATCTAAGTGGTAGAATGTTGAATTTAGCACCATGCATCAGAACAAAACAATAGAATTTTTAGAACATGACGTTCCAATCAGTAGAACAGACACTTTAGAAGCCCTCTAAGATTTGAATTACCAAAACATGTTGTAACGGTTTGTTAGTTTGAGGTTTAAACTTGAAGCTGAAAACCCACGACAAATAAAGAAATCACCCACATTTCCCTTTTTTTCTTCATTTTAAGTTTAGTTTTCAGATACACCCAACTGTGGGAAAAGGTCATTGCTTTATGTTACTGGTTTTTGTTTTCATGCTATTTCTCACTCTTTATCCGTTGCAATTCAAGCATTGCTTCATAATTCTTCAATGAAACAAGAGCGCCTAGAACTATGTATAGAATTGTGACGCCCATTGGCAGACCGCCGCCCACTTCAAGACTTGGTTGAGTGCTAACGGCTACACGAAAAATAACTCCTAATGCCCCAAAAATTGAAGCCCCAGCGTAACTCCAAACCTTTTTTCTTCGACAATAATAGATGAAAACTATGCTTAGGATAGTGATTGGAGTTATGAAAGCCACATCAGAAATTGTACTGGGGAATGGGCTTTTGAGTTGAAGTTAGAAGGTATTTGAGAAAATTCCTATGAAAACAGGAATATCCGTTCCCGCATGAAACAGAGTAGATCCCAGTAGGCTATTCGTGCGTTGCATAATGTAGCCCCAAGCAAGCCCAAGTGAAAAAGTGAAAATCACTAATCCCCAAATATAAGGCGTATAAGCATTGAGTCCTACTCCTGCTACTGAGTGACTCAATGAAAAGATTATCGCTTGCAAAAGATTAGATGATTTTGACCCGAGCTTTAGTTGAAATTTCTTTAAGAAAAGACCTCTGTAAAGTAATTCTTCTCTAAATCCGTTTAGCAGAACAATAGGTAATATCCAAGGCATCCAAGCAAGAACCCGCTCCAAGGTAAGATTTTGACCCTGAAACAAGTATTGAGCCGCAGGAATAGAGGTTAAAGCAAAGAAGAAAAAGCCTGCAAGACCAACGATAAGCCCTAACTTGATTTTTCCTCTGTTTAAGAAAATCGAACCAAAAGAATTTCCAGAGACTCGAGTTAAAATTATTATTGTACTTACGATTAACGCGGTGCTTACAGCCATATCCAAAACTAGTCCATTCATCGTATTTGATGGCAAGTTGATTAGGAAGTCAAGGAAAATGGCTAAAGAGGCTATGAAAAAAGCGAATAAAATTTGCCAAAAACTTTTCAGGGATTTACTTCTATTCAAAAAAACTGCAGCAAGCAAGAAAATAATTGCTAACGTCAATGCGTAAGCAAGATTTAATTCCGAGGGCACTTCGGAAAATGGGAAAACTAGCAAGCCTGAAAGTGCAGGTAAGCTAATACCACAAAATAGAAGAATTACAAATATGAATATACGGCGTTTCATTTTCAGTGCCATTGTTCTAGAGTTATCCTCTGTTTTCTTTAAAAGGTTTTAAAAGCCCTTTGCAAACGGAAACATAACCATTGAATAGTACTCAAAATAGACCCTCAATTTTTATCTTTATTGCGCACCTTAGCAACGCGAAGGCGTCTCAATCGGTAGTTTATGATAGCCAAAACAGATTAATGTAAAAGACTAATCGATCCGTGTTTTATTTAATCCAAACAAAAACTGCAGAACTGCTCGAGAATTTCAGGTGCGCCAATGCCGTTGGGAAACCGAACCATAAACATTCATGTCAGATTTTGTACTGGGGATGGGCTTTTGAGTTGAAGTTCGATTCCCTACCCTGCTTAGACTTCAAGGAAGTGTTTTGCATACGTTATTACCGATCCTCCAGTTGCCAAACTGACTTATAAAAATGAGTATCAAGCATTACGCATAACTTTTTTTGCCTGCAAGTCCGTTGGGATGCACTTAAAAGATTAAGCGAATCCTTTAAGATGAATCTAATTGGGTCGAGCAGAATTTGAAACACAAGAGGTTCAAGCTCAATCCATGATATAATGATTATTTCAAAGATAATCAGGGTTCTTGCTACTGAAGAATAACTTGTAGGAAACAGCTTAATCCAAACAAGCGTATTATTTGCCCATATACGACATTAACCTAATGCACTGGGGATAGTCAATAAACTTTGACTTTACTTGGTCAAGAAAGCTATACGAGAATGCTTTTAACTTGACTCAGGCAAAATAACAATGGTGCTGTTATGAACAAAACAGTAATAGCAATAGCTTTAATTTCTGCACTCCTAATCACAGCGACAGCTTCAAACTTTCCAGGACTAAGTGTTCAGGCTGACTCTGCTTCTGGTGACTGGTCAATGTTCCGTTCAGCCCCATCGCATAGCGGCGTAACCACAGGCGACCCAGTGCTTACGCCCAATTTACTCTGGAAATACACCACTGGCGGATCCATCTCTTCATCCCCTGCTGTCAGCAATGGCGTGGTCTACATAGGTTCAGATGACAAAAACCTTTATGCCTTTAACGCCACTAACGGAGATAAACTCTGGAATTACACCATTGGAGGCATCGTCCCAGGCGGTAGCATTCCACCCACAGTTGCTTCGTCTCCTGCTGTTGCCAATGGCATAGTTTACATAGTCTCTTTAGACCACAATGTTTACGCTGTGAACGCAACTAATGGCAATTTGCTCTGGAGTTATTCTACTGGGGATTTGATTATTTCATCGCCTACTGTTGTAAATGATATTGTTTACTTTGGTTCCGAAGACGATAAAATTTATGCCCTCAACGCTACAACAGGTACCTATCTTTGGAGTTTCGATACAATTGCTTATTCGTATGTAGGGTGTTCTCCTGCTGTTGTCGACGGCATAGTTTATGCCAGCACATGGTATGATGAATTCTATGCTTTGAATGCCACCAACGGCGAAAAGCTTTGGAATTATACGGGTGGACTTGGCAACTCACTTGTTTCATCTCCTGCCGTTGTAAGCGGCGTAGTTTACGTCGGCACATCTGGGTATTATCCCTCTTACAAAGGAAACGTTTACGCTTTGAATGCTTCAACGGGGATCCACTTATGGAATTACACAACAGGTTACGCTATTTCTTCTTCTCCCGCTGTGGATAGCGATGAAGTCTTTATAGGTTCAGGCGATGGCAATGTCTATGCTCTAAACGCCATCAACGGCGAAAAACTCTGGAATTATACAACTGGCGGCTCTATTCTATCCTCGCCTGCTATTGCTGACGGCTTAGTATACGTTGGCGGTGATGACAATATTTATGCTCTAAGCGCTGCTAATGGCTCGAAACTGTGGAGCTACAATACAGGTGGCTACGTTGGGTCGTCTCCTGCAATTGTGAACGATGTATTGTACATAGCCGGCGGTAACAGCATTTATTCTCTGGGTGCTTCTTCAAGGACTTCTTTTAATAATCAATATCCCATAGTTTTAGCTACTGTTGCAGTTGTAATTATTGCATTGACAATTCTCCTAGTTTTTCGTGGGAAAATACTAAAAAAAATTCATTAACCCTTTCTGTCATGACTTAGACCCAATTAACATTTTTGGGATGAAAACTAAGGGCATTACCTTAAAAAAAGTTAATAGATTTCCCAAGACTTTCCTTCAAAATAATTAAGGGCGCAAATAGATTTTGAAGCGGTTTTCACAACAATTAAAAAAAAGGATGAGAAATCTACTTTAACGCTTCAATCTTAATGCTCTCAATTGGCAATTCATTGTATTGTGTTTTGCTTAGTTCCTTATCTTCAGCAATAATGTTAACTCTAAAGCCCGCCTGCTTAAGTTTGGCTAAGTAATCATCTTTGTGTAAAGCGCCTGCAACGCAACCGGTAAGCAAATCTTCATCTTTTAACTGCTCTTCCGTTAGTTTGCCGAGGAGAACAATGTCGGAAACGTACATTTTGCCACTGCTTTTCAGAGTGCGGTATGCTTCTTTGAATACTCGTAATTTGTCTGGTGCAAGATTAATGACACAATTGCTAATTATGACATCAACTGAATTGTCTTCTAATGGAAGTTTTTCAATATCGCCAAGCCTAAACTCAACGTTTGAGTAACCATTCTCTTTAGCAAGGATATCTAGCTTTAGCTACCATTTCTTCAGTCATGTCAACGCCAATAACTTTTCCCGACTTACCAACTTTTTTTGATGCCAAGAAACAATCAAATCCAGCACCGCTTCCAAGGTCAAGAACAACATCGCCTTCTTTGATGTTGCCAAAGGCTGTTGGGTTGCCGCAACCTAATCCGAGATTGGCTTCGGGGACGGCATTCATTTCCTCTTCTGAATAGCCTACTTTTTTAGAGATTTTCTTTATTGTTTGTTGATCGGCGCTTCCGCATCCGCAGGAGCAACAGCTAGAATAGCTATTAGTAGCTACTTTTGAGTACGCTTTTCTAACACTTCTTTTTATTTCTTGATTTTTGTCTTTCATTTTTTTCACCATGATTATCACTAAGTTTTTTCACTTTTCTTTCTTGGAAAGTGCTTTCTTGTGTGCAATCCAAGCTTTACTAACGTTAACATTAGAGGCACTTCCAAGAGTGGACCGATGACTGTGGCTAAAGCTGCATTAGAGCCGATACCATATAACGTGACGGCTACTGCTATGGCTACTTCGAAGTGGCTGCTGCTGCCGATGATGGTTGTGTCGATTGCGCTCTCGTATTTCCAGCCTAAAAAGTAACCCAGAGGGTAAGTCCACCCTATCATTATTGCGTAATGTATCAAAAGAGGAATTGCAAGGAGACCGACGAGAAGCGGATTAGTGAGGATTGTTTGTCCTGCAAAGGAGAAAAGCACAATCAACGTCAACAGCAATGCAACGATGGAGATTTTTCCTACCACTGGATTGTACTTGTCTTTGAACCATTCAATCCCTTTCCTTTTAATGATTACTCGTCGCGACAACGCCCCTGCACCTACTGGAAGCGCAATGAAAGCTAGAACGCTAATAGCGATTAAATTCCATGGTACTGGAATACTGCTTACACCTAGATACAAGGCCGCAAGGGGGGCATACAACGCAAGCATGAGCAAAGCGTTGAAGGCAGTGTTGATGAGTCCTTGTGCCATGTCGCCTCGAGCAAGAAACATCCACCACATCACCATCGCTGTACAAGGCGATAATCCTAGAAGGATTAGACCGGCAACGAATTGTGGGTTACCTGGAAAGAATGTGTTTGCCAGAAATGTCATCAGTGGCGGAGCAATTACCCAGTTGGCAATTATAGTCACAATAAGTGGTTTAGGGCTCTTAACGGCTTTCTTAACATCGCTAAACTGTATTCCAACTACTGTTGGATACATCATAAAGAAAAGCAGTATGCCAATCGGTATTGATAACTGTGCAAATTTTAGTGAATCCATGAACTCTCCAAAAGCAGGAAGTAACCTCCCAACTAGTAAACCAGCAATTATGCATAGAGCTATCCATAATGTAAGGTATTTTTCCCAAAGACCCAAAGACAATTCTTTCTTTACGTGCTCGTCACTTTTGCTCATTTTCTCGCCTTGAATTTGACAATAGCCAAATTACATATTCAAATACTTAAATATGTTGTTATAATGTTGGCAAAACCCTTAGAAATCTAACAGTTTTAATGTCTTGATTTCATCTTTTAACGAGTAGAAAACCCATTTTCCATCTTTTCTATCTTTGACTAAACCGATATTCTCTAAAATTCGAAGATGATGAGAGGCTGTGGGTTGGGTTAAGTCCAAAGCCACCATCACCTCACAAACGCACATTTCTCGAACCGCAAGTAACCTTAGAATTCTCAACCGCGTTGTATCTGCAAGAGCTTTAAAAAATTTTGATTTAGTTTTTGCATGTTCATCGGTAATGGTCTTTTTGGCTAGTTCCTTTAATTCATCTGCGTGCTGACTATCATTTTCACAAGAACAGACGCCTGATTCTGCCAGGCGCTTCAACCTTCTGTCAATTTCCGATGACATTGCATTCTCAGGTAACGAGACACAATTATGTATTTAAATATGTTATTTTACTCAGAAAAAAACCTGTTAACAA
>CAVUAM010000025.1:0-17914 GCA_963739495.1 Candidatus Bathyarchaeota archaeon | reverse complement strand
AAATACTTTTAACATTAATTATTTTAGGGATGTCTGTTTTTGGTTACGGAAAAGAAGGTTGGAGATAGAACAGTTTTTCTCTGCGATATTTGTGGTCTCGGATACTCAGAAAAGGAAACGGCTCAAGAATGCGAGGACTATTGCAGAGCTCACCCTGGCGCTTGCAGCGTAGAGATATCCAAAAAAGCCGTTTATTTTCCAGAGAGGCCCCAGAAGAAATAGCTATTTTGGATTCACACGTAAATTTATAATGTTTTTTCCGAGTTTTCTTGTCAGGAAGCAATATTTGGATTTTTTAATTTTACTATGCTCGCAGCGATAAGCAAAACAATAAACAAGGGTAAAATGGCTAAGGTTGGAAACTCTGGAACGGTAGGAGTTGATGTTGGATCGTGTGAACTTGCAGTTGCAGGTATGGTTATTGTTTGTATGTTAGTCCAGTCACTTGTTTGACCAGTAAAGGCTGCTGATGTTAAATAGCCTTCCATGGCTTGAACACGAAAATCTATTTGGTCATTAACTGATATTTGGGACAGTATGTAATAATTACCAGCCTTTTCTTTTAGCAGATAATAACTTGAACTACCAGGGCTTGTCAACGTCAATGGGTAATCTAACTTGATATATTCAGAGGTCGAATGAGTAGGAAAAACGTCACCACAATAATACAGTGCAGTCCAACTATCTGAATTGTGAAGTTTAAAGTGGACATTATAGTAAAGAAAAATTGTCTGACCATTATCTTGGTAAGACTCGAAAGGTTGATTCTTTATTGATAATTCAATCGCTTTTGCGCCTGAAAAGTCAATTAACTTTAAAGAAAATTCTGGAACAGAAGGCTTAGAGGTTTGAGCATTTGCAGGTTTAATCATCATTAGGCTCAGACTTGAGATAGCTATAGTTAGAATAAGAACTAAGGCGATGCTCTTGCCCGAACTACACATGTTTTCTTCGCCTCAGCACCAATATTGCCGCTATTATAACCACAACGGAGACTGCGATGGCTATCAGCAGAGTGCTTTCTGAAGAAATAGAAAATGAAGAGGGGCGCGTTGTGGTAGATTGAGTGCCGAAAGCATATATGGTGTGGTCCCAAGAGGCCACATAGACGTTACCGTTTACAATTGATGGGGATGAGTTGACATGGGCTTGAGTGGTATAGATCCACTTTTCGGCGCCCGTTGTTGCATCAAGGCAATAGACATTGTGAGCCCAATCGCCTATGTATAACAAACCGCCTGCAACTGCAGGAGATGAATAACTCGCTCCTCCCTTCATTGTGTAATTCCAAACCTTTTCACCGGTTGACGCTTTGAGGCAGTAAACGTTTGAGGGAAGATCGTCTTGATTTGCATTTACTACGGTGCACCCAAAGTAAACATACCCGTTGACTACAGCAGGCGAGGAGTCAACCCATCCTAAGGCACTGAAATTCCATAACTGCACGCCAGTAGATGCATCAAGACAATAGAGGTTCATATCTTCGGACCCAATATAGACACGTCCATCGACGACTGCAGGGGAAGATTGCACAAGATTTCCAGTTTTGTAGCTCCATATTTTGTAGCCAGTTAACGCATCCAAACAATAGACATTATTATCAACCGATCCAACATAGACTTTGCCATCCGCAATTGCTGGAGACGATTCAACTTGGCTTCCGGTTGTGTAGTTCCAAATCTTACTGCCCGTTAAAGCATCTAGGCAATAGACGTTTCCGTCCCAAGAGCCGATATAAACGTATCCGTTAGAGATTGAAGGTGATGATTCAACAGTGTTTCCTGTTGTATAATTCCAAACTTTATCGCCTGTGTCAGCATTCAGACAGTAAACGTTTCGGTCATAAGACCCAAAGTATACATAGCCTCCAACGACAGCCATGGAAGACCCTATTGCTGGACCGCCAGCCCCGAAGGGACCTTGGGCTCTGGTGTGAATTGTGTAATTCCATATTTCTGACCCGTTTGACGCATTAAGGCAGTAGGCGGTTCCGCCAAGAGAGCCAACATAGACTTTGCCATCAACAATTGTTGGAGAGGCTGAAATTGGGATGTTAGTAGTAAAGTTCCATAGTAAAGTCGAGGTAATTGCAGTGGGTGTGCTGCTTGAGTAGCCTGTATGAGTTAAATCATGGTGGAACATTGGCCAGTTTTCTGAGGCATTGGTAGCGAATGCGTTCGATACTATGGAAAATAAGAATGCCAGAAAAAGGAGTGAATAAAGAGTTTTTCTATTTGTGTTTTTCAAGATCTTGTCAGCTCTTTGTTAAGCTCATGTAAGTCTATATGTTTACATTTAAATGTTGTTATAGTTGGTGCCTTGGAACCGTGAACTGTTTATTAGTTTTCAGTTGAAATATTGTCTTTTGTGCAAGTAGATTCGATGACAAATAGAAGTTTTGCAAAACTTGGTCCTTTCGTACCAATACAAAACCAAATATTTCACTATGACTCTTCTTTAATATGGAGAACCTTATTGGAACGGTTGTGTGAGAAAAAAAGTTGCATAAACTGGAAAGAAGGGCACTGCTCCCTTATAAATCCAGAAAAGGTTGGCGATGACTGCCTCGATTTTGAAGATGCGATGGATTTCTTAGATTGAGGGCAGATGCAATAAAAGGGACTTTAGGCTAAAATTAAAGTGTTCAGCCACTGTTTACAATTATTTTTTTACTGGCGAAGCGGTAATTCCGCATTTTGCTATTGTTTTTTTGATATCGTCTGTTGAAACAAGTGATGAGTCAAAAGAGATTTTTAGCCAGTTTGAGATTGGATTGATGTTGTATGTTTTTATGCCTTTTAGTGCTTTTAATCGTTTTTCTACGATTTTAGCTTCGCAAGCGCAGCCCAATCCTTCTAGTTTGAAGGTTACTTCTTGATCTTTGCTTTTGTTTTCCATGTTTTATCCTCCATCTATTTCAATTGCTTTTGAAATACTTGGCTAAATTTAAATATGTTTTGCTGATTTTTGGCGGCAAGCTATTTATAGCGCCAGATAGGTATTTCAATGTAATTTGAAATAGGTTTATTAAAGGTTAGTGGAATAAATTGGAAACTGCAAAAATTCGCATTGAGGGAATGGAAAGCCAAGAAGAAATACAGTTAATTCAACAAAAAATAAACGCGTTACCAGGAATAAGCGGCTTAAACATCGACGCTTCCACGCACCAGCTTGATTTTTCATACGACCCATCAATAGTCAATATCCAAGATGTCATTCGCTCAATCTCAGAGACAGGCATGAAAGCTTCAGTAATCCGGTCCAAAAGTAAATTCAGTTCATGGTGGAAAGAAAAACAGCAACTTGCTCTTATCGCATGTGGCGTAACCACGCTTGCAACCTTTCTTTTAGGGCTAACGATAGTTCCACAAAATTATACTTTCATTGGATACATCATAGCCGTTCTTGTTGGCGTATATTATCCAGCCAAAAAAGCGCTAATCGCATTGAGGAATCTAACTGCAACCATTCACCTTCTCATGCTAATAGGCGCTGGGGGCGCATTAGTGCTTGGCATGTGGGCTGAAGCAGCCATCCTGATATTCGTTTATTCTTTAGGGGATGTGCTTGAATCCTATGCCGTTGACAAAGCAAGAGGCGCCATACGGTCACTAATGAATTTGGCCCCAAAACAAGCACTGGTTCGTAAAGATGGCAAAGAAATTATGCTTTCTGTTGATGAAATAAACGTTGGAGACTCGGTAATTGTAAAAGCTGGCGAAAGAATTCCAGTTGATGGAACCGTGCAGACGGGTTCTTCGTTTGTAGACCAATCCACAGTCACAGGAGAGTCATTTCCAGTAACTAAAAACGTTGGAGATATGGTGTTTGCTGGAACAATTAATCAGAAGAGCTTTCTAGAAGTAAGAGTGGACAAACCTGCAAGCGAAACAATGCTATCAAAAATAATTTACTCAGTCGAAGAAGCCCAAGCAAAGAAAATATCTTTCCAACGCTTTTCTGATAAATTCTCAAACGCCTACACGCCTGCTATGTTTGTGCTCGGAATAGCTATTGCAGTTATTCCACCCTTGCTATTTGGCGCAGAATGGATGCCTTTCATTCTGAGAGGATTAGTTGTTTTCGTTGTTTCTTGCTCTTGCGGCTTGGCATTATCAGTTCCTGTAGCTGTTGTTGCAGCTATGGCAAATGCAGCTAGAAAAGGTGTAGTGTTTAAAGGAGGCGCGTATTTTGAAGCTGCCAAAAAAGTTAAGGTAATAGCATTTGATAAGACAGGCACGCTTACGATTGGTCGACCCGAAGTCACCGACATTATTAGCTTTGATAATCATTCTAAAGCTGAGTTGTTAACCCTTGCATCAAGTATAGAATGTCGATCAGGTCATCCTCTGGCGAACGCTATTGTAAGAAAAGCAAAGGAAAGCAACATCGCAATTGAAGCCAATCTTGAGGAATTCGCAGACGTTACCGGAAAAGGTGTTAAAGCAAAGATTAATGGACAACAATGCTTTGCAGGGAGTCCACGCTTTCTGCAAGAAAATGAAATCTCAACCCACGAACACCAAGACCAAATTGCTGGCTTAGAGAATCAAGGAAAAACTACAATACTTGTTGGGCAAAACGGTAAGTTGTTGGGAATTTTAGCGATTGCAGATGCATTAAGACCGGGCGCCAAAGAAACTCTGAGCATTATTCGAGAACAGGGAACCAGAACCGTGATGCTAACAGGCGATAATGAAAGATGTGCTAAGGCCATTGCTGCGCAGGCAGGCGTGGACGAATACTACGCTCAACTGCTACCCGAAGACAAGGTTAGAGTTGTTAAGGAACTGAAGGAAAAGTATGGCTCAGTAGCAATGGTTGGAGATGGAGTAAACGATGCACCTGCAATGGCTGTATCCAATGTTGGTATAGCTATGGGCGCTGCAGGAACAGACGTGGCTATTGAGGCAGGCGATATAGTCTTGATGTCTGATGACCTATCAAAAATAAACTATGTTCGAGAATTAAGCCGAAAGACCGTCAATAACATCAAACAAAACATTGCCGTTTCACTGATAAACATCGCTTTCATGGTTACTGCAGCATTGCTTGGTTATCTAGGACTTGTCTCAGGTTTACTTCTTAATGAGATAAGCGCGTTAGTAGTCATTGGAAATGCGCTTAGACTATTGACCACAAAAAACAGGTTTGATTCTGCCCACGGAAAAAGAAGTGACGCGCTCTAGATTGAGCGACCTTTTTCTGTGATTGAATATATTTTCCAGTTTTTCTTTTTGTATGAAGTAATCAATCCAGCTTCTTCCAGAACCATTAGATGGTAAGAGAGCCTGGAATCAGAAATTTTGATTAAAACTTTAATTACGCAGGGACATAAATCACATTGTTTAATCGCTTTAAGAATAGTTAGCCTTGTTTTGTCAGAAAGAATTCTGTGTAATTTTACTTCTCTTTCTATTTCATTTGGTTTTATTGCATTTATAATGCGATCTAAGCCGCCGATTTCTGTGATAGCTTCTTTAACTTCTGGCGGAAATTCGACTGAATTCTGTTTTTCGGTTTTGTTGTCTTTGGATGCCATTTAGTTCTGAAAATACAAAGTGTTTCATAAATAAAAACGCTGAGTAAGTGAACCTTTTGGTTTGTACTTTTCTCAAGTCGGCTTGTTCGCAGCCCAAAACTCCAGTTTAAGAAAACATATGAAAGTTATCCAATGAGCATATTTTATTATTAACTACTTAAGTTACGTACAGTATACTATGGTTATAAGAGGTTGAACGTGTGAGTAGTTGTCGTTCAGAGTGCAAGATAGAATCGATAGTCAGTATGGATTCAAAAGGACAGATTGTTCTTCCAAAAGACCTTCGCGAGAGAATAGGTTTTCAACCTAACCAAAAGATCGCTCTTGTAACTTTCGAGCAGAAACAGGATCTGTGCTGCGTGCTTTTGATAAAGGCGGAAAAGTTAGGGGAAGCCGTTACAAGAACTCTTAGCCAACTATTTTAGTTAACAAATACGCAATTAATTTTGTGCTAAGTCGTCCAGAAAGAAAATATTTCCAAATTATCTTTTTCAAAGACCTTTTGTAAGATTCGCTTTACTTCATCTTCATCCAAGTTATAGATTCCATTTTTGTCTTTATGCAAGGGAATTTTCGTCTCTCTAAGCAGTTCGCCCTTGGGAAAGTCAAAAAACATGTAATAGCGCTTATCATGCATCAAAATAATTCTCAGCGTTGAAAGCTCTTTGTTTGGAGAAAGCGCATTTTGTTCAAGGATGAAAACTAATGACTTTGGCTTTTTTTCGGTAACTAATCGTTTGAATTCTTCCCAATCTCTAATTCTAACATGACCCTCACTCATTTTCTTCAATTAACCTCTGGACTCTTGTTTCAATGTCATCTCTGATTTCTCGGACTTTTTCTATGGGTTTTCCTTTAGGGTCTTCGAGTTTCCATTCGATTGTTGGTTTGAAGAAGGGTCCAGGACAAATCCCCTGATCGTTGCAGCCCATGGTAACAATTAGATCTGATTCGTTAGCCATCTGGAAAGAGATTAATTTTGGCTTGTTCTGTGAGATATCGATGCCTTTTTCTTTCATAACTTCCACAACGAGGGGATTGACTTCGTCAGCTGGCTTGTTTCCTGCACTAGAAGCTATGAATTTGTTTTCTCCGTACTTTTTAGCAAATGCTTCTGCCATTTGGCTTCTGCCAGCATTTTCAACGCATACAAAGAGGACTTTTTTCAACTCAATCACCTATTCAGGATTGTTCTTTCTAAGCCTTAAATTAGGATTCTTTCGTAACTCTTTAATTTTTTCGCGAAATTCTGTTTTGGAAGGATGCGTAATGGCGCCGGAAGGACAGATTGAATCGCAACCTGAGCATAGGACTATACAGTTGCTTGGGTTTCTAACCACGAATATTTTCTTTCCATCTTTTTCTTGAAATTCATACGTCCCAAATTTGCAGTATTCTAAACATTTGCCACAGCTTATGCATTTGTCATAGTCTATTGAAGGATACCAAGGTATCTTGTTACGAGGAATTCCATGCCAGTTTTCTTCAGACATTAATAAACTTCTATTTTTCCTTAAATTTGTGTGTTAAATAGACCTTGATTGGATCGTTAATCAGGAAAGTCGTCAGTAATGCATATCCGAGGATTGCAAGCACAGGCACATAGCCAAGTGGCGCAAGCTCTAAGACGCCAAAGATGGAAATAGCAATCACAAACAAGGCCTCAACTAAAACTGTGATGTTCAAAAACTTGCTAGGTTTTGACTTCCAGAAGTGATTTCGTTCACGAACAATCATAAGCGTAAACATTCCCGCAAGGTTCAAGTAGGCAAACCCAAACGTGTAGATTTGCTCCACATGGCCAATTAGCCCAAAATATGATAAAGTAGGCACAGCGAAGATTGCGCTTTCAATAGTCATCAGTATACCTAGTGATCCACTGACTCCGAACAGACGACGCATATCGAATGTATCAGGCTTTAAAGAAGAGCGCACGTTATCGGTTGATATAGACATTGAGACAAAGTCGCCTAAGAAAAGCAGCAACACCGTGCCCGTTATCGATAGCATTAAAGAATGCGTAAGGAACAACATCACAACGATGAATCCGGCGATATGTAACTTTCGGGCAACCATCATTAGCGCCCAACTGTAGATTCTCTGGTAAATGGTCCTTGACGTTTTGATCATAGATATTATTCCGCCAAGACCTTCCACGGTTAAGACGGCGCTTGCAGAATCTTTGGCAATGTCCGTGGCATTTTTCACTGCGATGCCAACTTCCGCCTGCGCCAAAGCTGGAGCGTCGTTAACACCGTCGCCAGTCATTCCTACCACATGCCCAATACGTTGAAGTGTTTTGACTATGCTGAACTTGTCTTCGGGGTAAATCTGGGCTATGCCATGACTGTCTTCAATCGTTGAGTCAATGGGTGTTGCTTTTGTTTCGTCTTCCTGTATCTTCGACATTGTTGTAACGTTTTTTCCTAATCCGATCTGCTGAGCAATGTTTTTTGCAATCGGAAGTGAATCGCCCGTAAGCATCTTCACCTCTACGCCTAACCCTCGAATCTGGTCAAGTATCTCACGCGAGTCCTCTCTTATCCTGTCAGCGATGCCGGCAAGACCGACAAATTGTAGTTGACTCCTATGTGTACCCTTGGCAACAGCGATTACTCTTAGCCCTTTAGCAGAAAGCTCCTCAGCAAGTTTGAGCACAACCTTTGCATCTTCTTTGGGAACGTTGCTGGCAGTGCATATTGTGTCAAATGAGCCTTTTCCAACGAAGAATTCTTCACGAGCTTTATTGATCGTAGCTTCTGTCATTCGAGTTTTTGGGTCAAAGGGCACAAATGCTATCTGAGAATAGGCTTCAAATGGAATGTGTGCGTGTGCGGTGGCAGTCAAAAATGCGATATCGATTGGGTCTAAGTTGGCTTCATTTGATGCAAGTGCTCCGTAAAGCAAAACATCATTTTCGCTGAATCCATTGAGAGGTATTTTTTCCTCGACAAAGAGCCTGTTCATTGTTATTGTGCCTGTTTTGTCTGCGCATAACACATCCATGGTGGCTGCGTCCTCGGTCGCGCTCAGTCTTGTAACTAAGACTCCTTGTTTTGCAAGCGCCGCTGCGCCAAGCGCCATGTTTATGGTGAACATCGTGGGCATCGCGACCGGTACCGAAGCTATGAGCAACACGCCGGCAAGGGGTAGCAAGACGGCAAGTTCAAAACCTGTCAATACCGCGTATACAAAGACTATTAGAAGAGATGCTAAGACTATTATGGCCAGTTGACGTGCAATTTTAACTGTGACCTCTTCCATATGGAGTTTTGGTTTTGCAAGTTCAAGCAGGGAGATGGTTCTTCCAAAATATGTTTTTGTTCCTGTGGCATCTACTGTGCCTGTGGCTTCGCCACGTTTTACGGCTGATCCCGAATAAGCTATTTCTGCGGCTAACTTGTCTACAATTCCAGATTCGCCAGTGAGCACCGATTGATCTAAACCAAGAGAGCCATCAACTATCTTTACGTCGGCTGGCAGGAGGTCGCCGATTCTGACCCTGACGACGTCTCCTGGAACAAGTTCCCTAGCCGGGACGGTAGACCATTTTCCGTCTCTTTTTACTCGGCTTTGGATTCTCAGTCTCTGCTTGAGTTTGGACATTGCTGCTTTTGCTCTGCCTTCACGCCACATTGACATTCCTGCATTGAATAAAAGGAGGAACACGATAACGAGCGCTTGTGGATACTTACCTAGACAAGTGTGACGATGGCGGTGGCTTCAAGCATCCAAGGCACTATGCCCCAGAAACGCTTTCCAAGTCGCGCCCAAAAACTTACTTTCTTCTCAGGGACTTCATTGTACCCATACTCAATAAGTCGTTTTTTTACTTCTTGGGTTTCTAACCCTGTTTCAATGTTTGTTTCTTGCAAATCTTTCTTTACATTACTTGCCATTTGTATCCCACTTGTTAACGTTTTTTTCAAATAGTTGGAGAATAAGAGAAATCATAGGGAGCTTGAAGGCATGTATCAACTAATGTTTACAGGGTTGCCCTGTTGATTTTTCAGTTTATCGATTATCTTTTGGGTTTCCTCTTCTGAGGGATGTGTGATGGCTTCGAAGGGGCAGATGTCTTCGCAACCTCTGCAGAATACAATACACGAGTTTGGGTTTACTACAGTTTTCTTTTTGCCTTCTTTTTCTTCAATTTTGAAGGCGTTCGTGTGACAATAATCGACGCATTTACCGCAGGTTACACATTTTTCATAGTCTATCTTAGGATCCCAAGGTATTTTGTTACGAGGAATTCCTTCATATGCTTCTTCAGCCATTCTTTTTGTCTCCTTACATTTTATAATGGAAATTAATTCTTTATAGCTTTATTTAAATATTGTTATAATTAAATATTTTGACTTAGCAACTTTTAAATATTGTTATCTACACAGAAGAAACCCATGTCCACAAAATTGGAAAACGATAATCGGTTCAAATCTACAGTTTTCTATGCACTCTCTGACCCCATTAGACTCGAAATAGTATCTTATCTGCGAAATGGAGAAAAATGCGTCTGCGAAATAGTTCCACACCTAAATATCATTCAACCGCTCGTTTCACGTCACCTAAAAATTCTCAAAAACTCCGGAATTATCAAGTGCCGCAAAGACAGCACTAAACGCATGTACTCAATTGTTGACAGCCAAATATACAATCTCATCGACGCCTTAACCCCACAACTGGTAACTACTCTCACAAAAGAGGCTATCGAAAACGTAACTTGTCGCTAAATAATTAGCGATTAAAAACAAAAAGATGTGTGTGAGCATAGTTTTAGGGAAAATGAAGAATTTTACCGTAAGCTCAAGAGCATCTTATGCTTTTGATCTTGAAGTTAATGCACAAAAAACATATTTAAATATGTTATTATTAGTGTTACTTTGAAAAGATTTAGTTATGTCAAAAATCGATATGAGATTACAGCGGTTGGCGGAATCCGGAACTTGCTCTTGCGAATCTGTATCAGAATATTCAGATGAACTGAGAGAGTTGGCCGACAAAAACTTAAGTTTAGAGAAAAGTGAGGCTAGAAGCAAAGTCTTCAAGGCTCTTTCTGATCCAATTAGATTGAGAATTTTAGGTTTGCTTTCATCTCGTGAGATGTGTGTTTGTGAGGTCATGGTTGCTCTTGATTTGACTCAGCCCACTGCTTCTCATCATCTGAGAATTCTTGAAAACGTCGCTTTAGTGAAAGACAGAAAGGAAGGAAAGTGGGTTTTCTATAGTATAACTAAGCCTGACTTTTTTGAAGACATGCGTAAACTTGAAATCTTCTGATTTTTTAGAAGAATAGTGGCTGGAGCTGGCTGATTATAACAATAGATTTAAATTCTTAAATATGACATCTGCTTTTGGCGAATCCAATGAGTAATGAGAAAGTTATTCTAAATGCTTTAAAAACAGACTGCACAGGATGCAGCACATGTGCTGATTTTAAAGCAGACAACCTCCAACACGCAATAGCTAGATTAAACGGAGTCTCAAAAGTTAAAGTTGACGAGATAACGGGTAAGACTATAATAGAATACGACACACAAAAAATCAATCTTTCCAAAATCACTGAACGTTTTGAAAAACTCGGCTATAAAGTCGAAATAGTATCAAGGGAAGAAATCCGATGATAGAACAATTCAAGGGCGTTGTTTTAGTAATTTTACTTGGACTCTTCGCTTTAGCAGGCGCCCTAATACCTGGGACTCAAATAGCTTATGCGCATGAAATTAGCATTGCTCTAACTTTAATCGCTGTTGCCTTAGGCTACCGCATCTATTTGCATGGCATTCGATCCTTGTTTCACAAGAACGTTACAGCCCAATTGTTCGCAACTATCGCGATCTTCATTTCAGTAATAGCTGGTTTTGTCCTACCTCAAGCATCAGCAACTGGCACGGCAGAAGCGGTTGGCTACCTCACAGCAGCAGCAATAGTGGCGTTCATAATACTTGCAGGAATGACTACTGAAGACTACATCATCCATAGAACAAGAGGCGCGCTTGAAGCACTCATCAAGATGACGCCAAAGACAGCGCGGGTACGTCGAGATGGCACAGAAATTGAAGTACCCATAAGCGAAGTCAAGAAAGGTGAGATCGTCTTGGTTAAACCAGGCGATAACATACCTGTTGACGGAACAGTAATTTCTGGACACAGTACTGTTAACCAAGCAACCATAACTGGTGAGTCCATTCCAGTTGAGAAAACCGTGGGGGACCGAACGTTTGCTGGTACACTCAACGAACATGGCGCTTTAGAGATTAAGGTTGAAAAAATCGCTGAAGACACTACACTTGCCCACCTTATTGATTTAGTCGAAGAAGCTCAAGAGAAAAAAGCACCCATACAGAATGTTGCAGACCGATTCACCACATACTTCCTACCAATCATGACTGCAGTGTCTTCTTCTGTTTTTGCATTCACTTATTTCACGATTGGTTTTGAAGTAGCCCTTGCTAGAACAGTGACTGTTCTCTTAGTCGCATGCCCGTGCGCTCTTGCAATTGCTGTTCCAGTCGCTGTAGCCGCAACTATCGGTAATGCCAGCATGAACGCTATCATAATCAAGGGTGGCACACACATCGAAAAGCTAAAAGACGTTAAGATAGTTGCATTTGACAAAACTGGCACATTAACCTTAGGCGAACCCAAAGTTGTCGAAATAAAAACCTTCGGTAATTACTCTGAAGAGGACACAATCAAGTATGCGGCGATTGCTGAGAAATTCTCAGAACATCCCTTATCCAAAGCCATCATTGCTAAGGCAGCTGAGATGAATTTGAAAGTTTCTGACCCTACAGACTTCAAAACTATCCCAGGACAAGGTGTGGACGCCCACTTTGGAAATAAGCATATCCTAATTGGTAGAAAGATGATAGAAACAGAGCTTTCAGAAGAAGCTAATCAATTGATGAGTCGGGTTGAAAGCGAGGGTAAAACAGCCATTCCAGTTGCCCTAGACAAAAAAGTCGTAGGCGTAATTGTTGTGGCTGATACGGTCAGAGAGAATTCTGTAGAAGCGATTCAGAGGCTTAAGCGTTTAGGAGTCAAAACTGTTATGATAACTGGTGACAACATTCGGACTGCCAAATCAATCGCTGAACAAACTGGCGTCGATGAATACCGTGCTGAGCTTTTGCCTGAACAAAAAGTTGACGTTATTAAAGAACTGATGAAGGGCAGTGTTGTTGCCATGGTTGGTGACGGTGTAAATGATGCTCCTGCATTGGCTACTTCGGATGTTGGGTTTGCAATGGGCGCTGCTGGAAGCGATGTAGCAGTTGAAACCGCAGATGTAGCTCTTCTTGGAGACGACTTAACCAAAGTCGAGTATGCAATCAGCCTAAGCCGGAAAGCCTTTACCAGAATGAAGGGAAACATTGTTTACGCTTTCATATGGAACATAGTCGCATTGACCATAGCAGGAGCCGGCCTCTTAAATCCAATCTTAGCCGTAGTACTAGCAGAACTCGGATGCATATCAGTGGTAATCAATTCAGCTTTGCTTTTGCGAAGCAAACCAAGACCTTTCATTCAGATTAAAAAATAAAACACATGGTGAATAAAGAATGAAAAACAAGAACGAAGAAGTTAAAAAAAGTGTTAGAAAAGCGTACTCAAAAGTAGCGACCAATAGCAATTCTAGCTGTTGTTCCTGCGGATGCGGAAGCGCCGATCAACAAACAATCAAGAAAATATCTAAAAAAGTAGGCTATTCAGAAGAGGAAATGAACGCTGTTCCAGAGGCTAATCTTGGATTAGGCTGTGGCAACCCGACAGCGTTTGGTAACATCACAGAAGGCGATGTTGTCCTTGATCTTGGTAGCGGTGCTGGGTTTGATTGCTTTTTAGCGTCGAAAAAGGTTGGTAAAACTGGAAAAGTCATTGGAGTTGATATGACTGAAGAGATGATAGCTAAAGCTAGAATCCTTGCTAAAGAGAAAGGTTACTCAAACGTTGTGTTTAGGCTTGGTGATATTGAGAAAATTCCAATAGATGACAACTCAGTCAACGTTATAATTAGCAATTGTGTGATAAACCTTGCACCAAACAAGCTGCAGGTGTTCAAAGAAGCTTACCGTGTTCTTAAAAGCGGTGGCAAAATGTACGTTTCTGACATTGTTCTACTCGGCAAACTAACTGAAGAGCAGCTAAAAGACGAAGATTTACTTACTGGCTGCGTAGCAGGTGCCCTACACAAAGATGAGTACTTAGCCAAGCTCAAGCAAGCAGGCTTTAGAGTTAACATTATTGCGGAAGATAAGGAACTAAGCAAGACACAATACAACGAATTGCCAATTGAGAGCATCAAGATCGAGGCAACAAAGTGCGACTAAGCTACTTTTTTTTTACTCTCCATTTTCATAATTCATTTGAGGCTAAATTTGTGCCGACCTTCCAATGCATGAAATGCGGTAGAAAAACAAAAGGAGAATAGAAATTTGCTGCACTCACTCGGCTGTATGCAAGGGTGAAAAGCCTCCAGAATGTTGCAGTCAACCAATGATTGAGTCTCTTGATGATTAGAACTTTCGTCTTCAATTTTCTAAGAGGGCATAGTGTAGTAAACAGCTGCACCTAATACAATACTCACTATCCACAATACAGCGGTAATTCTCATCCATTTCTTAGTTGGTTTCGGTAAATCATTGAATAGATACATTACTGACAAACCCACAGCGGGAACACCTTCCACCGAATGAACTATCTGTAAAATTGAAAAACCCGACGAAACACTATTGCTCATGGTGGTATAATAAATGAATAAGGATGGAAACATTACGAAGAAAATAGCTATAACCGTTAGAACAACTGCTCCACTCATTACCCAGCGATGAAGTTGAAAAGATTCTTTGGTTTTGATTCTCGCATAACCTATTCCAAGGATGGCTAAGCCCAGAGCCACAAACATTAATGCTATAGATTCTTGAACTAAAAACGAGTTCATGTAATTAAAAGTCGAGCCCGTACTCATGCTCATGTGTTTTCTCTCAAAAAAAGTTGATTAAGCGCTCTTATGTCTGTTTGTGACTGAGCAACCACAATCACAAGCGGTTTGAGAATTGAAAAGGTTATGTATGAGCCTTTGGCGCTTGCTTTTTCTTCTTGCAAGTAAGATTAGTTTTCTATTTCTTGTTGTTTTGGCGTTGTTCCTATTGGTAAGTTGCCATGTAAATCGTATGGTAAGCGTGTACATGAGCAATTATCAATAGGGGTTTTGTATGTCTAAAGATTCTAAACATGGTTTTAAGACTTCTTTTGTTGAAAATGAGGTTTTTCGTGGTTATGAAGAGTCTTTCGGGAAAGCTGAGAGTGATTTTAAGTCTGTTAAAGAGGTTATTAATGATTGGGCTTCTACTGGTGAGTTTACATTGGTTGGTTGGGGTGAGCAAACCAGTGGTAAATGTGGTCAATTTGCTGGTTTTACGGGTTGTATACGTACTGAGTTACATAATCATGTTGGTTTAGATGGTGTGAATTATGCTAGTTTGGTTTATGTGCATCTTAATTTTCATAGTTGTGATAAACCGAGTTGTCCCAAATGTTTTAAGCGAGGATGGGCGGTTCGCCAAGCTGGACGGATTAAACAGCGTTTGGATGAAGGTTCTAAGCGATATGGTCTTGTTGAACATATTATTGCTCCTATTCCGCCGTCTGATTTTGGTTTATCCTATGAGGTTCTTCATGCTAAAGTATTGAAGGCTTTAAAAGTTCGTGGTGTTGTTGGTGGTTGTCTTATTTTTCATGGTTTTCGTTATGCAAATTATTATGAAAGTCAAAAGCGTCATGTTCCTTTTGGTTGGTATTGGTCTCCACATTTTCATTGTTTAGGTTTTATTAAGGGTGGTTATTTACGCTGTCGGAATTGTTGTAAGGTTAAGGCTTCTGTATATGGTAAGCCTTGTGAGGAAGTTTGTCATGGTTGCTCAGGTTTTGAAGCTGTGACTCGTGAGCAGTATAAGAAGGATGGTTATCTCGCTAAAGTTTTAGGTGAGAGAATAA
Organism: Candidatus Bathyarchaeota archaeon; assembly: GCA_963739495.1. GTDB lineage: Archaea > Thermoproteota > Bathyarchaeia > Bathyarchaeales > Bathycorpusculaceae > Bathycorpusculum. The sequence continues at coordinate 2,376 of CAVUAM010000025.1, read as the reverse complement.
CCGTTCGTGGTACTGCTTACTATCAACTTAATCATGCGTCTGTTAAGGTTGATGTTGAGCGTTTTCATGTTACTACGTGGTTTGGGTGTGCTAGTTATCGTAAACTTAAAGTTGTTTACGAAAAAGAGCATTTGCTTTGTCCAATTTGTCAAAATGAGTGTGTTGCTTTGCGTTATTTTGGTAATCAACTAATTGAGACTGATGAGCTGTCGTGGGATTTTAAAGCTAATTTGCTTTTGCCTATGAATGAAGATGGTCGTGAGGTTTGGGTCGTTAAACATGAGGATTATTTTGATTAGTGGTAACTATGAATAAAATTTTCAAGATTAAAGTTGGAAGTCGGGATATTTCTTGTTTCTATTTGAATGATAAAAACGTGTTGCTGGTTCGTGAGGGTTTAGGCTGTTTTGTCTATGAGTTTTATTATTGGGCTTTTTCTTCTGCTAAAGTTAAACATTTGCCTTTGTTTCGTTTGTTTTATAATTTGAGTGAGAGTGCGATTGAGATGCGTTATGGTTTAGATGATGAGGCTGGTACTGTTTTAGGTTTGGAGAACGATATTTTGGGTAGTGTAGGTTAATTATGGCTATTGACTGGGGGATGTTTGAGAGTGAAGTATGAGGCTTTGAGACGAATTAAGGCTAAAGGTGGAAAGGTTCGTAAGGTTAAAGCAGTTTCCAATATTGATTTGGTGCCTGTTTCTAATTTTGTTGAGGTTGAGGTTGGTGGCGTGATTTGTCCTAAATTCAATAAATCGTGTGATTGTATTAGTTCTTGTGATTATTTGCTTGGTCTTTCTAACGTTTGCCCTTGTGCTTAATAGTTCTTAGATATCAAATATAAGCTAAAACAAGTGTTTTTGAAAAAGTGGAGTGGAGCAGAGCGAAGCGGAGCGTAACGACCTTGTTTCATTTTCGTTTCTGAAATATTTTAGTTCTTCCATTTCTGTTATGTATATGAATCCGCGTTCTATTATTACCTAAACGTTGCATCTTCCACAGTTGTTAGGAGGTCTGTTGCTGTTAGTCCAATCTCTAGCTTGATAAGCATAACGCTCGTTTTCTAGAAGTTCTGGAAAATTGTTTCGTTTTACAGACTTACACCGATGAATCCTGACCAGCAATGTTCCATCATCGTTTTTATGATGGAAAAGGTTCAACTCTTCTTGTCTTGTTTTTATTGGTAGCGCAGAAAAATCAAGTAAGATGTTTCCTCGTTCGGGAACATTCTCTCCATCTAAAGAGTAAACTCTATTGCCATATCTTTTGGGGTCGAGTACTCTAATTACTTTAAACTTATCCAAAGCAGACAACTTAATTTTCACCGTTATTACTATTAGTATTTCATTTAATAATTTTCGGTTAATATAATTTGGGTTTATCAGTTATTTGCGTTTCTTAAAAATTTTTACTTCATTCATTTCTGTGACATATTGAAATCCAGCTTCTATTAGGGTAGTGGCTTCCTCTATTGTTTTAGCTGTTTTGCAAGTGTATTCTTCTTCTCCTTGTGGTAACATTCCGCTTATGTAATGTTGGGTGGTATCGAGTTTTTTGTGTCCTAGATGTAGCATTACTCTCCAAGGGTCTAGAGTTGCTAAATAAAGTTGTGCGGCTGAGAAGTTTCTTAGGCTTTTGAGTAAGATTTGGTTTAGTTCTGGTTTGTTTAGTTTTTTGCTTGCTCTTTTTCTGGCATCTCTCCATGCTTCTGCCATTATTTGAGGTCTTGGAAATGGTTGTGTGTTGGTGTATTTCTGTAAATATGTTCTTAGCATTTCTGTGGTCTTTCGTTTGAGTTTAAAGCTTCTTCCTCTGTGTCCTTTGTTGCCTGAGGCTGTGATTATTCCTTGTTCTGTGTCTATGTCTTGGCGTTTAATGCTGTGTAGTTCTGCGCCTTCTAAGCCTGTTTCTGCCAAGATTGTGAATATGGTTGCGGTTTTCATTGTTGAGGCAGATATTATTGATTCTACGTTTTGTTTTAGGGGTATTATTGGTATTTTTGTGTCCCAATGGTAAATGGGTTTAATCCATTGAAGCTGGTTTGTTTTGCAGAAATATTCATAGTTGTTTATCAGTTTCTGTTTTGTTTGATTGGAAACTGCTTGTTTTCCGATGTAGAGTTTTACGGTTTCGGGGTTCATTAAGTCGGTTTCTCTGTTTAATCGTTTTAGCGTGTAGGTTGCTGATTTTACTGTGTTTTCTGCTAAGCCGTTTGCTGTCATTTCTTCCAATGTGTTTATTATTTTGTCTTGGTATTCTTGCAGTGCAATATCTGTGGGGCCGTCGTCTAGCATACCGAGAAAACCCTGTATCTTGGGAGATTTCTTGGGCTGATGGTTCAGGATACATGCCTGGGGCGTATGCGATCCTGGGTTCA
>CAVUAM010000024.1:0-70466 GCA_963739495.1 Candidatus Bathyarchaeota archaeon | reverse complement strand
CGGGTAAAGTCTGAAGGAGGCGCCTCAAGAATTGCAAGGATAGCATTGGGAGAACCCTTCATCACTACAATCTCAGATTCAAGACTTGAACTGGCTTCCTCTCCGGTAACGGTGTCCGCAAATTTTCGACTAAACCTACCATGTTCTCTACCGCCTTTCTCACCTTTTGGAAGCATAAACCCAGAACTTCCAGTTATCTTAACCCCACTGGTGCGGGTCCCAGCGGAGAATGGATAAACTTCTGCAAGAGCCAGAGAATTCAATTCCTCTGGGATGAAACCTTTTTCGGAAGCAAGTCTTATGATACTGCGTCCTTCAGGAGTATCATCATGCCACGAGGAAAGAAAGGCTGCTTCGCCGACGTCTTGTTCAGTGCAGTCGCCAAAGGCAGTGAATTCTATTGCCTGTCTGTTGCCAACTGTGATGGTTCCTGTTTTGTCTAAAAGAATCACGTCTACATCTCCTGCCGTTTCGATAGCTCTGCCTGATTTTGCGACGATCTTTCTCTTGTATAGTCTGGATATGCCTGAAAGCCCAATTGCTGGCAAAAGCGCACCTATGGTTGTTGGCAGAAGACATACGTAGAGTGCAATTAGAACTGATAAGTCGCCCTGAAGATGAAGAACTACAGAAAGCCCAAGCAAGGAAACAATAATTATTGAAAATATAGCTGTTAAACCGATCAGTATTGTGGTGATTGCCTGCTCGTTAGGGGTCTTGGGTCGTTTGGATGACTCAACCATTTTTATCATTTGGTTGATGTAGCTCTCATCTGGGTTTACGGTAACCTTTGCTGTTAGGTTATCGCTGATTATTCTTGAGCCACCAATTAACATGTCTCCTGGCGCCTTACGGACAGGAACAGATTCGCCGGTAAGAAGGGATTCGTCTACCATCGCTATCCCTTCAAGCACTTCAGCATCTGAAGGAATCATGTCGTTCGTCTCTAACAGAATCAAGTCACCTTTCTGCAATGCTTTGGATGAAATGGAGACTGTTTTTCTTGACCACCCTTCAGTTACAATTTTTTTGGCAGGAACTTCAGTCTCAAGCTTTCGAAGGCTACTGGCCGTGTTTTTTGCCTGTTTCTCAGCAAGAGCATCAGAGAGGGTGCTAAACCATACGGTTACTATGAGAATCACCGCAACTGTCGCATAAAATGGTCTTTGGCTGAGGGTTGCCACAGGATAGAATCCCTGTGGGTATATTGCCATTGCTAAAACGATAAAGAATGTGCACTCAACTAGGAACATGACAGGGTTTGCAATCAGAGACCGCGGATTCAGCCGTGCAAACGAATCCAACAAAACTTTCCCAGTTAAGACCGAGGCTTTCCGCTCCGGAACAACACTTCTGCCTAATGTTTCTTCGGGAGTTTTAGCCAAGTCCATTCACCAGTCCTTTAAAAAATGACAGAATCGGCCCCAAAGCAAGAAAGGGAAAGAACGTTAATACGACCACAATGAGAATGCTTATGATGAGCACGATGGAGAATATTGGGCTGTCTGTTTTGAGACCAGTTTCGCTGCTGCGTTTTCTTCCAATCATCGAACCTGCTAGAGCGAGCAATAATAGAATTGGAAGGTAGCACCTAGAAACATTACAATGCCTGTTGAGATGTTGAAGAAGGGTGTGTTAGCTGAGGCACCTAGAAAATCTGACCCATTATTTGCTGCACTAGTTGTAAATTCCCAAAGTATCTGAGTGAAGCCAACAGAGTTAGTGCTTACTCCTATTGCACTTGCTGCTCCAGTTGCATAAGCTAAAACCGTTGGAATAAGAATTATTATGGGGTGAATTAGAAACGCAATCATAACAAGCTTCACGTCGCGTCCTCTAATTTTAATTCCTAAATACTCAGGGGTTCTGCCGGACATCAGTCCAACTAGGAAAACGGTGATGATTATGTACATTAGCATGTACATCAACCCTACACCTTTGCCGCCTGGCGTTGCTTGAGTTAGCATACCCATGAAGCCTGAAAGAACATTTAGCGGGTTCATGGCTGACAGTGAGGCGTTTACGGAACCTGTAGTGAAAGCGGTGGTTGTGGTTGTCCAGAAAGCAGAGAAGAACCCGCCTATTCTTGTTTCGATACCAGCGCCAGAAGGAAGGTTTTGAAGGAACCCAATGATGAGGTTTATGGAAAAGAGTCCGTATGCACCTATGAGGATGGGTCTGGATTCTTTTTGCTTTCCAAGCAATCGACCGAACGCAAATATCAACGTTGTCGGAAGGATCATCATTAGAAACATTTCAAAGATGTTCGATATTGGGCTGGGGTTCATGAATGGGTGGGCAGCGTTGGCTCCGAAGTATCCGCCGCCGTTTGTTCCTATCTGCATAATGGATACAAGTGAAGCAACAGGCCCAACCAGAATTGTCTGCGCTGTCCCCTCTACAGTCTGAACTACAGAATACGCATTCAGGGTTTGAGGGATCCCGAGCGCAACTAATACCAATGATGCAACTAAGCATAATGGAAGGAAAATCCGAGTAAGGGATCTTATAAAATCAACGTGGAAGTTACCGAGGTCTTTAGAGTTGGAAATGAAACCACGCACCATCGCGATGGCGACGCAAAGTCCAGTTATTGCTGAGGTGAATTGGAGGAACTGAATTGCACCCATTTGGCTGAAAATGGAAAGCGTGTTTTCTCCGTTGTAATGCTGCAAATTAGTATTCGTGCCAAAAGATATTACGGTGTTAAAAGCTAAGTCCAGCGAAAGCCCCGGAAAGCCTTGAGGATTAAGCGGCAGCTTATCCTGAAAAACAAGAATCACAAAGGCTACAGCCATCTGCAAAACATTTAGCAAAAAAGCAGAATAGAAGTACCGTTTCCAACCCATTCCACCATTGGGGTCAACTCCGCAGATTTTGTAGATCCAATTCTCTACTGGATTCAGAACACGATCAAAACGACTGGGGGCTCGGCTGAATACTTTGGTAAGGTAAGGAGCTAGACGCCACCCTAACAGAATCGTTATGACAATGAGAAGAATTACAGTTAACGCCTGAAGGGGATCTATCAATTTTTACAAAACCTAGGCTAATTATGCCTCACCTTTATTGATTCAGTTACGGGTGTGATAAAACCGGAGTTGAGGTTGATTGCTCTTTAGCTTCGCCGATGCATCTTGATCCCTTGTGTACTTTAAGAACAACAGAGCTTACGGTGCTCTTTACGCCTTTAATTTTCATAATCTTATTCTTGAGAACCTCTCTGAATTCTTCAATGTCGGCCGCTGAAACAAGCGAAACTATGTCAAATTCACCAGTTACTTCATAAAGTTCTTCAAGGTTTTCAAGTTCATCAAGAGCCATCACTACATTGTCCATTTCTGACGACTCTACAAAGATGTTTACAAAAGCAAACATTCGAGACAAATATGGTCATCTTTCTCAATTGAGTTGGTAAGCGTGCTATATACCTTTCTTTAAAGCAAGAGGAGCGGTTGTGCCTTTAATATTTAGGTAACTTTCGGATTTAAGTCTCTTATGAGTTTTGAGAACCACTGTGATTACAGTGCTTTTGACACCTTTAATCTTCAGGATGTTATTATGCAAGATTGTTCGGAACTCTTCCAAGCTTTTGGCAGAAACTGTTGAAACAATGTCAAATTCTCCTTTTACTTCATAAATATCTTCTATGTTTTCGAGCTTTGAAAGGGCATTTATAACTTGAGCCTTCTGAGTCGGATCGACAAAAAGGTTAACTGAGGCTTCGAACCGACTGTGATTATTTGAAGAATCAATGGTATCCATATAGGTCATTGGAATCAGTAAGCTGATTAAGTAGCTTTTGAGCTTTATTGAGAAGTACAATGAGCTACTTTGAGAAGTGGAGCGGGCTAATGAAAGATTAAGCCAAGGTTATTCACCTAAAGAGAATTGTCAATAGATTAACTATTCATCTTGTGTTTGACCTTTTTTCATTGTTTTAGGCAAGGAAAATCGGGTTAAATTAAATTGGAGCGCAAACCAAGCATTTAGCTACAAAACTCTTATACGATACTCTATGCTCAATTAAGTTGATGCCAACTGTTAAAGATTTTATGACAACAAACGTCATCACTATTGATATTAAGAGAACAGTCCTTGAAGCTGCGAAGTTAATGTACCAACAAGATGTCGGTGATCTTGTAGTAATGGATGCCACTGAGGCTAAGGGCATTGTTACTGAAAGAGATTTAGTAAGAAGGATTATGGCACAGAAAAAACCGCTTGAAACCAAGGTCTCTGAGGCAATGTCAAACCCGCTAATAACAATCGAAGAGGACGCCTCACTTAGAGACGCTGCCAGGATAATGGTAAAGAACAAAATCAGACGTCTTCCAGTGACAAAAAAGAATTTCTTGGTTGGAATAATTGCAACTTCGGATTTTGCTCGACACCTCAGCAAAAAAAGTTTCAGCGAAGTAATGCTTGCAGCCATGACTCGATATCCCTTAACCGATGATAGCTACCAGACATAGGGAACTAAGCGGTAACGAACCTTCTCGCTGTACTCGGAGTAACCCGGTAAATCTTTCGCCAAAAACTTTTCTTCTGCTATAATCCGCACAGCAATTGATGCCAATATAGGAGGAAACGCAAGCAACCCCCAATATGACCCCAAGGCAAGAGGAATGAAGAACAGCATTAATAGGGCTCCAGAATACATGGGATGGCGTACTTTGCTGTATGGACCTGTGGATATGACTTTTTGTCCTTCTTTGACTTCGACAAGAACTGAGGTGTATGTGTTCTCTTTGAAGACCAAAAAAATGGTTAGGAGCCCGAGCCCGACGAATGCATCCCCGACTAAACTCAAAGTTGGGGGTACAGTCGACCATCGAAAATGATGGTCAAGAGAAGGAACCAAAAGTAGCAAAATGAAGAAAACACTGATTAGTATTTGGGTTAATTGTTGGACGCGGTCTTGTTCGGCTGAAACCCCAACCTTTAACCGACTCGCAATAAGCGTAAGGTCTTTTCGCAGGAAATAGGCGCTGATTATCAAAATGCAGAAGACAAAGATAAGCCAAAAAAGCCATGCTTGCCAATAATTAAGCGTCCAAGCAGGTACAAACAACACTATCCACAGCAAAATTGTAAGCACAGCTAAACCTATGACGGCTTGTTTGGTTACGCTGAGGCGGGGTTTATCCATCTGACTCGTCTGTTTTAAATTCAGTGTCCCAACCTCAATATAACTCTAATCCAAAAAACGAATAAACAAATAATGGGCAAAGAAAAAAAATGAAGTGATGCGGATGATTTCGCTCATGAATGGGAATTCTGTGAGTCAAGAAATCTGTTCTATAGTAACCATAGAAACACTTTTCAACAAATAAAGCCTAAGCAACATAGAGTATTGACAATGTCAAGAACAAAAAACCCAAAAATTGTAAAAATACTTATCGCCGTCATAATAATTGGTCTGGCAGCTTCATCAATAATTATTGCTTACAATTGGGAATCAATCTTTCCATCAGAATATCCTATAGCTCTCAGCAACATCATCTTTTCAACGGATAAGCAGATAGAATCGGTATCTATAGGGATTAAAACATACCAAGCAAACGAACCGATTATAAAAGATTTGACAACCATTAATACTACAGTCTTAGAGCCGTTATTAACACCCCAAAACATTCCACAAGGCGGCAAGTATGCAACATCAGATTACATAACAGCAACAAAATACTCTATAGGACAAACAGTTGTAGTTGATAGAATATCTAACATTAGCCAGATACCAGAACAGTTGACAATAATGATTACCTCTAAAATGCTACAATACACCGCAGGCTACTACGTAAACATGACATCAACAAGCATAGGGTACGCGATTGCCATACCCATAAATGCAACGTGGACTTCAACTCCCTAATTGCACAGTGATATGTTTTGGATTAAATTTTTGTATGATGTTATTAAGGCATAAAACTAAAAGAAAAACCTACCGAGCAAACAAAAATAATAGTAAACAAAGACAGCTTACAACTTTTAATTACGCAATTTTCTATTTTTTTTCATTTCCCTAAATGGCGTTTTTCCTAAATGTCATTTCCCTAAAGCTTACGCCTTGAAAATGACAAGGTCATCCTTGTTCTCTTTGTATGAGAACCCTCTATTCTTCAAAAACATTTCAACTTGCCTGCAATCATAATTGCCTTTAATTCTTAATTGAATCTTATCAGGGGTTCTATTTTCAATTACTACAAATACAGGTTGAACTAATTCCCTATCGCCTAATTCCTTTACTAAAGCAACAGCTTCTTTCCTATCCAAATGTACGTTCCCCAAATCCCTTTGGGTATACAAAGATTAATAAGACTTGTCCCAGTTGACCGAATAGCACAAAGATTAAGCAAGTTAGCAGAATATAAGTACAAACAAAGCCAAAAAAAGCAAGTCTTATAGTTGTTTGTTATATCCAACTGTTGCCAACACATATTTTAATAATTTCCATGCTTCGTGATTAGGGTATTGAAATTGAAGGTAAGCTTATTTGGCTAAATGTCCCAAATGTGGAAAAGAAAATTCTAAGCCAAAGAAAACCATAGAAAACTACCTGTTTCGCTTAGACTGCTTCACATGTAGTGATTGCGGAACATATTTCTCGGTATCATCCCAATAACAAAAAAATAAAAGATTAGGGGCTTTGCATTTTTTGACCGCACATAGGACAAGGCTTATCGGGATAAGGTAGCTGCATTGAACAGTAAAAACAAAAATAAATTTGGCATTTCGAGCAACAACAGAAGCCACCGCCAATCATTCTTCCGCAAGCATCGCAAGGTCTAGACAAATCTACCATAGCCATCTTTGTGGCATAAACGTCATATAAAACAAGCCTTGGAGAGGCATTTTTAAGAAGCGGAGAGTTCAGTGAAAGAGATAGAACAAAAGCGAAAAGGCAAAAAGTTAAAACTGCACAATATGATATTTTGACATTAAGTTTGAATTATGATAAGAGTCTTATGGAAAACTGTAGAGAAGCTACAGTGCCCTGATGATAAGCTTAAACGAGACAGATCTTCCTCTATACTCCAATTTATGGAGAGCCTTGGCGCATTCGAATATTCTGGTTTTTTCCCATGCATTTTATACACTTAAACACATATGTTTATAAGCGTATAAGTACACATATATTTATGTTAATAAGCGAACTCGAAGGGACAAAAAAGAAACAAACAAAAATTTGCCTGCTCGCTTATTCCAGAAACAAAAAAAAGTGACTAAACTTGGGCCGCATAAACGTTGACATCCCAGACGACTTAGAAAAACAGCTCAGATTAAAAACGGTAGAGCAATTCGGAGGCAAAAAAGGCGACTTATCGAAAGCAATACAAGAAGCGGTCAAAACATGGATCGACAAAAAACAATGAAGCCGTCCCTCTTCAAATCCTAATAACTATATTATAAGAAGCCTAGGTAAAAGGCCAGGGCAAGCCAGTTAGCCTGGAACACCTCACATGAGGATTATGGGCAATCTAGCTGCAAAATCCCTTTTTAGAATGTCTTCCAAGCAAACAACCAGTTTGGGCAAAAAGTCATTCACGAATTGGCCTGAATAGGAAAGTCAATTCAAAATAAATAATATTCATTTTATATGTTCTGATGATTAGATAATTTATAGAAAACCTGCATCCCACTATACGCCCTAATTTTTGGAAGACCTTGGTTGTCAGATTAGCCAGTATCATAGTACAATTCTATATAACCGCACTCTTGACACGTGTATGTCCTAGCTGGAATGAACCTATTCGTTTTGACACTATACCCTTTGATTCCTTTGGAAGCTGTAACTATTGCGGATAAATCTTTAGACTTTTTCATTGAACCATTGCATTTAGGGCAAGTTTTCAATGTCGACATAGACAATTATTTGGATTGGAGTGTATTAAACGCTTTCACCAAACGAAGAAAGATCTATCGATTCTGAGATAAGGTAAAACCTAAGAGACCTCTTTCCCTTTATGGGACCAGATTTTGGCAGACCTTAGGCATGCCCTTAGACAGCGTACACTACGCGGGCAAAGCTTCTACGCCAACAAATCAAAAGAGAAACTAAGGTTTGCTGAGGCTCTGGAACCGAAATAGGAGAAAAGAGGAAATGCAAAACCTCTTTGATTGCAACTTCAATAGTTCAAATTATACCCAGAGCCTTCTCAGCCCCATTCTTTTCTCTATTGATTTTTTAAGAATAAAAAAAATGGGAAAGATAGTTTTTTTCCTTGGTATATTTATGGTCGTTTCTTTGTGACTAGCAATGCAAGTACTAAGCCGACTACTACGATAGCAACAATTATACCGATGATTCCTGGTAGAAGATATATGTCAGCCATAGATTGACCGGGTACTGCGGTTGGTGCGGGTGTAACTGCTGCTGGATCAACTGCAAAGCTTGTTTCAGCTTGCGATGGCCAGTAACCGTTGGTTCCGGCAAAGGTTGCGAAGACATTGTATTTTCCTGATATATCTGGTGTCCATTGAAGACTGTAGTAGCCGTTTGCATCAGTGTCTGCAGTTCCGATTGTTCTATAGTTACCATTTGAGTCAACAACATTAATTGCAACTACAACTCCAGTGAAATTATGTGACATTGATTGCTGCTGGTAAACATAACCCATCCACTCTTTCATGCTTGCATCAGAAGCAACTGGGACTCCATTGGGAAATCTTGCTGTTTGTTCATCTTGTTTAGTGCCTGATGAAATGTCCATTACCGTTCCACTAATCACTACACTTTGACTACTTGCAGCTGCAAGGCTTGGAGCTGAAACCGTGGTTGTACTTGGTCCTCTGCCCACACTGTAAACTCGGTTGTCATAACCATTACAAAAAATTGAATAACCATCTGCAATAGCGCTTCTCGAGGATTCGCCTACAATACCTGAAATAGTCCAGACTTCTTGACCGGTTGTAGCATTAATGGCGCGTATCAAAGCTCCCTTGTAAATCGGTGTTTCAACGGTGTGCTCAGCAGTATTAATGTATACTATGCCGCTGCCAATAGCGTATATCAAAGCTGGGTAGACACCAGTACTATATTCCCCGCTGCTAGTACTGTTGCCCTCGCCGCCGTTACCGTAGGTCCACAACAGGTTTCCATTCGTCAAATCATAACAGTAAAGCAATCCACCGTAACCAGTAGTATAGAGTTTCCCATAAGCACACTGAGCACTCTGTCCAGTGGACATATGGTCGTTGTTGTAGTAGGATAGATCTGTTTCATCACCTACCGGACCCCAAAGTTTCTCGCCTGTTGCCATGCTGTATCCAACCCACTGCATCGTTTCCAAATGGTATTCAAAGAAGACACCTGTACCGCTTTTGGCTGTTGGATCTGCTCCGATGAATGAGACAGTGAGGTTACCTGGATACGGTTGCACTGTTTGCGTCCATAGGATCGAACCGATTGCACCCTTAGTTGCGTTAAGGTTGACTGCCGAGTATGTGTAGGGAAGCTGTGGAAATACGGTGGGTCCGCCAAACATAGCAGGCAAAGATGCGGCGAAACCAAGAGGCAAGGAACCGGTCAAACAAATCAGCATATTATTGTTGAAAGCCACAAGTAATGCAGGGTCTGTTGTTGCAGTGTTGAGGGAGGGCATTGAAATTCTCCAGTCGTATAAGCTTGGATCAGTCCCGTTTGTAATGGGTGGAGCTATAGTTGGTATCATGCCTGCTATGTATGTATCATCCCACAGTCTAGACGAGTTCCACTGACCCAAATAATATTGTGGATTCGTGGGCGTGCCATCATTTGCGAGGACATATATCAAGTACTCTCCGTTTGGGCCCATAGCTGATCTACCTGACGGAATGTTAGTTACGTTGAATAGTGGTTCACCTGTGTATGCATCAAACGCACGCCAATCTGATCCTGAAGCTGAAAATAGTATTGGCTGGTAAACTCCGTGCTGATTGGGGGTTTGGACGTCGTATATGTAGCCGAAAGACAGCTCTGGTACATCATTACGGGACCAAATTAGCTGTCCTGTACGCAAGTTAACGCAGTCAGTTGGACCATAGGATTGCGGAACAAAGTATGATGGAACACCCGCGAACGATAATGGTTCCGTGTAGAATAGCATTCCGTCCAGAATTATCGGATTTAAGAGTCTATCTGCGTATGCACTCCCCTGGAAATATGTGTCTCCTTGAATGACGAAGTCGTTTCCTCCGACGACTCCGCCACTTTGAAGTTGCTTAGTCCACATGACATGACTGGTCTGAGGTCCTACCGCATCGCCTGGGAAATCGCTACCATAGCCTAGACGACCCGAACCCGCGATACCTCGCCAGTTTGACGAAATAGTCCACCAGTTAGGGTTCTCACCGTATATTGGGCGTGTCCAATATTCCGATGGAAGCGGAGTAGTTGAACGGCTGCTCACTGGTTCGTTCTGAACGGTCAGCGTTGCTGATGCTGAGCTGGGCAGATAAGTATCACCGATGTAATCTGAGGCGGGGTCATCGTTGCTAGTTGTTATTATTTGTCCTGGGAAAGTGAAGTTAAGATTGTATATGCCGACTTGGGTAGGGATGAATTTATAACCCTGGTTGGATGTGGGGTCTGAGACGGTTGCAAAAGTTTGAGATGTTATTGTTCCATCAGGCGCAGTAATAGTTAGTTTGTAATCGTGGAATCTATAATCATTATATAAAGCTGCGTTGTCATAACTGATGTCAAGCCACATATATATCGTCGATGTCTGACCGACACCTAAAGGGTCAGGCGCTCCTTGTACGTAGGCGTATGTTGGAATATTCCATGAGGGATCATGTGCGCTAATAGTTGGCACTTGTATTATTGAAGATCCAATTGAAATTGATAAGAGTATAACAATTAAAATAGCTGTAATTCTGTTTCTTATTGTATTCATTTTTTTCATTTTCCTTTTTTCTGTGAATAATTGAATGGGACCATAAAGTATTTTAAATGAGAAATGTCGGTCTTCCGACATACAAGAAGTTGCTTTTCCAAAGAGGTCGGATTTTTTTATCTTTTAAAATTGGTGAATTGAAGCGTCAATGAACTTGAGTTAATTTTAAATTCCATTGCCGATCTAATATTGACCAAAGTGAGTCACAAGGTGTCATTTATAGTTGGAAAGACATTTTGAAAATTGGGACAAATATGAGGATAAAGTTCAAACTCTAACAAAAATGGGTCTGACTCGTATTCAAGCCAAAATATACATATCTCTTCTTTTTATTGGAGAAGGAACAATAAAGGGAATTTCCCAAGTGTCCAAAGTCTCCCGTCAAGATATCTATCAAGCACTCAAAACCCTTGAAATATCAGGTTTAGTGAATAAAATAATATCAACCCCAACGCGCTATCGATCAGTCCCCGTCAACGAAGGCGCATCGATTTTACTTCAACTAAAAGACGAAGAATTAGAAAGCCTACATAAGAAAGCAGATGACTTTTCCCCAGACCTTAGTCCTAGTTCAGCGATGACTCGCTATTCGGAGAAAGAAAACGAGTTCATGTTGATTCCGAAAAAAAATTGTCTTCGAAGAAACTGCAAAGGATGCATAGTCAGAAGAACATTTGAGAATACAGAAAAAACAATGGAAACCATGAATACGCTTGAAACATTCAAAAAATATTTACTTGTTTCTGATAACTGGTATAAAGCCTTGGAGAAAGGTGCCAAAGTCCGCATCTTAATAAGCAATCCAGAAAAATTAAATCCAAAACTAGAAAACTAGGCGCTTTAAAGAAAAGAGGATCCTTTGAAGTCAGATTTTCAAATAAAAAATTTTCTTCCATGCCCACAATAATAGACGACAAAATACTACTTTTAAAAACTGAAATGGACATGAATACACCGACCCTCTTATCCCGTAACCTATGTTTAGTCAATGTTATCAAAGAGTATTTTGAAGTTTTATGGAATCAATCATCAGAAAATTTGGCTTAAATGTTTTAGACTTTTGTTATTCACTTTTTGTAAAAGCTAAGTGTTTAATAATTCCAAACTGCTCTCGGATTTGCAATGCTTCTATGAAAAAATTAAACCAGTTGGCTTTTGGCCGTAAATTGGCGGGATCCTTGGATGGCGAAAGGCTTCTTTTGGAGTCGTGCTAATTGTATTCGGCTGATATCTCCTCTCTGGCAGGGGTTCAAGTCCATCCTGGGTTAAAATGGACAGGAGTATAAATTAAAACTTGCCAAAATCAAAGGAAAATCAAAATTAAGAAATCATGCCGAATCAATTTAATAAGGAAGAAGGGTTTGCTGAGGTTCTGGAATCGAAATAGTAGAAAAGAGGAAATGCAAAAGCTCTTTGATTACAACTTCAATAGGACAAATCATGTCCAGAGCTTTCTCAGCTCCGATCCTTCTTCATCTAATAAATAAAAAAAAGGAAAAAGGGAATGTGTTTAGCGGTTGAGTTATGGTCGTTTTCTAACTGTCAATAGTGCCAGTACTGCAAATCCTATTATGATAACTACGATTATTGCTACGACTGCTGGAATGAAATATAGATCAGCTGCTGATTGTGGTGGTGTTGGTGTTGGAGTTGTGGTTGTGGTTGCTGCTTGGCTTACGTGGAAGGATGTTTCTGCTGCTGTTGGATAATACGATTCGGAGCCTGCAAAACTTGCATATACAGTGAAGTCGCCAGGAATGTCTGGAGTCCACGTGAAAGTGAACATTCCACTGCCGTCGCTGGTAGTGCTGCCGATTTGCCTAGTGTTTCCGTTAGAGTCGTGAACACTAATGCTTACTGGAACGCCAGTTACGTTTGTTGGGCATTGTTGTTGCATGTAGACGTATTCCATCCATGCTGCTTGGCTTTCATCAGATACGACTGGAACGCCGTTAGGGAAGTTTGCTTTCTGTGCTTGTTGTTGTGTGCCTGCTGCGATGTCAGTTACTGTGCCTCTTATCACCATTGCTGAACCAAACGGCTGAGCCTCAACGCTCATAGCGCTTGGCCCTTTACCATAGGCGTATAGTTGGTTGTCATAAGCGTTTAGTGCTATCATGGTCCCGTCAACGATGGGAGCAGCATTAGTAACGTCGAAGCCCAATATCTTCCAGATCAGCGATCCATCTGTTATGTTTAGTGCTAGCTGCTGTGCTCCACGGAATAGGGGTGGACTGTATTCGTGGCCAACGTTAAGGTAGTAAACTCCGTCAGCTATGGATCCTCCGCTAAAGACCCATAAAGGCCATACACCGTATGGTGTGTCAGAGCCAGCTTCGCCGATGAGGGTGTTGGTGTTTGTGTACCATTTCTGTGTTCCTGTCGATACGTCAACTGCCCATACGTCGCCTCCAAAGCCCATGATGTAGAGGACTCCGTTGGCGAGTTCTGTTTGGTAGCCGCCGATGCTGTTGTATGGATTGGGTACTGGGAAGTTGCCATTCGTTCCTGTAAGCTTTGTTGGACCCCATACTAGAGAGCCAGAGTTAAGGCTGAAAGCTCTAATCGTTCCTAAGTCTGCATCAAGTCTAATGTAAACGCCGTAGCCAACTTTGGTGATTTGGTCTCTTGCGAAAGCGTTTAGTGTCCGGTTAGTTATCCACAGTTGGGTTCCTTTGTCGGATGCGAAGCCTGCTTCAATTCCGAATCCAGTGTTGAATGTTCCTGATACGTCTGGGGCTGGCACAGCTGTCATAAGGACTACGCCGCTGTTGACAGAGTTTATTGCCAAGTTTTGTGGTAGAGGAACGCCTGAAATATTGGTTGGCAAAGGTACTGTCCAAACTATTCCACGTTTGAAGTCGATAACTTGGTTTTGTAGAGGTCTCCAGTTCCAGTTCGCTACGGTTGTTCCCAGAACGAATTGGCTGTTTGGGTAAAGTATTGCCTGTGTTGAGTTCCACATGTTTAGTGTCGGTGCGGTTGGAATAGTGGAGTTTACGTAGTAGCCGATTAAATTGCCACTTTGGTCTTCTGTGAGCGTCATTGAAGTGCCGTTAACGATGCTCAGGATAAAGTTGCCTGTCTGTGCATCCCACATGTTCCATATAGCGCTGTTTACGCTTGGGCCAGTGCCAAGGTTAAACGTGTTGATTGCGAGAGGGTTGCTCCATAAGTATGCGAGGGATCCGAATTGGTTGGGGTTTACCATCTGGAGTAGTTGACCGCATCTTAGTATGTCAGTGGTGTTCTTTGTCCACAGTGTTTGGCCTGTGCGTATGTCTACAGCGACCCAGCCGCCTGGAGTTGTATAAGCGCCTGGATATGTGACATAGTACATGACGCCATTGATGATTATTGGTGCCCATTTCGGTTCATACTGTGATGTCGAGTAATAGTTGCTTGTATCAGTTCCACCGAATTCTCCTCCAACTAGACCTCCGTATGATACGGGTTTTGTCCACATGATGTGGGGTGCTTTTGGTGCTTGAGAGTAGGGGTTGTAGTTTCCGGTTATGTTGTATTTTCCAGTGTTTGCAAACGAGGATGCTCCAAACCCAAGCCAGTTACCTGTGATTGTTGACCATACGCCGTTTCCTGCTTGTACGGGACGAGTCCAGTAACTTGTGGGAAGTGGGTTGGTTGGAATAGCTGGCACTGCTTCTTGCTGTACTGTTAGGTATGCTACTTCGCTAGTTGAATTCATGAAGTAATCGCCAATATATGGGCCAGTACCTCCATTTGCGCCTAGCAGTGTTTCACCGGGATAGCTGAAGACAAAACTGTAGTTGCCAAGTGAAGTTGGGGTGTATAACGTGAATGTTCCGCCTGTATCGTCAGAGGTAAAAGGACCCAATGTTTCGGTCGTTCCATCTGGGTGTGTAACTGTCACTTTAAAATTATGCCATCTATCTCCAGTTGCTGCGACTGCTGTTGGCGGCGGTATTTGAAGCCACATGCCTATGGTTACTGTTTGACCTATGCCGGCAGGGTTGGGGGCAACGTTCACGAAGGCATATGTTGGGATTTGCCATGCGGGTGTATGTGCGTTAGTGCTTGGCAGTATTAAAGTTGAAGTTCCTGTTGAAACCATTAGAATTGCTACAATAATAATAGCCATAGATTTACCATTCAATTTTTGCATTTTTCTTTTTCTCCATTTTTTTCTGCTGACCACATCTATGACTGAGTTAATTTAAGACTTGTGATAAATCATCCAAAAAAATCTGACGAAGAAAACAAATAACTGCATAATAGTCAACATTGTACGAAAAAAACAAAAAACATAAAACAGGAAACTCTTAAATGATGCTCCACCACCAAAATGTTACACGGGTGTCTCAACGAAAGAAATTGACTACATCGATGCAACAATAATTAAAGAACTACTCATAGATGGTCGAAGAAATTTCACTGAAATTGCAAAAGAATGCAAGCTATCAAAAAGCATGATACAGAAAAGATACAAAGAACTACAAAACGCAGGTATAATTGTTGGCGCCACTGTTCAATTGGATTACCCAAGCTTCGGCTATAACGCAGTGGGCAACATTCTATTCAAAGTCGAACCTCAGCAGGCAGACCAGGTTGTTGAGGATCTCAAAAAAATGCCAAATATCCACGACGCTTGGCGAACTGCCAGGACCTCAGAAATAAATGCTGTTGTAACAATGGAAAGTCTAGAAAAACTTGAAAATATCAAAGAAAGCATTAGGAAATTACCGTCAGTTTTGGGACTAAGAACCTATATCTGGACAGGCATAAGAAATATTAGAGAAAACTTGGCGATAACCCCTCTGCAAACGCCATACAAAATGAAAACAACAAATGTACATGTAACGAATAAGTTTAGGCGAACGGAAAGCAAAACTGACCAAACGGATAAGCACATAATTGAAAAACTCGCAGTTAATGGTCGAATATCTTTCAGGAAACTGGCGAAAGAACTGGCGATTTCAACAGATACGGTCGCAAGAAGATATAAAAAACTGAAAAGAAACGGCACAATTAAAGTTGTAATTCAATTGGATACAATAAAGATTGGATACCATGGGTACGCCACTTTCTACATTGCATTTGTATCTCAAAACAGCTTGATTTCAATGGTAGAGAATCTCTGCAAAATCCCAGATATAGTTTTGATTATTCAAACCAGTGGAAGTTATGACCTCTTGATAGAAGCTATGATAAAAGATCTTGATCAATTATTATCCATTCAAGATAATATTGCAAGTATGCCCGGCGTCGCAAGGAATGAAATGCATTTAAGTAGACCTACCCCCGTTTTTCCCACTCCCCGCGAATACATATCAACATTCTAAAAAAATGATCTTACTTTTTTTCTAAAAAAGCCTCTTGCCAGCTAAGTAATTTCCGTAATCGACTAAGCCCTTTGAGGAATTATTTAGCTTCAACAAATTCTAATACCAAAGTGAAATATCAAAAAATGTGAATACTAAAGGTATCTCCACTTTGGCAGGGGTTCAAGTCCATCCTGGTTTAAAATGGGACCGGGGTTTAAATTAAAACATGCCAACATCAAAGGAAAACCAATTAAGCAATCATGCCGAACCAATTTAATAAGGAAGAAGGGTTTACTGAGGCTCTGGAACCAAAATAGGAGAAAAGAGGAAAAATGCAAATAACCTCTTTGATTGCAGCTTCAACAGTTAGATTTATCCAAAGCCTACTCAACCCCCATTTATTCTCCGATGCTTTCAAAAACTAAAAAAGGGGAAAGATTGTTGTTTGTTTTGTTTGTCTTATAGTCGCTTTCTTAGCATTAATATGGCGAGTACTGCGCCGACAACAATGATTGCAACGATAACGCCGATTATGCCCGGTATGAAGTAGAGATCAGCCATTGATGCTGGTTGCGTTGGTTGAGGTGTCGCTGTTGCTGCTGCAGCATTTGCTGTGAAAGCTGTTTCAGCGTATGATGAGTAGTATGATTCTGAGCCGTGGAATGTGGCGACAACTGTGTAATGTCCTGGTATATCAGGTGTCCAATCTAAGCTAAAGAATCCACTTGCATCGCTTGTCGTTGAGCCAATGTTTCTATAGTTGCCATTCGAGTCAAGAACATCTACAGTTACTGGAACACCAGTCGTATTAGATGGAAATTGTTGCTGCATGTAGACGTATTCCATCCAGAGAGACATGCTTGCATCGGAAACGCATGGAAGACCATTGGGGAAGTTTGCTGCCTGTGCTTCCTGTTTTGCGCCTGCAGAGATATCAGTTATTGAGCCGCTGATTACTATGTCGGAACCGAATGATTGAGCACCCACAGTGGTGCGGCTTGCACCTTTTCCATAAGCGTATAGCTGATTGTCATAAGCATTTAGTGTAACCATAACACCGTCAGCAATTGCGGGTGCACTGGTTGTGTCGAAGGCATCGATGCTCCAGACTAAGCTGCCGTCGCTCGTGTTGAGCGCTAGTTGTTGTGCATTGCGGAATAGTGGTGGACTGTACATATGTCCTTCCGGAACGAAGAGTTTGCCGTCAGCAACTGTTCCAACCGTGAAAGTCCAGATAGACTCTGAACCATATGGAGATTCGTAGCCGCCGCTTGGAGTATGATACTGCCAGTTTAGGTTACCAGATTGTAGATCGTACGCATACACGTCTCCACCGTAACAGTAGAGATAGATTGTACCGTTTGCCACAACAGCGTTTACGCCTAGAGAACTAAATGGACTTGCATTCGGAAGTGTGTGTGTCCAAAGTTGTGTTCCTGTTGTTAAGCTATAAGCATATACGGTTTGCGTTGATAGTACGACCATTGTATAGACACCACTGCCTGTTCCTATCCATGGTTGAGGGTCAGCGTTTAGTAGTGAGTAGGGTGCGTAGGTTCTGTTTTCTATCCATAGCTGTGAACCGTCTTTTGCACTGTAGCCTGCTTCGATTTGATATCCCGTTTCATAGCCAGATGCGCTAGTAGATGCGCTAGTACCGGGGCTTGCTACTAAGAGTAGCGTATCACTGCTTGTCGCCTTGATTGAAAGACCACCGTCGATTGGAACGCCGCTAATGTTGTTTGCTAATGGCTTAGTCCATTGAATACCATAGGAAAAGTTAACAGATACATCATTTCCTGGTCTCCATCCCCAGCTGTTTGCATCAGGGAACGGTGAGAATATAGTAAAGGGTGTACCTCCGAGGTTAATGCATCTAGTTGAGTTCCACATGTTCAATGTGTTACTTGCCGCGTCTACATAGTAGACGATCAGGTTTCCGTTGTCATCTTGTGTCATGGCCGAATAAATTGGGGTCAGGGGTACGCCTGTGACTTGCAGAATGTAGTTGCCTGTCATTGCATCCCACATCGAAAGTGTGCCATAAGGACCGACTATACTAAATGGACTATATGGAATACTCCATAGGTATGCGAGGGCTCCGTATTGATTAGGTGTAACATAGTAGAGCAATTGACCGCATCTTAGAATCTCAGTTGTGTTTTTTGTCCAAATTACCTCGCCCGTCTTCAGGTTCACTGCAGTCCACCCAGCCGAGTTGGTGCCTGCACCTGGATAGTTGGTGTAGTATAGTATTCCATTCATTATGATTGGTGCAAATTTGGGTTCATACTGGGAGGTTGAATAGTAATTGCTTTGCTCAGAACCACCACCGTAAGAGCCACCAATCGTTCCACCGAAGGCTACGGGTTTTGTCCAGAGAATGTGCGCACTATTTGGGGCAGAAGTATATGGATTATAGTTGCCAGATGCGTCGTACATGCCAGAACTCGCGAAGGTAGAAACCCCTGAGACCAAGCCAACTACCGCCTATTGTATACCAGTTATTGTTTTCAGCGTAAATTGGCCTTGTCCAGTACTCTGTTGGAAGTGGGGTTTGTGAGGCGTGAGATATAGGATCTTGCTGTACGGTCAGTTGGAAAACATTGCTGCTGCTTGGCTTGAAGTAGTCACCAATGTATGCATTTGTTGGGTTTGCACCGTTTTCACCTGCCAATGTTTGTCCACCGAAGAACATTTGGAATGAATAGTTACCGACGGTAGTTGGAGTATAGGTAGTGTGTGATCCACCTGTCGCATCAGAAGTGAAAGGACCTAAGGTTTCAGTCGTTCCATCAGGTTTAGTGACTATAACTGTCATATTTTTCCATCTGTCACCAGCTGCTGCGCTGGCTGTCGGTGGTGGCTGATTAATCCAGAAGTTGACGTTAATGTATTGACCGACACCTATTGGGTTGGGCGAAACGCTGCAAAAAGCGTAAGTTGGTATGTTAATTGGTGGTGTATGTGAGCTAACTGTTGGTATAAGTGTTGGAGTGCATAGCATGATTGTGAGGATTGCCATTGTCAGAATAAAAATTGATTTCTTATAGGTTTTATTCATTTTCTTTTATTTCCTTTTTTTGTGTTTTCTTCTATCGCAGCTTCAGCCATTTAATTCCTTGTAAACACAAAAAAACATGACAATTCCGAGTTTCTAGGAAAAAAATAAAAAGAGTTCGTTGCATATGTAAAAAGCAAGGAGAATAATATTAGCTAAAGGGGTTTATTTTCTGGAAGAAGAGGATCAAATACTAATCAGATTAGGTTTAAGTAAAGTTCAAGCAAAAATATACTATACTCTCTTAAGGATGAAGAGTGGATCAAGCGCTACCATCGCACAAGCCAGCACTATAACACGTCAGCAGATATATCGTGAAATGCCGATCATGGTGGACCTAGGGCTCGTGGAAAAAATTGTTGGCTCACCAACTAAATACCAGGCGACCCCGATCGAAACCTCCCTAAAAATTCTGCGAGCAAAAAAAGCGACTGAACTTCTAGATTTGGATCAAGCGGCTAAATTATTTCTGGAAAACTATGCTTTTACTAAAGGAAATCAGATACTTGAAGAAACAAATCATTTTGTCTATGCTTCCGAAAAAGAAGTCGCTTTCAACAAATATGATAAAGAATCTGAAAACGCACAAATTAGCATAGAGGCAATCGGACCAGCTTTAGATAATGGAAGTGGAATATTAAGGTAAAAAGGATTTTTCTTGGAAAAAATTAAGCAAGGAGTCCAGCTTCGAATTGTTACAGAGAAGCTTCGGAAGGACAGGGAAATCCTAAATGCTATAAGGCAACTTCAAAGAAGTCCGTTGTTTGAAATAAGGGAACTCCCAGAAAAGCCACCAGTTCAATTGGCAATGTATGACCGAAAAAGTGTAAATATAGTGGTGCCTGACGCCGACCATAAGTATGCAGATTTATGGACTGACAATGCAAGCCTTAGGACATTGGCGATAAATTATTTTGATTATATGTGGAAGAAAGCAAGTGCTTTGCAAGTTCCCTAAGCGATACTCTGGAGATTAAGCTTTAGTCTAGAGGTCAATGACTCATCGCGAACCTTCTGAACCAAGCGTGAACAAAGCTTCTAACGCTAACAAATTAAGAGAAAAGTTAGATTTCTGGGACTCTGGCTTAATAGGAGAAAAAAACAAATGTGCGAAATACGTCCGATAGACCTATAAGCCCGTTATAACTTATATATGTTAATATTAGAATGTGTACGATAGGTCCATGGTTAAAACCAAAACCAAGAAACACGCTAACCCAGCCATTCACAAGCGTTTCAAAACTGTTTCACGATTGTTTCAGCCAACTATCATATCATTCGAATACCATAATATCAGTAAAAATAAAGGTGAAATGAAATGAAAAATTGGAAAATAATAACATTCGTCAGTATTGCAGCGACTATTGCTGCATTGTTAGTTTCAACATCGTTTGCCGCAGCCATGATGGGCAATGGTCATTACGGTGGTTACGGTGGAATGATGGGTGGAGGATATGGCACCGGATACGGATACAACAACCCACCATACTCAACTGGAGCAAATATCCCCCAAACACCAACCTCCCAGTACTATCAGCCAGTTTACCCGATGATGTTCGGAGGCGGCATGATGGGACGATTTGGCAATGGCTACGGTTTTAGCGGAATGATGCAAGGCTATGGTTATGCAGCACCTTACACCTACACTGGAACAATACTGACAATTACCCAAGCAGAAACAATAGCCCAAAACTATGTATCCTCGATAGGCAATCCCGACTTAGTAGTCAAGCAAGTTGAAGAATACACAGCCAACTTCTACGTCCAAGTTAACGAACAAAGCACAGGCAACGGAGCATTCGAACTACTCATCAACAAATACACCGGCAGCATCTACCCAGAAATGGGCCCCAACATGATGTGGAACACCAAATACGGCATGATGCACAGCGGAATCCTAAGCGGAATCTACGGAACCCCAACCACCACAATGCCAATAACTGCAACACAAGCAACAACAAACGCACAACAATACCTAACAACCTACCTACCTGGAACAACAACAGGCGACATCACAACGTTCTATGGCTACTACACAATCGAAGTCCTCAACGGAACAACAACATACGGCATGCTAAGCGTCAACGGCTACACCGGACAAGTCTGGGTCCACACCTGGCACGGAACGTTCATCCAAGAACTACAAGTCAGTTAAGAAAACCTTTCTTTTTTTTATAATCCCCCTTAAAGAGTAGAAAACCTAAAGAGATGAAAACCATGTCAGAATATTCAAATAAGCAGGCAACTGAAATGTCAAAACCAAGCTTTGACATGGCAATATACGAACTACAAGCAGAAATTTCGAAAACAATAGCCCACCCCCTAAGAATCGCAATAATCCACACCTTAAAAGATGGAGAGAAAACTGTTAGCCAACTTACCGAAAAACTTGGAGCGAGCCAATCAAACATATCCCAACATTTAGCAATTATGAGACAAAGGCAAATCGTGAGAACAAGAAAAGAAGGCTCAACCGTTTACTATAGAGTAGCAAGCCCAAAAATCAGCCAAGCCTGCGATATGGTCAGAGAAGTTCTCTTAGAGCAACTAAGTCAAAGTCAAGAGATAGCAAAAACTTATTCACCGTAGGGGAATTGAAAATGTGTCCGCTTGGTTTAGGATGTGGTTGCGGTTGTGGATCTAGCGACGACAAGAAAAATGTTACCCACAAAGTTGTTACAGAGGTCGTCATGATTCCCTGCAAATACTGCGGAACCCTATTTCAGCAAACAGCAACATTTTGTCCTCACTGTGGAGCAAAGAGAACTGTTTAACAACTAAGAAATACTAACATATATCTGGAGACTTTCTTTTGTCCAAATTAAAACTCTTTACAACTCTTCTAACGGCTGCCCTATTGATGGCTTTTTTACTTCCTGTTTTGGCCTTAACCTACAATCCTGGAGTTACAGAAGGGCAATACATAAAATATGGTAATTTTGTCGGAGTCGGTCAGGGCGCTGAAGCATTCAATGATTATGCCTTCCTAAATCTACAGGTAACGGATGTTTCGGGAAAAGAAGTCACTTTACTTTCAACCAGCCAATACAAAAACGGAACAGCTATCGCAGGCAATGGTACCACATCAGTTTGGAACGTTGAAACGGGAACTGAAGACGGCCTTACAAGCACCCAAGGACCAATAATAGCTGCAGACTTAAACCAAGGAGACGCAATTCCTCCACCTAACACTTATTTCGTAAATAGAACTGAAAGCCGAACCTACCTTGGAGTTAGCCGAACAGTGAACATTCTTGACGCCTCACTCTCCACTCCCGACTATAACGCTACTCTATCCTATGTTTATGACAAAGCCTCAGGAATGCTTCTGGAATCAACCACACAAACTGTAACTCAAGCGGACCCTCAACCCATTACAACGACGATTTCCTACAGCGTAATTGAAACCAACATTTTTAGTTCAACATCGAATCCTTCGCCTTCCATTCCCGAATTATCCTTCGCAGACGTAGGAGCCGTAATCATTGTCGTAATGGGCGTTACTTTATCGCTTATTATTATCAAAAGGAAAAATTAACTGCATAGTCAAAAAATTTATCTCCCTATTTTTGTTTTCCACTTCGATAGAGTCTCAAGATTCTTCCGTAGAAATAATACTTTCAGGGATTTCTTCTGAGACATAATCACCGCCTGTCTAACGCAACGAAAACCTGTAATTAATTTCATGACAGAAGAAACCCAATTTCTCTTAACTAAAATAAATCAATGAGACCAAAAAGTCAAAATTCAACTTCCAAGCCAAATCCCCAGCCTACTGCAAAAGAAAAAAGATTTGTTTAAGAATAAAATATTCAAATTTACTTTTTGCTAGAAAACTAATGGCAAAAATGTAAAATACTTAAATATTTGGGTTTATTTGAAACATTTGGGTCTTATTATGGTTTTTGAGGCAAGCGTTCAAAATATAATTTTTACCTTAATTAGTCTTGTAATACTTTGGATAATAATTTCAATTCCAGTTTGGTTAGCTGGGAAAGCCATAACTGGCGGAAAAGCAACCTTTGGTGATGCTTTGCTAGCTACCTTAGCAGGGCCAATAGTCTATTTTGTTGTTACAGTTCTAGTTGACTATTTTCTTGGTGCAATAATTGGGTCAAGCGCTTTTGTTTTTGGTTATATTCTTGCTTTAATCGCTTGGGTTTGGGTCTACAAAGCCAGTTTTGAAACTGGTTGGCTAAGAGCAATACTGATTGCTATTCTTGCATGGGTACTTTTTGTCGTTCTAAGCGTAATTGTGGGTATTCTATTCGGTGTGGCTTACCCCTCACCATTCTTTCCCACAATCTAAATAGCATATTTTAATCAATCCTGAACCCAGAAGCCTTTTTCTTTTCAGTCTAATTTAGAATTATATAATTGAATCAAAGGATTTCAGTATCAACAAATGTTGTTATAACATTCATTCTATCTTTGGTGTTATAGCTGTGGTGGATCTTTTCTTTGTCAACAAACCAAATGATTATTCGTTTTAGCGGTCATACAAGCGTAGTATTTCTTTGGTTGCAGTCTTTGAATAATTTCGTTGCAAACGCTTACTTAACTCAACTTCTTCCTTTCGCTCATCAAAATTCATTCTTCAACCCTATCTAGTATAATGCAGAGACCTGAATATCCTTTTACAATGGTCACCAACTCAACTGTAGTACAAGTACACTAAAACCTACCATTAAAAAATTCAATATAACGCAATCTAATGATGATTTTAACTATGTTTATGTGTAAACAGGTTGGATAACTGTCCAACAATTTAACTCCTCAAGAAAGACTTCCAAAATGCATATTGTGGATGCCTAAGAGGTGGGTTGAATTTTAATTAAAAAAACTGCTTTGGATAGTTGACCATAATATACATTTCCATTTTCTTAATCCCATAGATTATTAAGAAAAGAGCGACAAATTGATGAGTATGAGTATGGTTCCATTAGACCCAGTGGGAAACGTTTCACTTGTTCTGCAAATCGTTATCCTTTTTCTATTGGTACTGGGTCTTCCACTTGCCAGAGGATTTGGTGTCAAGAAGAATCTCATGAGACATGGCTACTTGACAGTTATAGCATTGATTTTACACACCGTTCTAATCTTTATCGTTATGATTCCTTCATTCGGCAACGGAATTGGAGAACTAGGCGGACTTTCTTTTCCTTATTCTTTAACTGTCTGGTCTCATGTCATCTTAGGAACAGCTGCAGAAATCTTGGCCATAATAGTAGTTGCATTCTGGGTGTCTAAACCGCTTACAAACATGGCATGTGTCAGAGTAAAAAAATTAATGCTGCCTCTCTTTGTTATTTGGACTTTGGCAATAGTCAATGGTGCACTTGTGCACATTCTTGGCATGCTATAAAGCCTCACACTATAGAGTTGAGGGCTTGGCAAATCACCTTTGATAAAGGAGAGGGAAAAATTGACAAAACCCTGGCGATTTGCCAAGCTCGACTACGCCAGACACAACTTCCCGCATAGTAAGAAAAAGTAACCGTCAAATAAAAGAAAATGTGGTAGTGGTTAAGCAACAACAAGAGTTTTTTTGCCTTAAGGGAGAAAAATTGATGCTAAATGGGTTTAGGCCTTGGGCGCTATTGGTGGGTAAAAAGTATTAGAGATTTTCACCTTCTCCAAAGTTAGCCGCCGAACCCACTTAGCAATCTAATGTATAGAGAAAACCCTTTTCCCTTACCTGTATGAGCGCCCTAAAATTATAAAAAAAATGATGTTGTAACAAACTAAAGTAACAACAAAAATTTAATTGTCCTGAACTATCATCAGTGTCATTGAACTATTTACACCCGCTATTGGTTTTATTCGCAATTTAGTGATTTCCTTAAGCTTATCAATAGAATTGCCTTTGATTTTGATTAGAAGGTCGTAGACGCCATAT
The DNA here is from genome assembly GCA_963739495.1 of Candidatus Bathyarchaeota archaeon. Lineage (GTDB taxonomy): Archaea > Thermoproteota > Bathyarchaeia > Bathyarchaeales > Bathycorpusculaceae > Bathycorpusculum. The sequence goes on along the minus strand of CAVUAM010000024.1, from coordinate 45,323 downwards.
AATGCGTGGGCTTCTTCAACGCCATCAACAAGTCTTAAGGTTTCTATAACTCTCTTTTGGGGATCTAAATTGGTGTTTACTAAAACAACTGCTGAAATCATGTGTTAATCCTCGCTATTTCGCATTTATCGTGAAACAGCATAATTAAGATGTGTTGTTGCATAAGTGAAGCCACAAAGCGCTAACTAAAAAAAGGAAAAGAGATATTTAGAGGTGTTCTGGGCGCAAAGATTTTCCGCTTTGGCAGCTGTTCGCATGCAACCTTTACAGATATATTTCGCATCTTTTAAAAGTCGCTTTCTTTTCTATGGGTACTTTGTCCTCTACCATTTTGCTGAGATGTTTTTTATGACTGGATGACGTTGAACTTTTGACAACATTGTAAGACAAAAATTTATGTGCTGTCAGCTTGGGTCTTAGCAACACTAACCAAAACAAATAGAACAAGCAATTTAGCGACAAGAATCAAACATTGGGAGGGCAAAAGTCTCTCAAAAACTGGCGGGTAATGGGTGGATATGTTTGATTTTATTTATTTGGTGCCTTAATGCCTGGATAAAGAGTACTTTGAAGGAACCATGGACATTTTACACACTTAAACACATATACTTATAAGCGTGTATACACTTATATACTAATGTGAATAAGCTAATCTTAAAGAGATAAAACATAACAAACAAAAAATCGAATACAAAAATTGGCTGCTCGCTTATCACACCAACATCTAACCAACAAAAAGAAGTGACTAAAATTGGGCCGCATCAATGTAGACATTTCAGACGACTTAGAAAAACAGCTCAGATTAAAAACCGTAGAGCGCTTCGGAGGCAAAAAAGGCGACTTATCGAAAGCTGTCCAAGCGGCGGTCAAAACATGGGTCGACAAAAATCAGTAAAGAATAAAGTCGCTCCTCCTCAAATATCATTAACTATATTATAAGAAGCCTAGGTAAAAGGCCAGGGCAAGTTAGCTAGCCTGGAACTCCTCGCATGAGGATTATGGGCAATCTAGCTGCTAAATCCCTTGTAAAATAGTTCAAAAATAAAATTCGAGCTTTTTCTCGTAAATTAACAGTGGTTGAATGGAGTTAGAAAAATGATAATGACAGAAATGAGTATAATTAATGAAATCCCAAAAATTAATCACCGCTTAGCTGATAAGTGCCCTGAATGCACAAATAAAAATCTCGTTCATGACTATGACACTGGCGAAACCATCTGCGGCGCCTGCGGTTTAGTTCTATACGAGCAGATGTTAGATAAGGCTCCAGAATGGCGCTCCTTTACAGAGCAAGGGGAAGCTTCAAGAAGCCGCGTCGGCATGCCAACGTCCTATTCGATTCATGATAAAGGATTATCTACCACGATTAGCCAAGTTGACAGAGATGCCTTAGGAAGAAAACTGCCAATTTCTACTAGGCTACAGATGTGGCGTCTTAGGAAATGGCAAATACGAAGCCGAGTGCACTCATCCTCTGATCGAAACCTCGCTCAAGCTATGGGTGAACTTGAACGTTTATCAAGCAAAATAGATATTTCACCACCAATCAAGGAAAAAGCAGCGCTTCTTTACCGCAAAGCGCTTGACAGAGGCTTAGTCCGAGGAAGATCAATCAACGCCGTTGCCGCAGCCGCACTTTATGCTGCCTGCCGCAAAAGTGGTTCACCTAAAACTCTTCGTGAAATCTCTAAAGCAAGTCTTGTTAGTAAAAAAGATGTCTCAAGATGCTATAGACTACTCTTGCAAGAGCTAGATTTTCACATACCAATTTCTGACCCATTGACATATCTCTCAAAAATTGCAGAAAAAACTGGAATATCTGGCAGAACACAAGGTGCAGCCACAGCAATACTTAAAATGGCTAGACAAAAAAGAGTTTCAACAGGAAAAGACCCCGTTGGCTTAGCTGCTGCCGCACTCTACATTGCATGTTTACAGAATAGCGAAAAAGAAACACAAAGAGACATCGCAGAAGCTGCTGGAGTCACCGAAGTTACAGTTAGAAACAGATACAAAGACCTAACGAAGAAACTGCACCTCGAAACACCCGACCGAAAAACTCTTCTTGAAAAACAAAGCTAATTATTCCCTTTGCTTATTCGTAACTTCTTTTCTCTTAATATTCTCTGGAGATGCTTATTTTAACTAAATGTTCTGATGATAAGCTAAATCCTGACAAACCTTCCTCTATGGGTCCAAATTTTGGAAGACTTTGACTAATGCGAATTGTACCACTCAATGATTGTGTGAGCAATCTGCTTTGAATATCCCGCCTCAACTAACATTTGGATTAATTCTTGTTCGCTCAAACGCCTCACTTACCACATCTAAAGACCCGATTGATATTAAGCTATATTTCGATTCTGCAAGCATATCGGAAAATACTCCCGATGGAAACATAGCAACCGTGAGAAAAATCTAGAATTTATCCACTGAAGTTCCATCTGGACAGAAATACTAAATCTGCCAAAAGAATATGTTCCTGTTTGTCGGCGCGTCCAAAAATTTCCAGAAAAATTTTGGGTCAAACTGATGCAATGCACATTGCGGGACAAAGCAACCAACAATAATTAGCTCCAGGTATTTGCTTCTAAAAATTAAAATAAAAAAGGTGTGGAGGTTGTTACTGTCTATTTGCAGTCACACATCTTAAAATAGGCTATCGAGTTATGGGTAAGTGAAGGTTTTTGAAAATGGGCGCACTTGATTTTCTTTTCTTTGTTGCTGCGATTCTTATCGTGTTATGGCTCTTAGGCCTTGTCTTTTTCAACTTAGGCACTTTCATATGGGTGTTGCTTGTCCTCGCCGTCATTATAGTATTGGTCCGGCTGCTTTCAGGACGCAGAGTATAACATTGGCTAAAAAACTACCCGAAATTGTTAACAAAAAATGGTTGAGTTAGGAGGTGTAACGAATTATGCCAGAACAAAAAATAGATGTCAAAGAACAGGTACAGAAAATGAGCGAAAAATGGGACGAATTCCAGAAAACCTGGGTTTCCCACTTCAAAGACATGGAAGTTGAAGTATTAGAATGGAACTTTGGTATTGGAAAAACCGGCGAAGACACCATCTTTGAGTTGAAAGCTAAGGTCGCCGTAAGACAAAAGAAGTAGTACGCCTTGACGCGCGTTGGGGTGAACGAAAGCATTCTTTTTTTATAAGAAAAATTAACCTCCAAGAACACATTTTTTTCATTTTAAAGACCATACGCTTGCTTTGAGACAACCTAAACAGTGAATTAAGAGGAAAGTTGGTTTGCTAAGGCTCTGGAACCGAAATATGAGAAAAAAGGGGAAAAATACATAACCTCTTGGATTGCAGTTCAATAGTTAAATTTATCCGGAGCCTACTCAGCCCCATCTCTTGTTCCGTTGCATTTTAAAACTAAAAAAGGGAGGGATTGTTTTGGGGTGGTTTTTTTTTGTTTATGGTCGTTTTCGCAGCAACAATACCATGATCAAGGCACCAATAATGACTACCACAATTATGATTGCAGCTATACCTATCATGAAGTCAGTTGTTGTTGCATAGTTTCCTGTTGAGGATGTAGGTGTTGGAGTTGATGTCGATACTTCGCTTGCATAGAAGTGGGTTTGAGCGGTAGATCCATAGTATGCGCCTGAGCCCACGAAGGTAGCTATGACTGTGTAGGAGCCAGAAATGTCGGGTGTCCAAGTAAAGCCGTATGCACCTGTTCCATCGCTCGTGGTTGTGCCAATGGTTCTGTAGTTACCGTTAGAGTCGATAACGCTTAGGGTAATTGGAACTCCTGTAAGATTGTGTGGAATTGGCTGTTGCATGTAGACAGCTTCCATGAAAGATGTTTGACTTGCGTCAGAAACAGCTGGAAGACCGTTAGGGAAGTTTGCTGCAACTGCTCCTTGTTTTGCACCTGCCGAGACATCGGTCACTGTTCCTGTTATGGTTATGGGAGTGGCAGTTGTAACTCCTACTTGAGGTGCAGAAATTGTAGTAGCGCTGGGTCCTTGTCCGAAAGCATATATCTGGTTGTCATATGCGTTCAAGTTTGTCATAATACCATATGCTAACTCTGGATTGCTGTTGACGTTAAACGAGTCAATTGTCCATACAAGATCGCCATTTGTGCAGTTGATTGCCAGTTGCTGGGCTCCAAGGAATAGTGGTGGTGAATACTCATGACCTTCTCCAAGGAACATTATTCCTCCTCCGCCGCCAATGCCTGTTTGCACCCAAATAGGCCAAATGTTATAAGGAGTGTTATACGCCGGCATCACCAGTATACTTAGTAGTATTAGTGTACCAGTTAAGAGTGCCATCAGACATCTTTATAGACCAAATATCACCGCCAAAGCCGAAGAGATAGAAATTATCGCCGTAGATGTTTCCCTTTATTCCACCGATCGTATCGTAAGGATTAATGTCAGCGCCGTTATCGCCCTTAAGTGTTGTTTTCCATACTTGATTACCTGTAGTAACACTAAAAGCAGTAACTTCACCAGTCTCTTTGATAACAGTTGTAAAGATTCCTTCGCCAACGTTGCCGTAGTTGTCAAGGTTTACTGCAGTGAAAGGCGTAAAGGATTCGTTCTTTACGAATAGCTGGTTTCCAGTGTTTATGTCATAGCCAGTAAAGATCATGTAGCCTGATTGGAAGTAGTTTGTAAGTCCATTATTGGCTGCTGAATAGAGGACAGCTACGCCGCTGTTAACACCCATGATCGTCCAAGGTTTGGCAATGTAGCATTATTTACGTATGAACCAACAGGAACAGTGCCAGGTAACTGCTAAGCTGATTGGATTCCTTTTGAATAATCGATTACAAGATTTTGTGTAGGTCTCCAGAACCAGCCTGAATTTGATGTAACTGCCCAGCCCGCGCCAACCATAATACACTGTGTTGAGTTCCAAACTTCAAGCAAAGAGTTGCCGGCAGTGTTGGTAACTATTGTCGGTGCTGGTCCAGTAACAGGTTGAATTTGGCCATAGATAGTCTGTGTGCCGACAGTGGTATTTGTATAGTAATCTATGAAGTCCCCACTTGCATCTACTGTATGTCCGTATGAAAAGCCTGTGCCGTTAACAATGCTTAGGATGTATTGACCTGTCATGGCATCAAACATGTTTAAGCAAGTTGTTCCAGGTCGAGTGTATATTCCACTTGGGGTTCCGCTCGTCCAAAGATATGCTATTCCTCCGTATTGGTTTGGTGATACGTAATCGAGTACTTGACCACTTACCAAGGGCGTAACTTGACCAGTTGCGGTTAGAGCAGTTTGTGCTGGATTGCCACCACCATAGTTGGTCGCATCGTCAACCCACACTGTTTCTCCAGTGTAAAGGTTAACGCAAACGTTCGCCGCAGGGTTAGATGAGCTTCCCGGGTATTCAGTGTAGTAAAGATAGCCGTTTATTACAATTGGATTGTATTTGCGTTCATACTGAGAAGTCGAGTAGTAGTTACCGTATGTTGTTGTTCCGCCTGCATCTCCGCCGATGACGCCACCAAAAGCTGCAGGTTTTGTCCACATAATGTGAGAAGTAAGCGGGGCAGTGCTGTACGGATTAAAGTTAGTCGTTGTATTATAGTTAGATGCTCCTTTGCCTGCGCTATAGCCGATGTAAAGACCAAGATACGGACCACCAATTGCATACCAATTGTTAACGTTCATAGCGTTTATTGGAGTTTGCCAATATTGAGTTGGAAGACCAGTACTTGGAAGATTCGGAACAGATTCTTGTTGTACATCAAGGGTTGTAACATCGCTTATTGCTGGCAGAATAGTATCATTGATATAATTTGGATTGCTAATGCCTGTTAATCCATATTGACCGCCATTCAAAGTTTGCCCTGGATAAGTCATCTGGAATTGGTATAAGCCCACTTGATCAGGAGTATAGCGAGTACTTGTTCCGCCAGTGTCATCGGAGGTAAATGGTCCTAGCGTCTCGTTGGTTCCGTCAGGCTTAATAACGTGGACTGTGAATGGACCAAATCTGTCACCGTAGATTGTACCTGCAGTCATTGGGGGTGCATTGAGCCACATGCCAACAGTAACTGTTTGCCCCACACCTGCGGGGTTAGGTCCAACGTTGACAAATGCGAAGAGTTGAATTTGCCATGCTGGGGTATGTGCGTTAGCATTTTGTAATAGTGTTGTTGAAGCTCCCATTGAAAGTGTTAAAATTGCCGCAATCAAAATAGCTTTCATTTTATTTTTTAAAATTTGCATTTGCTCTTTTCTCCTTTCTATTAGTTTTGTATAGAGAAGAAAATGCTTTATACAAAACATTAACTACTAGAGTTATTGAGTCTTAAATAACTTGTCTATTTGACTTTCTGCCAAAAAATTATTTGTACACTCTTGAAGCTAAAAACAGTAACCTGAAAAATCATTGAAATACCATTCAAACCTTTCTTTGTTATAAAAACCAAAAAAAGAAGAAGGGATATTTTATTTTTTTATTGTGTTTTATGGCCGTTTCTTGATTGCCATCAACATTACTACGCCAACGATGGCTATTGCGACTATTATTGCGATGGCTGCAGCTGCGATGTACATGTCAGTGGGTGGTTGCGCTGTCACTGGAGCTTGAGTTGCTGTTGGTGCTGGGGCGTTTGCGTTGAAAGATGTTTCAGCTGACGTTGAATAGTACGATTCTGATCCTGCAAAGCTAGCGATGACTTTGTAATCGCCTGTTATGTCCGGAGTCCACGTTAAAGAGAACATGCCGCTTGCGTCGCTGGTGGTGCTGCCGATTTGTCTTAGGTTACCGTTAGAGTCGATGACGCTGATGGTTATTGGTACGCCGGTTGTGTTGGTTGGCTTTGGTTGTTGCATGTAGAGGTATTCCATAAATGCGGTTTGGCTTGCATCTGAAACTGCTGGGACACCATTGGGGAAATTCGCTAGTTGAGCTTGCTGTTGTGTGCCTGCAGATTTGTCGATAACTGTACCCCTGATAGTTATTGGAGTAGCAGTCGAAACGCCAACATCTGGAGCAGTAACAGTCATAGCAGTTGGGCCTTTACCCCAAGTGTAGATTTGGTTGTCGTAGGCATTTAGCGTTGTCATTATGCCGTCAGAAATCGCGGGTGCGCTGGTGACATCAAAAGCATCGATGCTCCAAACGACCTTGCCGTCAGTGGTGTTTATGAGCTAGTTGCTGTGCGTTGTGGAATAGTGGTGGGCTGTACATGTGGCCTTCTGGAAGGAATAGCTTGCCGTCAGCGACTGTTCCTACGGAAAAGGTCCATAGAGGCTCTATTCCATAGGGTGATTCGTAGCCGCCTGCTGGTGTGTGGTATTCCCAAAGGAAGGTTCCTGTTGCCATGTCAATAGCGTAGACGTCTCCGCCGTAGGTCCAATCGTAGATTATTCCATTGGCGACAACGTTGTTCTGGCCTAGGGATGAGTATGGACTAACGTTCGGAAGTGCTGTTGGTCCCCATATCTTTTCTCCTGTGCGTAGGTTGTATCCGGTTGCTGTTAGTGCTGCTGCGTCGAATTCTATCCAAGTGTTGTTTCCTGCTGTCGTTGAGCCGAATTGACTCTTGAGTCCACTACTTCTGTGCGGTTTACTGGTCCCCAGAGTTTTTGTCCTGTGCTTAGGTCGTAGCCTGCTTCGATTATCCATCCGTTCTGGAAGAAAGAGCTGCCTGCAACGCTTGCTTGTGTCATGAGCGCTACTCCGTCTGTAATAGAGGAGAGTCCTAGTGAGATGGGTGCACTGTCAATCGTGTTTACTATGGGATATGATGCTTGTACGCCATATTGGAAGTCGATTGTTGTGTTGTATGGGGGTCTCCACATCCATTGATCTGCAACAGGTGCTCCGCCGCCGTAGTTGGCTCCTATTAGGTTAATGCACCGGGTAGAGTTCCAGACGGAAAGCGACCGTTGAGTTCCTGTGGTGTTGACATAGTAGCCTATCAGGTTTCCGCGTTCATCTTCAGTGAGTTGCATTGAGGGCGTATTTTTGATAGTGAGTATGTAGTTGCCGGTCATTGCATCGTACATGGACATGAAGTTTCCTGCTGCCTGGTAGCCTGCTGCGGCTACTGGGATAGTCCATAGGTAAGCAAGGGCGCCGTACTGATTGGGTGTAATCATTTGAAGTATTTGTCCGCATCTTAGAACCTCAGTGTTTATGTTCTTGGTCCAAAGTGTTTCTCCAGTGTGTAGGTCTACTGCAGACCATCCTTGTGGATATGTTGAAGCTCCAGGATAGAGGGTGTAGTATAGGATGCCTTGCATTATGATTGGAGCGAATTTTGGTTCGTATTGAGATGTAGAGTAGTAGTTGCCTGTTTCACTTCCACCGAATTCGCCTCCGATTATTCCGCCGAAGGCTAATGGTTTTGTCCAGAGTAGGTGAGCAGAGTTTGGTGCGGTTGTGTATGGGTTGTAGTTTGCCATTGGGTTGTACATTCCAGTTGCTGCAAAGGTTGACTGTGCCAGACCAAGCCAATTGCCCGAGATTGTGTACCAAGCATTGTTCTCACCATAAATTGGGCGAGTCCAGTAGCTTGTTGGTAGTGGTGCGTTTGGCTCGTAGGGTATTGGGTCTTGTTGAACTGTTAAGATAAATTTGCTGCTTGAGCTAGGTAAGAAGGTGTCGTTAACGAATACGTTGCTTGAAATTCCAGGTGTTGGGTTGTTTAGTCCGGGTAGAACTTCGCCTCCAAAGAAGCTTTGGAAGGTGTAGTTGCCGATTGTGTCAGGCGTATATGTGGTGAATGTTCCTCCTGTCGCGTCAGATTTGAACGGCCCTAAGGTTTGTATGGTTCCATCAGGTTTAGTGATGACCACTGTTAAGTTTGTCCATCGGTCGCCGTATTGGGCGCTTGCGGTTGGTGGTGGAGCGTTACACCAGAAGTTAACGTTGACCATTTGACCTACACCGATTGGGTTTGGTGAGACGCTAACATACATGTATGTTGGAATCTGCCAAGCGGGTGTATGTGCGCTAGCTTTCGGTATTAACGTAATTGAAGTTGCCATCGAAATTGTTAGAATTGCTACAATCAAAATAGCCATTGTTCTATTCTTTATTTTTTGCATTTTTCTTATCTCCTAATTTATTTATTGAGCAAAAGGTGAAAACATTTTGAATTTAAATGCTCGACCCTGCCCAATTAGCCAACACAATGGCATCACGACTAATAACAGTTTCGACATTCATCTTTTCTTAGCCAAACCCGAAGGAAAAATTTAGAAAAAAACAAGTTGAATAATACGACAAATTACTACAGTTTAAACTCTAATTATCAATAATTATTATTGAATTCTTACAAGCACAAGATGGTTTTAGGAGTCCAAAAACAAGATTATCCATTAAAATGGGTAATAATTGCCAGATACGAATAGAAAAAAAATAAGTAGGCTACTCCAACTGTAAAACAAGAAGAAGAATTTTAAAAAATCCCTAACTTTTACCGAACACTCTTTTGTGCAGCTATAGCATTCTTTTTTCCAATAGCGAACTTCTATAGACAAAAGACCTGGATTTGTTGAACTTCATGAAAATCCGATAGAGCACTTAAAGAAAGCCAGGTTTTGAACCTTTGTCTTTGGCAACGTTGAAAAAGACATTTGAATTTTGTCTATATCAGTCTCAATCCGCAGTTATCGTCAAGTCCAAAAAGAGCTTTCTTTTGTTCAGTTGTCAATTCAATGACAGTTTCTTTGGCTGCCACATCAAGAGCAGGTTACCTTCGGACTAAACCCTTTAAGTCTCTAATCCGTCGTAATGGTATAAGTCAACTTAAAAATAACGTCATTTTTTTATGGTTTGATGATTAGCCTAAACAAGTGTCGTCACTTGTTTATCCTATTTATCATCCGCATGGTTTCCCGCATAAATGCGGGCAAATCTCCTGGATAACGCGAAGTGACAAGGTTGCCATCAACAACTACTTCTTTGTCCTCGTAAAAGCCACCTACCTTTTTTATGGCCTCTGGAACACCATCATGCCAAAAAGAAGTCAAATGCCTTCCTCTAACCACGTCTGCAGAAGCCAAGAGCCAAGGACCATGACAAATAGAGCAAACTGGTTTATTGGAGCTGAAAAAACTCTTAGCGATAATCTGAGCGTTGAGATCTTTTCTTACAACTGAAGGAGCTCCAGTAGGTGAGCCACCCGGAACCAACAAAACATCATAAGAATCTGGCTGGATGTCTCCAAATGTTTTGTCGATTTCAAGTCCATAACCGTGCTCACCCTCGATATGCCCTTTCTTTGGAGCTGCTATATCGACTTCTATTCCTTCTTCGAGCAAACGGAAATATGGAAAAAATAGCTCCATATCCTCAAACTTGTCTGCAGTAAGAATAAGCGCTTTAATTACTTTTGTCATAATTATTTGTGAAGAAATAGAATATATTAAATTTATTGAATTTGTTCAGTACAATTTTTTCCTAAAACGATTAATCCCTACCTATATCTCCGACTTTTTACGAAAAAAATATTTGAAGCTTCAATAGATAAAAATTAAACCGTAATCCGACAAATTCTTATTTTTTTTCTATTATCTTTAAGACTAAAAAAAGAGAGATGATTTTTTGATTTTTTATGGGTGTTTTCTTAGTATGAGCAATCCAACTATGGCGATCGCAATGATGATTACGATTACTCCTATAGCCAGGTACATGATCATGTCTGAAGCTGTGACTACGTTACTAACAGGAGTTGCTGTTGGTGGCGATGTTGGAGCAACTGGGTCAACTGCGAAGGCAGCTTGAGATGAGGATCCATAGTATGATTGAGTACCGTCAAATCTAGCAGTAACTGTGTATTTGCCTGCGATGTCAGGAGTCCACTGGTAGCTAAAGGCGCCACTGGCTTCGCTAGTAGTTGTGCCTATGTCTCTGAAGTTGCCGTTGGAGTCAATTACACTTAAGATAATTGGAATACCAGTTGTGTTGGTTGGCTTTGGTTGCTGCATGTAAACGTATTCCATCCATAGAGTCATGCTTGCATCGGAAACACATGGAAGACCATTGGGGAAATTAGTTGCGACTGCATGTTGTTCTGCGCCAGCTGATATGTCTGTCACCATGCCTTCAATAACTAGTGATCGGCCTAGTTCTATTGATGCTTGTGGCGCGGTTACTGTTACTCGGCTTGGTCCTTTGCCCCAGGCGTATATTTGGTTGTCATAAGCGTTTAGCGTTGTCATAATGCCATCAACGATTGCTGGACCGCTGGTGACGTCGAAAGCATCTATGCTCCAAACCACGCTGCCATCAGTAATATTGAGGGCTAGTTGTTGTGCGTTGTGGAAGAGTGGTGGGCTATACATGTGGCCTTCAGGTACGAAGAGTTTGCCGTCAGCGACTGTTCCTACAGTGAAAGTCCATAGAGGCTCGACACCATAGGGTGACTCTAAGCCTCCGCTTGGTGTGTTGTAATGCCATTTTAGAGCTCCATCTGCAAGGTTGTATGCGTAAACGTCTCCTCCGTAACCCCATAGGTAAATTGTGCCGTTGGCGATAACAGAGTTACCTCCAAGAGAATCAAAAGGACTAGCGTTTGGAAGTATAGTTGGTCCCCATACTTTGTTTCCTGTTGTAAGGCTGTAACACGAGATTGACAATGCATTTTGGGTGAATTCTACGTAATATCCGTCGCCGGCGAAGTAGGTGCCTGCACCCGCAGATATTAGAGTGTAGGGTATTTGAGTTCGGTTAGTTATCCACAGCTGTGAACCATCTGTTGCGCTATAGCCTGCTTCGATAGTCCATCCAGGTTGGTAGAATAGTCCTCCGCCCATGGTATATTCTGACATATACACTACTCCGCTGCTGACATAAGTAATTCCGAGACCGTAGAGGCCATTAGCGAAATCTACGATTGGCGAGCCTGAAACACTTGTAGCGATTGGAGCTGACCATTGTATTCCTAAGCTAAAGTTTATTGATGCACCTTGAGGAGGTCTCCAGTACCAGTTATCCGGAACATTTGGACCACCATAAGAGTTTGCTATGGCTAAGTTGATGCATCTAGTGGAATTCCACATCGTTAATTTGGGTGCAAATGGATTAGCAGAGTTCACGTAATAGCCTATCAAGTTGCCATTAGCATCTTGAGTGAGTTGAAGTCCTGTGCCAGGTCCATTTACTGCAATTGGAACGCCGGTAATTGTGAGTATGTAGTTGCCTGTCATTGCGTCCCACATTTCTAAAGATCCGCCGACGCTAGCACCAAAGCTTTCCATAACTACAGTTGATCCAAGAGGTTGACTCCATAGATATGCCAGAGCTCCGTACTGGTTGGGGGTGATCATTTGGAGTATTTGGCCACATCTTAAAAGTTCAGTTGTGTTCTTTGTCCATATTGTTTGTCCAGTGTGTAGATCTACAGCTACCCAACCTGCTGGATTAGCTGCACTTCCGGGGTACTGAGTATAGTATAGAACGCCATTCATGATTATTGGTGCAAACTTTGGCTCATACTGCGAAGTTGCAAAGAAGTTGCCTGTTTCACTGCCGCCGAATTCTCCGCCTATTGTACCTCCGAAAGCTTCAGGCTTCGTCCACAAGATATGAGCTGTGTTCGGTGCGGTTGTATACGGATTATAGTTTACGTCAGTACTGTACATTCCAGTGTTGGCAAATGATGTCTGACCAAAACCAAGCCAGTTTCCCGCAATCGAGTACCAGTTGTTGTTTTCAGCGTAGATTGGTCGTGTCCAGTAGCTTGTTGGAAGCGGAGCTTCCGAGGGATATTGGATTGCTTCCTGTTGAACTGTGAGAGTAAATACGTTGCTTGAACTGGGTTGGAAATAATCGCCGATATTTATGTTAGAGCCAGGTCCAGACGAAGGAGTTCCGGGAGCAAGGTTGCTGCCTGCTAATGTTTGTCCGCCAAAGAAGAACTGGAAAGAGTAATTCCCCAATATACTTGGAGTATAGGTTGTGTGGGAGCCTCCTGTATCATCGGAGGTAAAAGGTCCTAAATTCTCAGTTGTTCCATCAGGATGCGTAACTTTCACAGTCATATTCGTCCATCTATCGCCATATTGTCCATTTGCTGTTGGTGGAGGTTGACCGAGCCAGAAGTTAACGCGAGCTGCTTGTCCTATTCCTATTGGATCTGGTGATACGCTGATGAAAGAGAAAGTTGGAATATTCATCGATGGGAAATGTGCGTTAACGCTTGATAACAATGTCATTGACGCTATCATTGAAAAAGCCAATAATACTGTAATCACTATTGCCGCATTTTTTTTTCCAAAAGATTTCATTTTTCTTTTTCTCCATTAAATCATAATTGAACAGAAACAATCTTCATAAAATTCTGTCGCTGTTCAATGTTTCTGATTCTGTTGCTATAAGCTTATAAGACTTTAGCAAATCGTCAATTGACGATGAACACCGCCTATTGGATAAACCATTTTAGGATGGAGAGTATTGCTGGCACAATTTATTCTTAGGCATGTAATTAACAAAGCTTAACGCTATTCTTCCGACAAGTCTTAAGCTGCCCCTTCACTGATAACCCCTGCAAAAAAAACAATGCATAGGCTGCAAGGCTTCAAACACAAATAATTGTTCCAAAAAAGCTAATATGCTTTAATAACTTCTTGCGCCTTCAATGTGGAAAAGAGGTTTCTTTAGACGTTCGCCATCGGACACTTTGCTTTAGGCTATCTGCTTGGAAAAGGATCATCAAAGCTTGCCAAAGTAAAAATTAACGTACCTTTGCTACTTGCAGCCTCAGTTCTTCCAGACGTTGATTTGCTACTGCGTTTCCTTACTCATCGAGGACCAACACACTCATTCATAGCCATCACGGTGCTAATGATTCCTTTTTTTGTAGCCTACCGCAAACAAGCCTTGCCATATTATGCAGCTTTGCTCTCCCATATTTTCATAGGCGACTTTTTCACAGGAGGAATCGAACTGCTATGGCCACTGTCTCACAGCTGGTTTGGAGTTCTCGACTTAGCAACAACTGGCTTGCCAAGTGTAGCAATTGAGCTTGGACTATTTGTCGTAACACTACCGATTATGTACAAACTTGGCGATTTGCAGACACTGCTAAAATTCAACAGCCAAAGTTGGACTCTTATAGTCCCTTTAGGTGCAATCTTAGGACCACTGCTTTCCGCTGGCAGAGGTCAAGAGAGCGCCCTTCCAATACTACTTGTAATACCAAGCTTGTTCTATCTAGTTTTGTTTAGCTACTCATTGATTATTTGGCTCAAGGACAGGCCCAACCAGAATAGGAAAGAACCCGAAGTAAAATGGAAACGTTAATCAAAGCTAATCTAGCTATAAATCAGATATTAAACAAAATAACGCACCAATGAAAGATGGAAAAAGTTGAGCGAAAACAATAAAATTCTAGTAACTGGCGGAGCAGGTTTCATCGGGTCGCATCTAAGCTCTGAGCTCCTGAAAAGAAAAAACTCAGTAGTCGTATTCGATAATTTATGTTCGGGCAAAATCGCAAATCTGAAAGAAATAAGTAAAAAAACTGGTTTTGAATTTATAGAGGGAGATATTCGGGATGAAGTTAAACTTAAGGCTGCTTTTCAGGGGGTAGACGCGGTCATTCATTTGGCGGCATTGATAGATATTACTGCTTCTGTCACTGACCCAGCCTTAACCAATGAAGTAAATGTCACGGGGACCCTAAATGTACTGCGAGAAGCGACCAGGTGCAAAGTCAAAAGGTTTGTTTTCGCCTCCTCTACCGCTGTTTATGGTGATGCAGAGACACTGCCAATAACGGAAAATGTGATCGTTAATCCCATTTCACCCTACGCTGCCTCAAAAATTGCAGGAGAAGCCTACTGCAAAGCCTTCACAGGCAGCTATGGATTAAGTACAGTTGTGTTGCGGTTTTTCAATGTCTACGGACCTAGAAGCGAGAATAGCCCATACTGCGGGGTAATTACCAAGTTCTTACAGCAGGCAAACAAGGGCCAAACCATCAATATTTTTGGGGATGGTAAGCAAACCCGCGACTTCATTCATGTAAAAGACATCGTTGAAGCCTTGATTTTAGCGTTAGAAGCTGATGAAGTCGATGGAGAAGCCTTTAACATCTGTACAGGAATCCCAACCAGCATTAACGATCTTGCTAGAGCCGTTCAAGTTGCTGCCCAAAAAGATTCGCCCATTACTCATGCGCAAGCTCGCCAAGGCGAGATAAAGTTTAGTTATGGAGACCCTGCTAAAGCCGCGGAAAAGTTGCACTTCACAGCAAAAGTCTCTTTATCGGAAGGCTTGAACTCACTAAATAACAAATGACTAGACTTTAGCAGGATAGAAAGATCTGTTCTGTAAACAACTATTGGGTAAACATAGAATGATGCAGTCAGGGGCTACTCTTTGCTTTGTTTATTCTAAATTCATAAGGCTCTTATGCCGATTTAGCCCTATTTTGATTGAATCTTTATGGTCCATTGTCCAAATTGCGGTAGAGAAGTCAGCAAACCCACTCGAGGGCTGAAGAATCAATGCTTTACAGTCCAAGAATACGATTGTGCAAAATGCCACCATAACTTCAAAATCACAATTAACCACTCCAAATACATAGAAGACCAAATACGGAGTCAAGTTTTTTAGCGGACAATTGAGCATTTTGAAACTATCTACGCAATACAAAAATGCACGGGTTAACTTTTTCTCACTAAATTTTTGTGAAAAGTCGTCATCTTCAAAAACTCTTGAGAAGTATTCAGGATTCATAATTGACTTATATTCCAATTTGCCTCTACCCGATTATGGGGCATAGCTAATACAAACCCTCAACCAGAATGCAGGATTCATAGAAGCAACTGATTTGGCTGTTTTAAACAAAAAGAGTGTTATTCATGTTTTGCATGTTGACGATGACCCATCAGTGCAAGAAATAACAAAGCTGATGTTTCTGGATTTGGATAGCAGCTTTGAAATTGACCAGGCATGCTGTGTTGACGAGGCACTAAAGAAACTATCAACTGGGCACTATGACGTTGTGGTTTCTGATTTTGAAATGCCCAAAAAAAACGGTCTCCAATTCCTAACACTACTACGTGAACAAAAAAACTATATCCCCTTCATTTTGTTTACGGGAAAAGGCAGAGAGGAAGTAGCCATAAAAGCATTAAACCTTGGGGCAGACGGATATTACAACAAGCAAGGCAGCCCAGAGACTACCTACGGAGAACTCGCATATGGCATACGTTCAGTTGTCAGCCGTAGAAAAGCAGAAGAAGCGTTGAAGGCAAGTGAAGAGAGCTATCACGATTTAATCAACGCTATGAACGACACGGCATGGGTTATCGATTTTAACGCAAAATTTGTCGATGTAAATAACGCCGCCGTTAAGGTTCTGGGGTATTCTAGGGAAGAGTTTCTTTCAATGGGGCCTTTAGACATCGACAACAGCCTAAGTGAAGAACAGATAAAAGACCTCGTAACGCGAATGCAAGCTGATCAAGTTCAAGTTTTTGAAACAACACATACCTCTAAAAAGGGGAAGATAATTCCGGTGGAAATTAGCTCCAGCCTTGTAAATTACCATGGAAAACAAGCAGTTTTGAGTATTGCAAGAAACATAACTGAACGCAAGAAAGCTGAGAAGATTCTTTTGGAAAGCGAAGAAAAGTTCAGGAATCTTGCAGAAGAATCGCCTAACATGATTTTCATAAACCTTAAAGGCAGAGTAGTCTATGCAAACAAGAAATGCGAAGAGATTTTAGGGTACAGTAGAGACGAATTCTATTCTGCTAACTTTAGTTTTCTTTCTCTTGTTTCACCTGAATATGTTGAAACAATGAAGTCGTCTTTTTCCAGGCATATGAAAGGCGAAGATGTTCCTCCGTATGAATATGTCCTTATCACTCGAGATGGCAAAAGAATTGATGCAATAATCAACTCCAAAATAATAAAGCACAAGAACGACCACGCTTTGCTTGGAATAGTAACCGACATAACTGAACGCAAGAAAACTGAAAGGATGTTGGTCGAGAATGAGGAGCGTTTACGTCTTAAGCTCAATTCAGTGCTTTCTCCGGATGCGAATATTGACGAACAAGAACTCACCAATGTATTGGACTTGCCAAAACTTCAGGCTATGATGGATGATCTGTATTCAGTTACAAAGATGACATTCGCCCTCATTGACCTTAAAGGAAATGTACTTGTAAAAACTGGTTGGCAGGACATTTGCACAAAGTTCCACCGGACAAATCCTAAAACACTTAAGAACTGCATAGAAAGCGACATTGAACTAACAACTGGACTCAAAAACGGCGAAATCCGCCTGTACAAATGCAAAAACAACATGTGGGACGTAGTCACACCCCTCATGATTAATGGAAAACACGTTGCAAACATATTTTCCGGGCAATTCTTTTTTGAAGACGAAACTACTGACCGCGGTGCATTCGTTGCTCAGGCTGAAAAATACAGTTTCAATAAAGAAGAATACATTTCAGCCTTCGAACGAGCTCCACGATGGAGTAGAGAAAAAATACAGACTTTTATGCTATTCAATGCTAATCTTTCCGAAATGATTTCAAAGCTAAGCTACAGCACCCTTAAGCTAGCCAAAGCATTATCCGACCAAAAAGCCGTCGAACAAGAATTGCGGGAGAATGACAAACGGTTTAGACAATTGTCAGAAAATGCTGAGGAGTGGATTTGGGAAATAGATTCCAATGGACTATATACTTATTCGAGTGCCGTTGTGGAAAAGCTACTTGGGTATAAGCCTGAGGAAATTGTTGGAAAAAAGCATTTTTATGATTTGTTTCTTGCTGATGAGCAAGAAGAACTAAAGAAAGCAGCCTTTGGGGTGTTTGCCAATAAGAGCTCTTTTAGCGGATTTTTGAATCGAAATATAACCAAGAACGGCGACATCGTCTGGTTATCTACCAGTGGGGTTCCAATATTAAACGAAAAAGGTGACCTTCTGGGGTACAGAGGAGTAGACACAGACATAACCGATCGCAAGAAGAACGAAGATGCTCTTAAGCAAGAACGGGTCATGCTTGAATCCGTAACGAAAAACATTGGTGCTGGACTTGTGATGATAAGTAAGGACTACAAAATATTGTGGATGAATAATTTTTTGAGGCAATTTACCGGTGCTTCAGAAAACGACCATTGTTATTCATCTTTCAACACATGTACTACTATTTGCCCCGATTGCGGGCCTAAGAAAATTTTTGAAGGCGCACAATTTGACAGTCGGGAATATTGTAATCAAACAGAATTTAACAAGGATCATCCGGTTTGGTTTGAACTTATTGCCACCCCAGTGAAAGATACAGACGGAAATGTTGTTGCAGCGCTGGAACTCACTGTAAACATAACTGAAAAGAAAGAAGCAGAAAAAAAATTGAAAGAAAACAGTGAAAAAATTGAGCTGATGAATGAGAAGCTGCGTGTGGTTGGCGGTTTAACTAGGCACGATGTTCGAAACAAACTTTCAACAGTCACTGGCTATTCTTATTTACTTAAGAAGAAATATGCAGATCAAACGGACATTGTTGAAGGATTAGGAAAGATGGAGCAAGCCGTTAAAGAAACTATTAGAATTTTTGAATTCGCAAAAATGTATGAACAACTGGGCGCAGAAGAATTAGTTCCCATAAACGTGGAAGCCAAATTAACCGAAGCAACAACCCTTTTCTCAGGACACCTTCCCGAAATAAATAATGAATGTTACGGCTTAACGGTGCTGGCAGATTCTTTTCTTAGGCAACTATTCTACAACTTTATTGACAATACCAGGAAATATGGACAAAAAACTACCTCCATAAAAGTTCACTATGAAAAAATGGATCAGGGTAGCTTAAAGCTAGTTTATGAGGACGACGGTGTAGGTTTGTCTTTAGAGAATAAACCGAAACTATTCAAAGAAGGCTTTAGCACAGGCGGCAGCACCGGCTTCGGACTATTTTTGACTAAAAAGATGATGGATGTTTACGGTTGGACTATTGAAGAAAAAGGTGAACCTGGCAAAGGCGCAAAATTCATTATGACCATCCCAAAACTGAACAAAAACGGACAGGAAAACTATCACATCGCCCCTTAAGTCTTAAAGATATAGAAATTGATATGCATTTTCTTGCTCGGTGTTTTTAGCCGAATTGACGTATTTACGGGCAAGTTGGTCGTGAGACGGAACATTGTTTTTCGGCTTTGGAAGATTTGTCGAAAGAATTTTGCTTCAATCGTTAGAACAATTTTCTTTCCTTTGACTAGTTGAGTGTTATGTGAACAAGCTTCTATTTACCGCAGACCAGCAATATCTATATTAAGAGTTAATACACAATATAATAGTAGGCGCCCTTATGACAAAACCAGCCCAAAGAAAAAAACGCAGCAAAATAACAATAATCCTACTATTTCCCATAATGGCAATAGTTTTTCTCGTTGGCTGGGGACTCTATTGGATAGGACAAAAAGAAACAAAGCAACCAAATAACCCAATTAACAAAACGACCCCAAAACAAAAAGCAGAACTTGAACTTACTGTAATTCCTGAAGAAGAACAAACGCCATTAATATCTTAAACATAACCATTTATTATTTGAGGATTCTGTTCATTAACCCGAGTCTCTAACGGCGGACATTGTGGCTGTTGGTGGTTAAGAAGAATTGTTGACCCAATCCGAAATGATGATTTCATTAGTGTTTCCGAATTCCTTAACGTTTACTATGCCGCGTTGAGCGAATCGAGCGACGATTCTGTGAGTTTTGAGTCGGCTTAATCCGGCTTCTTTTCCAACGTATTTTTGCAAATATTTTCCCTTATGCGCAACCAAGACGTTCATAACTTTTTGCTCATCAGGAGTCATAGTTTTCAACAATACCTCGCAATTATTCTGAGTGGCTGAAACCGGTGTAACAGGATGAGAAACAGCCGCTGGTGGTAGAGGTATATTAGCTGCAGTAGTTGGTGCTTCAGTTGTTTTGGATTGATTATGCGTTGGCGATGGGTTTTGAGGAGTGCATGAGCCTCTGCTTCTAATGTACCTGAGTTCTGGGAAATATAAGTAGAAACCAACCCCGATAATAGCTGCTGCAACTATGCCGATTAATGCCACTGGAATTATCCATAAATAAGAAGTTGCGGCCGTGCCAGTTCCGTTGCCGTAATAACCGTCACCCATCATACCGCCCATTCCTCCATAGTTTCCGCTGGCGCCTAGATGATTGCCCCACATTTGTCCCATCCAACTTGACCCATAGTAGGATGGAGCTGTAGCGGAAAAATACCAAGCAACCAAAGCAAGGGCTACCAAAACAGATAGTGTAATTGTCAGAATGAAAAGGAAGACATGCAATTTTTGCATAAAGAAAGAAGCGTAAGTCGACAAAATTAAGGTTTACGTACTTATGGGTCTTTTAATCATTCGACATTGTTGAGCAAAACGTTTCAGATTTGTTTCATAGATGTTTCAGCGAACTATCTTACCTCTCGCAGGATATAGTATGTTGAGGTGAAATTGAATGGTTAATACAAAAATCATCATATCGATAATTGCCCTTTCGGTCGTGGTTGCTTTAGTTGTAGGAATAGCTTTCTCCCAGTTCGCAAGTGCACAGGCTAATGCATCTCGTTATGGTTCAAGCCAAACACAGCAAGGAACTCTCGGCGGTTACGGACAATATCCACAGCAAGGATACTCCTATGGATCAGGGCAATACGGCAATGGTTACGGATACGGCGGAGGCATGGGTATGGGCATGTGTGGTCGCTTCTGGTAAGCGATTACAAATTTCCCTCGTCTCGTTTCTTTTTTTTGTTTTGAGTTTCTTTGGTTGTTTCTTTGTTCAAGTTATCTCTGTCTTTGCTCCACAACACCTTTAAGCAACATTAGAATATTATAATATATGCAAAGATGTAATGGTTTGATCGGAAATCAGCGGTAAAACAGGCGCAAAACCTGCCATTGAGCGTTTCAAAAACTGTTTCAAAACTGTTTCACGTCTGTTTCACCCAACTATCAAATCATTCGAATAGTATAATGTTAACAATCAAGGAGAAACAAAAAAATGAAAACTTTGAAAATAGTCACAGCAATATTGGTCTTAGCACTCGTAGCAGTGGGTGCAACTATCGCAACGGCATTTGCCTTGGGATGGGGTGCACAAACACCATATAGTCCTCAGGTGGCAGTCGGAAATATAGCTAACTCACAGCAAACTAATGCACCACAAGTCCTCGCGCCTATAACTCAAACTAACATACAGACACCAACGCTCTATACACCAAGCTATACCAATCCACAACAGTACGGTGGATGGGGCGGATGCATGGGCGGTTGGGGAAGGGGTACAGCAGGCTATCCAACAACTGGAACCACAACAACCCCTCTAACGATAACTCAAGCAGCAGAAGTAGCAAAGACCTATGTCGCATCACTTGGCAATCCTGACCTAACAGTTAAGCAAATAGAAGAATACACAAACAACTTCTACGTACCAGTCACCCAAGTAAGCAATGGCAACGGAGCATTCGAACTACTCATCAACAAAGCAACAGGAATAGTAACCCCAGAACCAGGACCAAACATGATGTGGAATACGCAATACACTTTCGGCGCAGGCTTCTGCAACTGGCTAAGAGGAATAACATCTGGAACTCCTACTGTAACAGTTGACCAAGCAAAGATCGACGCACAGCAATACCTAACCGCGTATTTACCCGGAACAACCGTTGGCGATGTCACAACTTTCAGCGGACACTACACAATCGAAGTCCTACAGAACGGAACACCATACGGCATGCTAAGCGTTAACAGCTTCACCGGTCAAGTATGGTATCACACATGGCATGGTGCTTTCATACAAGAGCAGACTGTCAGCTAAGAACCAATAATTTCTTTTTTTCTTTTTTGTATTAAGTTTAAGAGAGGGTGAATATGTTAGAATATTCGAAGGAACAAGCGATGTCTGAAAAACCAAAGATCGACATGACAATCTACAACATGCAAGCAGAAATATCAAAAACGTTAGCTAACCCGATTCGATTGGCAATTCTTCATTCCCTAAGAGATGGAGAAAAAAGGGTTAACGACCTTACAGGAATCTTGGGGATTAGTCAATCAAATCTTTCTCAACACTTAGCAATCATGAGGCAGAAAGGCATCCTCAAAACAAGAAAACAAAGCACAAACATCTTCTACAGCGTCACCAACCCAAAAATCAACCAAGCCTGCGATATAGTCCGAGAGGTGCTACTAGACCAATTAAATCAAAGGCATGAACTTGCCCAAAGCTTCCGTTAAGGAGTGAATAGACCATGTTCGGCTGTGGTTGTGGCTCAATTTTCGGTTCTCTCTTTGGCTCCAAGCAAGATAGTAATGGAACTCGAGAGGTTATTCGGGAAGTGGTTGTAATTCCTTGCAAGTATTGTGGAACGCTTTTTCCTCAGACGGCAATTTTCTGTCCTCATTGTGGAGCAAGACGAACAGTCTAATTCTCATTTTTCATTATTCCCTTCATCAAATAGGCTTGATTACATCAACAGTATGAGCAACATTTGAAGAATATTGCAAAATCTATCCACGATTTATTGGAATTAGATCATTCAAACTCATGATCGCCAAATGAGAAATCAAATGCCTACTCCATTTCTTCTTTAGTTTAACCCCAAACCTCAAAAGCGAACTTGTAAGCACCCAGTACCAGCCCCGTTTCTCTGCAATATGTTCGCCTAATTCTTTTTCCAAACGCGCATTCATTCTTAGGATTCTTCTGCTTATCTGATGACGAGAAATTTTGTTATGAACAGACGGCAAATACTTAGAGGTACAAGACTAATGCGCCTTCGCGCTTAAGGCTCTTTTTCACATCCAACAATCCAAATAGTAAGAGAATCACAATGAAGCCCCTATTGAAAAATCTAAAATAAAAAAAGTGTTTAAAAGGGTTTTTTATTTTCTATTTTTTGTCCAAACCAACGCGCACGCCAAGCAAGCATTTCTATCATTTGACGTTCAAGTTCTTCATATTTTTCTTGATATTCCTCGTTTCGCCATTTATGTGGAAGGTCATAATCAAAATCTAATGATGGAAAATCCTGATTTGCTTCTTCAATGACGTCCCTTATGTATTCAGGTGGAACAATTTTGTTGGGCAGATATGGAACTACAAGTTGCTCTTCAAATTTACCCTTCTTCAATTTGCATTTGCCTCCCTCGAATTTATGAGTTAATCAGTTAATATCACTTTTGTAGTTCATGTAATCGTTAATCACTGTAGAGAAGTACATTTGTCCAGCATGAGGAATTTGACAGTCTGTAGGGCATGCCCCCCTGCGCTCTAAAACCCGGTTTTTTCCGGAGTTCACCTTTCGTAAGTTCATTGTAGTTAAAAAATAAGATGTTAAAAACCATATTAACATTAATATAACACTGTTAAGTTAGAGTTTAGAGTTTGAGGCAACAAATAACCCATACGGAGAGACACTTCATCAAGTTAACAGACCTAAAGAGCACTTTAATGCAAATTGTCAGGAACTATATTCTCTTTAATAAAATATTCTGGGGAGGCACCATTATAGGCTATTACAGCATTATGGAATGGGACACTGGCAGCACGGAATAGTTTGGGTGCTTCTCGGTATCGTACCAATTGCAGGATTTATATTTTCTACAATACCAAATCTTCTGCAAAACACATTCTATAGAACTTATGCAAAATCCTTAGATCTCCAAGGTGGTGAGCGCGTAGTCGACTTCGGTTGCGGCAAAGGTTTATTATCAAAACAGATAGCAGAACTTTTACCACAGGGTCACCTAACCTGCATTGACATCAATATCCATGCAATCGCATCTGCAAAGAAGAGACTTAAGAGTTTTTGTAATATAGACATAAAAAATGAAGATATTAGAAACCTACCGAAACCTGCACAAACCTATGATGTCGTTGTAACTCAGTTTGTTCTACATGATATAACTCCAATGGACCGTGTGTGAAAACTATCGATGCCTTGGCTAATTGGTTACATGAGGGGTCAGTGCTTCACATTAGAGAACCTACTGAATACATCAATATCGATGAGTTAAGACAGCAATTGAAAAACTCAGGTTTTGAAGAAACCAATAATAGCAGAGTAGAGGTACCATTTATGACGAATTTTTATGATTCCAGAAAAATCCAGCAATTACGGTTTGTCTACCACATATGCTAGATTAGTATTTTACGCCTTTAACAGGATTATTTGAATATTTGTTTTAAAAGAAAATTTCGGTGCTGCCGCAAATAGAATTTTATATTTTTTGTTTATCGATATGTTACGAACTGTGAAATATGGCTTATATGCTTTTTTATGATGTTGGGTTGTCTAAGAAGTACGAGGTGTGCATCTTGCCGAAACGTGGTTGGGGAACTATTACGATAGATATCTTAGAAGCTACTTTAGCTCCTCAGAAAAAGATGAGAATAATGTATAAGTCTAATTTGAATTATGCACGTTTCAACAAGTACTTTTATGATTTTTTGAAGAAAGGTTTCATTGAGGAGAAAAAAGGCTGTGATGGAAAGTTGTGTTATCAGATTTCTCAGCAGGGGAAGACTCTGTTAACGGTACTTAAGAAGACTCAGGAACTTGTCTGTTCCGATGAAATGTAAAGCTACAACTTTCACTTCTTTGATTTTAATGTTGATTTAGAGTTTAACGTTCATTTCTGTTTTCTTAATATTGGTGATTTAACTGGATCGATTTGACTGGTTTTTTCTGCGAGATGATTGAGAGACTAATTTAGGTTCAACTTTGTAAGGGAGAAGGTTTTGCCATTCGGGGGCGATTTTGATTTGTTGGTTTCTCTCGCTGTATTCAATTATACCTTCTTCTTCCGAGACGGCCCGCAAAAATTCCGCGAGTTTGGCAACTGGAATTTTGATTTGGTCTGCCAACTCAGATATATTGTGCCAATCACCATCTTTTAGAACATCAAAGAGATTTTCGATTTTCATAGCTGTTCTGAATTGATATATTGATTAGAACCCATTTAAATTAAGCAGAACCAATAGTTGTGCTTCGAGTAGTCTAGAATTCTGCATTTTCTTGTAGGTTTTTTATAGAAAACTAAAGAACACATTCAGTATTATTGAGCGATACCTGAAGTAAATACTCTATAATCAGTACTTAAGAGCCCTACTCTCCATTCTGCCCATCTTATAAGCTTTCAAACCGTAAGCTTTTCTTAGTAAATCCGTTTGAATCCGAGTCTAAAAGAAAACTCGGTTTCACAATTTCTTTCTGCTCCGGATGACACGGGGGGATATCTAAGTGATAACGAGTAATGAAAAAATTCAACGAACCGAGATAGATAATATTAAAGAAGAATGGAAAATGCTCTGGAAGAATCATATCAGCGATAAGGTTCGAGCCGAAGGATCAGCAAACAAAAACTACTCGTTATTGTTTGTTGAACAGGGAACAATCATTAAGGCCACCAGAGATTACAAAGCATTAGATTTGAAGGAAATTCTACTTTTACACAAAGTTCAAAACCTGGAACAGGTTTTAGGACCTCACCCCTCTGTAGGGGGATATAGAAAATTCGCTAAACAAGTTTTAAATAAGCAGGATCGCACTCGAAGCCTTGAAAAAGATTTGTCGAATCAGAAGTTACAGAAGAATATCCAGCGCAAGAAATGCGGTAGAGGTTGGCTCCATCAGTAATTAAGAGAGAATTGTGGCTTATAGAAATTCTTGTCTAAATTCTCCAGTTGGTGTTCAAAAAACACAGAGGGTATTTTTGAATTGTTCCTTAATAACAATAATAAAAACAAGAATCGCGGCAGACTGGATATTATTTGTGAGATACTGAACACGGCATTGGTCAAAAGAAGGAAGACTAAAATTATGTATCAAGCCAACTTGAGTTTCGTTCAAGTTGGACGGTACCTTCAAACGTTGATAGATAATGATTTGATTGAGCTTTTTGATGATACTTTTTATTTAACAACCCCTAAGGGCAAAGGTTTCCTTCAAATGTACGCTGAATATGTAAAACGGTTACAGCGAATTGGGCAAGAAGCAGTCGAGACAGAGAAGAATAAGCTGCAACTTGATACCATGTGTTTAGACAGCGAGAAAATTAGAAAAGTCTAAAATTCTCTACACTTGAGATTTTAGGTTGGAATTTTTTTGCAAAATATACTTGTAAAAAGTTTGTTTAATTGTTATTTATGGGCGCAGCGAATAAAAAACTGGGGCAAATTTTTATTGAACATTTGAGACAAGCAAAAATAATCTTAACTTTCCTTAAATTGTTTAATTGAACGCTATAGTGTTGGATTCTTGCATAAATTTTTCAACGTTGAAAACACAAAAATTAAGCCGAAATTAAAGGTGTATAAAGATGCCTCAACCAAAACGAAAAACCCTAAGTAAAATAATTATCTTGATCATGCTATCCCTGGGAATCGGAATAGTAATAGTATCAAAGCTCTATAATTCGTCTTTTTTGGCAATTTTTGGTTTAGCCATCATCTTTTGGGGAGCTATACTACTCTATCTTACCCCTTCAAAACACGTGCCATTAACGTTACTTAATGCTTCCACCGAAGCAGCAGTGTCAAATATCGAACGTGTAATCACTGAACTTGCTTTAGACCAGAAAGGTATTTACTTGCCTCCTGATAACCTCAGAAACATCGATTTTAGTCTCGTTTTCATTCCTGAAACATCCAAATCTCCACTGCCCAGCTTGGAAGAATCAGATAAAAAATTGCTTTCAAAGGAAAAAACCGGTACGTTTTTCACACCGCCAGGATCCGCTCTCGCAAATCTCTTCGAGAAGGAACTGGGTTTTTCGTTCATAAAAACTGACCTCAATCAGATCCAAAACCTGCTTCCGAAACTGCTCGTCGAAGATCTAGAGCTTGCACGAGAGGCTGAAATCCAAATCCAAGAAAACACTGTGATTCTGCAAGTAAGAAAAAGCATACTCGATGAAATTTGCAGACAAACCGATTTTCAACCAAAAACACACAAGCAAGTCGGTTGCCTTTTAAGCAGCGCAGTTGCTTGCGCATTAGCCAAGGCCACGGGCAAACCTATAATCATCCAAAATGAAACACGTAATCCTCAAACTGAAACCACACACATAGAATATCGAATATTGATGGCTATGCAGGCACCTATTGCTATGCTTCATGAAGCAGAAGTTGATTCCGCTAAAGTTGAAGAGGTAATTAAAACTTTGGAGTCGGAAAATAAGAAACTTTTGCTTGAACTTGAAGAATATAGAAAAACAGATGGCATGAAGGTTGTCACTTTAGAAGATGAAGTTATGTCGTCGAAAACTCAGATTAATGAGAAAAAATCAAGTGTCGACCAAAACTCAAAAGAATAAACGTATTCAGAGTGAGTTTATTAAAATCAACTCAGCTATCGAGGCTATTGTGGCCATTGTGTCTGAGAAAACTGACCTTATGCTCTATTCTGAGTTGTTTTGGTATTCTTTAGAGTCAAAAGTAATCTAGAAAATTAATTCTTGTTATTTTTAAAGAATAAAAAAGGTAAGTCTAAGATATTAAGAAACGGCAGAATGAAAATATGAAGAAACACCAAATTCTTGCCTTATCATTTCTTATTGTGCTCTCAATCTGCTTAATCACTAGCATGCAAGCTAGCGCTCAAGAAACTGCAGTCAGCATCAAAGTTTCTCCCGATACTTACTCGTTACTCTCTGGAGACGCAGTGACTTTCACAGCTGTTGCTTCTGACGGTTTCGATAATAGTTGGGATGTCACTGATTCCGTCACGTGGAGCATAAGCTCTGGTGCTGGCGGTTCATGGAACAACAACATCTACACATCTGCCGCGGCTGGTTCTTGGACGGTTACGGCAGATAATGGTGTTGGCGTAACTGGTATAGCATCTTTGGAGGTTACTGCAGGTGCGCTGGCTCAATTTGTCTTCAGTCCTATAGATAGTTCTCAGACTGCGGGTAACTCTTTTAGCGTAGGGGTAACTGCAGTGGACTCCTATGGAAACATTGTTACGAGCTATAGTGGTCCTGCTTATTTGAGCGATACTTCTGGGTCAATTAGTCCCACGATTATAGGTGATTTTGTAGGTGGTGTTTGGACCGGGTCGGTTATTGTTACACATGCGGGTTCTGACGTGATAATTGCTGAGGATGTTGGTGGGGGAGGAAGCGGATCCAGCGGCGACTTCATGGTTGATTCAGCTGGTTTTGATCATTTTATTTTTAGTGTAGTTGGAACACAGGTTTCCGGTGAGCCTTTTGATATTACAGTTAAAGCTAAAGATGCGTATAAGAACACGGTCACAAGCTACACGGGTACTCCTTTTTTGACGTGTTCTTCGGGATCTGTTACTCCGTCTTCTGCGACTGGTGGCTTTTCTGAAGGCATCTGGTCAGGAACAGTCTCAGTGACTGTTGCGGGTTCAAGCATAAACCTTAGCGTAGATGATGGTGAGGGCCATACCGGAACGAGCAACTCGTTTACGGTAAATCATGGTGTTGCCGAGAGTGTAGTGGTGACTCCTAGTTCTGCTGCTATTACGGCTGGAAATAGTATGACTTATTCGGCTGTTGCTTCTGATGCCTTCTACAACAATTGGGATGTCACTGATTCCGTCACTTGGAGCATAAACTCTGGTGCTGGAGGTTCATGGAACAACAACATCTACACATCTGCCGCGGCTGGTTCTTGGACAGTATCCGCCACTTATGCGTCTACAGTTTACAATGTTAGTTTAATGGTTAGTTCTGCTGGTTTTGATCATTTTATTTTTACTGCAGTTGGAACACAGGTTTCAGGTGAACCTTTTGATATTACAATCAAAGCCAAAGATGCGTACAGAAACGCAATCACAAACTATACAGGTACACCCTTTTTAACGTATTCCGCAGGCTCTGTCACTCCATCTTCTGCGTCTGGTGGCTTTTCTGAAGGCATCTGGTCAGGAACAGTCTCAGTAACTGCTGCGGGTTCAAGCGTAAGTCTCGGTATAGATGATGGTGAGGGCCATACCGGAACGAGCAACTCGTTTACGGTAAATCATGGTGTCGCTAAGAGTGTAGTGGTGTCTCCTGGTTCTGCTGCTATTACGGCTGGAACCAGTGAGATTTACTCGGCTGTTGCTTCTGATGCCTTCGAAAACAGTTGGGATGCCACTGACTCAGTCACTTGGAGCATAAGCTCTGGTGCTGGCGGTTCATGGAACAACAACATCTACACATCTGCGATCGTCGGTTCCTGGACGGTTACGGCTGGCATTTTAGGTATTCAAAATACAGTTTCTCTGGTGGTGAATCCTGGCGCTGCTACTCATTTGGTCGTCTCAAGCGGTGTTTCTCAAGTTGCAGGAATTGCCTTCTCTGAGACGGTTACGGCTAAGGATGCAAATAACAATACTGCTACAGGTTATACTGGTAAAATTCATTTCTTAACTTCTGATTCTGGGGTTGGGGTTAGTTTGCCAAGTGATTATACGTTCCTACTTGATGATCTTGGTACTCACACGTTTATCAACGGCATTACGCTGATGACGGCTGGAAGTCAGTTTATTGCCGCTACTGATACAGTTACTGGCTCGATTAATGGTTCTCAAAATGGCATAACCGTGTCTGTTGCTTCAGGCATTCACCTTTTGGTTTCTGGTTTTCCAAGTTCTACTACTGCAGGTGTTGCTTACAATGTGACGGTAATTGCTAAGGACGCCTATAACAACACGGTTGTGGATTATTCAGGTACGATTAAGATTACTTCTAGCGACAGCAAAGCGATTTTGCCTTCTAATGCGGGTCTGATTAGTGGTGTTGGCTCTTTTACTGTCACTTTAGAGACCGTTGGTTCTCAGTCAATTGCAGCGACTGATATAGTGACTGCTTTTATTACTGGTTCAGAGAATGGAATAACTGTTGATCATGCAGCTGTAGTTGCAAATGTTGTTATTTCTTCTTCTGCTGGTTCGTCGGTTACTGCGGGTTTGTCTAAGACTTTTGTTGCTTTGGCTTTTGACATGTATGATAACTCTTGGGATGTAACTTCTTCTACATCTTGGAGTATTAGCTCTGGTGCTGGTGGTTCATGGAGCAACAACATCTATTCATCTACAATAGCTGGCTCCTGGATAGTTACAGCCACTTATGCTTCTATGGCATATAATGTTGGTTTGATGGTTGGTCCAGCTGGTTTGGATCATTTTGTTTTTAGTGTTGTCGGAACACAGGTTTCGGGCGTATCTTTCAGCATTACAGTTACAGCTAAGGATGCATTTGAAAACACGGCTATAAGCTACAATGGTTCGCCCTCTTTGAATTGCTCTGCAGGATCGATTGATCCGGGCAATATGAGCGCCTTCGTTGGCGGGGTAGGGTCGACTTCGGTTAACATAGCAACTGAGAGTTCAAGCGTCACCATAACGGTTACCGACGAATATCACACTGGAAATAGCAACTCGTTCAAAGTAACAAAAGCAACAACCTCCTCCCCAACTCCTACTGCTACAGCAAGTCCTACCCCAGCGCCAACACCATCACATACACCAACTGCCACTCCTACACCAACCCCAACGCCTACATTTTCAACTACTCCAACTCCAACGGCCACGATTGCACCTGCGGCGATTTCATCGGTAATTACCGTATTAGTAAGCGCGCTTCCGCCCTTCACCTTCTCAGACATAATATTATTGTTGGCGTTTGGCTCGGTTATTCTTCTCATCACAGCGGAACTTCCGTATCCTCATTATGGGGTAATTGATCTAAACATAAATAAGAAAAAACTCCGAAACGCTATCTCAATTACGGGTGTACTATTCCTAATAATAATTGCAATAAAAGCAATCATTATACTTACTATCTAGAAAACGAAATTGTCGAAGTTGATGAGATTTGTTGATGCAAAAAAATTCTCAAACAAAATCGAACTTAGCATAAAAAAATAACTAAAATGTCAAATAAATAATTGTATCATTTAATTTCTTCTTTAGGTGGTGAAAAGAGTATGAGTAAAGATCAAGCAATAGGTGGAGCAATACTGATTGTCTGCGTAGTTGTCGCTGTAGTTTATTTAGTTGGATTGTTTGGTTACCAACAGTTGATTCAGCCGTGGCTTAACATAGGCTCAGCAGCCACAGTTCAATTCTGGCTCATAGCCGTCCCAGTATTCGTTGCGTTCATAGCAATCTTGTTCATAGGCGCATGGATTGGCTGGACGATGGCAACAACACCGCCTCCAAAACCAATAGAAGAAATCACAACCGAAGAAAACAAAGACCAACAACCAATGCCGTAAGCCTGAAGAATCCATCATTTTTTTGTATCCATATTTTTTCGGTAAAAATCATTTCAGTAATATAGTAAAGACCACGTATCAACTGAGAATGGTCTACCAAACATAAAAATAACTAATTTGCCTCTCCAACCCGGCTATTACCTAGACTTTTTAGGATCGCTCTGAAATAGAAAGTCGGCGATCTGTTTTTGGGGTATATCGTTTTTTTGAAATATCGTTTTTAAACGCAAACTTGTCCGCTATCTGATTGAATGCTAGAAGGGTATTGTTAAGGGCTTTTTTGTAGTAGAGAAAGATAAAATTTGAAATTTTAGGAAGGTTTTTCTCGTGACGCTTTTAAATCCAAATAGTGGAGCTGTTTCTAACGGCATAAAAATGCCAGGTCTTTTAGTTTCAATAATAATTCCAGCATATAATGAAGAGAAAAACTTGGGAAATGTATTAGCAGAATTAAAGAGATATGCTGAACTGGTTCAAATGGATCATGAAATCATTGTAATTGACGACGGATCCGATGACAAAACGAAAGAAGTCGCTGCTCAAAATGGAGCTAAAGTATTAGTAAATAAAACCAATCAGGGCAAAGGGTATTCTCTTAAATGCGGGTTTGAGTGCGCGAAGGGGAAAATCGTGGTTACGATGGATGGAGATGGTTCTCATGATCCGAAAGATATCGGAAAACTTGTTTTTCCTGTTCTGAACGGCACCGATATAGCTGTGGGATCAAGATTTAATACCGAAGAAGGCAGAAAGACAACTACGCGATTTAATTTATTTGGAAACCACTTGATTAGTCTTTTTTTCCTGATAATGACTGGAATCTTTGTTAATGACAGCCAGAGCGGATTTAGGGCTTACAAATCTGAAGTTTTGAAAAAAATACCGGTGACTTCGAATAGGTTTGAGGTCGAAACCGAATTGACATTAAAACCAATTATGAATGGGTTCTCCCTAAAAGAAGTCCCTATTTTTGCTAGAAAAAGATCCAACGGGATTTCACATGTAGATCCGATAATAGATGGACTAAAAATTATGAAGCAAATGATTCGTTGGTTAATGATTAATAATTAGTGTTGTTTATTTAAAAAACCAAAAGTGCCTAGTTTTGTCATCGTATCTTTTTAGTGACTTGTAACCGTCAGAATCGGTCGCATTTTTGATGTTGAAGTAAGCAGATGGCGATCAAATAAGAAAAATTGAAATGATCCGGGATATTAGAATGATTGAAAAAACTTTTGTTCATATTTTGCCCAAGCAAGTCAGGATTGCTATCCTCGGGTCACGTGGGATTCCGGCACAGTATGGGGGATTTGAGACCATTGCCCAAGGGCTTAGTGTCGGTTTAGCATCGCGCGGTTTTAAGGTTTATGTATCCTGTGAATCTAGGAGAATTATACCTGAATCTTATAGGGAGTACCATGGGGTCAGATTACTGTATTTTCCAATAATACGATCCATAAGAAGTTTTTCCGAGCCATTTATCTATGATCTGTTATCTGTTTTAGGCAGCACTCTTTCTGTGGACGTGGTTTACATGTTAGGTCATTCAAGTATTCTCACTTTGTTAATTCCTAAAATGCTTAGAAAGATTGTAATTGTTAATGTTGATGGTCTCGAATCCAGAAGGGCGAAGTATGGGAAATTCCTAAGTTTTGTCATGTCTTCTTTTGAAAAAATTACTCCGAAAATTGCCACCTACATTCTGGCTGATTCAGAAATGATAGCCCTATATTATCGTAAGAATTATAACGTTTCTCCAGTTTTTGTGCCAAATGGTGGCGGGCGAATACGCGAATTTATACCCTATGACCCTGAGGTGTTAAGGGTCTTTAATCTTGAGAAAGGAGGTTATTACTTAGTGATTGCCCGATTGGAGACGGACAATAACATTAGACTTATTGTAGAAGCTTTCAAGAATTCAAAGTCTAAGTTAAAACTTGTTATTGTTGGTCCATTGATTAACACTTTTTATGTTAAAGAATTGTTGCGATTTAAGAGTGAAAGAATATTATTTGTGGGCGGAGTGTACGAGCCTCGATTGCAGAGAACATTACGATTCAATTGTTTCGCATATATTCATGGCCACGAAATGGGGGGGACTAATCCTTCGTTAGTAGAAGCCCTTTCAAGCAACAATAAAATATTGGCTTTAGATGTGCCATTTAACAGGGAAGTAGCTGGAGACTCTGCGATATACTTTAAGAAAGATATCAATGATTTAGTTGAAAAGTTCAGTTTGATAGAAGGAAACAACAATCAGTTTATTACTAATACGCATGCAAGAGAAATTTTTGACAAGAAATATTCCGGGGAGAAAGCAATTAACGCATTTGCTTCGTTTTTAGGACAAATTACTAGATAAATATTGGGCAACGCTTGAAGAAAATATTTTCTGATTAAGAAATGTGTGATTTAACCTTCATGAAAGCATGTTCAGAATTTATTTGGATATTTCTATGTTTGCTCAGTTCCAACTGAATTACATAGAAGAGAATCAACTCCAGACTTTTAATAAGATGTGGTTTACATGCGTATTTGCATGATTTGTGACAATATTCCTCCTGTAGCAGCTGGACCAGGATACCATGTTTACGGTTTATCCAGAAAATTAGTAGAACGCAAACATCAGGTAGCGATTGTTACACGTGGCTCCTGGAAAAAGCCCTATTGTGAAGATGTAATAAATGGAATTACAGTATATCGAGTTCGATTCGTTCCCATCTACCCATTCCATCTTCAATTACATGGATTTTTTGTTTCCAGGTTTCTTAAATCTATTGAATCGAATTTTGATTTGGTTCACATGCACAATGCAAATATTCCATTTGTTAAAACATCTTTGCCAAAATTAGTTACAGAACACGGAACTATGAGAGGTTATGTGCCTTATCGAAAGATATTGGATTTTCCGTCATTAATAGTTAGAGCTTTTTCATCGATGTATATAGAAATAGACCGCCAAATTGTAAAATCTGCTGACAAAGTGATTGCTATTTCAAAGACTTGTGCGGATGAATTAAGGGTTTTCTATGGGATAGAGAATTTGGAGTTAATTCCTAACGCCGTAGACTCTACTTTCTTTTGTCCCTCAAATACTAAAGAAGCAAAGGATCTGTATGCGCTCTATTGTGGTCGTCTTAGTGTCGAAAAAGGTTTAATTGATCTAATTGAAAGTGCCCCGTACATAATAAAGAAATATCCAGACTTCAAATTCGTGATTGCGGGAAACGGTCCTTTGGAAAAAAGGCTAAAAAAACTGGTAACTCAATTAAATATTAGAAAAAACTTTCGTTTTACTGGAGCTGTTGATCACAATAGTCTTCTTAAATTATATCAGAATGCCACGGTATTTTTGCTTCCCTCGTATCGCGAGGGTTTGCCAACAACTTT
Source organism: Candidatus Bathyarchaeota archaeon (assembly GCA_963739495.1). GTDB lineage: Archaea > Thermoproteota > Bathyarchaeia > Bathyarchaeales > Bathycorpusculaceae > Bathycorpusculum. The sequence continues at coordinate 10,707 of CAVUAM010000024.1, read as the reverse complement.
ACTTGAAGCAATGTCATGCGGAATACCCGTTGTAGCTACTTCGATTCCCGGCGTATTAGACGTTGTTACCGATCATAAGACAGGTCTTCTTGTTCCCCCACACAATCCTGAAAAAATGACAGATGCAATTTTAACGTTAATTGAAGATGTCAAGCTTAGAAAAGAGGTTTCTAGTAATGCAAGAAAGCATGTTCAGAAGTACTTCGATTGGGATATAGTGACAAGTAGTATAGAAAAGGTATATCGGTCCTTATCTGCTGAGATGTTGTGATTAATTGTCTATTAGATGACCTGTTGCGAGTGTCCATTGTTTCTTTCGAAGAATTTTATCATGTGGATTTGACCGGGGTTAGATAGGTTGAAGAATTAATGCGTATCCTTTTTGTGTCTTCGTGGACACCCAAGAATGCACCTGCGTATGAGAGTAGGATAATTAATATTGAAAAGCATTGCAGAAAATTAGGTGCCGATACAGATCGACTCTGCTTGTGGAAAATGTTTTTTGGCTCTCCTGTTCTTATTCAACCCCTTAATATTCCATTTATACTTCGGTATCTAAGGCAATTTGACGTAATGGTGGCTGAAGGAAATGGTTCAGCATTCGTTCTTGCAATTACCAAGATCCTGCTTAGAGGCCATGCTTTATTGATCTATGATATGCACAATGATGCGCTGGCTGAGAGTTATCTTTTTGGTAAAGGTCGATTTAATGTTGAAGGATATTTGATAGGGTTTAATGCGCGTTTAAGTGAATACTTGGGGTTTAATGGCTTTGAATATTTCGCAGTCGCATCACAAGGACTAAAACAGAATCTTCTTGATCGGAAGCCTTGCATTAAAGAGGAAAATGTTGAGGTTGTTCTGAATGGTGTGGACTTGGAGTTATTTGGGTTGCAAAACCAGACTGCCAAGGATAACCGTGAGAATCCATTCACTTTAGCGTATTCGGGTTCATATGTTAAATATCAAGGGATAGAAAATGTAGTGAAAGCCGCAGAAATTTTGAGTTATCACGATATTCATTTCAAGTTTATGGGTTTTCGTAAAGAAGACTTGGCCATCAAGAACGAGATAAAAAATAGATTGAAGGAGAAAGTAATATGTCTTGATTGGTTGCCGAAGGATGAGCTTATATCCGAATTGCGAAAATCTGATATCCTGATAAGTCCATCCGGAGAATGCGCTGGTAAAACCGGGCGTCCTGTTTTTCCAACGAAATTCGCGGAGTTTTTGGCATTAGCTAAACCAGTTATTGTAACTAGTATTGATGAGACAGCAAGCATCGTTGAAAGATTTGACTGCGGTTTTGTCTGCGAACCAACACCTGAATCTATTGCTGAGACCATTCTAAAAGCAAAAGAGACCCCAAAAGAAGTTTTTTTGATGAAGGGGTATAATGGAAGACGGTTTGCTGAGGCTGAACTTGACATAAACACAATCTGCAAGAAATATCTCCAATTTTTGGGTAAGCTGTTGAAGCAAAAAGACATTAAAAGCGTTTACAATGCGTAAAAAAAGCGAGACTGACTCAATTAACTTATCAACTTGTATCTTGAGCTGTCGAGGGTTAAGTATGATGTGTAATATCTGCTGTACGTTTACCTTGACGGGAATTTTAAGGATTAAGAGAATTTATCAAGCTTCTATTACCTGCATGAAAAAAAGGATGCATACCCAACCTCTGAAATATATTATAAAATGATTGATTGATTTAAGATGCTTAAACCGTTTCTAGTTGTGCTGTTGTTCCATATTCTTCTATATGTTGTGATTATTTTAGATACTCCGATTTTGCGTCAGATTGTTGCTTTTTGTTATCTTACATTTGTTCCTGGTTTTTTGATTCTTAAGCTTCTAAAACCGACTCGAACGATGTTAGTAGAGAAATTATTGTTCACCGTTGGTTTGAGTTTAGCTTTTTTGATGTTTGTAGGTTTGTTGATCAATGAACTATTTTTTGCTTTGAATGTTTTGGAGCCTTTATCGCCTATTTATTTATTAATTTCCTTTAGTTGTTTGACGCTTTTCTTATCAGTTATTGCCTACCGTCAAGATTTGAATGTGAATCTGAAACAAAGCGATTTTCTTAATCTGAAGAATTTACTCCCTAAATCAGTATTGATTATTCCTTTGATTCTTGGAATAGTCGGTTCATTATATTCAAACGTCTATGTTTTATCATTGATGATTATTTCGATAGTGGTCTTATTTGGGCTAAGTGTTTTTTCAAACAAGTTCTCCTCGGTAATGTCATTTCCTCTTATACTTTTTTTAGTATCTTTGGCTCTTACAATTCAAGTTTTGTTAACGTCAAAATACATCATGGGTTTTGATGCTAATGCTGAGTATTATGTTTTTAAGTTAACCGCCAACAGCGGACATTGGGCTTTGCTTTCAACTACTACTAATCTAATGCCCACAGTCAACGTTGGTAGCATGTTAAGTGTGACTATCCTCCCTACGATATATTATGTCTTGATGAATTGTAGCGGTGAGGTAGTTTTCAAAAGTCTCTATCCATTCGTTTTTTCTCTTGTTCCTGTGGCCTTATTTACTGTATATTCTAAGCAATTAGGTAGGACGGCTTCAGTTTTAGCTTCGATATTCTTTGTTTCTGGGTCTATTGTTTTTTATGGAGTTGAGCCTTTAAGTCTTGACAGACAAATAATAGGTACACTCTTCCTTGCATTATCAATTCTAGTTATCATGGATAATAGTCTGTCAGGGCGCAAACGAAGGTTCCTTCTCATTGTTTTTGGAGGAGCATTAATTGTTTCTCACTATTCTCTATTATTAATTTATTTATTTATAGTGATTTCGCTATACATAATATTGAGAATTAAAAAATATCCAGATAACATATTGGATTTTAAATCACTTGTAATTTTGTTTATAATTAGCTTCTACTGGTATAGTTATACTAATTCAATCTTTATATCAATAAAAGATTCTGTAACACATATTTATTCAAGCATTGTTACTGATTTTAGCGTAACTGCCTCTAGAGGTTTATCTGGCTCGCATCCTGTTGGGAGCAACATAAATTTTGCGGGAGATATCTACTGGGTATTTTATATTTTAGCCAATTTATTTCTTGCAATTGGAGTTGTCAGATTATTTTCAAGATTATTAGAAAAAACCAAAAAATGGACTATTGACCCTAAATATCAAATAATGAGCATCGCAAGTGGTTTTATTTTATTACTATGTTTGATCGTACCCAATCTTGCTCCTTCTTTGAATTTCTCAAGGTTCTATGCCATAACCCTTCTAATTTTATCACCCTGTTTCGTTATCGGCGGGGAACTGCTAGTTGATATCGCTGGAACATTATCGAAGAAAATGACTGAGAAGCACTCCTTTGGAAGCATAAAAAAAGCTACAAAAATCCTCTTATTTGCCGTAATAGCTGGTTATTTCCTAACGCAATCAGGATTTGCCAACATCGTTTTGGGTGCTGCTCCCTTATCTTTTCCATTGGACTACGCTCGGGCAAGCACTTCGCCCGATACAATTACTCAAACGAATTTCAACACCATGTATATCCCCGAACAAGCTGCATTCAGTGCTTCTTGGCTATCAATTCATAAAATTGATTCAGTAGATGTATTTCCTGATGATGTATCTGGAGTTCATGCACTTGTTACCTGTGGCTTGATTTCAGATAATCTAATATTCACTATAACTAATAATACAAATGCACTAGAAAGTAATTACATTTATTTGGGTAGTCTAAAAATATTGTATGGTGTCATAACATCTACTAGTTCCTTCAATGCATCTCAAATCTCGGCTCTTCTTAATCAAAACAACCTAATTTATACAAACGGCGATAGTGAAATATTTTATGTTAATCCTTCTCATTAAATCCTAGCCTTATTTTATCTGTCTTAGTGAAAGTCAAAAGAAAGTGAAAATCGTGAATGTCTTAGTTTTGGCTCCTGTAATGTCTAAAAACTTGTGTGAAGACTACTATGTATATGATAGGCTTCATAAAAAAGGCGTTAAGTTAGCCTTTATAACATGGAAGTCTTTGGGTGCACGGGGAAATTATGGAAAACCTCCAGTTTTTGAAAACGAGGATGGATTTCCCATTTACAGACTTTATGATAATTTTAAAAACTTCAACGAAATGGGTTTTTTCCCTCAAAGAAAACTAGACAAAGTCTTGAAAGTTGCTAACGAACTGAAACCTGACATAATTTTGTGCCACTTGGCAGAAAACATGGTTTTGGCACTTCAAGTTCAGAAATATATTAAAATACCGATTGTACTGCATGTGGAAATTGCCAGTAACATTGCATTTAACCAGTCGACGGGTAGCCTGCAGACTATTTTCTCTAGAGTATTGATGAAGCAGCCAATACGAGATCTTGCATATTGGTCGTGGCTATGCAAAAAAGCTGACGCAATAATAACTTCTGAACCCCGGGATAAAAGATTATTGCGTTCATTATCAAAACAGGGAAAGCCCTTATATTATCTTCCTTGGCCTGCCCACATACCTGAAGATTGCATCCTTCCAAAGAATAGAAGCAAATTAAGAGCAATCTACGCCGGCACATTACTTCCCAACAAAAATACTCAGGAACTTGAGTGGATAATACCTCTAATCCTGGAAAAAACACCTACAAAAGAGTTCTTAGTTATCGGATCAGGCCCTCACGAGTCAATCATTAAGAAACTAAAACAGCAATATGGTCCAGCTGTTAAGCATATTCCTTCTTTACCGAGATGTGAAATACTGAAGCTAATTGCTGAGAGCTACTATGCATTTACTCCGGTTAAAGAAGGCGGATGGGGCTTCTTGGGAGATTGCTGGGGGACTAAAACTCCTCTTTTGATGTTGAACAATGTATTTTTGTCAGAAACTTTAGACATTTGTGTTGCGAAGTCCAAAGATGAGTTAGTAGAAAAGATAAATCGACTTTATGAGGATCCACTCTTTTATCAGCAAATGCAAGATGCAGGTTATGAAATGTATAATATGAGAAGTGCGGAAGCCGTAGGTGACGAGCTTTTTGCGATTCTTCAAAGAACGCTGGAGCAAAATACGCCTTCAACGTGTTGTGTCAGTAAAACGCTTGAAATTAAAGCTAACTAAGAAAAGGCATATTCTTTTAGAAAAACCCAATCAGATTATTGTAACTATTTACCTAAAGCAAGAAAAAAAATAATCGTAGCTCGGAGCTAGCGCAGAAAATCATTTTACTCAGGTGGATAAAAACTTGTTAAACACAATTCCTCTCCATAAACCTCAAAACACGTTTGGTAGCGAAGAATTAGATGCAATCAGGGAAGTTTTTGAATCTGGATGGTTAACTCTCGGACCGAAAACGGCAGAGTTCGAAAATGTTTTTTCGGACTTTGTAGGAACCAAATATGGGGTTGGTGCCAGCTCATGTACATCAGCCCTTTACTTGGCTCTGGATGGTTTAGGCATAAAAAAGGGTGATTCCGTTGTGATTCCAGTCAATACATTTGCTTCTACGGCAAACGTCGTTCGATGGATAGGAGCGGAACCTATTTTCTGTGACATAGGCGAAGACGGGGAAATCGATGTAGCAGAATTGGCGCATATTCTTGAAACCAATGAAGACGTCAAATGCGTAATACCAGTGCATCTTTACGGTTTTCCCTGCAACATGAAAGAAATTAGTCGATTAACCCAAAAATACAACGTTAAAATGATTGAGGATTGTGCCCAGGCTATAGGGGCAACTTTTGGAGACCAAAAAGTTGGGGGTTTCGGGGATTCGGGGTGTTTTAGCTTCTACGCTACAAAAAATATTTCGACTGGAGAAGGCGGCATGCTTGTAACAAACAGCAAAAAAGTGCAAAACAGATCGTTGCTTATGAGGAATCATGGCCAAACCAAGACTCCAAAACAAAAGATAGCTAATTGGCACTATGATATTGCCGATTTAGGTTTTAATTTCAGAATGAGCGAAATTGAAGCTGCAATGGGGCTAAAACAATTGGAAAAAATAGGTTTTATCACTGAGTCTAGGCGAGAAGTTGCAAGGAAATATCAGGTTGCTCTGGAAGAAATTGAAGGTATCAAAATGCTCCATGATCCTAATGACAATCTACGCCAAGGCGTTTTTCAACTATTGGAAGTTAAAGTTGAGAAGCCTTACCCGTTATCTAGAAACGAACTCTACAGCTATTTGCAAAAAAGAGGCATAACTACTGGAGTGCATTATATTCCTCTTCACTACTTTTCTTACTATAAAAAGACAACAAAATATAAGAAGGGTGATTTTCCAAAGGCTGAAGATTTATTTACAAAAATTCTATCACTTCCGATGTTTCCTTTCATGACTGAACATGAATTTCAAACCGTAATCGAAGCACTGAAAGTAAATGCATTTTAGATATTTACCTTCGAAGGATATGTTTTCAATTTACTAGTCTGGAATAATGAGCACGATGGAAAAAATAATAAATTATGTAGGTGGGGTAACTCCTAATTTCAATTTAGGAGATGAGGCTCTTTTCAAAGTCGATCAAGAAATTTTTGCCAAATACCCCTTTAGATTTAATCGGATAACTTCTCAGGTAAGGCAAAAGCATAGCCAGACAACGATAGTCGGTGGAGGCACTATTCTGCCTGCAATTGCCTTACTTATGCGACCCGTAAAATACTCATATGTTTTTGGTGCCGGTGTTCTAAATCCTGTATGGCATGGTCCGTTTAGTCCAGAACTAATTGATAGATTCAAGTTAATTGATTTTAGGTTTATTAGTGTAAGGGGAAATATTTCAAAAGCACTGTTAAGAGATTGGGGAATAGACTCGGAGGTAATCGGTGATCCATGCTTATCCCTGAAACCTACGAAAGTTTTGGAAAAATGTAACAATAGAGTTGGGATAAACTTAGGTGTAGCTTTTCCGAGATACTCTTGGGGGATCAGGGATCGAGTAATCAGAGAGTTGTGCAAAGTTTGTACTGTTTTGAAACATCGGGGTTATGAAATTGTACTGATTCCATTTTGGAAAAATAATATGCAGGATATCGAAGATCTTTCTAAAAAGACTGGGATTAGAATCTTCGAGAAATGGGAAGATTTTGACGCCACTTTAAATCTAATCTCAACTTGTAAGATATTTATCGGAGAGAAGCTGCATTCTCTGGTTTTTAGTGCTGCCACAAACACTCCTTTTATTGGGCTTGCTTATGCGCCAGCACATTTCGACTTCGTCGAAAGCATAGGTTTTTCAAAATTTACTATTCTCACTACTAAAATTACAGCTGAAAAGATTTTAGATCTTTTCGATGAACTCCTCAATAACTATGAAAAAATCCAAGACAGATTAAGCATTAGCGTCAATGAATATCGGCAAAAACAGATCAGATTTGCTGACAAAATTAACTTAGACTTACTATCTCTCCCAGAAGACAAATGGTCCCTTCAAAACACAAATTCGAACACATTAATAATTGGGGTAGATCTGTTGATACAAGCTAAATTGCGTAGAACATGGGATATTTGGAGTAAACTTGTTTTCAATCCTATGGCACCATACTTTTTCTTACGTTAGATTCAAGTTTTTAGAGAAAAAAAACAAAGGATGATGATTTATGAAAATTTATGTCACCACTGATGGGTGCGAAGTAGGTCGACTTTGCTCCCAAAATGTCTATCGGTTTCTATCAGAGTTTAACTCGGAAATAGTTTATACTGCTGATTTTAGAGAAGCAGACCTAGTAGTTTTCTATGCTTGTGGACTAACTAGAAATCAGGAAGATAAATCGGTAAGTTTGATAGCCTCTCTTAAACATGAAATGAAGCCTTCGGCGAGAATTGTAGTTTGGGGTTGTCTCCCAAAGCAAAATCCTGAATTACTAAAGAAAACCTATGACGGTCCCATTATAGGGCCCTCAGATATGCATGCTTTTGAAGAAATTCTAACTCAAATAATGAATGTCCCTAAACTCTCGAAGTCTCTGGAAATTCCGGACGTTCACATTCCTATAATGCAAACACTCGAATCTGATAGCTCACCGATTAGTCTAGCGTATATGCGTTATGTCTTGTCACGGGCGATATTTTTCGATTTTGGTGCTCCTCCTTTTTATGTAAGAGTTGCTGAAGGTTGTACATCAAATTGCACTTATTGCAGTGAACATCTTGTTTGGGGAAAGGTTAAGAGCAAACCATTTGACAAAGTAATTTCTGAATTTGAAATCGGGTTAAAAAAAGGTTACAGGCTTTTTGAGCTTTGTGCTGAAGATTTTGGAGCTTATGGGGTAGATATCGGTTTAAACGCATCTGACTTGCTTAAACGGCTTGTTGATCTAAGCGATGATCCAAATTATAAAATAATTATTAACCAGCTTAGCCCACCATACTTGAGAAATATGTATTCAGATTTTGACAAAATCTTCGCTACTGGAAAAATAAGCAGATTAGGTGTTCAAGTTGAATCTGGGAGCGATAGAATTCTCAAATTAATGGGTCGAAATCAATACAAAGCAGCAGATTGGCGAAATATGATGTTATCTATTAGTAGAAAACATCCGCGAATTGATCTTGCAACACATTTAATGGTTGGTTTTCCTTCAGAAACAGAAGAGGATTTTAAGGCAACAATGGATCTTATTGATTTTCCTTTGTCTCTAAAGAATTTGACGGTATACAAGTTTTATGCAAATCGGCATGTTCCTGCCTTCAAGTTGAAAAATCAAATACCTCAAAGTGTTATTGATATGAGAGCGGCAAGATTGCAAAGAAAATTCGTTTCTTTATACGCTTTAAACCTTGCAATGCGCTATTCTTATTCAATAGCTAGAAGATTATAGTGCGAGGTCATTGATCTTAGGTCAAACAATTTTAATGAATTCTTGACTATTTTATTTTTCCTGAAAAGAGAGCAAGTTGAAAATCATTGAAGACTTGAGACTTCGAAATAGATTATTATTATATTTGCATGGTGAAAGTTTATGGTTTTAGTTAGTGTTTTAATGAGATCTTACAACCATGAAGAATACATTTCAGAAGCGATTGAAAGCGTTTTGAATCAAAGTTGTAAAGATCTTGAGTTAATAATAGTTGACGATTTCTCCAAAGATAGTTCAAAAACCATAGTAAAAAAATATGAAAATGAAGACAAAAGAATTAAGGCTTTTTTCCACGACAAAAATATGGGGATGGCATCAACCATGAATGATTTGCTTTTCAAAGGCGTCAGGCAAATATATTGCATATATAGATTCTGACGATTCATGGGTTCCTTTGAAAATTGAGAAGCAATTGGCCATTTTGGAGAAGAATAATTCGTTGGTTGTCTGGTCTGAAGGCGAAATAATTGACCAAAACAGTACTCCAACAGGGGAAACTTTCACTCAAATAAATTTGGCCTCTGAAAAGAAAAAAAGTGGAGAAATTTTTGAAGATTTACTGCATGCAAATTTTATTTTTCTTTCCAGCTTAATTCATAATAGAACCTTTGCAAAAGGCATTTTATTTGATCAAAAATTGAGATATCTTAACGACTACAAATTTGTTGTAGCATTGGCAAATAAACACAATTTCCTTTTCATAAAAGAACCTTTAGTAAAATACCGAATGCACGGTAAAAACTCCAATATGCATTCAAACAAAGAAGCGTGGCATCAGGATGTTGTAACCATTAACGAACATTTCTTAAAGGAATACCAAAAAGAAATTCCTAAGAGAACAAAAGCCATTATTTACTTTTATTTATTTTGGAGCTATTACGCCCTAAACGAAAGAGAACAATCCAAATTCTTTTTCCTTAAAGCGCTAAAAAGTAATTGGGTCCTTTATCAGATAGCCCTTACCCTAACTAATGCAAAAAAAAGATTGGGTTTGCTCCGTTATTTTCTTATTAACCAGCTTAAAGCGAAACAAGACCTTGGAGGCCTGTTTTAGTCGTTTTCCAGACTCTATATGTAAGTTTCCTTGAAAATACAGTTTAGATGCGGCTAGAATAAAGACGTTTAAGAGTTTATTTAAACTTGAATAGGAAATCGTGAAGTTTATGGCTAAACGCTTCGGTTTGCTTGGAATAATACCTTTCTTATATGTACAACACTACTATCGGGCAAAGTACAAGTATACAAAGGATAATCCGTTGTTTGCCAAACATAAAATTGGGCGATATTCGTATGGTGTACCTGAAGTTTTACATGCATCTGATGGGGCTAGTCTATCTATCGGAAAATTCTGCTCTATATCTGAAAATGTTATAATACTTCTCGGTGGGGAGCATCGCATAGATTGGGTGACATCGTTCCCTTTCACAGCTTTATTCAAAGAAGCCCAAAAGTTCAAAGAACTTCAAGCCACAAAAGGCGATGTGACTATCGGAAATGATGTTTGGATAGGCAGAAATGTGATGATACTATCGGGAGTTAAGATTGGAGATGGATCCGTTATAGGCGCTGGTTCTGTTGTAACCAAGGATGTTCCACCTTATGCGATTGCCGCGGGAAACCCGGCTAAAATAGTCAGAATGCGATTTGATGAGCAAACAATCAAAAAGTTGCTAAAAATTGAGTGGTGGAATTGGAGTTTGGAAAGAGTGTTAGCTAACCTGCCACATCTACTTTCAAACGATGTAGCCGAATTTGTTAAAATTCACGCTTAGCATATTGGAAGCGATAGTTAGGTTTGCAATAATAATTTGGAGATGGCATAGAAAAATAATTTTTTCAAGGCTGATTCCAATTTGTCCAAG
>CAVUAM010000023.1:0-12876 GCA_963739495.1 Candidatus Bathyarchaeota archaeon | reverse complement strand
AAAAACTGCTTAATTGCCTTGTCTACACTTTCGCTAACGCAGGCAATATCACCAACGTAAATGAAGCGGATATGCGGCACGTGCTGGATTTAGCTAAGGACTACGGTGCCCGTTGGGTTGTCTTCCACGGACTAATCCCCTACAGTAAAGACTGCCTCAAAGCAGACCCAACTCCTGCCCAGTATGAGTGGGTTTGCAATAAACTCTACGACTTAACAGCCGAATACAATGGGAAACCCGCCATCAACGTGTACATTCCTTTCTATGCTCGAATTGCAAAACAACGCGGCATGCCTGATTTCGACAATTGGTTTAACGGATTCTTTTTAGGCAGGTGCTTTTTTGGCAAATTTCTCAGTATAGCAGAAAACGGCGACGCTATTCCCTGCAGTTATAACGATGCGTACCGAGTAGGGAACATTAAGGACAAACCTATCAAAGAGATTTGGGAGAATATGCAAAAAAGTAAGTTCTTCAACCAAGTCAAAGATAAGGTCAACATCAAAGGTAAATGTGGAATATGCGAATACAGGGAAATATGCGGAGGATGTCGATCAGCGGCATTGTTTTACACGCATGATATTTTGGGTTCAGACCACGATGTGGATATATTCCTGAAGCTTTAAGAAAGAAAAAATAAATATTTTTTTGGTTTTTCCCTAATTTATGGGCGAAAAACTAGATATTTCTTGATTAGAGGGAGTGGCGTGCACCCAAAACATATTTGGAAGAGAGGGGGGTAAAGGGAACTATGGATGCACGTCACACAGTTATGAACTTCTCAGATGTTGTCGGAAGAGAAATCCACAGGTTCGTCTAGACCTGCTATAGTTTTGTTGTGCTTTGGCTTTTGGAAAAGAAAGTTTTTCTGAACCTTTGCTTGTAATAAATACGGATCCGCCGTTTTTGAGATGTTCTTTAACTTGGAAAAAATCAACTTTTCTTGCTTCTTGAACTTCAACGTCTTCGCCGTCATCTTTGTCTAATACAAGTACCTGAAAAACTGATGGCCTTGTCCTTTTTTTAAGCTGAGCAGTCACGATAATTCTTCCTACAATCTCTTGAGAGTAAATCTATAGTTCTTCAAAAATATGTTTAAAGCTATGTTGTCGCTCCCCCGCTACCACAATATTATATTACTGGAAAATTGAAGGGTAAAATTTTCCTGTTATTTAGTGATTCAACGACTAAATCAGGTCTTTCCATTTTAAGTTCTTCTTTCTCTGTAAACGCCTGTAGTGACTGCGATGCAACTCATGCTTGCAGATTTCGCTGCTTTCACGCCGAAAATCGAATCCTCAAACACCACACGTGCCTGCGGTTTAGCCTTAAGTTGCTCAGCCGTTTTTAGAAAAATTTCCGGGTCAGGCTTAGAATGGGAAACCGCCTCAACCGTTAAAACCACCTCAAAACAGTCTACTAAATCATTAGTTTGAAGCAAATGTCATAATGACTGCTCGGTTATTCATCGACGCCAAACCAACCTTTACTTTACCCCGAAGCGTCTTCAGTAGCTCAGTACACCATCAAACAATTTTACCTCACTTGCTAAATCGATTTGAACTTTACTTTTCCACTCAACAAGCTGCTTGACGATTTTCTCGTCAACCCGCCTATTTGCTGCAAGAAGAATTTCGCGGAAAGTCTCAGACGCTCCTACGCCGATTCTACGCTCAATAAACTGAGTGGGAACTTCCAGATCAATTTCTTTGAGAGCTTTTTGGAATGAAATAACAATTACCTTTCGCGTGTCAGCAAGAGCTCCATCCCAATCAAAGATTACTGCTTCAAACATCGTTTTCGCTAGTTTAGGTTAAGTTTTTCTCTGATAGCTTGGCTTTTTTTAGTGGCTTCTTCAATAGCACGTATCATTGCAGGTCGAATTTGAGATTGTTCAATCTGGTAGATAGCTTCGATAGTTGTTCCTCCTGGGGTTGTTGTCATGTCCTTTATTTTTACCGGGTCTTCATGCAAGTCGATAACTAGTTTACCAGTTCCCATAATTGTTTGGGCTGCAGCGGCTAAAGCGATGTTTCGGGGCAACCCAACTTTCAATCCTGCATAAGTTAATGCTTCAATGATAATGGACATGTAGCCTGGTCCGCTCCCGCTTACTGCTGTGATTGCATCCATGTATTTCTCATCCATTTCATCGCAAATGCCCATCATGTTCAGAAGGGCTTTGACTTTTTCTTTGTCTTCACCAGTTACGTTAGGTTCACAACAATAAGCTGTATAAGACGCCTGAACCAAAGCGCCAAGATTAGGCATAATCCGCACAATTTTAGCTACAGATGCATTCTTTCTTAGGAACGCAAGAGGCACTGTTGCTGCAACAGAAATGAGGAGTTTACCTTTGATTTCTTTGCTAATTTCCTTGAGAACATTCTCAACATCCCCAGGCTTAACTATGATGAAAATAATATCTGCTTCTGCAGCGGCTTTGCGATTGTCTGATGTAACTTTTACACCAAGGTTTTCCAGATCTTTGAGTTTTTCAGGCGCAATATCCACGGCCGTTATTTTTCCGCCATAGTTGCCTTTAATGAGGCTTTTGATTATGGCGCTACCCATCATGCCGGCGCCTATAACTGTAATTTTGTCGTTCATGAGAGCTCACTTACCTGTTAGAAACACTGTTTTTGCTCTTTAAACTTTTGTTGCAAAAGATCTCTTGATTATTTGGGAGCTACGATTTCTCTGAGTATTTTTTGCATGATTAGCGCTGGGGCGTCTGTTTTGATGCCTCGCGTATTGAAGTGGGTTGGTACCGCTTGGAAGCCGCTGTTTTTAATTGCAGTTATGAATACTTGGACGCTGGGTGCGGGTAACTTAAGTTTTCCACTCAACTTATCAATCACATAGTAAGTTGAGGTTGCTGCAGTTTCGTTTTTGGTTAAGTTTATGAGTTTTGTGATTTTAGCGCTGGTCTTAAACGCGGTGTTATGGCTTTCGTTGATCATTTGTTCAATGAAGACAGTGTCGGATATGTCGCTTATCCACAAAGGCCCTGCAAACTCCATTTTTGAGCCGCACTCTGGGCACTGGTCATTTTTGCCAAAAATGTGATTTATAGTTTCACGATGAAGGCAATTAAAGCAATGGAGGATGTAACCTGTGTTTTTGAGGCTTGTATCTCCTTTTTGGCAACCGTATCCTATTTGGGCGTAGACTCGGATGTAATGGTCTGTGCTGTGGCTGAATAGAATTCGGATTCCAATATCATGTTTAGCCGCCAAAGAAGCCATGCAGCCGGCCAAAAGCCGCACCGCCAATTCATGGCAATATTCTGTACGCAATGGTTTGCCGCCGTATTTTCGTACACACGCCTTCGCATGAACACCGCATAAAGGCGCCAAATCCGTTGCGGTAGCAGCTAGTAACCCATTATTTTTTAGGGCTCTAAATGCGGAATCCAAGTAGGGCACTGGGGTGCCAAATGGATCTATGTCTATTATGTCAAAGCGTTTTTTTGGTGATGCGTTGGAGCTTAAAATGCAGTTTGCGTCATTATGTTTGAGAGTTATTATGTTTTCTAGCTTGTTTAATTCAACATTATGTTTTGCAAGTTCTAATGCCGTTGTGCTAATGTCGCTAAGCAGAACCTTTGTTACTCCATCAACTTCGACTGCGAAGCGAATACCCCTTATCCCCTGGCTAGTGAAAGGTTCACAAATGCTGATTTCATGGTTGACTATGTGTTGGTATGCTTTGAAAGCTAAGACCGTTAAGTCACGGTTGAACTCCATGACAGGATTGTAGAATACAGGAGCTTTAGAAGGCGCATAGTCAGAAGGTACAACGCCGTAAGCTTCGAGTTTAGGCACTAAGACTTGGATTTTGCCTTCTTTGATTATTTCGCTTGGAAAATCTGTAATGTAGCTTTCTTTATCCGACATTTGGTCTGCTCCAAGGATGTTGGTATGAAAACAATTTAATCAACATATTAGATTTATGGTAGGGTTGGTGCAAAAGATGAAGATGTCTATGTCGAGAGTTTTGATTTTGACTGGTGCTCCTGGAGTTGGAAAAACCACTGTGCTTACTAAGACCGTGGATGCATTAAGAACAAAAGGCGTCAGTGTAGGCGGTATGGTTACACGAGAAGTACGAGAAAACAATGTGCGTGTGGGCTTTGAAATCTTGGATTTAACCAACAACCAACATGGATGGTTAGCTCACGTTAATGGACAGGGCGGTCCACAAGTTGGTAAGTACCATGTTAACCTAGACAACCTCGACAAGATTGGAACCATAGCCATCATACAAGCTCTCGAAAAATGCAGCGCGATCGCCATAGACGAAATTGGACCAATGGAACTTTACTCACAGAAATTCAAACAAGCCGTGGCCCAAGCGTTGGAGAGCAAAAAGCTGGTGATAACGGTCGTACACGGGAAAGCTAAAGACCAGCTTGTAACACAGGTTAAACGAAGAGTCGACGCAGAAATTTTCAACGTAACCTTCTCCAACAGGGAAACACTGCCCGAGAAATTGATCTCGAGAGTTCTGAACTAAATGGAAAGTTTAGCTTTTTTGCCTAAGAAGATATTTTGTTAAAAATCTTTTCCTGAAATCGCAGCCACTGGCACTCAACTAAACAACGAGCTCTAGCTTAACTCTTGTTTCAGGTTAAGATAACCACTTAAAAGTTTAGCACTCATCATTTTCCCGTCATGTTTAGTAAGTTATGCCATTGAGCAGATATAGAGTATTAAACTTGTTTGGGAAAAGGTCTCTTGCACAAGTTACTGATTTTTCGATGCGTTCTAAGAAGCAAGAAAGCACGACGAGTGCTATGATCCAACAATTATGGAAACTGCAAGTGTTAAAGTTCGATGGTTAGAAACTTTTTTTCTTTTGTGGGGATGGGTGGTTTCGGAGTTTTCCCATCCCATCCTCTAGTTTGGATACGTTTGGTTTTTTGGTTTGGGCTGTTTTTCAGTTGCAGCTGGGATGGGTGGGGTGGAATTTTTAATTGCAAGTCTATGCAGCGCTATGTTGGTGTGGATGGGATGGGGATGGGGAGGTATGTTGCCGTTGAAGAAATTTATTAGGGCTATGTTAAGACTTTGGGGTTTGGTTGGGGAATAGAATTGCTTGTTTGCTGTCGACTAGTTTTTTAAGCGTCCATATGCAATCTCGGGATATGACCGGGAAAATTTGGACCGCTCAGCAAGAAGCTGAATTAAAAACACTTCTCGAAGCGGACTTAAATGTTGATGAAATTGCCGCTAAACTGCAAAAGACACCCAAAGCAATAATCACAAAAGCTCAACGCTTGGGTTTGCAGCTTCAATCGGAAGGCTACGTGAACACTTCCGTAGCCATTCCTAAAGAGTTGCTAAGTGTTGAAGAAGCCCTCAAGATGTTGGCGGGTGCCCTTAAAGCCTCGATTAAACCTGGCCTTAACAGATTGGATGTTCAACGTTTGGAAGCGGTAGCGAACATTTCTAAAACCTACAAGGACCTCCTTGCCGACTATGTTCATTATCGAGATGTTGAGCGAAAACTCAAGGAAATGGAAGATCAAAATGCACAACTTAAACAGGCCCTCAAAGAAATCCAGGAAAGAACCCCGAGCCCTCCGTCCCAACCAGTTCCTAGCTAAATGGAAAGGGGTACAGAAAGAAAACACTCAACTTAAACAAACCGTTACGGAACAGACTGAACAAATAAGCACAAATACAATCGATTTCTTTGAGAAGATATTAGGATTCAAACCCTTTGCGTATCAAAAAGAATTTGCTGAACTCTTTGAGAACAATCAGTTTACAGCCGCCCGCTGGTGCAGGCAAAGCGGCAAAACAGAAACGATATCTGCCTTGCTACTAAAATATGCAGTTACACATCCAAACGCTGCAATCTGCATAGTGGGACCTTCTTGGCGTCAAACCAAACGAATCATAACACGCATAGCAACTTTCGCGCATAAACTTCCATCGGGGATTGTTTTCAAGCCTCAGAAGACGCAGCTTCACTTCGTCAATGGCAGCAGCATTGAGGCTTTCCCAAACAATCCCGAAACAATCAGAGGCCCAACCTTTGATGTCGTGTACGCAGACGAATTTAATTTCGTGGCTAATGACCAGGACCTCTACGATGCCATCCTTTATACTCTTGGAACAACTGATGGCAAATTCGTATGCAGTAGCACGCCTTGGAACACTGACAGCGTTTTCTACAAGATTTTTACCCACAAGAACTTTGGTCAATTCAGAACTTCGCATGTTACATATGAAAGAGCTCTAAGTCCAAACGGCCCTTTAAGACCCAATATTATCGAGCGGATAAAGGTACAGATGGGTGATGATCCGTCGCGGTGGAAGAGGGAAATGGAGGCGGAGTGGGTTGAGGATGACAATGTTTGGTTATCTCAGAGTTTGATTGCTTCCTGCATTGGCACAGAAAAGAATTGTGGTGAAAATCTTGATGTACTTGACTCTGAAGTTACACAGGAAGGCGAGTTTTTTGCCGGGTTAGATTTGGCTCAAACTAAAGACTACGCTGTCTTCTCGGTGGTAGAACGGAAGAATGATAAATCTATCTGCGTCACCTCAAAATCTTCAGCCAGCCAACTAAGTACGCCCACGTTTTAGGCTACATTAAGGTTCTGCAGGATCGCTGGGGCGGCTTCGAACGTATTAGAGTTGATTTTACTCGTGAGGGTCCAAGCATTATTGCTGACATGGAAATGGCAGATATTAATAACGCTGAGGGAGTCAATTTTAGTGTACCCCGCAAAAGTGAAATGGCCAGTGTCCTTAAGCAGCGTATGGCTAATGGCAGGTTTTATTATCCGCTTCTGAATTGGGAACGGCCCTATCGAGGGGACATTTGTAGCGAACTGAACGTTGAACGCTATGAGCATCGCAAGGATGGAACAATAGGCTACTCCCACCCTAACGGCACCCACGACGACGTGTTTTGGAGTATTGCGCTTGCCGTGTTTGCATCCATGAAGATGGAGCCTGAACAATTCGTGACAGTTGTCCCCAGAAGCTAAAGCCAATTAGTGGTCAAGAGGACTTAAGACTTAAAATCTATCTCAGAAGCGTCTTCAATTTCATTGGATTACGAACTCAAAATTTGTTTGTGGTGAGGCCGCGAGGTCTCAGACCCAAATGGGTTCGGAACCATAATTACATTTAGAGAGAAATTAACAAAATGATTAACGCCTGCGCCTCATAAATTGATACTGGCGCAAGGCTAAGTCGTACCGGGCTTAACCCCTACACGGTATGAGTCCCTCCCATAAAATCTAGTTAGATAACGATACGTTGTAAATTTCGTCTGAGTTGACGCCGCCAGTCCTTGAACCCACGCCCCAGAATACTGAGAATGCTGAACAGAGAGGCTGGAATTGGAGCAAAACTGAAAAAGACTAAAAACATTTTTTGAAATTACATAGCAGCGATTCGGTTCATGTAAATCCTTATTTTCTTCATTTTGGAGAAAGTTTTAAGTACGTTCCAATTGAGTAATTTTCTATGTCAAGCAAGCGAAAACTTGAGGCTTCGCCTGAACAGGCATTTGCAAAAACTCCATCCGGAATTCGTGGGTTAGACGAGATAACTTTCGGTGGATTACCTAAGGGACGCCCAACCCTAATCGCTGGCGGTCCCGGAAGCGGCAAGACTTTGATGTCTATGGAGTTTCTTGTACGCGGAGCTATAGATTATACTGAACCTGGAGTCTTCATGGCGTTTGAAGAAACTGCTGAAGAACTTGCACAAAATGTTGCATCGTTGGGTTTTGACTTAAAAGAGCTGATTAATCAAAAAAAGATTTTTGTCGATTATGTTCGTGTTGAACGAAGTGAAATTGAAGAAACTGGGGAATATGATCTTGAAGGGTTGTTCGTTCGGCTTAACTGTGCAATTGATAGTGTAGGTGCTAAGCGGGTTGTTTTAGATACAATTGAATCGCTCTTTGCTGGATTAAATAATGAATCAATTTTACGCGCTGAACTACGCAGATTATTCCGTTGGCTAAAAGATAAAGGCGTAACAGCAATAATTACTGCCGAACGAGGTGAAGCCACTCTTACTCGTTATGGGCTGGAAGAGTATGTTTCTGACTGTGTAATCGTTCTCGACCACAGGGTACAAAATCAAATTTCAACAAGGCGCATACGAGTTGTTAAGTATCGAGGCTCAGTCCACGGCACAAATGAGTATCCATTCCTAATTGACGAAAAAGGCATTTCAATATTACCAATAACTTCCCTCACACTAAATTACCAGATTTCAACCAAACGTGTCCCCAGCGGCATTGCCAGATTAGACGCGATGCTCGAGGGAAAGGGCTTCTACCAAGGCAGCACCGTACTGGTTTCAGGCACTGCAGGAACAGGCAAAAGCAGCATTTCCGCCAGCTTTGCCTATGCAACTTGCCAAAGAGGAGAACGATGCCTCTATTTTGCATTTGAAGAGGCACCAAATCAAATAATGCGAAACATGAAATCCATAGGCATCGACCTTGAACCATTCATCGAGAAAGGTTTGCTGAAATTTCATGCGGTGCGCTCTACATTTTATGGATTAGAAACGCATTTAGTACAGATGCAAAAATTGATAGACGAATTCAAACCTGCCTCCGTAGTGGTTGATCCAATCACTAATCTTATCAATGCGGGGGACCAAAACGACGTAAAGTCCATGCTGACACGTTTAATTGATTACTTGAAGGCTAAGCAAATTACAACCGTATTCACAAACTTAACACACCTAGCAGGTCTGGAGTCAACAGAATCTGAGGTTTCGTCAATAATGGATACATGGATACTGCTAAGAGACATTGAATTGGGTGGAGAACGCAACCGAGGAATTTATATCTTGAAATCACGAGGCATGGCGCACTCAAACCAGATACGTGAGTTCCTCATCACAAGCAAAGGAGTAGACATAGTAGACGTTTACACTGGACCCGCAGGCGTACTTACAGGCTCTGCAAGGCTCGCGCAGGAAATAAAGGACGAGGCAGCGGAAGATTCACGCAAAGAAGAAATCGAAAAACTCCAACGTGACCTTGAACGCAAACGCAAGCTAACAGAAGCCCAGGTAACTGCTTTGCAGGCAGAGTTTACAGCTAAAGAGGAAGAAGTAAAGCAGCTGATTAATCAAGAGAAACGCCGCGAAAAAACAGTGGCCGAGAATAAGAAAGAAATGGGCCGTATGCGCAAGGAAGACGGCGAATAATCCAAGAAGGATGAATTGTCAATGTCTGATAAAAAAGAACCTTCATCGGGAATTAAAGACTCAGAGTTTTGGGAGTTAAGGCTGTATGTTGCTGGGCAAACCCCAAATTCCGTAAAAGCGTTCGCCAATTTACAGAAAATCTGCGATGAACATCTCAAAGGTAAATGTAAAATAGAAATTGTTGACTTGCTAAAAACTCCACAGCTAGCTGCAGGTGATCAAATCTTAGCTATTCCAACTCTGGTGAGAAAGCTTCCTGAACCAATTAAAAAGATAATTGGCGATCTCTCAAATACTGAACGCGTACTTGTTGGTCTTGACATACGTTCTAAATCGCAGGCTTAAATATCAAACAGTTACCTGATAAAAAGGAGGACTATCTCTTGAAGGAAACTAAAAAAAATAGCTCAGTAAAAGAATTCGAGAAGTCATTGCAAACTGCCGGCACTGAAAAATATGTTCTAAGGTTGTATGTTACAGGCATGACCCCGAAATCGATTAATGCTATAGAAAACATACGGAAAATCTGCGAAGAGAACCTCAAAGGCCGATATGACCTTGAAGTTATTGACATTTATCAACAACCCGAATATGCCAAAAAAGAACAAATACTCGCCGCTCCAACACTGATCAAAAAGTTGCCTTTGCCCCTGAGAAAATTCATAGGCGATATGTCAAACGAGGAAAAAATCCTTGTCGGATTGGATTTAGTCCCTAAAAAAGATGAGAAAAAACAAAAATAGGTTACAATAATGCCCGAAAAAGCTGTCAAAGAAACGCTCGAAATGCGAGAGCTCCGTGCCCAATTAGAGGAAGCACAAGAAACATTAAACGCCATTAGGCGCGGAGAAGTTGATGGCTTAGTCATTTCTACTCCCAAAGGGGAACAAGTTTACTCTATCAGTGGGGCAGAGACTCCTTATCGTGTTCTCATGGAGAATATGCGAGAAGGCGCTATCACACTCTCGGACAATAACATTATTTTGTATTGCAATCTTGGCTTTGCTAAAATGATGAAGGTTCCTCTTGAAAAGATTGTGGGCAACAACATCGAAAATATGGTTTCCCAAACCTTCAAAGCAGCATTCAAGGAACTTTTAGCTAAATGTAGAAGCGGTCCAAAACAAGAGGCGGAAACTAAAGGAATTACCTTTATAGCAAACGACAAAACGCTTGTGCCAACTCAAATCTCCGTAAATTCGCTAAAAATGGATCATGCCACAAATACATTCATTGTTGTAACCGACTTAACTCAACACATGGAAGAAGACCTGAAACGCTACACTAAAGATTTGGAAAAAGCTGGCGCTGCCTTGTTTGAAAGTGAACAACGCTGGTCTACAACTCTTGGCAGTATCGGCGACGCCGTCATTGCCACAGATATGTCTGGCAAAATCACGTACATGAATGCCGTGGCTGAAGAATTAACTGGCTGGCCGTTAGGTAAAGCTTTAGGAAGACCGGTACAGACGGTTTTCAAAATTATTAATGAGGCAACTCGAAAAATTGTTGATGACCCCGTTGCCAAAGTCTTAAAGAAAGGACAAGTCGTTGGTTTAGCCAACCACACCATTCTAATTCGACAAAATGGAACGGAAGTACCAATCGACGATAGCGGCGCACCAATCAAAGATAAAGATGGCAAAACTACTGGCGTCGTCCTCATTTTCCGCGACATAACTGAGCGCAGAAAAGCTGAAGAAGCATTAAGAGAAAGCAGGGCGAAACTTCAGGCAGCCTTCGCAAGCTTGACTGAAGCCATCTTTATCGCCGATGCTGAAGGGAATATAGTCGATTTTAACGATGAGTTTGTCCGATATCACCGGTTTAGGGATAAGAATGAATGCAGTCGGAATATCGCAGACTGCCCTAGGTATCTTGACGTTTGGTTATTGGACGGCACTCCCGCGCCGGTTGAACGGTGGGCAATGGCGCGTGCTTTAAGGGGCGAAGTCGGCTCCAATGTGGAGTACCGGTTGCGTCGGAAAGAAACTGGAGAGACTTGGTGGGGAAGTTATAACTTTTCGCCGATTAAAGATCGGTGTGGCAAGATCGTTGGTGCCGTGGTTGCGGCCCGCGACATGACTGGATTCAAAGAAGCTGAAGCCCAAACACTTCGTCAAAAGGCTATTCTAGAGGGCATTAATACGATTTTTCAGGCAGCTTTGACGGTTCCTTCGGAGCAGGATTTGGGTCAAATCTGCTTAGAGGTGGCTGAAAAAGTCACCGGGAGTAAGTTTGGGTTTATCGGTTACATTAACCCGAAGGGTCTAGAAGATGTTGCCATTAGCAATCCTGGATGGGAAGGATGTAAAACCATTGATGCAGATGGTCACCGTAGGCCCCCTGGCAACTTTGCATTGCATGGCATCTATGGGCGTGTTCTCAAAGACGGCAAAGCCTTATTCACAAATAATCCATCGGCACACCCCGATAGCATTGCTCTTCCCAAAGGTCATCCGCCACTCGAAGCGTTTTTGGGCGTTCCTTTGAAGCGTGAGGGAAAAACAATCGGCATGATAGCGGTAAGTAATCGAGAAGGCGGCTACTCGCAGTCTGAACTGGAAGGGTTAGAGGCTCTGGCGCCTGCGATTGTTGAGGCATTTCTACGCAAAAGAGCTGAAAATGCCTTGAATAGAATTAACGAAGAGTTGGAGGAAAGAGTTCAGAAGCGTACTCAGGAAGTTTCAATTGAACGCCAACGTCTTTATAATGTCCTTGAAACTCTTCCTGCATATGTTGTTCTCCTCGACAAAGACTACCGCATGCCCTTTGCCAACAAAGTCTTCCGGGAAACTTTCGGCGAGTCACATGGCAGACGCTGTCACGAATACTTGTTTGGACGTGACTCCGAGTGCGAGAACTGTGAGACATATAAAGTTCTCAAAACCATTAAACCCCAGCATTGGGAGTGGACTGGACCAAATAAGCACGATTATGAAATTTACGATTACCCGTTTGTTGAAGCAGACGGCTCCACTCTCATATTGGAGATGGGTATCGATGTCACTGAACGCAAGAAAGCTGAACGAGAAGCGCAGGAAGCAGCAAAGAAACTAAAAGATTCTGAACGCTTAGCCGCTATAGGTGCAACTGCAGGTATGGTGGGGCATGACATCCGTAATCCGTTGCAGGCTATAACTGGCGATGTTTACTTAGCTAAAACAGATTTAAGTTCAATTCCTGAAAGTGAAGAGAAAAAGAGCGTCCTAGAAAGCTTATCGGAAATTGAGAAGAATGTTGATTACATTAACAAGATTGTGGCAGACCTACAAGACTTCGCCCGACCTCTTAATCCCCGCATTGAAGAAACCGATCTAAAGTGCACAATTGATGATTTGTTGAAAAAGAATGGTTTACCAGAGAACATTAAGTTCAGTGTAAATGTGGAAAGCGACGCCAGGAAAATTATGGCTGACTCTACTTTCATTAACCGTATTATGTATAATTTGGTTAATAATGCTGTTCAAGCTATGCCAAAGGGTGGAGACCTAACGATAATTGCCTGCAAACAGGCAAACGATGTTGTCATAAAGGTGGAGGATACGGGAATTGGCATTCCTGAATCTATTAGAAATAAATTGTTTACACCTATGTTCACAACTAAAGCTAAGGGTCAAGGCTTTGGGTTAGCGGTGATTAAGCGCATGACGGAATCACTAGGTGGCACTGTTTC
>CAVUAM010000022.1:0-508648 GCA_963739495.1 Candidatus Bathyarchaeota archaeon | reverse complement strand
ATATTAATCTTTTAAGCTAACGGTTTAATATTATTTTTAGCAACGCTAATTATCAGATTGGCGACACGTGCTATAGCACAACCATCTAAATAATGTAAATGTTCTTGAAGAAAGTAAGACTGTTTTTCCAACAACTTGTTTTTTACACTATCGTTTTTTAAAATATCATAGAGATTAGCCGCTAAATCTTCACGCTTATCTATAGATGTCGCTAAATTCTGAAGTATGTTCTCAACATTACCTGTTGGAAAGTAGCTTGCAACTATCAAGGGTTTATGGTATGCCATTACCCATAATCCGACTGTTGAACTAACCGCAATTACTACATCCGACAATAAAATCAATTGGTTAACGTTAAAATCTTTAACAACGGTTATGTGGATGTCACTGTACTTACTGGCTAACAGTTTATACACGCCAATATTTTCTCTAGGATGCACTTTAACAATAAGTTGGCCATTAACGTGTTTTACAGCATTTATTATCGATTCAAAGTGAAGAACACGTAAGGAAGGTTTCCATAAATTATCTTCTACTAAGGGTTGAGTAATTAAAAGTATAACCGATTGGTTACCCTTGACGAACTTTTCCTTGATATTTTTGAACCTCTCAGTATCAAGGCAACTATCCTGAAAATCATCAAGTAAAGGATACCCTGTTACAACTATTTTATCAGGAGAAATGCCTCTCGAAACTAAAACATGTTTGTAATAATTTCCCATTGCAGCTATAAAAGTGGCATTGCCAGTTCCCCATTCAGGAACACACCATTGACGTCCAAAAAGAATTGAAAGCATAGATATGACACGAATATTTGTAATATTGGAAATGATACGCCAAGGAAAATATCGCCTCCAAGCTAAGAAAGCCGAAAAACCATTTAATCGTTTATTTATTAGAATACCATCTTGTATGGCAACTGATGGAATGCCGCGTAGTTTGCAAATTCGTATGAATGTGGCGCTTATTCCTTGATCGTTCGCTACAACAAAAATATCAGGTTTCATCTGATCTATTATTTGTTCAAAATAGGAAATTTCCTTTTTGTACGAAAATCTAACACTTAAAGGTCTAAAGAATAGTTTATCAGAATCTAAAATCTTAAACCAAACATTAGAGCCTTTTCTTAATTCGTTAATAACTTTTAAAAAAATTTCATTATGCGAACTTTCGTAGGACAGAAATAAAATTCTAAAGTGGTCCATTTCGCTCATTTTATTTCAATATTTTTGTCTTATTTCGGTTAAATCGTAAAGAACAATTTTTGATAATACCCTTTGCAACTCCAACTCTTCTGATCATGTAGAGAATTAACACGCCGAGGACAACCGAGATTGATTTAGTTTCTCGAAAACATCGAATCAAAAAGAATGACTTTCCGTTGTATGAGATATCATTTTTTGGCGTCTTCTTTAGTGAAGAAACAATAACGGATTGCTCGCCAAATTTGAAATGTTTCCAAATGAGATTTTTCCAACTCTTTGAACTATCATGCTTTACCACTGCCTTAGGGCAGTACTTGATTACATATCCTTTATCCACTAACCTCAACGCTAGCTCGGTTTCATCATTTCCGTAATCTATGGAGGGATTAAACAAATTCTCTAAAAGTACGCTCTTCCGAAATGACATATTACATCCATTTATATAATCAACTAGTTTTTCGGCATCCCCTGGATCTTCATTAAGAGCAAGAAGTATCTTATGAAAAGGTGGATTTTTAGGAAGGATTCGGCCACCAACTGCTGCGATGTCGCAATCATAACACTTGACAAAATTCTCGACCCAATCGTTGAATGCGACAGCATCATCATCTATAAATGCCACAATGTCGCCCTTAGCTTCCGTTATACCAATGTTCCGGGCTCTTGATATGCCAACGACATTATCATTAAAGAATACCTTTATTTGGTATCTATTTAGAGACTGATTCAATAACTTCCTAATTTCACGAGAAGGCTCATCCACCACTACAAGTATCTCAATTTTGTCATAGGTTTGAGCAAGAAGAGAGGACAAGCACTCTTTAAGATCTCTGATGTCACGGGCCAATGTCACTACGATTATTGAAACAAAAGGACGGCATTCCCCAAAGGTACTTAAAAAATCGTTTGAATGTTTCATCAGATGCAATGTACTTGCTGAACTCACGTTCATAAACTCTTAACGCGGTATTATAACGGTAGGATATCAATCAGCTTTCTCATAAAGATCGCGTGCAGCTTCATTCATGTTCGCCCTTTTCAAGAGCGTAAACTATAGCTTTGTGGAAGCCTGAGGCCATTCGCTCATAGGTAAAGTTCTTTATAATTTCTAACGAGTTCTCGCCCATATTCCTTAGTAAGCTTTCAGAACTAATCACTTTTTTTATCGCCATATATAATGTCTCTGAATCTTTGGGAGGCACAATAAAACCGTTCACGCCGTTTTCTACCAAGTCCAAGCATGAACCTACACCATAGGTGGTAACTACTGGTTTGCTTAAGCTCATAGCTTCATTTATGACCAATCCCCAAGGTTCATCCCAGGAAGGAAGAACGAAGACATCAGCAGCTAAGAAGTATGGGGCAATTCTACTGTGGTTTATCCAACCAAAAAATGTGACTTTTCCCTCAATGCCCAATTCTTTAGCCAGATTCTTTAAAAAGTTTTTCTGAGGGCCGTCTCCAACGATCCATAAACGTAAATTTTCGTTCTCCTTTGCCAGGTTAGCAAAGGCTTTGATAAGATATTGAACACCTTTCCGCTCTACTAGACCACCTATGTAAAGAATCTTCTTTCCAGTGGATTTATTGGAGAGACTGCCCGCAACTACGTAATCTTCCATACTGGGTGTTATCCAGCTGACGCTTCCACTAACAAATATTTTGTCCTTTTTCACGCCTAAGCTTCTGAAGTATTCGGAATGTCTTTTTCCATGAGATATTACAGCTGATGAGCGAACAGTCATGAACTTTATTATTGGATCAACTAACCTTCTAAGAAGCGGCTTAGGCATTCCCCATTCATCAGACCACAAAATAAAGGGTTTTCCTTGAATCTTGCACATAAAAAATACAAAGAGTGCTTCTATTGTGGTTAGAGAATCACCCCATAGTATGACATCATATTTTTCTTTTATTAGTTCCATAACGATGTCAGGTGTTACCTCGTTAGGGTAGGGTGGAGGAAAAAACCTATAACTTGGAAACAACTTTGATCTAAAATCCTCTGGTTTCTTAACTCTTACCTTTCTATTCGAATAAATAGGTAAAGTATTGCATTGTGAAAACAACACAGTTAATCCTGGGCATATCGCGGCTAACAGTCGAAATGTGGGTAATCGATACCAGCTTAGTGAAGGATGAATAATTGCTACCCTCGGTAATCTTTCCTTAACCATTACTAACCTTCCATCAGGGCATGTAAAATTGTAGTATTACTTCTAGTCAACTTAATTTCGTTGAAGTCGGGGATCTAAAACTGATTCATACAGAAATTCCAGTTTACCTGTCGTTCTCTGTATATCAAAGTTTTTCTTTACGAATAATTCTCCCATTAACCCCATTTCTCTCGCTCTGCAATCATCGTTGAGAATAACGGTGATAGCATCTGCCAAGTGATGTATATTGCCAGACTCAACTGAAAAACCAGTAATCCCATCAAGTACAAGGTCCGTAAGTCCTCCAACTTTAGAGGCCACCACTGGTTTTCCACACGCGTATGCTTCTAGGACTGTTAATCCCCATATTTCGTACCTTGAAGGTAAAACATATACAGTCGCGTCAACATAAGCCTGAAGCTCTGCCACTCCGTATAAGGGTCCCGAAAACAGCACTTTGCCTTCTATTTTTAAAGCCTTGGTCAAAGCCTCAATTTCACTAAGATAACCATCGTCAGGACCAACAATAACAAGCCTGACATCACCCAACTTATGGATAATATTCGCAAAAGCTCTAACGAGAATGTCGATCCCTTTTATTTCATGTATCCTGCCTAAGTATAGCACTATTTTCTCGTTCTTATCTAAACCAAACTTTTTCTTGAAAGAACCTTTAGATGGTAAATCAGAATATTCCACCAAGTCGATACCATTAGGTATTATAGCAATTTTCTCGTTTGGCACACCAAAGATTCTTAACTCTGCAGCTTCGGTTTGGTTGAGAGCAATAACTTTGGAGGCGCCGCGAATTATTTTGTCACTAACCGTCTTATCTAATACAATTTTACTAGCGTCTTTAATGATGAATCGGAGCATGAATGTAAATAAGAGCCATGAGGCTGAAAAACATAAGGAACTTTCTTAATCTTTGCAAACAGATATGTGATGATCCCCTGAAAAGATCTACAATCATGTATGTGTATGACGTCATAATTACCTAAATTTCTTGAAAGCAAAGAAATTATACCAGGCGTAACTATTAAAGTTTTAGAATGCCATATAGACTTCAAATAATATACATTCACACCATTTATTACCGCACGACCCGAACATAAAGAATTGTTGCTGTGCAAGTCTGACATGTCGGACGTATAAACTGCTACGTCATGGCCTCGCTTCGATAATTCCTTTGTAACATTGTAAACTACTGTGTGATGCCATCGGCTACGTTAAGTTTAGGGGGATAGATATATGCGACATGAAGTATTTTCAGATGAAATCTACCATTTTGTTTTGACTATTGCAACAATGTTTGAGTTTAAGTATCTAATTCCGGGCATTTTCTCCATAACACTCTCAAAGAAATAAGTCAATTTTAATAATTAATGAAGGAGGATGCAAACTAGTTATTTTTGAAAAACGTGCAGCAGGAAAAGCTATAAAGAACATTGCAAAACACTTTTACACCGTAAAACCTGCCATATTTAGAGCAGTCTTCAAGGTATTCGGGCGTGTATGGTTTTTCTCCTTCGGTATGGGCTTCCATGGGGAAGACTTTTCGGCCAAACGCTGAAAGAGGATTGAGCAAATTTGGCTCCATAAACAAAAAAGCTGATTGAGCAAAGAAATCCTCTTCAGCTCATCGGTTGCCCGCTTCAAATTCAAATGATGCAGAATAGATATTCCTATAACAAAGTCGAAAATATCATTCTTGAACGGGAGCCTCATTGCATCGCAAACAATAAAGTCGGCGTTCATGGCACACTATTTTGGCGTTTTTAACCATGTTTCTGCTTATATCCATCCCGACAGACTTAAACCCCCATTTCTGCAGTAATATAGATAACCATCCGCCGCCACAACCGTAATCCAATATAAATTTTGGTCTTTCAGCACGAAGTACCTGCTCAATGAGCTCAAGCTCTCTTTTGCGTATAACATTTGGAAAGAACGCATTATCATAGCTTTCAGTTTCGCCGGTAAAAAGAGAAACTCGGCAGCATCATAAACCTGCATTTCGTCTTCTATGCTCACGATATACCTTGTCATAACTCAGTTTTTCAAAGATTTCTTTCATCTTTGAGCCTATGGCTTCAATTGACGCTTCATTTTCAACGTATTTTCTTCCATTTTCACCCATCGCTCGGGCAAGCGCTGGATTTTGCTTCAACTTCAATACAGCTTTAGCTAATGCCTCAGAGTCTCCTGGGTCAACTACTAAACCCGAACATGTTTCTTCTACATAAGTCGAAGGTACTCCTTTGCTACAGCAGATTATTGGTTTGCCAACTGCTTGGTACTCGTAGAGTTTTGAGGACATTCCTCGGTAGGGCTTGCCTGATTTGAAGAATGGAGCAAGGGGCAAAATCAGAACGTCGGCTTTACTTAACAGTTCTCCAACTTCTGCTCGGCTCAAAATCTTATTGATAATTTTCACATTCTTAACGTGCTAACTTGCTTATGGATTCCTGCATTGAATCTAAAAGTTCGCCTGCACCTTGAATAACAAACTCGACATCATGATCGATTGTTTCGATGATTTTGGCTGCTTGGATTATTTGCTCGAAATCATAAGCTACAGAGAAAGCCCCAGAATACAAAACAACAAATTTACTGTTTGGTTCGCGTTTTTTTGAGTCTGGTTTGAAAGTGGACAAGTCCACGCCGCCCCTGACAAGATGAATCCGCTCAGGTTTTACGCAGTACTTCTTTGAATCATTATTTCAAAGTAGCCTGTACTTACCGGCGTCAGTATATCGCCTTTAACATAAAATAGCCTATACACTATTGACCCTATTTTTAGGAGAAGTGAATTTTCGTCAAGAAGTTCAAGGTCAACAAGGTCTTCAAGCGTTAAATCATCAACATTTAGTGCCAACGGCTTTCGTTTAACTTTGCTATAAATGTAGCCTGAAACCCAGCTTGATGCCCATACTGCATCTACTTTACCTACAAAAGGCATGGCAAAAAGTGAAGAAAACGTAAAGGCGCCAATTAGCACTAATCGCCTAAAGAACCCTATCGATTTTATTGGGGGCATGAATGTTCGTATTACTTTGAAGTTGTCCATCTGCTCGACTTTAATCGGAGTCCATCTGTACTCTTTAGGTATGTTTCCATGGGGGTAATGGGGAACAGCGGCTATGACTGTTACTTTGCAGCCGTTTAGGGCTAAGCCTTTTGCCATATTGTAGGCTCTTGTCGCTGCACCGCCCATATCTGGAGGGAAGTATTGAGCCAGAATTAGTACATTCAAAACTGGGTTGCCTTTGCCTTGTTAATTGGGGATTGGAGTTTGTAATACTCTATTTTTTTCTGAGTTCATTGACTTGGCATTCTTTTCAGATTTGTAGAGTTTGGGTGCTTTGTTTATCTTATTTATGGCCTGATTCATGTCAAAGCCTATTGCTTGACCATACCATTCGACCGATTTGAAGCGGGGTCTGTTTTCTTCTTTGACAAGTTCGAAAGCATCTTCACGGGTTAGTTTTCCTTCGCGTATTTGGTGGCTTCTAAAAATATCAAACTCCGTAAACCCAGCCATAGTCAGGTAAATGTAATTGTAGAATGCGGCTGTACCATCGTCTATTCGCCAAGTTGCTATGGTGTCAGTTTCTTTTTCCCAATTAAACTTCTCAGTTATTGTATTTAGAATAGTTTTCTCGTCCCAATCCAAATAATGGAACAGATACAGGTAATCGTCGGTCAATACATAAGAAGAATAATAAGCGAATAAAGTATCGATTATCGACTTGTTTATGTAAGCAGGATTCTTCACGAACTGTTTTAGGTAATAGTACATTATCTTGAGCTTGTTTGAGGTTGAGATTCCAGTCATTCGCTTTAAGGCTTTTTTACTTCCTTGGGTTGTAACATTGCAGAAACCATATTTGAATAAGCCAGTGCCTTCTTCTCCCTCGTAACCGCCACAGAAAATGAATAATTTGATGCCAGTTTGTTTGCGGACTTTATGGAAGTAATAATAGAATTGCTTGTCCCCTGCCATAAGGATTGGAACCATGCCCAAGTCAGGTCTTTTCAGCCAAGCTTTGAGATTCTTGCGAATGTTTGCTCTTTTCTTACGGATGTCAGCGGAAATA
The DNA here is from genome assembly GCA_963739495.1 of Candidatus Bathyarchaeota archaeon. GTDB lineage: Archaea > Thermoproteota > Bathyarchaeia > Bathyarchaeales > Bathycorpusculaceae > Bathycorpusculum. The sequence continues at coordinate 501,187 of CAVUAM010000022.1, read as the reverse complement.
ACTATGTGTTCAATGCCTAGCTTACCAACTACTCTTGCCTGATTTCTACGTGCAAGGTCATTAACCATTCCCCAATCGTAAGTGAAAGTTATAGGATGCAAATCCAGACTGGTTTTTAATATAATCCAATCCGTATGCACTGTCTCTTCCACCGCTAAAACCTAAAAGAACATCTATTTCACCGGTGGCACTTCGGTACTTTGAAACAAACTCTTCGAGCGCTTTTTCACCCTTAAGATAACTGCCTCTTGTCTCATAATCTCTGCAAAAGCTACATACTCCTTCTTCATCAAAGCTTATGTAAGGCATCGTTTCAGGCAAAAGACATCGAGTACACCGCTTCAACACGGCGTCGCCTGAATAAAGCTGTCTCCCAAGTTTCAGTCATACTTTGCTTAACATCTTCACTTAGAAGGTACTGATTTGTGTCTTGAACTACTGCTACTTGCTGATCATACAATTCAACGATGTGAAGTTTTAGCTTTGCTGAGTTCTGCTGATCCATTTTCAACTGCGTCATCACTCAAAAAAAACATATGTTTTTTTAACAAGTCAAGATCCACTATGTATCCCTGACCTGCCTTAACCTGAGTTATTGAACCCTTCCCAAACAATTTCTTAAGGAAACCCTGATTGAGAATTTGTTCAAGGATGTATTTTTCAGAAGCAAAAACTAATATTTTTTCATTCTGACTTGAACTCAAATATAGTGAACCTGTATTAGTTGCCAAAACAAGAGTGTTGGTATCATCAAATTGCACAGCCACAGACGCAGAACCCTCAATATTTTCAAAAACCGACCTGACGGCTTCCACCACAGATTTGCCTTGAGCCCTAAACATTTGGACAAGGCTTAGGAAAACTTCAGTGTCTACATCATATTTCTTAGTTAAGGTTGGGAATGTCTTCCACAATTTTGCATCATTGACTATTATTCCGTTGTGAATTCCAACGGCGCCGTCTTTGACTACTGGTTGATTGTTGGTGTTTATTTCGCTGAGCCCGTTTGTTTGCAGGCGGGAATGACCCAAAACTACAAGTGGAGCCTTAAGTTGGGCGCCATCGTACCCTTGTTCCTTTAGTGTTTGGTTGAATAGTTGTTTGTACTGTTGCGTCTTAATCAGTTTGGATGAGCTAATTGGCTCTTTTAGAACATAGATTGATTTGTCAAATCTTAACGCTAAACCTGAGGCTTCTTTGCCGCGGGATTCGGAGAGCTTAAACATGCAATTTACGATTCGCATGAGCTCCTTTGGGTGAGAGCTTTAGGTTCTCAGCTATTACTATGCCAAATATTCCACACAAAACTATTCAGTTCTCAAATAACAGATAAGGTAGCAGTTAGCTCTTGTATGATGCTTGGATACTTTGCCAGTTTTCAATAAACCAAGCGTTAACGTTTCTCAGACCTTCTTTGAAATCCATGTTAGGCGAATAACCAAGAATTTTTTTTGCTTTCTCAATTGACGCTAGAAGCCTATTTTTCTTGTCCCAATCGCGCCTTTCCGCATAAACTATTCCAGCTTTATTATCAGTTATTTCATTAATCCACTCTGCAAGGTTGCCTATGCGAATCTCTCTGCCGGTTGCAAGGTTAAATGCTTCCCCGATTGCTTCCTTATAGTGAGCCATCGCCAACAACCCATTAACGATATCGCCCACATAGGTGAAATCCCTTGTTTCATCACCAGTTCCTGTAATTGGCAAGGCTTGCTTGTTTATTGACCAATAGAAGAAGTTGGGGATAACATTTCGGTATTTGCCTGGAACTTCACCTGGACCATATGAGTTAAAGAATCTTGCATTAACAATTGGAAGATGATACAGGTTGTAATAGTAATTGGTGTAGAGTTCGCCCAGCATCTTTGTTACTTGGTAGGGTGTGTAGAGTTTCATTGAAACGTCATGTTCTTCAAAGGGCATCTTTGAGTCTGCACCATAAATTCCACAGCCAGATGAAGCATAAATGAAACGTTCAACACCAACAAGATGGGCATGCTCAAGAACCTTCAAAGTTCCCATTCCGTTCACCATCAAATCCGTTTCAGGATTATCAACAGAATTTTGGTTAGCAAAATGTGCTGCAAGATGATAAACTATTTGTGGTTTCTCTTTAAACGCCCACTTTAACTTCTCATCGTCAAGAATGTTACCTTTTATGAAAGCAACTTTTGGGTTTTTGGGTATATTCCACTCATAAGACGAAGAGAGATCGTCTATGATTATGATTTTCTTTGTTTCCAAGTTGCTAAGGTTTTCACAAGGTTTGAGCCTATAGCGCCTGCTCCACCTGTTACCAGAACAGTTTTTCCGTTGAATGCGTCAAGAACTTTCTTGTTCAAACCAAAGTCACCAATTAAGCGCTCTGTTTACCATAAAGCTGCTTGAACCATTCAACAGTTCTTCGCATGCCTTCTTCTGGGGTAACTGTTAACTTGAAATCCAAATCTTTTCTCGCTTTTGAGGCATCTGGAGTCTTGATTTTAGTAGTGAAAGGCTCAGCTTCTTTGTAGGTTACTTTTGAGTCATCCTTGTTTAGGTTCTTAAGGATTAAGTCGGAAACGTACTTGATGTCATACTGTGTTTCTCCGCCGAAGTTGTAGATTTCACCTGGCTTAAAATTATCAATTATGTTAGCGAATGCCCTGCAGAGATCCTCAACATATTCAAGAGTTCGCTTATGCCCTAAGATAAACAGTGTATGGCTCATCATGCATTGCTTTGTAGATAAATTTGGGGATCCAACCGCGATAAGGCGTATAATGTTCACCGACACCATAAACGTTGAACAATCGCATTCTAACTGTTTCAGTGCCAAACATTGCTGCTGAATTTAGTATCTGCATTTCGTTGACCCATTTGGAAATGGCGTAATCGTTCATCTGCTTAATCGGAATAGTATCCATGACGTCTTCACGCATGACGCCATCATAATCACCATAAACCTCAGCGCTGCCAAAGAAAATCATACGAAACTTCTTTTTCTCTTGAACTCGAAGAATGTTTTTTGTGCCAGTGGCATTTGTTGCCCAAAGGTTTTCGTAGTAATCTTCGCCGTTCCATCTGACCATATTCTGCTGCCGCATGGTAAACATAATCGAAATCATGTTCTGCAAACAAGCGTTCAACTTGACTGAATTTGCTAACATCACAGCGCACATAATTTGGTTGCCAAGAATGCATCAAATCGCAAACCCATGTTTCATACCCACGATTGTTTAATTCACGAACTAAGATTTGAGCCTATAAAACCCAAACCGCCAGTCACTAACACTTTCTTACTCATTTCCAAACCCCAACATTTGTCTATTGTTTGAGTTTTGTTGACAATCGCGTAATTGCGTACAGTGTTATAGCTGTTGAAATCAAGAAGCAACCTATCAAAATAAACGCTATTGATGCCAGAGCTATATTAGTGGTTATTTGACCTGATTCAGCATAGAGGTTTATCATCCAAACGCCAAACAGTATACCTATAGCAGCAGATGCAATACCAGGCAATCCAAGCATAGGCAGGGGTCTTTCTTCAACAATCATTTTAACAATGGACATAAGAAGGCCTGCTCCTTGAGAGAGCGGATTCTTTTTTGAAGTTTTCTGATCACTGTTTTTGGAGTACTTGCAGGATATTGGAACCTCACAAACCTTCAAACCGCTCTTGTGAATTGCGTGTATGAAGTTCAATGCTAGCGCTCATTCCATTCTCAGAAATGGAACTCATTTGCTCCAGAGCTTTCTTTCCATAGGCTCTAAATCCGCTTTGGGAATCACTTACACCGTTTTTACCTGAACCATTAGTCAACTTGGTGATGACTTTTATACCAAACTGTCTATACAAGGGCATTTCAGCAATGCCATTCTTATCCAAAAATCGGCTACCTAAAACTACCTCCGCAACATTTTGCTTAATTGGTTCAACCAACAATGGAATCTGCTCTGGATCATGCTGCCCATCGGAATCCAAAGTAACCAAAACATCAGCATTCAACTCACGAGCTCTCTTAAACAAGCTCTGCAAAGCCGCTCCATAACCAAGATTTGCCTCATGACAAACAACAACAGCACCAAGTCGCTCAGCAATTTCACCCGTCAAATCACTTGAACCATCATCGCAAACAATCACAATGTGAGAATACTTCTGGGCGCCAAGTATTACTCGCGCGATTGTTTTTTCTTCATTGAATGCTGGGATGCCCACTACAATAATAGGTTCTGCTAAATCGACTACTGTTGAGTTAGTTAAAACTAAGTTCGGGTCACTAGTCAAGACCAAACTTTAAGCCTCCAAACAAAAACTTGTCTTGGCAAAGTTTATCACCAAAAACCTCGCGAAGTCACGGTCATCCGCCCACAACGAGGCTAAATTGATTTCCCCAACTAACAGCTATGTTACTAATTTTTCGAGCTAAAGGCAATCCCACAGTCCTTACCATCTTTTCTGCTATTGTCTCCATCGATTGCTGCAGTTTTTTAACTATGGCCGTCACTACCTGGGCCAGCTTTGAACTTTTAATGCTTTCAACGTATCGGACGGTAAGGTCTATTATTCCGCGTTCAACCCGATTGAGGGACCCAAACCAAACGCCACGTTTTAAGGCAGTCTTCTTGAATTCCGCTAGTCGCCAGATGGATATAGAAATATTTGACTGTAAACCTGGCATCTGAATCCCTCTCCTACTTATGAAGACATTTTACTCCATATTGTACTTAAAAGCCTTATGAATTTCCAGTTCTTCGGTGAAAACATCAAAAACAAAAATCCACACCGCCGATGACAATTTTATCTAACAGAGAAAAAAAAGGTTAAAAATAAAAAACAAGAGAAACTTATTGTGGGGATCTCTTAAAATACCATACACCGACAACAACCAATACCACAACAATGGCTACAGACGAACCAAGTGCAACCCAAGCAGTTGTCGAAAAACCACTTGTTTCACCTAAAACTGTTGCCCCCCCTACCGCAAATAGTGGATCATCAACGCTATTTAATGTAATAGTTAAGGTCTTTGCATTAGTATCGACAATTGCATCTATCGCAGTGTAGCTATTGGAAGCTGGCATATACTTGTAAATTGTATATGGCTGCTGGACTCCTTGAACATCACTATCGGTATACGGGATTATAATTTGGGCTTGGCTGAAATCAGCAGCGTTCATGTTGAAAGTGACAATTATGAATTGAGTTAATGTAACCCCTTCTGGAGTAGCAGTTGGTTGAGGATTTGAAGTACGAACTTCAGTAGTTATTGTTCCAGTGGATCCAGCTGCACCTTGGATGTTATATATAATCCCAAAGTTATCGCTTACACTGCTGGTACCGGTTGAGGAAACCACGAAGTCAGTAGTGGCTGCACCATCATATGGTGATAATGCTGCTACTGAGGAAACAAAAAAAGACAGTAATAATAATGTAAATATAGCAAATAATTTCTTATTAAAAGTATTCATTCATTTGCACCAGATAACCCACAAATATCGAATGATACACTTAAAAGTTTTATTAATTTCAAATTCTTAATTAACACTTAAAAACTTAATCACCAAATGTTGATATTAAAAAGATACCTCAGACTTCCATTCAAAAGAACAAAGAAAACAAAACCCAAAACCACAATAATCATCCACAAACGCCAACCCTTAAACCCCCCAACCCTAGAACAAACAAACCAAATAACACCCGACAACCCCAAACCTGACAGAATCACCCAAGGCAACATAAACAAAAACCGGTTAAAAACAAAATCGTCGGCAGCAAACAAAATAGATACACAAGCCACGCAGATCCACGCAATAAAGAAATTAGAAACCTCAGACTTAAGCCTCAACAAAGCGAAAAACCCAGCGACAGACAGAAAAATCAAAAGACCACTGGCAAAAACCCCGCCTAAAGTAACATTCACAGCATGCTGCATTCCACTTAAAAGATAAGCAGGATTAGGTAGACCTATACTCGACCGAGCAGTTGCCACAACAGAGGCAGCAGATGAGACAGGAGATAACAGTTTACGCATCAAATCGCTCAGTAAACCAACACCGACAGTTGTGCCAACGAAAAGAGCTTGCGTTTTAAACCGCCCCCACAAACCTCTATCACGAGAAGCTAATCGCCACTGGACAAACAAAAATAGGCAAAGACTCAAAGCAAAAATAAACCAAGTCCAAGAATGCGAAAACAAAACAAGAACCGACACACCTAACAGTGCAAAGAAACCCAAAACTGACCAAGAATCAATTAATTTAAAAAATAACACTATATACACAAAAATCAAAATCAGAGCCAGCATGTTAGCAAAGTAGCCAGAGTAAATTAAGCCTAAACTCTGAAAAGAAAAGGGCACCAACAACACTCCAAAAACCCAAACCATCCTGTCCTTGCTAAACAAGCGTAAAACAAACAAAGAAACGACAGTAAACAAAACGATTAAAAACGCAGCGACAAATTGAAGAACATTAACAATTGAAGTAAAGAAAGACAAGACATAGCACATAACCAAAAACAAAGCTCTATCATTACCAAAAGCAAACGAGAGCGCAGAATTAACATCAACAGAACGCATATGACTGATCCAAGTATAGTAAGATGGAGAATCAACGCTTACCAACATGTTAGTCGGATTACTCCAAGGCAAAACCGTGAACAAAACAAACAAACACGAAACAACCGACGAAACAATAACAGCCAAAACAACAACCCATCGTCCACGCAAAAACCCAGACCCATCTTGGACTCCCAAAAACAAACTACTCACCCAAGTAACAAACCAGCCACCCCTAACCTTACAAACTAGCCAAGACCAACCTCTAGGAAAAACCCGAAAAACAAAAGCACCAACCCCAAACAAAACAAACAACAAATAAACGTAAGGCAAAAATGGATAAGTCAAATTCGCAAAAACCAACTCAACCCCACCCCAATGCAAACCTAAAACCCCGACATCCAAACCCAAAGCAACCGGAACATTAAACAAAACAAAACTTGCCAACTCAACAAATAAAACAAGCAACAACACCACAAAAAGCACCCTCAAAATAAAACCCAGCCGACCCACACCAAAAAAGCCAGGAGCAAACACAAAACACAAACCAAACAACAAGCCACTAACCAAAACCAAAGACCAAACCCAAACAAAGCCAACTAAAACCAAACAAACCCAAACCGCCAAACCAACCAAACCAGCCAAAGAACCAACAACTAATGACTTTGGGCCTCTAACCATATTTGACTTCAAAGCGTAAACTATCCAGGCAAGAACAACAATTAGCGCAATTCCCCAAATCACAGGGTCCAAAAAACCAGAAAGTACGTTGCCGCTGACTGTCTGCTTAACCATACCTCGGTTTGATAGAACCAAAAAAGAAAGGTTAAGGTATTTTGCCAAATAAAACAGCAAGAAGAAAAGGCAAATGGCTAACGAAAACACTGTTCCCAAAACCATAAACTTTCTCTTGTTTGAACGGTTAAACAGCGACATAGCCATTAACTCATTTAATACGATACAAATAGGTACAATTTACTGCTTAAAGCTTGCTAGATATTAAGTCTACAGAACCTAACCGTTGATAAGCAAACCAGCCAATATAAATAGCAATCAAAACTCTATTTTTCAACAAAAAGATGAATTATTTCTAAGACCAGAATATTACTATTTAGAAACTTGGCTTAAGTGCTCTGAGTTAATACCTTTCCTTTCGAAGCGAGTATGAATTGAAATGAATATTTTCTCGAAGGGTGACTTTAGCTTATACGTATTAGCTGCCGACATCGGTGCTCTAATACCCATTAATTATATCAACATATCAATCTTAACAAAAGGCGGAATAGTCCTCTTCGAAAACAACCCCTTAATTATCGCCGTCGAAGTTGTTGGTACCTTGGCTTTAACCGCATTAAACGTAGCTTGGCTTCTAAAGAAATTCAAGGTTCTCGCAAGGAAAAAACAAACCAGAACCCTGGAAAATAAACCTTAGAAACATTTCACAATTTTACTATTAAACTAGGAAAGTAATGGCTCCTATCCTAAACCAAACCCGAAGTGGTCCTCTCCGCAGCATTAACCGCAATTGTCTGAGCAGTAATATTCTAAAAAAAATTAATGTTGTTGTTTGAAGTACCAAATGCCAAAGACCAGCTAGAAAGACAATCACAATTATTGAAATTGCCAAAATAGCCCATGCGGTATTCGAAAATCCACCAGTCGCAACAGATGCTCCACCAATAGCAAACAATGGATCATCAATGCTAGCTACGGTAACTGTCATCATTTTATTGGTTGTATCAACAGTTGATGGCAACTCAACATAGGTGTTAGTGCTAGCTACATATTTGTAGCAAGAGTAGGGGTGTTTGCATTCCGGTTATGTCGGCATCAGTATAGGTTATGTGAATTATCGCTGATGCAAAATCGGCTGAATTCATGTTAAAGGTAATGACTACAAAACGACCCAATGTAACTCCATTAGGGATTGAAGCACCTCGGTTGCGGGTTAGCAGAGTAAACTGCCATCGTTACACTGCCAGTAGCACCAATCGCTCCATGAATCTCATAGCCAATACCTACGTCCGTGGCACTACCAGAAAACGTCCCATCAGAACCAATAGTAACCGGAGTCGTCTGTTCATTTGTGTATCCCGACTGTGCTAAAACCAAAGCACCAAACGACGAAACTAAAAGCGCCGAAAGTAAAGCAAATAATAAAAACTTAATTTTTCCCATCTCTTATATACCCCTATATCTGATAGACTATAGCACCACGGTCAGTTTATAAGTCTTTGCACACCGCAAACAGACAGTTTCTAGCCAAAAAGACAAAAAAAACCGCCAATTTACCAGACGACCTAAGCATAGAGAAGAAAACCAGCCAACATAAAAAGCAAACCAACTATCAACACACTAAATAGCAACCGCAAACAAAAAGGCCTCATATCTAAGTCGAAGAAATCATTAGAAAATTCAATGCACATGCCCAAAAGCAAGAGACTGATTGGAACCAAACCCACAATACTAACAAAACCAAGAGCAACCAAACATACCCCGACAGCCAAACCACATACGAGCGCCACCAAGCCTATTCCCAGATATGGACGGATGTATCCTCTGACCAGGTTCAACTCTAAAGTGTAACCTAGCCAAGCTATAATCATGAAAACCGCAATTCCCCAAACTCGCAATATCCAAAGGAGCCGACAACAAGCTGCTTTGATCAACTGGACTTCTGTTAGTAAATACGAATAAAGAAAGCCCAAGATAACTGGCTACATAGAACAACGAGTAAACCAAGGATATTGCAAGTGGTACCACAGCGGCCCAAATTAGCAGTTTTTCCCTGGATAGGCGTTCTGACATCGACATAGCCACACCGATCAAAGCAACTATTAATACAGAATACTCCTTAAACCTTATGGGCTCCAAGTTCATAAAAGAAAGATAAGGCCTTCGGTTCAAAGGGGTGTGCAAGTTTTTGAATAAGACTTCCTGGAAAACAGGAGTTGAGTTCAACAAATGGCGGAGCCTACATTGCCCCGTTCACTTTAGAAAAAAGCTGGATTACGGATGGCTTCGCCACTTTGTCCGGGGGTAAAATTTTGAAAACCCTCTGCAGACAATCCAAGCGCTTTCCTTATCATGTCTTCTACTATAAACGCTAACTTTTTTCTACTAGTTTCTTTTATGATAACATCCACCTCAACGGTGGATGAAACATCATATATCTTCCTATGATCATCAAAAACGTCCAGTGTAACCGACACAGAAATCCCAACTGGATTCTACAGCACAGGCGACGCCAAAAAGACAGCCAAGGTGAAGAAACTGCTAAACGATTTAACTCTTAACAGCTTCAAAAAAGTTCCAGTCACATTTGAAATTGTTGACCAAGCAACAAACCAAAGAGATGAGAGTTAGCAAGAATTATCAACATACGTTTTAGGTTTGATGGGCAAAGCTATTGTGAATTTTGTTCCCTTGTTTACAGCCGTTTTCACTTTTATGGTGCCTCCATGGGCTTCAATAATGCGCTTGCATATGGCTAAGCCAAAACCCATACCCTGCGCTTTAGTGGTGAACAGAGGCGTGAAAAGCTTTTTCAGAGTTTCTTCAGGTATGCCTTTCCCTGTGTCAGCAAACGCGATTTTTATATAATTTATTGTTTGGCAACTTGTGATAGTGAGTGTTCCCTTCTCAGGCATGGCGTCAATTGCGTTCCGGATAAGATTTATGAAAACACGCATCATCTTGTCTGCATTGACCCAAATCCAAATTTCTTCCTGAACGAGGTTTAAGATTTGTATTCGGTCTGGAACGTTAATCATACCAATAGTCTCATCCACAAGAGTGTGCGCTAGGATTTTTGTTTGATCCAAATGCATCTCTCGTGAGTAGTCTAACAAGTCGTTGATTATTTTGTCTGAGTATCCTATGGCTTTATCGATTATTTCAAGCATTTCTTTATTTTGAACTTCAGAAATCTCTATTCCTTTTTTCTTCAAGTAGTATGCAGCATTTTTTATGCCTGCAAGAGGATTGCGAAGGTCATGACCGATCATGCCAGCTAGTTCACCTATAGCGGCTAAACGTTCGGACTTGACGAGTCGTTCATTGGCATCTTTCAACTGGATAGTTCTCAAATCAACCATGTATTTCAAGTGTTTTGAATAATCGTTTACTTTTCTCTCCAAAACTTCTCGGAGCTCTTCAGATTTTTTGCGCTCAGTAACATCTCTAGCGATAGCCACGAAGTACCGTTTGTCTTCTAACTGTAATGTGGCCATGGAAAGCTCCATTGTAAATTCTGCTCCATCTTTTCGCAGGGCGGGTACCTCGCGGGTTTCTCCTTTGTTTTCCTTGTTGTTGACTTTGCTTAGTTTCGAGGCGAGCTTGAGGTGATCTTTGCGAAAGCGAACAGGTACAATTGTCGTGTTTACTTTTTCGCCGACTACTTCTTTTTCTGTAAATCCAAAAATTCTTTCCGCAGCAGGATTCCAATAGGTGATTTTGTCTTCTTTGTCAAACATGAAAATAGCGTCTATTGCGGAATCGCTAATTGCTCTAAACTTTGCTTCGTTTGTCTGCAGCTTTTGTTGCAAGCGTTTCTTTTCGCTTATATCTACAATAAACTCTAATGCTGCAGTCACATTTCCATCTTTATCCTTAAGTGGAGTGGCAATTAGGTCAACGAAATACGGTTCTCCGTTTACACCTATTTGAGAATATTCGTGAGAATCTCTAGAGACATTCTCTTCGAAGACTTTTTTTACACCGCAATCAGGGCAAATATGGTCTAAAGTGTTAAGTGATGCGTAGCATAGTTTTCCCTCTACGTTGCCTACATTATTTTTCACGAATTTATTCGCGTGCATTACATGGTAATCCTTGCTTATTGTAACAAAGCCCGCACCAATGTTTTCTGTGAGGGCTTCAAGCATGTCTAGTTTTTCTTTAACTGTAGCTTCTAGTTTCTTGCGCTCGTTAATATCTAAGAAAACGCCCTGCACAGCAGGTTGCCCTTCAAACTCAATTCGATTCGCAAGAGCATTCATCCAGATTACTGAGCCGTCTTTTCTCACTGCACGAAACTCGAAAAACGACTCTGGCTGTTCACCTTGCAAGCGATTTTCCATACGTTTAAAGAAAACAGCCCTGTCTTCATGATACACCAAACCCATAATTCCTTGGGGAGATAAAGATAGTAACTCGTTTGAAGAGTAACCTAAGCTTTTTCCCATAGAGTCATTTGCAAAAACTAACCTAAGTGGAGCTACTTTCGTAACTAATATGCCCTGAAGTGATTTCTCCACCAGTGTACGATACTTTGACTCTGACCCAGCGAGCAACTTTATTGATTTCTTGTGTTCCACCGCCTTTTTTATGGCATCTGCCAATTCGTAAAAAACTGTTTCTGGAGAACCATTATTGTTGATGTAGTTGTCAGCACCTAAATTCAAAGCTTTAACGGCAACTTCTTCTCTGCTTTTCCCAGTAAACAGGATAAACGGAACTTCATTTTTGTTTTCGCGCAGCTCTTTGAGAAATTCTAAGCCATTTTTCAAAGGTAGTTCATACTCAGAAACTACAACATCGTAATTCCCAATTTCCAGTTTCCTGAAGGCTTCATCAACACAACAGGCATCGTCAACTTCGAAGAAGGCATCGATATTAAGTAGGATCTGCTTGAAGATCTCTATCATAGAAGGGTTATCGTCAACGTATAAAACACGAGCAGCTATTCTTTTCTTCGAAGATACCAAATCACATATAGCTATAGCTACTTCACCTGATTGGCTAAGTGTTAATATCTGTTGTTCCCCAGTAAATGTACTCAATACAATTCATAATATAGCAATTATGAATCTCAAGTACTGAAAATGAGTGATATGATAACCCAGATTTCTTGAACAATAAATAATAGTTGTCGCAGGTTAGTTCTTGCATTTCTGTGTAAACTTTGATGCTCCATAATCACTAGTCAATTGTCACATAAAACTTGTCTGTGGACTAAGATCCGGGTCAAATTAAAGTTTCAACTTGGCTAATTCTCTGTTAATTTGCTGACATGTTTCATATACATCCTCAATATGAATCGGGAGTCCCTTAACCTTGGACTGGAACACTCCAGCAGACATTAAAATTATCCCAAGACTCTCGCTAATAACTGGCACGGGAACCAAAAAAACAGTTACTCCAAGCTTAATCAGCGGGGAAACGGAACCTTTGTTTTCTCCCCTAAATAGATTCTTTGTTTTATTTGCCTCCTCCAAAGACTTGGTCAACAAGGTAACGGTTTCCTGATAACTCAATCCCCTTTCACGAAGCACCTTAATGAAAGTTGCAGTATCCTCAATTCGGGTATTAACCATCGATTTGTCTCCGTTGGGTACAATTTTTTTAATGCTAATTAAAGAAATAAATGACTTAATGAAGATGCCCCTTTCTTTTCAAAGGGTTTTGCAATTCCAAAACAACCTCTCTACAATAGGAAACATGCAGAAAGTTATCTTTGAACGCAACTTAAGTTTAGACTTTAGGCAAACCCAGTGAGGTAACGATAACAAGTTTAATAAAAAGAAAACATCCATTATGAATTAGCAGTTGATTTCATGTCACAAGAGAAAACAGTTGTGTCTGAAATACAAAAATTCATTCTATCCTTCTCTGAGAGAGTAAGCACCTCCGATAAATCCGATAAAGATGTCGCTACTGAAGTAGCTGCGATATTTGCGTTAGCAGAAATGGACAGAGAAAAGGGCGGCCGCATTCTTTCTAGGCGTTTAGGCGAGAAAATCAACTTTATTGCGAAAATCGGATACCCATTATGGTTGTATCCTCTCTCAGACAAAGTTGCTCTGTTCGATGGGTTAAACTTATCAGAACATGTATTGTCCTATACTAAAATAGCAAATGTAAAACATTTTCTAGATGGTTTAAAAAATAGTATAAAGAACCGTGAAAACTTTGAGTATTTTCTCGCGGAACACGAACAATACTTCTTGAAAACCGATCTTAAAGCAAGCCTGAAAGTGCAAGGTCTAATAACCAAAATGGGTATGTTAAACGAATTTGGCAGTTACCGTGAAGAGGCGACAACGGCAATGGATCAGTTTGCCCATATTGGCTTATTATCTTCCCCGATTAATCAGTCAAAGCTTTTGTCAGCAACACAAGAAATTACGCGTTTGCACGCAACACTAGAAAAAGAAATCAAAAATCTAAATGCCTCTATTGAGATCCTAGGAAAAGGTTCACTTCACTTCCACAACGAGCTTCACGATGAAATCGAGGCGGTCAAGCAAGAGTTCGACCTTAACATAAAAACTGAAGAGGCTACTGTAGCGCCCATATTGGAAAGTATCCGGGGGGAGTTCGATCAAAAAACCGCTTCTTTAGCCAGATCATTCAAGGCTAATCAAGTGCCTCTGCATGCTGAAAAGATAAAACTCATAAAATCTAAGAATGAACTAGCCAACGAAATAAAACAATATTGCGCCGACGCCAAAAGAGTTGTAAGTGGCGACGAAAAGGCAAAGCAGCGATGGAAAATCAGGATAAAAGAAGCAAAGGAAGAATTGTCTGAAACAGAAAAACGGCTAAAAGCAAATGAGAAAGAACTCAGAGAAATAGAAGAGAGAAGAGCCTCTGAGATTTTGCAGTTGAAGTCTGTTCAAGAATCTGAGATTAAGGATGCGAGGACAAAGATTGTTGAGTTGGAAGCATCAAAGGACGCGAAAATTTTAGTTGCGAAACAAGAAATGGAGAAACTGGCAAGCGAAACCAAACTGATCAGTGATCAATTAGGCAAATTGGTAAAGTTAAGAGAAGCGGACATCGCTCAATTCGACAAGCTAGGCATAAAATCCTTCTCAGAGAATTTGGACAAAGCCCTTGTTTACATGCCCTTTTACGTGATATCTTATGACAGAGAAACAAAGGATCGCTATTTGATTGTGCCGCCTTCTTCGATGAGTGCCATAGACATATCAACAAAACTTAAAGCAGTATTGGGAAGGGCAAGAATCAAGTCTTTTCTCGCACCAAGATTCAAAGAATTAACTTCTATGGCGGAAAATATTCAGACGCAAAGCCAACAAAACAGCATCTTTGCAGCTGAACTCAAGCAGTTGGGGGCAATTAACAATATTTTGGTCATGGCTTGGATCCATGATGATATTGATAAAGGCTTGATTGGATTGAAAAATCAAGGCTGGTTAAATGAGAAAGAATATGGGGCTGTCGTTGCAGGCGTCAAAGCCACTTTAAAGCCGTCTGATTAGCTACACCGTCTTTGGACCATAGCCCTCCCTTAGATGTTGGCTTCACTTTACTTGTTCGATAAGAAGTATTTTAGCGGTTAGTTTTTTGGTCCTCTTATTGCCTTGTATATGGTTAGGATTTCGATTCTTCCAATAAACATGGCCAATATGAGAATCCACTTAAAAATTGCTGGTAGATCAAGCGTTGTAGCACCTGAGCTAATACCGTTGGTTGCAAGGGCAGAGCCGATCTCAAAGATTGAATTGTAAATATTAGTGCCTGACGCTGCGAATGCTATGCTTAAAGCTATGAGAATTGCTATAAAAGTGATCAAGTATATGTAGAGTGATCTTAACTCTGCTTTTGTTGGTGCGTCTTCGTTTTTGCGTATTGCATCGATGATTTGTTTAATGCGGCTTATTTTTATTCCGCCAGCTTGGCTGAAGCTGCAGCCTCCAATTAGCACAAGTATGAAAAAGTAAATTGCTGCAGGTGGAAATGCTGTATTAACAGCGACGTATTGAATTCCTGTTGAGGATATCATACTTACTGCATGGAAAAGTGCGTCGAATGGGTTAATCCATGCTAATAGCGATATAATGATTGTTGATATACCGATAATTATTAGATATAATTTAATTTCTGGGGTCATGAGTTCTTTAATTTTTAGGTGGAACAGGTTGTAGAGGAACCTGAAGTTTATTCCGCCTAAGAACATTAGCAGGATGATGCTTGCTTGGAAAATGCCTATTCCTGCTGTTATGTTTGGTTGGTATCCGCCGGTCAGTATATCTATGGCTGCACAGCTTGCGAAAATGAGGTTTGTTGAGTAAGCGTAGTAGAAGATAACTGTAAATAAAACAACAATTATCGTGTAGATTATCATTATGGAGGCCAGCATTTTTCGGTAGTCATCAGTGATTCTTTCTATTCCCATAATGTTGAGGTATTTGTCGATGTCTTCTTGGGGGCACAGGAAGGCTATGAGTATGTATATGAAGCCTACCCCGCCGATGAATTCGATAAGGCTACGGTAAAACAGCAGTGATAGTGGAAGTGTTTGGGGGTTGGATATCAGAGAGAACCCAGTTGTTGTGAAGCCGCTGATGGTTTCAAAGTAAGCATTAGTGAATAGGTCCATTGGGTTTAGGCTGTTAAACACGTTGTTCCAAATGTAGGGAATCATTAGAATTAGAGGAATTATCGTGAATGTTAAGAGCATTAGCCAAAGAGAAGTCTGCTCGTCGATCTCTTTGTGCTGTGCAAAAGAATTGAAGGCAAAACCTACTCCAAAGGCAATAAAGCAGGTGACGATTATGCTTGCAACTGATTGTAGTTCGCCGTTCTGTAATCCGATGGCTATAGGTAAAATTAGAAGTAAACCAGAAACCTGAAGAATAAACCCCATGTTAGCTACGATTCTGCGAAGCCTTTCCAAAGTGTTCTCCAAAAAGGCGATATATACTTGTTTTATATTAAAGCTTAAGCATCGAACTGAAACCAGATCTTTGGCGATGCACTGTGTTTTTGCAAGTGAGAAGTAGAGTACGTCAGTACGGTGACTGAGAGCATAGAAGAATAAGAAGAAGTAAAAATAGCGCCTAATATTAATGAAAAGAGACTGGAAGATTAAGTTTAATTAAGAACAGTACGAATTTGAGAGTTGGTTTAAGCCAAAACGTGTGCGTTATTTCATTTGTTCGGCGAAGAACTGCAAACACACTCACTCTTGTTAAGAAAAATGCTTAAACTTTGCCGATGTGGTTGTATGCATTCGTTGCGTGTTAAAATGTGTAAACTTTTAATCTTACATTGCATCTTACATAACGTATGACAATGAAGACGGTAAGCGTCAGAATATCCGAAGAAGAAAAACGCCAATTAAGAAAATATGGTAAACTATCAGACACACTAAGAGAAGGCATGAAGCTCTACTTGAACAAAAAGAAAACAGATGAGTTGCTATGCAAACTGGAAAAACTGCAATCCGAAAGCCAAATAAAAACCTCAATTGAGGAAGAAGTGAAACTGATTCGAGAGGATAGAGAACGCTGATAGTCGCCGACAGCAGCTTCATAGTAGAAGGCCTCCTTAAGAATAGGGAGCTACTTGCGAATGAACAGATAGTGACTCCTGAGTTAGCTGTTTACGAAGTTACAAACGCCATTTGGAAGCATGAACATCTTCTGAAAGACATAGAAAACGGCAAACCCTACCTATCAATTTTCTACGGTCTAATAGAAGCTGGGAAAATAAAAATCCTCACCCCAAACGAAGAGTTGATGCAGGAATCATGTTCAATCGCAAAAAGGCAAAGCATTACAGTATACGACGCAGCTTTCGTTTCTCTAGCAACTAAATTAGGATTGACTTTAAAAAGTTACGACAAAGTTCAAATTCGAGCTCTAAAATCCGAGAACAGCAGCGTTCGATAACTTAGCACCGCAGAACGCCAAGTGCCCAAGGCGCATGAATCTCTTGATTTTTCACACACCCCCAACACACATGTGCGCTTATGTAAGGTTAGCTGCTGAAAGCAGGGTGGGGCTGTGACTGCTATCGACAGTAACTCAACAGTGTTTTGTTATCTCAAGCCAATCCTGAAATGATGTAATTGCTACAGCAATTTCACAGTAAACCCAACATTCTCATATTTATTGAACATAGCCAACTTAACAGACAGCTACCACAAAATTGCTACAACAACAAGCCTATACTTTAACGAGAAACTAGTTTTTGGTGTATATTCATCTCCTGTTCAATTCTTGGTGGGAAACCCAAAACCTACACCTGCACCAACTCTAACTCCAACTCCTTTTCCCACTCCACTCCAACACCAACTTCCACCGTTAGAGTTTCCATTGTTGATAGTCCTGCCTTTGTTTCTTATAATGCTCTTTGTTGCCTTGATACTTAGACATCGAAAGAATAGTGTACTAAGAAAGCAGCTTCTTTCGTTTAAACTGAAATTTAACAAGCTTTTCTGTATGATTTTGGGTTAAATTAAGATTTACCCGCAAAAATTACGGTTTTCAAACCTTAGTTTAAATTCCATAAACCACAGCAGGAGTTTAGAAGAATATAAGTTTCGAAATGAAATCAGCGTGCGTTAAAAACTAAAGCAGGATAATCAAAAACTTTACTCTTACCTAAAATATAGCGTATTGGGAATATTGTTTATTAGCTGTAGTTTGTTCCCCGTTTGTTGGAGAAGGCTTCAAAGTGACATTGAATTCTACAGTAGAGAGGGTTTTGCATGTTTTCAAAAATGAGGTTGCAAGTTATTTTGATACGTTTTTTTCTAGAAAAGGTGCAGCGCCAATATGCCTTGTACTTTGTTCAGTAATTGTCCTCGTCTATATTACATCAAAAACTGGCTCGCTTATCTAAATAAGTCGATATGAAGCTGCACAAAATTTTCGACGCGCCTGCTTTCTTTTTGTCTATTAAATCATGAAAGCCTAGTTTCTAATTCTATGTTCAAAAATCTATAATACTTTAAGCGAAGATCAAAAAAAGATGTGGATTGGCCTTATCTTTCAATAAGACGTGGGGTTTGGGCGGCTCTTTCTTTTTACAAGAAGCCCAAATATAACTAGACCCATCAAGATTATTGCTGCAATCACCGGAACATCTAGACTCATCGTTGAGGGGTTTGGCATCATTGTAGGTGTTGGAGATGGAGTACTTGTGAATTGTATTGTTACTTCGTGTGTGCTGAAGTGTGTTGTGTACCATATGTAGTAGTTGTCAGTGTCTTGTGTGTAGCCCTGGTTTAAGACTTGATTATTGTCTATGTACACGACTGGGTTTGTCCCGTAGGGTATTGAAGTCTTTGGAAGGGTCATGTTGCCAAAACCACTTGTCCCGCTAGGTCCTGATACTGTGAAAGAAACAATTGTTGTTATGGTTGATTGGTATGGAGTGATTGTTACGTTTGACATTTGTGGTGCAGTTACGTTTCCACTAATTTCTATGGGGAATGTGTCATTTGTAGTGGTCACTGTTGCAGTTAACGTGTCAGCTGCAAAACTCGCGGTAATTGAGTGCGAATTCTGAACGAATGAGAAAGAATAGATTGCTCTTGCCGTCACGGGGGAACCATCAACTGTCAAAGAAGCAACATGGTAACCCGCATTCGGTGAGATAGTGAAAACTTGATTTCCACCATAGTTGACTGTTAAGTTGACGGTGCAATTAGTTCCATGATCACTTTGGGTTATGGTGATTGTATAGGTGTTAATCGAAAATCCTGCGGCTAAAGTTGTGGGTCCGGTAACATTTGTAACAGTATATAGACTTGTGGTTGCAACTGTTGTTCCATTAACATTTACCCAGACTAGGTGGTATCCGGTTACGGGTGTTATGGTGAATTCTTGGTTGCCACCATAATTGACTAGTGGTTGTTCCTGGACTGATAGTTCCATGATCACCCTGAGATACTGTAATTGAGAAAGTGTCGATTGCATAGGTTGCGGTGAGAGTTGTTGCTCCAGTTACATCAAAAACAGTGTATGCGCCATTTTTAAGTCTTCCATTACCGAGGTCCCGTTCATCTGACATTGCCAAATGGTAACCTGTTGCTGGAGAAAAAGTGAAAGCTTGAGCTGCACCATAGTTGACGGCGGTTGTTCCTGGACTAATGGTTCCATCATTACCCTGGGTAACAGTGATTGCATAGGTGTTAATTGCATATTCCGCCGTTAGTGAGGTTGGTCCAGTTACATCTGATATTGTGTATGGACTTGTGGTTGCAACGGTGGTTCCGTTGACTATGACTGCAACGATATGGTAACCAGTCGTTGGAGTAAAAGTGAATTCTTGACCACCACCATAGTTGACGGTGGTTGTTGATGGAGAAATCGTTCCATGATCACCCTGAGAAACAGTAATCGCGTAGATATCAATAGCGTAGGTTGCGGTAATAGTGTGAGCTGCAGTTACGCTAGACAAAGTTGTACGCGTTATTTTCAGACATTTCCCAGTTATGCGGTACCATTTATCAAAACACTGTCAAATGATAACCTGTTCTGGAGTAAAGGGAATCTTGACTGTCTCCATAGTTAACAGTGGTTGCCGATTGACGCTACTTATCAAGCCATGAGTATGGTCACCCTCAGTTACAGTGAAGACATCAATCGCAAAGGTTGCACTGATAGTGTGAGATGCAGTAACGCTGACAAAGTTGTAGGGAGCAGAAGCAGTTTGCGCATCTATTAAAACGCTGACTAAGTGATAACCAGTATCTGGCATAACAGAGAAACTCAAATCATCTCCATAGTTGACTGAAGTTCCATTTACGCTACTTATCAAGCCATGAGTATGGTCACCAACAGTAACAGTGAAGACATCAATCGCAAAGGTTGCACTGATAGTGTGAGATGCAGTAACGCTGACAAAGTTGTAGGGAGCAGAAGCAGTTTGCGCATCTATTAAAACGCTGACTAAGTGATAACCAGTATCTGGCATAACAGAGAAACTCAAGTCATCTCCATAGTTGACTGAAGTTCCATTTACGCTACTTATCAAGCCATGAGTATGGTCACCAACAGTAACAGTGAAGACATCAATCGCAAAGGTTGCACTGATAGTGTGAGATGCAGTAACGCTGACAAAGTTGTAGGGAGCAGAAGCAGTTTGCGCATCTATTAAAACGCTGACTAAATGATAACCAGTATCTGGAATAACAGAGAAACTCAAGTCATCACCATAGTTGACTGAAGTTCCATTTACGCTACTTATCAAGCCATGAGTATGGTCACCAACAGTAACAGTGAAGACATCAATCGCAAAGGTTGCACTGATAGTGTGAGATGCAGTAACGCTGACAAAGTTGTAGGGAGCAGAAGCAGTTTGCGCATCTATTAAAACGCTGACTAAGTGATAACCAGTATCTGGCATAACAGAGAAACTCAAATCATCTCCATAGTTGACTGAAGTTCCATTTACGCTACTTATCAAGCCATGAGTATGGTCACCAACAGTAACAGTGAAGACATCAATCGCAAAGGTTGCACTGATAGTGTGAGATGCAGTAACGCTGACAAAGTTGTAGGGAGCAGAAGCAGTTTGCGCATCTATTAAAACGCTGACTAAGTGATAACCAGTATCTGGCATAACAGAGAAACTCAAGTCATCTCCATAGTTGACTGAAGTTCCATTTACGCTACTTATCAAGCCATGAGTATGGTCACCAACAGTAACAGTGAAGACATCAATCGCAAAGGTTGCACTGATAGTGATGAGATGCAGTAACGCTGACACAGTTGTATGGAGCGGAAGCAGGTGGCGCCATCTATTAAAACGCTGACTAAATGATAACCAGTTGCTGGAGTAACAGTGAAATCTTGAATCATCTCCATAGTTGACTGTGGTTCCATTTACGCTGACTTATCGTTCCATGAGTTGTCACCCACAGTAACAGTGAAGACATCAATCGCAAAGGTTCGCTGTTAGTGAGGTAGATCCTGTTACATCTGATATTGTGTATGGACTCGAGGTTGCAACGGTGGTTCCGTTGACTATGACTGCAACGATATGATACCCAGTTGTTGGAGTAAAAGTGAAGTCTTGACCACTACCATAATTGACAGTGGTTGTTCCTGGACTAATCGTTCCATGAGTGCCCTGAGAAACAGTGATCGCGTAAGTGTCAATTGCATAGGTTCCGCCGTGATTGAGACCGCTCGCAGAAATTCATTGAATTGTGTATTCGTGACCCGAAGGATTGTAACAGTTACGGTTCTCCATTGACTATGATTGCTAGCGATATGATATCCAGTATTTGGAGTTATTGTGAAAGTCTGACGTATCAATATAATCAACAGTAGTTGTTCCTGGACGAAATCTGGCCATTATCGCTCTGAGTAACAGTGATCGTGTAAGTTGAATGTGAATTTACGCTTATTACTGAGATAGAGCTGCTGTCCCAACCTCCGTTTGCAGCATAGATGTATTCACCGTTGGGTGTTACTGCTACGCATCCAGCTCCTCCAAGGGGATCATACATTTCGCCAAGGGATACATTTTCTATTATTGTATTTGTTCTTGTACTAATCACTGAAAGCCAATAACCACCACCGCTCATCCAATCATTATTTGTAGCGTAGAGGTATTCGCCGTTGGGCGCAACTGCAACGCCGCTCCCGCCTTCTTCTGGACCAGACCAGCCGCCAAGGTTTATTGTGGCTGTTACTGTTTTGGTGGCTGTACTAATCACAGAAACTAAATTACCGTTCTCACCAGTCATTACTTGTAACGTAGACGAATTCGCCGTTGGGTGCAACTGCTATACCGCCGACTCCATTTTCGAAATAAGAATCAGCCCGCGAGGTTTATAGTGGCTGTTACCGTGTTGGTGGCTGTGCTAATCACTAAAACCGAAACACCGCTATAGTTAGTTTTAACGTAAATGGATCCGCCATCAGGTGCAACAGCCACATCTTCAGGATAGTTTATGTCCATTATTGTTGCAGTTACTGTGTTGGTGGCTGTGCTAATTACTGAAATTGAGTTGCCGTTGGAATTTGTGATGTAGACTAATTCGCCGTTTGGCGCTATTGCCACACCTTCAGGATAGTTAAAACCGGTTATTGTTGCAGTTACTGTATTTGTAGCTGTAGCAATTACTGAAACTGTGTTTCCGCCGTAATTTGTAACATAGACGTATTCGCCGTTTGGCGTTATGGCCACACCGATGGGATTTCCTCCAACAGTTATGGTGTCTATCACATTATTCGATAACGTGCTTATTACGGAAACTGTGCCATCAAACCTATTTGTAGAGTAGACGTATTCGCCGTTTGGTGTTACTGCTATACCGCCAACCCCGTTTCCAACATTTATGGTGTCTGTCACTGTCGATGCTTGAGCTGATTGAGGTAATAATGCTAAAACACAGGATAACAAGAGAATAGCAGCAATGATGCCTGCAACTCTTACTGTCTTTGTTGTTTTTTGATGTCTGTTGTGTAACACTTGTTCAATAATTGTTTTTTTAAAAAAATTAAAAATCTTCATGTGATGACTCAAACCTTCGAACAATACTACATCTTGAATCTGAATATATAAGGCATGAGAACCACGAATACATGTATTCTATATTTTTGCCAAGGTGGAGTAATCAACATTGTCAATGAGCAATTCGTTTGTAAATGGAAGAGCACCTGGCTATTGTGACAAAAGAATTAGGCTAAATAAATTTAGACTGAAAACATAAAGAACACTTATCAAAACTGAAATCAAAACGGAAGCTTAACAAACGTAACTTCGTATGTATGCTAACATTAAAAGATCCGATATTAGCTCAGGAAGCAGTTCTTGAGGTTCTAAGGTTGTTTAAAGACGCAAGCTGTCAAAGAGACAAAGTAAAATCAAACGGTTACTGTTAACTGCATCAAACAGAGCGTTGGTGCAAGGTCGCTCATACGTGTCAGCTGTGTACAAAGATGTATTTACGTTGATGGAGAAACAAAAATGAAGCAAGCAAAGTTATTTGGTGACATAGAAGCAGAACCTACGGTTCTAACTAAACTTGAGTTAGCAAAGGCACAAGCGCTAGCTTCACAAGTTGAGAGTTCAATCAAACCATTATGTACTAAGTTTGAAGTTGTCGGCTCAATCAGAAGGCAAAGACCCGAGATCCACGACATTGATTTTGTAGTTTTAACTTCTGACGCAAACTGGAAGAAAATAATCTCGCAATTCAAGAAACCCAACATTATTTGTGCTGGCAATCAGTTGGTGAAAGTAAATTATCCAATTGACAAAAGTCTTTTTCAAGCCGACCTGTATCGTGCAACTGAAGAGACTTATGGTATTGTAAAATTAATTCGGACTGGAAGTGGAGAGCACAATATCTTTTTGGCTAATTACGCGATTTCCAAGGGTTTTCGGCTGAAGTTTAGTGAAGGCTTAGTCACAAAGGATGGGCAAGTTTTAGCTGGCAAGACCGAGGAAAGTGTTTTTGAAGCTTTAGGTTTACCATGTCCAAAACCTAAGGAAAGAGAAATTGTAGATGCGACGCCTGTTTGGCTACAAAGTTAAACCTTGAGTTTATCGCCACTTCCACCTTTCATAGTTTTGCTATTCATGATTTAAACTTCTATAAAAATTGGTAACCGCCCCGCAAGGTAGTTTCAACAATTGGCTATTAAGAGCCTCATCATTCATTCCGAGTTATACTTGATTTAACCCGACCGTGCGATGCATGTGGTGTTAAGATGATTGTTGGAGGGTTTAATCATTGCACGAACTAAATCTAGTGAAGAGTTACAACGTAATATCGTTTGTCTTGTGTCTTTTTTACCAGTGCAAACAAACCTCCAGCGATGTAGCCCAGCCAATTTTGTTCTGGATCATCAAAATCAGCTTCTTGGGCTGTAACAGCCTTATCCTTTGAATTAGCTCCAGCCGCTCTAAGTTTAGATGCGATTCTTTGTTGCATTTCTAAAACAGTTTTTGAAATTTCTTCCATATACTTATCCTCAAGCATGCGAACCCTGCTTGGGGAGAAAGGAGTTGGGCAAGCATAATTATTCTAACAGGGTTCGCCGCTTGCAATAAGAATTGGTCTAAATTACTTATTAGTGCTATGAATTGCACTATGAACTTAAAATTCTTGTTTTTAGCAAACAAGATAATTGGGGGAATCAAAATATACATATGTGTAGACGGGATATTCCCGTTTATGCGATTTGATAATTTTCTTTTCTACCTTTTGGTTCGGAAAATACTACTTCATAGGACGGTTACGTTTGTCCTTCCGTTTTAATGTTTTAATAGGCTCTAATATGCATGCTGAATAGGACCCTGGCACAATCAGTTCCATAAACTCGGCGCGCAAAGCCTTTTCTTCGGGTATCTCGCTAAACCCCCTCTCCCAACCTTCAATATTAGCTAAACTTTCAAAACCCCACAAGGCGGTGAATCCGCCCACTGACCCCCCGTATTTGTGTCTGAGAACCCGCAGAGACTTTACACCCCTAAACAGACCTGACTTCTTCTTCATCAAGGAAACCAGCTTTTTACCCCACTCGTTATGCTCATTTAGTTTGTCGGGGTTAACAACGTAGGTTCTAGCGAGATAAACAGTCATCTCTATTCCCTAAAACATGGAATACTTGGATGATTAAAAAAAATTCCGCATAACACGTTCAAATTTGCCCATAGCAAAAAAAGACGAGCAGGTAACAATTTCACTGTGGGCAATTCCAAATCTTAGCGCGCAAACACAGCACTAAACACGGTGGGTTCAAAACGTGAGTTCTAACCCAAGCGACCTGTATATTAGATAAATAAAAGCATGCGCTAAAAAATGAATTGAATTCGGAAGGTGATTGGTAATCCTACACAATTTCACTAGCAAAAACATTCGAAGACCCTAACTTGAAGATGCGACGTAGGAGCCTGATTTTGGCGGCACATGCTACCTAATAATTCAGTTAGAGTGGCGTACTTATCTGTTCATCTTCCGCGATCTTCCCGCCAACTAGACGGTGATAGGTCACTTTGTTAATCTGCACAGATACTGCCAATTTTCTCCTAAGAAAAATTTCTTAACAATACTCTTTACTTTTTCAGTTGTAAGGTCATCATCTTTAAGAGAATAAAGAAAATATCCATTTTCCACCACTGGTACATCTATACCCAAGCATCTTCTTCATTTTTGTGAAATTGTATGGTTTCATCTTTGTCATTAATGAAACCTATAAAATTACCTTCTGTTGTTGGGAAAGCCCCAATTTCCTCAAGAGCATTTTCAATTGAGATTTCTTTTGGCTTTGTTAGATTAATGAGCTCTTTTCCATCATCCTTGTAATAATTCAAATAAACTCCCTCACATTGAATGTAGATTACGTAACATAATTAAGTAGCATTAGAGCAATAAATGTACTTTTAGATAAAATGCATTCTTTATGCTCCACTTTTAACGGATTTTGCAGTGAAGGAAATTTCTCTGTGCAAGGGAATGTTAAGATATTTAATATATGTAAGATTTATAAAACTGAAAATTAAATTGATAGAAAATTATGGTTCGGTTTTCGGTTCATCCAACTCTGCGGTTTTGCGTTTTCTGAAGAGAATGAATACGTGTCCTCTGACCTCAACTAAGGCGGCGTTGGTTTGTTCAGCCGCATTGGCTGCAGTTGCCTGGGCAGTAAGGTCTCCTTGCATTGCAGCGGGTAAGATTCGTACCTTGACCATCTTGTTTTTCTGAAGTTGTTTTTCCATTTCCGCGGCTAGCTGAGGCGTTAATCCTTCTTTGCCCACCCAAATCGTTGGGTTCTCATCTTTCAGTACGTGCTTAACATGGCGCTTCATTCTGGTTGTTATTTTGCTCAAATTCGTTGTTCTCCCTTTTCTTTAACATTATGCGTGTTTGGTTGCCGCAGTTTAAACATGTTATTACAACATGAGGCTCCCTTTTCTGCTTTACCCTAACCCTGCAGTTAACTCCATGCACAAAAAGACTATTGCATTCTTTGCAGGTCTCTCGCCGAAAATCCAGCGGCAAACGAATCCTTGCTGCCATAGCAATCCGCCGAGCCGAATAGACGTACTGCTTAGCCAGTTTAGGGTCCTTTCTTCGTACTTTCTTGGCTTGTTCAAAAAGTATAGATATGCGTTGCCGCGCAATTTGCTTAACATTGGCTTGCTGATTCATCTACTCTACCAAACAACCTCAAAGGCTCGGTCCAATTACATAACACTTGCGCCCAATCAAGAGCTTTTTTGGGAGAGCTCAAGCTTTAGTTGTTCAAGAGCTTTATCCATCGTCAAGGGTTTGCAATGTAGGATTGTTTGGGCTTTGGAAGTGTCCAATGAGGAATCAGCGGGGCGTTTGGCAGGCCAAGTAAACTGTGAGGATAAGACCTTATCGATTAAACCTGTGTTTAAGCCGAAAGCTTCGGCGATTTGAGAAGCAAGCTCGAATCTACTAACTCGGGTAGCACCACACAGATGGTAAATACCAGTTAGCCTGCGCTCTACCACTTCAAGAGTCATCTCAGCCAAACTCGTGTTAAGAGTAGGTGTGTTCCACTGGTCAGTTACAATCTTTACCCGTTCGCCTTTTCGCAAGGTGTCAATTAGCCATAGGGCAAAGTTTACTTTTCCAGCCGCCGGGGTAGAACCGTAAATTACGCTTGGGCGGGCAATGAAGTATTCCGGTTGGGTTTGGACGATTTCCTCTGCTTTAAGCTTGGTTGAGCCGTAGTAGTTGATTGGGTCAGGCTTGTCGGTTTCTTTATAGTTGCCTTTCTCACCGCTAAAAACGTAGTCGGTGGAAATATAGATTAAAAAAGAACCGGCTATGTGTGCAGCTTCTACAATGTTTTTTGTACCCTCAACGTTTACTTTCCAAGCGAGCTCCTTATTTGTCTCACACTTATCGACATCAGTTAAGGTTGCTGCATGGACTACAACATCTGGCTTTATTGTCTTGAAAGCTTCCTCAACCTGTAACTTCCCAGAAATATCCAGTTTAACAAAGTTACCATAGACCGATAAGCTCTGAATATCGGAGGAGTAAACCTCAATGCCTTTGGCCAACGCCAACTTGGCAAGTTTGGACCCGTAGAGTCCGCTTGCACCCGTAATCAGAAGCTTCAATGGAGTCCCCCAACCTTCCAAGGAGTCGGGTGAAGGATAACTTCAGTGGCAAACGGAGCCCACCAATGTTCACTCTCAAGGTACCATATTACAGTTGACTCAAGAGACTTCTCGAAATCGAACTTTGGCTTCCAACCCAACTCATTGCGAGCCTTGGTCGAATCCAAACTGTACCTGGTGTCATGTCCAGGACGATCTTCCACGAAGGTAATGAGGCTTTCAGGCTTTTTGAGTAAAGCTATGATTTTCTTGACAATTTCAATGTTAGTAACTTCGTTACCGGCTGAAACATTGTATACTTCACCTGGTTTACCCTTCTCAAGCACGGTGCTTATGGCTTCGCAGTGGTCTACAACGTAGATCCAGTCACGAATGTTGGTTCCTTTGCCATAGATGGGAATGGGGAGGTCTCGGAGTGCACGGATTACGGTTTTGGGAATTAGTTTTTCAGGAAGCTGATAGGGACCAAAGTTGTTGGTGCAACGTGTTATTGAAACGTTCAAGCCGAAAGTCCTATGGTATGAGAGAACGAACATGTCTGCAGCTGCTTTTGAGGCTGAGTAGGGATTGGATGGCTTTGGTGGGGTATTCTCGGTAAAAGAGCC
Organism: Candidatus Bathyarchaeota archaeon; assembly: GCA_963739495.1. GTDB lineage: Archaea > Thermoproteota > Bathyarchaeia > Bathyarchaeales > Bathycorpusculaceae > Bathycorpusculum. Next base: position 473,223 of record CAVUAM010000022.1, on the reverse strand, counting down.
TTCAAGTGCTTCACCATAAACCTCATCGGTTGAAACCTGCAAAAAACGCGCCTTATGATTATGCTTTCTTATAGCTTCCAAAACTGTGAAAGTGCCAATTGTATTGTTCTGCAAAAAAACGTTTGGATCTGAGATGCTTCGGTCAACATGTGTTTCTGCCGCGATGTTAACAACTGCATCCACCTGATGGACCAAACGGTTCATGAGTAGAGGATTACAAATATCGCCCTTGATGAAAGTGTACCGTTTGTCATTTTCGATGTCATGAAGGCTTGCAGGGTTAGCGCCTATGCCCATCTTGTCAACGTTTATCACTTCGTAGTCAGGGTGCTTTGCAAGCAGGTGCCTGCAAAAGTTGCTTCCGATAAATCCTAAACCGCCAGTTACTAACACTTTCATAGTATATCACTTGTTTGGTAGATAATTCCAATCCCAAGGTTTGCCAACACGTGCATCAGTCTTCTTGCCGTTGATGATTTTTGGAATAAGTGTTGGGTCATTCCATTCACGGCGTTCCTCATCTGGGTCTTGCGGGTTATAGAGGTTTGTGGTAAAATATAGCAACATCGCCGCTTCAATGCCAACTGCTTTAAACCCATGCCAATAATGCCCTGGTATACGTACAACCTGCAAATCCGAGTCGCTGGAGACAATTTCATCTAACTCTCCAGTTTTGTCGTCAAAGGCACAAATCTTTATGGTACCCTTCAAAGCCATGAAATAGTCATTCTGTCCTCTGACATGTCGATGCCAAGCACGAATAACACCAGGAAAAGTAAAGGAGTGGTTTGCTTGTGCAACTGTGTCTTCATCAAAGAGTTCTTTCCAATCGGTACGCATAACTTCGCAGAAGAAGCCTCTCTCGTCTGGAAAACGTCGAATCGACCTAATTCTTATTCCTTGCAGCATGAGTTATACCTTGCTTTTCCTTGAAAATATATGGTTTAAAAAACTTTATAATGGTTGCCCTTTCTTAGTGCTAAACCTCAACTTCCGAGTAATCTCCAACATGCAATTTTATGGTTCGGATCCGCTGGTTACGGGTTACTTTAGCGTTTTTCCCAATCAAACTGTCTTCAAGGCGCTCAATGTCTTTAATGGTTACGCTGTCCTGGATAACGCAGTATTCGATGTTGGAGCAAAGAATTTTAGAGTTATCGCCAACGCTCGAGTAAGGTCCGACAAACGAGTTTTCGACATATGCGTTCTTTCCAATAATGCATGGTCCTCTGATTGTGCTATTGATTATTTTTGCATCAGTTTCTACTTTGACCCTGCCAGTAAGAGTACTGTTGGTCACAGAACCTTTGACATCAAACTCTATGTATTCATCAAGTATCTTTGCATTAGCAGATAGGATGTCGTCTTTTTTGCCTGTATCGAGCCACCAAGAATGCAAAATTTCAGCCTTAACTGTAAAACCCATATTAATCATCTCTTGGATGGCATCGGTAATTTCTAGTTCGCCTCTCCACGATGGCTTGATTTTTTCAATAGCTTGATGGACTTTGTTGGAGAAAAGGTAAGTGCCGATAATTGCCAAGTTGCCCATTGGCGTCTTAGGCTTCTCAACGAGCCTTACTATGTTGCCTTTTTTATCCAACTGCGCTATGCCAAAAGCGGAGGGGTTTTCAACTTCTTTGAGAATAATAAGGGCGTCAAGATTTTCGCTTTTAAATTTCTTAACGAATGCTTCCAAGCCTTGACCCGTCACGTTGTCGCCTAAACACATGACAAAAGAGTCCTGACCCAAAAAACGCTTAGCTGTCTTAACCGCATGTGCCAAGCCAAGAGGTTCCTGAGGAATATAGCAGACGTTAAGGTTCCACCCTGAACCGTCTTTAACATAATCCTCTACGAACTGACCAGTCTCGTGTGCAGTGATGATCCCGACTTTCTTAATGCGGGTAGATGCCACTTGGTCAAGAACATATCCTAAGATGGGTTTGTTAGCGACTGGAATAAGTTGTTTGGCACAGGTGAAAGTTAACGGCCTAAGCCTAGTTCCTTTGCCGCCACTCAAGACAAGCGCTTTCATGTCGATCCTCTACCTCATAAGCAAAACAGGATATTATGACTTACTGTCGTCTTAAATATTTCCTAGAAGGACAGATGTAGTTGTATCGCTACAACCACAAAAATCTATTAACATACCAGACAATAATGGATAAACATCTCATATGCTAAACAAAGGATAGATTATGAGAAAAACCACAGAACGTTTGTTTTCTTCTTTAATTGATGGAAAAGGAAAATGCAAATTCACCCCTTCATGCAGTCTATTCTCAAACGCAAGCTACACTTGCACACATACAGGCGGAAGCTACTGCGGCAAATACAGAAAACTAAGCCAAACCCCAGAATACCAAAAAACACAATTCCCCTTCCTGATACAAAATCTACAATAGAATTAATAGTAATTAAACTTCCAGATAGCTGCTACAAAACTATTAAACGAGCTACGTTTTTCTTTTCGTGCCAAAGTAGATTCATTAGTTTTTCAATTAAATCAATGATTAGAGCTAACGGTTTTCGCAAAGGTCCCATTGCATTAGCGATACCACGAATATTCACCAAATCAGCCTCATTCAGGGTTTTAGTAATCACTGCTAACAGTATGAAGACAACGACGAAAACTACGACGCCTAAGGCAAGTTGTACTATACTACTAAACGGCAAAAGGGAAACTACGAGATAAGCAATCAAGCCAGTAGCACCTGCAGAAAACGTTATTTTTGCTGAAGAAACCCAGTCTAAACCCACATCGAATTTCTTCTTAATAAAACGCAGGCTTAAAAATAGGCTTGGAATAGGTGCAATTGTAGTTGTTAATATTAAGCCGATTATTCCGAATTGGGAAACCAACACAAAACTCAACGGAAAACCGATAGCCACCGTGAGAAGCCCCAACCAAAGGTTGTATTTAGTGTATCCTTGACCGTTAATTAAGTTGCCAATACTTAGGCTTCCAAGAGCAGAAAACAGGTAAATCACAGCAAGCAAAGCAAGGTATATGGGAGCTTGAACATATTTATCTGCAAAAATAGTGCTGATGGCGGGTTGCGACAGCGACATAACCAACGCAGTGACGGGCATAACAATAAGGGCTGCATATTTTACTGAGTACTGAAAAACGTTCCTGAGGGTTTCTTTGTCTTTCTTGGCATCCAACTTGGAAAAGGCAGGAAACAACATCGTGGTCACCGGAGTAGCAAAGAAAGTGATTAAAACCACAAAGTTCACCGCCACAGAATAGTTTCCGATCAACGAGTTGTCAGTTACAAAGTACGCCATTATGAAACTGTAGAATTGAGTTAGAAAACCAGTTAAAATGGCGCCTATCGAAAGAGGCAATCCATAAACCAGCATAGTCTTAACTGTCTTGCTCAACTCTAGTTTGCCTTCAACCTGCGTAGGCAATGAACGATAAATAGTATACATTAGCAACACACCTGTCAAACCCGCAACTAAAACGCCTATTGAAAAACCGATGACGGCGCCAAGAGTACCTAAACCAAAAATCACAAGAGCAATAATTAAAGTAGTCTTAATCAACGATTGAACAATCAGCATGATACTGTTCAGATGCATCTTTTCCAGACCAGTGAAAGCAGCACCAGCTGTGTTAACCAATGCACCAGTTAATATGAACAAGGAAGCTATCTGAATCAATCCAACGATGGCAGGGCGACCATAGAAGTCAGCAAGAAACTGCGAAAGCCCAAAAGACAAAAACACCAAGGCTAAACCAACAAGAACCTCGAAAACCAAACCCGAAACAAACACGCTTCGTATTTTTGCCACATTGTTTACGCTGTTGTACTCCGCAGAATACTTTATAATGGCGGTGTTTATGCCCCAATCCCTAAACGTGGAAATTAGGTTGGGAGCAGCAAGAGCAATTGCATACAAACCCATGTTGTCTGCGCCTAGGAGCCTAGCAATAAATATTGTTCCAACAGCCGAGATAACGGTTGAGAGCACTAGACCCCACAGTAGGTGAAAGCCACCTTTCGCTGAAACCTTCGCCATCTCTGTAGCCTTAGACATACCTCTCTGTCCTAGCCATCTTGTCTTTATGGGTTAATTGTTGTTTGGGATGTACCGTTTATCACTTTTGGTTTTCAAGAGGATTTTCTATTTTACTTCAATGGCTAACAACATGCATTTCTCAAAAAAATATACTAATAAGTATTGGGTATCAAAAAAAATATTCTATGAGAATGGTCATTTTAGGAAACCCCTAGTCCTAATGCAACAAACCTCATTTTCTTTCCGAACGTTTCTGGGTCATAGATTCGCCTACCATCAATTAGCACTGGTTGCTTCATGTTTCTAATGAAGTCTTCAGGTGTTAGTTTCTTGAATTCAGGCCATTCGGTTACAAGTACGCAGCAATCTGCCTCTTTGAGGCAATCTATGGCTGAGCTGGCGTATTCAATTTTATTTTTGAATATTGTTTTAGCCATTGTTGTAGCGACTGGGTCATAAACAACCACATAGGCACCCTCGTTTAGTAGCGCATTAACAATTGGAATTACCCTTGCCTCACGCATATCATCTGTATCGGGCTTAAATGCTAGGCCCAATATAGCGATTCTTTTGCCCTCCAGACTACCAAGTTGCTGCCTGCAGAACTCCACGGCTTTAAGCGGCTGATTCTTGTTAACATTTTCAGTGGATTCTAAGAGCTCAGGATTGTACCCGAAGGCTTTGGAACACGCAATCAACGCTTTTACGTCTTTGGGAAAACATGAGCCGCCATATCCTAAGCCCGCATCTAGGAATAGAGGACCAATACGCCTGTCCAACCCCATGGCACTCGCTACCACCTTTACATCAGCGCCAGGGATTTTTTCACAAATGTTTGCAATAGTGTTTATGAAGCTGATTTTGGTGGCAAGCATGGCGTTGCTGGCGTACTTGATTAGCTCCGCCGTGGAAAGGGTGGTTCTGATTATTGGTGGAACCTGCTCGCTGTAGAAATTTCTGTAGAGGTCTTCTAGTTTGTCGCCTGATTGTTTGTCAAATGAACCTATAACAACCCGGTCAGCATTAACGGTATCCTGGAAGGCGGAACCCTGCCGAAGAAACTCTGGATTCATGCAAAGTCCAAAGTCAACGCCACATTTCTTTTTTGATTCACCTTCAAGTGCAGGTTTAACTACGTTCTGGGTAGTTCCCGGCACAACAGTGCTCTTAATTATTGTAACGTGATAGCCATTTTTTCGTTTAAGCGCATGACCAATGTTAGTAGCCGTGGACTCGATATATTGAAGGTCAATGCTGCCGTCTTGCCTGCTAGGAGTCCCGACCGCAACAAATGTCAAATCTGTCTCCTGAAGAACGCAGTCAATTTCACCTACTATACCCTTCAGGTTGCCCTTGAGAAGACTCTCAGTTAATTTCTCCTGCAAACCTGGTTCATGAAAAGGGGGAATACCCTGCGTTGATTTTTTCTATTTTGGTTTTATCAATATCGCAGGCTAATACACTATAGCCTTTGCTTGCAAAACCCACAGCGGTGCATAAACCAACATAACCCGTGCCGATAACTGAAATTTTAGGTTGTTTCTTCAAAGCTGAACTCACATCGAACGGCAATTTGGATAAGTTATAATATTAAATATATATGGCTTAACATAGAACAAGAAGTAGAGAGATCGCCAGTGATTCGCAAAGTTATAATTCCAGCAGCAGGTTTGGGAACGCGGTTATTTCCAGCAACAAAAGAGCAACCCAAAGAAATGCTTCCTATCTTCTCAAGAACAGCTCACGGAGACATGATGGTTAAACCCGTAGTACAGCTTGTCTTCGAACAACTTCATGAAGCAGGACTTCGCGAATTCTGCTACATCGTGGGCAGAGGCAAACGAGGCATAGAAGACCACTTCACCCCCGACGCCGACTGCGTAAGAACTTTAGAAGGCATGGGCAAAAACGGACAAGCCTCAGATCTTGAAAGTTTCTATGGAAAACTAGAATCCTCAACAATCATGTGGGTCAACCAGCCAGAACCTAAAGGCTTCGGCAACGCTGTCATGATGGCTCAACCCTTCGTCCAAAACGAAAGCTGTATAGTACATGCAGGAGACAGCGCCATAATATCTAAAAACATGGACTACATAAAAAAACTCATTGCAGCATTCGAAAAATTCGACGCAGACGCCGCATTCCTAGTGTTGGAAATAGAAAATCCCAATGCAATACGGAATCGTAGAAGGAAACGAAATAGAAACCGGAATCATTAAAGTCAAAAGAGTGGTCGAAAAACCAGAAAACCCTGCAACAAACTTAGCAATTATGGCGATGTATGTTTTCCACCCAATCATTTTCAAGGCACTGGAAGAAACCAAACCAGGAAAAAACGGAGAAATACAACTAACAGACGCCATCCAAAAACTCGTCGATTGGGGACTAAATGTAATTGCAGTAAAATTAGATAAAGGATATTCACACATGGACATAGGCAGCCCCGAACGATACTGGGAAGCCTTAGAACTGTCTTATAAACAATTCTGTAAGAGGACATCCAACATGATCGATGATATAATCAGCCAAGATATCGGCACAATAAAAAGTGCTATTAAAGGCGAATGTTTTCAGCGGAAAGAAGGTGCTTGTTACTGGCGGGGCAGGTTTTATTGGCAGTTGGCTCTGCGATGTACTTGTTGAGTTCGGTGCACATGTGACTGCACTGGATGACTTATCTACGGGTAGAATGAAGAATATTGACCACCTAAACAAAAACTTGCATTTTAAATTTATAAAATCTGATGTCTGCAAATTTGAAAACTCGGAAAAATTTGATTTTATTCTCCACATGGCTGGACACGCATCGCCCGATGAATATCAAACTCACCCTATCGAAACACTTCAAACAAGCGCTTTGGGTACTTTTGCGATGGCAGAGTTGGCAAGAAAAAACGACGCCACACTACTGTTTGCTTCAACCTCAGAGACATATGGGGACACAGAAATAATTCCAACGCCAGAAACTTATTGGGGAAAAGTCAACCCCATAGGACCCCGCTCATGTTACGACGAAGGCAAACGTTTCGCTGAAGCCCTACTGATGGCGTACAACAAACAATACGGATTAAACGTTAGAATTCCAAGAATTTTTAATTCTTACGGTCCACGCTTAAGAGAAGATGGACTCTACGGCAGAGCTATGTCCCGTTTTATTCTTCAAGCAATAAAAAATCAACCTATAACAGTATACGGCGACGGAAAACAAACACGGTCTTTCTGCTACATAACCGACACAGTAACAGGCTTAATGTTACTAACTATGAATCCAAAAGCAAAGGGCGAAGTGGTAAACATAGGAAACGCACAAGAAAAAACCATCCTTGAACTTGCAACAAAAATCAAAGAAATAACAAAATCTAAATCAGAAATAACATTCCACCCATTACCAAAGGATGACCCAAAAAGACGCTGCCCAGACACAACCAAACTAGAGAAATTAGTTAGTTGGAAACCAAACGTAACTTTTGAGGAAGGGCTCAAGAGAACAATAAAGTGGTTTGGATTATAGAAATGTACAATACTACATGAATCAAAACAAGCTTATATAAGCAAATTTCACTATGCGAATAAAATCCAATGAGTGACCAAAAGATGATACTGAAAATTCGAACTGCAGTGGTGCTTGTTGGCGGGTCGGGATTACGCATGCGTCCTCTTACGGAAGACCTGCCTAAATGTATGATACCCTTACGCGGAAAACCCCTAATTTACTGGACACTCAGTTGGCTTCGAGATTATGGTTTTGACCATGCAGTTCTTGGTGTATCTCACTGCAAAGAAGCAGTAATCAACTACGTGAAAGAAAACCCGCTCGGAATCAAAGTTGATTTCAGCGAACATACCCAGGAAGGCGAAACGGGAGAAGGTTTTCGGCTCGCCATTAAAAGACATGTAAAAGACGAGAACTTCCTTGCTATGAACGGCGATGAACTAACCAACATGAATCTCGAGAAATTCGTGGATTTCCACTTCGCTCAAAAAGGCATAGCTACAATAGCCGTATCACCCATGCGTTCACCTTTCGCAGTAATTGAAATCAACGGAAACGATATCGTGGAATTCAAAGAAAAACCCTTACTTGAAGATAAACTCATAAACGCAGGCATCTACGTTTTTAATCACTCTATATGTGATTACTTACCCACGATAGGATCCATCGAGAAAACAGCTTTTCCAAAGCTCGCAGAAAAACGACTTCTCAAAGGCTATCGACTGGGCAAGGATGAAAGATGGCTAACCATTAATAGCGTTAAAGATTTATCTATAGCAGAAAAAGAGTTCGAATCAATACGAGGTCTTCAAAAATGAAAGCTCTCATTACAGGAATACTGGGTTTTATAGGAAGCAATCTGGCAGAAAAACTCGTTAGACAACGGGGACGAGGTATATGGTCTTGTTCGTCGTGTTGCGAACAGAAATTTAGATGTTCTTGGCGAAGTGAGCAAAGACATAACATTAGTATCGGGCGACATTACAGATTATGCATCAACCCGTAACGCCCTAAAAATTGCTAATCCCGATGTTGTTTTTCACCTAGCTGCTCTAAGTCCAGTTCGCGATTCTTTCGAGCGACCATTTGAATACCAACAAGCGAATTTTACAGGCACGATGAATGTTGCACATTCGTTATTAGAGCTGCCTGATTCCCAAAAACGAAAGTTGATTGCCGCCTCAACCGCTGAAGTCTACGGCATTCAGGGAAATGAACCCCTAAAAGAAACGCTCTCATTAAAACCGTCTAGCCCTTACGCCGTGACCAAGGCTGCCGGTGACTTGTATTTACAAATGATGTTCAACTCGTTTGATCTGCATGGCACAGTTATGAGACCGACTAATTCTTATGGCAGAAAATTTGAGAAGAATTTCATGATTGAATACCTCATTACTCAAATGCTGAAGGACGAGAGCTTGTACATTGGCGCTCCTGACTCTGTAAGGGATTACATGCATGTTGATGACCACGTAAATGCTTATCTTCTTGTTGCTAAAAACTCAAAGGCAGATGGACAAGTTTACAATGTAGGGACTGGGATCGGCGTAACAAATAGACAACTGGCTGAAATGATAGCTGAGAAATTAGGGTATACCATTAAGAAGGTAAAGTTCGGTTCTTATCCTCCAGGCTACCCACTAAGACCATTATCATCAGACCAACCCTACCTAGTACTCGACGCGACGAAAATCAAGAAAGAAGTCAACTGGAAACCAACGTACAATCTAAGCAAAGGATTAGACAAGACAATCGAATATTTTAAAAACTTATAACTACAATCATCATGTCGATCTATGAATCTACCATGTTAACGGCAGATATGTTGTGGATTCTCACAAGCATTTTGGTGAAGGATAATCCAAAAAGGTTCTGCCTAGACACAACCAAACTATAGAAAAACTATTGGTAGAAAACCATACGTAACGTTTGAAGAGGGGATTAAAGAGAACGACAATTTGGATTTCTCAAACATAAATTTTCAGAAAATACTATTTCTAATTTGAATAATTATTCGGTTCATTTTCCCATCAAAAAATGTGAAGATAAAAAAAATTTTTCTTATTTATTATTTGCCCGAATTTCTTTAACTTTGCTTATGAATTCAGTCAAGGGAAAATCTAACCTATCTCTTTATACGCCCTTATCTCTACAGTTCCTCGCCATGACGGAAACAACCGCAAGCCAAAACAAAACACAAATAACGCACCCTCTAAAACCTTATACGGCTTTGGCAACATGCGCCTAAAACTTTGAAAAAGGTCAAAAGGATAACTAAAAAACCCGTGATGGACAATAATATCTTGGAAACCATATATGTTAAGCAACTTGACTAACGATTTGGTTGTATATTGATGAACATGCCTTGGCCCATCGAAATGATACCATTTGCTCTCAGTGAATCTGTATTGGTTAGTCCCTGCATCTGGGACCTCTATATGCAAATTTCCGTTTGGCTTGAGTACTCTCTTTATCTCTAACATGGTCTTTTTTGGTTCTGCTATATGTTCCAAAACATGATTTACCACAACTATATCAAAATAATTAGCTGGGAAAATGTAATTATCAAGGGTACAATTGTGTATAGTTTCACCTATTTTGTTATTAGCAATTGCAAAACCTGATTCTGATGGCTCAACACCATGAGTTTCCCAACCTCTAGTTTTGAAAAGGAGCAGTAAGCCGCCATTTCCACATCCAACATCTAAAATTCTACCAGGTTTGTTAATTTTCTCCGCCGCTATTTTTTTGTATACACTAAAACTAAAAAGACTTGAATAAAGATTTGAAAGTCTACTTTGTTTGTAATAATTTTCCTCGTAGAGATTTTCCATTTGTTTTAGTCAACTATTAACTTTATTTTTTAAGGATAGCGGTTATTTGTTTTTTTATTTTATTTATGTGACTAATTGAAGTGCGCGTAATAATCCTTTTCGTTAGACCGACGATCCTCACCTTTTTAGAGTAAAAAAGCTCTTCTTTGAATTGTTTTTCCGCCGCAAATATTAGACATACATCTCGTTTTCTATAAAAAATCCTATTAATATTTCCGTATAGACTTCAAGTTCTTAATCCCAATGAAGACTGAACAGATAATTAATGTAGCAATCGCCACTGCGGCGCCAGCATATATTAGCCTTTGAGGGGTAAATTCTAACTTGATTGTATATGAACCAGTTTTGTTTATATACCAACAATTAGCGAAACCATTAACGGCAAAATGGTCTTGTCCTGAAATTTGCTGATTTTCAATACTCGCAGTCCAGCCTTTATCGTAGGATTCGCTGAAAACAAGGTAGAATGGATCTAAAGTTTCAATTTGTATGTCGTATTGGGTTGGGTTATTTTCTTTGTAGGTGACCGAAACGTTGCTTTGTCGATTAAAAGAAAAGCAAGTTGTCGGCGTTAACAAAGGATTCACCGTTACTTAAAGAATAAAACAGCATGTCACCTATTTGCTCGAAAGGTTCATCTCCATCATATGAACTGATTGTATGTAAACCAGGGGTCATACGAATTGGCCCCACATACTTGTAGACAGACCCTATTCCTTGGTTTTGCGAGTTGGAATCTAAACCGAAGGTTTGATCATCGATTTTTACCGATAGATTCCCATAACCGATTATATTCGCAGTTTTAATGGCAAGTACATAGTCTGTTGCGTTTGGAACAAATACCGTTATTTCTGAGGGTTTTTCAATTGTGAAAGGAGTTGTCCAACCATCAGTTACTGAAAGTGTTATCGGACCATTGTTTGTTTGAAGGGTTACAGTGCTTGCTTTAGCGGCTACTTGAATTACGGTATTTTGGTTTGGAGGTATAGTTATTGGCCAACCAGTGATCCACGATGTATTGTCCTGCCACCAAGCAGAAGCAATAACTGAGGTTCCATCTGCTGTTATTGAGTTTATTGTCAAGGGTAACGGAGAAGTGATATAAATTAGCGTAGAATCATATGAACTCCAGTTTGTAAAACTATGCGGAAAAGCACGTATATAGGGACATTTGATAGGCGATGAAAACACTATCATGCCTGGATCACCTTGTCCATTAGTGCTTATTACTTTCTTCCAACCTGAATAATATTGAGCTGAGGCTACTGGTTTATAGGATAGTGTGTAGACAAGTCTTCCTTCGCTCGTAAAAGTTGAAATTGGGTAATAACTCGAATTAAGATCGGAGCTTTGAACCAATTCAGTGCTTATTGGGAGATTTGAGATTTGTTGAGCATCTATTTGACTGGATAACATAATGATAGAGTCATTAAGGTTAAAATCGCTTCTTTCCACTGTTTCTATTAATTGATTCAAATTGCCGTTTGATAGAATACCCGTAGATGCAGGATAAACCCTCATAGGCTGCCAATAATCATTTCTGTAGAAATCAATTTCCCCAAAACTTCTCTCAAATGAAAAGCCTCTTTGACCATCAAGGATAACCGGTATTTGTTCACGAATAGGCGAAACATACCAATTATTGTCGCTGAGATAGGACCAAGCAGCATCATTATGAACCAAAACATATTTGACATTCATCAAAGCTAAGACTTTAGCCATATTGGGATTAGGACAATTAATTGAGATATTGTGCTGCTTTCCGACCTAGCCCTTGACCAGCCAAACCTGCTATTATAGACCTACCAAGTATAGACTCCACAGGATATGGTCCGTTGAACCCTTCAGGAGCCCAATTGTAGGCACCATAACCAAGTATTGAATAAGGTAATGAAAAAAGTCGAAAGTCATTGGTATCATTGCTTACCAAGTTACTTAGCATCATAATAATAATTCGGTATACTATAACGATTCGAAGCCAATACCTCATTTCCAGGATAAATTATTTCACCGTTCCAAAGCGGAAATGCGTACAAACCAATAACTAGAAAAGAAAAGACCCAACCAAGAAATACTTGAACAATTTTCCCTTTCGAGCATTAGAAAATTTTCTATATAGCCAGTCTGAATTGAATAAATCAGACATAAAACAACCAAAAAGAAAGGCAAACGATAGAGAATACGTACATACCACCAAATAAATAAGGATTAGAAACAACGTCAACAGCAAACGGTACATGGGTAACTATGTACTCGTTAACCGAACCCAATGGTGGAATAGACCCATTCATCACAAACAACCCAATTATTGCTAAAATAACAAAAAAAAGCCTCTTTTGATTTTTGGGCCTTTGGAGCAGGAACGCAAATGCAACTATTGGTACCAAAAAGCCTATCGCAATGAATAGGGGTGTGTCGTAAGCAGGAGCCCAATACGCATACGGGAACCCCTTATATTCAGCTTCAAGCGACCAAAAACCAAGTAATCGAAAAGTGCCAGATAATGGAGCGCTACCTATAGCATAGCTGACCAAACGGGATGTACCGATCGCAGCATAAGCATTCAAAGGTGACGCAATTATATCTCTTAATGTAGATACCATAGGAATAATCCAGAAAGCGTTAAAAGCACTCCACACGGCTAAAAGTAACCCAGAAAAACGCAGGGAACGTTTGATTTCGGCAATATTTCTAACAGATAATATATGAAGAACTAAATACAAGAAAAGCGGAGCAAAATCAAACAACACATTTTTGGGTTTGTATAATCAGATGTTGCCACTATCGTCCAAATTAAACTCATTAAAAATATGTATTTTAAGCCACGGTTTTCTTTAATGCCTTTTATAAACAAACCCAGTATTAATGGAAGAAAAATAATGTAAAGCCTCGTCTGTGGAACCACTCCTATCATTGTATACGGATTAAACATGAAAAACAAAGCAGATACAATACCAACAAAATGGCGATATTTTCCACCAATGACTGTAATTGCCAGAAAATACATCGAGATACCAGACAAGGTAAAGAGAAGATAAAACCACAGTTTTGCGGCAACGACAATCGAAAGTCCCCGCAATTTCTGAAATAAAAAGAAAAGATTTGTTGGAAGAAGACTACTGTTGTCCTTGCACTTTCAGCTCCAAGTTGGAATACATCCCACATAAAAAATCCTCTTGTAAAGAAAACGGTCCGATTCGGAGAAAAAGACCTATCAACGCCATTTATTAGAAACTGACCTTGAAACCAACTAATAGAAACAAGACCAACTAAAAATATTAACAAAATGTTGAAGATTACTTTTCTATTGGAATAGAATATCTCTCTAAATTGAACTATCGTCACCACTATTCCATCGCAATTCCAAATCAAGTTTAAATTAACTTTACTTCCTAGTTCATAAACTTTCGTAGAACCCCCAATTTATCTGGGAATAACAATAAACATCGGCAATACAGAATTTCGTTTACTAGATGATAACTAATACGACCTATGGTCCACACTCTTAATGCTTGTGAAAAGGCAAAAGAACGAGAAGAAGAATCTAAGATAAAGATCCAATTCGATGCCAGAGTTCTATTAAGTTGGTCTTAAGCATCCGCTTTACAATTTCTTCATCAGAGACTTTTCTCACTTGATATTTCACAATAAGATGTTGAGTCCAGATATACTTAAAATGCTTCATGTCCCACCACAGAGCCTTCACAATGGAACGAAACATAGAAAAATTATTAGTATAAACAAACCATAATAATTGGAGATAATCAAAAGTCAGAATAGCTGGTAAGACTCTAATAATATAACGATTGGTATAATTCTTTACCGCAGTCATTATTCTATTTTTTTCTCGATGATATACAACTCTTGCTAATTTTACTTTTTGAGTAGTTCCGCCAACTTTATGAAGTATTTTACAACTGGAAACACAAACTACTTTATAGCCGCTAAGCCAAATCCGCCAACATAAGTCAATATCATCAAACCCATGAACATAATTCGAGTCCAGAAGTCCTATTTGCTTAAGTAAACTTTTTCTGAGAAACAAAGCTGTTGTTCCCCCTGCGAAAATTTCGATTATTTTACCATTATAATGATCATGATCAATCTCAAATTCACCAAGTTGAAAATTAAACCCAAATTTGTCGATGAATGAACCGAACCCTTGAAGACGTTTAGGGTCATCCATCAACATTTGTTTTGAAGCTGCAGCACCAATTTTTGGGTCACTCTCAAGTGCATCAATCATGCAAGATAACCAATTGCCAGTGAGTTCAGTATCGTTGTTTAATAAAAGAACATATTTTGTTTCGGGTTTCGAAAGACGAATTCCAACATTATTTCCTTCTATGGGTCCATAGTTTATTTTATTTTCAATAATTTTGAGTCGGGGATCAGACCCATATAATTTCTTAACATACTTAACGCTTCCATCATTTGAAGAGTTATCAACAAATATGACTTCAAATCTGGTAAAGGTTTGGTTAAAAATTGAAGTTAGACACCTATCAAGAAATTGTTTACCATTGTAATTCAAAATCACTATTGAAAGCAATGGATTTTGGATATAAACCATGTTTTTCCCTTTAAGTTATAGACTTTTACGTTGTGAAGAATAATAATCTATACTTGGGCCGTATTAATTTTCTTATTTCTCAAATTGGGAAACTTTATAACAAACAGGTGTTCCTTTAGTTTCAATTTCAATGTTAGATGGGATCTGGACGAGTAAGGATAAACTCAAGGATTATTTTAACAGCGATGGAACTGTAGCTTCTTGGTGGGAACCCGAAGGGGAGGGAGTATACAGAGAAGCATACGTTAAAGAAAAAATGGACATTATTTCTTTTACACAACCACAAAACAAGTTAGTAGTAGATGTTGGAATGGGAAAGGGTCGACTATCTATTGCTTTAGCGAAATCTAAAGCTGAGATGATTGTAGGGGCAGACATTTCTAAAGAAATGATCAGTATAGCAAAACAGCGTGCGAGTGAGGCAGGTGTTTCTGATAAAATTAACATGGTTAATTGTGATGCTGAACATTTGCCTTTTAGAGATAATTGTTTTTCAGTTGTTTATTGCATCCAGATTTTCCCACATTTACCTAACCCCTTGATCTCGATGTCTGAGCTGTCACGTATTGCTCAAAAAGACGGCTTGGTGGTTGCTGATGCGATTGTTGTGTCTTATTTTCGAAGGTTAATCGAAAGCATCTATTATTTTAAAGCGTCATACCCCATAAGAGTGGTTTTTCATAAATTTTTCGGTAAACCATTAGAAAGGTTAGAATATAATTCGACTACTGTTGTTAATTCTTTTTCGAAAAAATTTTTTATTTCACTTTACCAAAAATCAAAACTGCAACTCAACATAACCGAGAGATACGCAATTTTTCTTATGGGTGTTGCCAAAAAGATTTAGCAGATTTCTCGTTCTTTATAAAAGACAGATCAATTAAAGTTTTTATCTATATCATCATTAGCATGATTATTAGCACAATCCTTTATTTCACACCAGGTTTTCGACCTAGAAATAATAGATATTGAACAAAAGGATTGAGGAATCTTGGGAACCTTCTAAAACCAAAACCGAATTTGTTTAAAATGCCCACCCAGATGGACATGCATTCACCTGAGAAGCCGGCATTTTGTATCAATTCAAGTAATTCTTCTGATGTATACTCCCTTAAATGAATAACTCCAGGTCCCATTTCACAAGGATACACTATCTTTTTTCCCGCTAGACGCCTGAGCCTATTTGATAATCTTATTCGATTTGGAGTCCCAATAATTAAGTAACCATTATTCTTACTAACACGAAACGCTTCATTAACGAAAATTTTGTCTGCGTCTACATGTTCAATAACATCAAACGAAACGACAGCATCAAAAATATTATCTATGAATGGTAATCTTGTAGCGTCAGCCAATAAGAAAACAAATTTGTGATTTCGATCCTTGCTAACGCTATTCATTATGTCAATACCAATCATTTGGCTAATATCATAAAAGAGTTCGGTTCTCTCACCATTTCCACATCCAAGTTCCAAAACGGTTTTCTCCCTCAAATTTTCGTTGGCAAAACGTGCAATAAAGCCATCTCGGGCTTCATTAAATCCAGCTATGCATGATTGTGAGGATTCTTTTTTCACAGATATTCAACTCCCCATTTATATAAAATAATCAATAAAAGCATTTTGAGACCATCGAAAAAAACATTACTAAATCAATTTGTCTGCCTTAACAAAAGAACAAAATATTAACAAAGCCTTTAAGAAATAAAGTATCAAAATAGGTGTTATGAGTATTCAGAAAATTAACGCTAAAATTAAGGAAGGCATCGGTTTAATTAAAGCACAGGGGGCTTTAAGATTTACCAAAGAAGCAACCCAATACATTTTTTGGGAACTAATAGGGCATAGAATTGTTTTACCTTTAGGGATAAAGAAGTTCAAGAAAAAAGCACAGCAAATAGATAATATAAATACCGCGGTAGATTTTGCTTTTGCTTTCAACTACTTCGGTCTATCTATTCGACCTGGGCAATTCAAAAATGAAATAACCCAATTGCTAAATAACGTTAGAGAACTTGAGCCTAACCATTTAATGGAGATTGGAACAGCAAAAGGCGGCACTCTTTTCCTTTTCTGTCAAGTATCCAGCCCTAAGGCACAAGCGATAAGTGTCGATTTACCTGGTGGAAAATTCGGAGGCGGTTACTCAAGCAGAAAAAGCAACTTGTATCGAGCGTTCGCAAAAAGCAATCAGGAAATTGTTTTGATTAGGAAAAACGCACATCATGAACACACCTTGAACGAAGTCAAAAAGGTTCTTTCTGGATTAAAACTTGATTTTCTCTTTATAGACGGCGACCACACTTATGAGGGAGTGAAAAAAGATTTTGAAATGTATTCGCCCCTTGTTAGAAAAGGCGGCATTGTAGCGTTCCATGATATTGCAAAACACCCTGAAAAAAGCAAATGCGAAGTTAATAAATTCTGGGAAGAAATAAAATACAATCATAAAAACAGCGAATTTATTAACAATGTAAATCAAGGAACATATGGAATAGGCTTGATTTATATTTAAAAACACTTTTCGTCTGATAGATAGTCCAATATTCAACATCCAACAATTATCCCTTAACATTATTTTAGGAAAATGCGAGCAATTCAGTTAAAAGCTCCTTGGCTCGTTTGTCCCAATCCCATTCTTTTGCCCAATGCAAGGCCTCTTTTGACATTTCTTCGTATAGTTTCTCATCAGCTAACAGCAATAGTATGTTTTTAGCGAAAACATCCAAATCATAACAAGGTGTTTTAAGCATGCCCTTTGGATAATACGTTTTTAACGCTGGAAGATCAAAACTTATACCAGGCAAGCCACACGCCATTGCTTCACATGCAGCCATTCCGCCGCTATCATAAATTGCTGGATGAACAACCACTCGGCTATCCTTGAATATCTTTAGTTTTTCATAACCATCTTTGAATCCGAAAAGCACAATATTGCTCTCTAAACCTAGTTTGTTAATTTTAGCATTAGCCTCATTTTCAAGCTCACCCACCCCGATCATTGCTAGTTTCGAGTTAGGTTTGGCAGCGCAGACTAGCTTCCAAATATCAATTAGTTCCAAAACACCTTTTTGTGGATGAAATCGACCTATGAAAACTGCATCAAATTTCTTTTTTTGGGAGCTTGAATCAAGGAGGGGGTTTTAACATCAACTCCACCTCGGACTGCTATAACTTTGTCTGCTGAAAGCTTTTTTCCAATGAATTTCTCGCGGTCAGGTTCACTTGTAACCCAGACTGCATTAGCATATTTGCGGACCAAAAAATAAACAGGCAGTTGAGATAGATAATAAATTAATCCCTTTAAGGCGGCCTTGCCTTTGTAAGGAGTGTTACTACTTAAAGGATTTGAAGCAAAAAGATAGAACCCGGCAACCCACTTTACTCTCTTAAACCGCGTTTTCATAATTAAAGCTGGAATAGCATCCGGCCAAAAATCGGAACCCGAATATATTATGTTTCTTCCTTTTGAAAGTTCAATTTTTGAGACATTCAAACTCTGCTTGATCATTCGAACAACGTATTGACCATATAAACCTAGATTTCTATATTTTGATGAGGAAGCAATCACATACTTGATTGACTTTAAGCCGTACCGATTGAGTAAACCATAACCTTCCTCTGACGTAAAAAAATAAATTTTGACACCCGAACTCACCCAGCGCCTGGCGCACTCTATGAAAATCCGAGAGCCTCCATCCAAACTGTCGATTCTGGTCGGTGAGCCGCCCATTACATAAATCGAAATATCAGAGTTTTCCAAATCCAAAGGCTCCATTCTCTGACCATTCAAGCTGTGTACTCAAATCATTCCGTTGATAGATAAACTTTAAGTTTTAGATATTACGAAATAAAAGAAGTTGAAGTTAGAAATTATTTATTAGCAGTTTTGTTGCTTCTAGGAGATCTAAAGATGTATTTACGTTGATGTTTAAACCATTAATTAAAACACCATAAGCTCGTTTCTTTTTGGCGATAAGACCTATAGTATCGGTAATTTCTTTTTCGTTTCGTTTAGAGGAGATTGGAGTCTTCTCAATAAAATCAAAAACTTTAGGGTCAAATAGATAAACACCAATTCCGCGCAAGTTAGACTTCGGCACTGATGGTTTTTCAACAATTTCTGTTATTTCTCCAACGCTGCCTAAGTTGATGCAACAAGTTCTTTTTATTGAATCAAGACTTTTTTCAGGCACCACACCCTCTACTGCAATCGCTCGTTTCTCCCAAAAAGTGTCTACAAGGTTTTCCAACGAACTTGTAATTGTCAAATCATCGCCTAAAATCACTGAAAAAGGTTCAGAAATATAATCTTTGGTCAAACTAATGGCATGCGCAATTCCTCTTAGGGGATTTTGTTCAACGTAAGTTATTTTTAGATCAAAATCAGCCCCGTTGCCAAAGTATTCCTGAATTAGTTCCTTCTTAGCCCCAACAATCATGAACACGTCTTCAACGCCCATTGACTTCATGTTACCTAAAACGTATTCTAAAAGAGGTTTGCTCAAAATTGGCAACATTGGCTTAGGCAGCACTCTCGTTAGCAGAAGATCGTTGAGGCGAAGACCTTTGCCAGCAGCTGGAATAACCCCAATTTTTATCTTATCCATCAAATCACTCATTTAATTACTTGTTAATAGCGAGTCTCTTCCCTTTTGCTTGAAGTAGAAGAAACATTCTCAAAGACCACGGATTAAATGCATGCATCGATTTTATGATAACACTATCTGGAACCTTTCGCATTTTTTGAACTGTCATTCTTTTCTTGAATATAGTTGGGAAACCTTCAAAACAGTAAGAAGACCTATAAAGGCAGCATTTGCAAGTTTCTGGTTCTTTTTTACAAACATCAAATATAGGATTTTTGAAGATTCAATTGTTAAAATTACGGGAAGCACTTTTAAAATATTAATTAATTCATAGTTTTTGAGGATGGTAACTATATGGTTCCTCGTATACCATTTTGTGTTGTTAATTCTCTGGAAATATGTTGAACCGACCGTTCCCCCTCTTGCGTGATAAACTTTTGCTGCGGATGAAAATAGAATATTATAACCCGCCAATCTCGCCCGCCAGGAATAGTCCATGTCATCGTACTCCATAAAAAAGTATTCGTCCAATACACCAATCTCACGTACAACCTCTTTCCTAATCGCAAAAGCCATGCCTTCGGCATAAAAAACTTCAGTATCTGACTTTGTGGGAGCGTAACTATAGGCAAACCCGAATTTGTCAAGATAGTTCATCCCGGAATCAGGCACTTTCCGGTTCCACAAAGAAAGAGAATTACATTGAACTATCCCGACTTTTTCATCACTTCCCATGGTTCTAACGATCTCTTTGATCCAGCCGGAATCAACTTCCATGTCATTGCTAATACATAGAATAATTTCACTTCTAGCAATCTCGATTCCCTGATTGTTAGCGGGCGACCAACCCATATTACTACCATTTTCAATTATCCTTAAACTAGGGCCATTTTCGAATAGCTGGCGAGCAAAATCCACGCTTCCATCGGTTGAGCCGTTATCTACGTAAATCACTTCTAACTTATTTGATGGATAATCATAGCTAAAATTGAGGCAAATAGACCTTTGAGCGATTTTATCCCATTGACACTTACTGTAACAATTGAAACAGTTGGCCAGTTTTCAAACATTGTCGTCAATCTATTTTCCTATCTCGACATATGGCATTCTCAACAAATAATAAGTTATCGTTAAAAGATGTTTTTGACAGAAACAGAATATCATTAATTCTCATAAATTCCTGATAAAAGCACCCATAGCTACAGAAAAAGTTTGGATAGTTTTCAGTACAAAAATTCCTATGAAATGTAGTGGATCAACCAAGAAATAATTGCGATGCTTAAAATAAGATGGTCTAACAATCGATATTTGTTTTAGCCCACTCAGACCATGTTTTTTAGTAAACAGACCTAGAGAACCTGTTTTTCCATACTTGATCATTCGAACAACAACTTCCTTAAGAGATGAAGGTTCTCCGAGATGCCAAAGGGCTGAATCAAGAAGTGAAGAAACTTTACACCCTGATCTAATTAGTCTGTTATGAAGATCATAGTCTTCCCAAGCAACAATTGTTTCATCATATCCTCCTACTTATAAGAACCTTCGATCGATAAACCTTGGAGCTACATTAACCATGTCATCAACCAGCATTTTTTGCTCCAATGTTCGGCAAGAAACCCAAAAATTATCGTGGTCCATTTGGATGGGGAAAAACAGGAACTACAACGGCCTCAGTATCCTTCTTTACAAAGTTCTAGGCACCGCTCAACTAGGTTTTTGTCTAAAACCATGTCCGAATCAACACGAAAAATATATTTTCCTTTTGCAGTCGACACGCCATAGTTCATTTGAGATGACCTTTCAGGTCCTATAGTGAAAGTCTTTGAGTTGAGACTCTCTGCTATGTCTTGTTTTATCAGAACTGTAATTATCAATTACTATTATCTCGATATTTGTGTATGTCTGTGCTTTTATAGATCCTATACATGCAACTATAGTACTTTCTGAGTTGTAAGTCGGAATTAATACTGAAACCAGTGGGATTCTGTGTAGTTTCAGGGTTATCTTCAAGATCATTCTTGTCCTTTGCAAAATCTTTCACGTGCCCTAATACTTTTGCAGCGCCCTTAACTGAGTACTTAAAGTCTCTAAGAGAACGTATCCGGACAACTGCTTAAGCATATATTGAGGTGTTAAGAATACCTTGTATATTTCGTCGCAAAGCTTCATGACTTCCTCAGGGGACATATCTGGCGTGGTCATTACGGGTTCTTTCATATCGAAACGTTCGTAATCTGTAGGGTCAAATCGGAACCAGCCATTCTTCAAGGCTTCAGCGTACAGTTTGCTTCCTGGATAAGGAATTACAACTGTGGATTGTAAAGTGACAGCCCAGCCTTTTTGCATCAAAGTTTTGGCTACATTAAATGTACTTAAAGCATCTTTTCGCGTTCCCAAGGATAACCCACCATAATTGTTATGTGAGGTTCTAATCCTTCTTCCCGGGCACTCTACATTCATTCATTATGCCGTCTATTGTTGTTCCTTTATTGAGTCTATCAAGTGTAGCTTGACTTCCGATTCTATTCCAAAAAGAAGCATTCTAAAACCTGCTTTCTTCATTAAACGATAATCCTCACGGGTTAACGCTCCAAACCGCATGTTACAGCTAAACTGAACTTTCTTGTTGTATCCTCTCTCAATCATTAAATTAGCAAAACGCTTTAGCCAAGCTCCCGCTGGAAAACAACCTGTATCATCAAACACTGACTTAACTCCATATCGCTCAATTAATAGCCCTATTTCGTCCGCCAAAAGTTCAGGCTTCATCACTCTGAAAGTAGGATAAAAAGTAGGCCAAGAACAGAAAGTGCAGCCGCCATCTTTTCTCCACCAACAATCTCGACCAGCCATTGTATAGGCGCCAGGGGTAACTTTGAAGTTGCCGTTTCGTTCATTGTAGAGTTGCCATTTAGTCAAATCTCGGTTAATATGAGGTAAATCATCTAAACTGTGATTCAATTTGAAATTGCCGGTATTTTTTATATCTCCGTTTTCTCGATACCAAATTCCAGGCTCCAATTCCTTAGTTTTCCATCTAAAAAATCAGCCAAGTTTACCATTAGAAAGTCATAGTCGCCACCTGTTAGAATAAAATCAACCTTGCTTTGCTCCATCGATTCCTGTGGTAAAGCAGTGACATGGTCACCAACCAAAACGACTTTTGAATCGGAAGAACCGTTTTCACTTCATTGATAATAGCCCAATGCTTCTTAACTACTGGAGTTTTCGTCTCAATCATTATAACGTCAGGGTTAGTTCGCTCCAAATCGGTTAGCCATTGGCTGAAAGTTTTTTCCTCTGCAATGCCATCATCCCAAATAACATCGTAACCTGCGTTTGCCAACAAAGTTGCAGCATATGCTGGAACAACGGGATAGATGTAGGTGGGTGATTTGAAATATTGGAATTGCCTGTTTTGGCTTAGTAGTGGAACACCTTTTTCTGAATGTATCGGTGGATAGGAGATGCTGATTTTCATCTTTTAAGATCACGTTTAACTAAGCCGATAGGAAGTAAGAGCCGTAAGTGATATGTGTTACTATTATGCCTAACCAAACTAAGAAAAGCAACTTTATCGTTCTGACTTGTAGTGCAGCCGCAATAAAGCTTGAAACAAGATAAGCAACTACGCCAAAAAGCACAACATAGATGAAAAATGAAAAGAATAAAGATAAAGTTAACCCTACAATAAAGAATAGTATAAGTAAAGATGGAAAAAAATATGTTAGTTTCGCGGAGTTTTCAGGAAACTTTTTAGTAAAGAATCCTCTGTGTTCACCAAATCTTGAAACTTGCTTGAGATGCGGCTTAAAGAGTGAACGACGATGATGATAAACAACTATATCAGATGATTCAATTAGTTTTTTGCCGAGTTTTCTTATCGCAAGGCACATTAGTGTATCTTCGCCTGGCCAATATTTCTCATTCCAACCACCTGCTGACTTCTATTACCGATTTTCGAGCTATGAAATTACATGAGTGTATATCGTCCGATTCGAAACAGCTCTTTGTTTTATACCTGCTTGACAAATTGCCCACCATAAAAGAAGAAAGAACATAACCGCCAGCTTTCTGCAATATACCGTCTTTTGCAGGGGTTAATCCAGGTCCACCAACACCACCAACTTGTGGATCTTCAAGATACTTTAAAGCATTGTGTTAACCAATCACTTCGGGGATAAGCATCGTTATCTATGAAAGCACAGAACTCACCGTTTGAGTTTTTTACACCCAAGTTTCGTTTGACTCCTGGAGATACCGGTCCTGTAGCATATGACCTTAACATCTTCAATTTCGTTTGATGGAAGAATCAGGTAACAATATTATCTCAAAATTTGAAGTAATCAAGCCTTTACAACCATTAATAGATTCTATTGTGTATTCGTCAACTTCTTTACAAGGAATAATAATTGATACAAGCGGTTTTGACGACATTAATGTTCACGGAGAACAAATGAAACCATATTTTGAAAACCATTTTTTTCGGGGAGCGGTCGTCTGAT
Source organism: Candidatus Bathyarchaeota archaeon (assembly GCA_963739495.1). Lineage (GTDB taxonomy): Archaea > Thermoproteota > Bathyarchaeia > Bathyarchaeales > Bathycorpusculaceae > Bathycorpusculum. The sequence continues at coordinate 449,198 of CAVUAM010000022.1, read as the reverse complement.
ACCAATGAATGATTCGTAGTCTGTACGCTATTCCAAGCAAATCCATAAACATATGCCACATTTCACTGGGCTTAAATTTAGCATCTAACTTAATATTTACTGGCATTTCTACAACTTTTAAGCCGTAAAGATTTGCCACAGCCAGCAACTCAACGTCAAAAGCATAACGTTTCACAGCTAACCTAGGGAAAATATTTATAAAAGCACTTTTTTTCATTGCTTTAAGCCCAGACTGAGTATCCTTTAGAGGAACTCCTGTAAGAAGTCGAACTAAGCCATTGAAGCCTCTCACTCAAAATTCTTCTAGATAAAGGTACTTCTACTTGTGAATCGGCATGTCTTTTAGAGGCTATGACAATATCACCATGCTTCAAGGGCATCTATATACTTTGAAATTTTTTTAAATCAATTTCCATATCGCTATCTGTAAAAATAACAACGTTTCCAATAGCTTTCATAAAACCAGTCTTTACAGCATATCCTTTTCCCACATTTTTGCTGTAACTTATTACTCGAACATGACCATTTTTTCCAGCGTACTCTTTGCTTTCGCTAAAGTTTTATCAGCACTGCCATCATTTACTACTACAATTTCATATGACAAATTCTTGCCCATGATAACTGCATCGATAGATCCTAGTGTATCTTCTATAAACTCTTCCTCATTGTATGCTGGAACAACGAATGATAATTCTACTTGGCTCATTAAACAGCCTCCGCCGCATTTATTCTTTTCTAATCCTTTAGAAAACAAACAAGCTGCAAAATAACCCCAACGACTAAAGCATAAAAGGCATAAACAGCCATAGAATCAGCTAAATCAGATAAATCCAAAGATAAGAAATAGCAACACCAACTAAAAGTAGCATGAACACAACTATAAATGGGGAGCCCCAGTTCTCGGTAATATAACCTTTGTTTTGTAGATAATTTTGTTATTAAAATCAGTCATTTTGAAGACACGGTTTTTTTCTTACAGTTACAAATGAGAACTTGAGATTTAACAGTTGCCAATAACTTATCGTTAAACATTTAAGCATCATTGATTTCTAAAACACCTAAGAAATCTCTTTTCGAAGAATCAAATGCCCAAGCAATTGCTGAAATTTTCCCGAATTTTTGAGCTGTTGAACTGATTTTTTGAGCTATAGGCAAACCGATTTCTCTCAAACGAATTGAAAAATTACCTTCCATTGCATTCTCCAGTTTATTTGTGAGCACAAGCATACTTTTTGCTAATTTGGAACTTCGAATATTAACCACAACTTTATTGTTAAATCTCAGAGCACTCTGTGATTCTTTAAATATTTTGAACCAGCACCTTACGAAGCCTTAATTTTCAGATTCATCAATTGTTTTTATTCAAGAAAGAGGAAATATTGCAATTAAGGGTACCTTTGACATCATTTATTTCCTATGTTATCAAGATATTTTTATTAAAAATAAACTATTAAGTATTTATAAATTGTGCATACTAAATAATGAACCTTTCTAAAATTTCAGAACAGATTCATAATGCTATTGGCTCAGATTATAACTGTAGATTGCAATTTTTCCACTATGATAGACTTCGTTAAATGAGGAGGGTAAAGTTGGTTGGTCATACCATCCATGCCCATTTACCCACCATATAAGGTATATTTGTGAATGCTCCTTCCTGAGCCATCGCCATTGCTGCTTTATCTGGTGCATCAAATCCATATTTCCTTACCTGACTCTCATTGAGTGTTAACAATGCCCAACTGTAAAACACTGTATGGGTCAGCAAAATCGAACTGCTATTTTCGTTATCTTTGAACCAATGTAGGGCATTTGCGGTATCTTGACAATCGGTTATTGATATTGTGTTTTGTAGCATGGATGTTGGAATTTGGTATGAGTAACTGTTGAAATATGCAGGGTTAAAATATAGGAATGGTTGTTGGGGAGTCATAAAGATGTAGCCGAAGCTTAAAACCGCTGTCGATAAAACAAGGTATAATACTGCAATCCTGCGCACAGTAAACCTATAGCGTTTCCATTTAATTGATTTAAGTCTACTTAGAGTATCCGTTGCATAAAATGCAAGCGGATATGTAAGCATTAATACCCAACGATAAGGACTCACAGAAGCGATCGGCAGCAACATTAGAATTATGCTAAAAAGAAGCCAAGATCCAAGTTGAATTTTTCGAAGTCGCCACATACTTATCAGCGCTATAGGTAATATAAGCAAGAAACAATATAGGAATAAACCTCCCGTGCTTATCAACATTGATTGATAGGAAGTAAAGCCAGTCCAGGTTGCCAAGGGCGACCCCACATTTGTTGAGTAATTAAGAAAACCAGACTTGCAAACACCACTCAAATAAACGATGAAAAAATAAATCACTGCAGGCAAAGAAACCAAAATCATTTTAATTGAACTATCAAAATCTTTACGGAACAAGTCATAGAACTGTAAAAACAATAACCCCAAACATTAGTACAGATACAAGTTGATGAGATAACACTACAGTCACCATCGCTAAAGAAAGAACAACATAACTTTTCCATGATCTATCTTTTGGGTTGATAAGCAACATTAAGACCATAAAAAAGAAAACCAAACCAAGTTCTTCTCGAAGTTGATCCCAAGAAGCTCTTAAAGCCACAAAATAAACTGTCCCTAAAAGAGCAACAAACGTACTTTTGGAAAGCGACCAACCTAAGCCTCTTTTGGCATATGAATACATTGATAGCCCTAAGAAACCAAGAAGCAATGGCGAAATTATTTTAAGCGCAAAAACTGGTGATCCGCCTAGCAGCAACTATTGACATGAAAATAGTATAGAATAACGGTGCAGTTGCAAGAAAGTTTCCTAAGTTTATGCCATTATGTAACCATAGCAGAGTGTTTGGAACATAAAAGCCCATGGTATCAAAGCCAACGATGTAGGGACCCATTAAAATCTCAGGTATAGCCCTTACAACTAATGGGAATAATAAATGCCAGAAGTGGAAAAATATATCGTTTTTGGGTAATCCAATCCTTCACAAGATTTAGGAGCATTAGTCACTTTTTTCTTCCAACATTAGCGCAAATTATGGTTATAGTAAACTTTGACTACCACCCTAAATGCCTTACGCTTGTATGAAATAAAATGTTGCAGTCAAGTTAATGTCTCAAGCAATCACTGATTACGGGTTATTCTGTATAGCATATTTTGCGGCGCCTAAAATCAAGCCGTTCGTATTGGATCCAGTGCCTGTAAGTTGGGTGCCATCTTCAGTGAACCCTCACAGTACCCATTTGAGGGAGCAGGAAGAGTCTTCTCAAGATACACGTTCATGTTGTAAGCGTAGGTTGTATTATATAATGGCAAGGAAGCCCATCGCTACCTTTGTGTAAATTATAGGACTAATGTCAAAAGGCTGATTAGTTTCATCCAAAATGACCCAGGTTCGATTATCAGGCAAAACCACCCATTCATATGTCCAATGGTCTGAGAGAGAGGCTCCTTCACTAAAGGCACGGTAGACACCTGTAGCGTTAAAGTATGCTTCATGCGCCAGATAGACCTGATGCATTATAGTACATGAGTTGAGAACTATTATTGTTGAGGTCAAAAACTGAACAAAGCAACGGATCGCCCAAAATTGAAGATATAGGCAACGTGACATTGTTGGTTGTTACAGTACCAGATGATAGCATATTGTTCAGTATTCGATTTGGTACATCTGAAAGTTGGTTGGGCCAAAAACTCGCAAACCCGCTATAAACATAGTAAGCATAAATACTATTTGAAGTCAAGCTATCTGTATAAATTCCAGGAACCAAAGCAGCATAATTTGATCTGTTATAATTTTGCCCATAAAGAACTATGTTATTTATTCGTGAAGCTAAACTGCTGTTAAATATTCTTAGTTGTTTAGGGCAACAAATAATCGTCCCGTGTCAGTACCGTCAACAGGGATGGTTGACAAATCTGAGTTTGCATGATAATTTTTTCCATCGCTTGATTGGTAGAACCAGTATGGATAACTCGCGTTGTTTAGTTCACGTGTTTCCAGGAAATGGACAACTTTTTCTAAACGTGCACTTGACCCCCAAGCGCCATCATTGTCGATCAATCCTGTTGCGTTGGCATCCATAACCGCTTGGATGTATACACCTAAGTCCCAATCAGTAAAACGGGGAAAACTGCTACCTGAATTGGGAAGCCCCGTACTGGAATTTACGCCTATGTCAGGCTGGAAATACTGCCAGGCATCTGATGCTACTTGTCGCCAGACTGAGTCTGTTCATGCCCTGGGCAGACTCTATGATGCCCGGAGTCTTAGGAGCTACAGCTTGAACTACAGTATTGCCTATTCCCGACATAAAACGTGAAATCTGGGATAATGTGTCAGGTGTACTGCTTGGTTGACTAGTGCTCTGAGGGATAGCTGTCGGCGAAGCAGTTGGACTATCCGTGCTTATTGGCACGATGGGTTTACTTGGGTTTTGTTTTGGCATGAATGCAAAAACAGAAACCAACAAGATCACTACTATAGCAATTGATAGGATTGCTTTTACTTTCGTGCTTAATTTAAATCGGTTTGGCCCAAACATTTTTCTTTTCGTCTCGTTGTTGGAGGAAGCCCTATAATGTTTACCCGCAATAAGCGAATGGAGTTTTATAAAGTTAGTTAATTTGAACTTCATTCTGAATCTTTGCCATTGAGTCGATGATGATTTTCCTGTTTTTAACGGATCAACGGAATAACAATGTCTAATGTTAATTTATAAGTATGGCAAAAAAAATTTTCAGTATCGGTATTGAATTATTCAAATGTAAGTTTAATAGTAAAATTTTGATAAAAAAAAGGTTAAGACTTTTAACTTTGTGTTAGGAAGACAATTCGTTTTTAATTATGTAAACCATTCTTTGCTGTTTTTGTCCAATCTCTTTTTGTTCTAAATGCAAATTTTAGGAATGCCCAACCTGCAATGAACATCTGAAGGAGCCAGTAAATGTAGATGAAGGGTATCCAGAGAATGTTTTGTGGTTTTATGGGTTTTTCGGATGCAGCTAAACCGACGCCGATTGAAACCAGTGATACAGCGGTTAAAGCTATTACTAATCCAGTAAAGTATACGACTGGGTTGCTTTGGGAGATGAACAGTGCAACGAGGAACCAGTTAATGTAGCTTAGAAGCGACACAACCATCATGAATGGCCCCGCCATCGAGATTTCAGCATCGACTGATCTTTTGTTAATGCTATCGAGGAGGCGACCGTATTTTACAGCTGTCTCCATGTATCCGCGGTACCAACGAACTCTTTGCTTAAACAAAGGTCCAAGCTTGTTGGGTGTTTCCTGTCCTGAGCAAACATCTGGAGCGTATTTTATGAGATACTTCTTTTCAACTAGCCGCAATGCTAATTCGACATCTTCGGTTAGTGAGTTTTCATCCCATCCGCCTAATTCTTTGAGGATGTTGGTTCGGACGAACTGGCAGGTTCCATTTAGTGGAACGAATAATTGAAGTTTTTCTCTTCCGGTTAGTAGGGCTTGGAACCAGGCTTTTTCTTCCATCGCGATTACTCTTGTAAGGGCGTTGTTTTTTTCGTTAATTGAGGTGGTTCTGCCCTGAAGTGCCTTTATTTTTTCATCATCAAAGTAGGAGGCAGTCTTTGAAAGTACGTCTTTTTCTGGGAGGCTGTCAGCATCAAAAACGCCTACTATGTCTCCATTAATGTAGGGAAGTGTAAGGTTGAGGGCGGCTGGTTTGCCTTTTACGGTTTTCTCGGAGATAAATTGGATGTTTTCTGGATATTTCTCGGAAAACTCGGAGCATATTTTGCCGGTATCATCGCTTGATTTTCCATCCACCACGATTATCTGCATTTTATTTTTGGGATAATCCAGGTTGAATATTCCGTCCAAGCAACGGCGGATGACATTTTCCTCATTTTTTGTCGGAACGATAATTGAAAACTTTGGCAATTCGCCCTTTACGGTGCTTGATGAAATAGACTGTTGTTTACGTTTTCCCTTAATGCCCATGTATATTATTGAACCGTTGTAGGCGGTCCAAAAAAGCAGCACCGAAAGCAACACTGTAGAGATGATATCGGAAATTATCATTAGTATCCAGCCTGATTCAAGTTTTTACTGGATACCTTGGCGACGAGTAGGTTAACTGCAGTAGCTGTCTCTAATCGTGCTCCGAGATGATTGCCACTATAATCATCCTCAAACCTAGCCCGTTGAGGTTTACATGGAAAGATAAATCTATTTTTCATTACAGTCTCACATATGCTTTCTAAACTTTTTAAGTTTTGTATTACCTTGAGCTACTGAGGATTAAGCTTTTAAACCCACTGTTTAGAACAGGAACAATAAAAAAGTATCTAGAAAAACGCGATGCATCTATCTCCGAAATGAAAAGCTGAATTACTGTTTTTTAGGCATGCCATCAATTGTTCAAGCGAATTTTATCTCCTTTTGATATCATAAGATTTCATTTTCAAGAATACTTAAAGAAGCCAATTCACCTATACTTATCAGAAGCAAGATGCACAAGTTTTTATCGCTTTTATTGGTTGCTAGTTTGTTTCTAGCGGCTTTTTTCGTTTGTGGCAGTAGCGGAGTTTGGGCTCAAAGTCATGATGAGTATGCTTTGCAGCTTCAAGGATTTGTCTGGGACCATTCAACTTTACGCGCACTTATTATTACAGCTGATAATGAATCATGGTGGAGCAATACTGACCTTAACACTGCAACTCGCGCTATAGGCCAATGGAACGACGCCATAGCGGCTTTCGCAGCCAACTACTCAGAATTTTCATACCTATCAAATGTAAGGATTCAAACGTCGATTTCTAATACTTCAGAAGCTGGCTTTGACATCTATGTTGATTGGACCCAGTTTCCATTAAGCAACACAACCGACGAAATAGGTGTATCCCAGATTTTGGCTGATTACCGAAATACCATCATCAATTGCACGGTAAATCTTGCTACCCATACTCATCATGGCGATTCTTTGAATGAGGTAGATAAGCAGAATGTTGCTCTTCACGAGTTGGGGCACAGTTTAGGGTTGGGACACAGCAACGCTACAGGTGACTTGATGTATGCCTACTACACTATTGGAAGCGGACCAAAGGATGTATCTACACTGGATGCCTATGGAGTTGCCACACTCTTTGCCTGGGACCAAAACGCCTTCAGCTTCTACCCAATAGATGGATGGTTAAAGGAGAACTCTGTAGTTTTACCCTCAGACATCAGCTATAAAGGGTTACCTGTATCACCAGAAAACGCTGTTCCCCAAAGCCTTGCCAACAACCCTGTAGTCCAGACCTTGGTTTTAATGTTTGAAATTCTTATTCACCCAGAAATCTTGGCAATTGTGGTCATAGTTATTCTTTTGTTTATTGTCTTGGGTCTTGTTGTAAGAGTGAAACGTGGCAGAACCGTTAAGGCTGACTCATGAAGTCCAGGAACTCCTGTAGGCTTCGAGGCTTTAGAGTATAGTTTGTTTTTCTTTGCTCGCCCATTGTTGAGGAAGGTTTAACGCCATAGTCGTGCCCAGGGTAAACTTCTACATCATCGCCTATTTTGAGTAACTTGCCGAACAAGCTTTCATACATGGCTTTTGCGTTGCCTCCTGGAAGGTCTGTTCTTCCGCATTCGCCGATAAACAATGTGTCGCCTGTAAGCAGTTTTTGGTTGTCTACAAGAAGGCAGATGCTGTCGGCAGTGTGCCCTGGTGTATAAATGATTTTTATGAAGATTTTGCCTACGCGGAGAACGTCGCCGTCGTCGACCGGTATGTCATGGGGAGTTTTTGATTGTTTATGCGCGACCAATTTTGCTGCAAAATCAGAGACTAATTCTGTGTTTCCTGCAGTATGATCAGAGTGCCCATGGGTGTTTATGACATATTTCAGCTTCAATTTTTCCTGTTTTATGATTTTTATTAGTTCGTCAGCGTTGTAGCTTGAGTCAACAACCGCTGCTTCCTTGCTGTCTTCATCCGCAATTATGTATGAGAAGTTGTCGCTATGCCGCTGGATTTGCCTAAAATACATTTTTCTTAAACTCCCGTACTTCTTTTTGTTCTTTTCTTCTTTGCGCCAACGCTTCTTTTGCCTAATTCTTTTCCTCTTGCCGAGTAAATAAGATTTACGATTTTCTCCCAGTCGAATCCTTCCCGCACATTGTAATTCGGGTACTCTTGAGGCGAAAACATCGCCAGTTTGTCAGAATCGTAAAGTGCCTTGAAAGGTTCAGAGGGGTTGTCGGGCTGTTCGTGGTGGGTAATGATTAACTCACAGACTAGCGCAATGAATGTGTTAGGGTAGCCGAGTTTTTATAGAATCACGTGGCTATCTGCGGATCCTTTTTCATACTGTTCTTTTATGGTGCTTCCGCCGATGTCATGAAAAATTATGGCGGTAAAAGTTAATTCTTGCCCGGTTTAACTGGAAAGTTTTATTTTGCGATATCGGAAACCCGTTTGGTATGTGCAACTCCGAAATCGTTTTTCTCCAAGTGCTGCGCCGCCAACGAAAAGAGCTTGTCAGTGTCCATTTTTCTTCATCTTTTCTGTTTAATACAGATATTTTTGGTTGTTATCAAGTTAAAATCGCTTTTTTCGGCTATTCGATACCGCCGTTCTTTTGGAGCGCCTATTCGCAAATTAGCTTACATTTTATTAGTAGGAACATACCTTCTGTTTTGCTTGAAGGTCGGCGTGAAAGAATGAAAAATGAAGAAGAGCTTTTGCAGCGAATTGCCTCAAACCCCAAGATAATGGGGGGAAAACCAGTTGTGAAAGGTACAAGAATCACAGTCGAGCAGTTATTGAAGCTGTTAGCTCAAGGGTTAACTTCTGAGGAAATCCTCAAGGATTATCCGCATCTCACAAAAGATGACATCGCCGCGGTTTTGTTGTATGCTGCAAAGGTTACTGGTGAAGAAGAAGTGTATCCGATAACCGTCGTGTGAGTTTGATAACTTGAAGTTTCTCGTCGATGAATGCACAGGTATCCGTGTTTCCAAAAAACTAAAAGAAATGAATTTTGACTGCATCTCCGTTATCGAATGCATGAGAGGTGCTTTGGATGAGGAAATTACACAGAGAGCAGTTGAAGAAGACAGAGTGATAATTACTAATGACAAGGACTTCGGTAGACTTGCAGGCTTTTACAAGTTACCGGGCATAATATTGTTGAGATTAAAAGATGAAAGCACTGAAAACAAAGTTAAAATGGTGTCTTTTTTGGTTACCTCTCATGGTGAAAGTATTCTCGGAAACGTCATGGTTGTTTCTGAGAAGAAGATAAGAGCTTGTCGAATGCGCAGAAGCTGAAAAAAGTTATGACAGGAAACTTGAAAGACAATTTATGTCTGAAGGCGGATAGCCTGAGTAATACTTGCCAAAGTACCCAAAAACCTCGATTTGCTGGGTTATGAGGGGCTTGATGTTCTCCGCCACCAAATTCAGGTCCCCAGTCCTGTCTGCTTCTATCTTTCCTAAGGTGCCGTTGACTTTTTTTCGGTCGCCTTCCCATCTAATGTACAGGAAACCTGCTGTTATTTCGCCGATTTCAGCCATAAGTGGACTGTCGGTCCATGCCAAAGCAGCTTTATTGGCTCTTAAAATTGAGTAAAACTCCTGATTTAGCCAGTTTTTATTCCTCACCTCAACCACAATGCGGTGCTGTTTGGGCAGTTTACGCAAAAAATCCTCCAAATCAGCCATGTGCTCCACATCAAAGTTTGGCGGAAACTGCAGAAGCAAAGCACCAACCTTGTCTTCAAGCAGGTTTACCCTGTCAAGAAAAATGCCTGTTTCGTATTGACAATCCTTAAGCATTTTTAGGTGAGTTATTACCTGGGGAAATTTGAATGAGAAAAGAAAGTCTTCGGAAACCTGTTTTTTCCAGTTGAGAACGGTTTGCTTAGTCGGTATTCGGTAGAAGGTGCTGTCGACTTCAACCGTGTTAAACTGGGAAGCATAATAAGCTAAGTAGTCTTTGGAGGCGGTTTTGCTTGGGTAGAATTTGCCCCTCCAGAAACTGTAGCTAAACCCGATAGTTCCCAAATGGAGGTTCTGCATACTATTCTTTTCCCTTAAGCAGCAGCCAATCCTTGTCGCCAGCCCTCTTCAACCGTACCAGAACATAGCGTCCCTTAAGCCGCCCTCCGTTGAGAGTGACTTCGATTTTGTCGTTTTCCCAGATCTTGGCTTCGTATGTTCCTTTGTCCCAGATTTTCACTGTACCCGCGCCGTACTGCCCCTTGGGAATTGTACCTTCAAAACTGCCGTATTCGTATGGGTGGTCTTCGGTTTCAACAGCCAAACGCTTCTCGTCGCTCTGAGGCATCCCCTTTGGAACCGCCCAGCTTTTCAAGACACCGTCCTTTTCCAGTCTAAAGTCATAGTGGAGTGCTCTTGCATGGTGCTCCTGGATGACATAGATTAGTTTGCCACCCTTTTTCTCCACGGCGGCTTTGGGCTCGGGGGTTTCTTCAAAATGGCGTTTTTTGGCATACTCCGATAACTTATCGGTTTCAGCGGTATCTTTCTGCGTCCTTCTGTTTATCGATTTCATCGGAACCTGTTTTCTTGACTTCGATTACTTGGTCAAGGGTGCATTGTTCGGGCGGTTTGTCGTCTCGTAAACGTTTAAAACGCGCCATCCTTAGCCGTATGTCTCGCGTTAGAACTTGGTAAGCGACTTCACAGACGAGTCTAGGTTCAAGCCAAGTCACCACGTCGCCAGCCTCCGGCTTAAAGGGGGCAGCGTCGGTTCTTATTTTTTCAAATTTGCCAGTCAAAATTCTAATCATCTCCTGAGTAAAACCCGTGCCAACTTTACCCAGATAAACGGGTTTGCCTTCATCGTAAACGCCAAGTATCAACGCCCCAAACGTTGCGCCTCTTGATTCGCTGCCCTTAGTGTATCCGAAGATTACGCAATCGCATGTTTTGAGCTTCTTTATCTTCAGCCAACTCCCAGTCCGCAAACCTTCCTCGTACTGACTGTCCTTTCGCTTAGCCACAACTCCCTCCAAGCCTTTTTCCAGGGCTGATTGGAAGTAGGCTTCTCCTTTTTCCTCAATGTAATCGCAGAGGAGCACGTTTGAGCCTTCCCGAAGTGACTCCTTCAAAACTGCTTTACGCTCCATCAAAGGCAGTTTAGTGAGAGATTTCCCATCTTTTTCTAAAATGTCAAAGACTATGTAGACCGCAGGCACCCTGCTGGACTGCCTCTGGATTTCCCCTGATGAAACCGCTTTGCCCCGCTCCAGCAGCGATTGAAAGTCGGGTTTGCCTTCGCGCATCACGACGATTTCACCGTCAACCACTATGTTGTCTACTGAGTTTACGTAGTTCCTGCAATTCTGGAAAATTCTGTTTTAGTTCTTTTTCGTTGCGGCTTTTGAGGCTGAAAGGCTCTTCAACGTAGGCGATTGCCCTAAACCCGTCCCATTTAACCTCAAAAACCCAGTCTTTACTCGAAAAAGCCCCCTCGGCAACTTTTGCCAGCATAGGCTTGTAGATGTGGCGGCTCATTTCGTCTCCAACTGCTTGAGGGTTTCCCGCAGGGCAACCATGAGACCTTTTGCTTCGACTTCTGGAGGTTTTTCGATGTGGATTTTCTCGCCCTTCACTTTCTGTTTCACCAGTTCCTGAACCCGTTTCATGTACGTGTCCTCGAATTCAGCGATGTCAAATTCGCCTGAAAGGTCAGTGACGATTTTCATCGCAAGGTCCAATTCGGTTTTCTGTGGTGTTTCAAGTTTACTTATGGGTTCAAAGTCTGCTGGGTCAACGACATCGTAAGCGTAACGCAAAGTTGTTAAGACCAACGCGCCTTTGTATGTATGGAGAAGCGCAGGGTATTCTTTGGTTCGCAGGGTAATTCGGGCAGCGCCTGCCTTGTTGGTTTTTTCTAATGCTTTAAACAGTAGACTGTAGGCGTCTTTGCTTTTGTCAGGCAATAAAGCGTATGTTCTGTCGAAGTAGACGGGGTCAACGGAGAAGTAGTCGACGAACTTGCTGATTCGGATTCGCCTGTCAGATTCAGGTTTGGCCGCATCTAGCTCTTTTTGGTCAAAAGTAATGTACTCGTTTTTTGCGACTTCGAAGCCTCGGACAACTTCGTTCCAAGGCACAATCTTGTCGTCTTTTGTGCACATTTTAACGTATTTTAAGGGTTGACCATCGGTTTTATGAAGGAAATGAAATGTTATGCCCTTATCATAAATCATCGAGAACAATTTTACTGGAACATTGACTAAGCCGATTGTGATGTTTCCTGACCAAATAGATCTGCTTGGGGCAGAAGCGCTGGTTTTTTCAGTTTGGGTTTCCTCAACGTTTTCTTGTTCCATAACTAAATCTCCAGTTTACATCTTTTTTCAAAAATATTTTTCCACGGATTACTGGTACGGTTAACTACACTAGAAATAGTGTAATCGGAGGGGTTTATCCCTTTCTTTACTTCGCTCCACTCCAATGGCGCAGAAACAGTGGCGTCAGGTGTTGGACGTAAACTGTAAGGTATAACCATCGTTCTTAGAGGTGAATTCTGTAGGTAGTCGGCGAAGACTTTGCCGGGTTTTTTTGTATCTTTGAATTCAGAAACGACAATGGCGCTTTCTTTTGCCAGCGCTACACCTATTTCATGCACAAAAGCCCTAGCTTTTTCAAAAGTATGCTCAGGTTCGATGGGAATTATGACATGTAACCCCTTTTTTCCTGAGGTTTTGACAAATGGAGTAAGGCCTAAATCACGAAGTTTATCCTTAAGCAGCAGAGCAACTTCTGCGGCGTCACCAAGCGTTGCAGGCGGCTCTGGGTCAACATCAAAGAACAGCAAGTCGGGCCTATCCAATCTGTCTATTTTTGAGAAGGGCATGTGGATTTCTAAAGCTGCCAAGTTTGCAAGCCAAATAAGCGTGTCTAAGTCATTGCAGACGATGTAGTTAACGTCTCTTTTTGAGGTCGGGGAATATATTGCTTTGGTCTTAACCCAGCCCGGTGTACCTTCGGGCGCATTTTTCTCAAAAAAACTCATCGTTTCCCCTTCAATTCCATCAGGGTATCGAGTCAAAACTAAAGGGCGGTCAGCTATTATGGGAAGAATCTTAGGCGCCATTCGAATGTAGTATTCGATGACCTGTCCTTTGGTGACTTTAGTTTTTGGGTAGAAAACTTTGTCGAGGTTCTTTAGTTCGACTTTGGTTAAGTCTTTAAGTTTTTCAGTCATTGTCTTGCTCCAAAAATATTAGCCATATAATTGTTATGTGAAGCTTAGCTTTCTGTTTTTTGGAAAACGGAGGATATTATTTGATACTTTTCACAGACATTTCTCCTTTAAGTGAAAAAGAATACTTAAAACGGTTGTGCTTTGATTGCTGCAAAATCGCACTTTGGAATCAAATCGGGAAAATTTTTCATGAAATATTATTTTTTTAGAGTTACACCTATATAGCCAACAAGGCATTAATATTTAATTGCTGAATGTAATCTAGAAAAAGCAAATTTTAAGCTAATTAGTTAGCTATTTTCAAGATTATTCGCTAAACTAAAAGGAAATAGAATAACGTATGAAACCAAAAAAGCCCACCTTGGAAGACCAGCTTGCTTTCATAGCTACGCAACATGAAGTCTATCCAACTGAACTCTTCCAATCCTTAATTACCGCAAAAGAAAATGGTAAACCGATCGCAGTTTCAGATTTAATAGTGGAATACCGCGGAAACGTCACCAATCAAGCTATCTTTCTCATAACAAAAGATGGCAAAGTAGTTGCTCAGTTTCGAGTTCCAGATGATACGCTTGCAAGAACTGATGTTTCATTCGATAATTCGATGGATTCTAGTAAAGTTCGAAGAGAAATAGCTCGACAGAACCCAGCACCCTCACATTTAAAAATTGAAAACCTTCGTGTTGGAATGAAAAAAATCAATGTGTCGGCCGAGGTTCTGCAGGTTTCTGAACCATCCAAAGTCCATACCCAATTCCGCGACAACGCAGTTGTTTCTAACGCGGTTGTTGGGGATGAAACTGGGAAGGTTCTGCTTTGCCTCTGGGACCAGCAGGTAAACTCCGTCCATGTAGGTGACCATATTGAGGTCAAGAATGTGCATGTTGCAATGTTCAAAGGCGAAAAACAGCTGCGGCTGGGCAAAAACGGCAAAATCTCCTTGATTGAAAAAACACTTGAGAACCAAGTAGCTTAAGTACTCAAGATTCTATTTTTTTCAGTCAAAATTCTTTAACCAAAAACTGTAACAGATTTTGTTAGTTTTCATTTACGTATTTTGTATTCATTTGATAAAAGAGAAAAAGAAAAAGGATTGATAATGTGTTTTTAAACGTATTTTTTGTCGTTGTAGCAGTACCAACGCTGGTATTGCGGAATCCAAGTTAAGGGTTTACCGCATGTTGGACAGAGAGGTTGCGTTGACTGTTGCTGAGCAGGCTGAGCTGCGGTTTGGGTTGGTTGTGGTTGATAAACGCTTTGATGCTGTTGCGGTTGGTAAGCTGCTTGTGCAGCGGGTTTTAGGATTATGAAGTCTGAAGCTGCCTGCACTTCATCCCAAGCTACTGTCTGATCCTCTCCATCTTCGTTTTCAACGCATATTGCGATACCGGCTTTTCCTACGGCAAAAGCAACATCCTTAACTTTTCCTACTAGTCGTCCTTTGGCATCTATAACTTGCATTGAGACCAATGCATCTCTTGTTAATGGTTTATCGGTTTTTTCCATCTTTGGTTCACTCTGCTTTTGATTAGGTATTTGTAGTTTAAAGTTTTTTCGCATCTACCCAAAGCAAGGTAACTTATTGTAACGGAATTTCCCAGTAACTGATTATGTCGCCTTTCACCCATTTGCCACCTAAACTTCGCACAACCTCATTTATGTCATCCCATTCAGCTTTCAAAAACATCACAGGCTTGACTACAACGCAGTCTTCTTTTGCAGCGAAACTAAGCAGCTTGCGTTGTTCAGGGCTAAACTCATTTTCCATTTTGGATGCCATGCGACTTGGCTGTGGCTGAGGGAGCTTTGCAATGTTAGATTTAAGCTCAGGCACCGTTACGGCTGGGGGTTTTATGGGTGTCGAGGTTTGTTTGGACGCGATTTTCGAGTCAGGGGCTTTTGTCAACTGAAATTCCGGAATCGGCACGGTTTCTGCAATATCCTCGAAGCTTTCGCTCCTTACTACCATTGATACTTGTTTAGTGAATAGGTCCATTTTTATGTCTAAAATTTCGGCGTCTCTGGGCAAGTTGGAAGTGAATGCGGATGCTTTGCCCAGAAGTAATCCTGTGAGGGATTCAGGGGTTAGTTTTAAGATCCTGATTTTCATGTTTAGCCGCTCAAGGATGTCTTAGGGGACCGATAACTTAAAAGTATTTTCCAAGTTGGCAAAAAACAGAAAATGTGGAAAAGATTTTACTTTGGTTGTACTTTGCGGTTTCGCCATTCTGCGAAGTTGCCAGAGTACATAGCCCAGCTTTTTAGTTTCGGGGATATCGCTCTAATCAGAGCAGGACAAGCAATCAAGACAATAGGTAAGTTGAGGGCAAATGTACCTGGTAGGAGCGGCCATGCAACTTCTGCTGGGAATAGTCCAACGGCTGAAAATTGCCACAGGATAAAGCATGTGCCTACGAATAGGGTTAAGGCGTAAATGCTTGAGAGGATTATGAGGCCTCGTTTTGTTTTTGCTTCTGCTGCTGCTTTTGGGATTAGGAGCCAGTTTAGGCTGTAAATGACTATGGCTGTTGTTATTTCAACCCATGCAAGATATAATGGTAAGCCTTCAACGTAGACGCCGCCTATGAATGCTCCAATCATGCTGCCGACTAATCCGCTCCATCCGAACCATAGTGGGAAGACTCCTAGCAGAATGATTGGGAGGTAGAGGACTGTGAAGGTTGGCACGCCTATCGCGAATGATAGGAAAAAGAATATGGTATAAAGTGCTGCTGTTACGGCGATGATGGACACTTGTTTCGCGCTACTTTGTTTTTGGATCATCATTAATTTTCATTCTCTTTGATGCCTTCAAAGTTGAGAATAGATAAAAGCGTTTGCACGTGTGTTACAATTGTAATACAACTAACTTGGCAAGCTTCATAGCAACCAATATAAAAGATTTAAACATGACAATTAAACCGAAACAAAATCAGCTGAGAAAATGCCACAAAAAATAACACAAGCCAAAAAAATCTTCGCAATCGCAGCTGTTTTGCTCATTGCCCTAAATCTATACGTTTTGGTCACCGCGTACCCAGAAACCTACACACCCTCGCCTGGAATCACGACTTCCGGCAGCATACTGGCAAAAGATTTCTCAGCATATTACGTTGGCGCCTGGAGACTCTGGCATAACCCATCGCAAATCTACCATTTCGGTGCATTAGGAGGCGCTGAACCAGTCACACCACCGCATCCTGAAGCCTACAAATACTTGCCCTCTTTTCTGCTGATTGTCTCACCACTACTAACTCTCAATTATCAGCAAGCACTAACTGTCTTTGACGTTGTTCAATTCTTGTTTTTGCCAATAATGGCATACATGCTTTACAATTTATTGGGTAACAAACATCTCATCATAGGCCTAATAGTCATGGTTATTGCTGTGTTGCTACCTTTACCAATTGGGCAATGGGGTCTATTTCCTAGTTACTACTGGCAATGGGGCGAGGGACAAGCCAAAGTCTTCCTCACTTTCCTACTTCTCCTCAGCTTCTACCTTGGCTGCAAAGGCAAACCGGTCCTATCAGGATTAGCGTTGGCACTGGGTTTTTTTGACGTAAGATTTGGGTTACTGGCTATTCCCCTCTTTGTGATGTACAACCGTAAACACCTCAAAGTCGCCGCAACAAGCGCAATCGGCTCACTAGTTGTATCAAACGTTATGCTTCTTTATCCAGGCATGAGCGGAGGGTTTGTAACTATGGTTTTCGGGTCAGGCATCACAACCCCAATCTACTATTATGCACTCATACCCTTCTTGACCTTAATGGCATTAATAGTTGTCAATTTCAAAGAGTTGGTGGCAGCGTTTGATTACAAAGGAGCCTTAGCCAGTTTCACTGGCAAAAAACAGCAGGTAAAATAATAACGAAATCTTGACTATTGATGAAATTCTGGTTCTATGAGAACTATAGATATTAGCTTGCTAGATGCATTCTATACAGGTGGGTTTATAATTGAAATTCAAGCTCCAAATATTCACTCAAGATAATCTTGAAGGTAACAACATAAGCAGACACTACCGTTTTGCTGTGGTCGACTCGGACAAATCAAAGAGTTACCCCGCAAACTTCGTCTGCATGTTGCCTTCTCAAATAAGTGTTGATCAGAAAAAAAATAACGTTTTTTCAAAGATTTTCGGCGATAAATCTGAAGAACAGGCAAAAACCCTCCTAACCCACGCTCTGCAAAACGAGAATGACATGGATATTAAGAACGAAATTGAACGTCGCCTCAAACTGCTTGACCCCAAAACCGTTAATCAGATAAAATGCAGTTCATGCGGGAAACCGTTTCAGCCAAGACGGATAAAGAGGTTTAAACGAAATTATTGTCAAGAATGCATGAATAAAAACTATGGTAACCGCGTATAGGATACCCAGATTAGATGGAAAATAGTACAATTTTGCGGAGCATTAGTCAAGACAGTAAAAGAACCATAATTTTTTTTGTAGTTAACCCAAATAGTATATGTAGAGAACTATAATATATCTGAAAGGGCAGTTAGCAACTAAAGACCAGGCATGTTGAGGGAATAGATGCCGATAAGAACTAATGAGATCCAGCAGGAATCCCTATCAGGTAAGACCAAGGTAATTGCCATAGGATTAATCCTGGCAGTTATCGGCTCTATAATAGCTGGTTCATATGCAAAAGACACTGTAACAAATTATTCTGGATTTGTTATGTTCCTTGTAGGAATTGCCACAAGTATTTTGGCAATATTTTCGACCGCCGCCACATCGTTGAAGCTACAGTTCAGTCGAGAAATACCCACACGTGTCAGCGTTAACAGCCCCCAGATACTTTACTTGAGCGTTTGGTCCATCGGTGTCGGAGTAACCCTGGCAGTTATCGGCTCAATATTGGCCAGTGCATTTGCAAAATATACGTCAATAAACGCTGCAGGGTTCGGAACAATGCTAGGTAGAATTTGCATTTCCGTTTTGGGTTTCGGAATGATGCTTTCAACAATTAAGACACACAACCACAATCCAAAGATAGTTGGTCACAAAGTTGATAGACCGAGATTTTTATTTCCCAGCACACTATCCATAGGCTTTGGAACAGCTTTAACAATAATAGGGTCAATAATAAGCCGCTCTTACGCAAAAGAAACAATAATAAACTACACAGGCTTTGGAACTCTGCTGATGGGAATAGCCATCTTAAGCTTAGGCATTTCTGGAACTGTTGTCGCAATTCTAAAGAACCACTGGGGTCTAGATGGAAAACGCTGTCCCAATGAACCAAGGGTCCTGTTGGGCAGTATATGGGCAATCGGCGTTGGTTCAATGTTAGTCGTAGTTGGATCTCTATTGGCTGGTTCATTCGAGAAGAATTCAACCCTTAATTTTGCTGGTTTCGGCATATTGCTGGCTGGAACAGGAGCTTTTGTATATGGTGTCTTTGATACGGCTCGGATTTCTGCAATTGACTTTTTGAATAGGAAGCAAAACTGTACGAACAATGAAGCCACAGGTGTTAACGCGAAAGCATGGCAACTGCCAAAAATGGCGAGCTTAAAGAAACCATTTGCGATTAATTGGAGAAATCTTGTGGCTTCACGTGCAGTTCTCAACATTGGGGGGATTATGGTTGCGGTAGGGTTGCTTTTCTTTGGTCTGTGGCAATTGGACCTTATAGTTTCGGGTCCAGTTTGGTGGTCTTCCTCACCGAACGGGCAAGGAACGGGTTGGTCACATCTGAATGGTGCATACTCCAACGATTACTTTCAATGCTTCTTCTGGAAAACCACTATAGGACAAGCATACGACACCATATTTCTACTTTTATTCATATCATTCATCGTGATTTTTCTAAGTGCATTCTTCTGGCCTCGAACACAGATAAAAAATTCAGAAAACCTGCAATAAAGTAAGTCTGAAAAAAGAAATGGTGAGTCTGTTGCTTCTTCGCTATTAAAAAAACCAATTGAAAGGAAAGGTAAATCGCTTCAATTACCAACAAACTAAGCATTTACATTCTTGATTTAAAGTATAGCAAATAACTCAGAAAAAAAACGTCAACACTAACGAAAAAATCTTCTCAACGTTAACTTTTTTGCCCTTTTTCTATGGCATTCATTAGTGCAAATATACCTTTTAGAATCTCTTTTGGTGAAGGCGGGTTTCCAGGGATCTTTAAGTCCACTTTGAAGATTTTGTCGGCTCCCCCCAAAACAGCGTAGGAGACGCTGAGGATTCCGCAGCCACATGCATCATCGCCAACTGCTACAACAAATTTTGGCGCAGGTATAGCGTCGTAAGTTTTTTTTGCGGCAATCTCCATGTTAAGTGTTATCGCACCTGTCACAATCAGGACATCAGCATGTCTTGGGGAGGCAACGAAGGATACTCCAAAGCGTTCAACATCATAGTGTGGGGTTGCAAGGTTGTTGAGTTCTATTTCTGTGGAGCTGTCGCTTCCTGAATCTAACTCTCGGATAGCTAAGCTTCTGCCAAAAACCTTGTCTATCTTGTCTTTTAGTTGTATGCCCAGAGCTTCGAATTCTGAATCTTTGGATTGAAAATTTTCGGTTACTTTTTTCTTGAAAACGTTTGTATATCGCTTTTGACATAATCTCACATGTCCGTTCCTGCATACGAGAGGTTCATGCTTTTGTTGATTAATGGGAAATCGGGGACGATGTTACCAAGAACCGCGTGTTCCATCGCTTGCCAGTTGCAGAAAGAAGCAGTTCTCACTTTGTACCTATCTACTAAGTTGTTTTTTATTGATAGCCAATGAACGTTCTGACCCCGCGGAGCCTCAACCATCGATAGAGCATAGCCATCACGGATTTGGCAAGGCAAAAATACATCTCCGTCCTCCAATTCACATATTATTCTTTGAATTATCTGAACTGAATCAAGCACTTCTTGGGCTTTAAGGTTAAACCTGGCGAGGACATCGCCATTTTGTTGAGTCCGCCCTTCGTGATTTAGCTCTCGATACAATCCATAGGGGTGAGTTATTCGGGTATCAGTCATTTTTCCTGAGGCTCTTGCTACTGGTCCCGTTATATGGAGAGGGGAGAGAATTTCTGGTTTAACTTTGCCTGTAGTTTCAAACCTATCTGTCACTGAAAAATATGTGTTGTCGATCCCTTTTGCGAGTCCGAGTCTTTCAGGAAAAGATAGAAGATAGGCCGAAAGATTCTTCAATACACCTTCGAGTACGTCTTTGGCTAATCCTCCTACTGTTATTGTACCTTTCATGAATCTTGAACCTGTTAGTGCCTCGTTTTGCCTAAAGATTTCTTCTCTTAGAATGAAGAACGGGCTTGCCCCGACAGGGTAAGCGACGTCCACGCACATTCCAGCCAAGTCACCCAGATGAGAGTAAACTCGTTCAAGCTCCATAAATAGGGTTCTTAACTGTAGAGCACGCCTTGGCACAGTTAATTTACAGATTTTCTCAACCGCATTGCAGAATGCAACAGCGTTTGCGATTGTTTCGTCACCACTTATGCTCTCAGCAAGCTTTACGCAATCTTGAGGTCTTGTACCTTCTGAAAGTTTTTCTAATCCCCGATGCTTGTAGAAAAGTCTCACTTCTAAATTAAAAATGGTCTCACCAATGACGCTGAACCTGAAATGCCCTGGCTCTATAATTCCAGCGTGGACGGGCCCGACTGGAATTTGGTAAACGCCTTCGCCTGCGACTTGTTTGAAAATGTATCCGTCTCTGGACATCGGCTGCTGCAGTTTCTAATTTGCTGTTTTTGAAGGATTTCAGAAGAGGATGAAAATTTGAAGGATAAGTTTCATGCAAGAACAGTCTTCTTGTGTCAAATGCTCCTTGGAATTCTATTCCAAAGCCATCGGTGATTTCTCGCTCGTACCAACAAGCGGAAGGATAAGTTTTAGCGATAGAAACTAGCTCGATTACCGCTTAAAACGGATTGCAGAATTAGAATTTGCTCGAAACCTGTTACTTCAAAAACATAAAATAGGGTGAACCCTTTTTCAGAAAAATCCTCAACACAGAATAAGCTGATGAGTTCAAAACTGTTTTCGTCCAAGATTTTAATTGCTTTTTGTAAGTCGGACACATTAAGGGGCAAGTAAAACTCATTGTTTAAGCCTTCAGTTAAGATGACTTTTTCCCCAGATAGCGTTTCGAGTACTTCTTTCAGGTTCATTTATGTCACCTAATTCCCAATTCAAACACGATACTATTGAGCAAATCAGTTAGTTGTTGGGGAAAGAATACTCCGAGTGCAAAAACCGCGACCAGGAGAACTATTATGGGGATTTTCATGCCCAGAGAAGCCTCATAGCGCTTTACACCTGGAGCATCTTCATCTTTTCGCGAGAGTAGTTTGATGAGGAAGATGCCGAAGGCTCCTGCAATAAAGAGGAAAATTGTTAGCAAACCTAAGAGCAAAAATGGTGAGAATGTAGCTGATTGCATGAGGATCGAGATTTTTGGTAGAAAAATCGCTGACATAGGCATTCCTATTATGGCTATTGTGCCAAAAATAAGACTCCATGCGGCGAAGGGCTGGAATTTAAAAACGTTTTTGATGTGCTCCATTCGGACACTTTTATACTGGTGGTGGAGGATGCCAGCAGAGAAGAATAGGGAAGCTTTCGTGAAAGCATGGGCAAGAGTGTAGAATAGGGTCCAGAAAATCGCAACTTGAGTACCTAAGCCAAGACCAACGAGCAGGAAGCCCATGTTTTCAACCGTTGAGTAACCGATAAGTTTCTTTAAATTTACTTGATTAAGCATTGTTAACGCCGCTACAACCATGCTTAATACTCCAAAACCGATAAGGAACCAAGATATTTTTGGAAGTTCGGAAGTTTGGGAAGCAACAGCATAAATCCTGATTACTCCGTAGATGCCGACGCTGGTTACGCAGCCCGAAAGGATAGCGCTTACGGGTGCGGGAGCTTTCGAGTGAGCACTTGGCAACCAAGCATGGAAAGGCACAACACCTGACTTAGCCGCAAACCCAACAAACGTAAAGATGAATGCTGCGAACATTATTCCAGGCGAGAGGCTACTTGCGATTGACATCAACGTACTCCAGTTAAGTGTTCCTGCACCAAGGTTGTTTTCTGTCAGGGTGAAGATGAGGATCAAACCGATAAACGAGAATAACATACAGGTAGAAGTTATGAAAACGTACTTGAGTGTGGCACCAATGTTTTTTGGCGCGTTGAGAATAACGATTAGGATAGCCGAGAATGCTGTTGTTAACTCTGCTAGTATCCAGAAGAGGGCAAGGTTGTCGCTGAAGAAAGCGAATGTGATGGCTATGAGCAGCAGGTTGAAGGCGACATAGAAGAGTTTTAGGCTGCTACGGTCCATTTCATGGATTTCGATTGATCCTTCGATGTAGCCGTGAGAGTAGAGGGCAGCTAGTAGAAACAGGAATGCCGAAATTATTATTTCGTAGAGACTTAGATGGTCAACTAAGAAGTAGTTGCCGCCTAACGAGTATGTCGGAACAGCACTATAAACAAGCACGTATAGAGTAAAGGCGAGATACGCTCCCGGAAGCGTGATTGAAAGAACGTTCATAGCCCTATGAGACTTGCAAAATACAGTCAAAACAAATACCGCGGCTCCGACCGCGGCATAGGCGGCAAGAATAATGTTTAGGGACAGCATCAAAGGTCAGCCTCCAAATCATTGATTTGCTGAGGAGTCTTTTTCTCTGAACTATGGAAGGGGTCGAGTCTTGCATGGAATTCTTCGATTGTAGAGTCTATCCCGAAAGCCAGTATCGTGGCAATCAACGTTAACATAATCAAGTCAACGATGATGAGGACCTCGATCAGCAGAGGAAGCTCTGTTAAGAATAGGCTGAACAGGACAACGCCGTTTTCCATCGTAAGGTAACCCACGATGTTTGTGATCGTTTGTTTTCTTGTGAATATCACTATCATGCCCATGAAAACAATAGACATACCAACTGTTGCGCCGAGGAAAAAGAGGCTTGAGTTGAAACGGTTCAGCTCCGAGAGAAGACTGGAAAATGAGAGGTATACAAACAGGATAATGACTATGCTGGCTAAGCAAGCGATGTTACAGGGGAGAGAAAATGGAATTTAACATCTCTTTGTATATTGAGCCTTTTCTGTACAAGCCCCATGAAGTGAGGAATAATCAAAACTTTGCTAACCAAAATAATTACTGCTAGGACAAGTAGTGTTAGTATTCCTGTCTCCACAAAAAACAGAAGCGCCATGGCGGCCAAAAGAAGAGACTGGAAAGCGTACGTCTTTATGAGAGAACGAACATCCCGCTTCATAATGATTATTGCGGCGGTGGCCAGCACTAGAACGACAAGAATCTGGGCGAAGTTTCCGACTGAAGCAATTATCATCCAAACACCTCAATAATCAGGGTTATCAGCGAAAGGAAAAGCGCAATAGCGAAGAGCCCGGGGAGACGAAAGAGGCGTGACTTGGCGCAGGAAGACTCAAACAGACCTATTACGATAGCAAGGATACAGGCTTTGAGGACAAAGACGCCAAGCGAAACAAGGATTGCCTGAGCGGTAAATTCGGTCGCTAATCCCCATGGAACAAGTATGTTTATGAGAACACCCATGAGAAGCAGTTGCTTCATTGCACTTGAAATCTCCATCATGGCAAGGTTCTTTCCTGACTGCTCAAGAATCATCGCTTCATGAATCATCGTTAACTCAAGATGAGTCTCAGGGTTATCTACAGGCACCCTGGAGGATTCAACGATTATAACGATAAATATTGAAATGGAAATAAGAATCAGAACAGGATCGATTAACACATTAGATGTTAATGCGCCCCGGAACATATCAGGCAAGTTTATGGTTTTAAAGGCGAGAGCGAGCGCCGCAAAAACTACGATTATTACTGGTTCGATCAGTGCGGATATTGCCATTTCCCGGCTGCTGCCCATGCCGCCAAAAGTGCTGCCTGCATCGAGGCCTGAGAGCGCCATAAAAAACTTGGCAAGCGCCAACAAGTACAAGAAGAGAATGATGTTACCAAATAAGTCGTTGGATTGGGGTATGACAAGCATGGGAACAAAGAGGCTTGCCACTAAAATCGCGACAACATTCACAAACGGCGTGGCACGCATAATCCATGATGAGTTTGTTGAATAGATTGTTTCCTTCTTGAGTAACTTTGCTAAGTTGCGGTATGTTTGCAGCAGTGGTGGTCCCCTGCGTTTCTGGGCATGGGCCTTCACAATTTTAATTAAACTGATAAACAGCGGTGAAATCAGCACCGTGAATAGTGTGTTTAGGATACCGTATGCGATAAGTGTCAAGTAATCCATTATGCAATCCACCAGATTATAAGTAGAAACACAACTATGGTTACAAAAGCGTAGGCGACATGCAAATCAACATCGCCCCGCTGAATATTATTAACTTTTAAAGAGATTTTCTTGACAAAGTTACCGACTGGAATGTACAGACGTTCCTCAAAGAATTTTACTAGGTGAATTTCGGCCTTGCCATCCTTGAAAATAACGTTTTTATCATCGTAATAGTTGCGTTCAGATTTCTTTTGGGTTCGGAAGATCGATTTAAGAATGGTAACGATGGGTTCTGAAAATCCTGAAGCGGTATACTCCATTTTTGAGGTTTGGGTTGGGAAACCACAGCCCCAGGTTTCAGCAATCCTTTCACGCTTGTTAGCTACTTCACGGAGAGCTGCATAAGTGAATATATACAAACCTGAGAGGATTGCGCCGATAAAAAGCATGTTAGGCAAAGGAAAAGTGAAGCCGAAGACACCGAAAATCTGGAGTGAGAAAACCCCTAAAGCAACACATAACCCTGCAAGTATAGCTGGTCCAACAATCATAAGTCTAGGAGATTCTTTAGCGTCCTTAGCCTCCTCTGAACGCGGCAAAGCAAGGAAAGTGATTCCAAACGCCTTTACAAAGCAAGCCGCGGCAAGAGCACTTGTAAGAGCAAACACTGCCAGCGACCCAATCAGAATCAACTCTAGAAACGGGTTAGCTAAAGCGGCGGATTGGAAAAACGCTTGGAAAATCATGAGTTCACTTACGAACCCATTGAAAGGTGGAAGCGCTGAGATCGAAACTGCGCCGATCAGGAACAGGAGGGCTGTTTTGGGCATACGTTTGATTAAGCCACCCATCTCTTCGATGTTGCGGGTTCCTGTTGCGTTGACTATGCTGCCTGAGGTCATGAAAAGGAGGCTTTTGAAAATGGCATGGTTTAGGGTATGGAAGAGGGCACCTGCGAGTGCAAGAAACGCAATAGTTTGTAGTCCTGCCACTGAGAAGACCACGTACAAACCGATGCCGATTAGGATGATGCCGATGTTTTCGATGCTGTGGTAGGCTAGGAGACGTTTAATATCGTGTTCTTTTAGGGCGTAGATTACACCAAGAACCGCAGAGGTTGTTCCCGCAGCCAAGATAAGGATGCCCCACCACGTTTGCATTGGCAACAACAAAACGAAACGCACTAAGCCATAGATTGCGACTTTAATCATAACTCCCGACATAAGCGCAGATATGTTTGAGGGGCTCGCGGGATGTGCGTACGGGAGCCATTTGTGAAATGGAATTATGCCAGCTTTTATCCCAAAACCCAAGAACAGAAAAGCGAAAGCAACTGATGTGACAATGGGATCTGCCCTTATCTGTGTCATGTCAAAGGTGCCAGTTACAGTGTAGATATAGAGGAAGGCGAAGAGCAGAAAGAGGGTGCTTAAATGAGTCATGACAAAGTAGAATATACCTGCCTTCTGAGTTTCCTTCTTCTCATACTCTACCATAACCAGTAGGAATGAAGACAGCGCCATTATTTCCCAGAAAAACAAAAACGAAAACATGCTAAACGATGCAACAACCAACGCCATCGACACAATGAATACATTCATGAATGAAACAACCAGGTTTCTTCTGTTTTCATGGCCGATGTGTTCAACATACTGCACTGAGTAGATGGCAACTGCAAGAGACACGACTGCGACAAGCGCGAGGAAAAACGCCGCCAACCTATCTACAAGAAAAGAGAACTGGAAAAGAGGCGTTATCTGGTAAGCAATAAGGGAGAAGCTTTTGTTCGAGAGCAAGATTTCAAGAGCAAAAGCCAATATAGCAGCGCTTGCAACGCCGGTAAAGCCGAGGGATACCTGTCTTAAAACCTTGCCACCTGAACGTTTAGGTGTTAAAAGAGGCAGTATTATGGCAATAAGAAAAACAGCTAACCCTAAGGGAAACAAAATTTCCAACATAAAGATGCCTCTACTGGGAAGAATTAACCGGTGGCACCATCTTCGGAGGAGCCTCGATGAAACCGACTAAACAAACAATTGAATGGTTGGGTTTTTGGATTAGTCGGATTGTCATATTAAGTCTAACGCCCACTGCAGTCACATAAAAAAGCTTTTTGGCACTGAAGCGACAGAAACCACTAGAATATCAGATTGACAATCGAACAAATATCTCGTGACAAATACCTCAATCAAACCATAATGGTCGTTTCAATTTGACAAACTATTAGAAATACGTAGGCTACAAATGGAATTGTAGAATTACTCCATAAACAAAAATAGCTATAAAATCTTCAACCAATTCGATTATAACGGTGCTGCAATTTGAAAGAATAGAAAATCGATTTGGAAGCAATTAGGGCACAGACTAAATACTAGAGAACGATACGTTTTGTCTATGGGATACCAGCCTAAGATAAAGTCGCCCAAGGGCGCAATTCACGGATACAAAAAACCTTTTCGCGAAAAAAGAAGTGTTAGAAAACACCTTCGTAAAGATAATGGTAGACCAATACTGGAAGAGAAGCAAACTGCGAGTGAAAGAGAGGTTTCTGAGGCAACGCTTAAGCGACTTCATATTTTAGGCCTTCAGAAGTTTGGTTCTTCTCCGTTTAGCGAACATTTCGACCGCTGGTTGACCAACGTTGATGCTGTCCTGTGCGAGTTTAAGTCAAACCCAAACATATGTATGGACGAGCAGTTCGTAACAGAGTGCTCACAGATACTTTCCAACATTAAGCATCAACTTGAAAGCATAAGCCGCAAGGAAGCTTCACTTGATCAAGAACTAAACAAACTATCTGACTGGAGAAGTCGCCTGAAACAAATCAACAAGGAATACGCAGCCTTAACGGGGTCGATTAAGAGCCAAAGAAACCGCGAAATTAAGCGCCTCTACAGCACCATTGACCACCTGAAAAAAGATCAGGATGAGGTGATTCGGATGAAAACCGGATTTTTCCGTGGTGTTTCCAAGAAGAAAAGGGAACAGAAAGAAACGACGATAATGCAGGAATTAATCGATAAGCAAAACGAACTCGAGTTGGCTATGCTGGATTTTAGCGCTAAACAAAAGGAATTACGAACCGGATACGACAAAAAAAGAGAGCCGATACTTGAGGAAATAAAAAAATTCCGAAGAATCATTCAGGTAATGGAGACGGATGGGTCCTTAGAAGAGCGATGGTTTGCTTGCGAAGCCCTAATAGATGCGGTAAACTCGTTTCTGCAGAGAAAGTCAACCCAGTCCACAGGATCAAACTAAAAATCTTCATTTGCCAAACGGTACAAATACCACTCAAGCCGTCGGGCTTTGTTCTTTTCGTAGAATTCTTGCGCTGACTTGTTCCATTTCAAAACGGTAAACTCTATCCTGCCGCATCCCTCGCGTTTGGCAGTTTCTTTTAGGAAGCCAAACATCTTTTTACCCATCCCTTGCCTTCTGTATTTCTCAAGAACAAAAATATCTTCTAGAAAGAGAGTTGGCAAGGCAAGGAAGCTTGAGTAGGTAAAGAAAAAAATGACATAAGAAACATATTTAGCACCAATTTTCCCAACAAATGCTTGAAATTTAGGCTTGTCAGACAAACAATCCTTCCGTAGCCTTCTTTTCGCTTCTTCATCAGGCGACAATAGTTTCTCGTACTCGGCAAGTTTGTCGATTAAACCCAAAAATTCATCAAAGTTTTCGGCATCAACCTTTTCAATTACTACTAAATTCGATTTTTCCATACAAATAATTGGCTTGCTTTCAAATAAAAATTTTCTTTAAGCAATTTCTAACAATAAATGAGAATATTCCAAATACGCCATATACAAGGAATCAAAACAGAGCTAATATACCAAATTTAGCATTTACCTTCTTTAGAGGAGCTGTGACCCACAGAGTCATGGGCTTCGATATTGACTCGATAGAAAGGAAAGAAAATGAAAATGCAAAACACCCAACAAAGATTAGACCAGTTATTAATAGAGACAATTGACGAAGTTCTATGTTCTCTAGGTGAACCAGTCAAGAATCATATTTACGATCGTCTTAAAAATGAATTTTCAATCACAAAGTATGCGTTACCACAACAAATTGAAGAGTTTTCAAAGCTTCTTTATAATACGTTTGGACCGCATTCTAGACTCATAGAGATTAAGTGCATGAAAACATTTTATTCCAAGATTAAGATTGACCAATACCTTAAGAATCCGTCAATTACTTGGGATGACAATGATTTTAACCTATTAAACTATACTAAAAAACTTAGAGCAGATTCTTAGATAATAGAAATTCAAGACTAAGGCATTTCTGATATGAAAATACTAAGAAACCATATTGAATGATGTAACGAAGCCATCTTAAAAAACGCTAGTTGGTTGGGTCTTAATTGAAGTTGACGTTGCAGTGATTGGACGGTTGTGGTTGCGATCATGCAATCACAGAGTCTTAAAGGTAGGACTTTACAAAAATAAGAGTGGTGTTTTAAAATGGAAAAAAATATGATGAAATATCAAGTTTTAATCAAAACGATTTCAGGAAAGGGCGGTGAGTTCTGGGGAGCATTCCAGAAGATGCCGACCGAACCAATGAAAGGAGTAATGATCGAGTCTTCATGGAGTTTGTACGGATATTGGGACTTCGTCATTTTCTTCAAAGCCGACAGCAACGAAAGTAGTCTTCACTTCGTTGGGGAAGTCTTACGAGCCATGCCGGGAATCGCCGACACTAGCACATCACCGATGACCATTCTCAAAGAGCACAAAAAATAATAGA
Source organism: Candidatus Bathyarchaeota archaeon (assembly GCA_963739495.1). Lineage (GTDB taxonomy): Archaea > Thermoproteota > Bathyarchaeia > Bathyarchaeales > Bathycorpusculaceae > Bathycorpusculum. The sequence goes on along the minus strand of CAVUAM010000022.1, from coordinate 419,928 downwards.
CAATTGTCTTTGAAGTAATTTCTTCCATTCTTTTTTGCACTTTAAGTCGGTTTGTAAGGTAACTACGTTTCTAATGCAAATTTATGAAAAACTAGTTCATAAGAAATCCGTAACTGACTCTTTTTGGTTTAACACCAGTTGGTTTATATTACAGGATGGCGCATAAACGTCTGAATTTTAATGTCAAAAAAGAACAATCTGGAAAAACTATGCCCTGAATGCGAAGAAGAAATGAATTCTGTATATGATAAAAACAAGGTACTCACTTGTTGGGAATGTACCGAGTGCGGCACAGTAGTTTCAGCTACTAAAGAAAAACCTTAAGCCCGCATATTTGGTACACTTAGTTATCGTTTAGTTTTTCATCAACCTTAAAATCGATTTTGCCACATTTTGGACATAGGTAAACTAATACGGGTAGGAATTCTTCCACAAGTTTCGTTTCGTCATCGTCCTCTGATTTCTTAGGTGATATTTTCCATCCATCGATGGTAAACTTGGTTCGAGTTTGGAGCATCTTGACATCACATAGAGGGCAACATGTTACTGAGGTGTTTCTTGCTTTATCCTCTTCGAGTTTTTGTTCACTGGTGGCTGTATTGCTGGCTGTGGTTTTTTCATGGTCAACTAGCAGGGGTACATTCTCACTATTTCCTAAAAAATGACAAGGTGTAGCACAGTTTAGCACGAACATGCAAAGATAGCAACAGGCCATCTTTTCATTATTTTTACATCGGATTTGCCTGCTCGCCTGTGCTTTCTCACTTTCGACAACCGCTAGACATAATTTCTCACTTGTTAAATGCTCGCAACTGTTTGCCAAGTCTGACAAGTTGTTTTCTTCCTGTTCACAATCCAAGTCACTTTTTTTGCCTATTTGTGTTTTGGTAAGAATTTTCATGATAAATGGTCAAAGTTGTATTTTTTGGACTAAAGTCTACCATCGTATTTTGATTGTAAAACTTCTAAGCATAGGGGTAAATCCTCAATGTCTGAGCAACTGAGAGTTATGGCTGGAAGCGTATTGTTTGTGGGAAAGTCGCAAACTTTCTAAAATGAATTTAAATCTTTAGATTTCCATTGTCTACTAGGTATAGTAGCTTTTAGGTTACAGTTACTATAATGTCTAAGAAATAGCAGCTTTTTGAAAAGCATTTTTATTGGGATTGGGGTATTGGGTAATCTGATCTGACCATTTAGGAGGGCTATTGGAAATTGGAAGAGGTCATTGTAACTCGAAATTTATCCAAGAAGTACAAAGATTTTTACGCAGTGGAAAATTTGAACCTCAGTATAAATTCAGGTGAAATCTTTGGTTTTCTTGGACCCAATGGAGCAGGTAAAACCACCACCATACGGGTTCTCACAACGCTTACCAAGCCCTCCTCAGGATCTATTTGGGTTTCGGGCTTTAACGTAGAAAAAGAACCTACCAAAGTCAGAAAAGTAATCGGCGTGGTACAACAGCACCTAACGTTTGATTTAGACTTAAACTTAAGAGAAAATATGGAGCTGCATGCCCGATTGCATCACATCCCCTTAAATGAACGCAAGCAACGCATTGCTGAGCTCCTTGATTTTGTTGGTTTAACCCAGCAAAGTGAGAAGATGGTTGAAGAATTGTCTGGGGGGATGAAGAAAGCAGCGATGATTGCTCGTGCCTTGATACACAAGCCAAAGGTCCTCTTTCTGGATGAACCTACTGTAGGTTTAGATGTTCAGGCGCGACGTCGGATGTGGGATTTGGTTCGCAGTTTAAGCCGAAATGGCACCACAGTCTTTTTGACTACACACTACATAGAGGAAGCAGAAGTGCTATGCCAAAGAGTTGGCATTGTTCACAAAGGTCATTTGATTGCATTGGGAAAACCCTCAGAACTTCGGCAAACAGTAGGCATGGTCACTGTTGAGATTCTTGTTGATGGATCGTTTACTCGTTATGAACATTTTGCTGATCGTGAAGCTGCCACCCATTATGTGCAGAGTCTTTCTTCCGATGTAAAAACTATCATAATTCGTGATTCAAGTCTTGAAGATGTGTTTGTGGAATTGACAGGTAAGAAGGTAGGGGAAGATTAGATGCTACAGACGCTTCGGGACATATATGCTGTAGTGTGGGTTGACATGCGTTTTTTAAGTCGCAATTTGGGTAAGACTCTGGCTTTAACGCTTGTTGCGCCAATTCTATATCTTTTAGCTTTCGGTTATGGCTTGGGAAGAGGTGCCGATATTGAGGGTTTTAGTTATCTTGAATTCGTTATACCAGGAATCTTGGCTCTTACTGCTATGACAACAGCTTTTAACACTTCAGGCTTAAAGCTGCATGTGGATCGCTTATTCTACAAGTGTTTTGATGAAACTTTAATGTCGCCTGTAAGTGCTTTTTCGATAATTTTAGGTAAATCCTTAATCGGAGTGGTACGCGGGCTACTGAGTTCAGCGGCTTTGCTTTTGGCGTGTCTTGTTTTTTCACCTTTACCTGGTGCAAGTCTGCTTTTTCCATTGAGTCTTGTCTTGACTTGTTTTGTATTCTCATTTTTAGGTGTCGTTGTTGCTTTCTTAGCTAAGACTCATCAGGATATGACTCTGTTTATGAGTTTAGTTATTCTGCCGATGTCTTTTCTAAGCGGCACCTTCTTTTCGTTAAGCCAAGTTCCAGCGGAATTGAGTATTATCCTTTCCCTATCACCGCTGACACATGCGTGTCTATGCTTGCGAGCTTCCATTCTTGGGCAACCGTTTCCGTGGCTTTCTCTATTCATCCTGACAGCTTTTGGAATTGTGTTCTTCATCCTTTGTTTTGTTGCTCTCAAAAGATCCACCAAATGAGGACCCAACTGAAACGGGGAAAGCTTGAATAAATTTTAAGCCCGTGCTTGGCGCCAGTGGGAAAAAAAGGTTGTTCACTAATGCAATGGCTTAGCACAGCTAATATCTAGGTCGCATAAAGGTTAAATCGGTCTAGTAGGCTTAAATCTTTGATTTCTTGAGGTTACTACTGTGACAAATAATCAGCCATTTACATTGTCCTCTGGCGTCAACTGGGTCGGAGTCAACGATGAAGAAACACCGCTTTTTGAAGGGCTATGGCTCATTCCAGAAGGCGTTTCCTACAACTCTTACCTGATTATGGGCTCAGAAAAAATTGCGTTGATCGATTCTGTTCTCGAGAAGAACATGAATGAACACTTTGAAAAAATCAATAAACTGACAGACCTCTCAAAAATTGACTACCTAGTCATTAACCATATGGAACCTGACCACACAAGCTCAGTGCCTGCTCTTCTTAAGAAAGCACCCAACGCAAAAGTGGTCTTCACACCCATCGCCCAAACTATATTTAGAAAGTTCTACGGTTTCGACCCTGCTGCAGTAATTGTGAAGGGTGAAGAAGCAGAGATTTCCTTAGGAAACAAAACGTTGAAGTTTATTCAAACACCGTGGCTTCATTGGCCAGAAACAATGAGCACCTACTTGAAGGAAGATAGAATTTTGTTCAGTTGTGATGCATTTGGCGCATTCAAAAAATTGCCCGCTAATACCCTACTTGAATCAGACATAGACATGGTCAATCAGAATATCCATGTATGCTCGCAAAAGTACTTTGCCTCAGTCTTCAATGGACAACGCGAATGGATTCTTAAAGCAATTGAAAAATTTGGTAAAATGAACCTTGAAATTAAAGTTTTGGCGCCAAGTCACGGTCCAGTTTATACCGATAGCGCCCAGCAAACAATACTTAAATGGGCTTCTTGGAGCAAAGGCTCTTATACTAAAACGGTTGTCGTGCCATACGGCACCATGTATGGGTTTACTGCAAAACTCTTAGGTGCAATCGGTGAAGGAGTCAAGGAAGCAGGAGGCACAATTCTAAGTTTCAACCTTTCTGAAGATACTGCCGTTGACGCATTGACTGCCTTGGTGGAGGCACCAGCATTAATCGTTGGGTCACCCACCTATGAACACGAGATATTCCCAAAAGTAGTCGATTTCTTAAATCTGCTAAAGACAAAAAAGTTCTCAAACAGATGCGCAAGCGTGTTTGGAACATTCGGATGGAGCGGAGAAGCTACACGAAAAATATCAGATGAGCTAACCACGTTGGGTTTTGAGTTGGTGGAACAGCCTCTTTCAGTCTTCGGAAGCCCCACGGAAGGAGACCTTGAAAAAGCAAGACAACTTGGCAAAGCAGTGGCGGAAAAAGCTTTTTCTAAATACGACGCAGTATAAAACAGAGTTTTAGCACGGTTATAGAGGTTTTGTTCAAAATAAATCGAATACGTACACATAGTAGCAAAACTGAAAATGAAGTACACGGACTAATCGATGCAGGCTTCATTTTGTCTGCAATTTCGAAGATCACTATTTAAAACAATCAATATCCAGATAAACGGATATGCCAAAATATCCGATAAAGTCCGTCTCCGATGTTTTTCAATTTGCATTTCTTATTAACGATACCTTGGAAAGTGACTAGTTTTTCTATTTAGAGTACGGTTTGCATTCAGTATCCTAAATTCATAACCGACTTATAATCAACTCATTAACTATTTGGCTAGTGGCGTATGGATAATACAAACTCTCAACCAGAATGGATTAGTTGTAGAAATACCTGATTTGGTGGTTTCAAGCAAAAAGAGCGTTATTCGAGTTTTACATGTTGATGATGACTCTTCTTTTCTGGCTATTTCAAAACAGGTTCTTATGGATATGGACATCTTTAAGATTGATAATGCTTATTCTGTTGATGAAGCATTTAACAAGCTGACCAATGAAAGTTATGATGTTATTATTTCAGATTATGAAATGCCTCTAAAAAATGGGTTACAATTTCTGCAGGAGCTTAGAGAGCAAAAAAACGATATTCCTTTTATTTTGTTCACTGGAAAAGGCAGAGAAGAAGTTGTTATCAAAGCGTTGAATTTGGGCGCTGATCGTTATGTCAACAAGAATGGCGACCCAGAAACAGTGTATTTTGAACTGGCGCACGCGATAAATGAAACGGTAGAACAAAAAAAATCAAAGTCGGAAATAGTGTTTTTGCAAGAATTCGGCGAAAAAGTAATTGATTCAATTAGCGATGAGGTTTTGATAATTGACCCAACTAATTACAGAATATTAGATGCAAACAAAGCTGCTTTGAAACAACTGAAATCACCAAAAGAAGAATTGATTGGCAAGACTTGTTATCAAACATCACATCACACACTGATGCCTTGCACCTCGCCTCAGGATACCTGTCCAATGAAGGAAACGATAAAAACAGGTAACCCTTCCGTGACGATTCACCGACATTTTGACAAGAACAATAAACCGATAGATGTTGAAGTAGCAGTTCACCCCGTGAAAGACAAAGATGGAAAAACAGTTCAAATAATTCATATCAGTAAAGAAATAACTAAATGCAATAACATTGAAAAAGAAAAAACAAAGGAATCCATAGAAGCCAATGAGATTTTGGATGACATTAGCGATCAGGTTCTTCTCATGGACAAAAACCGGGTTATCACTAGAGTTAACAAAAGGACTTGTGATGCTTTAAAGAAAAAGCCGGAAGAATTGATCGGTAAACATTGTCATGAAGTTATGCATGGTACTAATGAACCCTGGTTCAATTGCCCCGCAGGAAAAACTTTCGAAACTAAACAAAAGGTTACAGCAGAAATTAATGACCCACATATAGGTCTGCCTTTACTCATCACCACTTCACCAATTCTTGACAAAAAAGGAGAACTTGTTCAATGTGTACATATCGCAAAAGACATTTCTGAACAAAAGAAAGTTGAAGAAGCATTAAAGAAAAGTGAAGAAGAGTACAGTTCTCTTTTCGATAACATGATTAGTGGCTTTGCGTATTGCAAAATGATATTTGACGAGACAGGAAAACCTGTTGACTTTGTTTATCTCCAAATTAATCAAGCGTTTGAAAAAATAACAGGCTTAAATAGAGATTTAATTGTTGAAAAGAAAGTAACAGAGGCAATTCCTAGAATTAAAGAAGACAATCCGCAACTTTTTGAAATCTACGGTAGAGTCTCTCTCACGGGTCAAAAAGAAAAGTTTGAAATGTTCTTTAAACCTCTAAGCCAATGGCTTTCTATTTCAGTTTATAGCCCCAGAAAAGGCTATTTTGTAGCCGTATTTGAAGACATAACTGAACGCAAAAAAGCTGAAGAAAAACTTGAAAAATTAAAAGAATTCGATGAAAGAATAATTGATTCACTCGACGACGCTCTTTTAGTAATCGACCCCGATGACTACAAAATAATTAGCACAAATGAAGCGGCATTGAGACAATTAAAGCTCAAAAAAGAAGAACTTATTGGAAAGACATGTTACGAAACAACTCACCATTCGTTGACTCCCTGTGATTCTACAGAACACAGCTGTCCAATTCGTAGAGTGCTCGAAACTAAAGAAACCGTAACAGTTGAACATAAACACTTTGACGAAAACAATATTGAACGTGTAGTGGAAGTCTCAGCGCGTCTTGTCAAAAACCCCGAAGGAAAAACGGTCATTATTCATGTTGAACGAGATATTACAGAAAGAAAACAGATGGAAACCAGACTTATTGAAGCTGAAAAAAGGTATCGGACATTGTTTAATCAGACGCCAATTGGTATTCTGATCTTTGACCCTGAAACCACTATACCCGTTGAGTTCAATGATGTAGCTCATCAACAATTAGGGTATTCAAGAGAAGAGTTTGCAAAACTGCACATCTTTGATTACCGAGCAATTGAATCTCCTGAAGAAACGAATGGCAGAATAGAAAAGATATTGCGAGAAGGTAGCGTTGACTTTGAAACCAAACACCGAACTAAAAACGGTGAGATTAGAGATATTATAGCTACTTCTCGGATGATTGAATTATCAGGAAAAAAATTCGTCTTAAGCACATATCGGGACGTAACAGAAGCCAAAAGAATGGAAAATGCATTGATGGAAAGCGAGGCAAAGTATCGGCAATTGATAGAACTTGCGCAAGAAGGAGTATGGGCATTAGATAACGACAATCGCACTGTTTTTGTTAATCCCCGCATGGCAAATATGCTAGGATACAGCGAAAGTGAAATGATTGGAAGAAACTTTGTTGTTTTTTTGGGGGAACTCGACGCCGAACCTGCAAAGCAAAATTTGGAAGTATGCAAAGAGGGCAATTATGGACAATGTGAATTTGAGTTTATCCATAAAGACGGAACCCGCATCTATACACACCTTGCAGCTTCCTCTTTTCTCGATGACACAGGCAACTGCATCGGTACACTTGCCTTAGTATCAGACATTACTGAGGGCAAAAAGGTGGAGAAGAAGCTAAAAGAAAGTGAACAAAAATATCGCACGTTTGCTGATTCTCTGCCTGAAATCGTTTTTGAAGCTGATGACAAAGGGAAAATCACCTTCGTGAATACACAGACAACTGAGACCATTGGCTACTCGAAAGATGAACTTCAACAAATGAATACTTTTCTTTTCTTGATTCCAGAGGACCGGCAAAGAGCAATAGAAAACATTCAGAATATAATGATAGGGGAAAAATCATTAGGAACAGAATACACTTTTCTTAGAAAAGACGGCAATACGTTCTCCGGAATGATATTTGCAGAAAAAATAATGACCCAAGAAGGTAAGCTTGGATTAAGAGGAATAATTGTAAACATATCTCAACTGAAGAAGGCTCAAAAACAGATGAAGGAGTCCAGCGATCGGCTTGTTTTGATGAACGAAAAATTGCGCGTAGTAGGCAGTTTGACTAGACATGATGTTCGTAACAAGCTCTCGGCCGTAACTGGTTATGCGTATTTGTTAAAGAAAAAACATGCTGATCAAGCTGACATTTTGGAAGGCCTAAGCAAAATGGAGCAAGCCGTTGCAGAATCGGTAAGAATTTTTGACTTCGCCAAAATGTATGAGCAACTTGGAATTGAAGAACTGACCTACATTAACGTTGAGGCTAAACTAAAAGAAGCGTGCGCTCTCTTTTCTGGCTCACTTCCAAAGATAATTAATGAATGCCGGGGCCTGACTGTTTTAGCAGATTCATTTCTAAGACAATTATTCTATAACTTCATCGACAATACAAGAAAATACGGCAAAAAAACCACAACCATAAGAGTGTACTTCGAAAATGCTGATCATGATAGCCTAAAGTTGATTTATGAGGATGATGGCGTTGGCATTTCTGCTGAGAACAAGCTTCGGCTTTTCTCGGAAGGCTTTAGCACAGGTGGCAGTACAGGCTTTGGACTATTTCTGACAAAGAAGATGATGGATGTTTATCGTTGGCAAATTGAAGAGAATGGAGAGCTAGGAAAAGGAGCCAAATTTACTTTGACAATTCCTAAAATCAACCAAAACGGAAAAGAAAACTATCAAATCGCTCCCTAAGCTAATAGCGTCATCATTTTCCGAAGATTACAAATGGCAGCAAACTTTCTTTCGGTGAATTAAGATGGAAAAATCAATGTTTCTTTCTCTAAACAGTGAATTATTCAGGAATAGTTTGTGTCTACAGATTAATGTTCTTATGAGCATGTTTGCCTTCGCCCAAGAGCTAAACGGTAAATGGATCTTCAAGTAAGCTTACTTTTCTAATTCTCGCTGAGCAACCTTGCAAAATAAACCTCTTTGCATTCTCTTCTTGATTTTTTGTTTTGAAGCTTCGTTTTTCTATTTCTTCTAACAAGCATTAGAAATGACTATTCTACGAGTGTACGTTTTGTATATCATGCAGATAATAGGATAAAAAAACGTCAAGAATAACGCTTGTTTACGTACAGCTTGAAGAGGCTCTTTTGTAGGATCCTTTATTTCAAAAGTTGATAATACAGAAGCTGACGCCTGCGTACTCGTTGAAACAGAATATGAATTTGGTTGAGATTTCGATTGCTACCAGTTGTTCAACTTCACGCTCTAATAGAAACAGTATTTCTGAAATGTGGCTGCACTTCAGTTTCTTCTTTAGCCATCGGAAGCAATTGCTTTACTTCTTTCCAGCTCTTGAGCAATGTCAAACCTAGACCCGTAATCAAATAGACATGGCTTCCTCTTCCAACCTTGCGCACTTCGATTAAACCCTGTCCTATCAGAAACTCCAAATTTGTGTTCAATACATTGCAGTTAACATTGGTTTTGTACATGATGTGAGTCAGCTTCAAGGGTCCTTTTTGCGCTAATATCTTGAGGATGTCTACCTCCATTTCCATTTTTGACCTTCTCATAGTGTGCTTTTCTCCATGCACTGCTTAAGTGATACAACGCTTATAGACATAATGAATTAAGTCATGGAGTACTATCACATTAATCTGTATTATTTGATAATAATATATAAAAATCTACGTTTTAAATACAATACCTTGAAGATGCCAACCTACATCCACATTCATTTATACCGACCATAGACCAAAATAACGTACATCAAGATATTTCACAGAGTCTTAAATTTAATATATGAGCCTTAGAGCGAAACTGAAGAATAATCGTTTACTTGCTATAGCTAAGGCTAGCCCCAAACTTTTTAGGCTACGCTCTCTTTTGGCAATCTTCCTTTACCCTATTCATAATTCGGATTTCCGCAATTTTGTCAAAACTCAAAGATGTGAAATAGGCGAAAACAGATTTCTCTAAAATTTGTCTGTTGCCTCTGGAGATGTTCTCAACTGGTCATGGTCTCAGATATCGGTTCGGCCGTATCGTCTTTAGCCACAATGCACCGACAATAATCGCCGTCTCAGCAGTCTTTCAGGGTTGATTGATATGTCTCTGTGACTATGCGTAGCAGAAATTGTGAATTGACGGCGATTTTAGCTCATAAGTGTAGTGTCTGAAGACATTTTACTTTGTAGATGGGGGGTTCTACAGACATGACCATAAAGGGAGAGCAACAATAGTATTACCTATAGGAATTAGAGAATGGAGATTTTCAAGTTCAAATGAGCCGAACTAGATTTGAAAGACTTCAGAGGCTATTGCCAATTGAAGCAAGTGGAGTTGCTAACAGCCTAGAAGGCGACATAGCTGTTGCGGATAACTATTTGAAGGAACGCTTACCTATTATAAATTGCGAATGTGGAACCGAAATACTGGTGGTACCGGATTTGCAGGCCATGAATCGCGCCATAGAAACTCATGCGGCTCAACATAGAAAGAAAAAAAGAAACACCCAGAAAAACGAAATTTCACCTCACAAAGTCAGTGAACTGCTAAGCCAACGAACGATAATAAAAATAAGTGAATGAAACAATACTTAGTCTTTCGATTCGGATAAAGACACGCGCAAGCCTTCACCTCCTTAACATGCGTTAATTGGTTAACCTTCATTTCTGAGGCACAATAGAGCACATACACTTTCGAACATAAGATAACAATTCACCATCGAAAAAAGGAGATCTAAATTTGAGACGATCCAAACTAGAAACATGTTTGAGCATTCTTGAAACATTAGCTAACCATGGTTCTCTAAAAATTACTCACGTAATGCAAAAGGCTAACCTCAACTGCAACGTACTGAAAAACTATTTTGATTTTCTGATTAAGCAAGGAGCAGTTGAAGAAAAGTATGTTGAGAAGGATAGAATTGTCTACGGAATTACTGAACGAGGCATTTATTTAATTAGGTATTTTAGAGAACTAAACCAAGTGATTCCGACGATGAAAATTAGTCAAGTCCGATCAACCAAAGCATTGAAGGAACCTATATTGAATGGGCACAAAGCATATTGTTAAACAAAGTCGACATTTCGCAATGCACAGTTGTTCGTCTGCGAATCCAAGCTTGTTATTTAGTTGCATTCTTGATTATCTATCTCTTTGGATTCACGCCAACCCATATCAAAGTATCCTTTCAGCACGCCGATAAGGTTGGCGTCGGTTGTCCACAAAGCTGATGTATCTTCAGAAATATTTTTTCTATGGTTGAAATCATGGCCTCTTTGCCATCAAAAACTGCAAACCGGTTCAAGGGGTGAGAGTGAAACCTAATACTATCAGACTTGAAGTTTAAGATTCGTTTTACTTGTTCTATTTGGGATTCTTCAGGTCTGAAATCCTCAATAATCTCTTCGAATTTTACTCCTTTATTAACTGCTCCTGCAATTTCAGTAGAAAGAAGAGAACTAAAATGACAGATTTCTTTCAAATTAGCAATCCAAAAAACTTCACTGTTTGAGATTGGAAATTAAATTGGATAATTTAGCAATTACGGCCTTACCTTCGGGTATTAGAGCGTAGAGACTTTCTTCTCCACCTACAACCAAAGGCTCAGCCCATTTCGCCTTGGATAGTAATTGAAATTTCTCTTTCATTGTTGCTATTCTTTCGTCAGATTTAACTTTCTCATCAATTATCAAAGAAGCCAAAGCTCCAGCAACAGGAGTAGCCCGAATTAATGCTGGTTTACCAAGTAACTTTTCTGCTAGACCCATCTTTTCAAGTGCTGGTAAAACTTTGTACACGTCTTCTCGTCTTACCGAAGAAGATTTCGCTATCTGAATAACTGTCGCACTGCCTATTTTAAGGATGGTATGGTATACTTTCGCTTGATTAGGCGTTAAACCAAGCCCCATTAACAAATCTGACTTGTCTATTTCCAACTTTTCAATTCCCTTCTTTCAGAAAAATAGACCTACTGTTATAATTGTTTAAAGGTAGATTTAAAATTATTGAAATGCATCAAAAGCTAAAATAAAAATATTTTCACAGAAAAATAAAAATAAGCACTAAAAAAGCTTTGTTTTAGTTTCTACCAGTATTCTGAAGTTACAGAGTGAACGCGACACAGACATCGACTCATAGTCATCGGAACAGAGATATTTTGTGCCCTGAAGATGTGTAGACACAACATCAGAGAATACCTTGATTTACATACAGCTCAAGAAGAGTATATATTTGGCAATAGTGGCAAAGAAATAAGCTTTTCATTTAAAAGGTTGCTGAGATAGTTAAGCTGCATCTGTGTACTCGTAGATATGCAGGTTCGAATTTGTTTGCGATTTCGCTGGATATAACACTTTTCAGGAAGAATAACGTAAATAACACTTCCAAAATTAAAATAAAGCCAAAAAACATCTCCAGACAAACCCCCGGTATTTTATATAGTGGTGCCGGGGGTGGGACTTGAACCCACGAAGGCCTGCGCCAGAGGATCTTAAGTCCTCCTCCATATCTTAGGGGCAAAATTGTTATCTGGCCGCCCATTTAGACCTGGCTCGGATACCCCGGCACCAGCACCGATACATCTACGCGGTATTGTTTAAGTTTTTTGCATTCAACTAACCCATTTCTAATTGTCGGCTTGCCTTGTCAACATAAGATCATATTCGAGGAAAAGTCGAAGGCGTTTTCGAGCGAAATAGGCTTAAAAGCTTCATGCATAACTACTCTTTATGTTTAGTCTAGTTACGGCTGAAATAAGAGAAGCTCTATATGGAATAATTGCCAGGACAAATCAGGGGGCTCAGACAGTTCATAGTATGGGGTCGGGAATTATGATAGCCCCTAATTATGTGATTACTAATTCGCATATCCTTCACCAAGATGGTGATTTTAAAAAAGACAATCATAAGGAGATTGAAGTCATTAGGTCTCCTGACATTGGAAAAAACTGCACACGGGCAACTTTATTCAAAGAAGATACCATCAGGGATTTAGCGCTGTTAAAAATAGAAGGACAAAACTCGAATAGATGCGTTTCCTTTGAAGATAGAACAGTTCCATCAGGAACAAATTGTGGCAGTCTAGGCTTTCCATTATCAACAGTTGAGCTGAGAAACGGCGGGCTCTCCTATGGATTAACAGAGAGATTTCAAGGAGCATTTATCTCGGCATATTTCACTGAGACAGTTTCCGATAGAGAAATTTCGTGGTATGAAGTAGACAGAGTAATGTATGGAGGCTCAAGCGGATGCCCCTTCTATCTTGAAAACGCCAAAGTAATAGGACTCCAAACAAGAGTGAGAACAGATGTTAGTGGAGGCGGAACATCGGAGGACAAAAGAAATTATCTTGCAATTTCTCTTTTGATTCCTTCATCAGAAATTGTAAGATTTGCAAAAGATTGCGGGGTAGTTTGCGCAACCGAAAGAGCTCTTACGTAATTAGCTGGCTTATGAGTAACGTTTTTACGCTTTGGCACTTTAATGGTTGACTCCAGCGTGGGCGGGTAGCTCAGGACGGATAAGTCAAGCCGTTGTTTGTCCCTGTTCCTTCACAAGTGGGGGGTACTCGGATTTTATGGCTTGGTCTGGATAGAGCACCAGCCTCCTAAGTTGGGGGTCGAGGGTTCAAATCCCTCCCCGCCCGCCACGGCCTTATTTCTGCAAATAAAGCTATTTCTATCAGAATTACTGCTTTCTGACTCTCGTTATCGGTTATATTTTCAATTCAGCGTTTGAACCCTCGGGTAATCACGCAAAATTACCCAGTGCAAGTGAAGCTATTGGGACGGGAATCAATACGCAAAGGTGATTCTTCACTCACCCTTTTTCTTTTTCTGACTAAATTTTACGTATGATAACGATGCTAGAAGTCGTTTTGTTCTTTGACGTCTTCTTTTTAGTCATGGGATTTTTCTCAATTTATTCCTATATGTTGGCCTCAGGAATCTTGTTGCTCGTATTGGTAATGAATATGGACTAAAACCATTTTTTGACATCCCATTTCTATATATTCAAGCTGTGAATTTTTTTAAGTATCGACCTGCAATTTTCCAGACCCTTTTCAGTTATCTCCACAACCTGGTGCATGCCACCCCAAGACTTAACCGACCGAACTCTGATTAAGCCAGCCGCCTCCAGCTTTGCCAAATGATTTTCCAAACTACCCTTTCCCAACCCTACGAAAGAACGCAACTCCACAGAAGTTAACTTCTTGTTCATGGCAAGCAGGATCAAAATCAGTATTCTGGTTGATGATTTGAAGGTAGGGTCGTTTAGCTGCTCGTTTAATGATTTAATCGTGTCTGTGATGGGGATTTTGAAGTTGGGTTGTTCGTCAGTTACCAATTTTGGGGATCCTCCAAAGAGATGGGAGGTTTCCGTCTGCGTGCATATGCAGAAGCCCAGACAAGAATTACAAGAAAGATTACCCAAAGAATCAGGTAAAAGCCCGCATTGGCTTTTATGAGAGAAACAACAAAACCCCCTAACGTGTAAATAGTTAATGCCGACACAACAGCTATACTTTCTCGTGGTAGCCGCTCAGGGAACGAACCTTTAAACGCAAAGAATAACGGAATCACTGTTGTGGCCAAAAGTCCGAATCTAAAAACCAAAAACTCGTGGCGCAGCAAGAAAATTGCGGCAAGAACCGGCAAATAGTAGGCTGTCCAAACTAACGCTATCCACGAAGGCCTCAGCAATTTAGTCCATATTGAATCCATAATTTCCCTGCGTACGAGCATGGAGTTATAAGCCTTCTTGAAAATCCAAGCAATCATGGCAGCGCCCACAATGCTCACCGCTGTGTTAACCACGATCGCAACAACAAGAAAATAGCCAGCTGAAACCCCAAGGAATAGGATAATCGAGGGCAGAAAAGTTATAAGGACAATTTCAGCGGCGACTGCAGCATAACAGAGTCCCCAAGCTCTCTCTAGTATGTACTGTTCTATAACTAGGGCTTTTTCTGCGACCCGCTTAATATGCTCTGGTGAAATGTCCTCGACCATACTTTAGCTCCTTAATTTCTATATCTGAGTGCTACGGCTCTTTTGACTTTTATCTTCCCGGTACAAATTTTGTACCCGTGGAACCTTATTTATAAAACACCAGCCTCTTACTAACAAACAATGGGCTGCGTTAGTCCAAGGGGTAATCGCATTGATAGATACTGAGGGCCTTACAAAAAAGTTTGGGGATCTAACAGCCGTAAACAATCTTACTCTTCATGTTAACGATGGCGAAGTCTTCGGTTTTCTCGGTCCGAACGGCGCAGGGAAAACTACAACTGTCAGAATGCTTTGTTGCCTAATATCAAAAACTAGTGGGAACGCAAGCGTAGGCGGCTATGACATAGGAAAAAAGGAAGACTCAATTAAAATCCGCAAAATCATCGGGTTTGTCTCTGATAACGTTGGATTATCTGAAAATCTGACAGCCTACGACAACCTAGACTTTTTTGCAAAGATATACGATTGTCCGGAAACCCAAAGAAAAGAGAACATCCAGCGTTTTCTTGAGATGTTGGGGCTTTGGGATAAGAGAAACGTCTTGGCAGGAACTTTTTCCAAGGGCATGAAACAAAAACTCGCCATAGCCCGCGCCCTAATTCATGAACCGCAAGTCATTTTCATGGACGAACCTACCGCGAATCTAGATCCTGAGGCTTCAAAAACAGTCCGAGATTTCATTCTTCAACTAAAAAAAGAGAAGAAGACAATCTTTCTAAACACTCATAACCTCGACGAGGCGCAGAGAATCTGCGACAAGGTAGCAATAATGAATACGAGTCTTAGGGCAATTGGTACTCCGCAGGAACTTGAAAGGTCCGTTAGCGGCAAAAAGACAGTTATTGGATTAGAGCAGCAAGTGAACGATGCAGTTTTGGGGGCATTGAAAAAACTGGCACTCAAAAACCTGTCCAGCGACGGCGATACGATAACATTTGACGTGGAAAACCCAGACAAGGAAAATTCACCTGTTATAGAGGCTATAGTGCTGGCGGGCGGTCATGTCAAATCAATCAACGTGGTAGGCTCAACTTTGGAAGAAACCTATCTAAAACTTGTGAGGAAATAAATATGCGGCTCTCAAAGGCGTGGATTGTTGCAGCTAGGGATTTCAAGATATTTAGGCGAGTAAAAAACGTCTGGACCTCTATCATTATTTTCCCGGTTGTTATCTCGGTCCTGTTTCCTGTGATACTGGAATATTTAACAATAAGAGGGAACCACGGACTCGCAGCGCCGACTGTGCTTCCAAATTTGCTTACCTCCTTTTCCTTCTTTTTGGTCATAGGAGCAGCCTACGTTCCCTTGGGAATTGCCTCCTACAGTATAGTGGGGGAGAAAGTAGAGAAAAGCCTAGAACCGCTTTTAGCCACTCCCCTTACTGATGGAGAAATATTGCTTGGAAAAGCCATCTCCGCAATTATTCCAACTTTAGTCGCAATGTATGTTGCGGCAGCAGTTTTCATGGTGGGCATTGATGAAGCTACTTTCCATACGCTTGGCACCTATTATTTTCCAAACTGGAACATCGCCACTTTGCTGTTAGTTCTGATGCCGGCTGCCATTGTTATGAGTGTTCTGTTTGCCGTTATTGTTTCATCGAGAGTTAATGATGTGCGCAGCGCTAACAGTTTTGGAATTTTTATCCTCTTCCCCCTTCTGGGCATATACCTTCTCAGCGAGACAAGCATAATAACCCTTGACGTAAACAGCCTGCTCATAATTTCAGGTATAATTTTAGCTGTTGATGTGGCGCTTTTCTTTGTCAGCACCAAGACTTTCCAAAGGGAGGAAATATTGACAAAATGGAAGTAAAGGCTCTTCGCCAAGAAATGAAAAGCACATATGAAAGGTATTTGTAAATGACAAAAGCTAAGTTTGAAATAGGAGAAAATGAAAAACACACCATTATTGTTAATGCGAGCGCGCTTGTAAAATACATCAAGATAGAAGTGGATGGCAAAAAAGTCGTTAATGAATCATCCTTTTCGTCATTGCCAAAAAAGTTCCAGGTTGAGGCACTAAACACCGAAAAAAATTACGCGCGCGCTAAATGGAAGTGTTTAGACTTAGACACTAAAAATGGAGGTGAGAGTAACGACTGAAGTAACAATTGTAATAATTATCGTTGTAACCATTGCTCTTATGTTAATAGGTTATTTTCTTATAGGACCACCTGGTAACCGCAGATGGAATAAGAGAAAAAATTAACACTGGACCGTTCTCGCCTATCATACTATTCGTGGACGGAAAAGAAGCTCAAAAAACCTGAAAGTGCGTCGCTTGCCCAAAAGGTTGAAATTTAGCCAACTAACCGGTAATCTTTTCCGGTGTAAATATCGGAGCAATGCAGCGCTCGCTAAAGTTGAAGCAACCAAGTTGGACGCGCCAAGGAGGAGGTGTGAAAAATGGTGGACATGAAAGATTATTATCAAACAAACAAGGGGCGACTCCTTGGAATTGGGGGAATATTAATTCTCGTGGGGGGCTTCAGAACAGGGCAGATTAGTGTATGAGCATTTCGGCTTTAAGCCCACAAATGAAATGAGACTAATACTGAAAAATCAACCCACTACATAGAAAATCATGGGTGAGGGTTCAAATATTCCTGCCATGATTTTTGAACTATAGTGGTGAGATATCACCTATCTGTACAGCGTATCCTTCATAGTCGGTCAATATACCAAAAGAAGCTTAATTTCTAAGAATAAAAAAACTGAAAAACCCTAAAAAAAGGGTTAGTAGAAACTTTGAATTGGCGAATCGGCGCGTTCGACTGTGGAAGATTTGATTTCTTCAATTTTGGTTTTGGTTAAGCATTTGATGTTGTTAAAGTTCGACATTTCACCGTAGCTTACCAAGGTTATAGCTGTTCCATCTTCGCCTTTACGTGCTGTTCTGCCGATACGGTGGAAGTAGACTGGTGCGTCGTTTGGCACATCGTAGTTGATTATGTGTGTTATGCCATCGATGTCTAAGCCTCTTGCAGCAACGTCTGTGGCAACCAGCAAATTTGTCCGTCCACAACGGAAATCATTGATTGCACGGTCTCGCTGCGCCTGTGTGAAACCTGCGTGGAGTGCTTGTACACGGCATCCTTTGCGGTAGAGTTGATCTGAGACTCTACTAGTGTCTCTTCTTGTTCTACAGAAAATGATTGCTTTGTCGACGCGGTCATCGTGTAGGATATCGCAGAGTGCTCCAAACTTGCCGTTTTGGTTAACGACTGTGTAGTACTGTTTCATTTGGGTTAGGGCGATTTCGTCTTTGCTGACGAATATTTTCTCCGGGTTCTTCATGTACTTGTTGCAGACACGCAATACTGATTGTTCCATGGTTGCACTAAAGAGGCTTGTTTGACGGTCTCGTGGGGTTTTTGAAAGAATGAACTCGACGTCTTCTGTGAATCCCATATCAAGCATACGGTCAGCTTCATCAAGAACAACTATCTTGACTGATGCCAAGTTTAACACGCGCCTTTCCATGAGGTCGATTAATCGACCAGGAGTACCAACAACGATGTGGACTCCGCTGGCTAATGCGTGGATTTGCTTATTGATGGATTCTCCACCGTAGACAGCTAGAACCTTAAGTTTCGCATACTTCGCAAAAAGAGCCATTTGCTCTGCCACTTGCACGGCTAACTCGCGGGTTGGAACTAAAATTAGTCCTTGAACGCCACGGATTTCACGATTTAAACGTTGAACCATTGGTACGCCGAACGCTGCGGTTTTTCCTGTTCCGGTTTGCGCTTGCCCGAGGACATCTTTGCCTTCGAGTAAGGGAATTATTGCTTGAGCTTGAATTGGAAAAAGACTATCAAACCCGAGTTCTTCTATACTTTTTAGGACTTCTCCTGATAATGGCAAGTCCTTAAATGATTGAATTTGCATACTATTTTTTTCTTCTGCCACAGGATTTTTCATGATGTCTCTAAAAGCTTCAGAAGCTTTGGTGATAGCATGATTAATGTGACAGCCCAAAAATGGTTCAGCGCGTATAAAAAGGTTTAGCAAGATTTCAAGCAAAGGACACATTGAAACATAACGTTTTATCAAAAAAAATGTAATTTGCCACCAAAAAACCCAGAATTTTAGGATAATTAGATTATTTTTACAATCAAAAGAATTAAACACATAAAAATCTCCCAGGCGTAGAGATAGATTATCTATCGTTGGGAAAAATGGGACTTGTGACTGTCAAAGCCCAATCACATACCCATAAAAGTAAATGAAAGCACAAGTTGAATCGTAAGCTTCCGCTTGGACGCTTAAAATGGAGAGAGTAAAGCATGAGTAAACTTAAAAAAAAGCCTCAACCACACTTCTTCACGGGAAAACCTGAACCAGATAGGGAAGAAGAAACAGATGACATATATGATGCAAAAGAAAGAGAAGAAATGCTCGACGATGACGAAATCACCGCTGCCGAAGCAGGATTCATGAGAGGAAGAGACGATGAACCGAGCAAAAAACAAACACGCAAAAACGCCGTAAGCCACACCGACGAAACCGCAGTTGAGTTAGCTAAAGAAGACGCAGAAGACGACTAAACACTAATTTTTATTCCACTTTTCACCGAAAAATAGACACATAGCGTCGTTTAAGAGCAAAATCGGGATCAAAATTCAGGGTTCCCACTCTAACAAAAGAAACAGTCCTGAACCTTTTGGGTTCAAGAAAACCCTGACAGCAGTTAATTCCATATTAACGGTTAAGGTTCATCGATGTTACTCCTTATGTCATTACTCTCTTGTGATCAACTGACTTTTGTGACGTTCTGTGACGAATCCAGACGCAACCTACAAACGCAACAGACTTTAAATCAAAAAAGCAAGTTAAAACAAACCTCCTCCACACTGCAAATTCAACTGTTTTCTTCTACTAATAGAGAGCAGATAACGATAGAATTAAGAAATCTATAGGAAGTGGTTAGAGTAAAATAATAGAAGTTAAAAAATTACAGCAATATTAATCCGCCCTTAAATTAGGGGCTAAAGAAAAAAAGAGCCTCTTTTCACACGATGCTTTACCTTAAACTCACCACTAACCATAAAAGCAGGAACCGCACAATCAATGTTTGAGGCTTAAATACAACTAATGTCAATGCGAGATCCAGTTTGCGGAGCAGTATTAGACGAGAACACAGCGAAATTCAAGATTTCTTATGAAGGTGAAACATTCCATTTCTGCAGCTTAGTCTGCAAGAAACGGTTTAAGCGTCAGCCGACAAAATTCGTTAAATGATTTTTCGGCATTTGTTTTTTATAAAAAAAGAAAAAGAATGTTATTTTTGTTTAAAGATTTTCCAAACGACAGCCGCCAAGATTCCACCGATTATAGGTGCCACAATGAATAGCCAAAGTTGACTTAGAGCGGTAGTGCCTGCGAAAAGTGCTGGTCCCAAGCTTCTTGCCGGGTTAACGGATGTGCCATCGATGGGAATTGCTACAAGGTGTATGAGCACAAGGGTTAAGCCGATTGCTAAGCCTGCGAATCCTTTAGGTGCTTTTTCACTGGTTGAGCCATGGACAACGAGCACGAAAATGAAGGTTAACACTATTTCAGCGATTAATGCAGATGCCAGAGAATAACCCGCTGGAGAAGCAGTGCCATAGCCGTTTTGACCCAGACCGTTTATAGCTAAGTTGAACGACGTCTTTCCAACAGCTATCGAATACAGTATGCCCGCACCAATAATAGCGCCTATAAATTGAAAAACAACGTAGAAAGCGGTGTCTTTAACGCTTAGTTTTCCTGCGACCAACATTGATATTGAAATCGCCGGGTTTATGTGGCAGCCTGAAATTGTGCCTATAGCGTAAACCATAGCTACAACTGAAAGTCCGAAAGCAAAAGCGATTCCTGAATATCCGATGTAGGAGCCTGCAATAACAGCGCTGCCGCAACCCATTAGCACCAGAACCATTGTTCCAATCAGTTCGGCAAGGTATTTTTTTGTGGGTGAAATTGTAGTTGGTAATGTAATTTTTTCTGTTTCAGTCATTTCATTCTTACCTCGTTTATCTAGTTAACTCTGTGTTTCTATCCTTTGCTTATAATAATTTTTCGTTTGAAGAAATATCCATCATCAAAAAACCTGATGCCAACTTGGGATAGAAATCTGTACTTTTCTCAGGTAAAAGCTCGTGTTGCTGGGCTATTTCTGCAACTGTTTTTGCGTTTATCGGGTTAACCAGAAATGCGATGCTCGCTTCGCCGCGGTCCACTTTCTCTACTGCTATTTTAGTCCAGCGAACATATAGAATGTTCTCATCCATGCTTAACTCTCCGGTCTTAAGGATGAACCTGAATACTATGTCTCTTAGGATAACAACGTCAAAGACCTTGGTTTCCTTTGAAACATTGGCGTTCACGAAATCGTAGACTGCTTTGTCATGCTTTAGCAGTAAACCGTATGCTTTTGAACCATCGTACACGCAGAAGGCATGCTCATTAACATGGTCTTTAAGGAAAGTCTCCAACGCCGCAACGTTGGGTTTCACATCCACTACGTCAAAGAAGAACTTGAAAGCGTGAACCAAATCGTCGTTAAGCTTGATAGTCTTTCAGTAATCTGTGAGTTGGTAAAACAATGAGCCCTTCTTCCTGAACAGGCACAAGGTAGCTCATGTGGAAGTTGAAAGCTGAATCCTCTGTCCAATTGCCTTTGCTGCGCATCTCGTCTCGGTAAGCTAGCGCGCTCTCGTAGCGATGATGGCCATCCGTTATAACCATAGTTTTGGAGCTTAAGAAAGCCTGTATTTGCTGTATTTTCTCGAAGTCAGTAACCACCCAAACAGTATGCCTAACCTGCAGTGAATCGATAACTTCAATTATTGGCTTGGTTTTTGCTGTTTCTTCAAAGAAAGCAATCGTTTTCTTTTCTTGGTCTTGGTAGATCAAGAAAACGGGCTCAAGGTCTTTTTGTACTGTACGTAGCATGTTTAAACGGTCAGCTTTGGGTGCTTTGTAGGTTGCTTCATGAGGAAACACCACGTTTTCGCAGTAGGGATAAAGCTTCATAGCAACGATTAAACCCGTACGTCGGTATTTTTTGCCGTTAAGAATGAATTCTTGGCGAGAAACAAAAATGGCTTGCTTTGTTTCCTTTGCCATTATTCCCTCTTTCATCCACTGTACAATTCGTTGGTTCGCAATTTGGTACTTGTTTTCTTCAAGTGGCAAAATCAGGCGGCAATAATTGTATGGTGATTTCTTGTAATACTCTTTTTGCATCTGAGAATCTATTTTATCGTATGGCTGCGTGATTAGGTTTTCAACGTTTCCTGCTTTGCTTGTATACCGAATAGCATTGAATGGTCTAACGTCAACCAAACAATTCAGCTCACATTTTTTCCAGCGCGTCAATAACAGCTTTAGCTATCTGCACGCTTGCCTTGAGCTGCGCTTCATAAGTCTGAGCACCCATATGTGGCGTTGCAATAACGTTGTCCAAGGAAAAAAGCCTAAGGTCCTTCGGAGGCTCTTCCTCAAAAACATCAATTGCTGCACCAGCAACTCTGCCAGACACCAGTGCTTGGTATAAGGCTTCTTGATCCACAACGCCTCCCCGAGAACAATCGATCAGTCTCACGCCTTTCTTCATAAGCGCAAATTCTTTTGTTGAAATCATATGCTTTGTGTGTGAGGTCAAGGGTACGTGGATTGTTATGAAGTCGGCTTGGGGCAACATTTCACCTAAGGGAACAAAACGGTCATAAACGCATTCCTCCACCGGCAACACATTCATGCCAAACGCCATTGCAAAACGTTCCACAGCCTTGCCGATATAGCCGCAGCCGATAATGCCAAGAGTTTTTCCATTAACTTCATTGCCCATCAACCTTTCTTTTTCCCATTTGCCCTCGCGAAGGCTTGTTGTTCCCTGCACGATGTTGCGGGCCAGTGCCAACAGGTGACCCATGGTTAATTCGGCGACGCTCTCGTATGAAACATGCGGGGTATTAACCAGTTTGATTCCCATTTGTTGGGCTCGCTTAAAGTCTATGTTGTCTAAGCCTTCGCCTGCACGACCGATCAAACGAAGTTTTTTTGCGTTGTCGAGTAGTGCGCCTTTAACTTTAGTTGCTGACCGTACAATGAGCACATCGTATTCCGGGATGATTTTCGATAACTCGTCCTTTGGCATATCCCATGCGCAAGTAACCTGATAGTTTTTCTCCTGCAGAAGCTTTATGCCTTCATCAAATATTTTGTCGCTTACGAGAATTTTGGTGGTCACTTTAATCCCCAAATCTGGTCAATTAAGCCGATGACTTCTTTTATGCCTTGCAGGTTCCATTCACCCATGTGTCCTATTCGGAAGGTTTTATCAGCCATCTTACCGTAGCCGCCTGAAATCATGAAGCCTTTTTCGCCGAGTTTTTGGTTGAGTTCTTTGATATTTTTGTTTTGGGTGTTTTGTATGCAGCTGACGGTTATTGATTCGTAGCCTGGCTCAGGAAACATTGCAAAGTGTTTTTTTGCCCAGTGCTGAGTGTAAGTGGCCATGTCTTTGTGGCGTTGGTGGACTTTGTCGTATGTTTCCTCCAGTAATAGGTCCATACGTTTGTTTAGGGCATAGAGCAATGGAATGTTTGGTGTGAAAGGGGTTTGATGTTTCTTTTCGAACTCAAAGATGTCAACTAAATCTGTATAGGCGCCTCTGTTAGGAACCTGTTTAGCGCGTTCAATTGCAAGATTATTGACAAGGGCAACTGCTAAGCCAGGTGGTAACGCAAAGCATTTTTGTGTAGAGCCAAAGAGGATGTCGCAGTTAAATTCTGAGGGCAGGGTTTTATCACCAGCCATCGAAGAAACTGCATCCACAGCAAAGATAATGTCGGGGTATTCTTCTTTGACTATTTTGCCGATTTCTGCTACGGGATTTCGAACCCCTGTGGATGTTTCGTTATGACAAACGGTTAAGGTGTCGTATTTGCCGCCTGCAAGTTTTTCTGCGACCATGTCAGGCTTAATTGCTTTGCCCATTTCCACTTCTAAAACATCGGTTTGTTTGCCGCATGCCGCCAACGTTTGAGCCGCCCTCTGGGAAAAGGCGCCGTTAACGCATGCTAAAGCCTTCTGTTTTACGATGCTTCGACCGATTATATCAAACCACAATGTGCCCGATGATGTGGTCACTGTGGGTTTGTAGTCGGCGGTTAATTGGAAGAATTTGGCGATTTTTTGGGTTATTCCACCATAGAGATCGGAAAACTCTTTTTCTCTGTGACCGATAAGGAAATGGGTTTGTTCATTCAGGATTTCTTTACTTACTTCGGTTGGACCAGGAATTAAGAGTTTCTTGTGCATGAGTAAGCCTTCAGCAAGAAAGGTTAAACCTTAAAATATAAGGCTTGTGCGCCGACAGCATTGGCTTCTAACCGTAGAAAACAGTTTATTTTAATAAAAAAGGTGAATGGAGATTATTAGATTGTTTGGTCTTTGATGGCTGCAAATACTGCGTTGCTCATAATAGAGTTAATGCCAGTTACGCATCCATTTTTTGTTTCATAAACTTCGCTGGTAGCAACTACTTCGCCATTTATTGCTTTAAATCGCCAGTAATATTTTCCGTTTATGGTATTCCTAATTTCAAAAACTGCAGGCATCGAATTCCCCAATCGCTTTATTTTAGCAAGAGCTATTTAAATTTAATTAGATTACACCCATGATCATAGTCAGTCGATAACCACTAATCGGTCATAATTAGTTTAGGAGATTTTTGGAAGCAACTTTGCCTTATTCTGCTTTGTGAAATATATCGAGTTTAGCAAGCTGCTTCTTAAGTAAAAACAGTAGATTAGGTTTTAAAGAGAAAGGAGAAGGCTTCAATGTACGCTTTAAAATCAGAAGTATTTCCCAGTTTATTTCTTATCTTAATGGGTACAATCGACGCCATAACAACCGTAGTGGGCGTCCTATATTTTGGAGCCTCCGAAATAAACCCTTTAATGACCGGCATCGTTAATACAAACATCATGGCTTTTTTGGTCCTTAAGGTTTTTGCAACTCTTTTGATAGGATTTACTTATGTCTTAGCTAAAAGAACCCTAAACAAGACCCTCAACAAAGAAACCCGCGCCTTTAGGATTTCAAACAGGGTCCTCAAGATAGCCTACGCAGGCTTAACGGTATTTCTTATCATGACCGTCATAAACAACCTATTAGTTCTGATAGCTTAGCTTTTTTCAACTACAATAAGCCGCCATTCGCTTTAAAATCATGAAATACGGAGTGGAAAAGCGCAAATCAAATATTTAGGTGCCAACAAATCTAAAATGTAGCAGCCTCGCGTCTTGAAATAAAGAAACGCTTAACTGTTAAAACAGAGATAACAGTAGGTTTAGAGGAGAAAAAATGCCGTTCAACTTATTCCACAAAAAGAAACAACCTGAACCAGAACCATCAGCCATGCCTCCTCAAGGACCACAACCAGAAGTACCATCTGAACCACAAGAAGCACCGCAAGAACCTGCAATACCCGCTCAGGAAACGATAGAGCATCCATCCATCGAGACTCCAGGAGCTTCAAAAGAAGACATTGCACTCGTACAAGAACTAACGCCGGAAACCCCTATTGCACCTGTTGAGCAAAAACCGCCAGCGCCTGAAGTATCCAGCAAAACTTATCTAAAAGCCATGCCTCTCAGAGAACTATCTGACCTTGAAAACATTAAGACCGAAGTCCAAAACGGCAATATCATAATTCTGCGTGTTACGCCTCTTGCAAGTAAAAGTATTGAGGACGTGAAAGTCGCAGTTAACGACCTTTTCCAGTTCGCTGACTCTGTTGGCGGCGACATAGCCCGGCTTGGCGAAGAACGAGTTGTAATAACTCCAAAAACAGTAAGGATCTGGCGAGAAAAAACGCCTGCCCCAGTTTCAAGTAGCAATGAGCCTTTGCCTACAGCTGCCTAAGTTTCTAGGATTTTTGGTATTCCTTTTACTACAGAAGCCTGTAGGTTTCCAGGATAGCTGGAACCACTGTGTTTATACCAGCTTTATTATCCAAAAAGTTAGCGAAGTTGATGGTTTTCTGTTTTTCGCCGTGCACAACAAAGATGCGTTCAGGCTTCGGGTTGAGATGTGTGAGATAATTTACTAGTTGGCGCCTATCAGAGTGTCCTGAGAAGCCCTCGATTGATTCCACCTTCATTTTAACAGATAGTGCCGCCATCTTGCCTTCGTTATCCATCATGGTGACTTCGCCCACGCCCTTCTGGACACGTTTACCCATGGTGCCTTCGATTTGATAGCTGACAAATATGATTGTGTTACGTTCGTCACTTGCCCAATTCTTGAAGTACTCGATAACTGGGCCGCCTTCAAGCATACCTGATGTGGCGAGGACAATGCATGGTTCGCCATCCATTATGCTTTGGCGGACGCTTGGATGCTCAACGATTGTGAAGTAGTCAGATTGGAAGGGGTTCACTTCTTCGTGAAGGATGCTATGGCGGACTTCTCTACCGAGATATTCAGGGTAAGCTGTATGGATGGCAGTGGCTTCGCTTATCATGCCTTCTATAAAAACTGGGGCTTCCTTCATTAACCCACGTTTCATGTAACCATCGATGATAAGCATAATTTCTTGAGCTCTGCCTACTGCTGGGACTGGAATGAGCACTTTGCCTTTGCGTTCCAACGTTTGGTTAACGACTCGTGTTATGGCTTCTTCAGCTTCAACTCGAGAGGGCATGAAATCTTCGGTGCCACCATATGTGCTCTCGGTTATCACCGTTTCGATTCTGGGAAACTCGGTTGTAGCCGCTTCCAAAAGCATGGTTCGCGCAAATTTGTAGTCGCTCGTATAAACGATGTTATGTAAGCCTTCGCCAATGTGTAAGTGAACCATTGCGCCACCCAATATGTGACCAGAATTATGCAAGGTTAAACGGATGTCGGGTGCAATGTCGGTGACCACACCGTATCGTAGAGGAATCGTGTGCAATACACATTCTCGCACGTCTTTCTGGTCATAAAACGGGGTAACACCTTGCTTACTGGCAACATCCAAGTAGTCCAACTGAAGCATGGTCATCAAATTCGATGTCGGTGCGGTACAGTAAACTGGACCATCATAACCATATTTATAGAGGAACGGAGTCAACCCGCAATGATCAAGGTGTGCATGGCTGATAACGACTGCGTCAAGCGAGTCAATCTGAAACTCAGGCGAGTCAAACCGTGGAAAACCTTCAAAAGCCCTATTCGAACCAGGATTAATACCACAGTCTAAGAGTACACTGCTTTCACGTGTCTTAATCAGGAAAGCTGAACGCCCAACTTCTTGTGCACCGCCAAGCACAGTCATGCGGATGTCTCCAACATCGTAGGTTTTGGGGCGGAAGATACGTTCGCCTACAGTACGCAATATTCGTTCGCGCTCTTTACTTTCCGAGTGCAAATAGTGACGCATGTGAGTAACAATTTTGGATTTAATCGGCGGGCTGCGGAGAACATGGGGACGCCATTTGGTTTTCTTAATAATTTCTTGAAGCACCGCACCGTTTCTGCCGATAACTAAACCAGGCTTTTTGGTTTCAATTATGATTTCGCCAAGACTTGGATCAAAATTAATATCTGTAATTTCTGCTTCCACAGGGATAAGTTCCCTTGCGATTTTTTCGGCCTCTACCTCTGGAATACGAACTGAGGGGTCAGGTCGAATGACTATTCTCTTTCGGATTACACCCACAATTTCTGCAACTATGCTGCTTTGATCAACCAAGACTTCGGGTTTTTTAGTATAGACAGCAAGCATAGGACCTTCATACTCGATCCTAGTGACTTCTGCTTCGCGTGGAACTTTCTGCAGAATGTATTGACTTATTTCTATCTTATCATTGTCTTTTTCTTGCGTTCGTTTCTCTTGGGTTCGAACCACAGTCCCTAACTTCCTGCTTTGAGAAGTTTACTTTTTTCCTCGTCTGATAACTCCTTGTAACCGTACTGGTCAATTACTATGATGTTGTAGTTGTTTCCGCTCGCAACGTCACGCTTCATAGCAGCGTTAACGGCTTTAGCGATAGTCGGCAACACCTCAGCAATGGTCAGTCCTTCACGGTACTTGTCTTCAAGTATACCATAAGCAACCGGTGAGCCAGAACCAGTTGAAACAGATTTTTCCTCAGTTAAGCTTCCATAGGGATCCAAGTTGAAAACGTGTGGTCCCGTTTCGTCTACGCCTCCGACCAGAACCTGCGTTGATAAAGGAACATACCTTGCGGAGAACAAGAGGTTTGCTACGAGTCGTGCGGCGGAGCTGATTGGCATTGGGCGGTTCAAGTTGATTTTGTAGAGATGAGCGTTAGCTGTTAAGATGTCTACGACCCGCTGAGCGTCAGCGACGGTTCCGGCGATGGTCATGCCCATGTGGTCATCGATTTTGTAGACTTTTTTACCGAATTTATGCGCAACATAGTAGCCCATAGTAACGCGGGTGTCAGAAGCTAAGATTACGCCGTCTCTGCAGACGACACCTATGGTTGTTGTACCTTTGAGGACTAGTTGGCTAGCTGTATTATTTTGTGACATAGTTTTGTTCTCCCTAAAACTCCGTTTATCGGAATGCCATCCACTAGGAAGTAGCATCATCTAATCTTTCCGAGAGCCTAATTAATATTTCGCCAATGCACAAAAAGATGCCCACCCATCAGGGTAGGGCGTTTACTAAACAAATGACTTCTGGTAACATTCCTCATGGCGTACAGCTGTAGCTTTCCTAGAAGCTACTCGTTGACCTTCTACGATGGGTTGATGACATATCGCGCAAAAAACACAGCCGTTCTTCTGCATTTGTATTAGGAGCCTATGGTTTATTATATAGTGGTTTAACGCCATATCCCTCGCATCTCCATTGACCCTAATATTTGGGTCATTGATAAAATGCCTTTTCGTCAAACTTCCTTTACTAAATTAGTCAAACTTTCTTGACTAACCCATAGAAGCCCATGACTTTAGCAATGTTTTTATTCAAGTGCGAAGGTTTCAGATGCAATTGGCGGGTGAGTGGATTCTCCTACCCGTTCCGCCAACGTAAAATAAAACCCGGGTGTAGGGAGAAAAATTGAAAACTAAACCACAGACTAAAACCTTAGCCTTCATCGCCATATATGCCGCAGTTTATGCAGCACTTGTTGCTTCTTTAGGAACACTGTCTTATGGACCAATCAACATCCGCATCGCCGATGCCATGCTGTCTGTTGTACCCTTAGTGGGTTTCGCCGGTGTCTTAGGACATACACTGGGAGTATTTGTCGCTAATATCTTCTCCACAATCGGCGTCATTGACTTGCTTAACACAATCCCATCTTTTGCCATGTCCTTTGTTGTCTACTATGTTTACAAGCGGACAAAAAATGACTACACAGTCTTGGCAACAAGCATCGCTTACTCCCTTGTGCTAGGAACCACTGTCGGCTGGATGCTGTCATCCATTTACAACATACCACTACCTGTCAGCATAGGATATGTCATGGCAGGAAACCTCATGGTGACCACACTTCTCGGTTGGCCATTGTTCAAGCTACTAAAAAAAACCGGTTTATTCGAAAAATGGTTCCCAAATCAAAGTCAGGTAAAAAAACCATGAAAGCAACCAAAAAATGCGTAATCGTTCTCAGCGGAGGACCAGACTCCGCCGTAGTGGCATACTGGGCAAAAAAAGAGGGTTACGAACTCTACCCTATCACTTTCAATTATGGCCAAATCGCCGTGAAAGAAACCCAATTCGCACAAGAAATCGCGGAGAGCCTCGGCATCAAAACCAAAATCGTCGACCTCTCAACCCTCAAAGGAGTCTTCGGCGACGTAACCTCGCTCTGCAATAGTGACATTCCATTAACAGCCGAATTCAGTCAACCAATCATTGTCCCGTTCAGAAACGCCATTTTCCTGTCAGTTGCCGTATCCTATGCGGTCTCTGTTGGCGCTGAAAAGATTTTTTATGGCGCACACGGCTCAGACGAACCCTTCTACCCCGATTGCAGACGTAAATTCTATGAGGCGTTTGAGATCGCGGCAAGATTAGGCACAAATGAAAACATTGAGATTCATGCCCCGTTCAGCGGCAAACGCAAATCCGATGTAATCAAGAAAGGAATTGAACTCGGTGTCCCCTTCGAGTTTACTTGGTCCTGTTATCGCGAAGCTGAGAAGCACTGTGGCAAATGTGAATCTTGCGTAAACCGCAAAAAAGCCTTCCGAGAAGCAGGCATAGCAGACCCAACAAAATATGAAGAAGACTAATCAGCAAACAAAACCAAAGAAGTTGTTGCTGCAATTGCTGTTGCAACTGAATCCTGCAAAAAGTCAGTTGAATCTTTCAGCGTATGGCAGAAAAGTGCCAATAACACGTTGGAAACCGGTAGCTTGAAGCTATGCGGTAAAAACCAATATTAGGCTAAAAGGTTATTTGCTATTTTAGGAAGCAACCGAAAATGGATGTTTTTGAAGCTATACAGGAAAGGCGTTCAATCCGCAACTACCAAGACAAGCCTGTGCCCAGAGAACTCTTGGAGAAGATATTGGAGGCGGGAAGGCTGGCGCCGTCAGCTAAAAACTGTGAGCCATGGCACTTCATCGCCGTAACCGACGCGGTGAAGCGAAAAGCGTTATCCGGAGGCACATGGGCAAAGTTCCTAACGCAATCCCCGCTCGTGATCGTGGCTTGCGGAGACAAGAAATCCTCGCCCGACTGGTATGCCATCGATGCCGCCTTAGCCGTAGAGAACATGATTTTAACAGCTGTGGGTGAAGGCTTAGGAACCTGCTGTGTGGGAAGCTTCATCGAAAAAGACATCAAAGCAGTCCTTAAGATTCCCGAGAAATTTGAAGTTCTCGTCATGCTAGCAGTTGGCTACCCTGGTGGAAAACTGGATCTATCCAGCAAACTATTAAACATCGTACGAACCCGAAAAACCCTCGCTGAAATTGCTAGCGAAGAAGAGTTTGGCAAAAGTTTGGTACCACATAAAATCGCGGAACTCTAAACCAGCGTCCTCTGCTTAGCCCCAGAAACCAAGCTGGAAACCCGCACACCAATTAGCCTGACTTTGCAACCTCTACGCAAATTAGTGAACAGCAACTCGTTGGCAGTTTTTTGTAGGTCATGTAAGCGGTTGGTTAGGAATGGTAGGGTTTTGCTTCTTGTATGAGTTTCAAAACCTTGATATCGAATCTTGACTGTTACTGTTTTGAACAATAGTTGCTGGTTGACGGTTTCCTTCAAAACATCCTCGCAGAGAGCATCCAATGCTTGAAAAATAGCGGTGGAGTCTGCGGTGTCTTCTTCGAAGGTTGTTTCGTGACTAACGCTCTTGACGCCAACACGTTCCTCGACCTCGCTTTTGTCGATGCCTTTAGCCATCAGGTGCATCTGCAAACCCACAACCCCAAACATAGAAGCCAAAACGGACGGATCATAACGGGCCAAGTCGCCGATTGTGTTTACGCCCAATTCTTCTAGTTTGGCTTCAGTTTTGCGCCCCACCCAAAGCAGTTTGCGAACAGCCAAAGGGTCAAGGAATTTTTCCACTTCTTCTTCCTTGACGATTGTTAAGCCGTCGGGTTTTCGGAAGTCGCTAGCGATTTTGGCGACAAGCTTGTTGGGTCCTATACCTATTGAGGCGGTAAGTCCCTCTTTGTCTTTTATCTCCTGTTTAATTTGTCGCGCCAAAACCTCAGCTTCATCCCAAGTCTTAACTTTGTCTGATATATCCAAAAACGCTTCATCAATCCCCCACTGCTCGAACTTTCCAGCATACCTCCGAGCTAAGGTCATAATCTCGCCTGAAACCTTAATGTACAATGGAAAATTGGGGGGTAAATAAACCGCCCGTGGACAAAGTCGCCATGCCTGGGAAATAGGCATGCCTGAGCGTACCCCTGATTTTCTAGCTTCATAATTGCTCGTGCTAACGACTCCCCTACCCTTTCCTTCTTTTGGGTCTGAACCGACAACTACAGGATTTCCTTTGATTTCGGGGTGTTCTCGCTCCTCAACCGCCGTATAAAAGTGGTCCATGTCCAAATGGAATATAATTCTAATTCGCCGTCACCTTCGCGATCTAAGCTTTTATCCAAGCGCCCTAATTAATTGCTCTATGAAGGATTTGCAACACAAGATTCTGGTAATCTTAACAGCTATAACTGTGATTGCCGAAGTTGGTTCAATAGTTCTATGGACGGTAAACCCAAAAATTCCTCTGGGTCAAGCCCGAGTTACGCTGGCTGTCGATTATAGAGTTGCCGTTGCGGATGCTGCAGTGTTTGCGATCCTAAACCTTGCTGCTTACGTTTTGATTTTTCGAAGACGCAAAATGGGACCCATCTTCTTAATTGTGAGTTCAATCATCAATAGAATAATCTCTTTCGAGCTGTTCATAGGGGGTGCTCATCTCGTATTCATAACTTGGACTGCGTTATTGGTGATCTTCAGCTACCTCGACTACAGAAAACTGACTAAACAATAACATTTGTCTCGAATCAATCAATATAACTAAGGACAAGAGTAGTAGACTTATTATCTTGAAATCAATCAGATACATAAAGCGCGATAATCGGAACCCAAACTGAAACTAAGACTTTGTGAAGAGGTAAACAAAAATGTCGCCTAGACTTTTTTCCTTCGTTTCTTTGGTTCTTTGATGAAGGCCGCTTCGACCACTTGTTCAACAGTACCAAAATCTAAAAAGTCAATAATAATCGGGAATTCTAAAGTGCAATTTTCGACTTTTTGATTACTCTTCATTGTGATTCAGCACAAGGTTATTGGATGTTATAAATAGTCTTTATGGAGACTGGATTCATGTTAAACCTATTTGGGTGGAGCATCTTCTTCATACATGTTTTCACGGACTAACTCAACTTCTCGCACGCTCAACTTTTTTTCGGTGGCCTTTAGGACTATGCGTTCTTGCCAGCCACAGTCGGGTACTCTTTGCGCGTTCCTACTTTGGGCTTTTGCATCTGGGACAAATCTGGATGTCGATTTGATGCCCCTGTTTTTCAAAGCTCGTCAAGTATCGCCTCTTAAACAGCCGACTAGACTGGAAATTAACGAGTTTATCAAAAGCCATCCAGAGGTTCATTTCAGAGGTATATGCAACAGTTTGGGCTTTATCTTTGGGTGTTGTTCAATACCATCTATGGGTGCTCGAGCACTTTGGCCTAGTTCAAAGTTACCAGTGATGGCCAAAACAAAAGATACTTCTAAACCAACACTTTTACAATCAGACATGAAGGCGATATCCCTTACAAGACACAAAACTACTGCCAAAATCCTGATAATTCTATCTCAAAATCCTTCAGCTCTCCACAACGACATCGCATGTAATCTTGGTGTTTCCTCGCAAACTTTAACTTGGCAAATGAATAAACTAAAAAAATGGGTTTAATCGATGCTGAAAAAACAGGTGTAAACGTCAAGTACAGCTTGAATGATGCAGACGCCATAAGACTTATACTTAGTTTGACCAGTGACACAAAATTAGTAGCAACTAGTTCTTCCTGCGGAGCCTTCAACGAGGTTAGCTAAACTCTGATTGTTTGTATAAAAGCATGAAGTCACTTGAGAAGCTTGCGGCTGTCTTTTGGTTTAATGTCCAGAGTGAGTGAACAGTATGAGGGTTCCGCATTGGGGGCATTGGTGGTAGATTACAATGTTTTTGTTGTTGCATTTGGGCTTCATTTCTATGTAGCATGTGGGGCATAGGGGTGCTTTTATTTTGTCTGGCATCAAAATCTAAAGCTTAGTTTATCGATATAACATTTGCTCATAAAAACATTCGATTTTCCAATAAACACACTCAACACTCTTGCCAGAAGAACAAACAAACATTCCACCCACAACGCTTTTAAAAAGAAACTGACAAACGAAAAGAATATCAAAAAAATAAATCACAAATTTCTTCAAAAATATATGAGTTACCATGCATAGGCCAAACACTTCACTTCACACCGTACCGAAAGATGCGTTTCAAACCAAATATCGCTCAGACACTACATTGACTCGACATCTCAGGCGATTGGTGGCCGCAGGCTGAGCTAGTCGACCGAAGTCTTCTAGCTTACACCCCGGCTCCATCAAACCCATCTTTTATGGGAGCCTTCGTCCAGTGAAACTGGAATGGCTGCCTCTTTTCGGGAGAGGCTTCGAGCTTAGATGCTTTCAGCTCTTATCCACAACGGCGTGGCTGCCCGGCGACTGCCTTATCAGACAACCGGTTAACTAGAGGCCACAGCGTCCCGTTCCTCTCGTACTAGGGACCCTTTCCCCTCAAGCAGCCAACACTCCCAGCAGATAAAGTCCGACCTGTCTCACGACGGTCTAAACCCAGCTCACGTTCCCTTTTAATAGGCGAGCAGCCTCACCCTTGGCCCCTTATGCAGGGCCAGGATAGGAAGAGCCGACATCGAGGTACCAAGCCGCGGGGTCGATGGGGACTCTCGCCCGCGACGAGCCTGTTATCCCTAGGGTAATTTTTCTGACACATCCAGCCCCCACCAAGGGGGACATGGATGATCGCTAAGCCCGGATTTCTCCTCTGCATCCCTTACTGTTTGGGATTCAGTCAGGCTGGCTTTTGCCCTTGCACTCTACGAAGGGTTTCTGTCCCTCCTGAGCCAACCTTAGGGCGCCCTTGATATCTTTTCAAGGGCGTGCCGCCCCAGCCGAACTGCCCACCTACCGTTGTTCCAACCCGCTAGGGGTCGGTAAGAAACACGGTTGCAGAAAGTCGGTGTTCCATTGTTGCCTCCCCCATGTCCCGGAGAACACAGGATCGACGGCTCCCGACTACGCTCTGCATCCACAACCGTATTCCAGCGGCAGGCTGCAGTAAAACTCCACAGGGACTTCTTTTCCCGCTGGGAGATCGTGGACTGTTCGTCCACGTTATGTGGTTTCACCGGGTACTACGCGGGGACAGTGGGGCCCTCGTTGATCCATTCATGCACGTCGGAACTTACCCGACAAGGCATTTGGCTACCTTGAGAGAGTCAGAGTTACTCCCGGCGTTTGCAGGCCCTTAGCCCAGTTGGACCCAGGTTTCAGGTACCTGTACTGGCCAGGATTCAGAAGCCGTTCACAAGCTTTCGCTCTTGCGGCTTCCTGTGTTTTTATTAAACAGTCGAGACCCCTTTGTCACTGCGACCTGCTCTCCCAGCCGAAGCTGAAAGAACAGGCACCCCTTATACCAAAGGTACGGGGCTAATTTGCCGAGTTCCCTCGCATTAGTGTATACCCGACACGCCTTAGGTTTCTCGCCTTGGGACACCTGTGTCGGTTCTAGGTACGGTCATAAAGGATCCTTCTTAGTGTGTTTTTCAGTGGCTCCAGAGATCAGCTGAACCCCCCTAAAACGGGAGGCTATTCCCACTTTAGCCTAGTTCTCGCCATTACGGCACTCCCTAGGGTTATACGGTTAAACAAGGCGAAGACCTTGCTCAGCTTACCCCGAAACGTCAACACTAAGCTTGCGTCGCCGCATGTACCTCTATGGTTCCGGAATTTTAGCCGGATTCCCTTTTTCGGCATAATCGGTTAAGTTATGCCTTAGGATCGACTTACCCCCGGCTGACGATCGTTGCCGGGGAACCCTGGCCCCTTCGGCGGAAAAGATTCTCACTTTTCTTTGCTGTTACTACCACCGGGATTCGCAATCCTAATCGGTCCACTGGACCTCACAGCCCAGCTTCTGCCCAACTAGGACGCCTTCCTACCAGCGCAGTGTGCACTGCGTTCTGAGGTATCGGTAGCTGGCTTAGCCCCGTCAATTTTCGGGGCCGTCAGCCTCGGCGGGTGAGCTGTTACGCTTTCTTTGAAGGATGGCTGCTTCTAAGCCTACCTCCCCGCTGTCTGAGGCTGACGACGCCCTTTGGTTTGACATTTAGCCAGCATTTGGGGACCTTAACCTCAGTCTGGGTTGTCCCCCTCTCGGTCGTGGAGCTTACCCCCACTAACCCGTTTCCCAAAGTCTTAGGTGCGGGTGGATTCGTAGTTTGAGAGGAAAGTGGATCCTTTCGGGTCCTTGTTTTCCAGTCAGTGCTCTACCCCACCAGCCGCCTCGTTCGGGACTGGGCTCAGGCCCACTTCGGAAGGAACTAGCTATCACCAGACTAGATTGGTCTTTAGCCCCTAGCCCCAGGTCTGGGGAACGAATTGCACGTCAGAACCCTTTCGAGCCTCCACTAGGCTTTCGCCTAGCTTCGCCCTGCCCAGGGCTAGATCGTCTGGTTTCTAGTATGTATCGCTATGACTTCAGGCCCTTTCAGACCTTGCGCCTGGCTCTTGCGAGTTGCGCGCTTGTTGGTTTCCCTTTGCTTACAAGTTTATTGCTTTTAGGCTTGCCATAGCAATAAACTCCCCGGCCCGTGTTTCTAGACGGAACGTGCGACCCTGATCCCCCTTCCTCGTACTGCCACTTCACAGTGGGTTCCTATGGATGGGTTCTACTCTTCTGGGCCGCACACGTCTGTAACTGTCTGGTTTCAGGCACTTTTCACCCCCATTCCGGGGTACTTTTCAGTTTTCCGTCACCGTACTAGTGCGCTATCGGTCTTGAGATGTATTTAGTCTTGGAAGTTGGTGACTCCCAACTTTCCGCACCAAAACCATGGTACGGTAGTCTGGGACTCCAGCTCAACTCTTTCTGGCTTACGTTTACGGGGCTATCACCCTCTGTGGCGGACCATTTCAGGTCACTTCAGCTTAACCAATGAAGAGGAAGCCGGGCCCTTAACCCTACATCTCCCATACATTTCTGTATGGGATTCGGTTTGGACTATTCCCAGTTCGCTCGCTGCTACTAAGGGAATCCCGTGTTTGGTTTCTTTTCCTCCCCCTACTAAGATGCTTCCGTTCGGGGGGTACCCACTCCGTGAAGGAGTGCCAATCTTGCGACTGACGAGAAGTCTCATTCGGGTATCCTCGGTTCTAAGGCTGCATGCGCTTACCCGAGGCGGTATCGCGGCTTGCCGCGCCCTTCTTCGGCTCTCAAGCCGAGCCATTCTCCAGACAGCGTGGCATGTTTCGGGCCAATGGTAGTGTCTGTTTGGCGTTTGGTGAAACACATATTTCATTGTATAGTGTGTTGCGTCGTTGTTGTTTGGCCTATGCATGGTGTCATTGTGAATTCCCAGTGATCAGGAACTCATCTCACCCTTCACTCCACACTGGTTAGATGGGGAGTTGCATCTTGTTTTTATGACTATTACCCATTTCTGGGATTGCATAAGAAGCAGACTCGGCGAATATAAGTTTTGCGTTAAGGTTTAAGCCTGTCAATTGACAAGGCAAACCTTGTTCTCCATGTTACTTCCTATGCTTTCTTTACTCGACAAAGACTTTATTTGTTGAGCAACCCATAGTGGGGAATTTATGCTAGCGTAAATCCATCATATAAAAGTGTCGCACAATATGGAACAGCTATGCAATATTTTGTTTAGTTTAGAACCCACTGTAAAAAAATGGCAGCAATTGATTTTTTCAATAGCTAAAAGTTGCTGTTTACTGAGTTCATAAACCTTTCATAATATCTATTGACAATCAGCAATTAGAGAAATATCTCCTTTGAAGAGCCACATTCTATATGATACTTAGACTTGAACTAAAGAGAACTTTTGGTGTGAAGTTAACTTGACATTTCACTTAAAATATTCGTGCAATGTAATGTTTTTCTTATGAGAAATATTAATACTAAACATCAGCTTTTCTTTTCTGTAATCTTGTTATAAAACTAACCTATTAACCAGTGGCAACTAGAACAACCAAACCTTTTTCAACCTTTCCTGACTTGCTGTGACTTTTATTGACTATTAAAGGCCACTAGAGATTATTATAGACTTAACCTGCAAACGAAGTAAACCCTAAATCAAAAAAAGCAATCCAAAACAAACCACCTTTCATTTGCAAATTCAACAACTTTTCTTCTATTAGACGACAAAACACTTTCAGATAGTGATCAATACTGTTTTGCAGTTGTCGATTTAGTTACTTGCGTTTCTCATCTTGGAATTTGCTTCTAAAAAAAAGCACAAGGGCAATCAATGAAATTTTGTGTGGGTAGGTTTTTATTTGTTGATGCAAAAGTGAATCTGCATGTGCCTCGATAGCTCAGCCCAGTAGAGCGGCTGCCTTGTAAGCAGCAGGCCGCGGGAGCAAGGCCCGCTCGAGGCTCTATAAAAAATTTTCAGACTTCTGGTTCGGGGTCCTCTTCTTTGGCTGCTTTTGGGTCTTTTCCCGTCAATGAATATTTACGGGCTTTGGTCTCGATGATTTCATGCTCGAAGAATTTTTTGAGCGATTTAAAGACTTTTTTGCTGGGTTCACCTGTTTTGTCAGTTAGCTCCTGTAGGGTTAATTCTTTTCCTTCTGTTTTGAGGGTTTGGAAGACTTTCTCGTCGATCTTGTTTAGTTTCATTCCACAACACTGCCTTATGCTGTTTTCTTTGTGTATTGGCAGGGTAGCTTTTTCAAGTTTGCGGTAAAGAATATCGGTTATATCGCAATTTTTTTCTTAAGCCAACACACGCTGATTTTGAAACAGTTGAAGTGTCATGTTTGCTTTTGGTTGATACAAGATGTCATGTTTAATAAAAGTCTGCCATTAAATACAAAAGCTCGCTTAAAAATCTCTAAATCAGCAACAATCTGTTTAACTTGTTGCATGATTCCATTTGCCGTTGCAGAAACTGATGAAATCGCAGGTTGCACAGGGACTTTTAACTTCTATCTCGCAATAATCATTTATTTGTTGATTTTCCATTTCCAAACCCTCTCATTAGAAGAGAGTTATCGGGTTTAGTAATATAAGCAAAACTACAGGGCGCGACATATATCGAAAACTGAGCTATCACTCAAATTCTTAAATTTCACAAGACCTCCACATTAACATTTTTTTGAAACTCACCATACAGGGTATATCAAATAGACTCCCTTTTTTGTCTGCTAAAAATTTTAGGCTAATTTTGACAAAGAAAAAGTAGATAAATCATATTAACGCTAAATCTTACCCATTAGCACTCGAAAACCACTCTCACGTGCTACAACCTCACAATTTCCAAAAGTCTCACTGAAAAGTGCAGGCAACAGTTTAGCGCCTATTTTAGAACGAATAACCATCTGAAAACTTCCACCAGCCGTCATGACACTGGAAGCACCTGCCACAATCGATTTTACTGTATCCATTCCTGCACTGACAGGTGGATTTGACAGAATACTATTGAACTTTAAATCCTCAACTGGCTCATAGAAAAAGCCGTACCGAACCTCGGTGTTCGTTATCCTGTTTAACTCCACGTTTTTCTTGGCTAAGCGCACCGCTCGCGCATTTACATCCGTCATTACCACATGCAATTTGGGATTGAGTTTTGCAACTGTGATTCCGACTGCGCCATATCCGCAACCAACATCAAGGACACAGCCTTTTTCTGGGAGAATCATGGCTTCAATAAGCAGTCTAGTTCCAGAATCAATCTTTCGTTTCGAAAAAACGCTTGACGCAGTCAAAAACTCGAAGAATTTACCACAGAGGCAAGTTCGAACGAGTCCGAAGCGCTCCTGAGACTTTGGCGAAGACGTAAAATAATGTTCAACGTATTTTGGGTCTTTGCTCATTGGCGCCCCCACTTTTCCAAACTTTTGGGTAAGTGCCCCTTGGCATTAACACACGTGCAAGAGCAGCAACTACACCATGGTCTAGCCCCATTATTTCTTGGGTTGAAACAAGCGATTTCGCCAATGCTATGGCTTCTCCTTTCAACGTGAAAACCGCAACAACCGAATCCTTCGTGATACCCGTATCAACCTGTAACACTCCTGGCGCAGTCAAATTTGCTCCATGACAGAGAGCATCAACTGCGGAATCGCGAACGATGATTTTCGGAACCTGCATAAGGGCCACCTCCATGGGTTCGATGAACTTGCACAGGATCGACTGCTCTTTTTTTGCTTCGTATTCGCCAAACCAGTAAGCAACATCATGCAACGTTACTTTTTTTGAGCTGGTTTCTGTGAACGGCCCTGCACGGGTACGGCGAAGCTCTTGCATATGAGCGCCGACGCCCAGAATTTCGCCAATGTCAAAGCATAGTTTACGGATGTAGGTGCCGCCTTCGCAGCCGACTTTGAAGAGAACGTTACGCCCATCCATCTCCATGTAATCGTTATAGTATATTCGCCTTGTTCGAATTTGCCTTTTCACTGAAGAACGCAGAGGTGGACGTTGAAAAATTTCGTCCTCAAACTCCGCCAGAACACGCTTAACTTGATCTTCACCAACATCGCCATGCAGCTTCATGACGCAGACATATTCTTTGCCGCTGTAGAGTAGCGCCTGGACCATCTTAGTCGCATCTTCCAGCGTGATGGGCAAAACTCCGGTGACTTTGGGGTCCAATGTTCCTCCATGACCGATTGCTTCAAGATGCATGATTCTTTTTACCCATGCTGCAACCTCGTGGCTTGTAGGACCAGCAGGTTTATCCAAATTAATTGTACCGTATTTAATGTATTCTTTTGATGGTCTTTCAGAGGGTTTGCACCCATATTTTGGGTCGGTGTGGTCCTCTTTTTTGGTTAACAGTTCACGTTTGATTTCCCACGGAGGGG
Source organism: Candidatus Bathyarchaeota archaeon (assembly GCA_963739495.1). GTDB lineage: Archaea > Thermoproteota > Bathyarchaeia > Bathyarchaeales > Bathycorpusculaceae > Bathycorpusculum. Next base: position 379,640 of record CAVUAM010000022.1, on the reverse strand, counting down.
TTGTTCTGGGCATTCTTGATTTTATTCTCCTAAGTGGTGGTAAGAAAAAGAAGTTTGAGGTAATTAAAGTTTAAAACTACGCGGTCATGTCTTTGAGTTTGCCTGCAGTTTCCAACGCCTGGGAAACCTCTTCGTCCGAGGCGCCACGTTTAACTTCGATTTTATCCTTCAGAGGCATGACGTGGTTTATGTTGACTCGCCTGCGTTTGACTCCGGTAACTTTTTTGGGTCCCGTAACTAACACGAAGCTTTTGTCCATGACGTCAATGATGACGCATTTCTTGCCGTTTTCTCGACCAAGTTGTTTTACGCATAATCTGCCGACTTCAATAGCGGGCATGTTTTCTGTGTCTCCTAAAAACCAATAACAACAATCCGAGAATATAAGCATGACATAAAACGAGTTGGAAGGTCAACAAAACACCAATTTATCATGTCTTGGAAAACAATGGTAGAAGTTGTTGTAAACCAGATTGATTGCTTTATTTAGCGGGGACCTTAATAGGATTTGAGCTTCTTAAGACGCTTCATAAGATTAAACTGTGCACAAGTTCCCAAAGTTTTAAAGCATCCACCCCAACTATTGTAGTTTGCAAGATAACAGGGGCATAATTTGAGTTTAAATTATCATTACATGCAGTTGCCACGCGAAGTAATCGTCGGCAAAGGCACGCTATGCAGGATTCCTGAAGTAGCCAAACGGCTAGGTCTTAAAGGAAAAGCCTTAGTCATGTCTGACCAGCAATGTTACGAGTTAGCTGGAAAAGCAGTCTCAGGTTTTCTGGAGCAATCAGGCTTAGTCGTGGATTTTCTAAAAGTTAAGACTATGACCATGTCCGATGTTTTAGCAGTCGAGGAGCAAATAGAGGCGTTGCAGCCTCAGGTTCTATTTGGAGTTGGGGGAGGAACAATCATAGACTCAGCCAAAGTCAGTTCAGGCAAACTAAAAATCCCATTCATCAGTGTCCCAACGACTGTGTCCCATGACGGCATCGCTAGCCCCCTTGCTTCAATCAAAGGAGCCGACAAGCCCTTCTCAGTCATGTCGCAAGCGCCCCTGGCAATAATCGCTGACACACAAGTCATCGCTAAAGGACCATGGCGCTTTGTAGTAAGTGGATGCGGAGACATCATCTCCAAGTATACTGCCGTCAAGGATTGGCAGTTAGCGTTTTTGGAAAATGGTGAATACTACGGCGGTTACGCAGCAAGTTTGGCGTTGATGAGCGCGAAGCTGGTAACGGAGAACGCTGAGTTAATCGTTTATCGTCAAGATGAGGGGTTGCGGGTTTTGCTTGAAGCCCTTATCAGCTGTGGTGTTGCCATGAGCATCGCAGGAAGCAGTCGTCCCTGTAGCGGATCGGAACACCTGTTCAGTCATGCACTTGACATAATAAGCACAAAACATGCGATGCACGGCGAACAATGTGGCGTCGGCTCTATCTTAGTCGCATACCTACAAAAAAGCAACTGGCAACGTATAAAAACCACCCTAAAACAGCTCGGCGCACCCACAACAGCTGCTGAACTAGGAATCCAAGACTCGGATGTAGTTAAAGCTCTGGAAATGGCACCGAAGATACGACCTGAACGCTACACTATCCTGCACAAACTAAACCTGGACACGGAAGCCTGCAAGAAAACAGCGAAAGCCACCGGAATAATCAACTAAACAAGAATTGGTTGGAATATAGCAAATTAGTTGCCTTCTGGGTCCTCGGCGGCAGCTATCCATCCGATTTCGGGAACTTCTTGCTTTGGTTGGATGACTTTTCCGCCTGATTTTTTAATCTTTGCTAAAATTCACTTATGGATTCGACGGAGAAGTAGTTTATGGGCTTGCTTTCTGGGACTTCTTTTTTTGTACATGCCATGTTTACACCTGGTGGTATCAACTTACCGTTTGGATCAATAGGGACGGTTTTGATTAGCCAATATTCGATTGGTCCGAGTGACTGGGTGATTTTCCAGTCGAAAACTTGTCATCCAAACGTTTGGCTCTTTCACTCCTTGTTTGCAAGGATTTCTAAAAGTGATCCATTTGGCTCTTTCACTCATTTTGAGATGATCAGAAATACTCAATTACCACTATTTGTTAAGTCGAAATTTATCATTTATTTTCCAGACAAAAAATAAACAAGTAATTTTTAAACTTGTGCCTCATCATGACGCGATTGATTTTCTGTAATGCTCTGGATTCTGTGACTTTTCCAGACGCAACTTCAGACACCCCAAGCCAACTAAAAACCAACTTAAAAGCAAGCTCAGCTTTTCAGCAAAAATATTATATTTCTTTTTCTTTCCAGTAGAAAGCAGATGATATGAATAAAGAATTAAAAAGTTAAAGAAAGGAAAGTTGAGTTTGAAGCCTTATGTTTTGGCGGCTTTTGCGGCTTTTGGAGCCTTTGCTGCCTTTGGTTCCTCTGCAGTTTTAGCTTCTGTTGCTGGCTTGGCTTTTTTTGCAGGTTCCCCTTCTTTTTCTTCTTCTGACTTTGCCTCTGCGGTTTGTGTAGGTGCTGGAGCGACTGGAAGAGGTTTTGGCTCAGCTTTGAAGGTTTCAACGAATTTTGTCTCAGTTAACATTGGGGCGAATTTTTGGATGTCCATGGCGATACCGCGTTTAGCGATTTGTATGCCTTCAACGTAGAAGGTTTCTTCAGGCATGTCGATGGTTAAGTCTGTACCGTTCAGGGCTAATTTGAATTTGTTTTGCTCAACTACTGGAACTCTGCGGTGGATTAAAGCGCCAATTTTCTCTGGCACATTGTCTAGTTTGTTGGTTACCGTGACATCGTAGATGAGGGTTCTCCCTGCCAACGGAGGGTTAAAGTCGAGGAGGACTCTTCCCGCACCGACGGAGCGGATGGTGGCATTCTTGCCTTGATATTCAATGCGTGCGCCAACAACAGGGTTGATTTCTTTTGCATAGAGTTGTTTGATAGATACCCGTTTGATTTTTTCTGGGTCACGTTGTCCGAAGCCCTTCTCGGGTGAAATCTCTACGATTTGGGGTTTGTTTACTTCCATAGAAGCTAATGCTTCATCTAGAGCTTTTAGGACCCAGCCTTCGCCTACGACAACGAGTTCAGGCTCATGGATTTGTCCTTCTTTGTGAAGGTGCTCTTTCTTTGCGACATCATCTTTGGTGGTGTCGAAAACTTCATTTGTTTCCTTAACTTTGGCTACATAATCGATTAGTATGAAATCTCCTTTTTGTAAGGCCATCTTGAATCATCCTTTGTCTTAACGGGGGACTTTAAGTTTCAAACGCGCATAAAAACTTTGTCTCGAAAAAATCTTTACTTATCAGCTAACGTTTGTCTAACTTGTTGAAGAGGGGAAAAGAGTTAGAAGAATTCTGTGGAAGTCGCAACCCATCCGCAATAGCAGTTGAATAACAATGCAACAACAACTTCTCCTGAAGCTTTTATTATATCTATCCTTAGAACCGAGAAACTTTTTTTAGCGTAACAAGCAGATTTTATTTTTTCTTGCCATTTGCCTGGTCAAGTTTTGTAGGCAGATACTCGTCAACGATGTAGGTTAATCCATAGCGACTGAAAGCTTCAAGCTCTGTCTTACGCTTGATCTTGAGGAACATCTTGATTTCACGTTGCCAGATAGGGTCGTTTTGGTATCTTGGGTCCTTTTGTAACTCGTACAGACGTTTAATGTCTACTTCATCTAGTGGGTCAGTGGGTAGCTTGTATTCGACGATGTCACTTGCCCATACACCACTCCAAACAGCGTCAGGTGTGTTTAGATCTCTTAAGTGGGCGGCGTTAGCTGAACCTGAGATGATGACTTGGGCAATGTGCATTCCCCATGGGTCGCCATCGGTCAGGATAAATACTGGTAAACCGAGTTCGTCATGTAGTCGTCGTATGAAGCTTCGAGTTTGTCTAGGCGCTTGTCCGCCGCATGAAATCAGCAGTGATTTGTGTTTGTTGTGGACGTTTTCTTCGATAAATCTTGTGAAGAGTGCACCTTTCTCAATAGCTATAACTTTGTCAGCGCTGGTTTTTATGAACTCTGAAGAGGTTACGGCTGGTCCAATGAGAACGCCATCTGGGTGACTGGTTAAATTCACCGTTTTACCTTCATAGCCGGGTACGGTGTAGCCGATGTCTAAGTCGCCGAAAATTGCGCTGCGTTCTTCGGGAAATATACTAAAGTCTTCTCGTGCAAAACCTGTGAGGGTTTCTAGATCGGTGATAATGTTGTTTGATTCCTGTTGATCAGCAAAAGTCATCTCGTATGCTTGTGCGGAGTAGTAGACATCTCTTAATGTTGAGGTTTTACGTTGACTGGTAAGTTCATTGCTAAACAATGCAACCCAAGCAAGCTGTGTAAAGGGTTTAATATGGCGAATGTTTCTGGTGCTTCTGTCGACGTTTTTTTCGCCTAAAATGTACTGGCGTAGAGCTGAGTCGTAGGTGATGTTTTCAGTGGAGCGACTGGGCATGCTGACTGTTGGGAAGAGACCTTGGTCTAGTTGATTGTAAATACTAGTGCCAAAGTTCTTAAGTCCCCTAAGGACCTCTTGTTTTCGTTCAGTTATCTTAACTTTCTTCTCCGCCATACTTCTGCACACTCTTCAGTAATTTCTCTATGTCTGGTTTCTGTGTTTTGCCAGCTAATGTGGTTGAGAATTCTGCGATTTTGGGCAGGTACTTGCTGAAGATGCCTAATCGTTTCTTCTCGTTGTGCACGTGTTCTTGCCTGGCTAGGAAATGCTGGAGTTGACGTGCAACCTCGCGCATTGCGTTTGCCTCTTCGCGCCTTACTTCAGGGCGATCGGAGATGAACTCTTTCCCCACGGTTTTGTAGGGAACCTTGGTACTGCAAATGTGGATAACAATAGCGACTGGCATTTCAGGAGTGACTTTGTAGCGTCGCCAGTTCATCGCTGAGATAACACGGTAGGAAACATCGCTCGCCTCGTCATAGAGGAGGGGGATTTTGTTTGCGAAACGGTACACTACAAAGTTACCTCGCTTGGGGATGTTTCCGCCGTAAGCCATAGCCATCTCTACTATGAATGGGTGGCCTGCATAAGTTGAGGGCTTACGTTGATGAACCACAAGGTACTCGGGGTTTAATTCTTTCATTACACCTGCTTTGAGAAGCTCTTCGCCAAGGGGTGAGAGGCAACTTGCGTCCGGAGGCAGAAAGTCTTTGTATTTTTTTAGGTTCTGCATCAAACGAACGATTTCTTCATGGGATAGTTTTTTGGGGCTTTTGTTCGGGGGGATGCCTGCGAACTCGAGGAATTTTTGGGCGGTAATTTCCCCCACACGATGGAAATGCCCCCTTAGAAAACTAGACATATTGGTGGTTTCTGTGAGTTGAATAAGACGCTGTAAAAGTTCTACGTCCACGCCGTATGGGTGAGGCATGGTTTCTTTTGGAGGCTCGGGCATAATTGTGGTTGCCCTAGTGAACTTGTAGAGCCTTCCTTTTGGGTCAACGAAAGTTAGGTTTGCGTAAGGATTAACCATGGCGGTTTGCTTGAAGTACTCGATTATTTTTGGCATGGCTCGTAGGTAGTCGCCTTCAAGGGTGAACTCGATTATTGTTCCTCGCCATTGGTCTTTGTTAATTTGGACTTTGCGGTCCAAGATTATTGGTTTGTTCCGCTGGATATCAATCATTAATTTGAAACTGTAGATTTTTTCTTGTCCAGTGCTCGAGGTGACAAAGACGGGTTGGTGGGTTGTGATTTGTCCATATAGAACTGCCATTTTGCCGCCTAAACCGAAGGTGCCTCTGGCCTGTTTAAGCTTGTATTTACTGCCGTATAGGACTTGACCGAAAGCTGAGGGTATGAAACGTGGTGGAATTCCTGAGCCATTGTCTTCGACACGGAGTTTGTAGATTTGGGTGTCTTTGGTTGCTTCTGCTTCGAAGGATAAGCGCACGTAGATGTCTGGGGGAATTTTATGGCTTTCCGCTGCATCAAGCGAGTTCTCTACGACTTCTCTAATGGCGACGAAGATGCTGCGTGATGGGTTGGTTAAGCCTGCGATGTCTCGGTTTCGGTAGAAAAAGTCTGATGCACTAATTTCTTCGAAGGTTGCTTGAGCCACTTGTAGCTACACCACTTTCCCCGTTTTTGGTTGCGAGTGCTAATATATTTGTTGCTTGTTCTTTAAGTTAACTGCACTTTGTAGAGAAACCTTTGTTCCAGAAGTGTTCTGTAAATGTGTGAATGGTTATTTTTGCGTTAATCATGTAAAATAGACGCTTGTTCAATGAAATTAACCGCTCAGAGAAGGCTAAGAGATGAGTATTTTCGATGTTAAAGCTCTGTCTGTTTGGGTTCGAAGTTTCATAAGGTTTATTTTAAGAAATCATTTTCGTTAAGCAATTGTGGTCTTGTAACCGTAGAAAACCAAGATAGTGTATGCTTCAGTTCTGATTTAAGTTTAAATCTGCATCAAGATTGGCTGCGGCTTCATTATCAATGAGGCTTTATCTGTCGTGGCCAACTCGAAGAAAGAAGAGTGTGCTATAGCTTTTTTGGGGCAGGTTTCGGCACATTGATAACAGAAGATACATTTGTCAAGTCTAAACTGGGGGTGTCTTTTCCTGTCAACCTCAACCATTTCAATCGCTTTAGATGGACAGTCTCTGATGCATAACCCACAACCTGTGCAAAGCTGGATATCAAATATCATTTGACCTCTAAAACTATCCGACAGCTGAGGCTTAACAAAAGGGTACTTGGTTGTGGCTGACTCAGTAAAGAAATACGATACCGCTCTTTCGAGCATCTGATGGGCGCGAGATTTTTTCGCCATTTTTTATGCCACCACATGTTACTGGGGCAAAAGCAATTTTTAGGCTAATTTAACGTAGCAATGGTGGTTTTCTCTTTGGTATTGAGAACTGAAGGATTGAGAAGCTACTGCTCTGTCCGTTTGATTTTCAGGGAAGAGCTTTAGAAGCAAAGAACGCTTTAATTTTTGCTTTTGCCCTACTATTAAATACGCTTCGGCAACTTTAATTGTTTTTGGTTTTTGGATTTTACCTTCCTAACGGCGCACTTCATGTTTTTCTTCAATCTCATAAAACTACTCTTGAGATATGCACTCGGAACTGAAGGTCGGGAAACCCTCGAAGAGTTAATGGATGTTTGCCGAAACTGTGCCTCAGGTCCGACAAAAAAATGCAAATCCGATTATTTGCGCAATGGGCTGCAAAACAATTAGCTTTACTACTTGGGTTTAATTTTAAAAGATAACACTTCTAAGCAAAATATCAGTTGCATCATCATCAGCATCATCATCCTCTCCAGCTCCCGTTGTTGAAAAGAGAACGACTAAAAAAAGAAAAGTTATTTTTTTGGTTGTTTATGGGTTTCTTTCTTTTCAGGTTTTGTTTCTTGTTTTTCGGGTTTGACGGTTTTGGTGTAGTAGTATTCGCCTATGTCCTTCTGGAACTTATCCATTTGTGAGTCTTCTTTGTTTACTCGGGGGCGGAAAGTAACAGAGTCTCGCCGGAAAGTTATGTCCATTTCTTTGAGGAAGGTGTTCATGCCTTGCCTTAGGCTGGTTGGAGGATGTGCTAAGCCTTTTACGCCTGGTTCGCCGTTGAAAACCATCAATCGGTCAGCAATGAAGTCTTGGGTTACTACGTCGTGTTCTACTACGAATGCTGGGATACCATGGGCTTCGACTACGCGCCGCAGAGTTTTTGCCACGTTTAGGCGTTCCTCAACGTCCAAGTACGCGCTTGGCTCGTCAAGTAGGAATAGGTCTGTTTTTCGGCTGAGGCATGCGGCGATGGCGACTTTTTGCAGTTCTCCACCGCTTAGTTCCATCACGTTTTTGTCCAATAAGACCTGAAGACGAAGTGGCTGGGCGATTTCGGTTTTGTACCAGCTTGAGGTAAAGTTTTCTTTCGCGACATTCATGAGCAATTCTTGCACTGTGCCTTCGTAGTCAGGCGCGATGTATTGTGGTTTGTAGCTTACAGTTAACTTGCTCAGTTGACGTTTATCGTCAGTTTCCTCCAAGCCGGCTAAAATTTTGACAAAAGTAGTTTTTCCGATGCCGTTTGGTCCAAGGATGCCGATGATTTCGCCTGTTCGTATTTCGCCAGGTTCAATTGCAAGTTTGAAGCCTTTGAATGTTTTCTCCATTTTGTCCCATTTGAGAAGGGGCACCCCAACCATTTCTCCTGCATTAGGTGGTTTCTCGTGGAAGACTATGGCTTCTTTTCGGAACATTATGTTTTCATCGGGGATGTAACCTTGTAGGTAAATGTTGATTCCTGTTCGGACGCCATGGGTGTGTGAGACGACGCCGTAAACACTTGGTTCACCGTAGAAGACGCAAATTTGATCAGATAAGTAGTCGATGATGGCTAAGTCGTGTTCAGCAACAACAATTGTTTTTTGTTGTTCTTTGAGGGTTCGAATGGCTCTTGCAACTACAAGTCGCTGCTTCACGTCCAAGTAGCTGGAGGGCTCATCGAAAAGGTACACATCTGCTTCGCGACTAAGCGCCGCCGCAACTGCGACACGCTGAAGTTCCCCACCACTAAGTACATCGAGTGGCCGATCCCAAATCTTCTTAAGCTCTAACTCTTCAGCGATCGCATCCAACTGTTTACGCTCATCGACTTTTTCCAAGAGTTCGCCAGCTTTGCCTGATATCGCCTTGGGAATTTTATCGACGTATTGAGGTTTGCTGCTTACTTTGAGTTTCTTCTCACTTAGTTTTTGGAAGTAATCCTGTAGACTTGAACCCCGATAATACTGGATAATTTCTGGCCATTCAGGCGGGTCATCGAATCTGCCGAGGTTGGGTTTGATTTCACCGGAAAAAACCTTAAGCGTGGTGCTTTTGCCTATGCCGTTTTGACCGAGCAACCCCAAAACAGTCCCTGGCGAAGGCATGGGCAAGCGGAATAGTTTGAAGCTATTGGCGCTGAAGCGGTGACTGCAATCCTTCTCCAACTCATCGGGCAGGTTAACTATGCTAATAGCTTTAAATGGGCATTTTTTAACGCATATCCCGCAGCCGCTACAGAGTGTTTCTGCTATTATGGCTTTGCTGCCTTCAACGCGTATGGCTTCCACTTTGCTGCGAACCATTGGGCAGAAGCTAACGCATAGTGAATTGCATTTCTTGACTTTGCATTTTTCTTCTTCTAATACGGCAATTCGAGTCATGGGGTGTCGTTTAATGATGCCAACAAGATAGTTATAAATATAAACCCACGGAAAAAAGAAAGCAAAACAGCCAAAATGGCTTTTTTCATCGGTCTAAAAGTAACCTCAAAACGTCTGCGGAAAAATCTTAACTTAGAAAAATCAAAAAAGTGTGGTTCTACGGATATGGTTTACCATTCTTCCTCTTCCCATTCTTCATCTTCGCCTTCTTCCCATTCATCTTCTTCTTCGAATATCATTCCTTTTTCACCTCCACCAAATAAGCCGTATAAGTTACCCTACCCTTGGGGTGGTTTAAGCGTTTAGATTCGTCAACTGACGTTAAACCTCAACGTACTCTTGAAGTAAAACATGCTTTATGCACCAATTTTTCTACTAAAATTTCTATTTTTGCGGTAATCTTTTGGCGGGTGTCAAAAGTCCAGTTGCATCCAACACTACAGGATACGGTATTGTGGTTGCTGGAAAACCTGTCTATGAAGGCGCATTAACGAATTCATTAAAAGATTTCCTAAACAGCCTACCGGATGGTCACGCAAGCCCTGACTATAGACCATATAATTTAACTATTTTCGGTGTGTTCGGAAGCGACCAACGAGCAACCTCTCAAAGCGATATAATGATCAAAACCTCTATAAACGCACTCTCAGCGAACGGTACTCGAGCGGGTGCAATAGTAGTGAAAATTGGGCAGAACGAAAACCTCAGTACACGAGCCCAAGACTTCATAAACCAATTAGTGCCATAGAAAATAGCATCCCTACTTCTTCTTTTATAGATTCATATTCTTCTAAATCAAAATAGATAAAATCCACACAGTCAACTTTAAAGTGGGAATGATGTAAGGCGACGGCTTCGAGCCCAAAGCTGTGAGAAAACGTCAATCAACACTGACCCGAAAAAATCTAACCTTTCTGATTCTTATTATCTTGTTTTGAAAAGAAAGGAGTTGAAGAGATAACCAGCATTTTTTTCAACATGGTTATAGCACCAAAACCAACTTGCTGGTGCACTGCACCCTATTGGTTGTGGAAATGAAGGCTAAAAAAAACCCAAAGACAACAACACACCTATCAGATGCAACCAGCTACTCCCCTCAACAATAGGCTTTTGCTGAGTCAGCAATTTTTTAAGTAAAGTCTGCAGGAAGACAAAATCGATAACACAAAACCAGGAGCATCAATGGTTTCCGAAGATAGGTTGAATAGAAAAGATCAACGCTACAACCTACAGACTGCAAAATTATGGAATCATTTAAATTTATGTTGAAAAATAGCGGAGAATTATTGATTTAAGTAGCACGTGTTCAAAGGTAAAAGTAAGAAATATTTAGGAATTACTGATTACGAATTGAGTGATAAAGTAGTTAGTCTTCCAATATACTCCCCACAGATGACTCCTAGGCGTTACTTGATATTAAGATGTTATAATTGATAATCCGAATTATTGTCATATGGGGGCGTTAAATAGTTTTTTACTTGCTCAATTAGCATAGATTTAACGGATACACTGTTTTCAACAACTATTATAAAAAATCTCCCTAATTTAGCCTTATTTTAATCAAATATGTTATAATAGGTCTTAAAAATATTTCTAATTATCCCTAATTTTCTCACCAAAATTTAAAATAACTCCTATTGTTTATATGAAAGAAACACATAAGAAAACACGCAAGGAAGAAAACAAGACATGAGCGAAGAAGGCGACACATTCTGGGTATCTTTAGCCGAAAGACTCTTCGGTTTATTTTTGATAATAATCGGTGCAGTAATGCTTTATTTCACAGCCACAAGCAGCTCAGGCACTGATTCACTGGGACCATTCGGCTTACTTTTTGGAGCCTTAAGCGTGATTTTGGTTCTTTTAGGTATTTTCCTGCTTCTGGTTAAGCCACCTGAATAAAACACTTTATTCCCTTCTTTCCACCACAATTCTACAATTAGTAACTAAAGCGGCAATTACGCCTAGAGCCGCCAACCAAGGAGTCAAGACCACCCCAACCAAACCCACAGTTGCAGGAATCTCCAGTAAAGTTTTGCCACCATCATCCTTAACGATAATACGTATTACGTTTCCTTCATGTAGCAATTCGCCGACCCGGTCAATGACTTCTTTGCCAGAAACCTTGTATTCTTCACTAGTTAACCTTGGTGCAGGAGCACCACAAATAGCACAAAACTTATCGCTCCCTTTTATTGGTGCACCACATTTTACACAGAAAGGCAAACAATTCACTAAACTCTCAATTATCTTCTAAAAAATAAAAGCTTTGCCTATAAAAATAAAACTTAAAAATGGACTCCAACTCAAAATAAAATGAGCGGATTTATTAAGCGATAACCAGATAGAATCTATTCCCATTTAATTGCAAAGGAGAAAACAAGTTGCCCATACGCCAACCAATAGTCTGTGTCTTAGGACACGTTGATGCAGGCAAAACATCACTTCTTGATGAACTGCGAAAAACCAACGTCCAACTTCGAGAAGCTGGAGGAATGACCCAGCACATCGGTGCAAGCTTTTTCCCAGTAGAAACCCTAAAACAACTCATCGGACCATACATGGGCAACTTTAAAACGGGCATCGAAATCCCCGGGTTACTCATCGTTGACACACCAGGACATGAAGCATTCACTAACCTTAGACGCAGAGGCGGAAGCGTAGCAGATATAGCAATCCTAGTAGTCAACGCAGTACGTGGGTTTGAAGCACAAACCTTTGAATGCATAGAAATCCTAAAAGCACGCAAAACTCCCTTCATCGTAGCGGTTAACCAGATTGACCGAATCCCCGGCTGGAAAGCCGAACAAGGCGCACCCTTCCTGAAATCTTACGCCGCTCAATCCACGTTTGTCCAAGAAGAAGTCAACAACCGCCTATACCAAATCATGGGCGACTTCAGTCGCCTCCAATTTAAAACCGACAGATTCGACCACATACGTGACTTCACCCAAAACGTCGCGTTAGTCCCAACCAGCGCCAAAACAGGCGAAGGCTTATCAGAATTAGTCATGGTTCTAGTCGGATTAACCCAGCAATTCCTCACAAAGAGGCTACAGACCACCGACGGCGCTGCAAAAGGCTCCATTTTAGAAGTTAAAGAAGAACCCGGCTTAGGCTTAACACTAAACACGATTATCTACGATGGTACATTGCACAAGGACGATTTGGTTGTGGTCGGCGGCAAAAACGGCCCTATCTCAGCACGCGTACGAACATTATTAGTGCCTAAGCCGCTTGATGAGATGCGTGATCCACGAGATAAATTCACCAGTGTCGACTGTGTTTACGCGAGTGCGGGTGTGAAGATCGTTGGCCCGGATTTAGGTGACGCATTGGCTGGAGCACCCCTGCTTGCTGTACCGGAGGGCGAAGACGTAGCAAAATACTGTAAACTAATCACAGAAGAAATCGGCAGAATCCGAATTACAAAAGAAATCGACGGCGTTATTGTGAAAGCAGACACATTAGGTTCACTTGAAGCCATGGCGGAAATTCTGAAAGCGAACAACATCCAAGTCCGCATCGCAGACATCGGCGACATCAGCAAACGCGACGTAATCGAAGCATCCGTAGTCAAGACACGTCAACCCTTAGTTGGGGCAGTCTTAGCGTTCGGCGTAAAAGTCCTGCCTGACGCTGAAGTTGAAGCTGAAGCAAACGGTATCAAAATCTTCAGAGACCCCATCATCTACAATCTAATAGACAACTACATAGAATGGGCAAAGAACAAACGCGAAGCAAAAAGCGAAGCCGAATTCGATGCATTAATCAAACCGGGCAAAGTCACAGTGCTGCCAAACTGTATTTTCCACCGTGCTAAACCAGTGGTTTTGGGAGTTGAAGTTCTGGGCGGCAGAATAAAGCCTAAAGTTTCTCTCATACGCAAAGAAGACGGTTCAGATTTGGGTGAAATAGGGCAAATTCAAGACAAGGGTAAAGCGATCGGCGAAGCAAAAGCTGGGATGCAGGTGGCGATTTCGATGGATAAACCCATTGCAGGCAGGCACGTATTCGAACGGGATGTTTTATACGTTAAAGTCCCTGAGAAAGATGCACAGACGTTGATGACTACTCATTTGGATGATTTAACCGCGGAAGAGCAAGATTTGCTTAAGGAATACGTGAACATCATGCGCAAAAAGATTCCGTTCTGGGCAGGCACCATGTAGAGTCAAGTCTCTTTGAAGTAAAAAGTTAACAAGCCGTCGATGAAGAGAAGTGAGAGTTAACCTTCGGTTTCTTCTTTTACACAGAGCACCCCAAAGTTGAATCCATGGCAGCAAACGCATTCGTCTTTCAGTTGTTTCTCTTTTATGTACTCGAAGTTCATTCCAAGTTGCTGACTTTGCTTAGGCAGCTTGAACCCGCTTATAACAAATCCCATTCTTTTTTGTTTAACTACATTAAATCAGCAATAATTTTTGTGTATTGCTAAAAAGGAGGTCTGCAACGCTTTTAGCTACGGCAGGCGGCGCAATTTTGCCCCTTAACAATCGGCTCTCTTTATTGTGGATTTTTCAAATTAGCATTTGCGCTCATTATTCCATGTTAAACCTTGTCTTTTAATTGCTTAAGAAAAGAATGACAGTTGGCTGCCAAGTTTTCGCCCATTTCCTCAAGTGTATCGTGCTCGGAGCTTATTGTTTTTCGATAAAGCTTTAAATTCTGCAAAATTCAGAGAAAAGGTGCAAACCAACATAATGTAAATTGGTTTTAGTGTTGCCGGGGTCTCCTAGCCAGGCAGGGAGCAAGCCTGGAGATGTTTGCATAAAGCAAGCACCAATTAGCTTGTGGCCTCTCGGGGCCACGGGGGTTCAAATCCCCCTCCCGGCGCCAATTCACTAGTTTAGGATTTTTTTGAGCCCAATTTTTGTCTAGAACCCACATAGCTAAAACTCATTCAAATTGCTAATTTGCCTGATATGAAATCTGAAATCTTGCAAAATCAGGAGGGCTATCAACTCATAATTATCAGAATCCAACACAATTTGTTTACAAGACACTTCTATAAACCCTAAACCGGAAAACGAATCGAACTTGATCAGATTCTCGTCCTCGCTTTATCTTTAGAAATGCTTTTTCAAGATTTTCAATTCACTGCTTTAAGCGTTTTACCTTTATCAAAAATGTACGCAAATTCTGAGTATATTCTGAGATAATAAGCCCAATATCCTTTCCATTTGCCATACTTCTCAGCTATTTGGCACAGCTGTTCATTGTTCATTTGTTCATCTTTTCCAGCATAAATTCTGGCAACATCTAAAGCAAGTTGTGGTTCTATGTTTGACAGTTCCTCCATTCTTCCCAATCCACGTATCATTATAAAGTTGGCTGACCAATCTCCAATACCTTTTATGCCGGTCAACCAATCATGAACCCCATCATAAGGTGCCGCTCTAAGCCATTGTTCATCAACCTTACTGAACGCATCTGCTGCAGCTGACAGGTATTCTGCCTTTCTCTTATTTGAGACTAACATAGGCAACTCGGCGGATACAGCCGCAAGATTAGTCGGCTCAGGAAATGAACAATATTCAACGCCTTTAACCTTAATATGACCTCCAACTTTGCTCACAATGTTTTCTTTCATCTTACGAGCTACCACCATAGGTATTCTTTGAGCAAGAATTGCCCAGCACGCAATTTCAAAAGGCGTCAAGAACTTTACTTGCTTGTGGCCATAAAACTTCTTAATTGCAGGCTGTAAACATTCATCTTTTTGGGCTATTTCATAAAACTCTCCTAGGTTGTCTTGGAGACTAAGAAAGAAGCTTATCCGGTCAACAACCAACTCTTTGATTCCTTCAGTGAACTTTACTTCTGAAAAGGCTGTGAAGTCTAACTTTGGATTTTCAATGGTTCCCTTGTTAACTACTTCAAATGCGACCGTCTTGCCTTTTACTTGAACTGCTTTCGTGAAAGTACCTATTTTTACTTCTTGTTCATTTCGTGTAGGACCAAAATAAGAAAGAAATTCGAGAGATTTGGAAAAATCAAAAGGCCTCACAGGTTTCAAAGTACCTTCGAAAAAATAAAGGCTCAAAAAAACTTCACCCAAATCTACTATTCTTGAAACCGCTATTTTAAAGAATCGTTGCATGTCTTATGGAGAAATTAGCCTTAACAAAGGCGATTTCTCCACGCTCTTGTTAAATTCACTTATAATACATTTAAGGCAATATTTTCTCAACACCCATAATGTAATTAATTATAGTTACGTCATAATTGATGAGGAATTCGAGTGGTTCTAGACATTGTTTGTGGAATGGACATAGACGAGAAAACAGCAAAATCGAAATCAGAGTACAAAGGTAAAACTTACTATTTTTGTGGACCCATGTGCAAGTTAGAGTTTGACGAGAACCCTGAAAAGTACTTGTCGGATGCCCAAGCTTTACTGAACAAATGAGCAAAAAAAGCTTGTTTTGATATAGCTGCTGTACAGTCACAACCCCTTAAATATCGCTTTCTTACATAGCCAACATGTGATTTTATGTCAGCAAGTACATCTCTCAGGCAAGCCATGCGAAGATTATGGATGGACCATACAGTATACACGCGATTATACATTGTTTCGGCATTTGCAGATCTACCTGATACACAAACAATTGCAGGAAGGTTGCTTAGAAACCAAGAAGACATTGGAAACGCTATTGTCCCATACTATGGAAAAGATGCCGGCAACAAACTTACAGACCTACTAAAACAACACATTCTAATAGCTACTGAAGTAGTGGCTGCAGCAAAATCAGGCAATCAAAACAAACTTGGTGAAAGCTACAACAAATGGGTTGCAAACGCCGATGACATAGCCGGATTCTTGAGTTCAGCTAATCCAAATTGGCCAAAGAAAGACGCCGCCGACCTTCTACACTTACATCTGCAATTAATCAAAGAATTCGTAGTCGCTAGATTAAGCAAAAACTATCCCGAAGATATCAAGAAACTCGATGAATACTTTACAGAAGGTATGCTAATCGCAGATACTCTTTCTGAAGGCGTAATCAAACAATTCCCAAAAAAGTTCTAAAGAAGATTACGACCTTTGTCCCTTTTTTCCGTGACTTACCCGTTCGAAATTGGACAAAAAGCACCCTCTTTCAAAAACTTGCTAGGTGTCGATGGCAAAGAGTGTTCGCTTTCCAGTTTCGATGATAAACAAATAGTCATTTTGCTTTTTATGGCTAATCGCTGCCCAACTGCAAGAGTATACACTGATAGGTTAAAGACAATTCAAAACGACTATGGACCAAAAGGAGTCCAGCTTATCGGAATAAATTCGGATAACCAATATTTCTATTCAACTGAAGCCTTGTCGAAAATGCTTGGTGTATCTGACGAAAGAAACTATAATTTTCCCTATCTGAAAGATGAAGACCAGTCTGTGGCAAAAAGCTACGGCGCGTTAGTAACTTTGCACGCTTTTATGCTTGACAAACAGAGAAAACTCCGTTACAGAGGGCGAGTGGATGATTCCCGTGATGCTACTAAGGTAACAACTAATGACCTTAGAAATTCTTTAGACGACTTGCTTGCTGGCAGAGAGGTTAGAGTACCTGAAACAAGACCATTTGCCTGCAGTATTGAATACTTCTAAAATTCCATTCACTTCTCAAAAAGGAAATTATCCTGATGAATACCTTTCCAATAATTCTATCAGTGATTATTGCCTTTGCAGCGACGCTCTCAGCAGGCATATTCGCAAAGAAACTGAAAAATAGAATTGGAATTGTCTGTGCCTTCTCAGCGGGATTCTTTATTTCCCTTTCATTATTCGAACTTATACCAGACATATTGTTACTTTTGCCAGCAGCGCAAATCACTTTGGACAGATTTTTATTAACGGCCGTTATAGGTTTTGTTTCCCTCTTCGCAATTAATCGTAAATTCTCTATGTTACACATGAAAAAGCATAATATGGCAAAAAACACCTTTAAGCCACGGATAGGTCTGCTATCCACTCTTGAATTCTGTGCTCACGCATTTCTTGAAGGAATTGCAATAGGCGTGAGTTTTCAGCTGCAGTTTGGTCTAGGCATATTTATCGCTATGGCCGTAATATCTCATGATTTTTGTGATGGCATTAGTACGTTGGCTCTTATGTTAGATTCGGGAAATGGCTTAAGATCTTCGATGAGGTTGTTGTTAGTAGATGCTGTCGCCCCAATTTTTGGAGCAATCAGTACTCTTTTTTTTGGAACCCAGAATTTCATTTTAGTTTATGCTTTGTCTTTTCTAATGGGTAGTTTTCTATACATGGGATTTGGGATCCTGCTACCTGATGCCTATAGGATGAATCGCCCAATTACGACACTTGCTTTCTTTATAACTGGATTTTTACTTATTCTAATTCTAGCAAGAATAATTTCCTAAAGGCAGTTACAAAAGGCATTGCCGAACGCGCTTAAGTTGATCTAAGAATTATTTGTATAGTTGTTTTTTTGTGAACCAAGAGAAGATTAATGAAACGAACTGTTTACAATTGCTTTTCATTTCAGAAAAAGAAGAGTCAGTTGATCAAAATGAGCTAAATGACCAAGGTAGGATTGATGCTTGAACTGGATTAGATCACTTTTCAGCGAAGTCCATGCAGTGAAACATAGGGAAAACTTGGGAACAAAACCCCAAATACAGACCTTTGAACCCAAATGCGTTTCATGGACGGGCAGCCCTCTTTCATAAAGCGTGTTCTATATTCTTTACTGGCAAATTTGGGCTATGATCCCCTCCCTACGCAAAATTCTCTAAAATACGATTTTGGATAAAAAAAAAAGTTAATCTAGAAAAGGTCAGCGCTATTTCAAAAAAATTGAGGAAAAAAGGAAAAATCGATTCTACTCTTCCTCATCGACGTTCAGAAAACGCTTTATGGTCGCCATGATTCCCTGCAGTCCCTTATCAGTTAGGGGCGGATCATAGGGAATTCTGAGTACATCCCAGCCTTGAGCAATTAGAAGATTATCGATCTCCTCATCGCGTTCGATTTGTTTGTCTTTTCTATGAACTGGGTTACCGTCTAAGTAGACGATTTTGCGTTTTTCCATCCAACAAAAGTCGGGAATGGTTGATTTTAGGATAATGGGTTGCTGTGTTACCATGCCACTGGTTAATCCGGACATGCTTAGGGATTTGAAAACGTCAATTTCTGCCCTGCTGACTTTTGGGTGCATGCGGTCTTTATAACTCAAAGGTACTCACGAAAAGAAGCATGGTATCTTGCCTTAATAAATTATGTATTGAAAACTGCTTGATTATGCTATAAATAAAGTAACCAAAAGTAGGCTTGACGGACCGCCAGTGCTAACCTAAGACATCCATCGAGAATAGTTCCCTAATCCTTCTTTAGGGCAGTAGTGACGTATGTCATGGTTAACGGCTGACCCGTCAAGCGTGGGGTGTACCTCTTGGATGGCTATTTTCTCGCGATCTAACAATTATTCGTCGACTATAAATGGTGTTGTGATTGTATTCCTGTAGCAACAAGCATGCGAGCGACCTTGCCAATTTAGCGCTTATAAGTGGTAAATGACTAATAATAAGCGCTTGTTGATTTGCTATACAGGCTTATTTCTCTTTGTTCTTTAAAAAACAGAGAATGCTAGCCTACAGCGTCCATCAATTTGATTGCTGGGAAAAGAATTATGACAAAGGTGTTGTGTCTTCAGGAATCCAGCTTTGCACTTGAACACCATTCTACAAGATGACAAATAAGTTTTGATCCACAAAGTGCCAGTATCAAAAAAATATTAGAGAAAGGAAATTCTGTTTTTTTTATGCCTCAATTTTTCTAGGAGATGCTGGTGCGGTTGGGTATTCTTTGAGTTTCTCTGCCATCTCCCGCAGTTGCTTATCCACCAAGTAATTGACTGTGCCTTCTTTGTAGGTTCCGTCTGCTCTGCTCTCCCCCGCTTTGGTTCCTGTGAGTACTTCGATACCTTCATCGATTGTTTTAACCGAATAGATGTTGAATTTGCCGGCTTTCACCGCTTCAACCACTTCTTCTTTAAGCATCAGGTTCTGCACGTTACTTTCAGGAATCATCACGCCTTGTTGCCCTGTTAAACCTTTGGCTTTGCATACTTCAAAGAACCCTTCGATTTTCTCGTTTACTCCGCCTATAGCTTGGACCTCTCCTTTCTGGTTAACTGATCCTGTTACTGCTAGGTTCTGTTTTATTGGCAATCCGCTGAGTGAAGAGAGGATTGAGTAGAGTTCGGTACTTGATGCGCTGTCGCCTTCGACTCCTTCGTAGTTCTGCTCAAAAACCAAGCGTGCGGAGAGGCTCAAAGGCTTATCCCTTGCATATTTATCGTTGAGGTAACCGCTGAGAATCAGGACACCTTTGGTGTGAATTGGACCACCCATTTTGGCTTCCCTTTCAATGTCCATTACACCTTCCCTACCGAGTCCAATGCTTACAGTCACACGTGAAGGCATGCCAAAAGCGAAATCGCCCAGTCCCATGACTGACAAACCGTTTACTTGTCCCACTTTCTGCTCCATCGTGTCAATAAGAAAGAAGCCTCGGGTAATCATTTCCTGGATTTTTTCCTGGATAAGTTTAGAGCGATAGATCTTTTCTTCAATAGCTTTCTTGACATGGACTCCAGTGATGTGCTCGGAACTGTCTTGTGCCGCGTAATAGTTTGATTCTCGGACAATATCGGCAATGGCGCTAAACTGTGTCGATAATTTAAACTGGTCTTCTATGATTCTTGAACTATACTCTATTATTTTTGCCAAGCCGCTGCCGTCAAGGTGCTTGAGTCCTTCTTTCTCGCAGAGCCCACAAATAAACGCGCCGTACTGCCGCACTTTTTCATCAGTTCTAGGCATAGTTGTATCGAATTCTGCTTTTATCTTGAAGAGCTCCTGGAAATCTGGGTCTAAACTGAACATTAGTTGGTAGAGATATGGTGTGCCAATCAGGATAACTTTGGCTGTTAATGGGATGGGCTGGGGCTTAAGTGTTTTAACGCTTAGAAATCCATAGCGTTCTTCGGGTTCTTCTATGGACATTTTCGCATCTCTGATATCGCGTTTTAAGCCGTCGTATGAGAGGGGGTTTCGTAGCAATTCTTCTACTGATACTATGAGGTAGCCGCCATTGGCTCTATGTATCGCTCCACCCCTTATCATACTGAAATCGGTGGTAAGGGCGCCGAACTGGGCTTCCTTTTCCGTTCTGCCAAGCAAGTTGTGATAAGTTGGGTTGGTTTCCATCACGACTGGCGCGCCAGTGGTGTTAGAGTTGTCTATGATGAGGTTAACCTCGTATTTCTTGTAGGGTTCCTCTTTCATCCAAGGCATCGGAAAGGGCATTTGCTGTTCAGGGTCGCCTCGCCTTATGAACTGTTGCAGATTGTCTAAAATTTCGATTTCTACCTCTTTGAGGAAATTAGTAACTTCAGAGTTAGTACGATATTTCTCCGTGAGGCTTTCAACTTGGTTTCCAAGTGCGAAGAGCGCAACTTCCTTGTTTAGTTTCTTTAGGGCTTCATGGATTTTACGTTCCATGTCGATTAATTGACGCATGGTGTTTCGAAACTCAGTTTCTAGTTTTTCCCTTTTTTCATTAATCTTTTCCTTCGTTTTTTGAGGTAGCGCCAGCATTTCTTCTTCGCTAAGTGGCTTGCCATCTAACACTGGAACAAGCAGTATGCCGATGGGTGTTGTTTGAATTACTAATCCTTCATGTTGGGCTTTTTCACTTATCTCATCGATTAGCTGTTTGCGCTGATTCTCTAAACCTTTGATTGTTGCGTCCCTTCTGGCGATGTAGTCTTCGCTTTCGAAAGCCTTTGGAAGAGCGGTTTTTACATTCTCGATGAAGTTTTTCATTTCCTCTCGGAATTCTTTGCCTTTTCCCGCAGGCAACTCTATGGCCTTTGGCTCATATGGGTTACCAAAATTGTTCACATAGCACCAGTCGGCTGGAACGGTCTGGGTTTTAGCTTGAGCTTCAACAAAGTTTCTAACCGCAGTTTTTCTGCCTGTTCCAGGATAACCAGCCACAAAAACGTTGAAACCATGGTCTTTTATCCCTAACCCAAATTTTAGGGCTCGTACCGCTCTTTCTTGACCAATAATTTCGCCAAGCGGAATTAGGTCCTTGGTAGATTCACAGTGCAAAAAATTAACGTCACAAACATTCCTTAACTTTTCAGTTGGTAATTGATTAACCATAACAAAAATTCTCCTGTAACTTATTTAGAAAACACACACTTTTAACTTTTAACCCTTTCCGCCAAGCGGTAACATGCTTTGAGATGAGGCGGTTTCGAGTAAAACTGGCAATAGCTTTAAAGCCGCGATGAACTAGCACAGGATTACTGGTGAGGACAAATAGATAACTGGAAAATTGTTAACAAAATCGCTAAAATATTTGGCATCATATTCGTGGTATTCTCTGCGTTAGTCGCAATCGTAAATTATGAATTGGTAACGATTATGTACGCTTCGCCTCCTCCTGCAAGTTTTATTGTTTTGAATATCTTAACAGCAACGGTTCCATTGATAGTTTCCGCCGCTCTCTCATTCACAGTGGCAATCGTTACCACGAAGTCATCAGAATCAACAGAAAAAATATCCGAAACCCAAACCAAACTAAACATAGATGCCGAAGAAACAACGCACTAACGCTTTTACTCGCTTATTTCTTTTTTGTTTTTTTCCCCACTTAAAAGTCTTTTTAGCTATTCATTGCAATGTTTAGCCAATTGATTGTATCCTGCCGACTTTGCCGTTTGTTAAGCGCACTTTTATTCCATGCGGGTGAGTTGGGCTGTTGGTGAGGATGTCTTTGACAGTCCCCTCAGTTAATTTGCCACTCTGCTGGTCCTGCTTCAAAACGATTTTTACTCGGATGCCTGGCTTGATTTGGATTCTTGGAGGTTGCATTTGTGGTATTAACTACCTCGCCTCTTATTGGGCATTTCCTTGGTAGAACCCAAATGCGTTTAAGATTGCTCTTTAGATTAGTCTTATGAAGCGTTGTATTATGTCTTGATTTCGTACCTCAGGGTGAAATAAGATGCCATAGATGTTTTTTTGTTTGTGTTTTATTGCTTGGATACATTTGGTAGATTCTGCAAGTATTTCAAAAGTTTGGCAAGGCTTGACTGAGAAGTTGTGAAGCGTATATGCCTTAAAGTTCCCTTGGAAGAGCGGGTTTTCTTTTAGCGTTGAGATTTCAACCATTCCAATCTGCACGCAAGTCGTCAAAGTTTCGCCGAAAACTAGGCTAATTGTTTGCATCCCTGCGCATATGCCTAAAAGGGGTTTGCCAAACGTCTTAATCCAGCTAAACTTACGGAACTGCTTTAGGGTTGCGTGGTCTTTTAGCGAAGTACCAGAAAGAATAACCCTGCTGCAAGTATCCAAGTCTGCTAGAGTGATTTCAGAAAAATGCTTTACAGTGCATTTCTCAAATAACTGAATAGCTGAAGTAATGGGTAACACAAACTCGTTAAATGCCAACGAATCCTTTTTCCAGTTCATGTCGACAACTAGAATCATTTCGCAACCAACCGTGCCTGCTTAATAATGTAGACTCCACAGTTTCCCTTTGCCTCAACCATGTGATAGACAATTTCGATTTTCTGCTTGAACATGGGCGCATCCAATACTGTCGTCTCAATTTCTCCTCCTTCGCCTGAGGGGCTGATGCCATATTGGCTTTGGAACTCCATCAATCGAGCTATCACATGTGCATCTACTTGTTTCCCAAGCCATTTTTCGTCGAGTGGATAAGCGAAAATCCCCGAAATAATAACCTGGAACCGCCTTTCGACAAGCGTTTCTAAGAGCGCTTTCTGGTCACGTTTCCATAATGGGTTAAAGCACCAGACACCAAGGAGGTTACAGATGCGCTGAACACGCGAGGCTTGATAAACTGATTCCACTGCTCCCGTGACTACACCCTCTATTTGGTACCTGCTTTTTGCCTCAGCAATCGCCTTTTCCAAGTCTGCTAGTTCCTCTTCCTTTCTCCCCTCGGTTATCACTGAAACCAGTGGCAAACCCAACGCTTCTGCCTGAAGCGCCGTCACTTCGATGTTTGGGGTGTGGAACATGTAGCTTTCTTTGTTTATAGAAACCATGGTGATTAGGCAGGCTACCTCTTCTTTCTCCGCCGCTAATTGCAGGGCAAGGGTTGAGTCTTTGCCGCCTGAGAATAGGACTCCTAATCGCATAACTACTAAAAAGAAGAAAAGTTGTTTATATGCCTGCTTAAAGGGAAAGGGTCAGAATTTTACGTTGCAAATGTTAGGGATTGCTTTGAGTTTGCTGGCAATTTCAGTTGTGACTTTCTTGTGGAGAACATAAACGGAAATGGCATATCCGCTTTTGCCGATTTGGCGCGAATAATTTGCGCGTATATTAATGTCGTTGTCAGCCAGGACCTTGTCAATGTTGGCAAATACGCCGGGGACGTCACGATGGTGGATGAAAAGTGTGTGAACGGGTTTTTCTTCCACTTCGATGTTTTCGCCTGCGTTAACTGAGTTTGTGAAGTCTCCGCCTAAGAGGTAACCTGAAACTACGCGAGCAATCTCGGTTGAAGTTTCCCTTTGCGCTTCAACAGTTGAAGCACCTAAGTGACTGCTCATAACTACATTGTCGAGTTCTTTGAATTTATTTTTAAATTCTAAGCCATCAGATTTTGGCTCATCGGAGTAAACATCGGTTGCTAAGCCAGCTATTTTGCCCTCCTTTAGGGCATTGTACACTGCTTGCTCGTCTATGTTGCTACCTCTTGATGTATTGATAAGGTAAGCGGTTTTCTTCATTTGACAGAGTTCTTTTTCGCCGATGATTACGTCTTTGCCGCCGGTGTGGATGCTTATGTAGTCAGCTTTTGCTATGACTTCCTCTTTGGAAAGAAATTTTATGCCAGATTCAAGACATGGTCTGATATCATAGCCAATAACATCCATATCGAAGCCGCGTTTTGCTATCTGCGCGACTTTTTGTCCGATTCTTCCGCAGCCAAGAAGCCCCAGGGTTTTGTAGGCGAGTTCGGTGCCTTTGAGTTTGTCTTTTTTCCAAACGGCATTTTTCAGTGAATTGTGAGCTTGGGGAGTGTTTCTTGAGATGCTCAGTAATAAGCCTATGGTTAACTCAGCTACAGCATTGGTGCTGCCATATGGAGCAGATTTTACCACGATTCCGAATTCTGAGGCAGCCGCTACGTCGATGTTATCATAGCCTACTCCTGCTCTGCCGACAATTTTGAGCTTGCCCGTTGATCCTGCCTCCAAAACCTCACTGGTTACTTTCGTAGCGCTACGGACAACTAGAGCGTCAAATTTTCCAATCTCGGCGGAAAGAGCAGATTGGTCTCTTTTTCTAGTGTCAGTCTCTATGCCTGCTTCTTGGAAGAGCTTTAAGCCTTCTTTTTCCAAACCATCATTTAACAGTACTTTCATACGTGGCATCTCGACGAAGGTTAATTAGAAGTTTGATTGCTGTTGTGGATAATAAATCTCTCTGAAGGAAAGTCTGGCTTGTTTATGCTTTAGGTTTGGCTTTCAAAGGGTTTTTTGGTTTGGCTACCCTTGTTGATGCTATATTGTAGGTTGATTTCACGTGGCAGTAGGGGCATTTTAGAGTTCGCTTGTTGCGGTAAACCAAAGAGGTTATGGTTGCGCCAGGTACCCAATGGAAGTTGAAGCTTTTTCGACAGTTTGGGCATATTAATCTTGAGGTGTAGTGTGGACCGTAACGAGGAAGCAACAGAAAAAGGACAACAAATCCTATTGCAACGATTAGAAAGAGAATTGAGAGGAGATCGAAGGTCATTGTTTTCAATGGTAAAAGGCCAAAAATGGCTTAATTAATGTTTAGGACAAAAGAAATGAAAATGCTTGTTAAGTCTTTTTTGCGTAGTTTAAGGCTTCTTCGACGGTTTGGAACCCGTATTTTGTACTATTAAACTCTTCTTTAAGCGACAAAACATCTACTTTGACCTGTACGGGCGTGCGCTTGCCTTTTATTACGTCAAGCATCAAATCGCAGAGGTGTTTTATGTCGCCTTCACCAAATCCTCGCCTTGTTATGTCCTGGAAGCCGACGCGTAAGCCTGAGGGGTTCTCTTTGGAACTTTGGTCATCGTAAGGAAGTAGGTTCTTGTTTAGGATGATGTTTGCGTCTTCGAGGTCTTGAGCAATCTTGTTACCTCCTCCGAAACTGCGAACGTCAAGAGCAATCTGATGTGACCTTGTGAAGCCTTTATGTTCAGCCAAGACTTTAACGCCGTTTTCGCAGAGGTATTGTCCAGCAGTCTGAGCATTTTTGACTATTTGCCTTGCCAGTTCCGCGCCGAAAACCTTCATTTCCAATGCAGCTATGCTTAGAGCTGGCAATCTGCCAAGATGGGTACTTGAAGCGCTAAGCGGGAAAACTGCGAACTGGATCTTTCTTACTGCTTTCTCCATTGCTGGGCTGTTTGGATTTCCCATTATGACTCCGCCTTGAGGCCCAGGGAAGGTTTTGTGGGTTGAGGATGTGATGAAATCTGCACCTTCGCGGAGTGGGTCTTGGAATTGTCCCCCTGCGATTAAGCCCAGTACATGAGAGGCATCGTAGGCGATGTATGCGCCAACTTCTTGGCAGACTTCTTTTAACTCTCTAATTGGGTGCGGAAACAGAAAAAGACTACCGCCAAATGTGACTATTCCTGGTTTAGCTGCACGTATAACGTAAGCGGATTTTTCGGCATCGATGTTAAACTCATCGATATTATAGACATGATTGATGTTGTCTAAACCTAAAATGTTGCCTGCTAAACCAGTATAATCGTGACTTATATGAGCGCCACAACTAAGTGGGGTAACAACCATCTTGTTATTTTTTGAAGCTAATGACAAACCCTTGAAAGTTGCAAGGTTCGCATGGGTACCTGAAACCAATCGCACATCTGCCCAAGTGCTATTGAATAGGCTCTTCATTATATCGGTTGCGAAGTCCTCGATTTGAGACATGTATTTTTGGCCTTGATAATACCGCCTCTTAACGTGACCTTGGGAGTCGTTTTCTCCTTCGGCGTATCTGCAGGCGAGATCATGTGAGAGGTCGAGCATTTGGTTGACGGCGGGAGATTTTAGTCCTTCACTGGCTATCATGTTTATGCATTCTTTGTCGCGGTATTGTTCGTGTTTTCGGGTGGCTTCTACTATGTCTTGGACTAAGTTGGGCAGGTCTTTCATTGTTTTTGCCTCTGATGAGTATCACGGAATTAGGCTTTTGCAGTATTTAGCCGTTACTGGGAGGGCGATTCAATAGTTGCAGTATGTAGTGTTTAATGGATGTTATTTTTTAGGTGTGCCTAAACCTTTATTAGGCAAATTTTAGGTTTACCTAAATTCAAGGCGAGAAAGAATGGAGCAAAAATCAACCCAAGACTACCTCAAAGCCATTTACAGCCAATCCAAAAATGGCGATCTAGTCAGCACAACGGAAATCTCACAAAAGATGGATGTATCTCCAGCAAGCGTAACAGAAATGCTAAAAAAACTCGCCCAAGACGATTACATAAAATATTCACCCTATCACGGCAGCACGCTCACCGAGAAAGGACTCCAAGAAGCCCAAAAAGTTGCACGAAAACACAGGCTACTTGAAAAGTTCCTCTCCGATGTTTTGCATATTGGAAAAGACAAGGTTCACACGCAAGCCTGCCAGATGGAACACGCCTTATCCGACGAAGCTGAAGAATCCCTGTGCCGCTTGTTAAAACATCCCGATACCTGCTCCGACGACGACAAAACCATACCTGCATGCGACTTACCCTTCTCGACTTGTGAAGAATGCATTGAGCTGCATAACCAAGGTCTTGAAGAAGTTGGCAAACGAAACAAAAACCTAACCCCTATCCGTGAACTCAAAGGCGGCAAGTACGGCAAAATCCAGCTTTATCCGCGACTATCACAAAGTCCTGCAACCGTTTTCTTTATATAGGTCTAACGCCAGGCAAAGAATAAAAGTTTCAATGTTTCGCCAATGGATGTCCAGTCGAGCTTTCTGTGCGTGCTCCAAGTAGGCGTTGGGACAAGACATTGCCTGCAACGTTTTTGTTGAAGAAGAAAAAGCAGCATAGGAAGGACAGTCATGTCATGTCATCCAAGTTAGATTTTAACAAAAAGTTTATTCTATGGAAAAATGCAATGGAAACATCTAACGTTTGCGCTTGCTGGAAATGCGAACGTTGGAAAAAGCGTAATATTCAACCAGCTCACTGGCTCGAACCAGATAATTGGGAACTGGCCAGGCAAAACGGTAGATCGTGCGGAAGGCACATTGAGTTTTGAGGGCTACGAAATCAAAATCATAGATTTACCAGGCATCTACTCGTTCTCCACATTCTCAATGGAAGAACTTGTTTCCCGAGACTACGTTGCACTGGAGAAACCAGACGCAGTCATAAATGTGGTAGACGCTTCCGTTTTGGAGCGGAACCTGTTCTTCACTCTTCAACTAATGGAAATGCAGGCGCCCATGGTGTTGTGCCTCAACCAAATTGACGTTGCCAAAAGCAAAGGTATGATAATCGACAAAGAAAAACTTCAAGCGGCACTAGGCATCCCAGTTGTGTTTGCTTCTGCCATACGCGGCGAAGGCATATATGAAGTGGTAAGTGAAGCTGTCAAAGTGGCCACACACAAACACAAAGCCAAACACCTAAAATACAGAAAAGAACTCGAAGATAAAATCGAACAGCTCCAACAGACAATTGAAAAAGAGAATATTGGTCTCCAATACCCTGCCAGATGGCTGGCGATTAAGCTGCTTGGAAGGCGACACGGAAATCACAAAAAACGTCGCTGCCAAATCCCAGACAGTTGCGGAGTCAGCTAAGGTTGTTGCGCAAGAACTGGAAGCCGCCTGCCAAGAGCATTGTTTCTCGTTAATAGCATCGGCGCGATATGCGCTTGCAAGTCAAATTGCGGCTTCAGCCGTTCAGCAAAATGAAATCTGGACCACATTTTCTGATAAACTGGAATGGGTAACCACCCACAGGGTTCTTGGTTATGTTACTTCTATAGGTGTCATTGCAGGGTTGCTGCTCTGGACGTTTTTTGTAGGCAACGGATTATCGACTTTAATCTCAACTGGGTTGAGCGTCATTAAGCCTGTTGACCCCGCCCTGTCGGCGTCCCAGCCAATCTTAAGCATTATCTTAAACGGGGTTTGGGGCGGTTTCAACGCGGGTTTAACACTGATTATTCCATTCGTAATTCCATTCTATCTGCTATTGGCGGTTGTTGAGGATTCAGGCATCTTGACCCGCGTTGCATTCATGATGGATAGCGCTATGCACAAGATCGGCTTGCATCGTCATTGTACGAAAAAACTAATTATTCTCGGCGCGGTAGCGATTTTCGGCTCCACAAACCTCTCTTCTTTACGCCAGTACAACTTGTTGTATGCGTTCGTAGCTATGCTCTACATCCCATGCGTGTCCACGATGGTAATTCTGGAAAAGAGTTCGGTTGGAAAGCCACCGCAGTGATTACCACAGCTAACGTAGCTGCGCACTTTTGATCGGTGGTTTAGCGTTTAGGCTGCTATCGCTGTTTTTTAAATTAGAACACGTACATCAATAAGTAGACTATTTCTCCTGAAAGGAAAGCAAACCACCATATTGGGAAGAGAATCTTGGCAAGTTTGGCGTGCCATTTGTTCTGCGCTTTCTGCTTCACTTGTAAAATTCCGATGGCGAGTACCGCAATTTCCAAAGACATTACTAAGACGGCGATTGCTCCATGGATTCCAAAGTAAACTGTCAAAAGTGGAGTCAATGTTATGGTTACTGTGCGAAGCAGCATGTAGCCGATAGACATGACTAGGTCCCATGTGATTGCAAGTGTGCCTGTGACTGGATGAATGTGTTTTTTTCCTCTGCCACTGAGGAACGCGTGGACAAAGAGGAACGCGACGGGGATTAAGCCTATGGCGATTATTGTGCTTGCCAGTGGTGCGGTTGTCATTTTTTTGCCTTATTCTGGCTGGAATACTTGTTGTTGCTAATTAGTTTGACGGTGAGTTTATTCATGTTTGGTTGGTAATAATTATATTGTATCGAAGGTATTCTTGGTTATGTCAGCCAGAGCTCCTAATTGTCCCTGCCCAAAAAAAGATTGCATACGCCATGGCGATTGCCAAGAATGTGTATGCCACCACAAAGCAAAAAATGAAGACCCATATTGTGCAAGGTAAATGTTGATTGACAAAGACCAATTTGAAGATGCAAAAAGGAAGTCAGAAGCTAGTTTATTTTTGGAACTTAGTTGGCTCATCAGAGGATATTAACCTGCCCAACTTTGAAGAAGCCATAAAAAAAAGATCGGCTACAGCGACGATATGTTTGTTGAGCGGGAAATCCGGCTGATGCGGACAGAGGGAAGGATAGAGATGCAGAGCAACGATAAAATGTGGAGTAAACATCCCCAAAAATACTTTTGAGTTTTAGGTATCGGCGCTTGCCCGTATGAAGCTATAAATAACTAAACAGCAGATATATCTTGGTAGGTTTTAATGCTTGTTTATTGTAGGCAAGCCATCTATACTAATTATAGATGACGACACGTCTATTTTACGAACTTTGACCAAAGTTTTCCAGAGAAAAGGCTATTTTGTCGCAGTAGCAGAAAAAGGCAAGGAAGCTATTGAAAAAATAAGCAATAACCACTATGATGTCGCGTTGATTGATTTATGCCTCGATGACATGGAAGGCACTGACCTTTTCCCATTAATTCATTCCACTTCCCCAAATACCGTAAAGATTATGCTTACAGGAAAATTTCTTTGGCAAACCAGCATTGAAGGCGCAGACGCGCTTCTTACAAAGCCAATCCAGCCTGACCACCTTCTAAGCATTATCGATAACGAACTGAAGAATAAAAACACAGAATGCTAATAAGTCATCTTTCTCTGATTTTTTAGAAAATGAAGCTACGTCAAATCACAAAGCACTTTGCGCACCTATTTGACTATTTCGCCGGTAGCCACCTTTTTGCCAACATAATTAATCTTTACCTTGACGCGTTCTCTAGGCTTAGCCTTAGGGACCTGGATTACATACCCCTGAATTATAGACATGCCATCTCCATTTGGACAGGTGTCTGTGATGTTTACTTCTAATTCGTCTCCCAACTCGACGGGACTCCGCTTCTCAACATGTTTAATTTTGAATTTCCCGCCTCGAACTCTTCTATGAACCATCACAAACCTACCCTTATTTTATTTGTAAATAGAGATATGAGGGCTTAAGTCTTCCGTAGGCAACTCCCTGAAAATGCAAAGTGACTTTAAGTCTCGAGGCCATTCAGCGCTACCTTAAAAGTATTAGTTTACGAAATGCATTAGTTTCTAATTGAGCAAATTGAGCAACCCAAGTTTCCTGTTAGAAAACAACGACATAGTTATGAAAAAGAAAATACTCTCCGTCCGTGAGCACTACGACTTTGAAGACCTAAAAGGGGGTCAGTTAGGCTCGGCTGAAGCCAACTTTTTTCAAGTCCCACCCAGATTTATCGTGGTAGATAATCACGGTCAAGAATTAATGCGGCTTGAAGGAAAAATGGTTTCATTACGAAGTGAATTCGCTTTTTACGATAACCAAGGCTCGGAACTTGGGACAATAAGAAAGAAGATTGTTAAGCTGATCGGTGAGGAATATTGGGTGGAAAAAAACGGTGTTGAATTCATGCGCATATACGGAGACTTCACTGAACACGATTATCGAATGGAGATTAATGGGGTTCCAGTTGCTTCCGTTCATAAAAAATGGGTGTCATTGCGCGATCAAATAGGCATATCTTTCTCGGGTGAAACGGATCATAGAGTAGCTGTTGGAGATGCAATTGTTATTGAGCACATAGAAGTAGTTGAAAAGCAAACTCGCCACTAAAATCGTTACTCAAACTAAATTTTAGCCCGATGACAAATTTGAATAATGATAAAAAAGGCGAGAAAAGGGCAAACTCCTATATGTCAGGATTGGAGCTTCAATAGCAGAGATCCAATATGAACCCTGAAAATTATAAAATCGTTAGGAACAAGCCAAAACGAGACAGTGCAATTAGCAAATCCAAAAGTCGAATGCTTGCAAAGGTTAAACTGACTTCAACTTCGACTACAAAACTAAGAAACATCTACAATACAAAAACTGAATGGGCAACAAAAGTTCTTCCTAAACTAAAAGAATAAAAGCCCCAAAATAAGACAGGAATCTTTTATAACTATTTATTCTTTCAAAAATGTTATTAAGTGAAGTTACATGACTGAATCAATCGAAAAAAGAGTACAAAATGCACTCGACGAAATAAGACCACAAATTCAGCTTGACGGCGGTGACGTAGAACTTGTAGCTATTGAAAAACAAACTGTCAAAGTCCGCTTAACTGGACACTGCGCTGGCTGCCCAATGTCAGCAATGACACTTAAAAATGGTGTCGAAGCACTCATCAAGGAAAGGGTTCCAGAAATACAGAAAGTTGAAGCCGTAAGATAATCCATTTGAACAATCTTTTTCTATTTCCATTTGTCGGAAAAGGCAAATCTCATATGTTACTTTTTTGAAGGCTAATTTTTTCTTTTAATAAATACTTATTTCTTAAGTTTTTCGAACCGCCAATTAACCACGTAGCTGGCATTTTGAAAGACCATGAATAATCATTGTTCTACTAAGAAATAGTCATGACTTTTATAACGTTCAATAACTATAAAACAGAAATAAAAAAAAGAAAAGGGTGTGATTTTGGATTCTTATGGTCGTTTTCTGAGCAGTATCAATGCTTGCATAGCCAGAACAATTATCAGGACAACGACTATTCCGGCGACTGCGGGCAAAAAGTACGTATCTGCAGTAGATGCAATTGGCGATGCTGTTGGTGCTGCTGTGGCGTGTGGTTCGTCGACGGCAAAGCCTGATTCCGAGTACGATGCATAGTATGATTCTGAGCCTGCGAAGGTAGCGATAACGGTGTATTTGCCGGTGATGTCTGGTGTCCACTGGAAGGTGAATGTTCCGCTTGCATCGCTTGTAGCTGAGCCGATGTCTCTAAAGTTGCCGTTCGAGTCGATAACGCTGATTGTAACTGGAACGCCTGTAACGTTATGGGGCATTGGTAGTTGCATGTAGACTGCTTCCATAAAGCCAGTCATGCTAGCGTCAGATACTGCGGGCAGTCCATTGGGGAAGTTGGCAGCTACTGCTTGTTGCTGTGAGCCTGCAGATAGGTCAGTGACTGTGCCGGTAATTACTAGTGATCGTCCTTGCTCTATTGATGCTCCGGGTGCTGAAACAGTGACTTTAGTGGGTCCTTTACCCCATGCATAGATTTGGTTGTCATAAGCGTTGAGTGTGGTCATGACGCCGTCTGAGATGGCTGGTGCGCTTGTAACGTCAAAGGCATCCATGCTCCATACGACTTCTCCATTGGTAGTGTTTAGTGCTAGTTGTTGTGCGTTGTGGAATAGCGGTGGGCTGTACATGTGGCCTTCAGGTACGAAGAGTTTTCCGTCAGCAACGGTACCTACTGAGAAAGTCCATAGGGGTTCCACGCCGTAGGGAGACTCGTAGCCTCCGCTTGGAGTGTGATATTGCCAGATGAGCTCTCCGGTAACGATGTTGAAAGCGTAAACGTCTCCGCCGTAGCACCATATGTAGTCTACGCCGTTAGCGACAACTGCAGTTTGCGCCAAGCGAGCTAAATGGACTTGCGTTTGGAAGTGCGGTTGGTCCCCAGAGTTTTAGTCCTGTAGTGAGGCTGTAGCCAGTGACTGAGAGCGAGGATTCGGTAAGTTCTACGCGGGCACCGCTTCCTGCCCAGTTTCCGCCAGTGTATATGATAGAAAATGGCACTTCGGTTACGTTGAATGCGCCCCATAGTTTATGTCCGTCGAGTGCGCTAAAACCTGCTTCTTCTTGCCATCCGGTCTGGTACGAGAATTGTGCGCTAGATGATCCTTGCATGTATACTACGCCGCTTTGAATTGCTGAAATGCCAAGCAAGTATGAGGGGAATGACATCCCGAAGAACGTCGTCATTGCTGTTAAGGAGTTACCTGCGCTGTCTGTTGCCGGTAGTGGAACCGACCAAACTATTCCGTTCTTGAAATCGAGTTGTCCGCCTTGTGGGGGTCTCCACATCCATTGGTCAGCGACTGGTGCACCGCCACCATAATTAGCTACATTGACATTGATGCATGCTGTAGAGTTCCAGCATGTAAGTGAAGCTGATGCTTGTCCGGTGAAAAAGTCCGTTGTTGTGTTGACGTAATATGCTACCAAGTTGCCGCTGTCATCTTCGGTAAGTGTCAGGGCTGAAGGGATGTTGGTGATATTTAGTATCCATTGTCCAGTCATTGCATCGTACATAGACATGTAAGCTGGTGCGCCCATAAAACCAGCGCCAGCTAGTGGTACTGCCCATAGGTATGCTTGTGCTCCATATTGGTTAGGTGTGATTTCATTGAATATTTGTCCGCACCTTAGCACTTCATTGTTAGTTTCGGCTTCTGTTTTTGTCCATATAGTTTGGCCTGTATGTAGGTCTACTGCGACCCATCCTTCTGGGAAGGTTGAAGCGCCTGGATACAGTGTGTAGTAGAGTATGCCTTGCATTATGATTGGGGCGAATTTGGGTTCGTATTGTGAGGTTGAGTAGTAGTTTGCTGTTTCGCTGTTGCCGAATTCTCCGCCGATGATTCCTCCGAAGGCTTCTGGCTTTGTCCATAGGATATGTGCTGTGTTTGGTGCGGTGGTGTATGGGTTATAGTTTCCAGTTGCATTGTACATTCCGGTGGCTGCAAACGTTGAGGCAGCAAGGCCAAGCCAGTTGCCAGATATTGTGTTCCAATTGTTGTTTTCGCCGTATATTGGACGCGTCCAATAGTTGGTTGGTAGCGGGTTGGCTGAGGCGTAGGATATTTGGTCTTGTTGCACATTGAGAGTGAAAACGTTGCTTGAGCTTGGTTGGAAGTAGTCGCCGACGCTTGGGTCAGTGGATGGCAATCCGTTTGCTGTGTTTAGGCCTTGGAGTGTTTCTCCACCGAATTTCATCTGGAAAGTGTAGTTGCCAATCACGTCTGGTGTGTATGTGGTAAATGTTCCTCCTGTGGCATCGGATGTGAATGGTCCTAATGTGGCGGTGGTTCCGTCAGGTTTTGTGACGACAACTGTCATGTTGTGCCATCTGTCACCATACTGCGCGCTTGCTGTTGGCGGTGGCAGATTTACCCAGAAGTTGACGTTAACCATTTGGCCTACGCCGATGGGGTTTGGTGATACGCTTAAGAAAGAGTAGGTTGGTACTGACCATGGCGGGGTGTGTGCTTCCGCATTTGGTGTTAGTATAATAGAGGCTGTCATTGATACTGACAAAAGTACTGCAATCAAAAGTCCTAAAGTTTTGTTTTTTAATTTTCCCAATTTTTTTTCTCCTTAGAATTTTTGACGAAAAACAGGGAGTTTTTCGCCGATTTAGTAGTTAGCGTTCGTTTTGTTTATAAGATTTTCCAAAAAAGAACTCTGAGAGAGAAATATTCAAAATTCTGTCTTTTCTCATTGAATGAAGCAGGACTTGACAAATCAGCAAAGTGTGCTTCTCAAAAAGTCTTATTTTGAGTTTGGATGGTATTGTTGTTGAAATAAACATGTCGAAACAGAATAGAATGCAAATAATTTTTATGCTGCCATTTCTTGTCTTCACGTTTCTTATCGGATGGTGCATATCATGGACAGATAGAAAGAGTAGTCGTTCAAACAAAAAGCATGATGCTTTTTTTGGTCATAATAGAATGTCTATGACACCAAAGATACGTATTTAGTACCGTTGTTGGCGCTATCTTGCGACAACATTCGTTTAATAGTTTGTTAGACGCTTCTCTCCCATTAAGAGAAAGGAAAGGCTTCCTTTAATTTGTCAATTTGGAATAAAGAATAAATCACGATTGGACAGTTTATTATGATTCCTTTTCTTGATCAAAACAAAACGCCTTGAACGTCTCGAAGAAAATTGAATCAATCAAAAAACAAGGAGAGACTAAAAAATGTTTGGTCAAAGATATCAACCCACCCAACCTACTAACATATTTATCGCAGCACTCAATGAAGAAGAAGGGATAGGCGCAACCATCTCAGAGCTTTCAGACAATATAAATGCAAAACGTATTTTAGTAATTGACGGACACAGTCAAGATCGGACAGTTGAAGTCGCCAAAGATCATGGAGCAGAAATCTTTTTCCAAGATGGCAAAGGCAAAGGAAACGCTTTGGCCAAAGCTGTCCAATGCATGTCCATCGAAGTTGAGTACGTGATCATCACAGACGCTGACTTTACCTATCCAGCTGAACATGTGCCAGAAATGATTCAGATTCTCGAAAATAACCCTAAGGTAGGAATGGTTTGCGGAAACAGGTTTAGCAAACAAACAGAAGGAAGCGCATTTCAAGGTCGATTTACTTTTGGAAATAAGCTACTGGCTTTTGCTCATGGTTTTTTTAATGGAATAAATTTGCAAGATCCATTAACAGGATTGCGGGTTCTCCGTGCAGATATCCTCAGAAGATGGGTTATTAAATCGAAAGGTTTTGACATTGAAGTAGAATTGAATCATCAAGTAGGCAAACAAGGATTTGATGACAATCGAAGTCCCAATCGAATATCGTGAACGATTGGGCGAAAAGAAATTGAAAATGAAGCATGGCGCAACCATTCTGAAAAGAATCCTATTCGAAAGCCTCAATTAGCACCTGACAAATTATGTTTTATAATGATGGCAAAAAGCTAAGTTGCCTAAGATTATTGAACAAATTATTAACAAACAACATTATTCTTTCTTAGCTTGCGCTTTGGGTGGGAATACGAATGGCAACCGAATTGGGAACGCTTATGCTTCTTTCGAATTGATAAATCATGTTCTTTTTTGAAAGCACGCTTTAGTATTTTCGAGACTTTAGTTTCTGTAGATTCCATGCCAAGGCATCTGCACCGATTGCGGTAAAAAGCCTAAACATGTTCCATAATTTCTTGGGAGTTAAATTTCGTGAGAACACCAAAGCAACTCTCTGGATAATATTTGAATTGCCGGGTTCACTTAGCCACTTTAGGTCTACATCAAGAGCTATTGTGGCGTCAGTTTGTCTTCCACTAATTATGCGTATGTACTCAACAGTTGTTTTAGTGGTTTTAAATATGAAGCTAGCTTGGGTATCATCCAAGCTTAGCGTACATTGAACTTTTTGCGGTCCCAGTATTCTGAGG
This sequence comes from Candidatus Bathyarchaeota archaeon, assembly GCA_963739495.1. Taxonomy (GTDB): domain Archaea; phylum Thermoproteota; class Bathyarchaeia; order Bathyarchaeales; family Bathycorpusculaceae; genus Bathycorpusculum. The sequence continues at coordinate 343,184 of CAVUAM010000022.1, read as the reverse complement.
AATCTAGTCATCTCCAATACTTCATGGACTCCGACTTTTCGGGTATATGCTTCCACTCTTGGGTCTATGTAAGCCTCAAGAAATGTTTTTATGTGTTTTTCAAAGTTGCCTTTCTGTAATTCTGTTCCGTTACTTGTCATGAAACCGAGATTTAGCATTCTTTCTTGGGCAAAATCAACTATAGTCTTTTTCTGTTTAGTTCGTGTTTGCGAAATCTTTTCATGGTCGATGAATGTGTCCATGTTCCAGAATTTTGCCATACAGTAAGTTGCCATTTCTTCGATTTTCTCTTTTGTTAGGTACTTGGTAGTGTAAACAGAGTGCATTTCGTCAAAGGCATCCCAGTTGGTTTCAAAGATTAATCCTTGTTCACTCGTCTCCTTGTAGAAGTCTGTGCCGGGAAAGGGAGTTGCAATGCCAAAGGCGGCGCCTGTTAAACCAATATCTTTTGCGTATGTTGGAAAAGTTTTGATTTCCTCTTCGGTTTGTTCAGGTAGACCTATAACGAAGGTTCCTCCTGCTCTGCCTCCGTTTTTACGTATGTTTCTAACCGCTTCCACATGGACTTTATTGGTTGTACCTTTCTTGGTTGACTTTAAATCTTTGATATATGGGCTTTCAATACCCATTTCAAACCTGCGGATTCCTACCTGGCACATTTTCTTTACGATTTGTGGGTACGCTGCCATCGCGTCTGCTCTAACTAGAGCACAAAACTCCATGTTCAAATTTTGTTCCATCAGCAAGTCGCAAAGATGGTCGACTTGTTTTGGATTACCCATGAAGTTTGGGTCAGCAAACATTACGTTTACAGGTTTTCTATTGTGAAATTCTGACATCTCCAGAATCTCTTTCACGACGTTCTCTGGTGATCTACTTCTTAGACAACCTCGACTCATACTTGGTTCGCAACAAAAACTGCAAAGTCCATTGCATCCCCGAAACATTGTTAAAACATCGCAATCTGTGACTCTGTCTTGGCTTTTGTACGAGTATTGCCTCAAGTATCGAGCGGGAAAAGGAAGAGTATCTATGTTATCGATGGGTTTTCTTTCTTGGTTGTGAATTATTTTTCCGTTATTTTTGTAAGAGAGACCTTGAATATTCTTAAAAGTATCTGCCTCTACGAGCTCTTTCATTGTAGCTTCGCCTTCTCCGCGAATAACCATGTCAATTTGCGGGTGGGAAAGCATTAGGTCTGGAATACTTGTCGGGTGGTAACCGCCTACTACAATAGGTAAATTGTTTTTCTTGGCAATCTTTGCAAGACGAAGACCTTGGTTATGCTCAGTGGCAGATAATGTGATGCCAATGAGGTCTGGGTTATAGAAGTTGATTACGTCTTGAAATTTTCTTTTGTCCAGTTCCATGTCAACTATGTTGACTTGATCCACCGTATCTTTGATGTAAGCCGCAATGTACTCTAAACCGATGGGTATTAAATCGAAAGAAAAGCTCAAACCTTTCCTTCCTGAAGGCTTGACAAGCAAGATTCTCTTAAACACCAAATGGAACACACCAAAGTAAGCCAACCACTACAACAACTACACATAAAAATTGATCGTGTTATCGGTGACGGTTAGGCATGGAAATGTTCTAAAAAAAGGAAAGTTGCCCTCAAGGTATAGTCGAAGGCTACTTTGAGTTTTGTAGTCTATAGAAAACAAGTGTCCAAAAACCACGAAGTGGCAAGATTAAAAACGGTATTTAGATAACAAATATGCGAAAGATTATGCAACTCACCCAACAGTTTTGATGTTGAGCACCGTAAATCTCTAAGACACCGCTTAAAAAGCAAGTTCATTCTTTAAAAGAAGAAAATCAGTTGCTTGAAAGAGCGGATAAGATTAAGGAAAAATGTAACTCAGTTAAAAAATATAGTGCCCTTAAATAAGCTCAAATCAAGCTGCTTTTAAGAAGTTAATGGTGGGGCCACCCGGATTTGAACCGGAGTCTATAGAGCCCAAGTCTACAAGCCTAGACCAAGCTAGCCGATGGCCCCATGTTGCAGTTTGGGTTGCAAGAGATAATTTCGCAGAACCATAAAAACCTTAGCTACCCCTATCTGAATTTTTGGGTAACCAGTGTTCAATTTGGCGTATTGAAAGGCAGGTCATTATGAGAGGCAGGAACCTGTTGTTTAGCGTTTAGGTAGTTGAGCTAGTAACTATAAAAAAAATAGCGTTATTGATTGCGAGAAAGTACTTTAAAGCAACATACGCATAGCAGTAAGCAGTGACTCATTTGCCTCGCGAATTCATTCTTTTCTCTCGTATAGGTCAAACTGACTCAAACTTTCACAGCCTTCATGACGCAGGCAGACTCGACATAGTCCATGAATGCATAGTTAGTAGCCTGTTTCTTTCGCATGGCTTGCGCAGGGACGTAATATTTCATGCCATCTTAAACGGTCCTCCAAGCCCGCCTGTGCACATTCAAATAGACGGTAGCACCCTCTACGATGTACGTACCGACATGGACACATGGCTAGGAATCCTTAAAAAAACCTTACAGGGCAAACCGCACCCAGGCATCACCAAAGACAAAACAAGCTTCGAGGCGCTGCTAAAATCTAAAGCTCAAACCCAAAAAGTATACGTGCTGGAAGAAGACGGTAAAGACATAAACCGAATTGAGCTAAATGAGAACAGCCTCTTTGTCCTGGGCGACCACGTTGGCTTGCCCAAAAAAGCCGAACTCTTTGCCCAGCGGTTCGGGGAAAAAATCAGCCTCGGAAAGACCCCTTACCTTGCAACTTCATGTGTAACCATAATTAACTACACTCTAGACCTGCAAGCTAAACGTGCCCCTTAAAATGCTCCCAGCCACGAGCTTCAAATGCATGCTTCTCTCCTTCAACATTCAGAAGCAATTTACGTTCTTTGGTGGCTTTTCCGATTGGTAATAGTTGCCCACCAACCGCCTCAACCGCCGCAACAGCAACATCCCAACCATCAGGCTTAACAGTTAAAACCAACTCGTATTCTTCACCACCATAAAGAGCTAGCTCTAAAGCGTCAAGCCCATTTTGCTCAGCGAATTGCTTAACCTCGTTTCCCAAAGGAACTACATCAAGGGTGAATCCGACATTGCTTAACCGTCCAAGTTCATGTAGGCTCCATGATAGACCATCACTGGAATCAATGGAAGCTGAAACTTTCCCTGAGCCACTAAGCGCTAAACCTTCTTTAAGCCTGGCTTGAGGCATCAAAACCGACTCCAAAAGGCTCTTCTGTAAGTTTGCCCCTGCAGAACAGTCTTTGTCTAAGAGCAAACGTAAACCAGATGAGGATTTTCCAAACAAACCCGTAACCGCCAAAATATCCCCAACTTTAGCGCCGCTACGCAACATTAGGGCCTGCTTTTGTGTTGTTCCAAAAAGCGAAACTGAAACAATCAAGTCCGAAGCTTCACTCGTGTCGCCTCCTATGATGTAAACGCCGTATTCCTGCGCGCCAGAATTGAGGCCTTCGGCGATTTTTTCGATATTTTCTTGGGTAAAGCTTGTCGGCAAGCCTAGCGCGATAAGCGCTGCTGTCGGTTGAACACCTTTTGATGCAAAGTCGCTAACGTTCATGACTATGGCTTTTCTTGCCGCTTGAAAGAAGTTCATTTCCTTGGGCACATCTGTTTTGCCTACGAGCATGTCGGTTTTAAGGATAGCGACATGGTTTTCGGAAAGGTTTACTGCGGAAACATCGTCTCCGAAGGGGATAGGCATGTGGGGCATCTTGCTAAGGCGGCTTCGAATAATTTCAATTATTCTGTGTTCGCCGAGACTTTTTGCTGTTGGAAAATTGCTGTGGCTCATTTGGGGTTTACTCTATTTTTTTATGGGTCGTTTATTGCCTTTTAAGTTTGGGGTTTGTGAAACTTTAAAAATTGGTTCCGTGTTGTTACCGTCTATGGTGCCTCGATAGCTCAGCCCAGTGGAGCGGCTGCCTCGTAAGCAGCAGGCCGCGGGAGCAAAGCCCGCTCGAGGCTTTAGAATTTCCAAGAGAAGAATCTTCAGGGTCTTTCATAAACAATCTTCAACTCAAGTAAAGAACGACCAACTAACCAAGGGCAACTTTTCTTAGCCCTATACATGTGTGAAGTATACTATTTCTTTCATCAGAAACTCTTTTGAGGGCAATGACATTTTTTTCATTTGTCTCACCATTTTTTAACATTTATTAGTAGTTGAAACAATAAAAGCTTGTTTGAGATTTGTTCATAAATATTATGAAGACTTGGAAATATGCCGCACACAATATTGTTTCAATGTATTAACGTATGAATATTATCAATAACTCTCGGCAAGTGTAAAAATAGACAGATTCTTGTTTGTGTCGTTATGTTGTTCAGCTCATGTTGGCAGGCGTTTCGCGGATAGGTTTATTAAATGTTACGACACCAATTTTTTTTAAGGTTGAGCAGTATGCGCTTTTTCCACTCTCACGGATCCAGTGACAAGCTTCAGTGCCCCTACAAAGGCTGCGAGAAGCACTTTGACAGACCAACGATGATTACAGATGACACAGTTATTCCCCGCCAAACGCATTACGCTTGCCCATTCTGCATGTCACGCCTGGAGCTCGACACCGCAAAGGAAAAAATTGTAGGTATTAGAGCAACTGAGTACCCCATGGTTTTTGATTCCCCCGCAAAATGTGCACACTTCAGCGGATTACTCAATACGCCGCCAGGTAGCACTGACGAATGTTTGATTTGCCCCAAAGTTCTACAATGTAACAACCGTAGAAAATAGCAGTTTTTAACTTCTGATTGTAAGTGCAGACATTGATCTTCGATTTTTTGATCCTTTTAGTGCGTAGAGTACAAATATCAAGCAAAATAGCACTTAAAATTCATCCGCCACCCACAGGAGGAAGAATTGCCAATACAACGCCATTTTTAAGCTCTGTTTCTAACCCGTTCAGCGTAGTTGTGCTTGTCCCGTTAACAAGGAACTGAAGAAAACTCTTAGGCTGCCCCGTTTTGTCGTTGTAAACGTATTCAACAAAAGGAGCCCCATATTTTTTTGAGAGAGTTTTTAGAACCAGACTTACTGTAACATTTGTAGCTTCGGCAAAAGTTAGAGTTTCTTCTCTTTTATCGACGATTTCTCGCAAATTAGTGAAGAACCGAACTTTAATTTCCAAGAGTTGGCACCATCAAATTAAGGATAGCTGCAGAAATTTAACTTTGTGCAATTTAGCAACAATTATAGACGGGAAACAACTCACTGTAAACATAAAAAAAAAATAAAACTGGAGGATTAAATCATGAAGTTAAGTCTATCCAACGGCATCTTCAGCAAACTATGTATACAAGACAATTTTGACACCATCAAGCAGCTTGGATTCGTCAACATTGAGTTTAACATGAAAGCTATAAAGAAAGAAAAGGATACTGATGTTTACCGGGAGCAGGAAGCTTACGCTACTTCTGGACTTAAGTGCTTAACCCTTCACTCGGCTGTGCTGCATGTGAAGGATCCCATAGAGGTTCATCAGGCAGTTTATTATGGCAAGATTTCGTTGGAATGCGCCCGTGCACTCCACGCTCCCTTGATGACTGTACACTCGAACGTTTCAAAGAAACTGCCGAGAAATGTTAGAGATAAATGTTTAATCGAGGTTTTTGGGCAGATCACACTCTTCGCGAAAAAGCTAGGCATTAAGTTATCTTTGGAGAATCTGTCGTTTAATTCGACCGGGTTTGGCAAGAACGTTGAGCAACTCGAAGAAGTGCTTGGCGTTATTGATCCTAAGGCAGAGATGGGGATAACTTTTGATTTATGCCATGCATTGGAAACTAAAGTGGTTGATGAATTGCTCGATAAATATGGTCGGCGTATATGCAACGTGCATATGGCAAACAAGGCTCATCATCCATTCACCGAAAAAAATCCTGAGTTGACCCATTTCCTCTCAGCGCTAAATCAGTATGCTTATGATGGTCCCATAACGTTGGAGCTGGGAAATAAAACATCAATAGAAGATATCGCTAAAACCAAAGTGTTCTTTGACAAGTTACTCAAAGAATGCTAAACTAACCATTTATTTTCTCTTTACCTATTGGCTTATTTGCTGAATTTTACAGCAGCATACCCGACTACGCTTGAGTGGTCGCCTGTTACGTCGCCACTAGTATGGTAACTGAGCAGTTGTGCTTTAGCACATACTCCTACGGCGTAAGTGATTAAACTGGTGATTGGTGCGTAGCCGCATGCAGTGATGTTTTGGTTTTCAACAGTTTGGTAGAAGCACTTGGCATTCATATCCGTAACGGCTTTGAGTGCTGCTTGGTCTTTTGCCGCTGCAACCTTTGCTGGTTCATAGTGGGTCATGTCGGAGGAAGCAATAATCATTGTGTTTGTAGCGTCCAAGGCTTCCACGAGGGCTCGTCCAACTTCGACGGCGGAGTCATAATCCTGCATCAAGTAGCTGATTGGCACGATTTTGAACGTGTCTCCGTATAGGAACTGGAGGAAAGGAAGCTGAACTTCAAGGGAGTGTTCGTATTTGTGTGCTGTATCATCCACATCCAGGATACGGGTCTCGTGCATTATCGAGTCAGCCAAAGCAGTGTCAATTTCCACGTCGCCTAACGGCGTTCGCCATATGCCCTCACGCATCAAAGCCAAAGCGCTACCGTAGCCTGTGTGGTTGGGACCCAAAAGCACAACTGTGTCAGGCTTGCCATCGATGGCTAATTCGTAGAAAGCGGAGGCTGCCACAGGACCAGAATACATGTAACCTGCATGGGGACAAATCAAGCCCACGATTTTTCGTGGTTGACTGAGAAGATTAACTTGCGGGAGTTTATTGGGACCAAGTGGATGGAGAAAACAAGAGGTGATTTGTGCTCTTAGCGCTTCGGCGTTGCCCTCATAGAATTGAGAAGCGACATTTGGACGCCGAATTGGCGGCAAAGGTTTTAGGGCTCCTCTTCCTCTTCGCGTGTAACTTTAGCTTCGAAGTCTTCGATTGTTACTGGTGGATCTTTGTCTGGGCCAAGTTCGCCTCTTTCGCGAAGCACTTGTCTTGCTAAGAGCCAGAAGACGACTGCTAAGGCTCTTCGGCCTTTATTGTTGGTCGGAATAACTAAGTCTACACCTGCAAATTCGTTATCGGTGCTACATAGGGCAACGATTGGTATGCCAACCTTGGATGCTTCTTTGACTGCTTGTGCGTCTGCTCTCGGGTCGCAGACGAGGATGATCTCGGGGTCAATGCGACTTGAATACTGGGGATTACTAAGTTGTCCAGGGATGAACCTTCCTATGAGCGGTGTTGCACCTGTTAGTTTGCAGAACATTTTGACCGGTTCATGTGCATAGAGTCTTGTTGCTGCTACTGCTATTCGTGCGGGTTCGTAACGTGATAGGAATTTTCCTGTAACTCTGATGCGATCATCTGTTTTTTTAACATCCAAAACGAACAGTCCATCGGGGCGCACACGGTAGATGAATGGTTCCATGTCCAGTGTTTTCATCCTGGTTCCGATGTGGATACCTGCTGACAGCAAGGTATCTCGGGGTAAAAGAAGGGTTTCTTCTGGAGCTTGCGCTTCTTGGATTTCTTCTTCTTGCGCTTCTGTTTCAGGCTCAGCAGTAACGGTTTCAGTTGATTCAACTTCTTCTTGAGGAGTCTCTTCTACAGTTTCTTCTGGATCCTCTTCGGGTTCATTTTCAACTGGTTGGTTTTCTTTTACTTGGTCTTCAGACATTCTATTCATCTTCTCTTTAGCGTATTTTTAGGTCAGCCATCTTGGCTCTGTTCCCAAGGAAATGCTCAATTCGGATGAGCTCATTTAGTTTGGCTATACGTGCGCCTTCTACAACCCCCGTTTTGATTACGGGGCATTTATAGGCGACAGCCAAATGTGCGATGTGCCAATCACAGGTATCTCCGGAACGGTGAGACATTACAGCATCGTAACCGTGGCGTTGCGCCAGTTCAATTGTTTCAGCCGCATCGGTTAAGGTACCTATCTGGTTTACTTTTATGATGATAGCATTTCCAGCGTTAATCTTAATCCCATTATTTAACCTTTCAGTACTAGTTGTGAATAAATCGTCTCCGCAAATCATAGAATTTTTGGCTTTGCGGGTAAGTTCAGCGAAGCTGTCGAAGTCATCCTCGTTGAAAGGGTCCTCTACGTAAGCAAGATGGTACTTCTCAATTAACTCAAGCATAAATTCAAGTTGCTCGGAGGTGTCGCGCTTTTTGCCTTCCATCTCGTAAACATATTTTTCTTCTTTCGGCTTCCAAAATGATGAAGCCGCGACATCAATACCGAATCCACATTCAAAATCCATTTCGTTGCCAACTTCTTCACAGGCTTTAGCCATAACTTCGAATGCTTCTTCTGTGTCAATGTTTGCTATCCAAGCACCTTCATCACTTTTACCACAAGTGAAGGTAGTGCTTTTCTTTTTTAGCATACTTTCGATTTTTTTGTGGATTTGAGTATTGGCTGTTTGGGCTTCAAGGAAGCTTTCGGCGCCATGTGGCAGGGCAAGATATTCTTGGATACTAGGGGCTTTTCCGCCTCGAGCGTGGGCTCCACCGCTTATGCAGTTGCCCAAAGGAAAAGGCATCGTCGTTGCCGCGTTCCCGCCCAGAAACTGGAACAGAAGAAGACTGTGACTGTTTGCGGCCGCTTCAGCGTTTGCAAGGCTGATTGAAAACGCAGTGTTTCCGCCTATGTTTTTAAAATCCGTGGATCCATCTATTTCGTGCAGAGTGCTGTCGATTTCCTCTTGGAAATCTGCGTTCAACCCAGCAAGTTCAGGAGCAATTAAGTCGTCAACTTTTTTAATGGCTGCTTCAACTCCACCCTGCGGATAATAAACCACTTCAGCTTTTCCCCGGCTTTTGCCAGCGGGAGCAGCTGCTCTTCCAAACCCGGAAGCAGTGATTACATCGACTTCTATGGTTTCTTCTCCTCGGTTGTTAAAAATTTTCCTAGCAATGAGGTCTTCGATGATAGATGACACGGGTCAGTTAACCTCAAGTGGCTATACTTTTGTCACGGTCTTATTTTAGCTTTCGGAAAACCAAATTCTACGCTACTGCTTGAGAAATCGCCTAATTGATTACTTCTATTAGGTTCTGGAGGGAGTTTTTCATATACCCAAATAATCTATTAAGCTGTAAAGGACACCAAGAAAAAAGAATGAAGAAATTTAATGCGAGAATAGTTTCTCGTATGGTCGCTTTGAAAGTGGCAGTATCTTTTTGAATTTGACGTTAAGGATAGTTTTAGGGTCGGCGCCGAAGTGGCTACAGTACTCGTTAACTAAGTCTTCAATTACTCGCATGTCACGTTTGCCCACTGGTAAGGTTTTGGTTCCGTCTACGGGTTCAAGGATTTCGCCGCGTTCATAGATGACTCCACCATGCATGCCTGTACCTACAAAGCGAGCGTTGCACTTCTCTCCTTCCTTAAGATTCAAACCCAAAATGAGCATCACTCCGCCAGCCATGTACTCTGCAAAGAAGTCGCCTGCTGTTTGCCCGATGACAATCTGCGGAACCTTGTTTTTGTATTCTTTCATATGGATGCCAACGCGGTATCCGACGTAGTCGCGGACAAAGATTTTGCCGCCCCGCATAGAGTTACCAGTAACATCACCGGCGTGACCCTCAATGACTATTTGACCTTCATTCATGGTGTTGCCACAGCCGTCTTGAGCGTTTCCGTGAACTACAAGTTTGGGTCCACTCATAAAAGCCCCTAAATCATTGCCTGGCGTGCCGTAGATGTCGATTTGGATATTAGTGTTAAGGTCAGTACCGATGTAGCGTTGTCCACAGATATTGTGGAGTTCTAGGCGTTCGATGCCGTCGGCGCCTATTAGTTGTCGTAGTAAGCAGTTGAGTTCTCTGTAGTAGAGTCCTTCAGCGTCTATTTTTATGAGTTTACCTTCACGTGTTACGAGAGATTGATATTTTGCGTCTATTTCGTGGGGTTTACCGTTTTGTATTTGCATCCCTTTACGCTCCTGCCATTTTTACGCCCAGTACATTTAGTTCCGTCTTAGTTAAGCCGACGCCTCTAAGAGCGAGTCTGTTGCCGCGCAAGCTTTCTATGGCGTTTATCCCCATGCCGCCCATCATGTCCTTAATTTCTATACTCCAGCTCTGAAGCAGATTCACGAGTCGCTTAGATGCAATGTCGGGGTTGATGCGTTTACTTATCCACGGATCGCTGGTCGCGATGCCCCATGGGCACTTGCCGGTGTAGCATCGTTGGCAAACTGTGCAGCCTATCGCAATTAGAGCCGCCGTGCCAATGTATACTGCGTCAGCGCCCAAAGCGATGGCTTTTACCACGTCAGCTGCGCTTCTGATACCGCCTGCTACAACAATGCCTGCATGACTTCTGATGCCTTCTTCGCGTAACCGTTGGTCGATTTGTGCGAGCGCCAATTCGATGGGTATGCCAACGTTGTCTCGGATGACTTTAGGTGCTGCGCCTGTTGCGCCGCGGACTCCATCGATAGCAATTATGTCTGCACCTGCCCGAACCATGCCGCTGGCAATGGCGGGTGCATTGTGAACCGCCGCTATCTTTACGGATATGGGTTTGGTGTAGTTGGTTGCTTCTTTAAGGGCATAGATTAGTTGACGGAGGTCTTCTATTGAATAGATGTCGTGCTGCGGGTAAGGTGACAGTGCATCGGAACCTTCTGGAATCATACGTGTTTTGGCGACGTGTTCGGTGACTTTTTCGCCAGGAAGGTGACCACCAATACCTGGTTTTGCGCCTTGACCAATCTTTATTTCTACTGCTGCGCCAGCATTTAGGTAGGCACTGTGGACTCCAAATCTGCCTGAAGCTACCTGGACTATTGTGTGGGCTCCGTATTTGTAGAGGCTCTTGTCTAAGCCGCCTTCACCCGTGTTCCAATATGTTCCGCATTCGGTGGCTGCGCGAGCTAACGATTCATGAACGTTTAGGCTAATGGCTCCATATGACATTGCCGAGAACATTATCGGGGTGTCGAGACAAAGCTGTGGGGTGAGCTGCGTTTTAAGGACGGTTCCGCTGTTGCCGTATGCTAAATCCAGCTTGTCAGGTTTTGCACCAAGGTATGTACGTATTTCCATTGGTTCACGTAATGGATCAATTGAGGGGTTAGTGACCTGGCTCGCGTTCAAGAGCAGTCTATCCCAGTAAGTGTAGTAGGGTTTGTCATTACCCATGCCCGTTATAATTACAGCGCCATTTTCTGCTTGTTTTTTAACATCTCGGATGGCTTCGAAGGTCCAGTTGGCGTTTTCACGGCTAGCGTTAGGGTTCCTTCGGATCGTGATAGCGTGTGTGGGACAGAAGGTCACGCATCGCATGCAATTCACGCAATTCTCGTCTTTACTGCATACAGTGTCAGTTTCTTGGTCGTATGAATGAGTCTCGTAAGTGCATTGGTTAACGCATACTTTGCAGCGTATGCAGCGTTTTTCGTCTCTTTCAACGAGGTATTCGGGGATTACATAGGTCTTCATTACGTTGAGCCCCTGGCTTTATTTTGGAAGTTCTTCAGTCTACAAACTACGGGTTCGCCGCCTCTTGGAGCCCAGAACTTGTCAAGCTTTGGAGAAACCAGTCGCATTGCGGATTCTTCAGAGGACAAGTACAGGAAATCGCCGTTTGTGCCAGCAACCAGCGGTCGCAGTTTAATTCTGTCAGTTAATCCAATCATTTCGCCGTGGTGAGCGATAACTATGCTAAACGGTCCGTTCATAAGAAGGCTGCCGTATGTTTGACGTAGTGTCCGAAGCAGAGTTGCCTGTTTGGGTTCCATGTGATCTATTTCGTTCCATAAAGGCGCTGCCAATACTTGGGCAACAAGTTCGATTGGAAGTTGTTGTCTTCGCATAAGCAAGTCAACAGCGTAAGCCAGCACTTCAGTATCGGTTTGCATGGTGCATTTGTAACCATACATTTCGAGATATCTGCGGTTTATACCATAAGATGATAGCTCACCGTTGTGTACCACCGTCCAGTCAAGGATGTTGAATGGGTGCGCTCCACCCCACCAGCCTGGAGTGTTTGTTGGGAACCGGCTATGGCAGGACCAGAGGTACCCCTGGTAATCTTCTAAGCAGAAGAATTCTGCGACGTCTTCAGGGAAACCTACGCCTTTAAAAACGCCCATATCTTTGCCACTCGAGAAAACAAATGCCTTTCCTGTTTCAGTGTTGACACGCATGATGGCTTCGATTACGTAGTCTTCTTCGGTTTGGTTTTCGGGGCGCAGTTTTTTGGGTTGAACAAAGTACCGCCAGACCAGCGGTGGATCTCTCACGTTTGCTGGTTTTGTCTGCATCTCCTCATCGTAGACAATGTCAAACTTTGAAGCAAGTATATGGTCAGTTTTTTCTTTGGCGTCCTTACTCAGGTACATGACGTGGAAGGCATAGTAATCTTTGAATTCTGGGTATATACCATAGACTGCAAAGCCTCCACCTAAGCCGTTGCCTCTGTCATGCATATTTATCATTGCACGAACTGGGTCCCTTGAGCCGAAACGTTTACCTTCAGTATTCATTGCTGCAAAGATGCCGCAGGCTGAAAAATCTTTGTCGTCACCGAAAGGGTTGATTATTTCTTTGTCATTTTGGTCCATGTTTATTGCACCACATTCATTTTTCTCTGCATCGTAATAGGCAACATCGCCCAGCCGAAATCGTCTCTTAACAGGTCTTGTTTGAATTTTTTCACATTAATTTGGCTCTTCATTAGGTTGAAGAGGATTCCAGCGCGGTCTATGCAGTTAACCAAAGTCATGCCAACGATAACATTGTTTTTGAGGACCAGTTTCTTGTATACACTGTTCTCTATTTCCTGTTTAATGAGCACTTCGAGTGCTGGGTCATCTTTGGGGTTAGCTAAGCCTATGGAGACTATGGGTATACCGAAGTACTTGAGGCTACTCATGTTGGTTCCACCTTCATAACTGGTTTTTGCACCTGCCATATTAGCGCCTGCAACTCTGCCTTCTAAAACCGCCAAAGGCCACAAAGGCAATGAACGACTTTGGTTGAGGATAAAATCGTAGGTTTCCGCAACGTCTCCGCTGGCGTAAACGTCCGGAACAGTTGTTTGCATAAAATTATCCACAACTATACCTCTGTTTATTTTCACATTGGTTCCTACTACAAGTTCAGTTCTTGGAATTACACCTATAGCTACGATGACAAGATCGCATGGCACCTGGGTGCCTTTAGTTAAGATTACTCCTCCAACTGCTCCATCATTTTGTGGTCTACCGATTATTTTTTGTACAGATTGCCCAGTTGCAAAGTTAACACCTGCTTTTCTGATGACGGCTTCAACGATGTCTGATGCTTTTGCATCCAAGAGTAAACTTAAGATTTTCTCTTGAAGTTCAACCACAGTAACTTTTAAGCCGCGTTTCATGAGGGCTTCAGTAACGCTTATACCGATTAAACCTGCACCAATAACCACGGCGCTTTTTGCTTGTATGCTATCAATTTTTTCCGCTAACCGCTGGGCTTCTGAAATGTTTGTAAATGTAAATACGCCATCTTTTTCTTGACCTTCCATTTTGGGAACGAACGGTTTTCCTCCTGTGGCAAGTAATATTTTTTCATAAACTACTTTTTCGCCATCTTCCAAATTGACGGTTTTCTCAGCTAAGTTTAAGCTTACTACTTTTTTACCTAAGCGTACTTCTGCTTTGTTTTCATTCCAGAATTCTTCAGTTTTGCACTTCATTTTTTGTAGGTCTGCTTTGCCGCTGACTAAATCGCTAATCATTGGACGGGAGTAATCTGAGCATACTTCTTCTGTGATCACCATGATTGCACCATCTGGGTCTATTTTTCTTATAGCTCCAACTGCTGCGATGCCTGCAGCTGAAGCACCAACAATAACGTACTTTACCATTATAGTTTCATCTCTTTGAATACCAACGCTTGGTTGGGGCAGTTGGCTACGCATGCGGGTTCGGTTAAGCCTTGGCACAAATCACATTTGGCGACTACGTGACCTTCCTTATCCATGATTAATGCACCGTACGGACAGACCATGATGCAAGTCCAGCAGCCTATACATTTTTCTCTGTTGTGTACAACTTCGCCCGTTTTCTGGTCTTTTGTCATAGCACCGGATAGACAGGCGGCTACGCACGGGGCGTCTTCGCAGTGGCGACATTGGATGGCGAACGAGACGGGTTTGTTTACTTCTCGTCTGATTCTGGCTATGGGTTTGGGGTGTTCACTGTTGTAGGCTTTGATTATATCTTTTGATTTTGAGTGTTGGGTGGTGCAGTAGACTTCGCATAGTCCGCAGCCCATGCATGCTTCTTGTTTTGCAATAATTCGTTTCATCGTTAAACCTTCTTCTTTTGATGTTAGCGTGCACAAGTAAGCATCAACACGTGTAGTTCCGTGTCGTTTGTGCATAAAACACCCTTGCTTACTGTTGTTTGATTATTATTTTGTATTACTATTTTACAGGTGTTTAATGGCATATTATCGCCCTCTTTTACGGAGATAGCCCACCAAATAGCATGTATTCTATATAACTTTGTTGAAAATCATTTATATGCAAGTTTATGAAATATGTAATCTAAACGAAACATTTACCACGGTGATTGGTTTGGCAGAAAAAGACCTTGGTTACAGAAGAGTCCAATGCACAGGCAGAGGCTCATACATCATATCCTTACCAAAAGAGTGGGTAGAAGACATAGGACTAAAACGAGGCAGTGAAATCGCCTTCAACATCCAACCCGACCAAACCCTCGCGCTAGTTCCAAGAAAAATCATGGAAAAAGAAGGTAGAGAAGACGGTAACAAACCCAAAGAATACTACATAAATATAGACCCAAAAGAACCACCACAATCCACCCTCCGCATGATCCGAGCCCTCTACGCAATTGGTGCCGACATCATTAGAATCCATTTCAAAAACACCCCAGACTCCACAAAAAACAAAAACGAAATAAAAAATCTCGCTCGAGACCACTTCTTAGGCTCAGAAATAATCGAAGAAACAACAGACGAAATAACCCTTCAAATCCTAATTAAGCACTCAGAATTCCCAATCGAAAAAGCTGTTCGAAGAATGGCTATTGTAGCTCTCGCAGCAAACAGGGACGCCATAGCTGCCTTCAAAGATCGAAGCAATATTCTATTTGACAGCGTGATTAGTGCCCACAACGACGTAAATCGTCTCGGATTATACATTGTTCGCCAACTCAAGCATGGCATAGAACGCAACCTCTATCGGGAACTCGGCTTTCGAACACCCAAGGAATTTCTCCTCTATCGTATAGCTGTAAACGATATAGAGAGCATTTCGCAAAATGCCATGAACATCATAAGCAACCTTAGGACCCTGCAGAAGCTAATCGAAAACGAAACTCTATTCATAAAAGATCCTGTAGACGAGGAAATATACAATCAACTAGTTTTCTTCAGCACCCAAGCACATCAACTCTACGATGACTCCATCAAAGCTCTCTTCAAAAGAGATTACAAAGATGCCGAAAAATTAATTTCCAAACGTGAATCCTTAATTCCTCTTGAAAATGAATTAATCATGCTTATGTCAAGCAAGAAACTCGACCCAAACATCGTTTCCGTGCTACGGTTAATCTTTGACAGTTCAAGGCGCATCATGGATTACAGCCGAAACATGGCAGAACTAACGCTAAACCGAACAGTAGAAGAACAATGCTCTACACTGACGTCCAAATGAGCCATCCTATTTTTCAACAAAGTGATTAAGTGCTCCGGCCGGGATTTGGACCCGGGTCGCCGACTCGAGAGGCCGGCATACTTGACCGGACTATACTACCGGAGCCCGGGAAAGATGGTTCTCTATTAGAAATAAATAGGTTTTGTAACCCCTCATAAAAAGGAGTCACAGCATTATCAGTTAAGATGCGCAGTTGGCGCAGGTATTTCTTTAGGAACTGGCTTGAGAAGTTGTCGGGATTTGTAGAAGGCGATGCCGATTATAATGAAGGTTACGATGGTGGGTATATATGAGGGCAGTTCTATGCCGAAGCTTTCGACCAGCATGAATAAACCAAGGAAGCCAATAGAGGTTAAAGCGCCGTTTTTTAGGTACTTGTATTTGCCGATTGTGTCGATACCTTTGATTGTGAGTTCTCTGACCACCAATGCTCCTATGCCTAAACCTATGAGGATTAAAAGGAGATTTATTGTGAAGGCAAATGCGCCTACGACTCCGTCAAAGCTGAATGTTGTATCCAGAACTTCAAGGTAAACAAACTTTGAAAGGTCACTTAGTCCGCTTGATCCTACTATCATGTTACGTTCGCTTGATTCTGCTGTTTCTTTCAAACCGTATAGTAAGAAGAAGGTTGCGCTTCCTATGGCTGCTGCGAGCATCACTAACGGATTTGACCGTGCAAGATACATTATTAGTACGAGAAGGAGGGCGGCAAAGCCGAAGAACCAAGCACCATGATTTTCTTTTAGAAATCTTTCGATGAAAAGAGGCTCTTTCTTTTCAAGAAACAGCCAATGTAAGTATAGATATAAAAGAAAGACTCCTCCGAACATTAAAATAATAGGTTTTTGAAGTTCAATGGCGTTTGCGGCGATGGAACTTTGTCCAGAGAATGCAAGGAATATGTCAGATAGACTCATTGTTGGAATAGAAATCCAAACTATTAGCAAGGGGAGTAAAAACCTGACAAGAAACACTGAAGTTATAATGCCGATTAATAGGAACCTTTTGCGCCACAACATACTCATTGTTTTTAATACGGAGGCGTTCACTACAGCGTTGTCCACGCTGTTGATGACCTCGAATACTACGAGACCGATTACTATGGCGATGTCCTCTACTAATGACACGGTTGAAGCACGCCCAATTTATGGCGTTGGTGTATAAAACCGTTTTTAATAAACAGGCTCTTGTTACGATAAGTATAGTATGAAAAAATTGATTCTAAAATAACAAAAAGAAAGGTAAAGGTTGGGAAGTTTTATTCTTCGCCCATGCCGCCCGGCATTCCGCCGCCTGGGCCACCTGGACCGCCTTTTGGCGCCTTGGATGTAATGACGTCGTCTATGCGTAGTATCATAGCGGCTGATTCGGCTGCGGATTTAATGGCTTGTTCTTTAACCATTATTGGTTCGATTACGCCGTTTTCGATGCTGTTTTGGAGTTTGCCTGTGAACACGTTGATTCCCATGTACTTACCGGTTTCTTTATCATGCACTTGTCGTAACTCTACGAGTATGTCGATTGGCTCTAAGCCAGCGTTTTCTGCGAGTGTTCGTGGGATGACTTCGACTGCGTCCGCGAATGCTTCAACTGCTAATTGCTCTCTTCCGCCAACTTTTGTTGCGTACTTGCGTAGTTCTTTTGCGATTTCGATTTCGACTGCTCCGCCGCCTGCGACGATTCTGTTGTTTTCTAAGACATCTGACACGACTGAAAGTGAGTCGGTCATTGCGCGTTCGGCTTCGTCAACCATGCGTTCGAGTCCTGCGCGGATAAGTATTGCAACTGAGTGTGGGTCTTTGCATTTTTCAACAAAGATCAGTTTGTCGTCACCGATCTTGCGTTCTTCAACATGACCTGCACTGCCAAGGTCCGCCTTCTTTAGGTCATCTAAGTCGCTGACAATTCTTCCGCCTGTTGCTCTTGCAAGTTTCTCCATGTCTGATTCTTTTACGCGTCTCGCGGCCATGATGCCTTCCTTCGATAGGAAGTGCTGTACCATGTCGTCTATGCCTTTTTGGCAGAAGATCACATCTGCACCTGAGGCTTTGACTTTAGTAACCATGTCTTCCATCATGTCGTTTTCTTGGTCAAGGAAGGCTTTCATCTGTTTGGGGTCTTTTATTCGTATTTCAGCGGTTATTTCGGTTTTTTCGATTTCTAACGCTGCATCTAAGAGGGCAATCTTTGCGTTCTCTTTGATTTTTGGCATTCCTGGGCTGACGACTTCTTTGTCGATTATTATGCCTTGGATAAGTTGAGTTTCAAGGAGACTTTTGCCTGTTTTCTTGATGAGTTGGATGTTGTCTATGTCAGCGATTATTTTGTCTCCGCGTTTCTCGGCGATTTGTTTAACTGCATCAATGGAGATTTCGGCTAGGTGATCTCTTGCTGAGCCAACTGCTTTGCTGCTCATCGAGGTTAATGCGACTTTTAGGAGTGTTTTGCGGTCGTTAACGTCTAATGGTACTGCCATTTTGCCTATAGCTTCAATTGCCTTTACTGAGGCTTTTCGGTATCCGCTGACCAATATTGTCGGGTGTATGTTTTGATCAAGAAGTTCTTCGGCTTTTCTGAGTAATTCACTTGCAAGGACGACTGCAGATGTGGTTCCATCGCCTACCATGTCGTCTTGGGTTTTAGCGATTTCAACCATCATCTTTGCCGCTGGGTGTTCTACATCGATTTCTTTGAGAATCGCAGCGCCGTCGTTTGTGATTGTGATGTCGCCTAAGCTGTCGATTAGCATTTTATCCATGCCTCGAGGACCAAGGGTTGTTTTTAGGACTTCGCCGATTACTCGTGCGGCCATGATGTTATTTCTTTGGGCTTCTTTGCCTCTACTTCTTGTTGTTCCTTCTTTAAGGATGAGGACTGGTTGTCCTGAGCCTGTTGTTGTTAAATACGCCATATTATCATTTCCCTACTTACTAGAATCTGTTTAGTTCGGATTATTGCAAAAATCAAACGCAAATATAAACTTTAAGGCTGAAGGGCATGTTTGTTGTTTTGGTTTGTTTTAGAAACGGGGCTTGCAGCGCCACTGGTGTCCTCTTTAACCGCCATGGGCAATCAATGAGACTGAACTATAGGAGGATCCTTTTTATAATCCAGGCATGCGTCGCGGTTTTCTCCATAAAAATTCCAATCTTGTTTTCGCCCACATTCATGCAAAGAACTTTGGCACTTTTTCCCTCAACCAATACGCTTTCTATGTTTGATAGGTTGAATTGTTTTGCCATTTCAAGGCTTGACTCAGAAATTTGAGAAGACAAAACTGCATAATCGATTATTTTGTCTTGTTCTGTTAGGTCTATTATAGCTGAAGTTTCGCTTCTTAGAATATAACCCATAACGCCTTTGAGTTTGCGTATTTCAACTAAACTGGCAGATAAATTAGCGAATAGAGCGTTGTCGTCTCCGACTGAAATTACAGCTACGCTATCAGTAAACTCGGTTGAGGTTTCGGTGCATGTCTTCTGTTTCATCTTCTTTCCCCGTTTTTATTCGATTGCTGGCCCAACCATTACCAGTTTGCCTTTTTCAGTCTGGAGATTTTGCAGGATTTTTTCAGGAATTTGGATAATACCTTTAAAGTTGTTTTTTGCCTGTTTTATCGGCTTAACCTTGCAGGTAGTCTTTTTGCCATCCAATGCTTCGATATTTACAATAAGGATTTGTTTGCCGCCATAGAGGGCACTCCATTTCGCCATAACTTCACCGTCGATCCGTACGGTATCAGATGGAACAAGTAAACCTCCGATTTTTTCAACCATCAACTGACTAATGGGCGTTAAAGGATGAAACTGTTCAAAGGATGTTTTGGGATCAATTATTGGCTCGACGCTTGGCTCATCTATGATGGGCAGGACAACTTTTTCTTCTTTCTCTTCAGGCTCAATGCCAAGGGATGGCTGGGTTTTTGTGGGTAAAACCGGATTTTGGTCAATGAGTTTGACAACTGTGGGAACTATAACCTGGGTTAATGATTTTACGATTTCCTGGTTTGCTGCACGAGAAGAGATCACTGTCAAATAAAGACTATTCATAGCGGTGATGGTTAGTTGACTTTCGGTACCTTGAATTTTAAGGTTTTCGACGCCCCCAATCGTTTGGGCTTGTCGAACAATGTCATAAAAGTTGGTTATGAGTTTCTTTGTTTGATCTTCGGTTGCGGTTTTCGTGTTTGCTATGGTTTGTCCATCGGTGTTAAATACTGTGGCGCTTGTGATTTCAGGGCTCAGAGTTTTAAATTCATCAATTATTGTTTGGAGCGGGGTTGTTTGAGCCTCAGTCACCTTCGTGTACTCCTTTCCCCGGGTTTTAAGATATTTTGAATAGGATACGTTCTGGAATGCCTTCGTCCTCCACCACAAGGTACTTTAGGCCTTCCGTGTCGCCAAGTTGGTCAAGCCACTTGAGCGCCTCACGTACCTTCTGTAAAACCAGCAGCCGTTCTTGGTGGCTACGCACGACCGATTCTATGGCAATTAACTCATGGGATGGGCTAGCATCTAAAACAATGTTTAGTGTGCCCACCGTGATTTCGCTTGTGTTCTCAGTTGGAGCTTTTTTTCCTGCCAACTTCATAACGACCTCACGAACTTTTTTTGACTTCTCCGCCAACATGCGGATTTCATCTAGTTTGCGTAAGATACTCGCCCAACACGCTCTTGGTTTCTGAAAGCTGTTTATCCAATGCATCAGCTATTGCTTGGGCGGATGTGTATTCTTTGATTTGTGTAACCATGATTTATGACTCCTAATTTTTAAAGAGAGAAAGGGAAATTTGGGTGAATGCTTGCTTCACCTTACCCCCGAATTGTTTGTTTTCTAAAGGTTGGATGTTTATGGGTTGTATGTTGCTGTGTTGACGACTGATGTGCCCTTTTCAGTGATCAGTTTGACTTGGTATGCGCTACCTGCGGTTAAAGCGCTTATACCTGCATCTAAAGGTTATTGTTGCTGATGAGCTTTTTGCGATTGCAGTCCTGCTGGAGTTCACGGTCATAGCTCGTATCTGCAACGTCAGCTCCGTTGATGAATGCTTTGCTAATGGTTGCTGGTGTGCTGCCTGAATTCGTCACCATTATTTGCAATTGATCTGTTAGTACCAGTCTCCTGGAACGAATGCTATGTTTGTGATTGATACTTGTTCTGCGTTGCCCATGAATCCGATGGTCATTCCGCCCATCCATGCTGCGACGACGACGCTGACTGCGACTGTGACGGCTATGAGGATGATTGATGCGATTACTGGGCTGAGGGCTTTTGAGTTTTTCTTTATTTTTCTTAGGTATGTGTTCATTTTTCTTTTTGCCTTCTTGTAGGTTTGTAATATCTATCGACAATTTCGGTCTTTTAAGTCTTACGTCTTACTATACTATAGTATAGTGTGTTGAACAATACTACAAATAAGGATCCAAAATCAATAAAAGAAAGAAAACGGCAAAAAGCCATATGAAATTAAAAAAAACACTAAGCTCCAAGCTCGTCAAAGAAGCCGAGAAGAAGCTTTGCCACTTTTTCCCCGAGAGTAGTTTTAACGTAATACTTCTTGAGTGGATCGATACGTTCACTCTTAGCTAAACCCAGAGATTCAATCTCAATCATTCTAGCCCTAAAGGTCCCATCGCTGAGCGTCAAGTTGTTGTCTTTCATGAAATCTTTAGCATCCTTCCATTTGCCGCGACCAGTATGGAGCAGCAGCAGGCAGTCGATAGCGTGATCTTTTTCAAGCATTGCTTTTATTGCAGCAAACTTGGGCTCTGTGAGCACGCGTTTTATCCTTTCTTCTTCCACATTCTTCACCATTTTTCAAGTCTCCTTTCGTTGTTGTTAGTTATTGGAAAAGACGCCTAAGCATTTAAACTATATTACGAAATGCGACACATATCTCCAGACGCCTTTCTCCCGAATAATCAAATTGCAAGTCCACCTTAATAAATATGCAACCAAGCAAGCAAAAAAGCAAATCAAGCAACAACAAACCCTTATGCAAACATCGAACAGGATTCACAAAAAACCGTTAAATGGCTAAATAGAAAAAATATGTTGAATTTAAATTGCGTAGAAAATTTCCACCATCGAAAGGCTTAACAGAACCAGAAATCGCATAATTCTCCACAGAAGGATAAGACGTTGGCTGGTATCGACTACGAGGTTCCAACATGGAGCCAAATCTACGACATGCTTCTTAGCCAGGCACAGAAAATCCGGGTCCAAGAATACAAAGCTGACATAGTTGTAGGCGTCTCAAGAGGCGGCTTAGTTCCAGCCCGTATCCTAACTGACCTAGTGGAATCCCCGGAACTCGCCACCGTCCAGATATCTTTCTATCGAGACATCGCCCAACCAACCTTGGAGCCGAACCTAAAACAAACCTTGACTGTACCCATCGAAGGCAAAAAAGTGCTCTTGGTCGACGACATAGCCGACACAGGCCGTAGCTTAAAACTCGCTCAAACACATCTACAACAGCGAGGTGCCCTCGAAACCAAAACCGCCACTCTGTACCTAAAGTGTCAATCAATAACCATTCCGGACTTTTACGAAAAACAAACTTCTGCATGGGTTGTGTTTCCCTGGGATACCAAAGAAACACTGAGAAAGATCAACCAACGTCAACAGGGCAAACGGGCGTTGAACCAGGAAGTTGCAAAACTGGTAAAAGCAGGTTTACCGAAACTGTTGGCGGAAAAACTCCTTAAAGACATATAGAAGGAAGCCTAACATGCTGCAGTACTTAAAAGAATATTGTCAATACATGGAAATAACAGGTTATAGGAGAGTAGCATACGATAAGGCAGAAGCGTTCCTGAAGGCTAATCGCAAACAAACAAGGCAAAACGTAAACATCCAGTTTTTTGATGCCGACTTAATTGCCACTCAAGAACACCTCTACTTTGCCGTAGTGAACGCCCTGCAAGCCTTCAAAAACAAAACCAACCACTCAAAAAGCCCAGCGATGGAGACTCTACTATATGCTTCAGCACAACGTCAAATACAGAAAGCCATAGAATGCTGCGGAATAAAACCTAAAACTAAAAGCATGGCTGTAGTAATCATCGGTGACGACCCAGGACAAATAAGAAATGCTGTTAAGGCCATTTCAGAGTGTGTTGGCAGTGAACCAGACGAGACGGTTCTTGATTTGTCGAAGATCAAGGAGCCAAGAATCAGAAAAGCCTTTGAAATAACCCGAGAAGAGCTCGAAACCCAAAACGGATCTATAAAAAAGGCAATTGCCAACCTGGTAATCGAGCGCGTTGCCCTACTGTCAACTCAGTTCTAGCTAAAGCATTTTTTCTTTAACGACTGCCAATACATCGCTAGGATCAATTAAAGACAAACCTGTTAAAGCGCCTAAAACCTCAACAAGTAAAATTTTATCTGGATTTTCAAGGTCCGCTTTCTGTTTAATATCTCCTACAGCGGCCTCAATGAGGTCTTTTGTGTGTAGAGTAGTGAAGCGTTTTTCAACTGTAACTCTGAAGGTTTCGGTTTCACCTATTTTGGCGGCTAATTCCGCGGTGACTTTCTTTATTTCTGACAATTCGGTAGGCACAATCCTCTGGATGGGTAGTATTCGTAGGGCATATCGAAACTCGTAGGGGCGTTCAGTAAGGATTTTGCGGAATTTTTCAATTGCAAGACATGGGTCAAGGGTGGTTTTGGCGACGATTAATCCTCGGATTTTGGTTTTGACGGCTTGCGCCCCTGCATCACCTAGCTCGTCTTTGAGTAGGAATAAGATTTCGTTGATCATTGGACGTTCGTTTCCACGGGAAGTGGTTGCTATGATGTTGAAGCCTTCAATCATGGAATATCTCAGGGAATAAATGTCTGGAGGTTATTTGTGTTTTTGCTTACTGAAACCTAATGGGGTATTTGCATGTTATTCAGGTGTTTGGTTTTATTTCAAAGTGTAGTAACTGGGTTATCTGATATGAGACAGTATTGGAACTTTTTACCGGACCTCAATAGCTATAAAGTCGGTTAAGGTTAGGCTTTCGGAGATAGTTCAGTTGCACCTAACATAGAAGATGGATGCTTCTGTAAAGATACCTCACGCATGCACTTAATTTTAACGAAGGATAAGACAGTAGCTGCTCTTGTAACCGTCATTTCTTAAAGCAAATTATTTCTTTTTACTGCATAGGCGAGTAAGTTACTTTGACTATGATTTGGTGTTTTCTTGCAAAGTTTGATAGGTAACTGACAAGTTGGCTGTAGATTCTTTGTGCTTCTTCCTATGTGTATCGTTGTCTAAGAAGAACTCTGTTATGTCTTTTATCTTCCTTGCATGGAAGCCAATTACGCTTCTAAACCATTTTTGAACTATCAATAAAACAACATGGCAAAGAATAGGAGAGTAAAATGAAAGTGAAAAACTGCTTTAGTTAAGCTTGGGCTTGCTTGAGTTCTCTTTGTTGCCGCAGCAAAGCAGCCGCCAAAGTTGCCAAGAAAATTATTGCGAAAACTATCACAGCAATACCTATCTTAAATGTCCAGTCGATATCAACGTAGAATAGAACTAACATTGAGACCAGCATCAACGCCAAAACAAGAGCTTCTTGAATACCGCTAAAAATCTTCATGTTTCCAAAACTCAATTTCTAACTCACCACTTTCTATGCTCATGACTAAGCGCGCCATATTTATATTCTGCCTCGCGGAGGACCTGATTTAGCCAATCAGGTCCTCCAAAATCTGGACACTCAGGCTTGCCCTGTCTTAAAGTTGGTTTAAGCCACTTAGCGGTTGTTTGATTCAATAATTCAAGAAATTTGTTGATAAAACTTTTGTCTATAATTGAAAATGAATCTAAAATTACATAAATAAAAATAATTATTGTCATGTGATTGTGCCAAGCCTATCACAACTTTTTAAATGAGTTAAAGAGCGATATAGAAGTCCGTACGAAGAGTTTAGTCGAAAATGACAAAGAAAAACCACGCAGAAACTAACTTGGCTTCGAGCCAATCCAGCAAAGGAATATCCGTAAAATATCAAAAAGGAATGCCTACAATAAGATGCGTGTGTGGCTTAAGAATTTTGATAGTCCCCGATTTGAAAGCTATGAACCGCGCCATAAAGAATCATGTAGCCGAACACAAGCAAGTGGATTATGGTTTAGAGTTTGACTCGTTGGAGGAGTTTTTGACAAAGCAGATTCTGACGGCGGCAAACAAAATGAACTTACCAAGTGTAAGTTAGTCGTGAACGATCTGCCAAGTCTTCTAAAAATTTTGCCCTGTTGAGGAAAAAGGTAATCTGCAGTTTATCCCTTCATTAGAACCTTTATAATAAACAAAATAATCGCTAATCGTTTGTATTTGTACTTGTCAGCTTTTCCCAATTTATGCACTTCTTCAAGAGTGGTTGCAGCTGTTGTTTCAAAGTCGTCATTCTTGAAATGTATCTTTTCGATATACATCATCGTGGTTTTTACTTTCTTGTGTTCCTGTATATTTTTTTACTCGCCAAACATAGACGCTGGGCTTCCAAGCAGGTATTGTGCCTCCCCAATAGCGGTTTGCAAGATTGCAGAAATGATTTTTCCAAGCAATATTAGGGTTGGATAAAGTATGATGAAATCACTGCCGTCGGCACAATTGTACACGTTTACAAGAAACTCAAGAAGTTCCAAAGCGTTTTCAGTCTAAAAAAAGCACTTAGAATCCCGATATATACTGTTAAGGTCAAAATAGATATCATTAAGCTTTTATAGATATGTTGATGAGAGATGTTAAAAAGAAAATGCTGCTTCCGAGAGGATAAAGACTAAATGCCCTACATAAAAAAAATCGAGTTAAAAGGCTTTAAGTCTTTTGGGCCACAAACCGTCAAGGTTAACCTAGACAAAGGTTTCACAGCCATAACAGGCCCCAACGGAAGCGGCAAAACCAACATTATGGATGCCTTACTTTTCTCGCTTGGAGAACTTAGCACAAAAAGGCTCCGCGCAGAAAGCTCTGCTAAACTGATTTTTCACGGTTCTGAGAAGGCAGGGCAGGAAAAAGCCAAAATGGCGAAAGTAGTTGTCCAATTCGACAACACCGACGGCACCATGCCCGTAGACACCACGACAGTGACGATTTCAAGAGAAGTTTACCGCAACGGGCAAAGCGTTTACCGCTTAAACGGACGCAGAATGTCCCGTACCCACATAACCGAAACCCTCTCCATGGCTGCAATCAGCAGTATGAGCCAAAACATCATCCCGCAGGGCACAATCACCAGACTAACGGACCTAACAGCGCTTGAAAGAAGGAAAATCATAGAAGACCTCATCGGCATAGCCCAATACGATTCTGAAAAAACTGAGGCAGAAGAGAAACTGAGAGCCGCAGACATATCCATACGCACTGCCATGGGTAGAATAGATGAGGTGCAAAAACGTCTTGACGATCTTGAACGGGAACGCAACCAACTCTTGCGTTACAATTTCATCCAAACTGAGACTCGAAAATTCCAAGCCGTCAAAATATCAAGCGACATCACCCAACTAAACTCAAAGATAGCAGAAAACACTGATCAAACCTTAAAAGTCAAAGAAAGAGTTGACAAACTAAAAGAGCAAAGAGATCTACGCAGAAGTAAACGCCATGAAATCGAGGGGGACTGGAGAAAACTTAGCGGAGAAGGCTTAGAGCAAGGTGGCTCCGAGGTTCTCAAAGTCCAGATAAAAGTTGGCGAGTTAAAGTCTAAGTTGACTGAGCTGGCAACAAAGATCAGTTCGGGGCAAGCTAGCATTGAAAGCTTTAGACGGGTAAGAGAAAACAACTTAACCCAACATGACACACTGCAGAGGGAAATCAGGGAAAATCGCCTGAGAATCCGTTCGTTCCGTAGTGAACTTGAAAAACTCAAAGTTCTGCTGGCAGAAAAACAAGCCGCACATGAAACGTTGGCAAAGGAAACCGCTCAACTTTGGGAAGGACTAGACGGCAACAACCAACAAATCCGCGTTTTAGACAGCCAGACACAAGAACACCTCAAACGCCTTGCATACCTTCGCTCTGAATACAAACAGGACAAAGCAGCCCTACGCCTCTGCACTGGAAGATTAAAAAACCTAAGCGTGCGGAAAGAAAAATTCCAAACAAGCCAAGTTGAAATAGAAAAATCACTATCCGAACTTGAACAAGTGCAACGTGATCAAAAGACTCAGCTTAAAAACCTTGAAAACACAATCGAACGCAAAAAACTACAAAAAGAAACCGTTCAAAAAGAAATTGCTGAAGCAGAAAGAATCGCCAGTTCTGCCAAAGACGCCGTAATAGAGTTTGCTACCCAAAGAGATCTTGCAGCAACCATCGCCGCCGAAGAAAAAGCTCTTCGGGGCATAGAGGAAATGAGCGAGGTCGGAGCAATCTCCGGTATTCATGGTAGACTCCGTAATCTCATAAAGATTGACAAGAGCTTCAAGAAAGCCATCGAAGCGGCCGCAACAGGGTGGTTGGATGCACTGGTCGTAAAAGACATAGATATTGCCTTCACCTGCTTTGAGACTTTGAGGCGCATGAAGCTTGGAAGGATCAAAATCATCCCACTCCAAGGTGCAATAACAGTAAAAAATAAGTTGCCACCAAAAAGGGAAGGCATAATGGGGCTCCTCTCCAGTTTCATGAAATACGACGGCAACTTTGAATTGGCAGTCAACTATGTTTTCGGAGATACCATAGTTGCTTCAAACGAAAAGACAGCTTTTGCTCTATCAAATGAAGGCTATCGGGCAGTTACAGTTAACGGCGACCTTTATGAGCCAGGCGCATTTGAAAGCGGCTATTACCGTGCACCTATAGACTTCTCAACGATAATTCCGAGCGAGGGAGCATTGAAAAGCCTTGATGAAGCAGTTAAAGCACTCCAGACCCACCTTACCCAACGTGGCACCGACATCGTAGATATCGAAGAGGAACTGGAACATGCAAAAATTGGAATCACACGGCTCTCCGATTCCATCGCTACCCTAGATAGAGAAATAATCAGGATAAAACGCGGGGTTAAAAGAACTCAATTCAACATACGCCACATCGACAAGTATGGTGGTAAACTTGAACGTGAAGCAGCTGCTTACAAAGGCCGTATGGCTATGTTCCGAAACGAGCGCAACTCCATTCAGGGTAGCCTCAAAAAAATCCACACAGACATCGCAAGCCTCAGGCTAAAAACTGATGTAGCACATATTCAGGAGCTTGAGGTTCAAAGAGAAAAATTAGGCGAAGAAGCAAACACTCTAAGACAAAAGATTGGCTCAGTACAAACAGAAGTTTCCACCCATCAATCACAGTTCGATAGGGTCCTGCGTATAAGTTACAAGAACACTAAGATTCAGCTTTCAAGAATGGATCAACAGAAGGATAAACTCGAAAAAGAAGTTGCCGATGCACTATTAGAACGCGATACAATCAAAAAAGAAACCGACGAACTAGAGAAGAGTCGTGTAGAACTTTCCAAAGCCGTTTTGTCCGCTAGAGAGGAATCCAAGAAATTCACATCCCAAATCGATTCAATAGATGGGGAACTGCGACTTTTAGATACCGAATACGAGCAGGCGGAGCGGCTTCTTAACCAGCTCAACCTCGGCATAGAAACTACCCAATTGAGGATGCAGAACCTTCAAGGGCAACTTAAGCAGTTCGGCTACGAAAAGACACTGGAAACTAACCCTCGTCAGGTTCAGGAAGCAGAAACCACCATCCGCATGATGCAGTTTGAAATGGAACGCATCGGCGCCATCAACCAGCTGGCTGCCCAGCATTACGCTGACCAGATTTCACGTTACCGAGAACTATCCGTGCGCCTTAACGAGTTGGAACGGGAAAAACAAGCCATCGTAGCATTTATGGATGAGATTGAAGCCAAGAAGCGCAAGGTTTTCATGAATGCGTTTGATAAAATCAACATCAGCCTCAAAGTTTACTTTACTAAGCTTACAGGAGGCGGAGAAGCAACATTAAAGCTTGAAAACCCCGAGGAACCCTTCTCCGGCGGCATAGACATGCTGGTACAGTTCCCAAACAAGCCATCCATCGTAGTTAGCGGGGCAAGCGGCGGTGAACGTTCCGTCTCAGCAGTCGCCTTTATATTCTCCCTCAAAGAGTTTTCACCCGTGTCCTTCTACATCCTCGACGAAGTTGACGCTCACTTAGACGCTTACCATACAACAAAATTAGCCGAGGTACTTTTGGAGGAAGCGGGAAAAACCCAATTCATAGTAATCAGCTTAAGACCCGAAATGGTTAACAAGGCACAGAAAGTCTATGGCGTCTACGAACGCAACGGAATCTCGAATGTAGTGACAGCAAGGTTCCCGCAGGAGGTAACAAACTAGTTGGCAACCACCCCCACGGCTCCGATGAGACGCCCATTCTATCTGCGTCCACCCTGGAACATTCTGTTTGAAATCAGCAAACTGGAAAAACTTACCCCATGGAACGTTAACATCGCGTACCTACTCAGATCCTTTCTTTCGGAGATGGAGAAGTCTGCACCCGACAAGGTTGATTTCCGCGCTTCAGGCGTCGCCTTGGATTCTTCCGCATTAATCTACCTTATGAAGTCCAAGCTTCTGCTCACACTACAGGAGCCGCCACCCGTGCTGTCGAAGTTGCCTACAGACTTTGTTCCACCACCCTTATTCTTACCGTTGCGTCACGAGTTGACCTCCACAACCATCCAACACCTTCTCGAAGTCTTAGACGACGTACTAAAAGGCGAAAAATTGCTTGCTCTAAACCATGTGGTTGAGCAACATCCGGTCCTGCCAGCTGTCACAGATTTGCTGCCTAAATTTGACAAGTTCATTGCTGAACTTGAGTTCCAAGTAGACAAGTTATATGCTTTGCTCGTCGAGAAGACAGGTGGACAAGGCATCATAGACTTCACAACCCTTACCAAGAGCGCAACCCGCATTGAAGCGCTCAGAATGTTTATCTATCTCTTGTTCCTTGCGCAGGATGGCTTAGTTAGCCTGTGGCAGAACGAGGAAACAGAGGAACTCTACATAGCTGTGGGGAAATTAAACGTTGGAAAATCCGAAAAATCCAATAGTTGAACCGAGCTCAACTTCGAATCCTGAGGTTGAAGCGTCGCATGAAAATGAGCGAAAAGCGCATCATTTAGCGCTGCTAGAAGCTGCTCTATACGTTGCTGGTCGCCCCCTTGACTTAAACGAGCTCTGCCAAGTGGTTGGGAGCCGCTCCAAAAAAAGGACTCAAATATACTTAGATACACTTATGGATGAATACAAGACACGTAGCAAAGCGTTAGAAATTTTAGCGTTAAAAGATGAACGCTACGTTCTGCAGGTGAAAGCCGAATTTACTCCATTGATAAAAAAGCTTGTGAACCGACCTTTGCTTTCATCGGGTCCCCTAAAGACGCTCTCTTACATTGCTTATCGGCAACCTATCTCACAAAAACGGGTAATTGAAGTCCGAGGGCAACACGCTTATGGACATGTAAAGTTGCTCAAGGACATGGGGTTGATAATGTCTGAGCGAAGTGGCCGTACCTTAGTTCTAAAAACTACGGATTACTTCTCAGACTACTTCGGCTTAACTACGGACACATCTGTTATGAAGAAGGACCTCAAGAAGATTTTCGGCGAAGCCATCAAAGAGGATGCGGCAGAAAGACAACAAAAAGAAACAGAGCAAGAAAGTCAAGATAACACCGCCAAGTAAACATAGGCTGTATTTTTTTGTCACGACCAGAACAAACCCAAACCAGATTTAGATGACACAAACCGATCTATGGTAAGCCGTTGGATTGTGAGAGTAGGGTTTTTCTGCCAGAACTTCCAAGCAAAAAGCTGCAGAGGCACAGAATAGATGTCTTTAAACGGATAGATTTATATTGAAAACATCGGTTTTAGTTGCTACGCATTTAAGGATAGGTAGAATATGTCTACTCATAGTAGTTTACGCAAAAGGAAACTTACAGGCGGCAAAAAACGAGCTTACCGCAGCAAGAAAAAGTATGAAGCAGGCGGGTTCCCAGCAGAAACAGTTTTAGGTGAGCCAAAACGCAAGACCACAAGGGGCATGGGTGGAAACGGTAAAATTAAAGCTCTAACCGACAAATTCGCTTCTGTCACTGACCCGAAAAGCGGTAAAACTGAAAAAACAGAAATCACTCGAGTCGTCAAAAATGCAGCAAATGTCGATTATAACCGCAGAGGCGTCATAACAAAAGGTGCAGAAATTGAAACCTCTTTGGGCTTAGCAAAAGTCACAAGCAGACCCGGTAGCGACGGCGTAATCAACGCAGTCCTCATAACCAAAGAAAAAGCCTAAAAAATATTTCTTTAATGTTTTTTGATGTTAGCTGGCTGTTGCTGGCTCTTAATCTTTACTAGTTGTTTTGCCAACTTTTTAATTATTGCTTCTTTGGCTTCTTGCTTCTCTACAAGTAACATTCCAGATTTAGCCCAAGGGGTCCTCGGAAAATGAGCATCAACATTCATCTCGTTTTGTAAGCCCAGTTTGTCGGCGGCTTCTTTGAGTTCCAAGATTTTAGGAGACACCACTGCTTGATTTTTTGAAATGCGTCGACCTTCCTCACGTGATTTGTTTACGTCGAAGTAGACTGGCCAGATTATTGCTTTATCGAGTTTACGCATACCTTTCACCTATTTCTGGGAGTAGTAGACTACTAGTTTTTCTCCAACTTCGGTTACGTGGACGAATCCGAAGCGTTCAAACTGTATGATGGCGTCTGGCTTTAACTTTTTGCAGTCAGATTCAGCAAATCCCTCGGTAACTGTGGCGTCCTGATTGATGACTTGGGTGGGGTACTCTGTGCCTTTGGGTATCCATTGGATTAGTTGGACTTTGATTTTTCGCACCTCTTCATATGATTCGCTAGTGTAAACGGCGATAATGCAGTTGTCGGATTTTTCTTGAATTCTTATGTTAAAGAGCTCCATAAGCCTGATCGCCTGCTCAGGCTCCATGGCTTGAGCGTCTTTCTGTGAAATCCATAAGCTGATCGATTTCTCTTCACCCTCGGGGACTAGTGAATATTCTCTGAAACCTCGCTCGAGATGCTCAGAGTGCAGAGGCAGTTTAGCCTGGAAAGTTTTGGGTACTCCCGTCACTTTTAGTTCTGTTGGCTGTGCAACGAAGAAGTAGCGGTTGCTTGTGGCGTCGAGGATTTTTCGGTTGTAAGAGTAGAGGTTTTCCCAACTTAATGTGACGTCGTTTGGTTTTATGCCGACGTCAATTATCATTTTTTTGATAGCTTCAGGCGTAATACCACGTTTTCTTAGGGCTTGGAACGTGCCCAGCCGCGGGTCATCAAAGCCCGCGTAATCGCCATCCTTTATGCCAGCGACAATTTTGGATTTGCTCAACGCAGCGCCAGTAATCTTTAGCCTTCCGTAATGGATGGCTTCTGGATATTCCCAACCAAGATGCTGGTACATGTACTTTTGGCGAACCATGTTAGTGTAGTGTTCTTTGCCACGGATTATATGAGTCATCCCCATAAGATGGTCGTCTAAGCCTGCTGCTAGGTTGTAGAGGGGCCAAACAATGTATTTGCTGCCCACTCTCGGATGGGGATATTTTTGGGTGTCAATGATCCGCAAAGCAGGCCAATCTCTGATTGCGGGATTAGGATGATCAAGCTCGGTTTTTACTCTAACTACTGCCTCACCTTCATTGTATCCTCCCTCCAGCATGCGATGCCAACGTTGTAGCTGCTCAGATGGGGGTAGGTTTCTGCAGGGGCAGGCTTGTTTAGTTAAGGTTATGTCATGGAAAACTTGAGCTGGACACTCGCAAACGTAAGCGTTACCATCACCCACAAGCTTCTCAGTGTACTGGTAGTAAATTGGCAGGCGATCACTTTGGATATATTCTTCGTCGACTTTACAGCCTAGCCACCTCAAATCTTGGCGGATGCTGTCGTAGAATTTAAGTGATGGTTTTTTGACTTTGGGGTCTGTGTCTTCAAATCGAAGGATGAATTTACCGTTGTACAATCGAGCGTACTCGTGGCTAAGAAGGATAGCTCGTGCAGATCCCAAATGCAAAACGCAGTCAGGGTTTGGCGAAAACCGCGTAACTATCTGTTTATACTTATCCGCGTTGGGTAAAGGTGGCAGATGTTTTTCTTCGACTTTTTCTTTCCTTTGGGTTTCAGGCCAGTTCTTCTCTACAATCGTCTTCTGCTCAGCCAATGATAAATTGTTAATTTCACCAACAACCGCATTAATGACACCCGAGAGCTCTTTAACGCGGCTACGGAGCTCAGCTTTTTCGCCAAGAATCTTCCCAACCAAGGCGCCTGCCTGCGCTTTCCCATCGTGACCAACCGCGTTCAGCAATGCGGCTTTTCTAATATTCTCACGTAATTCAAGGTCGTTTTCTAATGCCAAATCCAATACGCTCGCTTTACTTACTTCGTTGTATCAAGAATTCAGCGAACGCTTTTAATTTTTCCTTAGAGTGAGACGTAGGTAATAGTTTTTCTGCTTCGTTCCAACTCTCCGTTACCATCCGTTCCGCGGTTTGCTTGACGTGCTCCATAGCGCCGTTCTTCTGCATCAGTGCGATGGCTTCGTTGCGAAGAGCTTGGTCGGAGGTATGCGTGTTGAGGATTTCGATTAGCCGTTTTTTGTCTTTAGTCTTTGCTTTTTTGAGTGTATAAATAACCATTAGGCTTCTTTTGCCCTCGGTGATGTCTTGTCCGACGCCGCCCTTTTTTTTGGCGAACTCCTGCCCAGTCAAATCCAAGATGTCATCCTGCATCTGAAATGCCACGCCTATGCTTTCGGCAAATCGCCCAAGTTTTTCTACGAGTTTGGGGTCTGCGCCTGCTATGACGGCCGCCATTTTTGCGGCCATGCGGGCTAAGGTGCCTGTTTTGTAGGCGCACATCTGTAAATAATCGTCTTCTGCGAGATCGTCGGCGTTTGCTATGCCTCTGTGCCATGCTATGTCCATAGCTTGACCCATGCTAAGGTTAATCATTTCCTGAACGTAAACCTCGTAAACATCCCGCTGCACTTCAGCCGAGAGCTTTGTCCTCTGCGCCATTATGGACAGAAGGGGCAGATAGTACATGGCGTTTCCAGCGTTTACGGATATGTCTATCTGGAAAATCTTGTATGTACAAGCCTTTCCGCGACGCATTTCGGAGGAGTCCTCGATGTCGTCGATTACTAAGGTGCCGTTGTGGATAACTTCTGGGATGATTGAGAAGTCTATGCAGTCATCTGTTTTTTTACCCAGGACTTCACAAATCAGAAGGAACAGGGCTGGGCGCCAACGTTTTCCGCCTCGATCAAGCATGTCCCATATGGGGTCAGCAATCGCCTTGTTCATTGGCTCTAAGGTATAGCTGTACTGGGGCGGCGTAACTTTGAAGAGGATCGCATCCTTGCCAAATTTACGTGGTATATATTTTTCGATAGCTTTATCGACCAACTGTGCTGTCTCTTCAAGAAATTTTTCGATATCCAAGTTAGTGTGCTCCTCTTTTAGCGTATTTTTCCAAGTTGAACCCACGAGCTTGAAGCCACTGAGCAGTTTTGCCAGTAACAACTACGGGTGACTTGGTTAAATCGATTAGTTTTTCTGCGCCTACAAGGAACATGACGTTGCGAAGTTCCTCGATTAGGCAGCTTAGTTTTTCTTGGGTTTCTTTGGGACCTTTGACTGCTGCTTCAAGAATGGGTTGAGAAACGGCGGTTAAGCTTGCTCCAAGAGCTAAGGTTTTGGCGATGTCTGTGCCGTTCCGAATGCCACCTGAAGCAATCAAGGGCAACTTGACGGTCTGAGCATTCTCGATAAGGCTCACTGCGGTTGGTATCCCCCAATCCCAGAAAGCTTCGCCTAAATAATTTTGAACAACATCTTTTTTCCTGTTTGAGCGGTAGTATTCGACTGCTGCAAAACTGGTTCCGCCCACGCCGCCTATATCGATGGCTTTTACGCCTGCTTTCTCGAGGGCTTTGGCGTCTTCGGCTGAGATTCCTGCGCCCGTTTCTTTCACAATAACTGGCACTTCGATTGCGGCTGCGATCTCACCGATTTTTGTGAGGACTCCTTGAAAATTGGTTTGTCCTTCAGGCTGCACAGCCTCCTGCAAAGCATTCAGGTGAACGGCAACGGCGTCAGCGTCAATCATTTCAAGAATTTTTTCTACTTCTTTAACGCCGTAGCCATGTACAAGTTGAACTCCGCCGATATTAGCGATTAAAAATGCGTGTGGAGCTTTATCTCGCGCTACCCGATAAGTTTTCTCTAAGCTTTTGTTTTCGATGGCGGCCCGTTGGCTACCTAAACCCATTCCTAACCCAAGCTTCTCTACCGCTTCAGCAATAGAAGCGTTAATGGCGGTTGCTTCTTGAGCGCCTCCCGTCATGGCTCCTACAATGATGGGTGCACTAAATTTTTTGCCTAAAAAAGTGGTTGAGAGGTTGATTTTGGATTTGTTGATTTCTGGCAGTGCACGGTGAACAAGAGAAACATCCTCGAAGCCAGTGGTTGCGTTTTTGGCTTGCGCTTTTTGTTCTAGGCATATATGGATATGATCAATTTTGCGTTTGCCGGTTGCTTCTGCCATCTTACGCCTTCTCTATTTCAGTGCCTAGGACACTTTGGTCTGTTAAGGCTCTGTAAATAGATAACCCTTTTGTGGCACCCGTAACAGTAACATGAATACCCGCCTCGATAGCCGGGATTAATGCAGTTATTTTGCCTGCCATGCCGCCTGTCACGTCTTTGCCTTGTGCTTTGCCGAGCTTTGGCTGTATCTCTCTAAGCTCTGCTAATGTTAGGTGTTTGTAGGGTTTGGCGTTTGGGTTGGTTTTTGGGTCGCAGTCGAATAAGCCGTCAGTGTCTGTGCCTACCACGATCTTTGTTGCTTTGTATTTGAGCGCTAAATAAGCGACGAGTTGGTCACCTGAGAGAATTGTGAAGCCAAGCTTTTCATCCAGGACAGCGTCGCCGTACATGACTGGTGTGAAAGTCATTTTTGCCATAGTTTTGAAGACGGTTTCGTCGAAGAATTTGACTTTTCCGTTTTCGGTTACCATACAGGATGATGGTGCAACGCTTACCGCTGGAACTTCATGCCAAATAAGCGCATCCATAACTAAGCCGTTTAGGACAGTCATGACATGGTGAGTTTCGGCAAATCCCAGCTTCTGGGTTGGGTCTTCGTTGTAGCCGTCTTTTATGCCGTATTTCTCTGCGGTCGGGTGTCCAAAGCTACCGCCTCCGTGTACTATGATTAGGTTGTCTAGGTCTGCCCGCTTGATTTCTTCTGCCAGGCGGTTTATGATTTCGGTTTTTGCGGCTAACTCGCCGGTTTTGTCGGTGATGGCTGATCCGCCGAGTTTCAGGATTATTGGGTTTGAATCGTTCATTGTAATCGTAACCAACTATGTCTATTTGAGTTCGGCTAATTTAACATTACAGTTGATATACCGCTACCTTTAGTGCAAGTTTCTGACTTTTCGATGCTTTCAACAATTTCTGTGAGATACAGGATAGTTCTTCTTTCTATGTTGTTGCTTTTCATACGGGTATGGCTTCCTTTAATACCTCGTTTTTTATGTGGTTGTTTAAAAACTCTTTTGAAACAACATCCACTTTAACACCAAGCTTCCTTCTGAGGTATTTTTCAAGGCTATAATCGTAAAGTAATCGTAGTCTGGGTTGAGTGAGTAACAAGCAGGTTTATGTCGACTTTTTTCGTTCGCTTGATTTCGAGCATAAAAGCGAATTTGTCTATTGCTTCCACTTTGAACCGTTTCTTAAGTATGGGTTTGAGGGTTTCAAGTTCAGCTGTTACTTCTTCTAGCGTTCTCATTGGATTTCAAATATGTTCGATGTTGTTCAAATGGATTAAAAAAAGAAAAGAAGAAAACGAAAAAACCAGAACTTTCTTTTACAGCATACAAACGGTATCGTTTTCTATGGTTAATTTGTTGCCGGTTTTAATTTTGCAGATGTCAATTTTGTCTACGCAGGGGATTTCGCTGATTATTGCGCCGACTGCTACGATGGTTTCACATTCTTTGTTTATCATACCTGCCGGCGCGGATCCGTTTTTCTTCATTCGGTAAAGAGTATAGCTACCGACCGTGCTGCCTTTTCCCTGCGGAAAAACGAGGATCTTGCCTTTGACGCTTTGTCCGTTTAGCTGGTGTCCCTTCTCGATGACTATGCCCGTGTTGGGGTCAACTCCTCCGTAAAATGAAATCGGCATCTCTGTAACTAGGGCTTCGCCTTCGGCTTTGCCTTTGTAGATTATTCTGCCCTTTAACTGTTCCATTTTCCAGTCACCGCCGCATCAACGCATTCTTTCATACTGCCCATCTTAGTTTTCATAAGGTTCTGCCTTGAATAGAAACATCCCTTTGCCGAGGTTGTCGCCAACGATTTGAACCTGCCTTTTAACGGAGCAACCGCCATGCAGGTGTCACATGCAAATTTGCCGCCAGCTGCCTCGATTGTTTGGGTATAACCGCGTTTGTCCGCAAGTTGCTTTACCGTTCGAGAAGTGGCAACCCAAAACTCCGTTCCATCTGCCACTTTCCTATCCTGAACTAGCTCAGCAATTTCAGAGATTTCCTTAATTGAACAGTGCGGGCAACCTACACAAACCAACTCAATTTCAGATACGTCGTCGTTGATGTTGTCGTAGGCGTTTTTGAGGTCACTTTGCTCTATGGTTACTTTTTCTTCAAGTTGGGGTTGCTGTTCTGCTCCAGGTGTTACGCCCTTCATGTAGAAGAGCGGTTTTGCTCCATATGTTACGACGGAAGCACAGAAGGACTTGAGCTCGTCGAGCTCTGCTGCTTTTATGCCTGTTATGTATGGGATTTTGTTTTCTGCTTTCCTGCCAATTGCGTAGCCCAACGCTCCCCAATCGGAGAGTTTGGTTAATTCTGCGTTAACTTGAACTTGCATATCGGGTACTCGATTCTCGTCAAGATGTAAGCCGTAGCAGGGTGTTTTGCCCACGAACGCCGCTGCCAACGCGGATGGTCCACCTTCGCGGTTCGTTCTTGCGCCCAAAACAGAGTTGGCGAATGTGACTGCGCTGCTTTCTGACCATGCGACGTGTTCGCCGTAGAGCGGCAAGTTTCCGATTAGGTAGGGTGTGCAGGTGCAGCTGATTAGGATACCCATACGTTTGAAAGCGTCAATGACAAGGTTCTGTTTTTCAGCGAATTCGGGGCTGATGCCAAGTTGCTGCCAGTTCTCCAAGTCCATACCTGCGGGGTTTAGCGTCGTGAGAACTTTTACTCTGCCGTCAACAGCGAGTTCATTTAGGAATTCGAGTCCTGCATCACCTAGATTGTGGTAGGACACACCTGCAACTTGGACACTACCTACTTTGATTAGGCTTTTAGCGCCGAAAATGTCGCCTAATGCAGTTAGGATTTCCATGCTTTTGCGGACGGCGTAGCCTTCCTTGCCATCGAGCATCGCTTGTTCTTGCTTGGTTAGTTCCATAATAATCACAAGTATTTGTTTAAGTCAACTTTAACATAGTCCACTTTCTTAAAGCCCTTGCCCGTGGATACAAGCGGTGCTGTTGCGTCTAAACCTGCTTTTGCGGTTGTGGCTTTTTTGCCCTCCGTCAAGTCTCCTGAAGGGTCAAGCGAAGAGCCCGGCTGGTTTGAAAGTATGATGGCGTTCTTGTCGGCTTGAAAACGTGTTGCTATAGCCCACTCAACATCGTGTGGGTCGTAGATGTTGATGTCTTCGTCCACTATGACACAGTGTTTTAGAGATTTGTGTCCCTCGAAGGTGGCGGTGATGGCTTTTTTGCCGTCGTCAGCGTTCTGCTTTTTTATCTGCACGACTGCGTGGAGCCAACTGCATCCGCCTGGTGTGATGTATACGTCTTTGCATTGACAGACTTTGCTGACTTCCTTGAAGATGGTGGGTTCTTTTGGCATGCCCATGAGGAACTTGTGCTCGTTCTTGCCCGAAAGTATGGTTTGGTAGATGGGGGTTTTCCTGTGCGTGATGCATTTGATTT
Organism: Candidatus Bathyarchaeota archaeon; assembly: GCA_963739495.1. Taxonomy (GTDB): domain Archaea; phylum Thermoproteota; class Bathyarchaeia; order Bathyarchaeales; family Bathycorpusculaceae; genus Bathycorpusculum. The sequence continues at coordinate 304,433 of CAVUAM010000022.1, read as the reverse complement.
CTACGATTGGCTGTTGGCGAACCCGGTCCTCGATGCCTGTTAAGTCGAGGAAGGGTCCTTCAGAGACTCTTTCTTTGGTTATGTGTCCTTCCAGTACGAATTCGCAGTCTGCGGGAACTTCTAAGTCAACGGTCTTGCATTTGACAAGCTCAGTTTTTTCCAGAGCGTTCGCCATGCCCAACTCGTCTGCACCCATCGGCAGGGTTGTCGCCGCTGAAAGCAGAACCGCAGTGGAGTTTCCGATGCAGAAGGCTATGTCTAGTTCTCCTCCAGCCTTCTTTAGCGCCGAGTCGGTGCCTCGGTTCTCGACGATGCGGGGAACAAAGTGGTTTTTGTCTTTAAGCATGAGTCGGTGAAAACACATGTTCCTGCCAAGCTCAGGGTCTTTAACGATCGATACTGCCGAGGCAATGTATTTTCCCCCATCCTGCTCGGTATAGCGCATTATCGGAAGTTTGGTCAGGTCAACGTTGGTTTCAACGACTTCTTGGCATGCACCTTTCGCAGTAACCTGCGGCGGCTCGGGGTGTTCGATAGCGGCTAATAGTTTTGGCAAAAGCTCCATTTTGCTTATACCAAGCGAGCGTGTAATCAAATCCTTCGACGAGACCAAACCTGCAACAACGGGGTAACTTGACTCTTTCACACTTTCAAAGTATACTGGTTTTTCGCCCAGGGCATTGATTATGCCTGCCATCTCGTACTCGGTTGAGACAGGCTTTGTAATCTTTGTCAATTCACCTTTCTTTTGAAGTTGTTCGATGAAATCTCTTAAGCCCACTTTGATTCGCCTTCAGTTCAATTTACCCGTCTGCTTTCTTAAAAAACAATCGCAAAATTTCTTTTTGTTCTCTTTGTGTGTGGGTGTGGGGCTAAAAAATTGCACACTACACTGTGGGGTTTGGAAAGGGTTGCTTTTTTGGTTTAGGCTGCTTTTCTCTTGCGGTTTGTGTGTGGGGAGAGAGTTTAGCCCACACAGTCAACATGGATGCTATGTTGGAGAGTGTGGGTGTGAGTGTGGAAGCATGTTGACGCTTCTATTCCTGTGTTAAAAAATAACAATTCCCAAAGTTTACTTGGTTTGTATGAGTTGAAGAAATTCGTTTACTGATAAGATCTGGGTTTTCTTGTAGCCAACTATTTTGAGAAGGTGCTTATCTCGTCAGAGCATGGAGTTGGTTTTTGAAAAACTATGAGCCTCGCGCCAATTCTTCGAATTTAACCTCTATTTCTTCCCTTCGCATTTGGCGAAATCTTCTTTGAATTTCTTAATTCCAATTTCAGTTAACGGATGATTCCACATCTTTGATAAAACATCGGCTGGTATCGTCGCAATATGTGCTCCAGCTTTTGCTGCTTCTAAAACATGAATCGGATGCCTAATGCTAGCGACAATAACTTTAGTCTTAAATCCATAGTTCCTGTAAATTTGCATTATATCGCGAATTAAGTTCATTCCATCCTCAGAAATATCATCCAGTCTTCCAATAAAAGGCGATACAAAGCTTGCGCCTGCCTTTGCTGCAATCAACGCTTGACCTGCACTAAACACTAAGGTTACGTTTGTCTTAATTCCCCTCTCTTCGAGTATTCTTGCAGCCTTAATCCCTTCCTGAGAGAATGCAATTTTTATTACAATATTTTTTGCCCATTTTGAATATACTTCTGCCTCGCGAATAATCTCATTGCACGTATCTGCATTGCCTTCAACCGAAATAGGTCCCGTTATTACTTGCGCAATCTCAGCAATTATCTCTTGTTGACTTTTCCCGCCCTCTTTTGCACAAAGTGTGGGATTCGTTGTAACCCCATCGACAACTCCAAGTGCGGCTGCTTTTTTGATCTGTTCAATATTTGCAGTATCTAAATAGAATTCCATAATTTTTCTCTCCAAATTGATATCATAATAGGCAATTAAAACTCTTCCCCACTAACAGCATGCGATTCGTTTTTATAGTTCTCTCGAACGAATTTTGCAATTCCCTCTGAGTCAAGCCCATACTTTTTCATAAGTTCAAGGGGTTCTCCTGATTCGCAGAACATATTTCTTATCCCATGCCGCTTTAAGGTGCATGGATTCGACTTTCCTAATTCGCTTAATACTTCTGCAATTGCTCCTCCGAGTCCACCTGTTATTTGATGGTCTTCAACGCTAATTATCAGGCCGGTTTTTTTTGCCCAAAATTTGATCGCGGCTTCATCAATTGGCTTAATTGTATGACAATCAATTACTGCACACGAGATCCCCTCAGATTCAAGTTTCTCTGCTGCAATTATTGACTCATATACTTGCGGTCCGCATGCAAAAATCGCCACGTCATCTCCGTCCCGGTAAACATTTGCCTTTCCAATAATGAATGGTGTTAAATGAGTAGTAAATGCAGGCATTTTCTCTCGACATGACCTAATATAGACTGGATTTTTTGTTTTGCTTGCTTCAATCGTTGCTTTTCTTGCCTCTTCAACATCTGCTGGAACAATAACTGTCATATTCGGAAGAACTCTAGTAATTGCAATGTCTTCTAATGCTTGGTGAGATGCCCCGTCGGGTCCAACTGTAACTCCCGTATGTGAACCGTGTAGTTTTACTGGCACATTATTATAACAAAGTGAAACACGAATCTGATCCCAATTTCTTCCAGGTGAGAAAACCCCGTATGCAGAGATAAAAGCCGTTTTCCCCGAAGAAGCAATTCCTGCAGCAACTCCTGCTAAATTCTGCTCAGATACTCCTACTTGAACAAATCGATCTGGGTACTTTTCCGCAAACCAATGCGTTCGGGTACTTTCAGAAACATCGGCAGTCAATACCCAAAAATTTGGGTTTTCAGTTCCAATCTCAACTAATGCTTTCCCAAATCCATCCCGACTTGGTTTCTTATTCTGAGGAGCATCAATATTTTCGATCAGACCCATTTGCTTATTTATTTTTGATGAATTTACCATTTAAACACCATAGAATTATTTCCAATTTACGTTTGTTTTTGTCTACTCCCTCTCTTCATTTCCGTAGAACTTTCTTTCCTCTTGAAGATCTTCTAAGGCTGTTATTGCCTCTTTATCGCCAGGCGATTTTCCGTGCCACTCGGTAATAAATTCCATAAATGAGATATCTTTTCCAGGAACGGTATGTGCGATTATCATCGTTGGTTTATCGATTACTGTTTTCGCTTCGTTACACGCTGAAATAATTTGCTGAATATTATGACCATCGATGCTAATTACGTTCCATCCGAATGCTCTATATTTCTCTTCAAGTGGTTCAAGTGGAAGAACATCTTCAGTAAATCCATCGATTTGAATATTATTTCGATCCATAATTGCAACTAAATTTCCGAGTTTAAATTTAGATGCCAAAAGTGCCGCTTCCCATATTTGTCCCTCATTATGTTCACCATCTGAACAGACACAGTAAACCCGCCAACCCTTTTTTTCTCTCTTAGCAACAAGTGCCATTCCAACTGCGATCGAAAGTCCCTGGCCAAGAGGACCTGAACAATTCTCGATTCCCGGTAATGATTCTCTATGAGGATGCCCTTGTAATCTTGATCCCAATTTTCTAAGTGTCATTAACTCTTCTTTGGGGAAATATCCTGCCTCAGCGAGTGTAGCATATAGTCCCGGACAAACGTGTCCGTTTGATAAAACAAGTCGATCCCGACCTTCCCAATTCGGATTTTTTGGGTCTTGGTTTAAAACATTAAAGTAAAGTGCAGTAAAAACGTCAGCTAAACCCATTGAGCCTGCTGGGTGTCCAGATTTTGCTGCGTGAAGCATTTTAACAATACTTTGCCTAATATTATTTGATAGTAAATAGAGTTTCTTTATATCGGTAATTTTTATCGCTCCAACTCCAACCGATGGACTTGGCGCAAGGAGGGTTTGTTTTGGAGCTTCGTTAATAAGTTTTGGTGCTTCAACTTCTGTGGTTGTTTTCTGTGAACAAATTTGCCATTTATTCCGACCTCGTATTCCAGACTCGTAGATATTCTGAACTGCATCGGGAATACTTTTTGCCATAAAAATTGCACTCGATGCAGCAAGAATATTTGCTCCTGCTCCACTAGCACTCTCGGAAGTTTCGGGATTTATTCCCCCGTCAACTTCAATTTCGAGATCTGGGAATTTCGCTCGAAGAGCCTGGATTTTGGATTCGACTTCAGCAATGTACTTTTGACCGCTATAACCAGGGTTAACGGTCATAATTAGAACTTGCTTGATGCCTTTATCATTGATATATGGATAAAGTTTTTCGATTGGTGTCGGCGGGTTAATGGCAAGACCTATCTTTCCACCAGAAGCACGCGTTTTTTCTATTTCACTCCAATCAAAAATAGTCTCAACATGAATTATATGCCTATGTTTTCCAGGAACTTTTGAAATCCAATTTTCAGGATCCTTAACCATCCAGTGGAATTCGTAAGAGATTCCTGAGGGAAGATTTGTTAAACTTTCAAGTCCGATGGTATTATTAGGGACAAAAATATTGTCCATGATGTCTATATGAACAGTTGTAACGCTTGGCTTAACTTTTTCGATCTGAGCTATCAATTCTTCTCGGCTTTTTACTAAGATTGCTGGTATTACTTCTACGTCCATCGGGATCAACTGTTCAACCTGAATTTTTCTTGCTGTTTGCCAATTGACTCGCTATTTTTTTTAGCAAGCGTGTTACAAAATGGATGCCACTAGCTTTTAAGCCTTCATTAACGAAGCCACCAAATTTTATCCATGGGCATTGGAGTTTTGACTGCTTGGCCCCTGTAAGGATTTCTAGCTCCTTCGTCTTTTCTTCCTTTTATGTTGTGAAACAAAAAGAATATTGTATGAACAATACGTAATCTAGAAGTGAATCATATGCAATTAAGAAATTACGTTAGATGGTCACTTTGGAGTACGTTTGTTTATTGTTTGTCAGTATGCCTTATTATTTCAATTGGGTTTTTGAGAACATCAGATTGATTAATTGATTAACAGCACGCCGCGTGGGGTGTTACCTAAAAAATAAAATTATAAGAGGATTGAAAAGCAATTCATCCCAAGAAAAAAAGATGAAATAGAGAGAAATTGAGACCTAAGTTATTCCAACGAAATCATTAAGTATCAACGGACTAAACTAAAGCCACGAATATTTTGATCGAACAACTTTACATTTAGGGCAGATTGCTAAAACGACTTCACCCTTAACGATCATTTCAGGTTGGTCTATGCAGTTGCATTTTAGACAAGCACAAACTGTTGAGTCCATATTTTTTCCCTCATTTTTTCCTTTTTAAGTTTGAGTTTGGCATAAATTCGTTAATACAACATTCATTCGAATATTATGTCTCTTAGAAAATTCTTCATGTCTAAGAGCAATCAATTATTCAATCAGAAGTATTATAAAAAATTTTTCAATTGAGCGTTAATCTGATTGGTGAGCGACTCAAATTTATTAATTTTTTGTCTTTTCCAGGGGTTGTACCACCCCGAAAACTAATCGATATTCTTCTCTATTGCAAGAAGTCTTTTAACCGATTTTTTATACTTACTACTCCTGCAGGACTTGGCACACTATCACTAACAACGACTTCTCTTGCCCCTGCAGCTCTAATCCTATCAAACGCACAACCCACCAGTAACCCATGAACTGAAGCACAAATAATTCGCTTGGCTCCTCCCTTTTTACACACTTGAGCAGCCTTAACCATTGTCTCACCGCTAATAATCATATCATCAATCAAAATAACATCGCGCCCAGCTATGTCTGCATCGAGTTTTTCGGAAGTAATTTGCCTAAACGCAAGCGGTCCATAGATATATTCGCCAAGGGTTTTTTCCATACTAACCCCACCCAATTTTTCAACGAAGTGAGCGGCACCTTGATCTGGCGCAATAAAAACAGGGTTTGATACTCGTGGTCTAACATAATCTAACAAATCATTAACAATTGATCGGCTCTCGATATTTAAGCCGGCGATATTCTTTTTACTATCTCCTGGTTCTAAGAAATGACAGTTAAATGTAATAAGCTCATCGAGGCCAGCGCTAGACAGTAACTTGACGATCATAGTCGCAGAATCAGTTTCTCCTAGTCGAGAAATCTCATCCTGCCTCGAGTAGGGAAGATATGGAATAATTGCAGTTACTTTTGCAGCAAATGGTCTCACTGCACTTAGAATTTGTAAAAACTGCAAAACGCGCGAATCTTGGTCTGGGTAGCATCTATGTAAAATAACAACATGTTTTTCCTTTAATTTTGCTATCTCAGGAATATAGATATAATTCTCGCAGTCATGGAATTTCTTTATCTCAATATTTGGCTCCGCGAGATCAAGACAATTTGGACTCACTAACAGAAATTTTTCCATGCCTCTAATTCGCTAGAAAAGTATAAAAAGCCTACTATGTTGGATTGCAGATAATAGGTCGCAGTATACATATTTCCAAGCGATGAAATTTCTTGAGAGCGCAACGAAAACGATAATTGTCCAAGAGAAGGCGTGCTCAAATAGAAAATCGATGGTTCATAGAAACCTTTATTCTAAAGCGAAGAAACTGCTAAGGTCAGCCAACATCGGAAGTAAATAGGAAAGGATCGATTAACAATGAGAATAGCTTTTGATCTTGATGGCGTGGTTTTGCATCAAGAAATGTACAGTTTAAAGGCAATTGACTCTTGCGAAAATGAACAAAAAAGAACAGAATTAATGAGGTGCTACTATGCACGAAGAAGCATTCAGCTAAACCCTGTCGATTTCCTCGCGGATGATGACGAGTTATTTTTTATTACTGGTCGGTCAGTTTTGGTCGAAGAAATAACAAAGAAATGGGCAAAGAAGTACTTTCCAATGGCAACGCTCATAGCAACACGGACAATACTTCCAAGTTCAGACAGCGATTTGATGACAAAGAATTATGTAGATGATAGAAACAAGGAATGGGGCTTAATTCAGGCTGAGAGAAAGGCCAAAGCTCTTAATGACAACAATATAGACGTATTTTTCGAGGATGCTCCAGACGTCGTAAAGCATCTTAGAAGATTATGCAAGAATACCAAAATTGTACAATACGGCGGAAGATTCTGATTTAATTGACGTTTTGCAGAGAAATAATGATGAGGGCTTAGAATAACAAGCCAGCAAACGCTACCACCAAACTAAGCACTAACGAAATTTCTGACCCTATAGAAGAGACATCTGTAGCGAATTAAACGTTGAACGCTATGAGCACCGCAAGGACGGAACCATAGGCTACTCTCACCCCAACGGCACCCACGACGACGTGTTTTGGACATAGCGCTAGCCATGTTTGCATCAATGCAGATGGAGCCTGAACAATTCTTAACAGTTGTTCCCAGAAGCTAAAGACCAATTAGGCGTCAAGAAACCTTAAGACTTAAAAAATAGCCCAGAAGCTGTCTTCAGCCTCATTGGATTGCGAACTCGAAGTTTTTGTGTTGCGGGCCCGCTGGGATTTGAACCCAGGATCGCACGTTTATCCGTCTCTTTTTTAATACTGGGTTATGACGCCGATTTTGGTGGCTAAGAACTCGTAGCCCGCCGTCTTGAATGCTGACGCAACTTTGTCCTGCAACTCTTTACCTGGTGTCAACGCAACCATGCAGCCTCCGCCTCCGCCGCCTGTGAGCTTAGCTCCGATTGCGCCCTGCTTTCTGGCTAATTCAACTAGGAGGTCGAGTTCTTTGCTCGATACCTCAATTTCCTGGAGCATGCGGTGGTTTTCGTTCATGAGTTCACCGATTTTTTTTAGGTTGAAGAATTCCAAGGCAGCTCTACCCTCGTATGCCAGTTCTTCTGCTCGTTTGAAGATCTGGTTGTATTTTTGGGGGTTTTTAAGTTTGCGTTCAGCTACTCCTTCGACCATAGCTTTGGTGTTGGCGACTTTGCCCGTGCTTCCGATGACGATTTCCACAGGCTCTTTGATGCTTAGGGGCTCTACTTTGTCGGGTCCTCCGCCCATGTTTTTCTTAAACCACATCAGGCCCCCATAAGTGGCTGCAGTGTTGTCGATGCCTGAAGGGTTGCCCGCGTACGCTTTTTCCGCTTCATAGGCGGCCTGATTGATTTTTTCGTTAGAAATTTTCATTCCAAGTTCTTGAGCGATGGCACGTGCTATTGCAACGCTACTTGCCGCAGAAGCTCCAAGTCCACTAAAGCCGGGAAGGGTGCCGCCGACCCAGATGTCCAATGCGATTTTGGGGTCAATGCTCATAGCTTTTAGCATTCTCTCGATGGATTCGAGTTGCTGGAGCCTTTTTTCCTCACTGTAGCCCTTAGCGGTTTTCCGCTCATCCCGAACGTTTATGCCTTTACCTGCTTTTCTTACTTCTGCGTCTGTTGAGGAGTCGATAGCAGAAACGATGCCCGGCACACCGTGAACTACGAAGTGCTCGCCGAACAGGATGACTTTTCCGTAACCTGAACCTTTACCCATCTAAATTTACACCTTGAATGGAAGCTATAACATAAAAACAGATAAAAACATTCTTTCCCAGCTCAGTAAGCGGTACCTTGGCCTTAAGGAAAATCAATTATTTTCTATTTGTAAGAGTCGGAATTGCAGCTTTCAGTATCAAATAAATGTGAAAAAAACTGTACCAGTAAGAAAATGGTTTAGTAGAAGTTGCGGGCTTCTTTACGTTTTTCAGCTTCTTCGTAGAAACGGAGAACTTCGTCAATAATTTCCACGTTAGAGAGCAACATGCGTCTGCAACAGTACCTCTTCAAACCTAAGCTGTCCAGCACATCGCTGGCGTTCTCGCCGGTCTTTATGCGACGTGTAAATTCGTCCCATCGGTCGCCGACAAGTTTGCCGCATGTGAAGCATCTTACGGGAATAATCATTTTGTTTTCTCCTACCTGTAGCTTTTCTGTTCTTTGGACCGTGCGCCTGCTCCGCCGACTTTCTTTGTTTCTTTTGTTCTACTGTCTCCGGCAATCATTGTTCGGTCGTATTCACTAAAGACTGTGCGCAGATGAGTGCTCTTGGTCCATTTGAGGAGTGCATTTGAGATTGCCATGCGTGCTGCTTCTGCCTGACCCATGTAGCCTCCGCCGCTGGTTTTAACGTCCATATCGAGTTGCTGCCAGACATCTCCGCCTGCCTGCAGAAGTGGCTCCATGATTTTTGCGCGGGCGATATCGGGTTCAACTATTTCTACTGGAGTCATGTTAATTCGCACTTTGCCAACGCCCTGTTTAACTATGGCGCGTGCAACAGCGGTTTTTCTTTTTCCACTAACTACTAAGACTTTTTTTGCTGGCATAATTATTCCATCCTGTTTCTCCATCCGATTTCCTTTGCCAATTCACCAAGGGTCATGTGTGGACCTTTCAAGTCAACTGATGAGGCTTCCTCGAATGTAATTAATTGTTGATCTTTATACTCAATGGGTATTCCCATGTATGCCTTGAGGCGTTTGTACGCGTTCTTGCCTTTGGGCTGCTTGAAGGGCAGCATTCCTCTGACGGTTTTGCGTAGGAAACGGTCTGGTCTTCGATAGTGGAAGGGACCGCGTTCTGGAGCGCCGACTTCAAGGAAGAGGTGGGCTTCGGCGATTTTACTTTTACGTTTGCCTGAGAAAACTGCTTTTTCAGCATTGACTATTATGACTTCTTCGCCGTTTAGCAAACGTTTGGCTACTTTGCTGCACATGCGGCCAACTATTAAGCCTTCAGCATTCACGAATGTGACTAATGATTTTGTTGTTGTTTCCATTCTTTTCACCGAATAATTTTTACGTTTGAGCCCTTGGGGTTTTTCTCCATTAGCTCTTGAATTGTGAGGTGTTTCGCTTTAATAGCGTCAAGTTTTGTCTTGGCAGATTGAGAGATATCAAAGGAAGCAACCGTCAAAGCGTGGTCTATAGTGCCTGTGCCCAAGATTTTGCCTGGAACAATCACTACGTCGGCTTTTTTTGTGTGCCTGTTCAATTGGCTTAGGTTAACGGCGACGCGTTGTGTACGTGACTTGGCTAAGTGGTCAGCGACGTCTAGCCATATGGGTGCTTGTTTTTCTCTGCTTTCTTTCTTTAGAAGGCCTATAAGCGCGATTAATTGGGGGTTTGTAGTTTTGGTTTCTCTCATTTTATTTCAGCCTTTACTAATTCTTCAAACTCATCCAGTTGCTTACCTAACAGTTTAGTAGCTTCCTTCAAAACACGTTCTGGAGTAAGCGCACCGGTAGATTCAATGTTCATTACAAAAGTGTTCTTTTCCCATTCCACCTGCAGAGGTGAAGGTTTCTGTGGGCAAGCATGAACGCAGTCCATGCAGAGGTTACATGCCAACAGGTCGTGGACATCGACCTTTTCGTCCTTGATTACGTAGACTTTTTTGGGGCAGATGTCAACGCATTTTTGGCATCCTTCACACTTTTCGGTTGGAGTTGTGATTTTTGGGTAGTACTTGTATGCGCACATGGATACTGGCTGCCATTTTGCGTGGGTTTTGCCTCTGCCAAGCCGTGCGTAGGCTTCAAGCTTGAGCTTCTGGTTTTTTGCCAGTTTAATTATTGGAATCTTGTCTGATACGGGAACTATGTCCTGGTTTTCAGACACGATTTCTCCAGAGTAAACGGTTCTTGTACCGTCTTTTGCTTCTGCATCAAGGGTCAATGTAACGCGGCATTGAGAACAACCGAACTCGCTTTTACATTCGCATTCTTCAGGAAGACTGTAGGCGTCTAAATCGGTCCTTAACGGTGTGAGCCCCAGTCGGTGCGCGATGATTTCGTCTTGGAGAATTGAGCTGTTTTCAATCATGACGACTTCTTCGATTGCCATGCAGGGAACTTCAGCAAGTGCTAGACGTCGCAAAGCATTCATTAAGGGCACGTCGGCATCTCTGACGACTATGCGAAGGTTTGTATCATTTTTTTCAAGGACTTCTATTTTCACTTGCTAGACACTCCAATAAGTTATTGTCAATAAAGGGAGATATTGCAGATTAGACTCTTCTGCCTCTTCTGCCACCGGGCCTTCTTGTGCCATCATGGGGGATTGGTGTGACTTCTTCGATGCGTTCAATACGGAAGCCGAATCTGGCTAATGCTCTGATGGCTGCTTGTGCGCCTGGTCCGGGTGTTCTTGGTCCTGCGCCGCCTGGTGCTCTGACTTTGATGTGGATGGCTGTTATGCCTTTGTCCCTTGCGATTTCAGCTGCCCCTGTAGATGCACGCATTGCTGCGTAAGGTGAAGATTCCATGCGGTCAGCTTTAACGAACATGCCGCCGGTTGTGCGGGCTATTGTTTCTGCGCCCGATATGTCAGTTATGTGGATGAGGGTGTTGTTGTAACTGCTGAAGATGTGGACGATTGCCCATTTCTCGTTCCGCTTGTTGTTGGGAGCGCTCAGAATCTGCCGCCTCCGCGTCCGCCTCTGCGGCCTCTTTGAGGTGGTCTAGCTTCGACTTGTTTAGCCACCACTGTTAATCCAACGCGTAATGCGTGTTCTGGGGTTGCGATTGCGCTTTCTGGTGAGTATACTATTTTTGCTTCATCCTCTCTTAGAACTATATAGCCTGGGATTGTTACTCTGCGACCATCGATTGTTATGTGTCCATGTGTGATTAGTTGGCGTGACTGGAAAATTGTTCTAGCTAAGCCTTTGCGGAAAACGACTGTTTGCAGTCTGCGTTCCAATATGTCTTCTATTGTTAAGTCTAATACGTTGTCCAATACTGCTGTCTCCTGCAGGATACCCTTCTTTTTGAGTTGGGCTAGCAACTCGTTTTCCATCTTTGTTCTTTCTTCAGCAGATTTACTGATGAGTGAACGGGCGATGCTTCTGTTTTTGGACAAGGCAGTTTTGTGGCGCCAGAGTTCATGCTTGTTTCTTAAGCCGAATTGCCCCAGAAGTTTCAGTTCTTCTTGGAGAACATCCTTGCGCCAACGAAAACGTGGAGTATCGAATTTCTTACGTTGCTTCTTTGGATCTCCCATGCTTATTTGCCTCCTTCAGCTGGTGCTCCACCTGGCTTCTGCATCAGAGTCTTCTTCTTAACTCCTAAAGCTTTGCCTGCTCTTCCAGTGGTTTTAGTTCTTTGACCACGAACTTTCAAGCTGTAAGCATGACGATATCCACGCCAAGACCTAATTTCTTTGGCGCCGTCAATATCGGTTTTTGTCTTGAATGCAAGCTCAGCGCTTAAAAAGTGATTGTCTTTTCCGGACTCTGAGTCTTTTCGACGGTTAAACATCCAGCCGGGTATGCCGTATTTTACTGGGTCCTTGATGACATCCTCTATTTTTGAGATGTCTGACTCTGTGATAAAGCCCACTCGCAGGTCAGGGTTTACGCCTGCCTTCCTGAGGATGGCGTTTGAGAGAGCTGCGCTTACGCCCTTGATTTGCGCCACGGCGTAAGACGTCTTTAAGGTACCTTGAACGTCTGTACCCATGATACGAAGTATATAGCGATATTCCTGCTGTGACATGCTAAATTTTCATCCGTTTTTTTAACTTAAAGCATATACGAAATATGACGGTATTTATTTAAACCTTCCTTTACCAAGGAGTTCGTTTAGATTTCAGTTTAAATTCTTTCCAAGGAATTGCTTCATGAACCTGTGGAGAATGAACAGGGGTCTTGGTTCAGCTTCAAGTATTTTTCTTGGCTAACCTCGGAGAAGTCTCCATGTCTTTCATGAAAACACCCCAAATTTGCCCAATTGTATCCGCAAACTTGCGGTGAACTTTGTATAAAGTTTTGAAATAAAGTTTGGTTGCCTGTTCGTATTCTGTTTGTGCCATTCTTTCTCCATGTTCAGGCAAGCATAATTTGAATGCTTCATCTATGGCTGAATCAAGAGTCTTCTTTGCTTCTTTCACTAACAGGTTGTCTTGGGTGTAAATGTCCCATGCTTTTTTTATTCCATCTCGATAAGCTCTTCTTGCTTCTCTTACATTCTCTTCATCTTTAGTCAGCGTTTTCCTTTCCCTTATCAAATGTCCCCAACTTGCGCTAACTTCGATTCTGAAGAACTGTTTTGCGTTCATATTTATCGCCACCCTACAATTAGAGAGCAGACAGCAACATAAACTTGTCAATGAAGGGTGGAGAAGGCGGAGATGTCACCTGCATTCCCCATTTTTAGCTAAGAATAATTTAAGGGTTAGGTTTGACTATTCAGATGCTTCTCCGTTAATCCAATTTAGCTATTGTTTTGAAATCTCAAACTCGCTTATTTACACCTCAAGAAACTTATAATTAGCTTTTCATCTTGATATTTACTTGAAGCTACTGATATGAATGGTCCTCAATTGCCGGTTACACCCAAGCTATGTGATAACGTTTCTTCTCCATGTTCGAGATGTGACAATGCAGGGGAAGAGGGACCAAAAGACCATGTACTTTGCGAAAAATGTGAGAAATTCAAAGCGTGGGAAGAAAAAGAATGCGCTCCAAAGAATTAGTGTGATTGAGAGTATCTCGCATTTTCGATTTTTCCAATTAGAATATACTATTTTTTCAATTCCATTAGCATTTTTAGCACCAGTTTAAGTGCTGAGTCGTAGCCATTGCAGTATTCTTTGTTTTGGTCCTTGTCCGCATAGGTTCGCTCCACAATTTCTTTTCCGATGCCTTCATTAGTTAGCTGGATTGAGCCTTCTTTAAGCCAAATCAGAGCATCTATATACCCATGTTCTGAGTCTGAAAGCTCATCTGTTAAAGATGATTCTGCCTTCTGCCTGATTATTTCCTCAATCTTTTCTTTTAACTCGTTCTCAACATTGCTCATTTCTTCTCACCAATTCGATTACTTGTTTGCCATAGAGTTAAAAATAGCTGTCGGCTCACCCACCACGCTTCATTAGCCATATTAAAAGAACGATTGTTAGGACCTTAATCACTCGCTTTTCACTTAAAAAAATGCAGGGTGGGATTCGAACCCTCTAGTCGTGGAGATGTCACCCGAACAACCCTTTTTTTTATTTGAAGAAGAGTTTTAGAAAAAAACTGTATTGACCCACGGTCTTCGCCAGACTAAACTGGAAATTGTGGCAAGCACCATAAGCTGCTGATTAAGCATGGGCGTTTCTTGATCAATCAAAAAAGAGTATGTATAATGGTTTTGGCAATCGAAAACTAAATACCGTTCGTAATATTAGAAAGCATCATGGACGCTATAACAGTCATAGGATTAATTGCTGCCCTATTCACCACAGTCTCGCTTCTCCCTCAGTTAATCAAAGTTTATAAAACAAAATCAGCCAAAGACATCTCTACAGGAATGTTTGCATTGTTCTGCGGAGGAGTATTCCTATGGTTCATCTATGGGGTTTTTGTTAATGATCTTCCAATAATTATCGCGAACTCTTTAGCGTTCATCCAAGCCGCGGCTATTCTTTTCTTCAAAGCAAGATACAAATAGATTTCAATCAGGCAACTATCCAAATATCCACTGGCTTAGTCGGCAGAATACGTCAATGTCGACCTGCATCCTAGCTTCTTCAATTTCATTGTCTCCAAATCCGCATTAGGAATTATGCGCTATCCATTTAGGTGTCTTCAATCAATCGCACAACATTAACTGTTGAATCTATCCACCGTAGATAAGTGTTCAAAGTTGCTCTCAGGGCTACAGTGTCTTCAGCCTCAACTGTTAAGACGAAAAATAAGCCTTTTTTTTGGAGTTTGATGTGTGCTCGTCTTGTAACTGGCGAGTTGGCTTCAGGAGTTAAGGTGTCCAGAAGGGTTTTGACTTGTTTTTCATTAGCTAATTTTAAGCGTATGTCGGCTTTAGCGCTGGTTGACATTGGGTAGTCCTTACGCTAAGAGAGTTGTTCAAGGTAATAAACAGAAATCAAGATTAGACTAAAATAAAAGAAAAGAAAGATTATTCGGTTTCTTCTTCAGTTGCCGACTCAACTGTTTCGACAGCTTTGGTGGTTTCTTCAACTGGTGCACCTTTAGCTGCACGTTTGGCCACAACACCCAGTTTTGTGACTGGCGTGTATGCTCCGCCTGCAAAAGTGTATTCGCACTTGCTGCATTTCCAGATGCCGACGCTTTGACGTTTAACGCGGTTAAAACCGCATTGGGGGCATCTGTGGGGCTTTCTGAGTTCAGTTATGACTTTGATGTAGCGTTTTCTAACTGTTGAGCCGTATCGTACTCCTAATCCTCGTGTTGGACCAACTTTCTTCATCTTAGGCAACTTTTTCACCAATCAAGTTTCTTGCGCAGTTCTGCTGCTTTGTTGAGAGCAATCTTTGAGGCTTCTAAAATCTGTTGTGGTGAGAAATAGCCTGAGCCTCCCTTCTGAATGGCACATATGTTTCCGTCTTCTTTGGTTGCGAATGTGATGCGTGAGTCCATGACTTGTTCTTCTTCCGCCATCGGGTCAACGATCAGGTGGTTGCTTATTTTGCCGGTGGTGACCGTTATTGGGTGGCCTTTTACGGGTAGCGGTGTGTATCCTTGTTTGATTTTTAGTTCGCCGTCTTTGATTTCGAAGTTGGGCATTTTAGTGTTCATTAATGCAGCCATAGCCGCTAGAGCTGCTGCGTCAATTAGGTTTCCATCGTGGTTTAGTATGTAGATGTCAACAAAGACAACGAATACTTTTTTTCCGGGTTCAATGCATAATTTTTCATTGTCGATACATTTTGATTCTCTGATTCCTCTGTCTACGACGCGGGCTAATTCGATGCTATTTTCGTCTGGTGGTCCTGGTTCAAAGTTGGGTGAAGCAACGGGAACAAGCTCTGCGTTTACCGTTAAGACACCTTCGTTTGGTGTGTCAGGGAAGGGTTCGCCTGTTTCGACTTTGACGCCGACAAGAACTTGAGTTTTTCCCAGAAAGACTCTTGCGGAGCCTTCAGCTTTCTCGATTACGCCTTGTTCGATTTTGATTTCGCGGGTATCGAGTAAGCCTCTGTCGTCTAGACGCTTGCCTTGCTCAATGAGTTGTTCAATCTGTCTTAGTCTAACTTTGGTTACAAGTGATGACATTATTCTTCAACCTCTTTTACAACCATATACTTGGTCTTTAATGCTTCCTTTTGCATTTCATAGATTTTCTTGCATCCTTCCATCGCCATATTCACGGCTTTCTCGAATTCCTCAGGATCCAAAATGCCATCCATTTGAAGCAGGGTAATTGCGTTCAAACTTGGCATATAAGCAACTGGGACATCTGCAACTCCGAGTTTGTCTTCTGCATCGTATAGGTCCAGAACTACAGTGTCATCAACTTTTCCAGCGGCACATCCTACGACTAAGTCGCGCATTGGCACGCCTGCATCTGCAATAGCTAATGCGGCTGCGGTAATAGCTGCACATCTTGTTCCTCCGTCGGCTTGCAAGACTTCAACGTAGACGTCAACGCCTGTTCGCGGATAGAGTTCAAGGAATAGGGCTGGTTCTAGAGATTCTTTTATGACTTTTGAGAGTTCAACTTCTCTTCTTGAAGGTGCAGGGGATTTTCGTTCTTGTACAGAGAAAGGCGCCATGTGATAGCGGACTTTTAAGACCATTCGGTCAGCTTGCATTAGGTGTTTTGGATGCACTTCTCTTGGACCGAATGCTGCGGCTAAAATCTTGTTTTTTCCATGTTCAATATAGGCTGATCCATCAGCGTTTCCGAGTACGCCCACTTGAAGTTTTACGGGGCGAAGTTCATCGGCTTTTCTGCCGTCTAATCGAATGCCTTTCTTGTCGATTAATTTCTCTTGTTTTTCATTCATTCTACTTTTTCCTCCACTTTAACTTGTTTCTTTTCTTTTAGCAACTGTGTTATGCGATCTGTTAGACCGCTTGTATGGGATTCTTCCTCGATTTTTCTGATTACGAATATGGCAAGTTCCTCGTCTTCCAGATTTTTACCTGTGACCAAGATGACGCCGTTGAGTCCAAGGATGATTTGGCAGTTGGTTTCCTGTTTTATCATCGAAATCATTGAGCCTTTTCTTCCGATTATTCGAGGTATCTTGGTTGGTGTTACATGAAGGATTTGTCCGCGTGTAATTTTTCCGAGTCCTGGTTCGCCGACGGTTAGCTGCGGGTCGTGTGCTCTGTCGAAAGATGCTATTTTGGCAACGATTAAATCACCAGCAGTTAAGACTTGTGATAACTCGTCATTTTGGGGTTTAAAGGGTCTTGCTAAAACGTCTGATGCACGAAGCATTGCGGTGTAGGGTGCTTTAATGTTAACGGTCCAGCCGTTGAATCCAACTTCTGTGACTGTTCCGATTATAATGTCACCCATTTTTGGCACATAGAATGCTCTTAGTGCAACAACGTTTACTTTTTTATTTTCACTGTCTACGAGTCCAATCCTTGAGGCATAAATCTTGCCTGCTTCCACATACGTGTTTTCGCCAGGCAAATAGTCGCCTTCAGCGAGTAATTCTCCGGGCGTAACAAGCTGTTTTTTTTCAAAGAATGTTGGCATAAAATCACCTATCATTTTTTTCCATTACTACGAAATTATTTTTGCTTCTCCACTTCCCTTGGTTGCATCACCAAGTTTGTTTAATAGTGACGCATAGGATCCAGCGGGCAATTCGAGTTCGCCGTACCATGAGCCGTCACCGCGCCACTCTTCCCGTTTTATAGTTCCCAATGTTTTGACAGTGCCGTAAGCTCTCGCTGCATATTGTGTTGGTATTTTGATTGCTACCTTAACCTGCTCAATTTTCAGGGGCAAAATTGGCCTAAGTAGTTTAACGATATCTCGGGCTTGTTCTTCTACTGGCTTGTATGGGTCTATGGGGTAGCGGATTTGCTCCATAGCATTTTCGATACGTGCAGGCGGGTGTGGCAAATTGGTTTTTGGATCAACTGCCTGATGAGAAATAAAATCTATCACCTGTCTTCTTTTATCATCGACCATTTTTCGCCTTTGGTCGGTTGTTAGTTGAAGAGTTCCTTTTTTAAGAATTTCATCTGCAATTTTGAGCGGGTCAGTCGTCTTAAACGCTTTTTTCATGGCTTCTTCGGAAACTTTAGTTCCTTTGTTTGCATCAGAAAAAATCATTTCAGCGGCTAAAACCTCGGTTATTCCCGCGATTTTGCCGTTTCGGTAATCCAAAGCTTTTTGAGGCTTGACTAGAACTTCAAAATGTTCGTTTTCCCTTGTTAGGCGTGCGACGGTGAACTTTTCGCTCATTAGTTTTTCACTTGCTTGAACTCAGCTCTTTGATGTAGCCTTCAACTGTGTTGTCGTTTAGCATTTCCATTTTTTGTGTTGCAGCTGGGATGATTGCGATTTTGATTCTTGGCGGTAACTGGCGTGCTTCTAGAGCTTTTACTAGGCATTTAACTGTAAGTTTTATGCTGGCGTCGAGGGTTAGGTCTTCTTTGTATTCTTCTTTTAGGATGCCAAGGACTGTTTCTCTTCCTGCACCAAGGGCCGTAGCTTTGTATCCTCGGTAGGTTCCGCTTGGGTGTGTTCCAAAGACGCGTGTACCTGTTTTGTCGACTCCGCCGAAAATTATGGAGACTCCGAAGGGTCGAACACCTGCATGTTGAGTGTACATTTGTTGAATATCGCATATGCGTTTGGTTACGACTTCTACATCGATTGGCTCGTCGTAAGTTAGTTTGTTGCTTTGAGCGTAGATTCTTGCTTGGTCAATTAGGATTCTGGCGTCGGAACTTAAACCAACTATGGCTGCGCCAATGTGGTCGTCTACTCGGAAAATTTTCCACGAGTAACCTGCTTCTTCAAGGACTTCGATGTTTTCTTCTGAACCGAGAACTAATCCTTCGGTAGATTGAATGCCAATGATCGTGGCTCCGCGGTTCACAAGTTCCATCGCGTATTCGACTTGGAAAAGACGTCCATCAGGCGAGAAAACGGTAATGGCACGGTCATATGCTCCTGGTGCTGCAAATACAGACATAATATTAACCTCACTTTACACTATACACTTTTTCACTGTCTCATATAATAACTACACTAAAAACCTTTCCTATAAAGGCAAAATCTAAACAACCATGTTTTCAAAGGTCTGTGGAAGATGCAAACGACAGAAGACAGGTCGGCTCTAGAAAAAACTTCGATTCGGATTAGGTACCTGCGGGTTAACTATTCTTGGAAATCCATCCGAACCAGACCACATTAGAAATGGCAACGGAGGTCGCAAACCTCAACGGCAATGACTTTAGGAATCCTTGCGAGCTATCTAGAGTTTTCCTTCGATATGATGGGCTGAAACAAAAAAGCAGTGCAAGAACCAATCTGTAAACATTAAGTTAAGACTCTACGAGTAACCTTTTATCTCAAACAATTTTCTATTATTTGCTATGAATAATTTGGTTAAAACTACTGCCGCAGTAGCGATCATAGTTTTCTTAACATCGTTCGTGATAGTTCCCGTAACCATTAAGGCACAAACAACAAGAGTTTTAAGTAATTATAGTGGCACTAAGGAATCTTACTTTTTTTTATGGTGGACTATACGCCTACACAATCAACGTAAGCATGGCTGTTGAAACCGAGTCAAACGGCGAATGGCTGGTTGGCAACAGCTATCAAATTACTTGGCAAATCTCAATCGCTAATTTTAATCCCGATGCCATAAAAAGACCAAGTAACTTATCGTTGACATTTCATGACCCCTTAGTCAGGATTTCTGGAAATCTAAACACTATTATCAAACAAACGTCCGTAACCATAGGGCAAAATGGGCTCTTAAAAGTCGAATTTACCCCTAACAAACCAACTAATCAAGCCAACATCCAAACCTTACTTCTGGAAGACGAAAACTATAACAGTTCAGAACATTTTACGAATAGTCATTGGGACCAAAATTTTGACATCTGGATAAACATCGTAGATTCACTCAGTACTCTGCCACCAGCAACATCATCACCTACGCCTTCACCAACTGTTCGAGAGTTTTCTTTGCTAGCAACCCTGCCCTTGTTAGTCGCA
Source organism: Candidatus Bathyarchaeota archaeon (assembly GCA_963739495.1). Classification (GTDB taxonomy): domain Archaea; phylum Thermoproteota; class Bathyarchaeia; order Bathyarchaeales; family Bathycorpusculaceae; genus Bathycorpusculum. Next base: position 284,546 of record CAVUAM010000022.1, on the reverse strand, counting down.
ATGCTCGCTGCCGCTCTATTGCTTAAATACCGCCAAGTCAAAAAACCTTGACAAGAACCCTTTTATCGACTTTACTGCTTTAAAACCAAGTATGAAAACAAGCTGTAGCTTCGTTTTATTCATAGTCTTTTTATTAGTAAGTGTTGTGTATTTTGAACCTACCTTTCAGCCAATAAAAGCTCAACAACAGTTCACAACCTTATTTAACGACACATCGACGTGGTCAATGTTCCGTGGTAATACTGCTAGGACAGGCAATTTAGCCAATGCAACTTTGATATCTCCCACAGAATGGAATTATTCAATATTTTCTCCTGTATTATCGTCTCCTGCAATCTCAAACGGTTTAGTATTCATCAAAGGCGAACACATGCTTTGTGTCAATGCTTCAACAGGCTCCAAAGTCTGGGAATCTTCCGTCAATTCAAACCAACAATTTTCCTCTCCCGTGGTCGCGGATGGATATATTTACGCGTGCGATGACCTTCAAGGAACCTCTGGGGGCGAAGTTTATGCTCTTAACGAATCTACTGGTGAGCAAGTATGGAGTTTTAAAGCCAACAGTGGTACATCTACGCCAGCAGTAGATAATGGGATTCTCTATGTGGGCTCCGACAATGGTAACGTTTACGCAATCAACGCCTATACAGGAAAGAGAATTTGGAATTATTCTACTGAAGGACCCGTTAACTCTTCACCTGCGATAGCCAATGGCCTTGTTTATATTGGATCTGACGACGGCAACGTCTACGCAGTTAATTCCTCATCTGGCACCAAAATATGGAACTACACAACGGGTATTGCAGTAAAACATTCAATCATTTCTTCTCCTGCGGTTGGAAACGGCGTTGTTTACATTGGGTCGGATAACACAGGTGTTTTTGCTCTAAACGCTACCTCAGGAGCTAAAATTTGGAACTTTCCCACCGAAAGCGATACTATTTCTACACCTGCGGTCAGCAACGATTATGTATTCACAGCATCATCGTCTTACATCTACGCTCTAAATTCGTCTACAGGAAACGAAATATGGAAATTCAAAATATCCCCAGCTTTTGCACCAAATGGTGATGAAGCTTCCTCTCCAGCGATAGCCAATGGAGTAGTGTATTTTAATTGTTTTGATTTCAATCTTTACGCTTTAGATGCAGCAACAGGCGATAAAATAGGGAACTTCACAGTAATTCAACCCGACATTGACTTCTTAGCGAGGTTTTCTTCACCAGCGGTTGCTGCCAACGAAAAAGTTTATGTTGGCATGGATGGGACGCTTTATGCAATAAATGTTGCATCTTTTACCTCACTTAAGACCGCCCCTTCAACTCAGCTTGCGTATATAATCATAATTCTTGCCTTAGTCATAGCAGTAGTTTTTGGTTTGCTAATTTACAGAAAACATAGAAAAACGTAAGTTACTACGTTAAAAAAGGCGTCTTGAAATTTATCCACACTAAAAGATTGACGTTCAAAACAAATAGGTTATGACAGGCGAGGCTAAGACACCTGATCCATCAAAAACGAGGCTATAGAAGATACTGTTGATGCTATTGCAACATTATTTTGCCCACAAAAGTTGAATCTTCTAAAGACGAGAACCATTAGCAGATTATGTTAGCCTTAAAAAATGAAGGTTTCAGTTCAATTGGTATTTATAGTTTGCAAACCATACTTGTGGCTATATTTTCCTGATGGAGAAAGGCAATGATTAAGCTGCCAAGCCAAGTCGCAGAATACTTCCCCTACGATAGCGTGCGACCCCACCAAGACGAATTCATCAACACCGTCTACAATGCCGTAAGCAGTCGACGTTCGGTTCTAATCGAAGGCAGCAACGGATTGGGAAAAACAATCTCTGCGCTCTCAGCAGTGTTGCCTATAGCAATCGAGAAAAAACTTAAAATACTCTACGTTGCACGAACGCATCGCCAACATGACCGCGTCATCGAAGAATTGCGAGCGGTCTTCCGAAAGCACCAAATTTCTGGACTCTCCATCCGCGGACGCAACGAAATGTGTCTCAACGTTTTTGCAGCAAAGGGCGCTTTTGACTCGAAATCCCTTATGGAAGTCTGTGAACTTCTAAAAGCCAAGAGCAGGTGCCCATACTTCACGAACGTTGACGAACGCACCTACGATTACATGCAGCTTCAGCAGCAAGTGGCTAGCCGCCCCTACATGGGCTCCGAAATCCAGCGGATATGCAAGAAAAAAGAAGTCTGCCCCTACGAACTCGTAAAAAACGCTCTCTCAGACTGCAAAGTGATAGCCCTAAGCTACCTCTACGTGTTCGACCCAGTAATCCGCACGCCTTTCCTCAAGAACCTTGAAACGGAACTGCAAAAAATCATACTAATTGTAGATGAAGCCCACAATTTGCCCGAAACCGCCATCGACATCTCCGGCAGCAACCTCACATTGTTTGTGATGAAGGCGGCAGAAAATGAAGCTAGTCGATTCGGCAATAAAGACATCGAAGAGTTTGCCCGCTTCTTCAGAGTTGAAGTAGAAAAAATAACTGATAAAATAAGCCGCGAACAAATAATTTCAGCAGACAGCATAATCGAAATTATCCAAAAGCAAGGAAACATCACACGACCTAGAGAATTCTTTGAGCACATGCATGAAATTGGCGGCTCAATCAAAAAGAATCTATTAGCTGAGGGCAAAAACCCGCGTTCTTACGTTCACTCCATGGCTGAGTTTCTGCTAAAATGGTATGACACAATGAATGATGACTCTTTTATCAATGTTGCAAGCCGATATTTCAACAAAGAAAACAACAAAACTGCCAAACTAGAAATAGTAGCACTCGATCCATCCAAAGTCACTCAACCCGTTTTTTCATCTACCTACGCAAATGTGATTATGTCAGGAACGCTCCAGCCGCTGGAGGCTTTTGCACGAATAACACGATTGCCTGAGAGCACAGTAAAGTTTCTTGTGCCCTCTCCTTTTCCGAAAGAGCACGTTTTCTCGGCGGTCAGCTGCGGCGTCACAACATCTATGGAGAATAGGACCCCTGCAATGTATCAGAAGATGATAGAACGCATAAACGAGGTCGTAAACAGCACTCCAACTAACACGGGAATCTTTACCGCATCGTTTGATGTCTTAAACTCGCTCCTTGCCGAAGGCTTAGAAAACACTCTTCTAAAACCGCTGTTCCATGAGAAACGTGGCATGACTTCTAAAGCAAACGAGAAACTGGTCGGAGACTTTAAGGTGTGTGGTGAAAAAGGAGGCGCTGTGTTTCTGGGTGTTCAAGGCGGCAGAACCTCAGAAGGTGTAGATTTTCCGGGTAACCAAATGAACTCAGTCATGGTCGTGGGTGTGCCATATGCAGAGCCAACTCCCAGAGTTAAGGCGCAGATTGAATACTATGACAAGTGTTTTCCCGGGCTTGGACGCGAATACGGTTACGTTTTGCCAGCAATGAAAAAAGCTTCGCAGGCGGCAGGCAGACCTATAAGAACATTGGAGGACCGAGGAGCCATCGTCTTCCTGGATTACCGTTTCTCAACAACCTACTGCAAGAACTTCTTGCCATCGTGGATAACTAGCGGCATGAAAGTTTTGCCCGACAAAAAAGGCGTCTTAGCCCTTGAAGTTAGCAGTTTCTTTAGAGCTCAAGCCTGAACTTCTTGAAGTTTCTCGTCTAAAACAACTTTTCCGATAACGATCCTAAACGGTTTCGTTAAAACCGCAGTTTGAATTTTCAGCGTTTTCCTTTCTTGATTGACCTCACGAAGAACGCCGATTCCTAAAAACTTAGTTCCTCGACCGTATAGACTAACAAGGATGCCTTTTTCTGGTTTTTGATCTTTTGGAATAGCACCTCTAGGTTCAATTATTACTTGGCTTTTTGGTATGCATAGCAGTTTTGCTTTTTTGAGGTAACGTGTATAGGTCATTTCGCGTAGAGCCTTACGTTTTTCTGGAGTGCGCTGCTTAAGAGCAAAAGACGGCTCAACCACGATAATTGGTGTTTCCAAAGCTGCAATCAGGGGTGCAAGTTCATCCTGTGTTTGAAGAGCCACGATAATATCGGGTTTCAACGCTTTTATCAAGTCAGCTTTGTATTGGATCGCAATGTCGCCGTTGACCAATCCATCAGTGTCAATTAGGACAAAATCGATCTGTCCCTGTAAGATCTCCGCTTTCATGGCAACTAAACCTTCAATCGTTTTTGACATGGCGGTTATCGGTGAGGTAACGCCGACGAAAAGAGCGTTTTTCAGTTTTAGGTCATAAAGTTCAGCTACACGCTTGGTAACTAACGCGTAACCAACGGTGCCTGATGGACCGATATCAGATTGCCCAACGTCGCCATCTAAAACTGCAACTTTACATTTTCCATCAACTATATTGTTTAGTAGGTAAGTGCAGAGACTACTTTTGCCGCAGTCAGCGCCCCCTAAAACCACGACAACTACTGGGCGTTTCTGTAAACCTAAAATGGCTTCAACCACTTTAGCCCATGATGGCGGATTTGTGTTGCCAATGGTTTCGGCTATACCCGAGTTGACGCCCAAAGAAACGTCGAAGGTTGATTTCTCCATGATAAGGAAGGGCAGGCGTTTTCCTCCCCTTACCAGAACCCGCTGGGTTTCTTTCATGGGGTAACCGAATACTTCTGCTTTTCCTGTGACAAGCCGCACGGATGCTGGACCATCAACAAGCATTGTTTTATTGGATTCGACTGTGTGCTGCAATTGTTTTTCTCCTTGGAACGATATTTCCTACCCTTCCAGCTATGCGTGTAGCTGATAAGATATGTCTAACTTCCCTATTACGCTTGTTTTCTTTTAGGGGTTTATTGGTTCCTGCCTCACCTACAACTTCCAGAGCGACCTGCGACGGCAAGCTATCATCTAAATCTCCGAGCAGTTCTTTGTAGATGGGAACACCATTACCAATCTTAACTGAAACGGTGGTTACAGCAAAATCAACGTTGCCCAATATTTTGATTATGCTGCCGATCACTTCTTCACTGCTAAAGCAGTTACCTTCCTCAATAACTTTTCCATCAGCCACAGCTACCAACCCAATCGCATCCCCGGGGTCTATGCCTATGACAATTCGTGAGAAGGCGTCCTTTCCTAAAAGAGTCTTCTTTACTTCATCAATTAAACCCGGAAGTTTATCTTCACCGTGGAAAATCAGGATTTTTTCGTGGTCAACCAAGTGCTTTTCTTCCGCAGTTGTTATAACTAACTTTATTTTTGCAGGTACATATTGCCCTGGAAGTAAACTGATGAAGGAAATGTTATTTTCATTTAACTTGTTAACGATAAGGAAGTAAGCTTTGCCTAGTACAGTAGCAACGGCAACTTTTTCTTTCATAAATAAGCCTTAAAGGTAGATTTAAGTGCAAAACACATTACTATCTTCAAGTTAATAATCCTTGACGTGTAGAACATGGTTTCAATCCAGACGGGAAGCAAATGCATCGACGAAGCCACCGGCGGAGGCATCTTACCTGAAACGATAACTTTAATTTATGGTGAACCTGAAACTGGAAAAACCACGCTTGCCATGCAATGCGCTGTAAACTGCGCCGTCGAGAAACTTAAAGTGCTCTATGTTGACTGCGATAATACTTTTTATGCTAAGAGGCTGTCACAGATTGCAAAAGAGCGATTCGATGAGGTAGCTGAGAGGATTGTCCTGGTTAAACCCAAGGATTTTAAGGAACAAACTGCCGTAATAGACCAAATTCAGGACTACACCGCCAACGTTGGGTTAATAATTATCGACACGTTTAACTCGCTTTATAGCGCAAGAGTCGCTGAATCCTCTACCAAAGCGTTTAGCATTAACCGCGAGTTGAATCGGCAATTGGCTATTTTAGCGCAAACGGTGAAGATCCAGAAAATTCCAGTTTTAATCACAAGCCAAGTCCGATGCATCCTCAGCGAGCAGACGACAAGTGTTAGGCCCGTGGCTACCCGAGTTTTGAAGTTCTGGTCTGACACCATAATTGCTCTCAAACCAACCCATAACCGTCAAACCATCAAAGCGGTGTTGGAGAAGGCAAAGGAAATTGGGCAGGAAATAACGTGTTATGTACAAATAGGTGAAAGCGGAATACAAGATACCCAACTGACCTAATGATGGTTGAAACCAAATGGATGTAGCTCTGCTAGTAGTTGAAGCCTTAAAATTTATTTTCCCAGCCTACTGCGCCAACGCGACGCCCGTGCTTGCAGGAGGCGGAACACGAATGGATTTTGGCAGGAACTTTGCAGATGGCAAACGAATTTTTGGAAACAACAAAACGTTCAGGGGCTTTTTTTTCGGTTGGGGCGTCGGCATAATGGTTGGGTTGGTAGAAGGTCTGGTTTTTGGTTTTCAAAGCTTCCCAATTATATTTAGTCTACTTATCCCGTTAGGGGCACTTTTAGGAGATTTGACGGGTGCTTTCATTAAACGAAGAATTGGCATTGCACCAGGTGGGCTTTTACCAATCGTTGACCAAGTTGACTTTGTGGTTGGCGCCGTTGTGTTTTCGTTTCCTCTTGCTCTTGTAGGTTGGCAAACGGCATACACGCCTTTTTGGCAGGTAGCAGTTGCAGTGCTGTTAATTACGCCGCCTATTCATCTGTTCACTAACTTCTGTGCTTACAAGTTGAAGTTGAAAAAACATCCTTGGTAAAGATGCAAAAAAAGGAAATGTTTGCGGAAAAAACTATTGTCCGCCCGCTTGATTTGAACTGGATTGAACCTTCCAGGAAAACATATGATAGCAGCAAGAACGTGACACCTACGACAAGAAGCATGTAGGCTTGTCTCGGTTTATACGCACTTTTTGTACTTTGGTAAATAGCTAGCAGCCCCATAAAACCCAGTGCGTAGAGAATGACTGAGATTATGGTATCGGAAATAAATTGGTGGCTAATATCGGGGTACAAGAAAAAGAAGCGCCCATTAACGTAAGCTGAAGGTTGATGAGCTGCAGGATCGGGACCAATAAGAGTGTACAAGCCTCCACCTAACATAAATACTGCATAGGCTAATCCAACGGTCGTGATTATGAACGCTGTCGGTGCATTTGTGCTCATTTTGCGGAACCATCGACTAAGCGAAAATGAGAGGCCTTCGGAGCTTTTCTTTAGTTTACTTGTCATCTTTGTTCGCTTCCTCAATTAGGTACTTTAATACATCTTTAGCCCATACTCCAGTTAATGAATTTTTCTGAATCTCAACCAGGTATAGGCTCCAAGAAACATCACACGCTCTCTGCCAAACCCCAAATTTATCGGAAATGTTCTTATAAGCTTTCAAATGCAGCGGGCAAAAGCCTTTATCCTTCACTTCGCGGTTACACACTTTGCACTTCATTTGGGGAGGACTCCTTTAGATGGGCAAATTGGGTTCAAACATAGCCGCCAAGGTAACCTACCCTTATAATAAACTGCTATAATTGGTAATCCACAACTTTTGCAGGTAGCAATCAACGGTTTAACGATGCCGGTTTGAGGAAGCGGATATGCGGTGTTGCATTTGCTGTTGAAATGGTTTGTGCAACCGACAAAACGTTTACCAGATTTTTTAGAGCGCAAAACCACAAGTTGCCCATCTTGGCATTTTGGACACGTCCCAACTATGCGTTCATCACGCCTCGCCTTTTGCAGCGCCGCACTTAATTGGGCGCCGATGGCCGCTTCCTTGTCTTTAAGCTCAGAAACAACCAATTTCAAGGTTTCAGTAGCATCATGAAGTACTTTTTGTTTAGTTTCCCGTCCCTGCTGAATTGACTCCATTTCCTGCTCAAGCTTCTTCGTCATCTGGGGTGAAACAATGGCTGGACAATACTTTGCAAGGACTTCAACTACCTCAAACCCTACTTCGCTGATAACTAAGCTGTCTTTGCCACCGAGATATTTGCGGTCGTAGAGTGTTTGGATGGTTGTGGCTCGGGTGGCTTTAGTTCCTATTTCCTCTTTCTCCATCTTCAACAGCAAACTCCGAGGACTATATCGGGCTGGCGGCTTTGTGTAGCAGTCACCCAAAACTACCCTCTTAACGTTAACACTTTTCCCTTCTGCTAGGGATGGCAGAGCAGGCTCTTTGGTATGGACATAGGGTTTGTAAAATCTTTGCCACCCCTCTGAAAGCGTCCGTGTGGTTGCCATATGGAAGCGGTTGCCATTGATACTTACGGTTACCTTGATGCTTTGCTGGATTGCAGGGTCCCCAAAGACAGCGAAAAAACGCTTAACCACCAAGTCAAAGATGTTGCGTTCGGCGGCGTCCAGGGGTTTTTCAGGCATATTCCCCGTTGGATAGATTGCTGGGTGTGCCGGGTCAAACTTTTTGCCCTCATTAGGCTTCAGCAACGGCTTGGAAAGCAAATCGGCAGAGTGTTTAGCGTAGGCAACGTTTTTTGAAAGTTTTTTCAGGATATTTGGGTAGCCGATTGATGGAGGAAGTTTTTGGCTGCTTGTCCGCGGGTAAGAAATTAAAGTTGCCAAGTAGAGGTGTTGAAGGATGTTTGAGGTTCGCATGGGCGTGTATTTGAAGATGCGGTAAGCTTCACTCTGCAATGCTGTTAGGTCAAATGGTACGGGAGGATTCTGCGAAAATTCTCCCACAGCCACGTTTTCTATGTATCCATTTTTTGTTTTGCAAGACTCCAAAATCGCAGTTGCCTCGGCCTTGGTTTCAAGCGTTTTTTCGTATTCAACTTCAAGGACAGTTTTATCTATGCTTATTTTCGCAGCTATGGTCCAATATGGTGTGGGCACAAAGGTGTTTATGGTTTTTTCTCGGGCTTCAAGAAATCTCAGCGTCGGTCCCTGCACCCTGCCAGTGCTAAGAGCGGCGTACTGTCCACTAAAGTTTTTAGTAGCCTGTGTTAGAGCCCGCGAGAGGTTAATGCCGTAGAGCCAATCAACTTCATGCCGGGTTAACCCTGCTTCAATAAGTGAGAAATCTAAAGTCGGCAAGAGATGGCTGTAGGATTCTTGGAGTTCCTCCTGGGTAAGGGTGGAGTACTTCAGTCTTTTTGCTGCTTTTTCTTTGCCGCCACAAGCGTACTTTAGTATGGTGTAGCCGATGATGCTGCCTTCAACGTCAAAGTCACAGGCATCCACAAAGTATTCCGCATCCTGCGCCAGTTGAGCGATAACTTTTAGCCAAGCCCGAATATGCGAGGCTCTCCGCTCGGCTTGGTACCGTGGAACCCACTGATAATCAAAAACCGGATAGCTATACCCCTTCTGTTTGCTCATTATCGTATATAGGTGCCCCAAAGCTGGAACCACCACAATACTGCCGTCTCGGTATGCTTGGTAGTAGGGGACACCGTTCCTGACAGTTTTTTTGGGTTTTCCATTCTCATCTAGCGCTGTAGCTATTCTGTTTGCGGCATCAGGCTTTTCGGTAATTATCAGTGTATATTTCGCCATGCGCGTTACTTCACACTTAAACATTGCAGACAGCTTTGCCGTTAAAAGCTTTACAGTTGTTCATCAATGCGTTTTGGTTTCATATTTTTTAGCAATCAATAAATATTCCATGCCCATGTAAATAATGGGGAAATTGGGTGCCACAACGCGTTATTTGCCATGGTTGCCGCCATATTTTGTATGAAGGCAATGAACTTAGACCTCCGGACGAAATTATCTCGCAGCACAACGGGAAATGCCCGAAATGCGACAGAAAGCTATCGTTATTGCCTCTAGACGTGGAAGTTAAACCCCTAAGCAAACGCTAAAAGCACATGTTCTCCTCGCTATGTCATACTGATTTGAATAAGAATTTGGCTGATCGTGTGTTAATTTTTGGGCGATTTTTCATGTAACTAAACCTGCTTATTCGCTTGAAGCCTTTCGGCTGGTTTTGGAAAGCCATAAATAAATCTCCCATGTGTAAAATAGTACAATCGCAATATACATTTGGAAGAGATGGCTTTAAAGTGGGCGAAGGAATTAAGGAACGACTTGGTAATTTATCAATTTTCAACCGTCTAAGAATACAGATGAGCCACGGCACAATCATTGCTTTTGCAGCATTAGTCATGATTCTCTTTGTTGCATTTACGGTTCGTATTCTGCCTCTACGCTGGGAAAACATGGCTGGGGGAACTGCTCTCTTAAACGAGTTTGACCCCTACTACCAGTTCAGCATAACCCAGCATATGGTACAAAACGGTTTACTTTCGCCTTACTGGCCAACCCACTGGATTAACACCATGAAATGGTATCCAGACGGATTAGACATGTCTACTTCACTACCAGCCTTGCCTATGACAGCGGCTGCAGTCTACCAAATTGTCACAGTATTTGGCGCAAAAATAGATTTAATGACTTTCTGCTCAATATTTCCAGCTCTTGTAGCCGTAGTCTCGTGTTTGGTGCTCTATTTTGTAGGCAAAGATATGGGTGGAAAAGCGGTCGGTCTATTTGCGGCATTATTCCTCGCTTTGGCGCCATCCTTTTTGCAGAGAAGCTCTCTTGGATTCTTCGACACAGAAGTGCCAGGAGTTATTGGGTTAGTTGTATTCATCTTTTTGTTCCTAAGGTCTCTCGACGCTAACAGAACCCTGCGTGGATCAGTATTGTACTCGTTAGGTGCGGCTGCAGCTTTAGGTTACTTCATCGCAGGCTGGGGAGCAGCATACTACCTGATAGGATTGTCAGTCTTGTTCGTCTTCATCTTGGTCCTGCTGAAGAGGTACAGCCAAAGAATGCTGATTAACTACAGCATAACCTTCGGATTGGCATTATTTATTGGGACAAAGGTTCCGTACATCTCGCAGAGTTACCTAGTTTCAGGAGCAATTCTTCCAGTTGTCGCAGTTTTCATCGTTCTATTGGTAGCAGAGATTCTAAGAAATAACGTATCAATGAAAACTAAACTCTCGTTGGCTGCAGCAGCGATCGTTGCTGTCGTTGGAGGTTTCGCTGTTTTAGCACTTAGAGGCGACATTGGAAGTATTACGGGAAAATTCATAACAGTCTTAGACCCATTCATCAGGGCTGCGTCACCTCTAGTCGACTCGGTTGCAGAACAAAGAATCTCAGCTTGGGGAAACCTCTACTTAGAATTTGGCATCGTGATACTATTCTTCATATTAGGTCTATACTTCGTGCTCAAGAACCCAACAAACAGAAATATCTTCTTACTACTGTTCTCCGTAACTGGGTTATACTTTGCCGGTTCAATGATACGTCTGCTCGTGCTCTTCGCCCCAGCGTTCGCCATAATAGCAGCCATAGGCATCATGAGCATGTTAAAACCCTTCTTCACCTTGCTCAAAGAAGCGCCACATACTCTCGCCAAATCAAAACGTAGGATGCCACGAGTAAGCAAAGAATATAGCGGAGTGGCAATCTTCTTGATCTTCATTATTTTGGCAACAAGTTTAGCGTTTTCACCACAAGTCGGTGGAGTGCCAAGAGCTATCTCTCAAGCCTATGTGCCAACAGCAATCAGCGCTTCAAGTCTCCCAATAGGCGGCTCAAGCTTAACCGCACATGTAGGTGCCTGGCTTGATGCTATACATTGGATGCAAGGAAACGTTAAGTCAACTGACGCTGTTGTTATGTGGTGGGACTATGGCAACTGGCTAAGCGATCTTGGCAACGTAACCAGCCTAGCAGATAACACAACAACAAACTCCACTCAGATAGAGAATGTTGGCTTCATATTCATGGGTAACGAGAACCAATCCATGGCAATGCTCAACTCGTATGGACAGAACCGCGTCAAATACATCGCTGTCTTTGAAATCCTACAAATTCTCAACATCTAGCAGTTCGATCATCCTACGTTGCAGGTCCAGCAAACTTCGGAGACGAAGGCAAATGGGTCATGGATGGCAAGAATCTCAGGACAAGCCAAAGATAGACTACTAAACGAAGGGTTCATGAACCCAGCAACAGCATGGACAAACGAAACAACCTTCGGCGCCCAGTACCCAACAACAGACAGATGGAAATGGAATGACCAAGGCCTAAACTGCACAGTCTTCGAATTACTGAACTACGCAGAAGTCGACTACGCCCAACACCATGACCACAGCATTAAGCTCACAAGGAATCACTATTACCCCAGACCAAACAACCACAGTACCAACATACTTCCAAAAAGCCTACACTGCCGGACTAAACACAGCACCAGGACAGTACGGCGGCCTAATTCCACTCATTGCAATCTACAAGATTGACTGGGCATCATACGACGCCCAACACGGCATAACACCGCCATCCTAAGGAAGCAGGAAGCAACTTGGTGTTTCCAAAGGTCCCTGACCAACACAAAGTTGGTCGACCTTTAATCCCCAACGGGTTAGGCGTTCTTTTTGTCCTAACCACCACCATTTATCTTTTCTCGATTTATTTCTCCAACAAAGTTTTCACTTTAGGCTTAGACACTTCGGTTAATGGCACTTCGGCCGCGTTAACATTAGCAGTTTGCATACTATTTGGCGGCTTCATGGGATTACTTGACGACTTTCATGGATTTGAAATGGCGCTACAAAGCCTTCATGCCCCTAATTGCCGCGTTGCCACTGATGTACTATGCTTTTGAAGGTCTACAAACTGGCGCACTCAGAACATCAATATCCATCCCATTTGTCGGAACAATACAGTTCGGCGACACATACATCTTCTTGATCATCCCAATCATCGTTATGATAGTAACAAACACTGTTAACCAACTTGGTGGACTCGAACGGATTAGAAACTGTCTGCCCCGCAATAGTCATTATAGGTCTTAATGACTTTTTCACCCTCCTACATCCTGATGGTTGGACCACTTTTCTTCTGGCTGATTCTTAGCCTATCTCAATGTACGAGGTAAGATTTTCGTGGGCAACGCAGGATCATTTGCCATTGGAATTACCATTGCCTCGTTCGCAGTAATTTCAGACCTAAAAGTTGATCTCTTAATCTCCATTTTACCTTTCATCTTTAACTCCTCAATCATACTGCTTGCAGTGTTCTTTACACGCAAAAGGGCTGGAGTAAAATTCGATGGCACGAAACTTAGTTCCGACGCCAGAAAAAGCCTAGTTACTGTCATATCTTACCATCGCTCCTTAACTGAACGTCAAAGTAGTGCAGATAATCGTTGCCATTGTTGCCCTATTCACATTTCTTGGGGCATTGCTGCAATTACTGTAACTGTTCTTATTAATGCTGTTTTTTTGCGTTACTCAAGAGGAGAAGTGGTGATAGAAGAGTTGCTAACAAAAAACCTAATGCCCCTTGAACTCGAGGCATGTTTTTGGTTCAAGCGATAACCATTATTGACCTTACTCACGAAAATATCGCTGACTATTATGTGGGTACAAAAGAAGTAGAAAAGCCTCAGCTTTGTTTATGCACCGAGGAAACTTGCGAGCCTTGTTAACCCGATTATTTCCTCGAAGTTTAAGCCTAACGCATCCAACACTTGGTCAAATGTAGCCTGTAGATAAGCGATGTATTTTTCCACATCTACTTCATTTCGTGAAGTTAACTCAACAGGTTTAACACCAGCGTTAATATTAGGACCTCTGAAGAATTGCCGCGTGACGACGATGATTTGATAACTTTTACGAAACTAATTTGGTCTCCTGCACGGATCTCTTTTCCGCTTGTCTGCAAGAATTTTGGCAGCTTTGACGTGCTGCGGCGTTGTTTTTGTATAACTTGCAATTCGTCGCCCAGCACCATATGGAATGCAAGTTCACTTATTTCGCCCCATTCCCGCCGTTTGAGGACATTATAACGTTCGCTGACGATAGCAGCGATGTCCTTTCGGGCTTTCTCGAAATCCTCAGGGTTCTTAACCTTTGCAACCGTTTCCTTCATTTGGTTAAAAGCGTCTTTGATGAATATTGGAATGTGTTTTTTTTTACCCGTTAACCCTTTGACGTCAACCGTACCGTCTTCCAGCACACCAAATAGTTCTTTTTGCGGGAACTGAAAACAGCATAACGGTAAGTTTTGTCAACGTCGATACCCATTCCCAGCTCATGCTCGGTATAGTGAACCACATCTTCAATCTGTTCTTTTGTGGGGTTTTTGAGAAATAAGCTGTCGGTGTCACCGTAGAGCACTTGTATACCCACGAGTTTCTGCGTGGTTGAGGATTTGGGTGATACTGTAGCGCCCGATGGCCGCAGTGGCTTCCGCAACTGGGGGGCAATAAAGGTCGAAGCTGTCAGCGCCAAAAACGCCATAGCTGGCATTCAAGATAACTTTGAGCGCGCCTTGGGTGATATTGTACCAGCTTCTCAGCTCCGGCGGCAAAGATTTGTCTTTGGCGCGGCTTTTGTACCAGCGCACACGCAAATCCCGAAGTGAACCGATTAGGAGGCTTTCAAGTGCACGTTTTTCTGTGCAAACCCAATGGGGCGTGTCTGGGATAGTATGTCCTTTGCAGCCGGGATGGTTGCAGCATATAGATTGGTAACCCGAGATTCCAGACTTTGATTATTGAGGGATACAGGCTGGGAAAGTCCATTACGGCAACATTGAAATGAACGCCTGGTGTGGGCTCCACAACGATGGCCCCTTTGTACTTTTTGCCCTTAATGACTGCAGTTGATGTGGTTTTGCCCTTCTTAGTCAGGATATCTTCGGCGTTGGGGATAAGCATGTCTTGTTTGCGATGTTCTCGATGCATAAAATTACGTATCCATCGGCTAACGCCTTGTCGGCTAACATCCTCCATTGGCATGCTGGTATATTCTCGTCAAAACCAACATCAACTTCATCGCAGAGTCATTATCAAGGCTGGTCAGTTTATAGGTGATTTCTGAGTCACGCATGCAGTAAGCAGCAAGTTCGCTATAGTTGAAGTCGCCAAAGCTTTTCTCTAGATGCATTTTTTCCATTGCCAATCAATGCGCAAGCGACATCATCTAAGCTGACATCTTTGTATTTGTCCACCGTAAGCGTAGATTTGCATACTGCGGTTGAAGAAGAATTTGTAGAGGTCAATATGGATTCCGTATTGTAAGTGGCAGGCGCGTTTACCTATGTCTATTGGTATGTCATGTTTATTGAAGCCTAAGTTGTAGGCTCGATGAGCGAGGTATCTTAGGTCGAAGTCGTCGCCGTTGAATGTTAAAATAAACGGATAATCCCACAGTACGTCGAAGACTTTTCGTATTAGTTCCTCCTCGGATTCACAGTACTCAACGTCCATGCCTGCTGGTTAAGGCTCGATCGCCAATTTGCATGCCCTCTCGCCTAAGAATCAGGACTCGTTTTTCGCCGTCGCTGAACTGTACACTGAACAGGCAATAACTGGACAAGCGCCTTCACGTGCATCAGGCACCCTTGTGGATAAGTGGAGAGTAAACTTCGATGTCTATGGCGGCGCGGCGGAATTTTGGCGCAGGATACTCAAGGAGCTTTGCCCACATTTCCGCAAACTCGCGTTCTCTCAGCTGTGCAGTCAGTGAAAAGGGCTTTGATTTTGTTCAGGTTCTCGGTTGCTGTTCATCCATGCCCCAACAAGGTCGCCGTCCTTAACTTCATAAATCATTCCTGGCAAAATTGCGCGGTCGTAGATGTAAGATTGGTAATACTTTATTTTTGATTCCCAAATTTTGTGTCGCTGTCCTGTATTTTGCAACCGAAAACTTTAGGGTAATCTGCTGGGATTATGTCTCGGATGGTGTCGACTGGTCTTCCACCGATGGCCAATGGATCTTTGCAGACGATTTTTGTGACTTCAATGCTTTGTCGTTTAAGGGGTCAAATTTTTTCAAAGTTGGAAGCTTATCAAATCCGGGGTGATTTGTGACAGCGGTGAAATCTTTCTAGTTCTGCCGGTTTTAAGTTAGTTATGCAATAGGGTAATGGCCTGTGTTGTCATACCAGTAATATAGGTTCCCTGACTCAGGCTCATAGAGTTTAACTACCGCTTTTCTTGACGCCCATCGTAGAGGCAGAGACAAAGTAGGAAGGCGGAAGGTTCTCTGGCGCGACTGGCGGGTAAGGTTGTCGCTCCCGTTTTTTGTGTTTAACTTCCATTGGTTCTGGCGGTTGGGGGTGCTGGGAGCTGGCGCTTGCGCTTTAGCCTCCTCTTTTTCGGGAGGTTTAACTTGTTCTCTGATGACAGAATCTAAAGTAGTTCTCGCCATCCCCAGTTGACCTTAGGCCAACATAGGTACGTGGAGACTAAAAGCTTTAGTGACTAAAAACACACAGATTACGCCCATAGTTAAAGCCACAAAAACAGCGAATAAACACGATTGACAACAGTTCAGAGAGCTAATGGCTGGATTGATACAGATGGGAGGTATTTGTCTACTTCTTCTTTGGTCTCAAATGAGGCTTACAGCCATAATGAACTATTCTATACGACACATGAATTTAGCATCTAATTATTCAAAAGATTAACTGGATGTCCAACATGAAGTAACATAGCAGACTGATTTGAATTCTTATTACCTTCGGTTACATTGATAGGATTGTGTGAAAAAAATTGTTACGTGACGCTTGGACCATAGCCATAGAAACTCTTAGCTGGATTGAAATGCGCCGACTTAACGAGCGAGCAGCCCTGATGCGGACAGTAAAACAACTCGGCGTCAAGGACCCAAGCGCTATACGTTTCGCTTACGGCTTAGTAGTTGAGACGGAACGCCGAAAAAACCTCATCGACAAAGTCATCAACGAAGTTGTGGCTCCCAAAAAAATCGGCGAATACAACTTGGGTATCCAAGCATTTCTCCGCCTTTACGTTTACCAAACTCGTGTGGTTAAGAACTGGGAAAAAATTAACCTAAAAGAAGCCGAAAACATCGCAAACATGGGCAGAGCCATATTGGGCTGGCAAACAATGCGCGAAGTAGAACCATTCTTGGGTTTTCTGCTTACCAAAAAAGTTGCGCTAATCATGGAAAACGCCAGCGAAGTTGAAAAAATAAGTTTTCAAACCTTCCATCCCACATGGTTTGTCGAGTACTGCATCAAACTCTTCGGGCAAAACGAAGCCATCACATTTTTGAACGGTACCATGAAAGTGCCACCAACTTACATACGCGTCAACACGCTTAAGGCAACTGAAGAAACAACATTACAAAAGCTCAAAGAAGAAGGCGTGGAACTACAAAAGACTGATCAGCTAAAGTACACTTACAAGGTCCTGTCAACCAAAAAACCCTTAAATGCCCTCCCAGCCTACGCAGAAGGCTTATTCTATGTCCAAGACAAAGCAAGCTGCTTTGCCACCCAAGCCGCAAACCCTCAACCCAGCAACACTGTTTTTGACGTTTGCGCTGCCCCAGGCGCCAAAACAACCTTCATAGCCCAGCTAATGCAGAACCAAGGCAACATAACCTCAGTGGATTTCTCGCCAAAACGCATGAAAACGTGGCAAAAAGAAACCAAACGCATGGGAACCAAAAATGCCGACTCAGTAGTTGCAGACATCAGCGTATCTATACCGCTTTTGGGAGAAGCGGACCTAGTGATTTTGGATCCACCATGCACTAGCACAGGCGTATTTGCTAAGCAGCCCTCCTCAAAGTGGCGTTTGAGCCCCAATTCAATTAAGAATATGTCAGAGCTCCAGTGGCAAATGATTAATAACTGCGCAGAAAAAGTGGCTAAAGGCGGCTTCTTAGCCTACTCAACCTGCAGCATAACCATGGAAGAAAACGAAGGCATAATCGAGAGGTTTCTAAAAGAACACAAAGAATTCACCTTGGCAGAAATTGAGCCTAAAATCGGGATGCCGGGTTTGAATGGCTTAACTAAGTGTCAACGACTCTACCCACACATTCACCAATGCAACGGCTTCTTCATAGCAAAACTACAAAAACAATGAGTTGAACATCTAAAATCATGCTGCACCGAAATCTCCCAGAGTCCTTTGTGGGGTTTCTTTTGTGTAAAGTGGGTAGGTTATTTTTGTTCCTTCCACGTGTGCAAACTCGGTGAGTTGATGATTTATGGTGCTGTCTTTACTTATGATATGTTCAACTTTTATGTGTCGCACCACGAGGGCGTCACTAATGAGGCTTCTGTGGCAACGCCATGGCAATGCTTCTGCACACATCAAAGCCAATCGGTTCTCCCGTGCCAAAGAAACGATTTTTAGAAGGCTGTCGGTGAATTCTTGGGTTTGCATGTAATCGGCGTAACCTCGGAAACCGCTGTTTTTCCATGCCATGTTGACGGAGTCATGTTTGGGGTGTCTGAGTCCGCCGATTTCTGGCATGTGAATATACTTAACGCCAAAGGGTTTGAGGCTGCCCGGGAGGGTTTCTTTGTTGAATTGGGGATTATGCCGCGAACGCGGAACCGTGCGTACATCCACTAACAAAGTTAAACCGTAAACCTCCAGTAAATCTATGAATTCCACTAGCGTTCGGGTGGAGTGCCCAATCGTTAGAACCACTGTGGACTCAGATGCTTTAGCCAAACTGCAATCCTCAATTAGTGTTAACTATAGGCGGCAAAATATAAGAAGCGTAAGCAATCGCCAAGGAGTAGTTCAATTTGTTGTTGACGCTGTACGTATAGGAGAAGCACCACTACTTGATGTCACAAGGATTTCTTTATGGCTTTTTGGTACGTAAATAGACAAATGTAGGTTGTTTTTGATTAAGAATTCTCTTTAACATAGTGTTCTTTCTGAAGTGGAAAAAAGCGAATATTATTTACCTTCTAACGTAAACAAACTACAGAGGCAATAGGTGTGGACGCATTCAAGCTAACAATAATCTTCACCGTAGTAGTATCTGTTGGTATTTTAGCGGGAATTATGTTTATCGCACAAGACATGATAAATAACGCAAAAATTCCGGACGTTGAAAGAGGGTTGGTGGCTTCAAAAGCTCCCGTTTCAGACAGCCACCCAGCAAACTTCACCGTTACCCTCTCAGACGGCAAAACACTCTATATTCAAAACAACGCCACTCTGTACCAAAGCATCCTTGAAAACCAAACTTACATCTTTACCTGCCGCATCGATTTTAACAATAAAATGACCCTAGTCGACAATGCAGAGATCCCCTAACTGCAAAAATTTATTAATTCAACCCATACTGCATTAGATAAAGGCGAAACATCCGTGTCCTTAGTACCTAGACTAAAAACATTCAAGCCCTTCGAACTGGCATCCTTAGCTTTCTACGCAGTCACAGGCATAATTCTACTGGCGTTTCTGCCCTTAACAGGTTATCCACCACACGTCGCTTTTCTGGGAATCCTCAGCTTAATAACTGTGTACAGCCTTTTTGCGAAAAGAGTTTGGGCACCATGGCTCGTCGCCGTCTTAGTCATCGTTAACTCGGCTTTTTCGCTTGATGTGCTCTTCTCAATCGGTTTTAGCAACGTACTCGTTGCGTTGAGTATGCTTGGTTATGCTGTTTTAACATGGCTGTTTACTGCATATCTTTTGCTCAAGAGAAAAGACTAAACCTTGGCGGCTAATCCGTGAAACAGCACAACTGCCACTTCCTGGTCTACATCCACGAACTGCTCGTCTTCCGCAATCTCCACAAACCCATCGGCGTTCGCCAAAGTGGTTATTGCGCCTGAAGCATTATTCTCCACAGGCACCGCAATCAAGCGACAAGTCTCATCGAACTCTAATTTTACCATCACAAAAGTTCGTCTACCTTTTGCACTAAACATTCTTGCGCCAGCAACAGCCCTAACCATCTTCATAGGTGTCACAGGTCGACCTGCTAAACGCAGAATTAGCGGTCTTGCAAGCAGATAGAAAATCAGCAAAGCAGATGTAGGGTTACCTGGAAGTGAAAAAACAGGCTTGTCACCGACAAAACCGACGGTTGTTGGTTTGCCTGGCTTGACTGCTATTCCGTAAACGACGATTCCTGGCTTGCCCAAAGAATCCACAATTTGCGGTGTGTAATCGCGTGGACCCACCGAGACACCGCCCGAAGTAATCACCATATCCGCTGAAGCCACAGGCAGTCTGCATAGCCTTGCTTAGGGCTGATTTGTCGTCGGGAACCACGCCGAAATAAACGGGTTTTGCCCCGCTTTCAATGACTGCTGTACTTATGCTATAAGCGTTGATGTCGTAGATTTTTCCCGCCTGCAATTCTCTACCAAGCTCGGTGACTTCTCCGCCTGTGGAGAGAACTGCGACGATGGGGATTTTTTGGACTTTAACGCTTTTTAAACCTAAAGCAGCTAAAACTCCGATTTCACTAGAGCCCAACACTTGCCCTTTTTTAAGGACAACTGCGCCTTTTTTGATGTCAGAGCCTTTCTTCATAACGTTCTCGTTGGAGATGACAGCGACATAAACGTGGAGTTCGCTATCTTCATGTTCGGTATCTTCAACCATGACAACTGCGTCTGCTCCTTCAGGTATTGGTGCTCCAGTGACAATTTCAACTGCTTCTCCTGTCTCAACTTTAATTAGGGGTTGTTCACCGATGTTTAAGGCACCTGTAACTTTGAGGGTTACCGGCTGGTTTTCGTCTGCTCCGACGGTGTCTTGGGCTTTTACTGCGTATCCATCCATGGTTGAACGGTTAAACCCAGGAATATCCAACGCTGAAACAATGTCTTGGCTTAACACTCGATTGTAAGCTTCTAAAAGCACAGCTTCTTCCTCGCCCAAAAACGCCGGTTTAAAGTATTCTTCGATGGTTTTTTTTGCTTCCTCAAAGGTCATGAGTTTACGAAACATGCTATGCAACCTCCAAAACTCCGAACATATGGATAGTGACTGTTTCGCCTTCTGTTACGCCTTCACGGTTTTCTGGAACTATGAGGTAACCGTTGCTCATGGTCATTGTGGATATTGAGCCTGAACCCTTCGCGCTTACTGGTTCCGCTACGAGTTCGCCGTTTTTTTGGGTGACGTGGACTCGCACGTAGGTTTTTCTTCCCAAAACACTGGTGACTCGTTTGGCTAGTTTTGCTGTGACGGTTGGTCTAGGTTCTTCTTTTAGCATACCAAGCATCTTGCAAATGAGGGGTCTGCCAAAAACTTCAAACCCGATAACCGCAGCAACGGGGTTACCTGACAAAATCAAAACGGGTTTACCCTCCAAAACTCCAACAGCTGTGGGCATCGCCGGACGCAACGCAACACCATGAACAACAACGCCTGGCTTTCCAAGACTATTAACAGCATCTGGAACCAAATCCAATCCGCCAACACTTGTTCCGCCCGTGGTGATTACTGCATCGGAAGTTTTTAGGGCGCTTTTAATTTTTTGGGCGATTTCGTTGGTGTTGTCTTTTGCCAATCCTAAGTCAACTGTTTCAGCACCAAGTTCTTGGCACATCGCGGATACCATGACTTTGTTTGAATCGTAAATCTGGTTTGCAGCACGTTTGGTTCCTACTTCTGTTATTTCGTTGCCTGTTGGCAAGAGGGCAATTTTGGGTTTCTCAGAGACTTTCAGAGTTGTGTAACCTAATGCTGCTGCTAAACCGACATGGTAAGGGTTTAAGCGTGTGCCAGCTTTAGCGACAAGGACGCCTTTTTTGATGTCTTCGCCTACCCCAGAAATGTTCGTCCATGGTGCAAGTTGGCTCCAAACTTCCAGTCCACTATCATGCTTCTCGGTGTTCTCAAGCATCACAACTACGTCTGCGCCTTTGGGTATGGGGTTTCCTGTCCAAACTTGCTTGGCCTGCTTTGCTTCAACATGGTCTGCTTGGGTCAGCTGCAAAAGCACGGGTTTGGACTGGGAAGCACCTGCCAAATCAGAGGATTTTACCGCGTAACCATCCATAGCTGACTTGTCAAAACGCGGCAAATCCTCCAAAGCAACTAAGTCTTCGGCTAAAACACGACCTAACGCTTCCTGCAAAATCACCGAAACAACCCTGGGCTTGCCAAGTTGCAGTTCATTAAACCAGGTTTGCAGGGCTTTGTCAGTTAACGTAAGTTTTTGGAATCCCTTAAGCTTCACCAAAACGGTCCCATCTATGCACTAGCGATTTACCGTAAAAAACATATCGAACCAAAAACCCAAACATAAATCAAGAAAGGGCAAATAGGCATATTCTGTTTCTATTTGAGGATTTTAAGAGCAAATACTGCAGTAAATGGCTCTTTTGTGATTTATTGTTTGGCTGCTGATTCTTTGGTCATTTTTTTGATGAATTCTTTGATACTATCTTGCTGGCCGTAAACTACCAGTTTTCCATCTTTTTGAGGTTCAATTTCGAGACCAAGTGTACAGGCGATTTGACCCATCCGCACGGTTGAAAGGCTGTTGACTGGTTCCACTCGGACCCATTTTTGGTCTCTGGGAACACCCGTTACATACTTATTTTCAACTGCTGTCTCTTCGCAGACTTCAGCATTAGCCTCCTCCAACCGCCTCAGCCACGAATCTATCTTCTCGGAACCCAAAAGTTTCTGTCCTTCATTCACAAGGTAAGCCTCAACATTCGCTGTTAACTCTTCGGCTTTTTGGATAACGTCTCCTGCTCCTTGGGCTTGGGTACAATGGAGTTTTATCATGGATTTGGCCGATCTCAAGTCGCCCATAATATTTTCAGGTATAGGGACATCTTTCTTTTTCAATTCGATTGTCATTTCTTCGAGAATTTTCCAATAAGCCATGTTGTGACCCATAAACTCGCCTATGTTATGTTAGGTCTCTTGCGCTATAAAGGGTTATCAGATTTGTGTTTTGGAAAGAAATAAATCGTTTAACTATTTTGTAGTTAGTTGCAGAGGTTTGTCTTTGCTGCGGAAAGATTCGGACGACAACCTCGCCAGTGTTTATGGATTTTGTTGGGATAAAAATGAAGATAAAAACTGTCAAGTCTGAAGGCTTAGCCCACAACAGCTATATCCTCTTTGACCAAGACGAAGCGGTCGTCATTGACCCAAGACGCGACTGCGAAATCTATACCGAACTCGCCAAGGAAGAATGCGCCCAAATCAAGTACATTCTGGAAACTCACCGAAACGAAGACTACGTGATTGGCTCATTGGAACTTCAGAACATGACAGAAGCAGAGATAGGTCACAGTAACGCTTTGCCGTTTAAGTATGGAGAACACAATTTGGTTGAAGGCGACACCCTAAAAGTTGGTGACATCAAAATCAAAGCGCTCAAGACTTTTGGGCACACGAATGAATCCCTCTGCTACGTCGTTTATCAACATGAAAGCGCTGAGGCATCGCTGGTTTTCACTGGCGATACACTTTTCGCGGGCTCCGTGGGGCGAACTGACCTCTACGGGAAAACCAACCAGCCAACCCAAGCCGACAAACTCTTCAGTAGCCTGCACGAGGAGCTTTTGCCTATTGGCGACCACGTCCTTGTTTATCCTGCGCATGGTGCCGGCAGCGTCTGCGGTCACGGCATAAGCGGCATGGAACCGACCACCATTGGTTACGAAAAGAAAACTAATCCTTACCTTCAATTGGGCAGGGAAGAGTTCGTAAGAAAAGTAAGCAGTGAAACGCTGGTCGTGCCCCGCTACTTCAAGCGGATGGAAGAATACAACCTCAACGGTCCACCGCTACTAAGCGAATTAGCCTATCCTAAACCTCTATCGTTACTGGAGTTTGAGGAAGAAATGGCTGAGCAAAACATGATAGTCATCGACACCCGCTTACCCTATGCTTTTGCTGGCTCACATATTCCAGATTCGCAGAGTCTGTGGCTTGGTGGAACCAGTGTCTACCCAGGCTGGATACTTGACACCAACCAATATATCGTGTTCGTGCTTGAACGCCCCCAAGACATCGACACTGTGGCACCTCGGTTTCGCAGGTTGGGTTTTGATAACCTGTGCGGTTTTCTCTGTGGCGGTATGAATGAATGGCAAGAAGCGGGGAACCCAATCCGTAGCTTCGGCACTATGTCCGCGATGGAGCTTAGGGACAAATTGGGTAATGGGGAGGTTTTACTTTTGGATGTGCGAGACCCACCTGAATGGTTAGAAGATGGCTACGTAGAAGGCGCGACAAGATTGTTCTTTGCTGATTTACCCGAAAAGGCCGATTCATTGCCCAACGACAAGCCGATTGCTGTTACGTGTTCAGTTGGCAACCGTTCCAGTATAGCCTCAAGCATCCTTGAAAGAAAAGGTTACCGAAACATCAGTAACGTACTTGGCGGGATGACTGCTTGGGCAAACCTTGGCTACCCAACAAAAAAAGAAGGCTGAAGAAATCTATATGTTAGCTTTCATTTTTATTCCTAACTGTAAATGTAGCTGACAAATTCTTAGAAACTTGTTTTGGCTCTAATAGTTCCTTAACAAGAGGATATTGGCGTTGGTAGATATGGCAGTTTTTTGAGTGGAAAATTAATTTGCCAGTTTTCAGTGACATGTTGCCGCGCTCGTTTATTTCGTTAACGAAGGCTTCATTGAAAAGTTGCAGTCCAGCGATGTTAGCTGGCAAACCTCCAAATGCATCCCAGCTTCGGAAGTAGCAAGTAAGATGCATTCGGTTTTCAAGAATCTCTGTATCAATCAAGCTTAAACAAGGCGGTTCACTTTTTTTATGGTTGTCATCGTATTTTTTTATGTCGGTTGGAAGCCTGATAACCATTGTAACTTGTCGGTCGTTTTGCTCTTCTATGTATCTTTTTATCGCTTCTTCAACTTGGTTAACGGGTGATTAAGACGGCTTCCATAGGTGTAAGTTTCATCTTCTTGTTTTTCTCCACACCATAAGTACTCCAATGCGTAACCTTGGACGTACTTGAAATCGCATGGAGCTTTTTCGCTAACAAGTGGACGATTTTCTGGGTTTGTAATTTCGATGGAAAGATTCAGCTTCTTGGTTTCAGTTTCTTCTGAGCCAAATCCTACCCGGAAAATGTCGCCATTGTTCCATATGTTGTTTAACGTTTTGAACCATGCGTCAGGGCAGTCGAATGCTGATATCTTTACATGCTTCAAATGTAGGAACCTCCAAGACACCTAATAGTGTTTAGATAATCTGAATATAAGTTTACTACTAAAAAGAACTATAACCAAAACAGATCAGATAACAATAATTCTCTTTAAAAATTAAAAAGGGAAAGAAAATTTTGGGTTTAGTAGGGCATTCCGCCCATGCCGCCGCCCATTCCACCCATGCCGCCCATACCGCCCATTCCTCCTGGGGGCATTGGGGGCATTTTGCTGCCGCCTTTGATGCTGATCAGGTCGTCGATTTTTAGTATCATGTTTGTGGCTTCGGTTGCTGATTTTATGACTTGCTGTTTTACACGGAGTGGTTCTATGACCATCTTTGTGCACATGTCGACGATTTTGCCTGTTGTTACATCTATGCCAAAGGTTGTGCTGTTTGGTTTCTCATGTTGCGAGCGTAGTGCGACCATGATGTCGATTGGGTCTAAGCCTGCGTTCTCTGCGAGTGTAAGGGGGATTTCCTCGACTGCATCGGCGAAAGCTTCAACCGCAAGTTGCTCACGACCACCGACTTTAACTGCGAAAGCTCGCAGGTTTTTAGCTAATTCTGCTTCTGGTGCGCCGCCGCCTGCAACGATTTTTCCGTCTTCAATTACGTTGCGGACAACACATAAGCCGTCGTGTAGACTACGTTCAGCTTCATCAATAACGTGGTTTGATGCTCCTCGGATAACGATGGTTACTGCTTTGGGGTTCTTGCAGTCACGGATGTAGATTAGTTTGTCATCGCCGATTTTGACTTCTTCGACACGTTTTGCTTTGCCAAGTGAGTCAGGTGTCAAGTCTTTTACGCTTGCACCGATACTGCCGCCTGTGGCGCGGGAGAGTTTTTCCATGTCACTGCTGCTTACACTTTTAACAGCTAAAACTCCTGCTTTACTCAAGAAGTGAAGAACCATGTCGTCGATGCCTTTCTCGCAGAAGATAACGTTCGCACCGGACTTGGTGATTGCGGTAACCATTTCTTTTAGCATTCGTTCTTCTTCGTCAAGGAACATCTTCATTTGATCGGGGCTTTCAATGTTTATTTTTGCATCGAACTCTGTTTTCTCAATTTCAAGTTTAGCGTTTAAGAGGGCGATTTTTGCGCCGTCAATGAGTTTTGGCATACCTGAGCTTGCAACTTCTTTGTCTAGAACCATGCCTTTGACGAGTTCTGTTTCATCTAAGCCTTGACCATGTTTCTTAACGATCTTAATCAAGTCGATGTCTGCAACGTATTTTTTGTCAACTTTTTCAGAGACCTGCTTTACGGCTTCAACAATTATTTTTGCAAAGTGGTCTTCTGCAACGTTAATGCTTTTGCTTGATATTGATGTGATCGCTATATTACGCAGGGTTTTTTCATCCTCGAAGGTAACGGGGATGGCAATTTTGTCCAAGATTTCTTGGGCTTTCTCGCTTGCCTTCTTGTAACCTTCAATGATGACTGTGGGGTGGATGTTTTTGTCAAGTAAGCTTTCGGCTTTTGCGAGTAGTTCACCTGCTAATATGACTGCTGTGGTTGTTCCGTCGCCGACTTCGTTGTCTTGGGCTTTTGCTACTTCAACTAGCATCTTTGCTGCAGGATGCTGAACGTCGAGTTCCTTCATTATGGTTGCGCCGTCGTTTGTGATTGCAACGTCGCCCATGCTGCTCACGAGCATTTTATCC
Organism: Candidatus Bathyarchaeota archaeon; assembly: GCA_963739495.1. Classification (GTDB taxonomy): domain Archaea; phylum Thermoproteota; class Bathyarchaeia; order Bathyarchaeales; family Bathycorpusculaceae; genus Bathycorpusculum. The sequence continues at coordinate 258,054 of CAVUAM010000022.1, read as the reverse complement.
ATGCCGCATGGACCGAGTGTTGATTTGACTGATTCAGCCACTATCTTTGCAGCCATGATGTTGTTTTTCTGTGCTTCGCGGCCACTTGATCGGCCGGTACCTTCTTTTAATACTAGAATTGGGATGTTTCCTCCACCTTGAGACATATTTTTCACCAAATAGTTTCCTTTTTGAGTATAGATTCTAGACGGAACAATAAATCATTCAGATATAAATTTTTCTAAGAGCCGACGGCTAAAATTCAGATAAACAAGCTATTCTACTTTTACTATATTGTAGCCAGATGCTTTCCTGAGCCTATTCATAACCGCCAAACCTAGCCCCTCGGAAGAAACGCCCTCAGCGATTATGACATCCACGTTTTGGGCGTCCACTTCTCTGAGGAGGCGAAATAAGCTTTGGGCAATCGATGCCAAATCCTGACGACTACCGAGTGATTGAACTATGTCAGCTTTGTAGGCTGATTTGGTTTGGTCTGTAGCTAAAATTCCTACTTTTGCGCCCTTGAGTCTGTAGGATTCGGTCAGTTTCTTAATTTTGTCAGTAACTGCTTCAATGTTACCTTCTACTAGAACAACATCCGCTTTAGGTGCATAATGCTTATGTTTCATCCCAGGAGAGCGAATCTGCTGAAGCGGCAACTCTTTTTCCGCCTCAACGAAAGGGTGAAGCTTCAAGTCGCCAATAACCATTTTTAGGGCTTCAAAAGGCGTTCCTCCCGGACGTAGAAGCATCGGTGGGTCAACGCTTAAGTCAACAACTGTGGATTCGACACCGATGTTTGTTGGTCCTCCGTCTATGATAGCATCAATTCTGCCGTTTAGGTCTTCGTAGACGTGCTGTGCGGTGGTTGGGCTGGGTTTGCCTGCGAGGTTTGCGCTTGGCGCCGCGATGGAACATCGGCTTTGCCGAATCAACTCGAGCGCTACCTTGTGTTTAGGCATACGGACGGCAACGGTATCTAAACCCGCAACCGTTACCTTTGGCACAAGGCTTGAACGTTTGAAAATCAGCGTTAAAGGTCCAGGCCAAAACTTTTCCATCAACAACTTGGCTTTTTTTGGCACCTCAAAAACTAACCTGCTAACCTCTGCTGGGTCTGCCACATGTACGATTGGCGGATTGTCCAGTGGACGTTTCTTTGCATTAAAAAGCGCCAATACAGCCTCAGAGTTCAGTGCATCCGCGCCCAAGCCATACACTGTCTCTGTGGGAAAAGCAACTAACCCTCCTCGCTGGATTATCTCTGCTGCCAACTGGATTTTTTCTGGGTCAGGGTTTTCCGGCTTAACTTTTAAGAAGAGTGTTTTCATATTGTGCGCCTTTTAATTCAAGTACCACTGAGGTTTCAACTTGCCGCTCAGGAATACTCCAGTACTTCTTTAACAGTTTATTTGTTTCCTCTCTAGAAAGCAGTTCAAACCCATGTTTCTTGTAGAATTTTATCGCCCAAGGCGCACCTTCCCAAGTACCAACCAAAATCCTCTTAGTCTTTGCCAACCTTAAAAGATAGTTGAGAAGTTGCTCGCCTAAACCCTTCCGCTGATGACCTGTCAGCGTGTAAGCGTGCCTGATTAATGTGACATCGTTGACTAGTTGAATACCCATAACCGCGATTAAGGCACTGTTTTTTGTGTAACCGAAGAATTGGACTCCGCCTCGGATTTCCTCTTTTAACTCTTCTGGGGACATATAGGGTTCTTTCCAGCAGTCAGCAGGAATTTTGCCCTTATAAGCGACTGCGGCATCGTTGACAATATCAAGGATGGTTTGGAAGTTAGCGTCGCCAAGTTTACGGATCATATAGCTCACAAAGAACTACTAGATCGCTTCAGGTTCTTTTTTAGTGTCCGACTTTAGAACCTTCTCTATTAGATGCATAAAGAATTCTTGTGCCTGAATCTCGCTTACACGTTCCAAGTAAACGGAGACCATGGCGATTTTGCCTTTCTTAGAAGCCACATACTCAGCGAACATCCGCGCAGAAATCATGTTTTTATCGCCCAAGAGCACTGACGAAGTGACCGAACCCAAAAGATCCTTGGGTTTAGGAACAGCGATAGCCATTGTGCCAAGTTTGTCTTCTTTTTCGCTAAGCATAATCATTATTGAGTTTTTAGCTTCCACATACACAGCTAAGAAATTGACACCTTGCTGCTGGAGTTCTTCCTTGACGACTTTGGCACGTTCCACTCGAATTCGCTCCAAAGTGCTTTAGTGCTCTGGATGCTTAAAAAGACTTCACAACCTTTTTGGGGCAAAGAAGTTAATTCTGCAGCTCTACTGTGCAGATATGTTAAGGAGAGTTTTGGGGCAAAGCATTAAGGCAGGAACAATCCCACATGTACCCAAGGCTTAAGGATGAGTAGTTCCAGAAGAAGCAGAAAAATTCTGATTCCAGCCTTCTTGATAGTGGTTTTAGCGGTTTCGATGTTAGCAGTCTATATGTCGCAGTCTAACAACGCAAGACAAACAAAAGCTGACCCCAACGTGTATGTGGGCATTGCTTTTGGAGGAAACACCACCCAACAAGCCGAAGCCCTCATTGACAAAGTAAAGGGCTACACTAACCTGTTCATTTTGGATGTTGGCAGAAACCCCATAAGCGCAAACCAAACCAAAGTAGAGGAAATCTGCGACTACGCCGTTTCCCAAAACTTGAGCGTGATAATAAATTTAGGAATCAAAGATGCGGGTGACTCTTCATCGTGGGGTTGGTTCTGGAATCAACCGTCACTTGACCCAATTAAGCAGCGTTGGACGGAGAAGTGGGGAAACAAATTCTTAGGCATCTACTACAACGATGAACCAGGCGGCATTCAACTTGATGCTTCTTGGCGACGATTCTACGAGTATGTTGGTGAAAACCTAACCAAAGTTGACTTCCCTGCCGCCCAATCGCTCTATGATATCCGCCAAAAACTACTAAGATTACGTTGACAATGGAACAAAACCCGCACCTGATGACTATGACTTGGAAGCCAATTTCTTCATACAGCAAGTCATCATGGGAGACCCCGGCATCCAAAACTTGACTGCTTCAGGCATAACCTCGTTCACGTCTGATTATGGCTTGTACTGGTGGGATTACATGGGCGGCTACAATGTGATGCTTGCTGAGTTAGGATGGAATGCAAGTGTGGCTGAGCAGATAGCGCTAGTAAAGGGTGCGGCAAGGCTACAAAACAAAGAGTGGGGCACCATGATCACCTGGAAATACGATAACCCGCCTTACCTTGACAGCGGAGACCAAATCTACAGCCAAATGCTGCAGTCATATCAGGCTGGAGCAAAATACATCGCTGTATTCAACTTCCCCTACAATGTCAGCGGCGCTTATGGCACCTTAACGGATGATCATTTTGAGGCTCTTGAAAAATTCTGGAACACCATAACCACTAAAAAACCTGTCGATCTAAGCAGCCCACTGGCGGCTTTAGTGTTGCCTAAAAACTTCGGGTGGGGCTTGCGCAACCCCAACGACACCATCTGGGGTTTTTGGACATCCGACAATCGAACAGAGCAGACCGCATATGTCACAGCTAAGCTTTTAACGTACTATGACATCAGGCTCGATATAGTCTACGATGACCCGCTCTTCCCTATAGTACACGCTAATTACCAATACATCTACTACTGGAACTCAACAACCCCCTAAAACAAACATAAGTTACGCCAAACACTATTCTTTTTGGACGAGCTCCAGTGTGACTATCTTCTTTTTCTAAACAATTTTTTACTTTGCATCTCGCAAAGTTACTTTAATCCTTCTTCGAAAGTTGTTTTGGTCTTGCTTGTCGTTTTAGGTTTTTTCCTGAAAAGCAATAAGCTGACTATGACACTGAAATGATTATGGCGATTGCTATCAGCTATCATGATATGATTAAGGTTCTGATATCGCTCGCAAGTTCGAGGGAACCTGAATTGGGGCTGGATTTCGCGCCGGTTTGTTATTTGGGTATAGGGTTTTCTGCCTACCTGCTAACGAAAAAATAATCCTGCTTTAGGTTGGAAATGCTTAATTAAGAGCGCTTCTCTTTTCTGGTACGGAAGGAATAGAATTTGAGTGACGAAATTTCAAAATTACCGCCTAACGTTCAAGAAAGACTTCTAAGATTACAACAGCTCCAGCAGACTTTGCAGACGATTTTAGCGCAGAAACAGCAGGTTGAAATGGAGAAAACCGAAGTCGACCAAACCTTAGCTGAGCTGCAGAAAACCGCTGACGAAGCTGTCATCTACAAGGCAATTGGCTCATTGCTGGTTAAAGCGGAAAAAGCAAAGGTTACTGAGGAACTTAACGAGCGCAAGTCTCTTCTGGACACAAGAAGCACTGTGATGGCACGCCAAGAAGAGCGCATACGAAGCCAAGTCAAAGAAGCACAGACCAAACTGCAAGAAGACCTAAGTCCAGTCTCTGGTCAACCCCTATCTTAAAAGGGGACTGGTGCTTGATGGGTGAGCTCGGATTTCCAGAGCTAACCACCGAGCAAATCGAACTTTTATGTCAAACCGCTGAAGACGCAGCCAGAAAACATGTTCTATCCAAAGTCTCCAGCAAAGAAGTCGACCGCCTAGACATCAGCGTCGAAGCGGAAGGAACAAAACCAGTAAGCGTAACAGTTGAAATCAACCTTGCCCTGTCGCCCCAAACAAAAAACGTCGACGCACAAGCCCTAGTCAAGGAAGCAGCAATCGAGGGGCAGAAGGCTGCTGAAAACTTTTTGAGAAATATAAAATGAGTTTCAAAGAAATAATACAGATTTTAGAGGAAAAGCAAGCATCATTTGTTTTGTTGCTATGCCATCGTAGCGCAGATGCGGATGCTATTTGTTCAGCTTACGCGTTGCAGGGTTTGCTCAAACGGTTTTTGCCCGACACTGTCTTTGAGATTGGCTGTCCACAGGGCGTCAACAAGCCCGCCAAACTCCTCTTTGAACATTTACCCATAACTGTTAACCTTAAACCCAACATTGAATCAGCCGAAGCCATAGTGCTCCTAGACATGAACACCGTCGACCAACTCGACGAAGTTGCAGACATAATAAGAAAGTCGCCTTCGCCGAAAATAATCATCGACCACCATGCGCCAAGCCCTGAAACCTTGCAAACCTGCAAAGTCTGCATGGTAGATGAGAAAGCAGCCGCCAACTGCGAACTAATCTACAGGCTTTTTAGCCAAGCAGAAGTTGAGCCTAACCTCAACGAGGCAAAAGCATTGTTTGTTGGCATAGCGTTCGATACAAGGCATTTTGCTCTGGCTAACTCGCCGACTTTTGAGATTCTTGCTAAACTTGTCGTTAAAGGAATAGATGCGCAGCAGACACTGGCGTTGTTTGCCCTACCAATCGACCCGTCTGAGCGAATGGCAAAGTTGAAGGCTTGCAAACGGGCAAAAATCGTAAAGGTTGAAGGCTGGATCATTGCGCTTTCCCATGTAAGTGCTTACCAGGCGCCTGCAGCCAAAGCTCTTGTTGATTTAGGTGCACATATGTCAGCTGTTGCAGGCAAAAAGGAAGGAAAAGTAGAGTTAAGTCTTCGGTGCACGCGGCAATTCAATGAGATTGCAGGAGTCCATTTGGGAGTAGACATCGCGGCGCCGCTGGGTGAGTATCTGCAGGGAGTCGGTGGAGGTCATGCGATGGCTTCTGGCGTTAGCGGCAAAGGCGAAATCCAAGATGCACTCAAGCAGTGCCTTGTGCTTTTGAAACAGAAGATAGCCAAAAATGCGTAGCTACGCTTAAATGAGCAAACTGTCACGCTTAAGGTTAGCAGGCACAGAAAAATGGCTATAATTGAAACAAAAAACCTCACCTACACCTATCCAGGCGCCACAAAACCGTCAATTGTGGATGTCTCCATGAAGGTGGAGAAGGGAGAATTTGTTTTAATTACTGGTCCAAGCGGCTGCGGAAAAACAACTCTGTGCCGAACCTTCAACGGACTGGTCCCACACTTCTACCAAGGTGAATTGAAGGGTGAAATTTCAGTCGCTGGAATCGATACCCTCAAACACCACACTTACGAGATGGCAAAACACGTGGGCTTAGTTTTCCAGAACCCAGAAAACCAACTTTTTGCACTCTCCATCGAAAAAGACGTCGCATTCGGCTTGGAAAACGTCGGTGTGCCCCGAGAGGAAATGCGCAGAAAAGTCGATTGGGCACTAAACCAAACAGGCATCTACGACATACGCGAACGCTCGCCACACGAAATCTCAGGCGGACAACAGCAGCGGGTGGCGATTGCATCTGTTTTAGCTATGGAACCAGAAATCATCGTTTTAGATGAGCCAACATCGTTTCTTGACCCACTAAGCGCCGAGAAAATTTTTGAAGTAATCTACAAGCTAAACAAGGAGCAGGGAATCACCGTCATCCTTGTCGAGCACAGACTGGATTTGACGGCCAAGTACGCTAACCACCTTATTGTCATGGATCGAGGAATGGTTCGCTTTGAAGGCGACCCAAGACAGATTCTAAGCAACGAGGAAACACGCCTTATCGGGGTTGGAATTCCAAAGGCAACGTTACTCTATCAGATGCTTAAAAAAGAAGGCTTAAACCTAGGCGACAAAACCCCCCTGTCTTCTGAGGAACTAGCGGGTCAACTTCTGGAGGCACTGGGGCACCCATGATTGAGGCAAAAGAAATCAGTTTTTCATATCTTAACAAGGTTGAAGCCCTCAAAGGCGTCTCAATAACCATAAAAGACGGCGAATTCGTCGCGATCATGGGGCAGAACGGCGCAGGAAAATCAACATTAGTTAAACACTTCAACGGTCTCCTCAAACCCTCTAAGGGAAAGGTGCTTGTGGACGGAGTCGAAACGACCAAGTCAAGCGTTGCAGCCCTAGCACGAAACGTAGGCTTTGTTTTCCAGAACCCCGACCACCAACTCTTCAGCGAAACCGTAGAGGAAGAAATCGCTTTTGCCCTCAAAAACTTCGGTTTCACCCCAGAAGTCATCGAAGCAACGAGTCACGTGGGCACTTAACCTTCTATCGTTAACTCAGTACCGCAAAACCTCGCCTTTCCTACTTAGTGGCGGGGAACGAAAACGGGTGGCACTAGCTTCGGTTCTGGCTTGGGACCCCAAAACACTGGTTTTGGATGAACCGACGATTGGGCAGGACCATGAGCAGAAAGAGATTCTGCGCCAATTCATCATGCAGATGCAGACCCAGAAGAAAACAGTGGTCACGGTTACGCATGATGTGGAGTTTGTGGCTGAATGTAACCCGCGTGTAGTTTTGATGAAGGATGGCAAGATTGTTGCCGACGGGGAAGGAAAAGAGATTCTTACCGACCCTGCACTGCTTGAACTGTCATCTATTGTTTTGCCACAGATAGCTCAGGTCTTCAACAAGCTTGCACCACTGGGTTTTCCCAAGGATATAATTGACATTTACGAAGCCAAACAAATCATCCTAAAAGCCAAGGAGAAGACTCGCTGACATGAGCATTTTTGACGGGTTAAGGTTCCGCAAAGTCTACTCTCCAATCCATAACCTAGATCCTAGAATCAAATTCACATACGTCATCGGCATATTCGTGGTCGCCATTCTTTTCAACCAGGTTATTCCCCTGCTAATTTTATTTTTAATGCAGATTCCTTTTGTTTTGCTGGCACGCGTTCAGAAGCAGTGGCTGCGTTCTCTGCGGGGAGCGGCGTTTCTGGCTACATTCATCTTTGTCGTTAACGTTGCAACGACCTATTTCACTTCAGGCTACCACTTAACAGCCTTCAATGTGGAGAATGCAGGTGCAATGACCCTGCGGTTTGTTGTGCTGGTTGAGTCTTTCTCAGTCTTCTTCCTGACCACTTCACCAGACCACCTGGGTTTAGCATTGGAAGAATCACGAGTACCCTACGAGTTTGCCTTCGCGTTTACCACAGCAGTTCGCTTCGTCCCAGTTTTGGCAGAAGAAGCCCAAACCATTATGGATGCACAGAAAGCCAGAGGCCTGGAGTTGGAGAAGGGCGGCTTGCTTAAACGCATCAGGAATTATGTACCTGTGCTTATCCCGTTGATAGTTAGTGCCATCCGCAGAAGTCTTGAGTTGGCTGAGGCAATGGAGTCACGCGCATGGGGAGCCACAAAGAAACGCACCAACCTTTATGCGTTGAAGCTGCATCGAGGCGACTTTGCTCTTCTGGGAATTACTGTCGGAATAATAGTTGCAGCCATCTACATCCACTTCTTTATCCACATCCCAACAATCACCCAGCTAATCTAATTTTTCACCAAGCCTTAATCCAAATACAGCAAATATTCTGACTTGAGTTCTAGAGAAAACGTTATTGCCAACGCAACGGTATGGGAGAAAGGGATAACTGATGGAAGAGCACACAAGGTTTGGTCCAGCTGGCGTTCCGCCAATGTTTCGGTTAATGGGCGCAACTACGTCGGATGTGCCAAAGCTTCTGCATGAAGAGGGGCTTGACGCTTTTGAGTACCAAGCCTCACGTTGGGGAGCTAAACCGCAGATAAAACTGCAAGATGCCCAAAAACTCGGCGAAGAAGCCAGAAAAAACGATGTCAAACTCAGCATGCATGGCTCCTACTTCGTAAACCTGTCAGGCAAAAAAGATGTTGTAGAAGCCAGCAAACAACGCCTAATCGCCTGCGCAACCGCCGCTGACTGGATGGGCGCCTACGTCGTGGTCTTCCACACGGGCTTCTACGGCAAATTCGAAAAAGACTATGCCTTTAAAACCTGCCTTACCGCCCTAAAAGAAGTCAGCGCAGAAATCAAAAGCCTAGGCTTAAAAGTTAAGCTTGGACCCGAAACCATGGGAAGAAAATTCCAAGTCGGTACATTAGAAGAAATCCTCACAATTAACCAAGAGGTCGAAGGCATCCAACTTGTCATCGACTGGGGACACCTCCACGCCCTGCATCAGGGCACGCTAAATAAAGTTGAAGACTTCCGAGCTATTGCTGAGAAAGTTGAGGAAAAACTTGGGCACCGAAACTCTTCGAAGCATGCATTGCCACTTCTCAAAAATCGAGTTTTCAAGCCAAGGCGAAAAACGCCACCATACCCTCGATGAAGAAAAGTACGGACCAGAGTTTCGCATGTTAGCTGAGGTAATTGTCGATTTTGGTTTGCATCCCACGATGATATGTGAAACGCCAATCCTTGATGTGGACGCAAGAAAAATGCAGGCAACACTAAAAGAGGTCTTAGCTGCTAAGCAACCGAAAGTTGAACTATAAAGTCAATCTTCACTTTGATCTTCTTTGACTCTGAACTTCACGATTTCCTTGATTAGCCCAATTGGAATTGGTTTGTCCAAAGGAAATCTGATTGTGCCTTTGCTTGTTTGGTAGCCTGCGAGTTGTTCTTTGAAGGCTTCCATGGCTGAGACTTTGGGGAAGAACCCAATGTGGTTCTTGAATGCTGCAAACCAGACCAAGATGCCTTTTTGCTTGAATGCGGGCATACTATAGCTGATGACCTCTTGGGCTTTTGGCGCAACGTCCTTGATGGCTTGTCTTACTTTCTGCAACGTAGTTTGTACGTTTTGTGGAAAAGATTCGATGTACTCGTCTGTTGTTTTGAACCCTTTCTTGGGAGGTGTCATAACCTTCCTTGAGTTGTTAGCTACTTATTTTGGTTGCGTATAAGTAGAGTTAACTGAAATAAACGAATTTCTGACATCCACAAGTACAGTTAAAATTGCTGCAACCAGTTGGTTTTGGTTCTAGGGTTTCTTAGACAGTAATCGTTCTGCTAGTTGCAACTCTGGCACTGTGTTGATGTTTACTGCGAGTTCTTTGCTGTTTAATATGTAGATGTCTTGGTCGAGCCATTCGTCGCCGTATCGTTTGCTGCCATCGATAACGTTTATGCCCACTGGAACCACATCAATATCGCCTAGCTTGAAAGAGTATTCAATGCACATTCCTAACTCTGTCTTGGTTTCCACCGGAACCGCCACCGTTAAAGCGGGTTTGCCACAGCGCTCATACCGTTCCACTACAGCATCTATCATTTCGCCCTTCACCAGAGGAAGGTCAGCTGCAATAGCTAAGAAAACGCCGAGTTTGAGGGTTTGGACAACGTATCCCATGTCGGAAACGTAGTCTTTGCCAGGGGTTTCGATGACTTCAACGCCGAGTTGATGCATTAGACTTGTGGTTTTGGGGGTGCAATTGCTTGTGGCAACGATTACTCGGTCGATTTTCTTGGCGTCTCTGAGCGCTAAGAGCACATATTGAATGACGGGTTTGCCGCAGACTTCAACTAGGGGTTTTTCCTGCGCCAGCTTCATGCGGGTACCTTTGCCGCCAGCCATAACAAGCGCAACTACCATCAAATCACCGCCAACAAGACAACCACGCAAACCAGCCTTGTCAACTCGTTTGTAGCGCCGAAAACGTCGCCCGTGACGCCGTTGAAGTGCTTGTGGGCAACTGCAACCATGACTAAACCTGTGATTAAACCTGCCACCACGACGAAGATACCTGTCAAACCGAGTAGTGGTACGGCAATTACAAAAGAAATTACTAACGCTGCAGCCAATCGGAGGTTGCCTTTTGACCCATGCATGGCTTCCAGAAACGGCGAATTCATGCCTTGATGCACCGATTTGCCTGCCCGAGCAGCCACAACCATCGACAACTTCGCGCACAACTCGACTACGATTAAGGCAGGAACAACCAAAGGAACAGCAAAATTTCCAAAAGACACATTCCTTCCGAGTTCACCAAAAGCCAAAGCTGTAACTAAATAGGTCATCAAGACCAAGCCGATAGCTCCTGCACCCGTGAACCGGTCATGCATAACCTCAATTTTACGTTCAAACGTGCCGTGTGCCATGACGCCGTCGCCAAAATCCAGCAACCCATCCATGTGATGCAGACCAGTCATCCACAACAGTACAGCCAGAACCAAAGCTCCTGCCACGATGTCGGGCAGAAAATGGTAAGCCACCCAACCAAACAACCCCGCCAACAAACCAAGGAAGGCACCGATTAGGGGGAAAGCCCACATGTTGCGGGCACAATCAGTAAGCAAGTCCTTGTCCATAGGGACTGGGAAAACGGTTAAGAAAGATAAGAGGTTTTTTAGCTGTTTAATGACCAAGCGCGCTTCACTTTATGTTCATCAGTGAAGCATAGTTACGCTCTATTTCCTTAAGAAGTATATCCTTGGTAACTGCGCCGCCCGTCTTAGCCATCGCAGCGATCGAAGCGCCGCCTGCACCAACGCCTTCTTTGACAAGACCAGTTTCATAGATACGCAAGCCAGGATACTTTGAGGGACCAAAATCTAAGTCAGCCGCTATCACTGGCACTTGGCAGAACTGTTTAACGATGCCGCAGATGTCAGACTTTACGTCCTTTGCAACCCACCTAGTAGTGCCTACGGCAACGTTGCAGAGCGATTCAGGGTTCAAAGCGTTAATCACCGCTAAAACCGCAGTCATCTGGGTTCCGCCAGCCATCAGAACTGGACCCTGCCTTGCTCCACCGATAACTAAACCCGCCATAGCCGCCATCATGGGGTCGCCCACGCAGGAAACAGCTTTGATGGGGTTACTTTTTAGGCTGCCGAATTTTTCTCCTGCCGCCTTCAAGCCAGCCGCAACCACTTCTGCCTTCAAACTATGAGGGTTCTCGGGCAGAGTGCTGCTGACCTTGCCCTGAGCGTTGACGCCTAAAGCCGACAGAACACCGAGCGCTGTCGTGGTTCCGCCGGGAATGCTCTCTCCGATAACAAGATAATCCGACACTTTCGCCAGTTGTTCACCTAAAACCTTGGCGCGTTCGATGACTTCCTCGACATTGTCGACGGAGTTGCCAGTGCGAATGTCGCGTCCAGAGCTGCCGCCCAAGTCAACATAAGGAATCTGGGGCTTAACCTTCACGCCGCCGTTGACAACCAACACTGGTATGTCGGCTAAATGCAGTGCTGAGGTGGTTATCAAGCCAGGTGTCGGAATGCCGTCGGGAGTAATGGGGACGCCCTGGATGGATTTGCACTTGCCCAAAAGCAGCAGTTCCGCATCAGCAGGCGGAGTGAAGTCGGTAAAGTCTGGGTTTGCACCAGCCGCCGACAACCCGGGGATTTTCCCTGTTTCAGTTGTTGCTATGGTGCATATGAAGAGGGGTTTTTTGGCTTCTATTTCGTCTAGGAATGCTTTTGCTTTCAACTCGTTATTCGCAATCAGGACATCCATCTTAGTTTCCCTTTACTTGGGCATAACTTTGAACTTCTTGATTTCTAAGTATCCAAAGCCGCCTTCAAGCTTATGTTTCTGTGTTTCTTGGATTTCAATCTTGTTCTTGAACATGGGACCATCTGTTATGACGGTGTGGTATTCGCCGCCTTCTCCGCATGCGTCCACGTTGCCAAGTTTTAGGATGTCGTCGTAGAATTTTCGGTCCAGCACTCTGCCGAGCCATTCAACGCCGAGTAGGTCGAGTTTGGTGCGTACAACGGTTGCTTTGAAACCTGTCTTGAGGTAATCAAGATAAATCTTCTTGGTATCGCCCATCCAAAGCGGCTTTACGGGCGTTAAACCGACTTCTTTGCATATTCGTCCCAGCCAGCCTTCCTCATGCCCTGCAACTTCGTAGATGTCGCCTGTAACTAAGCCCTGTGCACCCTTTGCCTTGCATTCAAGTAATAATGCCTTGAAGTCCTTCTCGTATGTCGCTGCGCGACGTGGTTTTCTTTATCAGGGGTATCCCGATGGCTTCTGCCTGGGCGTCAAGGATGCCTGAGGGTATCATGTGGAAGTTTGATTTGGTTTCGCTCATCATCATAGTAAACAGGTTAATTACTTGGTGACCCTGCTGGGTAGCCAAGAGGTATGCATAGGCGCTATCTTTGCCGCCGCTCCATGAAGCAACAACTTTCATCTTTAATTTTTTCCTCCTATTTGGCTGGAAACAGTTAAACAGGAAAATAAGGCTTTACTTGTCAAACATTCAGATAACTTGCCATTTAATAAAACTTTGAACGATGTAAGCAAGGTTTCCTTTATGTTTAACAAATTTTCCACTCCTGCCTGTTTGGTTGGTTTATCCAACCTTTTCATATAAGTATATCGGTAATTGCCCTTCACAACACTTAAAGCAGTCACCGCGACTAAAAATTAAGGTTTAACTGCATGACAAAACAAACCCCGCCCTTGCTGACGTACCTTGAAGAGAGAGGCATCACACTTCAAAGCCTAATCGACAGCGCACTGGAAATGTATGTACCACACCCCGGAGTAGAAACACCAGAGAAAGCTACAAAGTTGCTTGAAGGGGAGTTTCTTGACATTCTAAAAGACGTAAACATCTCCACATTAATCGTTGCTGCTTTTCATGCCCAAGAAGAAGCTGAGAACGGACGGATTCCGGGGCTGACTAAAGAACGGTTTCTAGGTAGACCTGGGCTAGTTGCAGATGAACTCATCGGGATAGCTATCGCCACCTACATCGGCGGGTCAAGAGGCATGTTTGAGTTTGTTCGCTTTGACCAAGCAAAACCAGGCATCCTAAAACAGTTGCCACCACTAACTAATGACGCGATTGGCGCTTTGGTCGCTGGGGCATCCTCGAACGTCTACACCAATGCTTTGAAAATTGCGGAAGCAAAACCGTAAAACCGTTCAATCACGGTCAATTCTGGCCTTTTTTCGTGTTTACCATAAGATTATAATAGTTTGCCGATTGAGGAGTTACCCGTTGGGCTTCCATGGCTAAGACACCGCTCTGCATTGTTACACACACTTTCTTGCCACATGTTGGTGGGATCGAGAAGGTGGTTAATGAACAGAGCAAGCGGCTACTGAAGAGAAATTTTTCGCCCATGGTTGTGACCAACAGGATAGACACACCCAAACGCTACATAGTTGATGGGGTGCCTGTCGAATGCTATGAATCACTCAACACGGGGTTCCGACTCGGGATCCCTTATTCGATTCCGACTGTACCTAGTTTTCCCACTTTTTTGAAAGCGGTAAAATCAAGCAAAATAGTCCACGCCCACGGACATCCATACTTAACCTCGCTTGCCGCAGCTAAACTAGCCAAACTATGCAACAAACCCTTCGTACTCACCCAACACAACACCTTCATTGACTACAACAACGTTTTCGACCATGTCGAACGCCTAAACGATTTAACCGTAGGAAAACAAAACCTTAACAGCGCTGACAAAATCATTGCGATAAGCAACGCCACCAAAGACTATGTGCTAAGGTTAGGCGCTAAACCAAGCAAAGTCAAAGTCATCTACAACGGCGTTGACTTAGCAAGGTTTCGACCAATCGTAGGAAAACGCGAAGAAATGCGTAAAAAACTAGGGATCCCCCAGAACGCAATTGTCGTCCTAACGGTGAGGCGATTGGTCTACAAAAACGGGGTGGACACACTAATTGACGCCGCAAACATAGCAGTCAAAAAAAACCCAAGAATCGTGTTTTTGGTTGTTGGGAAAGGCCCAGATATGGAAAGCGTCAAGTTGCAGGCTGCACAGTTGGGAATTGAAACTAACTTTAGGCTAGCAGGTTTTGTCAGCGATCAGGATTTGCCGTCGTACTACAATGTAGCGGATTTGTTTGTGTTACCCTCTAAGTCTGGTGAAGGATTGCCGCTGGTAGCGCTTGAAGCCATGGCAAGTGGACTTCCAGTTATAGCCACAGACGTTGGCGGAATAAGTGAAATCCTTATGGAAGATTACGGGAAACTAGTTGCGCCAAACCAGCCTGAGTTACTTGCGAAGGCAGTTTTGGATTTTGCTACGGTTGATTTCTCCTCACGCAGAGGGGAACTAAGAGCCATGGTTGAGAAACGATTCAGCTGGGATGCAAACGTTGAAAGACTTGTCGAAATATACGAAGAGCTTATTTAACTATGTGACGGAAACATATTAGCCCCCTTGAAAATGGAAGAGTGCCGATGACATCGAAAGTTGAAATGGTTTCAGTGGTAATTCCAACACTCAACGAAGCAGGTAACATTCTGGAAGCTGTCTCCACGATCCACAATGATTTGTCTTATCCTAAGGAAATCATCGTAGTTGACGGGAACTCTACAGATGGCACCAAAGAAATAGTTCAAAGCTTAGGCTACTGCCGACTCATCGTTGAACCCAGACGTGGCTATGGCTTGGCGCTTATGACGGGCATGAAGAATGCTAAAGGCAACATAATAGTCATGGTTGACGGCGACGGAACCTATGAGGTACGCCACATCCACCGCATGATAACCAAGATGGTTGAGAAAGACGCTGACATGGTTTTAGCCACCCGCATGTACGACCCCAAAAAAGCCATGGGGCTCATGAATTTTATCGGCAACAAAGTTATCACAACCTTCTACGATTTCTTCTTCAGCCAATTCCTCAGCGACACCCAATCAGGCTTCCGAGCGATTTCCCACGAAGCCATCAACAATGTAGAACTCAAAGCATACGACATGGCTTATGCAACAGAGATGCTTATTCAATTCGCCAAGGAGGGCTTTAGCATGATTGAAGTTCCTACCACCTACAAAGCCCGAAAATATGGTCGTCCTAAACTAAGAAGATTTAAGTCTGGAATTGAGATATTTAGCACTATATTTAGAGGATTTCTAGATGCGGATACGTTTAGAAAGTGCCAAGAGAATTGGAAACAGAATCGGCTTAAATGAGGAAAAGGGCTTTGCAGTCGCCATTTTTCTTGCATTAATAATTGTTATTGCTGTGATCGCAGGCTTCTTCACGTATAGTACGCTTACAGCAAAGCCTGTAGGCTACAACACAATTTACTTGCTTGACCCAAACAAAAAAGCGGTTGATTACGCTGAGGTGTTGGTCGCCAACCAGAATAGCACTTTTAGTGTTTATGTTGACGTAGAAAACCACATGAGAGACACTTTGAGCTATCAGGTGAAGGTAAAAATTGCACAAACCCTCACCACTTTTCCAGTTGACGTCCAGCCAAGTCAAACCATAGATATGAGCAGCATAAGGAACGATGGGAAACCAGTAGAGAAAACAGCGACCATCACCCAGAACGTTTTGGGAGAGTACTCGGTGGTTTTTGAGCTCTGGCAACAGGGCAAAGACGGTTCATTCACCTTTACCCAGGATTATTGCGTCCTAAAAATCCAAGTAATAAAATAAGCAAGCATGTTTTTGCCTTCAAAGAAGGGGCTATATAAGAAAGCAGAATCAGTCCGAACAAGTTAGTTTTAGAAGACTCGTTTGACGGATCTTATGTTTTTGTCAATGTGTTTTCAACAGTCAGGGCTTTCTTGTGTCTAGCCGCATATTCTTTTTCTATGGCAACTCGGTGCACGTTGTTGTAGGCGCAGAACGGAATAATCTTCAAATCCGGTGTAATGTAATGCACGACGCATCGACGCACACGATTTACGTCGAAGTTGTAGGAGTCCATAAATGCCATGCATCCCAAGAGGAAGATTCTTCTTCGGATTTTGCCCAGCGACTGGTAAGACGGCGAAAGATGCATTCGCATGATTGACTTCATCAGTGTTGGCATGCCGACTTCTTTTGTAACTAAGAACATATCCATCGAAAGCATCGAAGCCATGAAAAGTGACGAAAGCAACGACATTTTACCTTTTGATTCTGCGGTCTCAGCTGTTTTGCGTATGCTGTTGAAGAATCTGTCGAAGTTTACGAAACGGTTAATGGGGAACATTTTCCCGCTTTTTGATACATAAACCCAGTTGACTATGCCGCATTGTGGGCTGCAGGAGAATAGAGGCCAAGGTTTCTGCATGAATTTACGCATTATCTTTGATTGGCGAAGTCATAACCGACATCGGATAGAGATCAGTTGTTTTTATTTCACCGTTGGTTTGTTTTTCGACGTCTTCGGCAAAGCTCCATTCCCGGAAGTTTTCGCGGAATGGATTCTCAGTGGCTCTGCCCGTAAAAGCGATGGGTTGGAAGATTAAGCCTCTGACGATGTCGGTATTTTTCGCAGCGAATCGGATCATGTCGCCGACTTCTTTGTCGTTTAGGCTCTTCATGAGGGTGTTTACAAGGATGATTTCCATGTCGTGTGTGCGGCAAACATCAATAGCCTTGAGCTTCATGTCTAAGAGCTCTCGACCTCTAATCTTCCTATTGAAGTCTTCATGAAAGCTATCAAACGATAAATAAACAATGTTTAAGCCGTTATCTTTAAGCTTCTTCGCCAATCCTGGGGTGTCAACCAAATGGGTTCCATTGGTTGCCAGAATAGTCATGAACTTAAGTTTGTGAGCAGCAGCTATGATTTCAGGCATATCTTCCCGCTCAAGGGGTTCTCCGCCTGAGAACAGAATTGCTGGGGGTTTAGGGTTAGCTTTAGCTGCGAACTCGAGCATGTTTATGAGGGCTTCTTTGGTGGGTTCATAATCTGCTTCTTGATTTGGAAAAGTGGAGAAGCAAACTGCACACCTGAAGTTGCAGCGTTTAGTTACGTCAATTACGCCGATGACTGTGCCTGAAGCGTGTTTGTCGCAGGTTTCACATTTGTAGGGGCAGCCGTCGGGGTTTTTGGGTGCGTTGAGGTCGCCGAGATACTGGAACTGGTCGTATTTCTGCATGTGGTTGTATATTGGTGTGCTCTGCCAGTGGGTAGCTTTGAATTCACCGTGTTCGAGGCATTGTTTTGTGATTTGGATTTTGCCGTTGGCTTCCCGTAGTTGTGCGTCTATTTTCTTTTGGCATTCGGGACAGATGCTTTTGGTTTCGCTCATAGTAACCATCCAAGGATAGCCTCAACGATGAGTGCAAGCGGCAGCAGCATCATTGACATCGTTACCAAGCGTTCATACTTGCGTATATGCGCTATGGTTGAAGTTGACATGAATAGACGCATAGAGGAGTAAATTAATAGTATGCTCCATAGCAGAATCAGCGGCAAATAATACACTGTAAAGTGGCCTGTGAAGAAGGGAATGGCGGGAAGAGGAGCCAGAAGACCAGTCAGCAAGAAGAATACGGCGCCAACTTTGGCTGCGCTGACGCTACCGATTTTCTGTGGTAACGTGGGGTAACCGACTTTGGAGTCGCCTTCTAAGCTTAGAATGTCTCGGAGGACATTACCGCCTATGGTACCAAACGCAATGGGATAAAGACTTAGAGAGATCAAGTTTACTGTCCCCGATTATGGTTGCTTGTCCATACATGAATGCGGTACCCGTTAGGATTCCTACCAAAACGTTGGCGGCAAAACCAGACTTACGCTTCACTATGTATGAGTAAATCAAAAGCAACAATGAATCAGCCGCGATTATTGCGAAGCTTAACCAGTTTATGAAGAAAGCCATAATCAAGCCAACGGCGAAGAGAACTCCGGAAACCGCCATTACTTGTTTGAGTGAGAGTGCACCTGAGGGGATGGGTCGTTTGGGTTTTATTATAGCGTCACTTTCCCGGTCAAAATAATCGTTTATGGCAAATCCAGCTGATGTAATGAATGCCATAGAGAAGAAAATCAAAAGAGCAGTTTGTATGTTCATGCTTAATGGGTCTTTTAGGATTGCAAATGCTGTTAACAGTGCTAAGCCGCCAGTCATTAGCCAGTAAGGAAGCCGCAGTAGCGCGATTAATCCTCTGGCTGGCGCTGGATGACTCATATAGCTGATTTTCCTGTCAGCGATGACTTCCTTTATGCTGTCTTCCAAGGTTACTTTTGGAGTCCATTTGAGTTCTTTTTTGGCCTTGGATATGTCAAACCAGATCTTGGATACGTCACCCTGCCAGGAAACACCCGTGGTTGTAACGACGGTTTTGTTTTGAAGGTTAAGGATAGTTAGCATCATTTTGGCTAATTCAAGTATGGATACGGTTTTACCGAGGCCTAAGTTGTAAACTTCGCCGTTAGCCGAATCTCTTGAACCAACCATAACCAAAGCTTCTACGACGTCGGAAATATGCACGAAGTCGCGGCATTGCTGACCTGTACCGATGATTACAAGCTTGTTTTGGTCTTTAGCTATCTTGTCTAGGAAATCATGGATGACACCGTGGCAACGCAGTCCATAAACGTTAGCGAACCGTGTGATGACAATGTCTAAGCCGTATTGTTCACGGTACATTTGGCAGTATTCTTCACCGACTACTTTGGATAAACCATAGCATGAGAACGGGTGAAAACCATACGATTCAGGAGTAGGAAACACTGTTGGATTACCATATACTGCAGCGCTGGAAGCAAATACTACTTTGGCGTCGTCTTTGCGTGCTTTTTCTAGAACATGGAGGGTGCCTTTGGCGTTTGTTTCAAAATCAACAAGCGGATTCTCCATCGAGTACCCAACAACAACTTGCGCTGCTAAATGATAAATCAAATCAGCCTTCTCTTGACTGCACAACGTGTTTAGGTCTAGGATGTCGCCTTTGACGAATTTTGCTTTTGGGTTATCTTTGACGTTTTTCATCAAGCCGCTGGACAAATTATCATAAATCGTTAAGTCATCTGTTAATTGTGACAGTTTGTTGCACAGGTGATAGCCTATAAAGCCTGCTCCACCAGTAACGAACACTTTTTTCCCTTTCAAGTCAGCCATCCAAGTCACGACAAAACCTATATTCCCTATCTGGTAAGGTTGTAAGTATATGTCGCCTGTGAAAACTATAAAAACTTTTAGGGATTTGCTGTCTTTCCTCACCATTATTCCAGTCGGAGGAAAAGAAGACTTCATTTTCACGACGGCAGAGAACATGTGGCTTTTTCCACTCATCGGCGGCTTCATCGGTTTGCTCGGTGCAGCTTACTTTGTCGGCTCAAGCATCATCGTTGGGTTTCTTTTGGGTTTAGCTAACAGCTTTGTAGCTTTGCCCGTTGGGCTTTTGGGAACCCTGATTCCCGCAGCCATGACTATAGCTTTCCTAAGCGTAATAACTGGACTGCAGCATTTCGACGGCTTAATCGATTTGGGAAACGCTGTTGGCTTAAGAAATGTTCAGGACCGAAAAATGAAGGCGCATGCTTGGACAGTCACATAGTGCTGGTGCAGTTCTGGCGTTAGTAGTTGAGTTATTGGCATTTGTAGGTTTATTCTTAACTAACTGGCTAACAGTGAACATAACGACGAATCTGTTTCTTGTTTTTTCAGTAATATTTTTGGCGGAGGTTTCAGCTAAGCTTTCAATGGTGACAATTGTTTGGGTCGGCAAACCCTCACATAAAGGGTTGGGCTCGATTTTTCTTGCGAAAGCCAAAAAGAAACTCAACTTCGTAGCCTACTTAATGTCTCCCTTGATTGTTTACCCAGTTTTCTACTTTTCAGGTTACCCAATAGCCGGTCTAGCCGCAATTGCCTTAGTGTTTGCCTAGCATTCCAGTGGCATACGTGATGAACAAAGTTTCTAACAGCGTCTTCGGCGGCGTTTCGGGCGACATGATTGGAGCAACCAACGAGGTTGCAAGGGCAGTTGTCCTGGTTTTGTTTGCGGTGGTGCTGATTCTAATATGAGGGTTCCTGCACTTGTGATGGCTGGCGGAAAAGGTTCAAGGATGGGTTTGTCAACGGAGAAGCCGCTGTTGCCGTTTCTGGGTAAACCGCTGATTGATTGGGTAGCAGAAGCAATCTTGGACGCAAAGAAGGTTTCCGAGTTCTACGTCATAACGAGCGCGAACGCAATGCAAACTGAACAACACTGCCAAAGCAAAGGCTGGAAGGTCCTGCATACAGACGCTAAAGGCTACCACAACGACCTAAAACAAGCCGTTTCGATGGCGAATCTGACTGGACCAGTGCTCACCATGCCTTCAGATGTCCCAGCCATAACGGGACAGGTGCTTGACAAAATCGTCGATGCCTTTGAGGTCTGCGGAAAAGATTTCTTAGCGGTCTTTGTCCCCATCAAAGCAAGGCAGGATTTGGGCTTATCTATCTCCTCCACCGACGAATACAAGGGAGTATGGTACGCTGTTTCAGGAGTCAACATCATAAACGGCACCAAAATCCTCGGCGAAGGCAAAATCGAAACAAGCGCCATAATCACAGACGAAACCGAGGTTCTGCTAAACATCAATACAACCAAAGACCTGGAAATAGCCCAAAACATTATGCTGAAAACAAAGAAACTCTAAACCTCCTTTTTCCCTATAGCCCCTATTATCAAGCTCGAACTCTTTAAAGCACTAAAAACGCATCAAAAACACTCGGCAAAGCATTCGTCTCTAGTAACTTGCCTTTTTACAGCTTTTTGAATCTGAATCTGCGATTAGAGAAATATTTAACATCCCAACACATCCAATTAACTACCAAAGCCGCAATTGGAGAAACCTGCAATGAGCATCCTTAGCCACGACACATTCTGGAACGCAGTCATCTCCCTGCCCATGACTAAGAAGATGCTCCAACTCTCGCTAAAAAAATGCGGCAAATGTGGCAGAACAGTCCTTGAAGCAGCTTTGGATGATTACGGCGGCAAAACCGACCGCAAATGCGACAAATGCAGCGGTTTGTACTCTCAGATTATCGGTTTCTGGATAGAGTTCCTCCGAAAAGGCCTCGGATTTAAGCGTGAGAAAGCCGAGAAACTCTTAACTGACCGATATGCACGAGCAGCGGTTATCAATTTGGTTCAATCATTTGATTATTTTGGCATCAAAAAACCCATGTCGCTGACTGCGCCGTTTCTGGTGGTTTGGGATTTCACTCACAAATGCAACTTACAGTGCAAACACTGCTACAGTAACAGCGGCGCTGTGGAGGAAGAGGAGTTGTCCACTGAGCAGGCTTTGGCGGTTGTCGATCAATTAGCCGATGCACACGTGACGGCTCTGGCTTTTTCGGGAGGAGAACCTCTCACGCGCAAAGACTTCTTTCAAGTTGCACGATATGCCTCCGACCGCGGACTCTACGTTTCGCTGGCTTCCAACGGCACGCTCCTCACCAAAGAAAACGTAGCTAAAATCAAAGAAGCCAAAGTCAACTACATCGACGTAAGCATCGACGGCGCCTGTGCTAAAACCCACGATGACTTCCGAGGCGTCCCAGGCACCTTTGATAAAGCATTGCAGGACTCAAAAACTGCGTTGAAGCGGATCTTTGCGTCTGCATCGCGACTACTGTGGGCAAGAACAACATGGCGGAGCTGCCCGCCATTATCGATTTAGCCGAAAAAATCCATGCGGAACGCTTCACCTACTTCAATTTTATCCCGACTGGACGCGGCAAAGCCCACTTCGACCAAGACCTCTCACCGCAGGAACGCGAGGATGTTATGCGTTATCTGCTGAATCGGATGTCAGCGGGCTGCAAAACCACCATCCTAGCCACGGCGCCCCAGTTAGCTCGCGTTGCCTTGCAATGTCAGGGTCCAGTCGGGAACAGGCGAAGTCACCATGTCCATGGCTCACATGCAAACCGTCAAAGTCACCAAAAAAGCCGTGCCCCTTGGCGAATTCATCGGCGGATGCGGCGCAGGACAGACTCTACTGCTCGATCTCACCACAAGGCGACGTCCACCCCTGCGTTTTTCTGCCCGTAAATGTCGGCAACCTTAAAACAGAAAAGTTCCAAGACATCTGGCTCAAAGCGCCGCTGTTCAACGCTTTTCGCAACCGAGCAAACCTTAAAGGCAGCTGCGGCAAATGCAACTACAAGTTCATCTGCGGCGGATGCCGAGCACGTTCAGCAGCATACCACAACGGCGACACGTTAAACGGTGATCCCGGATGCCTGCATGGAGTGAAAGGTGCAAAAGATGCCTAACCCAACAAACGTCAAAATCTACCGTGCAGGAGACGACGTAAGCGCATCGTCAAGGAAGCCGTTGCCGACTTCGGGGTTACGGGGCAAAAAAAGGATTTTCATAAAGCCAAACCTGAGCCACCCCGAATACTTGCCAGGCGTAGTAACAAGCCCACAGGTTATGCATCAACTCGTCGGGCTATTAAGGGACGGCAACAGCGAAGTTGTCGTAGGCGAATCCAACGGCTTCAACTATCCCTGCTGGACCGCGTTTGACAAAACAGGCATGCAGAAAGCCGTGGAATCCGCAGGCGGCAAAGCCATCAACCTCTCTGAGGACAAAGTGGTCGAAGTCAAATTCCCAGGCAACTACACCCCTCAAACGGCTGTTTCTACCAAAAACGGTGCTGGACGCCGACGCCGTAGTCGATTTACCCTTGATGAAGACGCATGAGTTTATGGCTTACAGCGGCGCCATCAAAAACCTCTTCGGCTGCGTACCCAGCAACAAACGCATCTACCTTCACCCCTACCTGCCTGAAGTCATGTACCGACTCTACTCGCTTTTCAAACCGCAACTAACCATAATGGATGCACGAATCGGCATTGAAGGCAACGGACCCACCAAAGGCAAACCTGTCAAGATGGATTTGATGCTTACCGGCAACGACGCTTTAGCGGTGGACATAGTCGCCGCAAAAGTAATGATGCTGGACTGGAAAAAAACCTACCTTGGCTACATCGCCAACAAGACTGGCATGCACGAGGAAGACATCGGCATCGATGGCTTGCAGATGGCGGAGGTTGCACGCAAATTTGAGCCACCCAGAATCGATTTGCCCGTGAAGGCACAGATGATGATTTACCAGCATGAATACCTAACAAAAGCGCTTTTCTGCTCACTAGACATAGTAAAGCTGTTTCAAAAGGTCACAATGGCTTATCGAGGTACAACTGTCGAAATTGGGTAACTAACGAACTTTCCTGTCCCATTTCGGCTCCAGACTAACTCCTCAACCAATTACATACACTGATATTACCAACCGTTTGAAAACCGCTATCCTTCAGTTATTATGAGGGATAAGGATACATGCCTGGGTCACAGCGAATCCGGGGTTCAAATCATCCGCCTGGCAGATTTAGCCCCAGGTTTAAACAAAACACACCTTAATCATCAAAAAGAGGAAAGTTACCGAACCCAAAATTAAAGGACTATCCCTTTCCTTTCCTTCATTTGCATATTATCTCCCCATCATAAACAGCGCCATTCCACATGTGCAAAGTTGAACGGATTACCCTCTTCACCAAGTTCGCAATTACTTCCAAGACCCACTGACATCAAGACGCCAACGCTAAATCTTAACTTCATCTAGGTTTTGCCAGTGTGCTTGGATTTCTTTGGCGTTGAATCTGCGACGTCTTTGCATATTACGGGTTTTTTTCGCTGGCAAGCCGTTTTTCTAACTCCAATACTTTAGTTTCGAGCCCTCGGTAATCGACAAATTTAGCGAACAGGTCGTTGTAGACTTTTACCCCGTCAATAATCTTTTGAGTACCTTGCAACTTCAGCCCGGCTAATACCTGGCCTGCGCAATTCTACTATCGCAGCGTTCAAAACATGAAGCTGCTCCTCAATGGTAGGCAAAGGTGCATTCTCTTTGAGTTGAGCCGCAAAGGCGTCAACCTTACTAGGACAAGGCGCAGAGGCAGAGCTAGCAGCGAGTTGATGGTC
Organism: Candidatus Bathyarchaeota archaeon; assembly: GCA_963739495.1. Lineage (GTDB taxonomy): Archaea > Thermoproteota > Bathyarchaeia > Bathyarchaeales > Bathycorpusculaceae > Bathycorpusculum. The sequence continues at coordinate 233,662 of CAVUAM010000022.1, read as the reverse complement.
TATAATTGGAACCTGAGAAGGGGCATCATCAAGGGGTGCATGGTCGATAATGGGTTCAGGAGTTGATGCAACTGATGCAATTGATGCAACTGATACAGCAATTGTCGGGGAAACAGCTGCTGCATCAACTACAGATAAACCTAAATGGTACATTTTAGACCTCACAGAAACACGCGTCTTACCCATAACTCTAGAAATCTCGGCAATACCAACTCCCTCCGCGACGAGCTTTCGCAGTTGCCGCTCTTGCTCGATTGACCATAGCTTACCCCTCAAACGCAACCAGCCGGATACCCTAGCAGGAAGAATGCCCTTAAACATTATTACAATGATTTTGTCAAGTTTACCAGTGTCTGGTCTGCCAGATAGGCACTTAGGATTATTCTAGCGCTTTATCGTAAACTTTCATGGCCTCTTTGACTACAATACGCCAATCCAGCTGCTCCTCAACGGTCTGCCGCGCTTTTTTACCCATCTCTTGTGCCCCAGCGGGATTCTCGAGCAGGCGCAGGATTTTTTCGCTGAATTGCCGGGGGTTAAAGGGCTCGACCAGGTAGCCGTTTTTACCGCTGTCGATGGTTTCGGGAATGCCCCCCACGGTGGTGGTGACCACGGGCAAGCCTGTTGCCAATGCTTCCAACACGGCGAATGGGTGATGTTCATAGAAGGTGCTGAACGCGAAGACGTCTGCGGCTTGGTAGAGTTTTGTCAGTTCTCGGTCAGGAGTGTAGCCTGTGAAGACTATGTTGCCTCTGACTCCTAAGCGCTCAGCGTGGGCGTTGAGTTTGTTCATTTCATCGCTTTGGCCTTTGCCGCTGATGATGAATTTGGCTTTTGGAAACTTCTTGATGATATCAGGCATGGATTCGATTAGGGTAAAGAGCCCTTTACGGGCATAAAGACGCCCTACCGAGACGATGGCTAAGTCATCGGGGTTAAGCCCCATCGCCACCTTGACTTTTCTTTTGTCGACGGCTGGCTGGAACTTCTTAATGTCTACGCCGTTGTGGATAACTTGGATTTTGTGGGCTGGAATCTTGTAGTATTTGGTGAGTTCCCATTTTGTGAAGTGACTGACCGCGATGATTTTTCTGGCTCTATGAATCATGCCTTCTTCGAAGAAACGTAAAAACCAGTTAAAACTCACGAGGAATTTTTCGTTGGCATTTAATCGGCTGTAGGGTTCGCCGCGAATGGCTTCTGCTTCGCCTTTCCATGTTGAGTGAACTGTGCATACGAGGGCTTTTCCAAATCTCGGTGGAACTGCAAAACTTGGTGTTAACGGCAATTGGGGATGGGTGATATCGACATTGGCGGTGGTGCGGAAGCTTTGGAGTTTCCGATAGCTGTTACCTGCGAGTAGAGAAAGATTTGACTATGGGCATTTTGGGGATTTTTAGAAAGGACACGTTGAGATTTGGGTTGACTTGGAGATCCTGGGTTTGGTTTGAGCCTGTTACGATTTGGATTCGGTAGCCGTTTTTCATCAGTTCATTAGAGAGATAGTATACATATGCGCCTGTTCCTCCAGAGAGCGGCCAATACTCGGGGGAGATGAAGCAGACTTTATGAGGCATTACCTGTTCCTCCTGATCAGGTATCGAATTGTAGTTGAAACGGCACCTACAAACCACGCCACCGATCGCACATAATAGAGCACAACAAGCCTCATCGCAGACCGATCACTAAATTTGACCGATAACTTCACGGCTGAGTAAACAAAGTAAACAAAAATCGACAACAAGATTAAACCCGAAACAACCCACAGCAATCGAATCTGTGGAATGATACCCAAAAGAAAAGATACAACCACAGCCAACAGCAAGATGGGCTGAATGTTCATACCTAAATCAGTGATTTCGTCACCTTTCGCTAAGTGCCCATGTTTAAAGTACAGTTTAAGCGTGTTCTTGCCATACTGCAACTGCTGGCGATAAAAAGCCTTCAACGTCGGGCGATTAAAATGGTAACATACCGCAGTAGGTTCATAAGCAATCTTGTAGCCCCTGCCACTCATACGAAACCCAAAATCAGTATCATATTGACTCGGCAATTTCTCGTCCCATCCACCCACTTCCTCGATGACTGATTTTTTGAGCAGCAAGTTCATGGTTGCTATACGACCTGTATATTTGCCTATACGTCTGTAGCGGCTTTTGAGTTCGTAACCGATGCTTCTTGCCCACGGATTATCAGCGTTCCAAGTTTCGATACTGCCGCTAACGCCAGCCACTCCGGGCTCGGCTAGATGGGGGGTGACTTTTTTGAGCCAATCTGGTTCGATTTTAGCATCCGCATCGATAAATCCTAGGATAGGATAGGCGACGATTTTCATCGCATAATTGTAGGCAGCTGGACAATTCAGACGAATAGATAAGACTTTAATGGGAAATTGCTGGGCGATTTTAACCGTGTTATCTTTACTTTCGCCGTCCATAACTATGACTTCAAAGGCATCTTTTGGATAATTCTGCGCTAAAATGGATTTGAGGCATTCTTCTATTGTGTCTTGGCTGTTGTAGGATGCAACAACGATTGAAACTTTCGCAGTTCCGACTTCAGCCATTTGTTATCCCCTAAAACGAGCAAGCCAAATTGAGTATAAAATTTTTGAACCGTCCCATAAAGGATCAACACCTGAGCGGCCATATGTGCGCTGCTCAAAGCTAATCGGCACTTCAGCTACCCTAAAGCCTGCTTTGGCCGTCTTAACTAGCATTTCCGATTCTATTTCATATTCGCGAGCGTAGAGCTTTAGCTTGTCGACAACTTCCCGTTTCATGGCGCGGAAGCCAGACTGGGAATCGGTGCTGGCTGTTCCAGTAAATAGTTGAATTAGGAAATTGAAGATCCGTACACCAAATCGGTTGAGTTTTCTTGCAGCAACTTGTTTATGATTTAGGTATCTGGAACCTATTACCATATCTGCTTTGTCTTGGAGAACAGGGGCCAAAACTTCAGCTAATTCTTCCGGTCGGTGGGACCCATCTGAGTCAATGGTGACTATGATGTCGCCTTTTGCTTGTGCGAACCCAGCGCGTAGAACATAGCCTTTGCCTAAATGCTGTTTCAGAGAAAAGAGCCTAACGCTATGTCTTTTTGCCACTTCAAAGGATCTATCATGTGACTGATCATCAACAACAATTATTTCAAAATCTAAGCCTTGTTGCTGCAGAGCTATTTTCGTGCGCTCAATGATGTTGCCGACTGTTTGCTCCTCATTATAAACAGGAATAACTATAGAGATCTGCATTTTGCTTGGGCGCATTTGATTTTAAGAAGCCAATGGAAGAACTTATAAAGTTTGGCTACCCCAACCTTGTAAGCAACCCGCATGGAAAGTCTGAACATATATGGAAACAGCAATGCAAATTAAAGGTGGAAGCGACCGTAAGGTCTGGTTTTCCATGTGGTTCTTGGGGGCAATCGTTACATTCGGCGTAGCCTTTTTCCCAATGTTTTACCGTTTGGTCGAAGGCAGAAACAGGCATTTCCACAGCGAGACCGAGTTTGAGAAGCAGGTTGCAGTTTACCTGAAAGCTCAAGGGAAGGAGCCACCTGTATTAAACGAACGAATCAAAGTGATGAATTCTAAGGTATGGGCAGCCAGTATAATTCTAGTTGTGCCCGTTTTCATTATCTTGTATTTATTGTCTAAGGATTTGCGGGTCCATGAAAGCAAAGAGGATGCTTATCTTGCAGCTGCTCTGCCAGAACGAGTTTTTATGCCGCAGACAATACCGATAAAAACATATGCAATAATTACCTTAGTTACGCTGGGCGTTGGGGTGGTTTACTGGCTATACAAAGTTGTCAACTTGTACAATGCCCACTTTAAAGCACATTTACAAGTCGAAAAAGAAATGGTCAGGCTGATGGAGGAACAGAAAGCTGTCAAGCACATGTAAAAAACGAAGATTCGTTAGCCACGGCGGAGACATCTGGGGCTTTAGCAGAAAATACAACATTCCTCTTGAAGAAGTGCTTGAATTCAGCGGACCAATAAACTTTCTAGGACCATCACCCAAAGCCTTGGAAGCCGTAAGAGAAAATGCCAAACTCATCCGCTACTATCCAGACCCAAACCCCGTTGAGTTCAAGGAGGAAATCGCCCAGTACGTCGGCAACAATGTCGAACCAGAAAACCTGCTGTTGGGGAACGGTTCAATCGAACTCATCTACATGATAACTGAGATTCTGCCAAGAGGCTTCAAAGCATTAATCCCGGTGCCTTCGTTTTCGGAGTACGAGAAAGCTGCTTTGAGAGTTGGCGGAGAACCCGTGTTTCTCCAATTGCCCCAAGACTTTGCGTTGGAAACAGAAAAAATCAAGAAAGCAATAACAGACGACACAAAAATTCTGTGCATCTGTAACCCGCACAGTCCATCAGGCACCCTCTATAGTAAAGAATCGCTCTTGGATCTGGTCAAGTTTTGCAACAAAAAAGACGTCATCTTCAGCGTCGACGAGAACTACATCGAATTCGCTGATAATAGTTTAGAAAATACTCTTGCAGGCATGGTCAAGGATTACGAGAACCTGTTTGTTATACGCTCAGTTACGAAGTTCTATGGGATGGCTGGCATACGGTTTGGCTACGCCATTGCCGCTGGAACCCTCATCGACAAACTGCAAACCACACGACTTCCATGGAGCATCAACGGCTTAGCGTGCCAAGTTACATTGGCAGCGTTAAACGACAAAGAATTCATAAAAAACACAAAAGAAACAATCGCCAAAAACAGAGCAGCCCTCGCCAAAGGACTAGGCGAAATCGAAGGCTTACACGTCTACCCATCCGTCACAAACTTTCTACTCGTAAAAATAGACAACAAAAAAATCACATCCACTATGCTCAAAGAGCTGCTCGCTAAAGAACGCATCCTAATTCGCGATTGCTGCACCTTCATGGGCTTAGATGACCACTACTTCCGCGTCACCATTCGCTCAGCCAAAGACAACCAGCACCTAGTAGAAAAAATAAAACAAGCTCTAAACAACAACTAGAAATCGGAATTTTTGAGGAGAATTGTTTTGCAGAAAAGAAGATTGGGCAGAACAAACCTTCAAATCTCAATTGTTGGGTTTGGAGGAACATGGATCTCCGAGCTCTCCAATTCTGAAGCAATTAATGTTGTTAAGCATGCATTTGATTTAGGTATGAACTACTTTGACACCGCCAAGCTGGATGGGGACAGTGAAGAAAAAATCGGAGCCGCCCTTTGTGAGGTTAGGGACAAATGTGTGCTTGCCACAAAGACAGGTTCAAGAACTAAGAAAGAATCCATGAAAGATTTTGAATGTAGCCTAAAACGGCTTAGAACTGACCGTCTTGACATCATTCAGCTTCATGGGATAGACGACGAGAAAACACTTGCCAAAGCCATGGGTGTGGATGGTTCCCTGCAGACCTGTAAGGAAGCGCGCAAAAAGGGGTTAGTTGATTTTATCGGTATCACAGGACACAAACCTCGTGTTCTAACGCGGGCGGTTGAAAGTGGCGAGTTCGACACAGTTCTGGTTCCCCTCAATGTCGTAACTCGGCAGGCGTTGGAGGATCTGTTGCCAGCTGCAAGAGCGCATGATGTGGGTGTTGTAGTGATGAAACCGCTTTCAGCCAAAACTTCAACACTTATTACCTGCCTTTATGATCCTTCGCTTTCCTTGTTATCGGATGAGCCAGAACTTAAAGCGCTATTGGGACAAACCAAGGACTCAATGGTTAGCAGCGCCTTGAGGTACGTATTGTCGCAAGATGTCGCCGCCGTCATTCCTGGGCTAAAAAGTATCAACGAAGTCGAAATGGCAGCGAAGGCGGGAAAAGAATACAGTGGAATAACTCCAAAAGAACAAGAACAATTCGATATCAGCCCCGGAGCGAGCTATTGTCGAGACTGCGGACAATGCCTCCCATGTCCTCAAGGCATAAACATCGCCGCAATTCTACGATTTTACACACTCTATGAGAGTTATGGATTGAAGGTGTGGGCTAAAAAACTATACAGCGGCTTAGAAGTCAGAGCAGACAAATGTACTGGATGTGGAGAATGCGAAGATAAGTGCCCCTACAAATTACCTATGACAGATATGCTTAAAAAAGCGCACTTAGAACTGCATTAACTCTGTTTTGTTGTTCGGGTTTCCTCTGCTTTGTTTTTATCTTTGGCTTTGCGCTTTGGAATCTTCGGCAAAGAACCATACAACGCTAAGGCTCTTGCGCGAATGATTTTTTTAGTTTCAACCGTAACAGGAGATTTGGCAATTAACTCATCGAGCTTCTTTTTGTTTTCCTCAATATTTTTATTAAATTCTTCGTTGGATATTTTCCCCTCGGACTTGAGCCTTTTTAACTCTTCGATATGCGATTCCATTAACTCAAATTGCTCATCAATCTCAGGAGCTAAATCGACGTTTGTTTGAGGCACTCTCCTTTTGATGTAACGAAACAGGATTGGAACTTGAAACACAATCGAGATGAAAGCTACACCTAGCACCATCGTGTTTATCGTTTGAATGTCATTCAAGGTTATTACAGCGGAGGTTGTAATCGTAGCTGCAAGCGCGATGGAGAGAGCACCCCGAACTCCACCAAGCATAGCAATGTTACGCCAGACCAGGGGTATTTTCTGTCCTAATTTATCAAAGAACCCAAGAATTGTGTAGACTGCGGCTGCTCGGGCTATTATTACGGCAGCGAACGCTGTGATTATGAGGAGGATTGATTGAGCAAGAGTGATTATGTTTGTTTGGAAACCAATGATAAGAAAGGCAATTGTGTTGCCTAGGAAAGCCGCTACAGCCCAAAAACTCGTTACTGCTTCTCTTGAGCCAGGCTCCATAGCTGAACGCATGGTATAGTTTCCAAAGTATAGCCCTGCAACAGTAACAGCGATTAATCCTGAGGCACCCAATCCTGTTGCTAAAGCATACGATCCGTATACCACGGCAATCGCAAGGATGGTTTCGGCTACTCGATCCGCTATCAAGCTTGAGAGTATTTCACCTACAAACGCAACCACTAACCCGATTAAGGCTCCAACGCCGAGGGTGAAACCGAAACTAAGCATTGTTCCTGCTAAAGAGAACTCGTGAAGGCTAATGGTTGAGAGAATTACTGTAAAAAGAACAATGCCTGTGGCATCGTTGAAAGCTGCCTCTGTATCCAGCAAGGTCGATAATTTGGAGGGGACCTTGACTCGTCGAAAAACTTCCAGTACCGTAACTGTGTCGGTAGGGGCAATTAAGGCGGCGAAAAGAAAAGAAACATATGGAGACAAGCCGACAAACAACCATAAAATTACTCCCCCTACGACGGTCGCTATTGCAACGCCTACAGTTGCTAATGCTAATGAAGGTCTGATTACACTACGGAGGTCGCTTGCACGTAGATGAATCATAGCCTCAAAGATTAGAGGCGGAACAACTATCCCGACAAAGAGTCCACCTCCACCGCCGCTAAGCAACTGACCATAAATGGCCCGTAACTCGGAAGCTAAATCTGAACCTCCCTGTGACGAAAACAAAAAGGCCACAACAGTTATGGCAACTCCCGCTAAAACCAAAACCAGGGTGTATGGCACCTTGAGCTTGTGAGATAGGACTGCCGCTAAGAAAGCAACTGTTAGGAACGCCGCCACTACGAGCTCAATACTCGGAAACTCAAGCAACCCCCTGCTTCCTAGTCGATAACATGAAACTCTAATTCGCAGGTTCTTTATCAATTTAATCTAGCCAAAAAACCTCGGCGACCATGGATCTGGAAACATCATTTTCTTGCTATCCAGTAGCTCATTTCTGGCTGGCAAAGAAGCTTGTAAATCGGGAACAGCGGATTTAGAATCCAAGTTGCGTGTTGATAGTAGTCGGTTCGTTTGAAGAATTCGAAGTCTTCGTTTTTGAAGACTTTGGCTATGGCTTGATGGTTTAGGGCATGTTCTTTTTTGTGCCAGTAATCAGACAGGGTATAATCGATTGTCGGAACTCTTAAGCCCAAAAGCTCGAAGTATAAGCTGTTGATTATGGGGTTTGAATGAAAGTAAAGTCCTTTAATCAGGCTGGCAAGACCGCTCGACTCACTTTTCCAGTAGGAAGGGGATGCTTCATGATCGATGTACATAACGCCGCCCTTCTTTAGGAAACCGCAAACCGTGCCAAGAGCCAAAGTATAGTCAGGCAGGTGATGGAGCACCGAGTAGAAGGAAATTAGATCAAAATTGCCTTGACCAAAATTTAGGTCTTCAATGGGTGAGTTAATTACAGTCAGTTTATCAGGCAAATAGCCAATGAACTTTTTTTTAAGAATCGCGCACATCTCAGGTGAAATGTCCGTTGCAGTCACTTTGTAGCCCATCTTCAGGAGTTTACCCGTTAAGTTACCTGTTCCTGCACCAACATCAAGAACGTTTTTTTGGTTGCCTGCAATTTGCTGGTCGATGGTTTTTAGTTTGGCGGTTATTCTTTTTTGTTCTTGTCTACTATAGACTTCTGGATGGAGTAGTTCGTAGTAGGGCGCTTCGGAGCGGTGGACTGTGACGTTGGCTTGGTGGATTTGTTCTTTGAGATTGCTGTCTTTGAGCATTCTACCGCCTAGGAAGGTGTGATTTGAGTAATTGTTGGTTTTGAGATTAATATATAATTTGAAAAAATAGCTATAAATTAAAAACAAAAAAAGTATCTAGGTCTACAGTGTATTTCTCAAGTTTGCGTATTTTCAAATTTGCCTTTCTTTTGATCTTTTGGCTTTTGTCTGTCTAGGCGAAATGTTTAAGCATCAAGCATTTCTTTTGGAACAACAAAAAGTGACTAGAAAATGAAGCCTCACATAACTTTGGTTAACCCAGCTGCTCCGGTTGGCGCTGCAATGCACATGCCTTTTGCACTGTTAGGTTTGGGATATTTAGCCGCAGTCTTGGAAAAGAACAATTACAAAGTTGACGTGATTGATTGCCAAGTTCTGAAGCTTTCACCTGAAGAGTTCAGAACCGAAATTAGCAAACGCAAACCAGACATAATCGGAGTTACATCCTCTACGCTCACTTATCAGTCGGGACTCAAACTGATAAAAATTGCCAAAGAGGCGTGCCCTAACTGCATAACCATCGCCGGCGGCTCCCATGTAACGTTTTGGGATGATAAAGCCCTTCAAGAATGCCCAGAACTGGACATTGTAGTTAGAAGAGAAGGCGAAAACACGATGCTGGAGTTGGTTCAAAGGATAGAAGGAGAAGAAAGTTGCGATGATGTTTTGGGTACGACCTGTCGAAAAGAAGGCAAAATTGTAAAAAACCCAGACAGACCCTACATTGAAGATTTGGATAGCTTACCATTTCCAGCGCGTCACCTATGGCCAATGGAGAAGGTTCCGTGAACTCGAAGATGTACTTTACCTGGCAACCAGCAGAGGATGTGTTTACTGGTGTGAGTTCTGCACAACAGTCAGGATGCATGGACGCAAGTACCGCATGCGTAGTGCAAAAAACGTGGTTGACGAGCTAGAATTTCTAAACAAAACCTATGGCATAAGCAAGTTTACTTTCTGCGACGATGCATTCACAGTGGATCAACCTCGAACTGAGGAGCTTTGCCGTGAAATTCTAAACCGTGGATTGAAGATTCAGTGGAACTGCGGAACACGCGTTGACATGATAACCAAAGAACTGCTTGCCAAAATGAAGGAGGCTGGATGCATTACTGTTTGGTTCGGTGTTGAATCAGGCACGCAACAGGTCTTGGACGCGATGAAAAAGGGAATAACACCTGAATTAACCATTAAAGTTCTTGGGTGGGTAAGAGAACTGGGTTTGAAGCCTGTTCCAAATGTTATCTTGGGCTTTCCGGGTGAAACAAAGAAGAGTGCATGGAAAACTATAAAATTCGTGGAAAAGATTGCTCCCGACGATGTAGGATTCTACAATGTGGCAACGCCTTTTCCGGGAACACCAATGTTCGATATGGTTAAAGAGAAGGGGTGGCTACGAGTCACCGACTTTGATCTCTACGATACAACTCACCCAATTTTTGAGACACCGTGGTTAAGCATGAAAGACCTTGGCAAACTAAGAGAAGGTGCGTTCCATCATTACTACCTGCGCACGACGTTTCTCTTTGACAAGAAAAGAAAGTTCAAGGTATCCACTGCGTTGATTTTTGCAGCCAACCTAATTGCAGATGTAAAACTAAAATTCAGAAGAAAATAGAAAAAAACCTGTGCCCACAAGTGGAAAATAAATGGAAAGATAATTAATAATGTCGCATTTCCGATTATGGATATGCAAAGATTCTTTTTTCAAAAAATTGTTTATGCATTTTCAGAGTTTTTAGATAGTTTTTTGGATGTGTCAAATAGAAGAAAAGCGCTTTTGTCGAATCGGTTAATGTCTTGGCTTTTTCCTAAACCGCCATGCTTCCACTAAGAAAACTGCTGCAGAAACAATCGTGACTATCGTTAGAAGCCAGAATGACTCCTCGATGGGGGAACCTCTTAGCAGATGTGGAATCAAAACGGCGATTTCAGCGATTAAGACGCCGATAAAGATAAAGCCATAGACTGAGAAGCTTGGGATAAGTGTTTTTCCAACCCAAGCATAACCCTTCATGGCGACCTTTTTCTTAACAATGTAGTTGCCGTACTCGTCTTTTGCGACCAACCCCAAATCCATCAATCTCTGAAGGTTACGGTAGGCCACGCTTGGGCTGCTCAGGTCAGCTCCACGCATCAAGTCCCTAGGACCAACAGGCTTTCCAGTCTTGACAAGAAACACATAGGTGTGGAATAACGTCGAATTCAACTCTTCCTCAGCCAAGTAGGCATCAATCCTCTACTAAATAGCAGAGTTCACAAATAAAAAACCAAGCCCCAATTCTGTAGAGCAATTTCGACAAACGATTACGGCAAGTTTTGGGGTTTGCTTAGGCTCCGGGTTTTAAGGAGAAAAAGAGCAAATGCAAAAGCTCTTTTTTAACTATTGGCTATTTTGCTAATAGATACCAGAGCCTACTCAGCCCCACATATCCACGCTATTGTAACATTTTTTTCTTTTTTGACAAAAAGAATCGAGCTCGTTTTTCATATTTAAAACTTCACAAAAAAGTTATATTTGATCGATAATATTGCTTTTTTCCTTAAAAAATGGCAATTGTATCTTGCTATTTCAAGATTCTTGACTTGAATAGCTTGTGTAAAAGACTAAATACGCGATGATATTAAATACTAAAAAAACTTAATGAGTGCTCAACAAGGGGTGTCAATCTTAACTAAGCAAGTTACAAAAATTCAAGCGGAAATTCTTAAAGAATTAATAGTTGATGGCCGTAAAACCGAAATGGAAATTGGGAAAAAACTAGGCCTAACTAAAGAGGTTGTAAGGAAAAATTATCTCCAATTGGAAGCAATTGGTGTTATTACTGGCGCTACAATTCACATCAACTACAAAAGTTTTGGATACAAGGCAGTTGCACACATTTTAATCAACATAGACGCCCAGCAAGCAGACAAACTTGTCGAATACTTACAAAAAATGCCCGAGGTTTATTCCGTCTTCAATAAGGAAGTAAAGGGAACCGTAGACTTGGTAGTGATCCTCAGAACGCTTGAGCAATTGAACGTGGTTAAAGATTCAATTAAAAAAAACTTCCCAGTTTTGGAAATGAAAACTGCAATCTGGACAGATGTAAAAGAAATGAACCAGAACCTTGCAATAGTTAGACAAGATTTGAAAAACGTAGCAATAGAGAATCATGAAATTAAGCGAAATGAAAATGACCCTCAAACTGCAATTGTAGATGAAATCGATCAAAGAATAGCTGATAAACTGGCTGAGAACGGTCGAATATCTATGAATATTCTGGCCAAAGAAATAGGAATCTCAAATGACAACGCAAAAAGAAGATACGAAAAACTGAAGAAAAAAGGCGTTCTAAAAGTAACGATTCAAGTTAATCTTAGCAGAATTGGATATCAAGCTATGTGTATTTTCTTCACGACTACTTCCAATGAAAACTCAAATTTGATCGTTGAAAAAGTCAGCAGAATACCCAACATAATAAGCATTATGAAAACATCCGGAGACTATGACCTACAGATATACGCAATGGTCCAAGATATCGGTCAACTGCTTTACATTCAAGAGCAGATTGGAAAGATTCCAGGAATAATAAAAATCGAGCAGGAAATTTCAAGAATAAATGATGAGTTGAAAAAATGGCCCAGCCCACGCCAATACATATCGACCTTTTAACGAACCTGTTAAGAGGTAAATTCAATCAAATTCGACATAATCTAATAACCAACGGAAATTTTGACTGAGATAGTCAAGAGAAAAAAAGAAATCAGAGGATTCGAATACCTTAAAAACTTCAAGGAAAAGGGAAAGAAAGTTGCCCAAAATAAATGAACTTGACTCAAGAATCTTGAAAATATTATTAAAAGATGGGCGGACAGGCTACGATTCTATAGCAAAAGAATTTGGGGAACCAGAAAACAAAATCTGGAAACGATGTAAAGCTATGGAAAAAAAAGGCATCATTAAAGGTGCCACAGTTCAGATGAACTTTGGATATTTTGGGTACGCCGCTCTTGCAACTCTGCTCATAAGCGCAGAAGCACAGCAAATGGATCAGGTTATGGAAGTTACAAAGAAAATAACCGAGGTGCACGTATACAGACAATATAATAGCGTTTATAACGTTACGGCAGTGGCGACTTTAGGAGACCTAAACGAATTAGACCATGTAAAGTATCTAATTAAGCGAAATCTGCCGACTCTTGGAATAAGGACTTACATCTGGGCTGGAGTAAAGAACATACCTGAAAACATGAATCTAACATGCGAAAGCAAAAATTGCCAAAAAAGCTTAGAAGAAACAAGTCAAACTATCCCTAAAACAAATAATAAAATAAAGATTGATGATTTAGACAAGCAAATAGTTCAGAAATTAACCTTAAACGGGCGTGCCTCATTTTCGACGATTGCCAAAGAAATGGGCTTGTCAACGGACACAATAGTAAAAAGATACAATAAGCTACGAGAAAATGAAGTTATAAAAGTCTCAATACAGATAAATCCAAACATTATTGGTTATAGCTCGATATTAGATTTCAACATAGCTTCCACGGCTTCTTGTGTAACTGGAACCGTTGTTGATTTGTTGGCAAAAATACCAGATGTTGTTATAATAACAAAAACCAGCGGTGACTTCGACCTCCATGCAGTTGTGATGGTAAGAGACACTATGCACTCGTTCGATATACAGGATCAAATTGCCAAGGTATGTGGCATGACAAAAATCGAAGCCAGCGCCAGAAAAATCCCCGACAGATGGCCAACACCACTGCAACATATATCCACATTTTGATTGAAAATCTTCTTTTTCGAGGGAAGCCTTCGCAGTGCCTCTTCGTTAAACTATAACGACGTTATTAACCACATATTTGAATATATCAAAGGGTTAAACTTGGGTCCGACATTTTTAGACAACCACACTTTTGGCTGGGTAACCGTAATCGATATTAACTGTTTGTAGGAAGTATCTCAAAAAGCAAGTTTGGGTCATCTTGGAGCTAAACCTAATTAACTCGTTGGTTGCCATCGCAATTCTTATTTTAGCCATCTTGTTAGATTTGGTTCTTGGCGACCCTTCTCCCAACAACCCCGACAGGTGGATCTTCAAGCTTCACCCAACTGTTTTGATGGGCAAATTCACCAGGAAAATAGAGCCTGCTTTCAAGAACCCCGATGCTAAAATAGAAAAGTTCCTGGGTGTCCTTCTTGGTTTAGCAGTGATTGCTGCTTTTACGCTTCCAATTTTCTTTGGGTTATGGGCAATCTACATGTACGTACCCCTCTACATCAACATATTTGTATACAGTTTCATCGCCGTAATCATAGTAAAAATGACTATATGCATTAAACTTGAAACCGATTGGGCAAAAGCAGCTGCCAAAGCCATCGACGAGAGCAACCTTCCTGAAGCAAAAAAATACAGCCACTTCTCACGTCGCGAATCCAAAGACCTAAACGGCGAACAGATGGGCAGCGCAGTCATCGAATCCATGTCAGAAAACCTGATCGACTTCAAACTCTCTCCAATGATGTCGTTTGCTCTTTTCGGGGTAACCGGGGCAGTTGCGTTTAGAGCAATCAACACATTAGACGGCATGGTGGGCTTCAAGACTAAGGAGCATATAAATACGGGGTGGTTTAGTGCAAATCTCGACAACTTCGTAAACTACATCCCAACTCGGTTGACGGCTCTGCTGATGATTGTGGCTGCTGCACTACTTCGCATGGATGCAGGAAACGCATGGAGAATCGCGCGTCGAGACCACAAAAAAACACCCAGCCGCAATCACGGTTGGCCGATGGCAGCAGTGGCAGGGGCACTTCGCATACAGCTCGAAAAGCCAGGACAATACATCCTTGGAGATGCACAAGAACCCTTGACGGGAGCCAAAATCTTGGGTGCTTTGCGGATTCGGGATGTTACGATTGTTCTGTGGGGGTTTCTCAGTGTTGCAATCATCGTGCTTGTGCGGTTGTTCTGGTTTACACCGATTTAGTGGAAAGTTTTAATCGAAGCATTATGGTATTGAATTTCAAGAAGTGCCTCTTGAATGCGTGTTTGCCTCATCAATCCGCCAAGGATTCAGCCCAAAGCCTGGGGAAAACCCAACGTTTTTCCGCCAATCGTCTTAGCGTCAGTCGCCGCTGTACTGGAAAAAAAACATATTGTAAGCATTATTGATGCTCCCACGGAGGGATGGCAAAACCTTGTGGAGTTGGATGAATCCAAGTACCGTGTGGGTTTAAGCGCAGAAACCATCGCAGAACGAGTTAGGGGTTGGAGTTCTGATGTAGTTGTTGTTGAGATTCCGTTTTCGGGGTGGTCAAAAACGGCGTTTGAGGTTGTTGATGCCGTAAAGGCAGCCAAAAAAGATGTAGCCGTTATACTTATGGGTCAGCATCCTACTGCAAGACCAGAAGCTTGTCTCTCCGAGCTCAATGTGGATTTTGTGGTAGTCGGTGAACCAGAAAACACGATTTCCGAACTTGTCGATGCGCTTGCGGTTGGCAATCAAGATTTTAGGGGTGTAGACGGCTTAGGCTTCAAGGAGAATGGGAAAGCTACCCTTACGGGAAAGCGTGAGTTTATCGAGAATTTGGATTCGTTGCCGTTTCCGGCAAGGCACTTACTGCCTATGAAAGTTTACAACGAAGCTGTCAAAGAAAACCCGCTCAGGGGCGAAATAAGCAAACCTTGGACCATCGTCACAACCACTAGAGGTTGCCCCTACAGTTGCGTTTTCTGCTCTGTCTGTATTCTCTGGGGGAGAACCTGGCGAGCAAGAAGCCCAAAGAATGTCGTGGACGAACTTGAACAAGTCGTGAAGACCTACGGTGTTAAACAGGTTGATTTCTACGACGAAAACATGACGCTTGACAAGAAACGCATGGCTGATATTTGCGACCAAATCGTTGAACGCGGTCTGCACATCGAGTGGTTTACGCCCAACGGCGTGAGAGCAGATACACTTGACGAGCCGCTCCTGCGGAAGATGAAGAAGTCAGGATGCAAAAAAATCCGCGTTGCCCCTGAATCTGGCGTGCAACGCGTCGTAAACGAGGTCATCGGCAAGAATTTGGATTTGAAGAAGGTTGAGCAGGCAGTTGTTTTATGTAAGAAAGTCGGGATCAAAGTCGGCTGCTTCTTCGTGCTTGGAGTGATTGGCGAAACCAAAGCTGACATCGAGGAAACCATAAAGTTCGCCTACAAACTTCGAAGCCTCGGCGCCGACAGTCTCATATTTAGTATAGCCATGCCACTATATGGAACAACGCTTTACGAGCAGGCAAAAGAAGGCGGGTACCTGCGCGAAGGATTCTGCGACTATGCTCTAGCGGCGACGGAGCCTTTGATCGAGACATCGGAATTTTCGGCGCAGGATCTCCAAGAGTTGTGTATGAGAGCCAACATGGCCAATCCTACGTTTACCAGAGCCAAAGTTTTAAGGGCGATGCGGCACCCCAAAAAAACCCTCAAGATATTGCTTAAAGCAAGATAGATTATCTTCAAACCTGCTGAAACGCCGCAATTGGCTAAGGAACTTTTTTTTGCTGTTATCGCAGTTTCAGTTGCCAATATTAGAGTAGACCAAAGAAATTTTCATTGAAAAATCTAGCATTATAAATTTTTTTTGCGTCTCAAAAGCTTGTTGAACTCGATTTTCTTCAGGGCTAACCAGTATAATTTGGGATGATCTTGAAAAGATAACACACAATCACTATTCCTTGTAGCCGTATCATCATTATCTTCTAAAGCTCCAACTAATAATTTCAGTTCCTGCTGTAGATCCTGTCTGCGTAAATGAGGTTACATCTGAATTGAAGGCATCCTGGCCATTGCCTATCGCTAGAAGAAGATTATTCAGGAGCAAAAATTGTTTACAGAATTGCTAGTTTGCCATCTATGAGCATCCTTTCAACTTTTATGTCCTTGATTTTTTCAGGCGCAACCTTACTTAGATCAGCAGATAGAATAATGAGGTCGGCTAGTTTGCCCTCTTCTATTGAGCCTTTTATGGTTTCTTCGCCTGAAGAGTAGGCTGCATTCAGTGTGTACATACTCAGGGCTTCCTCAACGCTTAAGCGCTGTTCAGGATAGCTTTTCCGCGCCATGGCTTCTTGCATTCCCTGCAGCGGGTTTAGAGGCTCCATCGGACAATCTGAGCCGCCAGCAACCTTGATGCCTTCGTTTTGGAGAGTCTTAAGTGGATGTAGCCACTTTGCTCTCTCAATTCCCAAATGTTCTGTAGCTGACCAAACTTCGAATTCTGTGGGAATCATCTTTGGCTGAACCGAAATTACGATGTCCTGCATCTTTAGGCGTTTGACCAGTTCTTTGTTTAGGACAGCTGCCTGCTCGATGCGGAACCTAACTTTTTTGTCTGAGTGCTCGATTACGGTGAGTGCTGTGTCAACTGCCTTGTCGCCCATCGCATGGATAACTGGCTGAAGGTTCAATGCCAGAACCTGCGCCACCCAACCTGTCAGTTCCTTATTGGTGCACATGATCTTGCCATTGTTATTTGGGTCGTCGCTGTATGGTTGCGTGAGCGCAGCGGTTTTGGAGTCTAAGTACCCATCGACAAAAATTATGGCCCCTCCTAAACGTAGCCAGAGAGGGTCATTCGACGTAAACCCGCTTGCGCATTTTAGGAGCTCGTAGGGCACAATAACGTTGATTCTGATTGGTATTTTTCCTTTTTGTGGAGTGTCTGAATTAGGGTGAGTTCGTTTTCTTGGAGGATTATCCAGTCGATGCTTGTTATCCCTGATTCCACGACTTTTCGGCACGCCATTGCCGTTGCATTCTCAAGTTCCTCCAATGATGGTTCTCCGACTACTTGCCAAACAAGGTTGGTGGCGCTGCCTCGAAAAATCCCCGTCAATTCGCCAGTTGTAGACTTGTCCATGGTTCCACCTAAGGGAACTTTTGTTTCGCTTGTTACACCTGCTTGTGCTAAGGCTTTGCTATTTACGGCACAAGCATAAGCTGCTCCATGGTAAAGAATTACAGGGTTATCTGGTGCAGCCGCGTCAAGGTCGCCAAGGGTTAAGAGCCGTTTTTCTTCGAAGATGATCTCGTTCCAGCCGCGTCCCACAATCCATTTTCCAGACGGAGTTTGCTTTGCTTTCTCTTTAAGCAGGGTTTGCAGGGTCTTAATAGAGTTGGCACCTGAGAGGTCTAACCACAGTAGGCACCTGCCAAAATCAGCCAAGTGGATATGAGTATCGATCAATCCAGGAACCACTGTTTTTCCGTCTAGGCTAATGACTTTTGTGTCCTTTCCGATCAGAGTTCTTATTTCGTGGTTTGTGCCGACTTTGAGGATTCGGGTTTTCTTTATGGCTACAGCTTGGGCAAAGGGCTGAAGTTGATTCATTGTAATAATGTTCGCATTGATGAGAGCCAAATCCGCCGTCATGTGCACTCTGTTCCGAAGGTAGTTTCAATGACAATCGCTAGCATCGCTTAACATAAAAACCCTTGCATATCAGCAAGAAAACAAAATTTTGATTAGCCGGTGTTATCTGCAAAACACATAATAGCCCCATTAGCCGTTTTTCACCTTAAAGATGGGAAAACAAGTGAAAGCTCACGTAGTCCTTGCAAATCCACCGTATCCAGACGATGTGCCTCAAGCTGTCTTCATCCCATTGGGCATTAGCTACTTGGCGGCGGTTCTTGAGGAAAAGGGGTACAAGGTAGATGTGGTTGATTGCCAGGTTAATCGACCAAGCCAACAGGAGATGGAGGACAAGTTCAGAAGCCTCAACCCAGACATAATTGGCGTAACTACGGCAACCGTGACTTATTTTCCGGCGCTTAAAATATTGAAAGCCGCCAAAGCTGCGCTTCCCAACTGCATAACAATGATTGGTGGACCACATGTCACAGTCTTGGATGAGCGCACATTCACCGACAGTTCAGACGTAGATATTGTTGTCCGCGGCGAAGGAGAGCAGACGATACTGGAACTCGCAAGCCTAGTATCCGAGAGTAAACTAGAGAACCTCAACAGTGTTTTAGGTATAACTTTCAAGAAGAATGGCAAAGTAGTGGCTACAGCCGACAGACCATTCATTGAAGACATCGATTCTCTTCCTCGCCCAGCTCACCATCTCTTCGATATGACCCGCTACAGAATCAACGGCAAAAACTACATGCCCATAATCACAAGCCGAGGATGCCCCTTCAACTGCGCTTTCTGCTTGGCGTCAAAGATGTGTGGCAGCGGGTTTAGGGCCAGAAGCCCGAGCAAAGTTGTCGATGAACTCGAGTGGCTAAGGGACACTTTTGGGGCAGGCGCGTTTGCATTCTACGACGACACATTTACCCATGACATAAACAGGGCAATTGCAATCTGCAATGAGATGCAGACCAGAGGTTTTTTACTTCCTTGGGATTGCAAAACACGAGAGACCGAATTCCAAAGAATTACTGGTGAAACTGAGGAGTACCAACTGCCAGCTTATCCACTTCGGCGTATCGGGTAGCCAACAACTGTTAAACATTATGCGAAAGGGCACAACCGTTGAACAGAACGCTAAAGCCATAAAGATGGTGAAAGATGCAGGTATCCTTGTGCCATATCACTTGTTATCGGATACCCAGGCGAAACCCCTGAGATGCTCCAGCAAACCGTGGACTTTATCCGCAAAACCAAACCTGACTACGTTTACATGTGCGAAGCTGTACCTTACCCGGCACGGATCTGCTGACTACGTTCGAAAACTTGGCTTGCCCATGAGTGAAGACTGGAACCGCTACCATGAGCAAATGCAGGTTTTCGAAAATAAACTTTTGCCGCTTCCGAAACTTGAGGCAACCAAAAAACCGTCTACGATAGCGTCTTTACCCCAACTTACTACCTCAGGATGAGGCGCCGGGGAGACTTCCACAGCCAAATCATGGCGCGCATGGCACTAAACCACCTCGTCTGGAAATACCGCTTCACACGATGGGCGTTTAGGCAATTGGGCAAGGTAAGACGAGTAAAGCAGAGCCCAGGTGGACACAGCACACCCAGCAAAGACCAACAAAGCTAACGCAATTCCTAAAACGCTTATATGCGGGAGTGATTATCCCTCATCAAACAGGTTCAGACGAGACATTGGATGTTGATTTAGCTTGAAAGTTATTGTTCACTGGAGCGGAGGAAAAGACTGTTGCACCGCTTTGCATAAAGTAGTCGAGCAGGCACGAATCGCTTCCCTTGTCACTTACATCTACATGGAACCCTACGTTTTCCACAGTCTCAAAGTCATAGAACAACAATCAAAGCCTTGGGTATGCCACACCAATTCGTAAAATCACCGACAACCGCTACGACGACATAATGGGAACCCTTGAAAGGCTCCACAAAGAAAAAGGCGCACAAGCAATCGTCACTGGCGACATCGACAACGTCCACCATCGAGAGTCTGGAAAGACGCCTGCAAAAAACTCGGAGTACAACTTATGATGCCACTTTGGGACCGCCCTCTTAACCTGATTCCTGGCAACCGACGCCGCAAACGAATCATGGAAATGGAACAAACAACGGGTGTAAAGCAATTCTCAGTTGCATAGACCAAAGATACTTCACTCCAGAGTGGCTGGGACGCCAAATTGACAGAAAATGCATCGAAGACATGCAACCGCTCGTGGGTCCAGCAGGCAAAGTATAGATGTTTCGGGCGAACCCGGAGAATACCACTCCACAACTCTAGATGCACCGCTATTCAGGCAACGCGTCGAATTAACCGCTACACCAAGAAGAGCAAAGTGGTCGATTTTGGCGGCTCACCCTTCCGCGAAGGTGATTTCCTCTACTTAGACATCGAAGAGGCAATTCTCAGACCCAAAGAAGAAAAGTCAGTTTCCTGGAAAACCCAATTGTCAAATTAAATCCAAATGCCACTTTTTAGTCATTATGAAGTAGAAAAACATCATTCTTTCTCGACAAGAGTCTATCTTTCTTCTTTCAAGAACCTATTAGTTAAGTTGAGAAAAAAAAAAATGGGAATTTTCTGGAAAAAACAAGTTTTTTTTCTTTAAAAGACGATTGAATTTAGCTGGAAAAACAACAACACTAAATTTTCATCTGTTGTTGTTCTACCAAATCTCGGTCATCCTAGCCAAAAAGGAAAAGGGTTTAGCAAAGATAAACACCGTCTATTTGATATTATTGTAAGCCTCCACAATAGCACATAAACAAAAACAAAATCGCATCTCTTCTTCTATCGCAATGTTGATAAACCAACTAGACCTAAAAGCATTGCATAACTGGAAATAAAGAATACGCGTAACAGAAACAGGTTGTCGGCAACTTGACTTTCAATATTGCCTAGATCTGCGGTGAAACAACCGCCGACATAACTCCGGCGCCGCAAGTAAAGTTTAGTATGGAACAGGCATGCGAAAAAATAAAGAAACAGAAAATCAAAATCCGAGTTAAAGCGCCGATGTTGGTGATTTTTGACTACCTAAAGATGGAAGTCAGCCTTTTTGACGGAGGACGCATGCTGATAAAGAATGTGACTGATGAGAAGTTGGCGCCTAAAGCGTACGTGGATATACTCAGAGTTCTCGAAGTGCCTATCTAATGGAATATTAGTTTGGCGCCTTTTTTAACAGCGCTTCCGATGCCTTCCTAACAAGAATCACCCGAATCAGTTTAGAAGTCATAGGGTTTTTGACAGTTTCTCTGGAAATCCCTCTGGATCTTAACCAACATGTCGTAGTCGAAATCGGGGGTTTTTACCCCAACTGTACAGATAATTGTCCATTTGGTCGTAGAGATGTTGACTTACTACTTCATCGTAGAGTTTGCTTCCGGGGCAGGCAATGTAGATGTTGAACATGCAGATGTCAGCGTTTAGGCTTTTTGCGTATTTGAAGGTGGTATGCATGTCCTCAACGGTCTCACCCGGGATTCCGAGCATAAAAGATGTTGCTGTGCGTATACCCACTTGCTTGCAAAGCTCGAAGGTACGTTTGACTTCTTGGAGGTCGATGTTCTTGTTGAGTTTTTTCTGAATCCGCTCTGAACCAGATTCGACACCGAAGAAGATAGTTTGGCATCCGAGCTGACTTCATGTCTGAGAGCACTTCTTTGTTTACGAGGTCTGCGCGGGTTTCGCAGGTCCATTTGAGGTCAAACTTGTTTTCATTGATTTTACGGCAGAGTTCAATGGTGCGGTTCTTGTTTATAGTAAAGTTGTCGCCGACAAAATAGATGCCCTTAGTGCCATAGTTCTGCGTCATGTTTTTTTATTTCATCGATTACTCTTTGAGGCGAAAATGCCCGGCAACTGGTCCCCCATAACTCGCGGGTTTCGCAGTAGACACACTCGTATGGGCAACCTCGGAGTACACTCATGGTGTCGACGGGTTTAACGTCGATGTAGGGGAGGGCGCGGTCATACATATTCATGGGTAACAAGTGGCGCGCTGGAAAAGGAACTGTATCTAAGTCGCTGATGAACTGTTGCGGAGTCGTGACGACTTCGCTAGCGATTTTGCATGCAACCCCTGGAATGACAACCGAAATACCTTTCGGGTCACCTTTGAGAATACTGGCTACAAGCTTCACTATCGCTACTTCGCCTTCACCGACAACTACGTAGTCAACTTCACTGTGCTGTAGCAGGGTTCAGGCATGTATGATGCATGGGGACCGCCGACAATAACCTTGCAATATGGATATGCTTCTTTGACAGCTTTAGCCATCTCTACACACCGCGAGTAAGTCAGGCTACTGCAGGTTATACCCACAATTTCGGGTTGCCGCTTTCTAATTTCAGCTTTAATCTCTTCCATGGATCGCCCCAAAAGGTAATTATCATAAATTTCAACTGGGTAACCATTTTTTTCCAGTGCCGCGGCAACATAGGCTAAACCCAATGGAGCAAGTTTTCCCGCCATACCCCAAGGTGACGTTCTCAGGTAGGGTAGTGGTCATCAGCAGAATCAAGTTTTGATTTCTCCATGTTTTGCAGTATCTATTTGGTTGGGCTACTTATTTTAGCCATAAGTGCCCTTCGGAAATGTGCCATTATGAGCCGCGTTGCTCCAAGTCCCCACATTTTTCCTTTCTTGAACATACCTATTGCGCTGATGAAGTATCTTGGGCTGAGGTAGAAGCTTTGGAAGGCTTGTTCGCGAATTTGGGTGAGTTCCTGCATGGTCATGTTTGGAATCTCAAAGGTCGGGGTGGCGGTATCATACCTGTCGAAGTCGGTTATTTTCAATGAGCCATTGGCTTTAACTTCCTCATACATTGGCGTACCTGGGTACGGTGTGGCTATGTAGAAGCCGACGTCGTTTGGGTTAAGCTCCTTCACGAATCGTATGGTTTCCCAAGCACTCTCTTTTGTCTCTCCCGGGAAGCCCAAAATAACGCCTGCAACGGTCATTAGCCCGGCTTCTTTTGCCCATTTGAATGCTCGCCTTGTCTGGTTTAGGTTGAAGCCTTTGCCCATACTGGTTAACTGCTTCTTTGAGCCAGATTCCACACCAAACCAAACCGCTATGCACCCTGTTTCACGCATTTTGAAAAAGAGTTCTTTGCTGACCATGTCCACGCGGGTTTCGCAGTCCCATTTAATTTTGAGCCCACGGCGTTGGATTTCGTCGCAGATCTCGGCGGTTCTTGCTTGATCGACAGTAAAAGCGTCGTCGTAGAAAGTGAATTGGTTTGCATGATAGTTTTTGTGAAGATATTCTATTTCGTCGACGACGTTCTTTGGACTGCGCATGCGGTATTTTCTGCCAAACATTCTAACTGCAGTGCAAAAGTTGCACCAGTACACACATCCTCTACTAGTCATGACTGGGTAGGGTATAGTTCCGTATTTGCGTATCTCACCGAGTTTTTCCCATAGATGAAGTGCTGGGAACGGTAGGCTATCGAGGTTTTCCAGGAAGGGACGATCAGGGGTCTTTACGATTTCGCCATCTTTCCGACAAGTCGTACCGATAAGGTCGTGGAAGGATTGGTGATTTTCCACTCTTTGCGCAAGTTCAAGTATCGTTTGCTCGCCCTCACCCCTTATGACGATGTCCAATGATGGTGCTTCCTGCAGAGCTTTGTCGTCCCAGAATGTGACATGGGGTCCGCCGATGGCGGTCACACAACCGGGAAAGACTTCTTTGGCGGTTTTTATTATTTTCAGGGCTGACTTGTAGGTGAGTGTTGTGGAAGTGACACCGACTATATCTGGCTTGTACTTGGCGATTTCTTCTCTGAACTGTTGATGACTGATTTTTTGTGCTTGACAATCAATTACATTAACTTCAAAATGATTCTTGTACAGTACCGCACCTATATACCCGATGCCCAGAGGCATGAATGGCGGATGCTGATGAGAACCAGCAGGGTACGGCGGATTTACCAGGGTTATGCGAGTTTTCATGGTCTTCACTGAAACACGTAGAGGTTATGGCTTGGGGTTCATTTACTTTTTGCAAAAGCCCAGTTTTTTCAAAAAGACAACTTTTCTGCTGCCTTGAATTATGCTACAAAGCTGTAAAGTCTCAGCTTAATCAAACCCAGAGGCTTCAACCAAACCAATGCATCGTGGAGTTTTTGGAGTACTTTTTCAACTTTTGGCAAAGCATTAGAAGTAGTCGTCTTGGGAATTTGCAGGACGACTACTTCCAAGTTAAAACGATTAATCAATAAGATAGATCATTGGGGCTCTTATTTAGGCTGCAGAGAGCACTCTTTGATGTCCATATAAAGCCAATTGCGCTTCCAATTCTTCGCTTTTTCTTTCTTCTTTTTGGTTTTGTACTTGCCGATGACGATGGATTCTTTGAAGAGCGGTGCCTCAACTACCGTGCTGTGATAACCTTGTCCGTCTTCGCTTGCGACATCTATGCCTTTCTCGTCGGCTAACGCCTTCAATTCTTTGACTGACTCGGGGTCGAGTTTTCGCCCCAGCCATTCTTCACCAAAAAAGTTTGTGTTAACACAGTTTAAGACAGGGCGCAGGCCAGTGCCAACGACTTCTTTGAGGACGTCGTATGTTTCGCCTTCATTTGGCATCATGAAAGCAAGTCCCAGCTGTTTAGCCATACTCTCATAGTAGCTTGAGTGAACTATGGCGCATCCCGCTCCAGCTATGTCGCCTGTAACTATGCCTTCAATGCCCTGTTCTGATTTGAGTTTTGTCAGGGCGCCCAAGATGTCTTCGTAGGCTTTCTTTATTCTAACAACCTTAAGGGGAGTGCTAAGAGTCTTAGATTGAGCTTCATTACAGGAAAACTGTGGAAAATGTAGGGTCTCTGATATTCGAAGCTAAGAAGACAAGCAACTTGATGTCCTTGTTTGATGACTTTGTGGTAAGCTAAACAGCATTCTTTGCCCCCGCTCCAGTGGACGACAACTTTCATCTCGATCCCTCTTCGTCTGGAAAATGCGCCTAAATTGACTATAAACCTTTTCATTTATACAAAAACAGCAAAAACACTTGCAAACCTTCACCCAAACTGCAATCCGCTAAAGCTATTAACACGCGAACCATCAAAAGAAACAACAAATCATTCACAGAGGCAAAACCGTGCCTACCAAATCCAAAAACAATTATGCCAACGTGGTCAAAAACAACACAGTTCTACTTATGACTACGGTGCCCCCTGAAAACGGTGCATGGTACCTAGGGAAACGGTTACCACCAATCGGTTTGATGTATGTTGCCTCTTCTCTTGAAAAAGCGGGTTTTGTGGTGCAGATGCTCGATAACTACCTTATGAAGAAGCCGCTTGAGGAAGTTAAAGAGTTGATTGTAAAAGTTGACCCGGTAATTGTTGGCATTACTTGCGGTTCAGCCACTTACCGGCGATGTATAGAAACTGCTCGCGCCATCAAAGAAGCCCTTCCAACATGTAAGATAGTCGTGGGAGGATGGCACGCTTCCTATGTGCCAGATAGTTTGCTTGAGAACCCAGAGATTGATTATGTGGTCATGGGTGAAGGGGAAAGAGCAATAACCGACCTTGCCCGATGCATTGTAAACAGCAATGAACCAGCCGCTATCACAATACCAGGCGTGGCGTGTAGGAGTGCAGGAGCAAACATCAAAAACCCACCCGTCTTCATAGAGAACCTGGACGAAATCCCATATCCCGCCAGGCACCTATTGCCGCTTGAACTCTACGACCGCACTATTGAATACCTGAACGTTAAGCCAGCCGACGTCATGAGCATCGCACGAGGATGCGTATTCCATTGCGGTTTCTGCGAAACACGCAAGCTCTGGGGAAACATTTGCCGAGGCTTCAGTCCACAAAGAATTATCAAAGAAATCCAAGACCTACAACAAAAATACGGCACAAAAGGAATTTACTTCATTAACGACAACTTTACACTCAGGAAAAAAGAAACCCTCGAATTATGTCTCTTAATGGTTGAAAACAAGCTGGATTTGGAGTGGGTTTGTGACACTCGAGTAGATTTAGTGGATCAGGAACTTTTGACAGCGATGAAGAAGGCTGGATGCAAAACTATCTGGTTTGGGGTTGAATCGGGCTCGCAGAAAATTCTAAAACGCATCGGAAGAGACACAACGCTGGAAAAGATAGAGAACGCGTTTAAGCTCTGCCGCAAAAACGGGATACAAACTGCTTGCTCATTCATGTTAGGGGTCCCTGATGAAACGTTAGAGGACATGGAAGCTTCACTGAGGTTCGCTAAAAAATTGAACCCTGACTGGTGTCTATTCAACGTCTTCATCGCGAATCCAGACAGCAAGCTCTACCAAGAAGTTTTGGAATCCAAAAAATACGATAAACTCGACGAGTTTTTGTTAGCCGTCAAAACCGAGGAGTACGATTTCAACTCGCTTTTGGCGGTTCAAAGGCGGTTCTTCCGAGAATTCAACATGACGCCCAAACAAATCATGAAACGAATTAGGCGCGAGGGCGTTTTGAATTTTGCGAAGAGAAGACTGAATCCAAAGGCTCCGAAAAGGGTAGGAATCGCTTAGCCACCCAAATGCCTTAACTTATTTTTTGCCTCGTTTCGTGATTATGTAGCCAACCGCGGCAAGTGCAGCAACCAAAGTAGCAACAACGGCGGCAATTAAATATACGATTGGAGTTGAAGCGGAAGCTTGACCAGTAACGTAACTGGAGAAGCAGTAGATGTTCCAGTCGTTGCATCCGATGTATAATCTGCCGTTAGCTATGCTAGGGGAGGACCAGCTACTGGATGGCGTTGTTGCATTAGCTATTGTTACGCCATTTCTTGTGGTGTCTAAAACGAAGATGTCGCGTTGGCTGGTTGTTACGTAGATTTTGCCGTCCGCGTATGAGGGCGAAACGTAGAGTTCATCTCCAGTGTATGCGTTCCAGATTTTCTGTCCGTTGGTTGCGTTGAGGAATGTTATGTCGAACTTGTCGATGATGACGACTCCGCCGTCGAAGTAGATTGGCGAGGAAACGATGAATTCAATGGCTCCTTTATCTATGAAGTGCCAGACCTCCTTGCCCGTTGTCGTGTTTACTGCATAGTATGCCCCCCAGTTGGAAGATGCAAATACCATGCCTGCTGCAACGGAGGGGGAACCAAGCATCTCAGTGCCGCCAATAAACGAGTACTGGTAGGGAAGTGTCAGACTCCAGAGGACGTCTCCAGTAGATGCATCTAGTTTGTAGAGCATGCCTGAAGAGGGCTCTTGAGAAGTGAAGTAGACGGCACCGTCAGTGAAGGCCGGGGAAGATTCTATTGGGCCACCTGTTTTTGTTGCCCAGACTTGGACACCTGTATCTGCGTTGAGGGCATAGAGGTTGCCGTCTAATGAGCCGATGTAAACTATGCCTTCAGACACGACAGGTGAAGATTTCAGCACTAAGTCTCCAAACGTAAACTCCAAGTTGCTGTTAATGGAGGTATGCCACAGAAGCCCGCCATGGGCTCCGTCTAAACAATAGACGTTACCATCTTCACTTCCAACGTAAACTTTCCCGTTTGCAATTGCAGGGGAAGTTATGATGGGTCCTCCAGTTGTGTAGTTCCAGATGAGGTCACCATTTTCCGCGTCGACCGCATAGATGTTTTTGTCCTGTGAACCTGCATAAACTATGCCGTTGACAATGCTTGGGGAAGAGATAACGGATCCTTTTGTCGTGAATTTCCAAGCCAACGTAAGGTTTGCTGGACCTGCCGCAGCCGTTGAGGAGTGGGTTGGGTCAGCGCGGAACATAGTCCAATCGCTAACACTTGAAACCGGAATCAGAGTGGGTTTTTTGGTTGGTATAGGCGTTGATGCGGCTGCAGGCGTTGGAGTAGTGGAGGGACCTGGGGATGGAGCAGAGCTGGTGGCGATGGCCCACAGTTGACTGTCGGTTGAATATTCAGTTCCAGAGATAGTATCAACCGCGGTTGTGACGCTGCCTGGAATAATGTATAAGGTGCCGTAGGCAACTATTGCTGATTCGCGAGGTGCCAGAGCTTCCATCGGTAACTGCCAAATCAGTTCTCCAGTGAAAGCGTTAATGCATGCATATTCTGATCGAGTGTTCGTCACTGACCCGTAGTAAGCTAGCTCACCGATGGTTACATAGACTTTGCCGTCTGCTACCGTTGGCATGCCTGGCCAAATAAGTTCGCTGGGGCCTTTGTATTTCCAGACAAGTTTGCCCGTTGTTTGGTCAAGAGCGTAGAGGTAACCGTCTTTGTTCATTTCATAAACAATTCCGTAGGCTAACGCTGGACCCGTCGTGAAGTATCCGCCTTTATCGTTGGGTGGCGTATATGCCCACAGTATTTGTCCGTTGGAGGCATCGAAGCAGTAGAGGGTATTGTCGTCTGTTCCGCCCCTGAAGAAACGGCCGTCAGAGTAGGCGCCGTTAAAAATCATTGGTCCCTTTGTAAGGGTATCCCACACGATTCTGCCCGTCGACGCGTTGAGTGCCAATTGTTGGTTTTCGAATGACCCCGTGAACACTAACCCGTCGCCGTAGGTTGTTCCGATCCCAGTTATGCCGCCTCCTGGAATGTAGGTTTTCCAAGCTAAAGTTGGCAGGTTAGAAGGATTAGAGAAATCCCAAGCCTCAATGTATGAGTTTGACTTTACATAGAATAGTTTTTGGTCGGGACTATAAACAGCGGCGTTGAATATTCCGGTGTCAGAGCAGAAGGAAGAGCTTGTCCAAAGTAGTTTCCCCGTCTTTATGTCAAGACAGCTACCTTCAACTACAAGGTGGGAATCATCGATTTTGTAGGCTATGGGCCAAGTTTTATTCATAGGAACCTTCGTAGACCAAGCTACTTCACCTGTTTGGAAAACTGCAACCAAAGAATCTTCTGTGCCAACAAAAATCAACCCATTAAACGCTGTGAGGTAGGGTTGTATTCCTTTTATGTTAGCTTTCCAAAGTATGTTTGGGGTATCAGGGGCGGGTCCTGCTGAAAATCGTGTAAAAGAGGAATCACCTTGAAACTGTGTCCACTCGTACTGGTTTAGGGTGCTGTTGGAGGCTGAATTAATGGTTACTTGTGCATCGGTAGGATTTGCCTGCAAGGCTGAAAGTGAAGCAAACGATGAAACAAGCAACAGTGCCAAGACAACTATAACCATCAGTTTTCTTTGAATATCATTTGCCCCCTTTGATTAGAGTAAATAAGTAAATTATTATTGATATTAACGTTAGATCGTTACCCCACGAAAAACTTTTAGCGTCTATTTCACTATAAACTTTGCGGAACCCAGTATTTTATTGAAAATTGCTTAAAATATGCATAATTCTTGCAGAACCACAAATTTCATCGAACCGCACAATCTTTTTTAGGACGAAAACAGCCCTTAAGTTGAACAATGAATTACCAGGGAACAAAAGGATGGATGTTATTTGACAGATAAGAAAGGTCCTTTACTTATGACGTCTTGGCGGGCAACCGGCGCCTGCAATGCTCGTTGCTTATACTGCAATGTTGACGCTACTGGTCAGCATGCTCCAAGAGAGATGACGACAAAAGAAGCATTCCATCTGGTTGACGAAGTTAGTGATTTTGGCGTTAGATGGTTTGGCATAAAAGGTGGTGAACCTTTAACACGTCCTGATATCTTTGAAATCGTCACATATGCCAAGAATAAGGGTCTAAACGTATGCTTGCTTACAAACGGAGTTTTTGTTGATGGAACGATTTATGATAATTTGGTGAAAAACCAAGTTTGGACATCGGTTAGCATCGATGGTCCTGAAGAAATAAACGATCAATTAAGAGGAAAGGGCTCCTACAGAAAAGCCCTTGCAGCCATCGAAAAATTGTCCAAGGGTAAAATTCTAAACGGTTTAGCTTGTGCAATAACAACCATAAACTACAAACATCTAGACCATGTTGCCGAGCTAGCTGACAAGTACCATGCCAATTTTGTCTGGTACAACCATCTTGTCCCGAGCGGACGAGCAAAAGCAACAATGGATTTAACCCCAACTCCAGAAGAGTATGAGTGGACATTAAACCACATCTGGGATATTACGGAGAAGTACAGAGGCAAATTTGAAGTCCATGTCCACTGCCCACACTTCGCTCGAGTCGTAAAACAAAGACTTCCAGAACAAGAATTTAAGCAGTGGTACGAAAAAGAATTTCATGGCAAATGCACTTACTTTGCATTCGGCGGCTATCTGAGCGTAACCGAAAACGGCGACTTAATCCCTTGCTTCTACACTGACTTGCAACCTTCTGAACCCATGATGCTGGGAAACATACGCAGCAAAAGCTTAACCACTGCTTGGGAAGAAATCAAAGCATCCAAATACTACAACAAATTCCAAGACAGAAACGTACTCAAGGGCAAATGTGGAGTGTGTGAGTACCGAGACATCTGCGGTGGATGCAGAAACCGGGCATACGCTTACACAGGAGATATTGCTGAATCTGATCCAGCATGCGTGTATATTCCTGAGAGTCTCCGAAAAAAATAACTTCAGTTAACAGGTATAGTAATGAGTACAAATAAAACCAAAGTGGCCTTAGTCACAACGCCACTTCTACAGAAACGCGGCAATCACCCCCTCTTTCCACCATTGGGCTTAGCATATATGGCGGCTGTTCTGGAGCAGAATGGCTTTGAAGTCAAGATTATTGATTGCCCAGTATGCGAGCTTGACCATGAGAAACTCAAAGCTGAATTATCCAGCTTCCAACCCACCATGGTTGGCATCGGCTCTATGACGCCCACGATTGAGTCTGCACTTAAGTCTGCTCGAGTAACAAAAGAGGTCTGCCCAAACGCTAAGGTATTGATGGGAGGACCACATGCAACTTTTTCCGGTGAGGAAATTCTTGCGTCCGAAAAAGCCGTTGACGTAATCGTAAGGGGTGAAGGAGAAGAAACAATCGTAGAGCTAGCCAAACAAGTGCCCATTGGCGACATCAAAGGAATAGCCTTCCGAAAAGAGAGCCAAATAATACATACAGCAAACAGACCCTACATCCAAGACCTCGATGCACTGCCGCTTCCAGCCTACAAACTGCTTCCAATGGAAAAATACAATATTACAGGAAGGAACCTGCTTTCAATAATTAGTAGTCGAGGATGCCCCTACCAATGTCCCTTCTGTGTTGCCTCACAAATGTTCGGAGCACCGTTTAGGGCAAGAAGCCCTGAGAAGGTTCTTGACGAAATGGAGTGGTTAAGGGACGAGTACGGCGCAGAGGGAGTAGCTTTCCAAGATGACACATTAACTTTTAACAAAGCTCGCGCGCTTGAAATTTGCGACGGCATGATAGAGAGGAAAATGAAGCTGCCTTGGGGCTGTGGAACCCGCGCAGACGCGGTTACTAAGGATCTTGTGGCAAAGATGAGTAAGGCGCATTGTGACGAAGTTATGTTCGGTGTCGAGTCGGGTTGCCAGAGAATGCGCGATTTACTAAAGAAGAAGGTTACGAACGAGCAGTGCGAAAACGCAATTAAATGGACCAAAGAGGCAGGAATCTTCGTCACTGTATCAGTCATCCTAGGTTATCCCGGCGAAACAAGAGAGACTTTACAGGAAAGCCTAGATTTTGTCCGTAGAGTAGAACCAGACGACGTCTGGCTCTGCCATGCAACGCCTTTCCCGGGAACTGAACTTCGCGAATTAGTGAAGAGTTATGGGTGGAAAATGTCTGATAAATGGGAGCTATACAACACTATGAACCCCATCTTTGAAGACCCAGCATTTCCAGCTAAAGACATAGCGGAAATCAGAAAAAACTTCTACAACAAATTCTACAGCCCAAAATATGTCATGCAGCAAGCCGTGAAAGGCTACTTAAAGGGCAACTTATACAGCAAGATAATGACTCGAACTGGTGCAAACTATATGCTTTGGCGAGCAATGGCCCGCTTCAGCTAAATGTAAATGACAAAGACGTCACTTTCCTCGTTTTTTGTGGACTAAGGATTTTCTACGGAAACTTTATTACATATTCGAGCGGTTTTAAAACACCCATTGGGGAACTTAGATGACTAAAACCTCTGAGGCCTACGGAACTAGAGAAAATTGGCCACCATACACTTACAGGGATTACCCAGGCATAAAACCTGAAACATATGAAGCCTTCATGAAATTCTTAGATACCGAGAATACTTCAGGTCGCTTAATGGAGCTTCAACCATGGGTTTCGGTTTGTGACAGCAGGTGTGCGTTTTGCTATTTCCCAACTACTGCTTCGAGCAAGGTGCAGATTGAACCTTACCTTGACTTGCTCAAAAAAGAACTCGCTATGTACGCTAAGACCAAGTATGTTAAAACCAGCGTGTTTGACGAAATCGTTTTAGGAGGAGGAACTCCCAGTGTGCTTAGCGCTGAACAAATAATTGATTTAATTGATTTCTGCAAAGCCAACTTTAACACTAGTAAAGAATACTTCATCAAAGTTACCGGGTCCTCAAAGACATTGGCACTTCCAAAAATCGACAAGTTGGCAGAGTATGGCGTCTATCAGATGGACATGGGTGCGCAAACTTTCGATGACAAACTACGCAAAGCGTTGTGCTTACCCGATACCGCTGCCGATGTCGAAAGAGCAATAAAGCATGCAAGAAAACTCGGGTTAGTGGTCTGCGTTGACATCATGTATAACCTGCCAGGGCAAACAATGGAAAGTTGGGTCGACACACTCAAGAAAACAATCGAGTTAGACGCAGAAGTTGACGCCTACTCATTACATGTAGATCCAGGAACAATTTTAGAGAAAATGATTAAAAATGGCACCTCGCCACCCCAAGGCAACGCAGAGAACGAGAAACAAATGTTCATAACCGCCCACAAAATGCTCACCGAAGCAGGCTACAAAGCAGTAGGTCACGACCGTTACAGCCGAGTGGAATGGCACATGCGTGAAAACTGCCTTAACGGTTGGCCATGGGGAGGCATCTTAACCACGGGAGCAGGCTGCTTCATGGGATACCTTCAGAAATTCTCCTATTCCAACATTGAAAACATTAACGATTACATGGAGACAGTGAAATCTGGAAAACTACCAATATGCAGACTCTCCGAATCAACAACTGAAGACATGATGCGCAGAACCATGACACGATTATACCTGCGATTGCCAGTTAGCAAAAAAGAATTCATGGAGAAATTTAGCACCACCCCAGAAAAGGTGTTTCCAAAGCAACTGCAGAAACTCAAGGAACAGGAATTGATCGATATTGACGATAAAGAAATTCGTTTAACCAAGAAAGGCGAACTCTGGAAAGGCAATATAGCTTGGGAGTTTGCGCCTAACCAAACAAAATAATTTTTTGTTTTCATAATATTTTTTTTAAAAGATTTTGGCAATAAGAATAGCGAAATTGTTCTTTAAAGAATTTAAAAAAGAAAAGAGAGTGGGAGTTTTTAGTGCCTTTGAGGCTGAATGCCATACCAGGTCATTACTTTGCCGAGTATCGGTACGATTATGCCTAATGCAATTAGTGGCACAAAATTAGTTACAACAGCCAATACCGGGTCTACTTTCCAAGAGTCCTGAGCCATCTGTCTTGCGGGTTCAAGCGAGATAGTGTAATTCAAGTAAGCTTTGAGTACTGAGACTATCACCGAAGCAGTCAAACCTGCGCCAATTAGTCGTTTGAAGTTGGTTGAGCCGTTGTTGAGTGCGCCAGCCATGTAGCCAATGATAACACCGTAGACAATCCAGTAGAGCATGCTGATGTCGCCAAAGAAGTTGTAAGTAGTTACTCCTGCACTTGCATAAATTCCGTTATATTGACCAGCTTGCGCTACGTAATAAAGACCGCCCATAACGAAGCCTGCAGCTCCGCCTGCCCATTTATTCCATAGCAAGCCTAAAACCAATGGGATACCGAGAATAATCATTTCTGCAAAGCCATTAACGAGAATGACCGCGATCGTGTTTGTTGCGCCGAGAACGTGGTGTTGTCCACCGACGTTGACATAAACCGCGAGAACATAGATAAGTAATGCTAAAATTAATGGAATAATAATGCCGCCGAAGATTATTGATGGGTTAAGTTTGTTTTCTGCCAATTTCTATCCCTTACCTCTATTTTACATAATGGCATATTTATAAGCTTTAATGCTTGAAAGCTTTCTTCCAAGAATTTGTATCCATGCAAATTGCAAATAACACCCAAGAAGCGCCACTATTTCTGTAGCCTTAACATGACCAATCTCTATACCATAAGAAGACACGAATTCTTTCTTCGAAGTTCTCTGCGGATATGTTCGCCAAGACAGGCGTAGAAACAGAGTGGAATCGATTGATACATAGGTTACGTGAACACTTACAAACAGTGAGGAAAACTGGCGCTTCGAATTTCAAAATAGATTAATTAAAGAAAAGAATTTGGGGGAGTTAATAGGCTGAATGCCTTTGAGGCTGAATGCCATACCAGGTCATTACTTTGCCGAGTATCGGTACGATTATGCCTAATGCAATTAGTGGCACAAAATTAGTTACAACAGCCAATACCGGGTCTACTTTCCAAGAGTCCTGAGCCATCTGTCTTGCGGGTTCAAGCGAGATAGTGTAATTCAAGTAAGCTTTGAGTACTGAGACTATCACCGAAGCAGTCAAACCTGAGAGGAGCATTCGTTTGAAGGCTGTAGATCCATTGTTGAGTGCGCCAGCCATGTAGCCAATGATAACACCGTAGACAATCCAGTAGAGCATGCTGATGTCGCCAAAGAAGTTGTAAGTAGTTACTCCTGCACTTGCATAAATTCCGTTATATTGACCAGCTTGCGCTACGTAATAAAGACCGCCCATAACGAAGCCTGCAGCTCCGCCTGCCCATTTATTCCATAGCAAGCCTAAAACCAATGGGATACCGAGAATAATCATTTCTGCAAAGCCATTAACGAGAATGACCGCGATCGTGTTTGTTGCGCCGAGAACGTGGTGTTGTCCGCCAACGTTAACGTAAACAGCGAGAACATAAATTAGAATTACCAGAATTATTGGAATAATAATGCCGCCGAAGATGTCCGATAACTTGAATTTGTTTTCTTCCAATTTTTATCCCTTGACTTATTTTACGTGGTGACGTGTTTATAAGCTTAATGCTTGCATGCTTTGACACCCAACGGTAACCCGCTATAACTTCACACAAACAATCGCACGAATAATATAATCAATTGAAGTTCGCAATTAGAACAAAAAATAAAAGAAAAGATAAAAGGGGAGTTATTTATTGACGCGCCATCTTGATAGTACTAGCTAAGGGCAGTCGCGATGGACAGACAAATGAACATGTTCCACATACCAGACAGTCTTTGGCCCAGAGTTTTTCAGCTTTTGCGAAGTCGCCCTTCGTTACGGCGTTGTAGATTGCTATGGGCTGTAGACGTACTGGACAAGCGTTGAGGCATCTTCCGCAGTGAATGCAAGCTGTTGCTTTTTTGGCTTTTTTAACGGTGCTTTTTGTAAAGTAGATAATACTGGAGGTTCGTTTGGTTACAGGTGCGTCGATTGTTTGGAGAGCGGTTCCCATCATTACTCCACCGACGACTATGTTTCCGATGTCTTTTGTGTTAATGTTGTTTTGGCTTAGTATGTCAGCTATAGGAGTGCCAATTTTCACCATCAGGTTTTTGGGTTTTGCGACGTCGCCATTTAGTGTGGTGACTCTGGATATGAGTGGTTCACCTTCGAAGACAGCGTTTGCAATAGCGTTTATGGTTGAGACGTTCTGGACGATGGTACCCATCTCGTAACTGCGTTTCCCTGGAGGCACCTCGTAGCCAAGGATTGCTTTTTGCAGGACACTTGCGTCGCCCTGTTGGTAGGTCAGGTGTTTTGCGATGACTTGTGTTTCTGGTTCTTTACCGAATGCTTCCTGAAGTTTAGGTATAGCTTCAATTTTGCTTTCTTTAGTTACAACGATGACTTTGGGATTACCTAGAAGTTTGCGTATGACGCGGACACCACGTACAAGGTTTGCAGTTTTCTCAATCATTAAACGTTCGTCTGCTGTGTCGTATGGTTCGCCTTCTGCTCCGTTCACGATCAGGGTTGTTATTTTCTTGTCTGCGGGGATGGAGAGTTTAATGCTAGTTGGGAAACCTGCTCCGCCCATTCCGATGATTCCGGCTTCGCGGATACGTTTTAGCAGTACTTCGTTTGAGGTGTCTTTGAGTTCAGCTTCAGAAATTGGAGTCAGGGTTTTGTCTTTGACTTTTTTGCCGTCGCCTTCGATGTAGATTGCTTCAGTTGCGTATTCAAAGCAGCTGTTGAAAACGTTTGCGATTTTTATGACTTTACCGCTGATTGGACTGTGGACTGGTGCGCTTATGCGTTCCTTGGAATCTGCGATTTTTTGTCCGATGACAACCATGTCGCCAACAGAAACCAGGGGACTGTTAGTTGCCCCTGATTGTTGGTTGGTGAGTACGACTGCGATTTTTGGGTCAGGGAAGATTTCGATGGGTGTTTTTCTTGCAATGTCTTTTTGTTCTTTTATTTCAACTAAGTTTGCCATTTTGTTCATCTCCCGAAGGGTTTGCCGATGCGAACACGGTCAATAAGCGGGACTGTTAAGTTCATGATGAGCAATGCTAGCAGTGAGCCGCCAAAGAAGCCCATAAATGTTTGTATTAGAATTGTCAGAACCGCGAGGCCGACGCCGAAGATAATTTGTCCGACTCCGCTAAAAGGCGTTGTCGCTGGATCCGTTGCCATGAAAAACGCCATGAATATTGAGCTACCGATGAATAGTTCAAAGAACAGTCTTGTGGTCAAGTCCGCGTCCCCGAATATGAATGAGAATATCAATGATAACACAGCTATGGCGATGAGGTAGCTGGCGGTAATTTTCCATTTGAAGTATTTGCGTCCAAGTGCGAAGAGTGCAATACCCGCGATGATGACTGCGATGCTGCTTGCTCCGCCGACCCATCCATGGTATTTTGCTAAGAACATAACTGATTCAATGGTAGCCGGAGATTGAGCTGTAGGCAAGCCATAGCAAGCTTGTAGGTAACTACCAAATGTGGCGCCACCGTTTCCGTTAACAATTGAAGTTGCGCTGATTCCGCCTGCCAATGCTGGAACTTGGAGAAGCCCAGTTTTTAGGTGGAATGCTGTGATAAGGGTTGTTGGAAGTGCTGGGAGCAAGACGAGGAATTTGGCTGCTGCTGCAGGATTAACCAGTTTTCTTCCTGCAAGGCCCATGACTTTTTTGAAAACAACGATGCCTATGAGTGATATTAATGCGATATAGAAGAATGCAAGGGGTGCTTCAACGGGGACTCCAGTTTCTAACCCGACTGCCATTGTTGGGAATCCAAGAGAAAAACAATTAATGACGATTAAACCAAATACTGCTGCTGACCAAGTGTTTACTTCGCTATCAGAGGTTACTTTTCCGATAAGCAGGTCCACTGCGACTGCTATGCCGACTGCTATGAGTGCGCCGATGGCAACGGTTAAGCCTAGGTTCCATCCAGAGGGGGTAGTGACTTCTGACCAGAGCGCAATTGAAACAATGGTTACTGCGAGTATAGCGAAAAAGGTGTACTGCATCATGCGATTCTTAGACATTGAACCTGTTATGTGTGGTGCTGGTTTTACAACTAGATCGTTTGGTGATTGATTACTCATTTGATTAACCTTCTCAAATGAAGAATTTTATTTAAAGTCTTATCTATTAAACTCTTTCGGAGATAGCGGATAAGCAATCCCAAGCCAGTAAATCGTGCTTTGGGTAAAGCCTAATACATGAAGGCAGCAAACTATCTTTGGCTGCGGAGCGGAAAACTTTGACTATCACAGAGAATAGTTCGCTGGAAGGGATAACCTTAGCCGTATACATGTATGCTGTCAATAAGGGCAAGCCTGTTGGTCCCAGAGACGTCATGAAGGGCGTCGGACTCAGCAGCCCCAGCGTTGCCTACAGGCACCTACAGAAGCTAGAAGATCTTGGAGATTTACAGAAAAACGAGTACGGTGAATATACCGTTAAACGTAAAGCGCATATCAGGGGACAGGTTTGGGTTGGCAGTCGACTATTCCCCAAGATGTGGCTTTACGCCTCGCTTTTCCTTGCAATCTTAATTGTTGAAATCATAATCTTAATACTTCATTATGCGGTTGAGACAAGCGAATTCAAAGTTTTCTTCTTCCTTCTTACACTCATAACGGGCTTAGCTTTTGCGGTTTTCGCCGTAGAAGGGCTGCTACAGAGCAAACGAAAAACCAGTGCTTTAACCGAATAAACACGTAAAAGCTACAGAGAAAATTGTTGGCAGGTTTCTGTTGTTTTTTTAATTTTAACTATGTTAAAAGAAGTTGGAACCAGTTACGCTATTTTAATTGGCAGAATACTTGGCAAATCTGCAACCTATCTAATCAACAAAGTTTTTCTTTTTTGAGTGGTTGGGGAACTTCCCCCAACACTTTTTAGGAGCAGTTCAAGTTGCTTTTTATGTTCAGTTTGGTTCATAATTACCGATTGGTTATGGTCTAAGAGCTTTTTCTTCTAATTGGTAGTAACCGTTGAAACAAAATGCAGATAACAGAAAATTGTAAAAAGAAGAAACGATGCATGAGCTATTTTCTTCTTCTAATTAGTAAAAAATGAGTTGCTTTCTGCGTTTTTTGAGAAAAAGCAAAAAATCATTTTTTTAGAGTAAGTTTTATATCAGCTGGTCAAACTATTTCCACTGTGAAATAAATGAATCCAATCACAGCCCCGTTGTTCATGGTTGTTTGGCGGTGTACCCGCAATTGTGTGGGCAGTTGCACATATTGTAGTTACATCAAAGAATACGCTAAAGACCAAGAACTGAACACTGCGCAAGCTAAACATATGGTCGATGAAATGGCAGAGTTCGGTTCAGAATGGCTTGGAATCAGCGGCGGAGAACCCCTGGTTCGACCCGACGTTTGGGAAGTTATCGAGTACGCTGAAAAGAAGCACGATATGAAAGTCAGCTTAATCACGAGCGGCTTCGCATGGGATGAAGAACGCTTCGATAAACTACGCAAGTATGAAGTTCACACAGCCATCAGCATTGATGGTGACAGAGACACAAACGACATGATACGACGCAAAGGCGGCTACGACAAAGCGCTACACGCCATGAAAAAACTAAGCGAAGTCGGCTTGCTCGACTGCCTCGTCACAACCATGACTAAACACAACATCCACCAGATGGCGCATCCAGCAGCGCTGGCGGAAGAATACAAAGCCCGAATGCTCGTCTACCACAACCTCGTACCCGTAGGCAGAGCAGGCGAACACATGGCAGACATAGCCCCAACCCCAGAACAGTACGAGACAGCATTCAATGAAATCTACGACATACAACGCAAACTCTATGGAAAAGTCAAAGTTAACGTTTATGCACCCTTCTACGCACGCATCGTCCGCCAAAAGAACCCAACGGACTTCTGGCAATGGTACAACGAAGGATACCTTGGCAAATGTACAATCGGCGGCAACTACATCGGTATCACTGAAAACGGCGACTACCGAAGTTGCGGTTTCCACGAAGGCTATCGCATCGGCAACGTCAAAGACACCAAGTTGCGGACAGCATGGGAACAACTCCAAAAAAGCGAACTCCACCTCAAACTACGCGACAAAAGCAACCTCAAAGGCAGATGTGGAGTATGTGAATATCGTGAAATCTGCGGTGGATGCAGAACACGCGCAGAATTCTACACCGGCGACCTCTTCGAGTCAGACCCAGCATGCAACTACATACCCAAAATCTTGCGTGAAGACCCTAAGTACATAGAGGAGTTGCGCAAGAACCCAATGGGTAAAAAACAGTAAACCAATATTTTTCTTTTATTTCTTTTAACTTTTTATTGCTTTGTATATTGTATCAGCGATTATTTTTGCGGCTACATTGTTAGCATGAACACCATCGGGAAAATAATCAGGATGACTAGCTAAGGCTGAAAAGACATCGATGGTCGATAAGTTATTCTGATTGGCGGCTTGTTTGATTGCAGGGATTATGGTTTGCGTGAAGTATCCTGGGTCCATTTTGCCTGATTGATTGCTAAAGATTGGAGGTGGCATAACAACCCATATTTTAGGGTTGATTGAAAGCCCTTTGAACGCATCAACCAACTTAAGGTAGTCATTTACGAAGGTTGCGTTGTATGGGTGGAGGCTTGGTTGGGCGTCGTTGGTTCCCAGCATAATGATCACTATGTTAGGCTGGAATTCCAAAGCGTCTTGGAATACGGTCGTGTTCATGTATGGCGTCTCCGATTTAAGAGAGACCGTAGTTGAGCCGGCGCCAAAGTTGCGAACCTTGTAGCCTTTGATGTCAAAATGCGTTGAAAGATCGTATGGGTACTCGGTTGATTGCGTGAGGCTGTCACCGACGCATGCAACACGGATTACCGCTGGTGAGTTTTGATTTTCTTTGGCCAAAAAAAAGTATGCTACGATTGTTGATGATGCGAACAAAATTACTAAGGCAATCGCCAATATTGCCGAGTTCTTTTTGTTCATTTTATACCTCTTTAATCGATTAGTCTCTTTAGGTAGGGCACTTTCTTGAGTGAAAGAATTATTCCAAGAGAAGCAAAAAGGACAATTACAGTTAACAATGGGACCTCAATGATGGGGTTGAGGATGTAGCGGTTAATGTTAAAGCCGAAATAGCCTAACTCGATTGATTCGATTATCATTACGTGAATAAAAAATATTCCCAGAGTGTTTTGGCTGATTAATTTAATTAATTTGTTACCTATGGATGGGGGGCTGTCTGTTTGGGCTGAAGACGGCTTGATGGTGAATAGTAGAAGGAACATCATAATGGATGCTAGAAGGATGGTGGGGCTAAAATACTGTTGGAAGAAGTACATTTCCTTGCCGCCAACCGTTGCAGCTAGTGCGTAGGTGCCAACAGCAGTTAAGGCTATTCCAAGAATTATGAAGAGTGAAACCGTTGAGCGCCGGATTTGCACTGTTGAGAGGTATGTGCCTAAAACGAAGAATCCCACGTATCCGGTAAGTGTGAAGACATTGCTGTTCAACTCGTAAATAGTGAACAATCCAAGAAACGGTATGATTGCTACGCCGACGACCCAGAGTACTAGAAAGTATTTTATTATTGACTCGTCAGCGTGAGCAATGATTGTGCG
The DNA here is from genome assembly GCA_963739495.1 of Candidatus Bathyarchaeota archaeon. Lineage (GTDB taxonomy): Archaea > Thermoproteota > Bathyarchaeia > Bathyarchaeales > Bathycorpusculaceae > Bathycorpusculum. The sequence goes on along the minus strand of CAVUAM010000022.1, from coordinate 192,546 downwards.
CAAGATTGGAGTTAGAAGGTATAGGCCAACAAGGACGTAGAGATACCACAGTTGCGTGTATGGACCGTTAAGTATTCCTTGGATTATGGCTGCGCTTGAAAAAGGCATTTTTTGGACCGTGAAGTCCCAGACAAAATAGGCAAAACTCCAGAACAAAGTGGGCAAACCTATACGTACCCAACGTTTCTTAAAAAAAATCCTCATGCTTTCATCACATTTTGAGGGTTGAAGCAAAAGTGCACCAGACAGCATCAGAAACAAAGGCACCCCAAGTGGTACAGCCACGCTTTGGTAAACATCAACAATGCTCCAACGAGTAAAATCCAACGGAGTCAACTGACTCAATTCTATGGGCGTTATAGTGAATCGACCTGCAGCATGGAGCAGAATAACCCCAAACATTGCAATGGTTCGAATCAGGTCAACGTTGACAGCACGACCTCTGAGTTGGTTGAGCTTGGCCAATTAACCATGCTCCTCTGCAGTGAGTTTCAACCCCTCTTTGGTCACAGTATCTTTCGAATAAGAAACTGTCCTTGATGGTCTTGCTACTACAGTGGAGAAAGATTCATGGAACGTTGTGTTTGAGTCTGCCAAAATCAGGTCAGGGATTATATCCGATATATCGCTGATTTTAATCATACCCGCAACCCTACTTAAACTTCGAAAATTTTGTGGATTAAAGGGTTCTCGTAAGGATTTCTTTACTGTGGCAAGTCAAGGTTTATTGACTAAAGGCGCATTTACAGAAATTAGTCATTTCCAACTACCGTAAAATGAATAAGCAATTGCATTAACAATCGACGAAGGGAAATCGATAATCTTTTCGATGAAAACTTTGAGAGGACATAGTTTTTCCAAACAACGGAGAGCAGAAAGGTTCTTTACTCTACACATAATAGTCGATAGATTGGAGACAAGACTGTGCCCCTAGCGTTTATTATTGGAACTGCTGGCTCTGGCAAATCCCTCTTCACAGCAGCTTTTGCCGAATGGCTTAAAATGTCAAAACAGGACGTTGCAGTTGTCAATTTAGATCCTGGAGCATTAAAACTTCCCTACCAGCCAGATGTTGATGTCCGAAACTACGTGGAAGTTGGCAACATAATGGAAAAGTACGGGTTAGGTCCAAACGGCGCTTTGGTTATGGCAGCTGACTTAATAGCGGACGAGATAGAAAACTTAACCCGTGACATCGAAGAAGCTCACGCAGACATCGTGCTTGTAGATACTCCTGGTCAAATGGAGTTGTTTGCTTTCCGAGCGAGCGGCCCCTACATCGTTAACGAATTAACCAAAGAACCTAAAGCATTAATCTATCTCTTCGACGCAGTTTTCTCAATTAACCCGCTAAACTATGTTTCAAACATGTTCTTATCCGCGGCAGTTTATAACAGGTTTTTCCAGCCACAAATTCACCTTCTCTCAAAGAGCGACTTAATACCCAAAAAAGATGTACAAGCCATTGCAAGTTGGTCAGCAAACACAAACGCATTGGAAGATGCGATTGAAGAAAGGCTTGAGGGAACAAAACGCCTATTCAGTCGTAACATGATGCAAGCCATCAATAAACTTGGCTTGAAGTTTCTGTTGATGCCTGTTTCGTCTAAATCGAACGAAGGCATGGTAAACGTCAACACGATGCTTGAACGCATTTTGAACGAAGGAGAAAAATACACAACCTAAACGCTAATCAGCGACCAACTTGCAGCAAACGCGCCGCGCTTAGCCTTCAGGTATGAATCAGCACCAGAAATAATGATAACGTCATCTTCCTTAGGCATCAATTCCTTAAGAATTTGACTTGCAGCTTTAGGATACTGCTTGTCTATACAATCACTTACGGATTCAATGCATAGATGCCCATTCTTAAAAACGATGACTAAGGCTTTGCGGGCACCCGCAATAATGGCTGCGTCACGCTGATCAATCCCAGACTCTACCTTCTGCCCACTTTTCTTAACTAAAAAAGCGAAATTAAACTCAGATTGAGCTAATTCAGATCTTGGAATTTCAACTCGTTTAGGAAAGATCTCTTGAAACTGCTGCCAAATATCCAAGCCTTTTTTTGTCAAGTTGCAACCTTCTTTAGAGGTTTCAATCAAAGCAGCTTCCCGTAATCTGCTTATTATGGTACGTACTGCACCATCGCCTACGTTGAGTTTCTCTGCCAATTTGTTTCTGCCAAACGGCTTCTCCGACAATAGCTCTAAAGCGTAGAAAACATGGAATATAGTGAAGGTGGTTGATGGTCCGGGGGCTTTTTTTCCTGCAATTTGCTGCATGAACTTCTTGAGTGATGATGCCATGTTCTACACGTTCATAATTAAGCGTCGACAGGGTTTTTATAACTTGCCAAAATCAATGAGTTTGATCTTTGTAGGCAACGATAGAAACCTCAACGAGTGCACCTGATTTGAGTTCTAATCCAACTCTTGCTCTGGCGAGAAAATCACTCTCAAAGTATTTGGCGTATTCATTGTTAAACTCTTCAAACAACGAAATTGAAGAAAGGTAAACTGTAGATTGAACCACACCTTTTAGACCGCAGCCTGCAGCTTCCAAAATGGCTTTGATGTTTTCCATAACTTGCCTTGTTTGTAGTTTGGTGTTTTCTACGATTAGTTTGCCTTCCTTTGGATCAATTGCCAGTTGTCCAAAACAAACAGGAAATTACAGCTTGCACCGCTTAGCTGTAAGGACCAAGGGGTTTAGGCGCATTCTGGATAGTCACCGTTTTTCTCATGTTATCCCTTGGAGTTTGTTAGATTAGGACTTAAAATGGTTTCTGCAAGGCAGCTGCCCAAAATTTGTTTGTTGAATAGTTGCCTGCATTGTCGAAAGCCTTTTAAGAAAAACGGCGAGTTACTATGCCTATCATACGATTGAACGGAAGAGAGAGCCCAATGAAAAAAAACGGAAGATACTTGTTCACATCCGAATCAGTCGGAGAAGGTCACCCAGATAAAGTTGCAGACCAAATATCCGACAGCGTTTTAGATGCAATATTCACCCATGACCCCAAAGCACGCGTAGACTGTGAAACCCTCGTCATGCAGGGAACTGTAATGATTACAGGTCAAATAACGACCTGCTCCTACGTCAACATCCCAAAAATCGTCCGCCAAACTCTGCAGGAAATTGGGTTTGATAATGCAAAGGATGGTTTAGATTGGGAAACATGTGGCGTTTTGGTTTCATTAACAGAGCAGTCTCCAGACATTTCCATGGGAGTAACAGAAACTAAAGGCCATGAGCAAGGTGCCGGTGACCAAGGAATGGTTTTCGGCTACGCTTCAAACGAGACAAAAGAACTCATGCCACTTCCCATCATATTGGCGCATAAACTGGTTAAACGTTTAGCTGACTGCAGAAAAACAAAGATTATGCCTTATCTCCGACCTGACTGCAAATCTCAAGTTACCGTTGAGTACGATGGCGGCAAACCAAAATGCGTAAAAACAGTGGTTATTGCTGCCCAAAATAACGGCAAAATTGACGACGCGACATTAAAGAGTGATATCATTGAAAAAGTCATCAAATACGTAATTCCGCCAAATATGTTGGCTGAAGACATAAAATACGTCATTAACGGCACAGGCAGATTCGTCATCGGTGGAACCCTTGCTGATTCAGGTCTAACGGGCAGAAAAATCATCGTTGATACATACGGTGGAGTTGGAAGCCACGGAGGCGGATGCTTCAGCGGCAAAGACCCATCAAAAGTGGATCGTTCTGGCTGCTACATGGCAAGATATATCGCCAAAAACGTTGTCGCTTCAGGCTTAGCTGACCAATGCGAAGTCCAGATTTCCTACGCAATCGGCGTTGCCCAACCAATCTCAGTGCTTGTAAACACAAACGAGACAGGCAAACTTCCAGACGAACAAATCTTAGCTTTGGTCATGAAGTACTTTGACATGCGACCTAGAGCAATCATCGACCAACTAGACCTACTAAGACCCATCTACAAGAAAACAGCCGCCTTTGGCCACTTCGGTCGCGAGGACGAAGAGTTTCCTTGGGAAAAGATCGACAAAGCTGACCTGCTTAAAAAAGAGCTGGAAAAAGCCAAAAAACCATAATTTTTCCTCTTTTCAACTTTTATTTTTTTAGCTCTGCTTAAGAGCGATTTTTTTGTATAGCTAACTTAGGGCAAAATTCCGCGATGTTGCGAAAGTTTTATACCCAAATCGTCTTTTCCTTTCTCAAAACTCATTAGTGACCAGCCCGCCGTTCTCTTCGATTAAGTCTGTAAGCTCCTTTGCCACTTTGAGAAGTTTTTCCTCAGGATTTTGTTCTTTATTTGCTGTAATGGTTAGATGCAGCTCCATATGGGGTTTGTTTTCAGTACGTATCGGATGAGACTTTACATAAACCCCCAAATTATCGCTCATTACTCTATCGATTAAAGGTGCTAGATGCGACTCGAAAATGTTATCCACAAAAATGCTTCTTTCACAAAACACCCTATCTCCTACAGCCTGCTTTATTAGTGGACCAATAGTTTCGCTAAAGATTGCCTCCATCTCAACCGGCACTCCTGGCAAAATAAATAAAACTGTTTCCTGCATATCGAACCGTACTCCCGGCGCTGTTCCAATTGGGTTGTTGACAGGCTTGGTTTCCTTGGGTAGAGTTGCCATTTTTACTCTTGGCGGTGTCAACTCAATATCTGTTGGCAACCCCCGTTTCTTGGCATAATCTACACATTTTTGTTTGACGGTTACGAGAGCTTCTTGGTTTACCTCCAATTCCTGTCCTATCGCTTTACTGAGACCCTGAAGTGTTTTATCGTCAAAAGTTGGTCCTAATCCGCCTGTTGTGATTATGATCTTTGGCTTTCGCGCAATGGCTTCGCAGAGGGTGCTGGCGATTTCCGAGACGGTGTCTTGGATTACGATTACTCGTTTTACGTTGGCACCTAGTTGAGTTGCTTGTTTGGCTAAGTAGTGTGCGTTTGTATCTTTTATTTTTCCAATGAGTAATTCGTTACCAACGCAGATAATTTCGATGGTTGTTGACATGTCTCTTCCTCAGTGTAATGTTAATGGTAACAATGTTTTTTTTATACTATTTGTTTATTGACTAATCAAGCAAATGTAAATTACTAGTAGCCTGAACATTGCTTCTTGACAAACAGAGTCAAGGCTAATAAAAAGGCTGGTTCCCTTTCGGGAAAGTCTTATTTTTTGCTAAGGTACCATTTGAGGTACTCTTTTCGGCGGTTCTGTCTAACTTCTTCCTCAGTTTCTTGGGCTGGCCTGTTCTTGTCGTGCAAGTCATTGAGTTCCTGTCCTGTACAGGATAAGCCGCAGCTTTTGCATACATAGTGCTTAGTCAAAGAGATGTACTGTATTTCTCCGCCACATTCGGGACAGTAATTTACCATTTTAGGCTTCTCATGTGAGGTTTGTTAGTAAATCGCTGATGCGGAGATATTAGTCTTCGCATGAATTTCAACAAATTTAACCTAAAAAAAGAGGTTTTTACACATGGGTGTACATTTGGTCGTTGCTATATTTGCCTGTGTTCATTTCCTGTTCAATCTCGCGCAAGAGCAAGATACGTTTAAACGTGGGCGGATGCGTCGCAAAGAGGCTGTTCATTTGAACCCAGGTAGATTTGGATTCTTTTTCCATAGCCAACTGCAATTCACGTTCATCTAAGACGCCGTCATGATCCAAGTCATATTCGTCTTTCTTGTCCATAATCTGCTGAACTTCTTGTTTTGCCTGACCAGGATCTTCAATATAAAATGCTCTTGCTCCTTCGGGGGCTTTTGGAGAGATGGAAAGTCCGTAAGTGATCTTTGCTAATGCGCTCTCGAGTTCTCGGGGAGAACCAGTCACATAAGCTGAATAAGCATCTGCGTAATGTTCTCGGAGTCGGCTAAGCCGCATAACAATCACAAAAGTAATGATGTAAACTATGAATGCAATTACGCCCACAGCAATGATAGCCGCTCCTGAATTATCTTTACTGTTTCTTCTCCCGCCACTAAAGGCGCCTGCATATAACGTTACTTGCGCAATATAGTAAGCAATCAGCGGCAATGCCGAGAGCACTGTCATAACTATGTAATCTTTATGTTTAATGTGACCCAGCTCATGAGCTATGACACCTTTAACTTCATTTTCATTCAGTTGCTGTAAGAGTCCTTCATGGACTGCTAAAGTTGCACTGCTTGTGGTTCGCCCAAAAGTGAAAGCGTTAGGCGTGTTGTTTGGGACTGTGGCTAGCCGAGGCATAGGTATGCCACTTTTGTCCGCTAATTCTTTAACGGTTGATTCAAACCATGGGTTCTCGCCAGGTTTAAGGTAATGCAGCCGTGTTGTTGCGGCAACAATCGCTGGACCAACCGCATACTGGAACAGGATGAAGAGTGCTGAGCCGCCTAAAGCAACCAGTAAGCCTGTGAAAACATCAAGCTGCAGGAAAAAAACGATAACGAACACCAAGAGCCCGAATATGAAGGCAGATAGGAAGATGGATGTTGCCATCGCAAACTTGAGTTGGGATAAACTGGCCAAGCAATATTACCTCATGTTGTTTTTCACAATTGACAAGTTAAAGAATTAAGTCTTTTCCCGAAAGCGGTTGAAATTAAAGGAGATAACAAAAAATAGGGAAGGATTAGATGGGGTAAGCTCCGCAGGTTTTGCAGAACTGTATTTTGGTTTTGATGTAGCTGTGGCACTTGGGGCACTGAACTGCGCCTTCGATCTTGGGGAAAACATCTTTAGGTTTGCCGAATTTTTTCCGGAAGACCTCGTAGTAGAGTAGTTGTTCTTTGTCCTGAATTTCCACGTCGTCTGCTGCTTTGATGGCAGATTTCTTTTCGTTGAACTCTTTGTCAGTTATCATGTCGTTGAAGTATGTTCGCAGTGTTTCTGTTCCTGTTCCTGCTTCGAGTGGTGCTTTGGGTCTCCAGATGATGTCTTTAGGTATGACGTCTTCGTAGGCTTTACGCAAAATCCACTTGCTATACTTTACACCATTGTACATGTTAATCTTGTATTTGATGGGTAACTTCATCGCCCAAGCCATAAATTCAGGGTCTCGATAGGGTGCTTTGATTTGCATTCCAAGAGATTCAGCCATCGGGAACGAAGAGAACCCCATTTCTGCCCACATTTCCTGTTGCTTTACCGCGAACTGTTCTTCTGATAGATGGAATTGCCAGGGGTAACCGAAAAGCTCGTCTAATGCGTCGCCAGTGAAAACGGTCTTTATTCCCTTGGGTTTTAGCAGGGTTAAACCGATGTAGACGGGGAGGCTGTTTCGGATTTCCATTGGGTCATATTTTTTTAGTGCTTCCACAACTTTGGGGAAGAATTTCATTACATCTTCTTTGCCGAATTGGTAGGTTTCATGCTTTAGGTGAAGGAGTTCAACCATCTTTTTGACGTACTCGGTGTCTTTGGGTTGTCCATGTTTAAAGGCTAAGGTGAGGCATGGAATGTCGGGTTTGTATTTGACTGCTTCATAGGCGATTATTTGTGTGTCTGTTCCAGCGGAGAAAAGGAAGCCGTCTGCCATGTTTTTCTTGACGACTTTGTTGACTAATGTTTTTACCTCAGGCAAGAGTTTGTAAACTTCTGGTTCATTAAACGTCATTTCTGTCCCTCGCATTACTGTGTTTGTCGTTCAGGCAGTATTTAAGTTTATCCGCATGCATATAAAAGACGTCAATTGATAGACATCTGTGCTGAAACCAAAAATAATGCTGAACAAACGGCTACCCACGAAACCAAATAACCAATTAAACATCGTCATCAACTAAGTTTAAATGTTCAAAAACAAAAGGCATAATGCTATAAACAGAGGATTCCCACATGAAAGTCAGCCTACTCCACATGGAAATACGCAACACAGTAAAAGACAACCTAACATCCGCCAAAACCGCCGTCCTCAAAGCCGCAGAACAAAAACCAGCTATAATTGCTCTCCCCGAATACTTCACTGTCCCAAACTGCATGGGTGACTTCACTGATGCCTCAAAAAATATCACAAAAAACGTGCACAAAAACGCTTCAATTTCTACAAGATGTCTCCAAAACCATTGGTGAAATCTACCTCCTAGGCGGCACAGTTCTACAAGAAGACAATGAAAAATACTACAACACAAGCACCCTATGGAAAAACGGTCAACTCATAGCAAAATACAAAAAAATTAACCCCATAAAAGCAGAGATTGCAGCGGGCGTCGCCAAAGGCACCCAACCGCTCGTGGTAGAAACAGATTTAGGCAAAATTGGGATGATTGTTTGCGCTGACTCCTTCGATCCCAGCCTCGTAAAAAAAGTCGCAAGCTTAGGTGCGGATATTGTTTCTCTCCCAGTTGCCGCTATGGGTACTCACCCAGTCGTCAAAGGTCATCCCTTGACGGAGGCAATGGCGCGTGACTATGGTATGTTTGTGCTTAAAGTTGGGAATGTCTGCTCGAACATGCGGGGAGGAAGAAGTGCCATCATTGCTCCGTGGGGTATACTTAGCGAGGTTTCAGATGCACCGGAAGATTCAGTGCTAACTGCAGACTTAGACATGCAGCGGCTAAAAGAATACAGGAAAAAACTCAGTAAATCTTAGCCCAATTGTCAACGATTCTGCTCATTTCCTCAAATTCATACTTTGCCAACCACTCTCTCAAGTCAGTGTTTTGGACAGCAAACTTTGCGACTTGCCGTGCATTTTCTGAATCATGCACCAAAAGAAGTACGGCGTCCAAGTTGTGGCGTGAAATGTAAGCCACTGTTCTGAAAAGAGCCTCTAGTTTTTCGTCTGTTGGCATTTCCGCACTCAACTCGACCACAACCGGCTTCTTGAGCGTGGCCGCGAAATCTCGAGTTATTATGTCTACCCAGTAGCTCGTCAAATAATCGCGTGAAGACAGAGGCACATGGAAGTAGTCCACCAGATTCCCGATAGCCTCAAGGTCTAAGCCAAATCGCTCTTTAGCTAAAACAGGGTCAGGGTAAATTTCAACGGCAAACGTTCCTTTTACTTTCGATTTAGCTTCTCTGAGCAACTCTGTGATAGTTTGAGCTCGCCATTGTGTCCAGTTTAAGCCGCTCTGCTTCCATTTCTCTGTGCACCTAGGGCAGACACAGAAGTCTTGATCTGGAAAATGATAGAGGTTTAGTGTTACGCCAAGGATTTTTTCTTTACTTAATCCCTCTATGTAATCTATAACTTTGGCCTGGTAATTTGGGTGTGTCGGGCAAACATAGTCAAATACAAAATGGCTTCTTTTGTTGCTTCGGAGCGCTGGACCAGTTTTTGATAGGGCGACGATGCTTGGGTCTTCGCGGATTGCTTTAGCGTCGCAAAAAACTGTTACATCATTTTGCATACCCTTCGCCGCTGGAAAAACTTGTCCGTCTACCCATTTGGAATAGTAAACGTGGAGGTCAAAACCCTCGACAAATTCGGGTTTGTATGTGACTAAGCCTATTTTCATGCCCAATACCTTGCTCGCAACAGATATATTCTTGGTGCTTATTTAATTGTTGATTCAAATGGGCAAACAAAAATCCCCAATAACGATCGATATAACTAAATGTAGTCCCTGCACAGGGCAAATTTGCATTGGTGTTTGTCCAGAGGGCGCCTTAGAAGAGGGAAAGAACAGAAAACCCCAAGTTATCGCACTTGTTCAATGTACAAAGTGTGGCGTCTGCGTGAACCTTTGCCCAAGTAAAGCTATCACTATAAATGTTAGCACCCCCAAAAAATAAGCGTGGGATCTGGCGAATTTGGAGCAAATTGGCCTTGCAGACAACGTAAAACTTATTGTTAAAGAAAATGTACTAGCCGTTTTTTGTGATAGTACTTTAAAGACAGTTAGTTCAGCAATCTATTATGGCGGAGTCAATCAGGTTAAAGCTGTCCTCAATGTAGGAGTGCCGGAAGGATACAACGACCTCTCCTTGCACCTTGACCCGCTTAAACTCATCACTTCATCAGCGATAAAGCTTGGGTTAACCAAAGATTACCTTGCCATGCTAACCGCCGCCAACATCAAAAACTATAGCCTAGTCACAAAGAGTGCCCTGGGTTTTTCAGTCAGCGTTGTGGCAACGGCGGGTTGTCAACATGGCGAATCATCTGGCGAAGAGATGGATGTTCAAGAAATCGCAGGAACTATAAACATCATCGTTCTAATCGATGGTAACCCGTCAGAATCCTGTATGGTTGCAACATTAATCACTGCAACTGAAGCCAAATCAGCTGCGCTGCGGGATTTTGACGTGCGTAGCCGTTACACTGGCGATTCAGCAACTGGCTCGATAACTGATAGCGTTTCGGTAGCTGCAACATGTAAGGGTAAAACGTTAACTTTGGGAGGTCCTCCCTCAAAACTAGGCAAACTGGTTGGGTATTGTGTGAGGAAAGCGGTTTCTGAGGCGTTGCTTAAGCAGGAACCATTTTGGGGTTGCCGCACAGTTTTGGATAGGCTTAAAGAGAGGCACCTGGGACTTGAGAAGCTTGCTGCTGAAGTATCCAAAGTTGATGGCTTGGCCATCAGCCTGCAAAGATTTGACAGAGATTCTTAAGAACAACCCTTGTGAAAGCGTGTTTTTGTTGGCTGCTGCAAGAATGGATGACGATTACAAAAAAAACCTGTTGCCAACTAATTTTACATGCTGGGAAGAGATAAGCAAATGCTTTGGCGAGTACTCTTCACCCAACCAGGATTGCGTAAAACAGCTAGATTACCCTGAAGTAGATTTGCCGCCTTTTGTCAAGTACGCGTTAATCAAAATTGTGAAGAAAACACAGTCCACGCGTTAACTGAAAAGACTTAAATAACATGCAATTTTATTCCGTAATAAAAACGAAAGATAAAATGGTGTATTAAACTTGAAATTCGGCGTATTTCTCTATCAACCTGAGCCTGTTGAGGGTGTCGATTACAACTTCTATCGTCAAAAATCTGAATCCGGAATCGTTGGAAAAGTAAACCCGAAGATGTATACTAACATCGCAGTCTTCGGCGACAATAACATGGCTGCAAAACGGCCAGACTGGGTATCCGTAAGCTCATTTGGTCCAGCTCTCCGTACAAACAAACGCTATAACCTCCGTTGGGACGTTGTATGCATGACTAATCCAGAAGCTAGAGAATATAACTTAAAGATTATCGCTGAAAGTGCCAAACAAACTCCAGGCATTAGCATCAGCAGTCAACATTTTGCAGATCAGGGTTTCTGCACTTGCCCAAGATGCATTGAACAACAAAGTAAAAGCGGCTTAAGCTGGGTTGAATGGCGAGCAAAAGTAGTAACTGAATTCCTTGCCGAAGTTAAAGAAGTCGTTTCTGGTAAGCCACTTTTCGTTAACTGTCTCCCAGACCCATTAATGGGCAAAGTACGCTTCGGTTATGACTTTGAAGCAATGGCACAATACGCCGACTATTTCGTCATCCCAATGTTCAGCAAGTCTTACCCAACACCTTGGTACTGGGAAACTATCGCAAGAGGCTACAAGAGCTTCCTAAAGAAGCCTGTCATGGTAAACTTCTATGTCCGTGGTCCAAACGAAACTTGGGACACCGTTGCAACAACCAAACAAATCATGACAGTTGCAACCCGTGTTGCAAGACAGGGCATTGACGGCATCATTTTCTTAGCTGAGAAAGCTGAATATATCCAAAAGTTCCAAAAGGAGGCTGTTGCTGATAAGGAAACACGGGAGTTTCTCAAAGATCACAACGGCGATGAAGTTCTAGAACTCTTCAACAGATGGGAAAAACTATACAAATAGTTTTCCTTTCTTCTTTTATTTTATTTTTTTCCTGAAAACCCAAAATTCTGTTTAGAGATTTTTGAGCCTAAATTTTCAAAGTTGTATGGCATCTTTAAATGCAAGGATACACCTTTAAGTAGCGTTTAAACTGGTGAATAATTTTGAGCCAAAAAGTTTATGGAAGAATTACTAATTATCGAACTGGACCTAAATCACAAACCTCAAGGGAATGCTTAATCGAATTCACAGGCATTGATTCTGCAGGTCTCGCTGGGAAACTGGTGGGAAAAAAGGTTACATGGAAGAATGACACCAAAACGATGTCTGGAAAAATTATGGGTGCCCATGGCAAGAACGGGATGGTAAGAGCCAGGTTTGTTCATGGTGTTCCAGGCCAAGCTATTGGAACAATTGTTAAGTTAAACCCTTAATTTATTTTCTTCTAATAAGGAAAAAATAGTCTTTAGTATGGCAACTTAGAGTTCGCCCAAGTCTTTAGTTTCATAAACGTAGTCTTCGATGCATATTTTTCCATCTTTAATAACGACAACATAGTCGGCTTCGCAAATGGGGCAGGCTACAATTTCGCCGTCTTTGAGACCGTCACGATGGAAAGTATTTCCGCATTCTTGACATTTTAGAATAATAAGCTCAGTCTCCTATTCCATTTTTAGATAGTTGTGGCTTCTGAGCCAGTCGGATTGGTTTTTGCGGTAACGCCAAAAGATATCGCCTTTTTTATCTGTTTCAAAATCCCACGGAGACACTAAGACTATGTCTCCTTCGCGTATCCAAACGCGTCGTTTTAGTTTGCCTCGAATCCTGCATAATCGTTCTTTGCCATCTTGGCATTTGACCATTATTCTGTCTGCGCCAAGCATTTTGACGGCCACACCTAATACGTCATTTTTAGAAGGTAGAACCATACTATCGAGGTTGCCCTCGTTTGTAACTTTTCGTTTACCCATTTATAACACCTTATTGGCTTGCGCCAACTTTATCAGAATAGTTTGAGAAAAAAAGCAAAACGTCGTTGGCAGTCCTGTCTCTTCTTCTAAAGAATTCTAACCTTACCAAAATAGAGCACAAGGGGCTATATTAGAGTAGTCTAATTTTTTTCGTATTCTCCCCGTATTTCAAGTCGTTTTACATAATATTTTATTTTAGAGCTTAATTTTTTTAAATCACGCATAACCTTTTTCTTTTGCTAAAAAAGGGTTTTTCCCATCCATTCCTTTATAAGGAGCTAACATCACTCAATTATTGAAGAGTCTCTTTTATCCTCTGGGACATGCCTATCGTATAACGGATTCTTTTCAAAAGTATGAATAGAGGTAAATAGCTTTGTGTATGTTAAGAGCAGGTCTAGTTAAAAATTGTCGAAGATGCAAATCTTCTGTGCGGCTAAACTGCACCATTAAAAAGAAAGTAAAGCAAAAAGTATTTGCAGACAACAAGAAAAGAGAGGGAAAAACAGCTTAAGCGTCCCCTGTTGCATTTCTTTGTTTAACCGTTTAATAAAATGAGGTGAAAAAATCCAAAGAACTCAATATGAAGCAAAATGCACAGAATGTAGTCAAGCAACGACAGTGCCCTTCAAGCCTACCCCCGGGAAACCTGTTTACTGCAGAACATGTTTTGCCAAGCATTTAACCAATCAACCCGTAAGAACAACAGCAAACAGGAATTTTGAGCCCAAACAAGCGTGGGCACGTCGACGATAAATACGTGTGACCGCTTTCACAATCAAATTGGCTAAGGAACAAGAAAAGATGAAACTAGTCAAGGGTTGGAAGAAGATAAGCAATCAAGGCGGCTATATTAACGAAAATACAGGGCAAACTCTGATTGTTTTAAAAAAAGATTTCAGCAAAAATTTCCAAGTCCTTCTGTTTGCGGGAAAACAAACCGACAGAGAGGAAGGCAAACCCATTTCACCTGACTACCCCAGTGAGCCAAGAGCTGAAGCTTTCGCCGTAGATTGGATGGAGAAACATCCGGATGGAATGGTTTGATTATTCAATGATCGTTGGTTATTTAATTTAAAAGTAAAGAAATTCTGCTTTAAGCAGGTTATAAAAGATTGGATGAAAACTATGCTACCTTAAGTTGGGCATCTATTTTTCTTTGGCGTTTCTGTAGAAGTTTTCGTTTGTTTGCCTTAGGATTTGGTTTTACACGATAGACTTTTCCATGGGTATTTGTGTAATATTTTTTTCCTTTTGCTTTTAGTTTTGTTTTTTTATTCAAGCGTTTAGTCCCTCATTGGCTATTCGGTTTGGTTTTGCGTTATTACAATACTGAGTGGCTATTTGAGTGTGCCTATAAAAATTTACTATACTAAAGAAATACAGTTGGTTTTCCCATTGTTTCATAGTATAAATTTGACATCACTTTATTAGTGTGTGGAACGCATATTTATTGAGCTTGTAAAAAATTAGTTTTTGCAAGAATTATCAAGGAGAAGGTCAATTCTGGATGTATACTTACGAAAAATTTGCTCACGAAAAATTTAAATGTCGAATATGCTCATCAAGTTTCCGAAATCCTGATGAACTAAGAAATCACAGAATGGTTGAACACAAAGGGCACATGCTTGCAGGCAAACGCTAACTAAGCGGTTTAGGCAATAGAAAGATTTCTCAGGAAAAGAGAAGAACAGCCAAACTACAGTTAAGGGATGATTCATCTTTGACTTATCTGTTTTCTTCGTTAACGGCTGATTTTAAGGTTTTAGGCTTGATTTAGAAAACTATATAATCCATCTTCACGTACAACCACTAACTAAAAAGGGCGAAACACCATTGAAGATTACTCTTGTCAATCCACCTTACCCGCCAAGCGTCCATTCTCATCCACCCTTTATTCCACTCGGCTTAGCGTATCTAGGGGCAATCGCTGAACAAAAAGGTCACCAAGTCATCATAATCGATTGCCAAGCCGAGAAACTAACGGAAGAAACGTTCCGCAACCGCATAACACAAACGCCCTCTGACATAATTGGAGTAACCGCGACAACCCTACTCTACAAATCCGCGATGAAACTAATCAACATAGCTAAGCAGGCTCAACCCCAAGCATTAACTATTCTTGGCGGTTCACATGGAACTTTCTGGGATGAAAATGCCCTAAACGAATATCCAAGCTTAGACATAGTTGTTAGAAGAGAAGGCGAAATAACCTTCATCGAGCTTCTCGAAAAACTTGAATCTAAAAGCAACCTAAGCGAAGTTCTAGGCATCACATACCGAAACGGAGACAAGATCTCCCGCAACCCAGACAGACCCTTCATAGAAGACTTAGACGCATTACCATTCCCAGCCCACCACTTATTGCCTCTTGAAAGCTTAAAACACAACGGTAAAATCTTGTTCCCATTAATTAGCAGCCGTGGTTGCGTCTTTTGGTGCGACTTCTGTAGCACCGTACGCATGTTCGGCAGAGGCTACCGCATGCGCAGCCCAAAAAACGTCGTAGATGAAATGCAGCTTATACATGACCAATATGGCATTGACCAAGTTACATTCTACGATGACGCTTTCACCGTTGACCGAAACCGAGTGCTAAAAATCTGCGAGGAACTCCATAATAGAAAACTGAGAATGAAATGGGATTGCGGCACCCGAGTAGACATGGTGGATCGCGAACTACTCACAACAATGCGTGATGCCGGATGCATTGCGATTTGGCTTGGTGTAGAATCAGGCTCAGAAGCAATACTTGGCGCGATGAACAAAAAAATCAAGCTAGAACAAACACGTTTAGCCTACAAAACAGCCCACGAGGTAGGATTAATGACGATTGCTAACGTAGTCTTGGGTTTCCCAGGGGAAACTGAACAGACAGCTAAGGCAACCATACAATTTGTCAAACAACTAAACCCTGAGGATGTCGGTTTCTACGTGGCTACACCCTACCCGGGCACACCCATGTATGAAGAAGTTAAAAAGAACGGTTGGCTCCGAGTAACAGACTTTGATAAATACGACACAGCCGGACCGACCTTTGAGACCCCCCAATTAAGTATGGAGAAACTCGCTGAAATCCGCTCCAAAGCCTACCAGCAATTCTACCTTCGGCCAGGATACGTGATACATATGATGCGTCTAGGTGGAGTTTACGGAAAAGCTGCAGTGAAGACTTCAGGCGCTTACCTGCTGAGGGCTCTCCACCTCAAGTACTGGTAATCTGCTTCTTTTTCTTAATAACCCAACTACTGCGAAAACCATTACCAACACACTGAGCGAGACTGTTATTGAGGCAAAATTGATCCCTATTGGTGATAGCCCTAAGAATAAGCCATCAAGCCCGTCTAGACCAAAGCTTAACGCAACCGACAGCACGATTTCTTCGACAAGATCGATCTTGTTTTTACCGATAAACAACAAATTTACTAGACAGTAACCAGGAAGGAAAGCAACGAAGGCAAAAGCGAAGAAATACCTTGGAATCATAAAGGCGAGTTCTGAATTGTTTGGGATAAAATAAGTCACTATTAATGTTAGAACTGTAAACGCGACGATTATTTCAAACCATTTTAGTGGTTTCAGGTTTCAACCTTCAAAAATTAAAAATAAAAAATAAAGGAAGAAGACTTTACATGAAAGCCTTGTAGATGGGGTGTGTTTCTTCTAGAGGTCTGGTTCCGAGGTCGCCTGCTGCGGATGCGATGTATGTGTCTGTTACTGCGACTGCTGGGAAGACCCATTCTGCCTGTTCGGCTGGTCCAATCATGAGCCAGTTTGCGCCTGCCATTTGCATGATTGCGTTGGTTGCGGTTCTGCATCCAGGGCGGAATTCTTTAGCAAAGTTTGCTTTTACCCAACCCATAGTTGTGACAACGTTGCCGCTGCCTAATCCTGTGGGGTGACCATACTTTTCTTTCATTATGGGTATGGTTCTGACTGCTGTGCCCATGTCTGGAGCGAACGCTGGGATGGCTGTGTCGATTAGTGGTTTTGTGATTCCACCTTTTTCAGCTAATGCTAAGGCTTCAACGATGACCTTCATTTTACCTTCAAGAGTGGTATCTTTTGGATCATCAGCAAGCACAATGGACATTTTGATGCCACTGTCTTTTAGGTTTGCAAGTTCAGCATCGGTTACGCCTTTGTAAACTGAGTTGTAGAAGCATCGGTCTGAAAGACCCATCTTTTTTGCCATGGTTGCGGCTGCCATACGTGTCTTTGGACTCATTGCATCAAGCATTAGTGGGGCATCGCTGTGTTTTGAGACGAAGTCAATGTATTTCTCGAAAGCCAGTTCAGTTGTTCCGACGATGTCAAAGGCGAATGGGACGCCTGTAATGTCGCTTTGAGTTTGCATTGTGTTAATGATTTGTTCTGCTGCTTCGGCATCAAAAATTCCTTTGTTTGCATCCGAAACCATTTTTTGGCCTAACCAAAAGATTGAGCCAATCAAGAAAGTTGGTAATTCTCCCGGCTGACCGCCTACTTTTACCTTTGCAATTTCGTATACATTTTGCTTCGTGTTGAATTTAAAGGACATTAGAATTCCACTTCAGAATTGATTATTTCTTCAATGCTTTCTTTGCAAGCTCTGGAGCTTCTTCTTTGTTCTTGCCGAAGAGTGCACCGATTGCATCAGCATCTTCTTTTTTGACTGCTGCGCCGCCCATGATTATGCCGACTTTGTCTTTTAATCCGGATGCTTTGAGTAGTTCGTCGAGTTTTGCAAGGTTGTTCTTTGCTGGAACTGTGTTAACTGAAACTGCGATCAAGTTTGCATTGTTTTCTTTTGCTTTGTCAATGAATACTTGTGGTGCAACGCTTTTTCCGACGTCAATAGTTTTGAATCCTGCGCGTTTTAGTGAGCGTCTGACTGCTTCTTTTGCTGTGTCGTGCATGTCTGGTTCGATGTTACCGATAACGACTATGCCGATTGGATTTTCTGGTTCTGGTGGTTCTTTTTCCATCATAGATTTAAGCCAAGACATTTAAACACCTTTTTTTCCTTTTAGATACTCTGGGCTTTTTATACTCGAAATCCATATTTAACCTTTTACCAACAATTGCAAGTAAGCATATCAAGCGGGAAAGTAAATGCTCAAAGCAAACAGAACATACGTCTTATTGCTGATTATTTTTGCTTTCTCATTCATTTACCGTATGCTTCTGATGCTTTGGAACGGCTTTCCTTCAGGCGCCGATATCGGCTTGCATAACAGCGTAATTTACTCAATCACTGGGTCGGGGCACACAAATTTTCTGTATAATTCTTATCAGATGGGTGGCGGAATATCGCTCACATTTCCAGGATACCACATCTTCGCGTCAGGCATAATTTTGATGACGGGTTTGCCCGAATACGTTGCGCAGGCAGCTATTGTTTCTTTGTTCTCATCGCTAGTTATTCTGTGTGCTTTTCTGATAACTAGAAGCATCTGGAATGAACCTGCCGCTTTCATAGTTGCCTTCTTAGCGGCTATCTCACGTTTCGACATAGAAATGCTCCTGTGGGGAGGCTACCCCAACGTAATAACGCTCCTGTTGATTCCTATAACTTTCTATTTGTACCTGCAAAAAGACAGGTTTTCATTCCCTCCTTTCTTGGTTTCAACCTCAATCTTGGTAGGATCGATATTTCTCACGCATTCGTTGAGTGCCGCAATCTTTGTCGGCATAACGTTGCTCACTGTTCTCCTTGTAATAGTTGCACCCAACACATTTGGCGCCTCAAGAAAAACAGGCATCTACTGGTTAGTACCCTTGGTTGCAGGAGCCATTCTCGTTTCCCCTTTCCTGGTTAACGCTATACCCACTTACCTGAATGGAAACTCTTCAGCACCGGGCGTTCAGGGAGTGGGCGACATCAATTCAGCGATACTTTCAACAAGGATACTTCCTTTAGAATGGGTTCTACCGCTGTTTCTGATAATCTTAGCCTTCGCATTATTCTCCAAGAGATACAATAAACGATTCTTTACCCTTCCAACGCTACTTCTCTCCATGTGGCTCTTTGTTCCATTATTTTTAACACAGGGCTACCTATTCGGATTCATTATAGATTACAATCGATTTCTCTACTTCATTATTTTTCCGACGATAATTTTCATAGCCGTCTTGATTAACCATGGTTCAGAGTTCTTTGCCGACATAGCCAAAACTTACCGTTCGTTTACAAGCCAAACGCAGAAAACAAAAAAAGACCTTGACAAAAGACTTGTTTGGCTCTCAAATCACTTAACTAACAGAGCAGTCTACGGCGTCGTTCTTCTGTTTTTGCTCTTGTTTTCCTTTTATGGCACTCCCCATCTTTATGACGCCTTCCCAAAATGTAGGTGAAACAATCCAAAGTTTCTACCAATACATGAATAATCCGGGATGGGAGGGCATTCAATGGATAAAGCAGAACACACCTACAAACGCTGTGTTTGTTTCTGATGCACACTACGGTTGGTGGCTGGGTGGTTTTGCGCAGCGACCAACCTTAAGCGCCGTCGATCCTCAATATTTGACAAGTGCCCGAGAATTAGCACCTGCAAAGAATGCCAGCTATCTACTTGACACCGATTACATGATAGACAACGGGTATATGCAAGTCCGAGAAGACGCGGGATACACTGCAAGACATAACCCAGAGTTTCTGGCACACATAAAGAACTACTATTTCCCATATGCTTTCTTCAACTTTGACAACGACCAAACAATTATTTCCCTAAAAAACGATCAAGTTGGCGAACTCTACAATTTATCAAGGGTTCCAGTTACGGACATGCATATTGAAGGCACCACAAACGCAGAATCAATCATCATAACACATGGCAATGACCTGTTTAACTTCACTCAAACAGTCACCGTTTACGCGGCAGCGAACTCCGCCACAACTAAAATGGCGCAGTTCTTTGCCAACATTACTCAAACAATCCAAACAGACAATCCCGCCGTTACTTTGGACACATTGCAGTTGCGTTTACCAACTAAAGGCACTGTACCACCAATAATAGCAGACGACTACTCCTCCGTCGGGCTAGTTGATACCGACATGAAAACTATAGGGCAACTGATCTTTCCAAACCAACAATCACGACCCTACTACATTCTTACTCCTAAGGGGAATCAATATTCACCCATCGATATGTTCTACACTCTTGGCGCTAAAACCAACGAGTTTGGATTTTCCATGGGTGTCTATCAATACACCGACCAGCAGGCAGCTAACTCCACCTTTGAAGAACTCATTGAGCAAAATACCCAGACTTACCTAACAGAGATGCAGACTTATGTTCCTCCGCTAAAAGCTGAAACGAATTTTTACGTTTTCGACTACCAAAAAGCACTCGCTGACTGGAACATTTCATATGTAGCTCTTGGGGACTTTGAGCAACTGCCCAAATTTGCCAAAGACCCAGCTTTTAGCTTGGTATTTATTAACAGCGAAGTCGCCATCTTTAAAGTCAAAGGGTAACCTCAATCAAGACAGGTGAGCCTTTCACCTTGATAAGTACCATGACAAAAGAGAAGAGAATTGAATTAGCATTCATAGTTATTTTCTCAGTGCTTATCCTTGCCATCTTCTACACTCTAATATCCATGAATGGAGTGGCTTCAGGAAATGACCCCGCTGTCCATCTGGAAAAAGCCCAAATCTTCTTAAATACGGGCAAAATTCCGCTGGTAAATTTAGGTTGGACACCACCACTCTATGAGATTGTGCTGGCTATGTTCATTTCTTTTACAGGGGCAACTGACATCGGTCAGTACATTTTTTTAGTCAAGGTTTTAGCTGTGATGATTGATTGGCTGATGTTTCTCTCTGTATATTTGCTTGCAAGTAAATTTTTTAGCAAAAAAGTCGGAGTCGCCGCCGTTATCCTATTGCTGATGTGCTTTCCAACGTATGAAATGAACCAGTTCGGCGGCTACACAACAGTTTTAGCATTAGCGTTCATGTTCCTGGTTTTTCTCTACACACCTCTAGCCGTGGAGAAATTTGGGTATCTGGTAGTTACATTTTTTGTGGCTTTCGGGGTTGTTCTGTCCCATCAGCTTGCAGCATTTCTTTCAATTTTCATAATGCCGCCGATATTAATTTTTATGCTGATAAAATCAAAAGGGGCTTACCTCAAAGTGGTGATTGCGCTGATTTTGGGTGGAGGAATAGCTTTCTTTCTCTATTACTTTCAAGCCATGATTGGCTACCTTGATTTAGTGATTGAATATGTGTTTTTCGCCGTGAAAACCTACGCGTATCAGATTCCGTCGGTGAGCTTTAATGCTTTCATGGTTAATTTCGGCTTCGTGTTCTTCTTGGCTTTTGCAGGCATTTTTGTCTCATTCTACACATTGAAAAAGCAGAAGAAGATGATTTTCTTCCTTACTTTGATGCTTAGTCTTTTTGTCCCGTTTTTCTTTGCAGAATCCTATCTTGTTGGATTTTACATGCCGTTTAACTGGTTTGTCTATTATCTTGCACCGTTTATGGTGGTTTTTGCAGCTGTTCCAGTTGTTTTCTTAGCGGACAAATCTTTAGCTTTCTACGTAAAGAAGAAGTCTATGTTTAAGAAAAACTGGGTAAAAATAGTCACTGTTTCAGCCATAATTTTGCTGTCTTTGATGCTTGTCCAACGTTCTGACGTAGTTTACGGGAAAATCAATGAAGCCAGCGTCTACTACTCAACTACCGACATAAAAGCCTACGACGCAGGAGTCTGGCTAAGAGCCAACTACCCAGGAAACAGTACAGTTGTGGCGACCGAGATTCCGGGTTTTTGGTTCCAAGAGTTTTCTGGCAAGAATGTTACAGCCCAAACAGACCACACAATTCAGCGGAATGAACTGGCCGAGTCAGTTCTTAGTTTATCCTATGAGATTGAGCAACCTCAAACATTGATTAGAGCTTACCAAGCTTTAGGTGATATCGCTGACGAAACCTACGTGTCCTTTAATCAACTTTGGAATAGAATTTCTTATACTTCAGAATCGGGCGATTTCATCTACTACTCCGTAAACGGATCTAATTACAAGCTGCAACTTTCAGATTTAAGTAAACAAATAATCTTTGACGAGCAGAGCATGCCAAAGAAGATAGAGTTAATCTACTCAAACGACTATGTAGAGTTAACCAAGACTGTTATGGTTGAAAACACGAGTTATCCAATGACTATTTCTTGGGCGCTGACACCCTTGAAAACTGAAATCTTCAATGCATCGCTTTATCTGAGCACTTTCTTTGACCTCAAATATGACTTTGACAAAGCCCAAATTCCCCAGTTGTTAGATTGGGTTAACCCATGGGATGCACCTTCACCGATAAAAACCGTTCATGAAACCAATAATAAACCCGATTGGGCTGTAGCAAGCTTTGCAAACACAAACCTAAAAGACAATTATATCGGGCTCTACGACGAAACAAACGATGTTGCTTTCGCGATTAAGTTTAGTGATTTGCCCGATTGGGGTAACATCGGCGTTTTGGAAAGCCGACAAATCGATGGGGTAAGGTTCCAGTACCAGCTTGGAGACTTAAATGTCAACCAGACAAATTCAAAGACATATCAAGTTCTCACCGTGTCAAAAAACAGTTACCCAGCATTGCAGCCAGATACCTTACAGGGAATGTTCAGCCTTAACCCAGAATTAACGCTTTTCACAAGAGACTTTACCGATTATATCAAAAACAACGACGTCGGCTTCATCGTCTACGACCGAAACCACCTAGACACCAACATGCTCAACAGTAAACTCCTTCAGTTAATCTACTCAAACGATCGGTACGTCATCTTCAAAATCATAAAATAAACAACTGTTTATCCCAAAGTTCAGTGCTCTGGAAAACAGACTAGGTAAAACATTCAAAGTAAGACGATTGTACAATGCACCTTTGAAGACTCATTTGGATGAGCCGATTACGCTAAGACAGATTGTGCTCTCTTCAGTTCCGTCTATACCCACGATCGAATTAAGTTCATCATCAAAGAAAGCCCCGACTTCACAGGAACCACAATTAATGCTTGCCGCTGCCAACCCCAAATTTTGCGCTATGTGTCCCGCATCCAAATAGATGTATCTGTAGGCTCTTTGTGAGTATTTCCACTTTGATCGTCTAAAGACAGCCGTCCAGATGAAGACAACGGATGCGTCTGCACACATCTCTTGGGACAACGCAGCGTGAGCTAGGTTAACGCCAAAACTTCCAAGTTTTATCTCTTCCAACAAATGGTTCTTAATGTTATAATGATAAAGGCCTTTCTCAAGGTTTTCCACGTTGTTCGAAGCTATGTATGTCTCGATTGGGTATAATGCTCCTGCCGATGGTACGGTTCGGAACTGATAACCATGTTCAGTTCTTTGTATGCCAGTAGATGCCCATAGAAGATATGCCAAATCATTCAAACTCAAAGGCTTAGATGAGAAGGAGCGGATGCTTTTGCGTCTTCGAAGAACCTCAGTAAAGTTAAAAGTTGATTCTTGGAGGGGGTTTGGCAGTTGAACCGTTTTGCTGGATGGATAGCTCTTGTAGGTTTCAGGCTTATTTGCCCAGTCCAGGTTGCCACCAAGGCTTTTTGTTCGTGCGTACTTTGTCTCTGTTTGGAAATCGTCTCCAACATATTTTTCCATTATCAACACCTCTAAAAACAGCGTTCTAAATTTTTAATCAAGCAGAAAAGGGAATTGTTATTTATTGGCAAATACCAGCTTACCCTTCTTCTCATCGACGACAATTACTGAGTTTTTATCGACTTTTTCTTCCAGGATCATCTTTGACAATTCGTTCAACAAGTTTTTTTGTATAACACGTTTTATTGGTCGCGCTCCGAACTGAGGGTCATAACCGACGACGGAGATAAAATCCACGGCTTTTTTAGTGATAGTCAGTTTGATGCTACTCTTTTCAAGCATCTTTTGGATGATTTTAAGTTGAAGTTCTACTATTTCCCGCACTTCTTCCCGCGTCAGCGATTGGAACATGATTATCTCGTCGATACGGTTCAAGAATTCTGGCTTGATGCTTTTTTTCAGCAAATCGAAGACTTGTTTTTTTGTTTGATTTACGATTTCTTCACGGTTTTCCTCGTTTACTTTTTCTAGGTTTTCTTGAATTATGTGAGAACCGATGTTTGAGGTCATTATTATTATGGTATTTTTGAAATCCACTGTCCGACCCTTGTTATCAGTCAATCTTCCATCGTCAAGCACTTGAAGCAGTATATTGAAAACATCCGGATGTGCCTTTTCAATCTCGTCGAGAAGAACAACAGAATAAGGTTTTCGTCCTAATAGCTTCGGTTAGCTGCCCGCTTTCTTCATAACCTACGTATCCAGGGGGCGCACCAATTAGTCTTGAAACAGTATGGCGCTCTTGATACTCAGACATATCAATTCTAACCAAGCTATTTTCGTTATTGAAAAGGAATTCAGCTAAAGCTTTTGCTAACTCGGTTTTCCCAACCCCCGTAGTACCCAAGAAGATGAAAGATCCGATTGGTCGTTTGGGATCCTGCAAGCCTGCACGGTTTCTCCTAATGGCATCCGATACTGCATTGATTGCTTCATCCTGTCCGACAACCCTCATGTGAAGTTCTGTTTCCAAGTTTAGCAATTTCTGTTTTTCACTCTGGAGCATTCGGCTAACTGGGATCCCCGTCCAGCGGCAAACAACCTCAGCAATCTCTTCAGCATCGACTTCTTCATTAACCATGGCTGATTCTTTCTGCAACTCTGAGAGTTTTTTCTTCAGAATTTCAATTGTTTTTTCTGCTTCTGGAATTCTTCCGTAGCGAATTTCAGCAACCTTTCCAAGATCACCATTACGGTTTGCACCCTCTTCTTCAAATTTGAATTGTTCGATTTCATTCTTTTTTATCTGAATCTGGTCGACTACATCCTTTTCAGACTGCCATTTAGCTCGAAGCTGATTACGTTCTTCACTAAGGTTCGCGATCTCTTCATTAAGAGATTTCAGTTTCACCTCATCTTTCTCACGTTTTATTGCTTCACGTTCAATTTCTAGCTGGCGAATCTTCCGATCTATTGTCTCCAGTTCTTCAGGAGCAGAATTAATTTCCAGCCTAAGTTTTGATGCAGCCTCATCAATCAAGTCGATCGCTTTATCTGGAAGGAATCGGTCGGAAATATATCTCTGTGAAAGTTCAACCGCGGCAATTATAGCTTCATCCTTGATCCTAACGTGATGGTATATTTCATAACGCTCTTTTAGGCCTCGAAGAATGGAAATTGCATCCAATGTATCGGGTT
Source organism: Candidatus Bathyarchaeota archaeon (assembly GCA_963739495.1). Taxonomy (GTDB): domain Archaea; phylum Thermoproteota; class Bathyarchaeia; order Bathyarchaeales; family Bathycorpusculaceae; genus Bathycorpusculum. Next base: position 167,578 of record CAVUAM010000022.1, on the reverse strand, counting down.
CATTGACCATAACTGGTTGGAATCGTCTTTCGAGAGCTTTGTCTTTTTCAAAATACTTCTGGTATTCATTTAAGGTAGTGGCGCCAATTGCACGTAATTCTCCTCTGGCTAATGCTGGTTTTAGAATGTTTGCTGCGTCCATTGCTCCTTCGCCACCACCGGCTCCGACGAGTGTATGAATCTCGTCGATAAATAGCACTATTTCTCCTTCAGCTGAAACAACTTCCTTGACAACACTTTTCAAGCGCTCTTCAAATTCACCCTTAAATTTTGCACCGGCAATAAGAGCACTCATATCTAATGAATAAATTTGCTTTGATTTCAGGTTCTCTGGCACATCTCCATTGATTATACGATGAGCCAGTCCTTCTGCGATTGCGGTTTTGCCAACCCCTGGCTCTCCGATTAGAATTGGGTTGTTTTTTGTTCTTCGAGATAGTATCTGAAGGACTCTTCTAATCTCCTCGTCGCGACCAATAACAGGGTCAAGTTTTCCTTTTCTAGCCATATCATTTAGGTTAATTGCATATTTATTCAATGAATTGTAGGTTTCTTCTGCAGTTTGAGAATGGACAGTTGATCCTTTCCTCAATTGTTTGATTGCTGCCCTCAAATCTTTCTCAGTGACTCCGCTACTTTGGAATAATCTTGAAGTAGCATCATTCAGAGTCAAGATTCCCAGCAAGAGATGCTCGATGGAAACGAATTCATCCTTGAATTCTGAAGCTATTTCTGATGCCTTCTGGAGAGCTCGACTAGAATTGGATGATAGAAATTGTTGCCCGCTACTAACTTTAGGTAAACAATCAATTAACTTATCAAGCTCTTTTGAAAAAACATCGAGGTTTACATTTAATTTCCTCAATAAATAAGGTGCTACGTTTTCATCAACCATCAATATACCTTTCAATAGATGGGAGGGTTCAATTGATTGGTTCTGTTTTGACGTCGCAACTTCTGTTGCTTTCTGAATGGCTTCTTGCGATTTAATTGTGAAATTGTCGAGATTCATTGTTGATGACCTTCTTTACTAATTATCACAGAGCGGGGGGCTGAGTTGATTTTAGCCCAAACCTCTCAAAAATGTGGATTTGATCTTTGATTAAAAGTTTCTTGCCAGCTTAATTAACCCTTCCAATTTTTTGCTGTTTATTTTTCGTAGTCTTGATTTCTTGCAATAGAATGCACCATGAATTCTACTGTTTATGCAAAAAATACTTTTTATTAAGTCAATTGTCTTTTAGATTGCAAACTAAGAGGTACTAACCGCGATGGCTATGAATTCCGACTTGATGTATGAAGACAAAATTTCCCGCCGAAGACGTGAAACATTGTGGTTGGGTTTGCGCATCTATCGAGGACTATTCTCAAACTTGGTCGGAGTCAAGGCGCCAATGTTTTGTGGGCACAAGTTAACATACAACTGCAATCTTCGATGCAAAATGTGCCCCTTCTGGAAGAGATCCGTCAGAGATTCTAGTACAGCACAAGAAAAAATGATTCTTAGGCAAATTCATGATTCAGGTGTTTGTGCAATCGCTTTTGAAGGCGGAGAACCGCTCCTGAGGAAGGACTTAGTAGAAATTCTGGCTTTTTCTAGATCTCTGCCTCTACATACAAGCCTTATAACTAATGGAACTCTCCTTGAATCCAAAATAGACGAGATAGCACGATACATCGATGGTGCCCTCTATGTTTCATTAGATGGCCTAGAAAAAACTCATGACACAATTAGAGGAGTTAATGGTTGTTTTAGAAAAGCTGTGAGAGGCATAACTGCATCTAGAGCCAAAGTTGCTCTAACCATTAATACTACGATAATGGCTGAGAATATTTATGAGATTGAAGATTTGGTGAAGTTGGCAAAGGAATTGGATATAAAAATATCTGTAGCTTTAGCACATGATTACTACAAAGCTGAGGCGTCAACAGCTACCAGTCACGAAATTGGAGAAGTTACTAGAAAACTTGTTGAAATGAAGAAAAAGGGATATCCGCTTGTAAATTCATTCAGCTATCTAAAAGTGATTGGAAAAGAGAAAAAATGGACCTGCAAACCTTGGGCATCAATAAACGTTGGTCCAGAGGGCCATTTGATTCTGCCCTGCTATGTGCGAAATGAATACGCAGATTGCCGCTCTATTTTAGAAACCAGCATTAAGACTGCAATCTCCCAATTTGACTGGATTGAAACGCAAAACTGCCAAAACTGCAATCTCCATTGTTACGTAGAGCCGTCTCTTGTGCTTTCAGGAGATTTTCGCACTTATCTAGATTGGGCGATGCTTTTCGTAACTGACCGATTACGGAAAAAGCCCCTTTCGAATTCACCTAACAGAAACCAACGCCTTTAAACCCTTAGAGTCAGTCCACTTCGATTTAGGCTATTTCCTATTTCGTCTTTTATTCTCATAGCTCCCTACTAAGGATGACGTCGGTGAATCGATGAAAGCATATGCTTAAAGGCGAATTAGGGTTAAGCATAGCTTTGGTGATAGAAATATCTTCAGAATTAGAGGAAACTCAGTATATTCAGGCTATGCATGCTTTGGAAGAATTTGTTAAAATACTTGTTGCGGAATACCCGTTGGTTTTCAAGGATGGATCAGGCGATATAGAAATTAGTCCTTCAACTAAAGAACAATTCTTCCCTTACGAAGCTTCAATAAGAATAAGAAAAAAGAAATAGCGACCTTTTTTTCTAAGGTTGTAGTTCGCAATTACTTATTTAGGCTACCAAAAAAACTTGATAAACTGTTAGGAACTCAAAAGTAATTTTCTAAAAGACGCTTCGCTAATACTGTGCAGAATATTGAGCTACTATGCTCATTCTTTTGCCTTTCCAACTTTCTCAATAAATGGCAATTAAACAAATTCATAAGCGGACATTTGTAATAAGCTGAACTAGAAAATAATTCAAAAGCGTCTTTCATTTGTAACAGTCTGAACCCAACAACAAACTGATATACGGTAGCTACTCCAAGCCTTAGTGTACTAAGTGATTAGAAATGAGTAAAACTTTTACAAAATCAGATGCTTCAAAAATCCTGTCAGTTGTGCCCCAAGAGAACGTCTTCCGTTTTTGCACGGCTGAAGGGGCTTATACAAAGATTGCAGCCAGCAGTCTCGAAGATTTTGCAGACAAATTAGGCAGTATTGATGAAAGCTCTATTTTATTCCATTATCCAAGGGGCGATTTCCAGGCTTGGATAAAAGGCACCATTGGAGACAGTGAGTTAGCCAACAAGATGTGTTTTATACAGCAGGGTATATCAGGACAGAAGCTTAGACTTGAACTGTTAAAGATAGTACAAACGAGAATAAACGAACTCAAAACTCTAAAACAAGACGTATTTCCCTCCAGCCAATGCAATAAGGATGGCTTATGTCTATCTTAAGATAAAACATCATTCTTCCCTACTGACATTTTTTTTAAATTGTTGCTAATGATAACACGCCAAAAGAGCAATTCAAGGGCAAAAACGCTGGATTGGGTCATAGCTGCAAACAAGGTGAAGATTGTCTATCTTTTTGCGTAACCTCTGTTAGCTCATGGCTTGGTTCGCTTGGCTTAACTTTTTGCCAAAATTTGATGTACGATTAGTTTTATTCTCTTTCTTTCTCACTTGATCTATCATCAACGTTGCTACCTTCTGAAATAGCAGTAGGATTTGTTGTTGTATGGATACACTCACAAAATAATAATAACTAAAATCACCATCTGTATTTTGATTAGTTATGTGTAACTTGCCAAATATACAAGCCCATGATCTCAAACAACTCTCGCAAATAAAGAAGAGGCATACTAAATTTATTGACTTTGTGATACCTGATTATGAATTATTGGCAGAGGCATGAGATCAAATTGCAAAAATACTTTTGGGCTTAAGGTACAGACATCTTTAAAGCATAGGTGAAAATATTGGGCTGAATAGTTCTGGATTTAATTTGTGCTATTGAGCGGTAAATATAGTTATTGAAGATTTCGTATTTACCTCTTTCCGATTGTCTTCAGACCGCATAATCAAGTCGCAATTACCAGCTTAGTATCTTTCATCAGACTATGCGAAGATTTGTAGTGGTTCCATGCCTAAATAATGCTTTGTTTGGCAATCTTCTTTTGGGCATCCTTCACAGCTAGTAAAGGTTGCTTTCTGACACGGTAGAGTATAAGAACGATCCATATTCCGTCACTTCCTCACATATTATATAATGAGTCTTGATATATAAAGATACTTAAAAGTTTTACCAGTATAGTGCTAAGTCAAATCGCGAAAAAATTATAAATATAAAGAAATTATGGGAATTGTTCACATTTCCACTCAGAAGAAATTTAAGGTCACAACGCCACAGCCAATGTAAAGAGACAAATTGAAGTTAACAAAACTAATCTTGTTTGTCATTTGGGTTTCTGTTCTGCTGCTCTATATGAAACCGGTTTGGCATGGAGCAAGAGTAACTACTCCACTGAACCAGTCGCTGAATTTGGCAGTCAACACCATGGCAGATGTTCTGCATACCCTATATCAGCAAGCAACCCTGACCAATTCAACTGTTACACAAACAGCAACATCGCAGCCCTCATCAACCCTGAACATCCCGGAGTTTCCAGCTACACAAATCCCTGGCAATAACAATGTTTACCGCTATAGCATTGGCTATTTTTTACAAGAAAAGATCTCTAAAAATGATGAGCTTAGAGTTTACGCTTTGATATCTATTGATTTTCCCTTTGAGCAATAGTACATTTGGTCTAGAGAGTAATTCTTATACACAGCACAATTTGGACACAGACAGCCGCTAGTTGTAACTTTTTCTTTTGCCTTGCCTCTCGCACAAAAAACGTTCTCAGTCAGGTTCGATTTCTTATAGGTCGGGCAAGTGTGACATGTACATAGTTTAGCGTTTTCTTGTTGTCGGGTACCGCATTTCCCAAAAAATTCACCAATTTAATAAAATCAGCTTGGGCTAATAATGGTATGTGACTGTGGCGAACCAATTACAAAGGCAAAAAGATAAGCTTGGAAGGCATCTTTTGTAGAATCAGATTTTTGGGGTCAACCCGACATATCGGCCGCACAACAAGTCCCTAGGGCTTGTTTCGTAGGCGGTAAAATGAAGTTTATTAAAAAAACCATCTCCCTAAGAATCATTAGAAACAGAGCTTTTGGAGTTAAGAAAATTGTTTGAGTCCACGAACACTAAATCGTCCAACAACACATCATCGAAAGTTTCACTCCATTAAGGTTGAGGTTCAACGGATGGTTGGCTTCTAAATTGGGAGCGACACTGCCGAGGGGTCATGTGCAGTGAGGGTAAATTGAGCGCTTCGATTTGTGCAAGGATGGCACCATGGGGTATTCGCCTCCCAACGGCACACACGAAATCGTTTCCTGAGCATGGATCTAATACTTTAAGCAACCGTAGAACCATAACTTGAACAATTCATAGCAGTAATTCCAGCAAGAAATAAAAATGGACGAGAAAATTCAATTGAAAGAGTGTGAAGGTAAACGGTTTAACCGATGATTTGAACGCTTTCTTTGACCACATGGTCATTCTCAAAAGAACCCAGTTAGAAATTGACAGAATATTAATACGCTAATTAGTGAAGAACCACTTTTGTTTGTGAAATAAATTAAGAAACAAAAACTTTATTCATAGTATCAATTGAAACTTGAGGTAAAAAATTTTTGCAAATGGGTTTGCTGAACTCTGGAATTTTTAGGAGAAGAGGAAAAATTCAAAACCTCTTTGATTGTAGCTTTGATAGTTCAAATTTAATCCAGAGGCTTCTGAGCCCACTTTTTTCTCCAATGCATTATTTAAGACTAAAAAAGGGGAATGGGAAATTCGTTGTTAGCTTTTTATGGCCGTTTTCTTAGAGCTATGATGACGATTGCGCCGACAACTATGATTGCAACGATTATGCCGATGATACCTGGTAGCAAGTACTGGTCAGCCATCGATGGTGGTTGAGTTGGTTGTGGTGTCGCTGTAGCGTGTGCTTCGCCAACGTACACAGCGGTTTCTGCGGATGATCCATAATATGAGCCAGTCCCAGTGAAACTTGCTATTATTGTGTATTCGCCTGGTACTTGTGGGTTGAATGCCAGTTTGAATGCGCCGCTTGCATCGCTTGTTGTTGTACCCACGGGGTAATTGTTGCCGTTGGGATCAATTACGCTAACCGTTATCGGGATACCTGTTGCATTTGTTGGCTTCTCCTGTTTCATGTAGACGTATTCCATCCATGCACTCATGCTTGCTTCAGAAACGGCGGGGACACCTGCGGGGAAGCGTACTGCTTGCTCGTTCTGTTTTGTACCTGCAGAAATGTCGACAACTGTACCTTCCACTAGGACTTTGTCACCGAATACTGAGACTTTCGGTGACGCTGTTACTGTGGTTTGACTCGGACCCTTAGCGATAGCGTACAGTTGATTGTCATAATAGTTATAGTAGCAAAGTGTTCCATCTGCCAAGAGTGCCGTGCTTGTACCTGGTCCACCAGCTTGGCCTGACCAGCTGAGCAATTTGTAGATTTCTTCGCCAGTTGTTGCGTTTATAGCGTAGACGCTATAGCCCTTGTATAGTGGGCTGTTAGGTGAGTGCTCATTGTTGAATGCATAAACTTTTCCGTCAGCGATTGCTGCGATGAATATTGGCATAAGACCCCAAGATGTGTCGACGCCACTGTTTGTGTCGTTAAATTTCCAAAGTAGATTGCCGGTCTTTGAGTCATAGCAGAACATTTCTCCACCGAAACCTTGCGTATAGATGTTTCCGTAGGCGGTTGTTGCCCTTTGACCTGCACCTGAGCCACTGCTGAACCATTGCATCGGACGCATAACTGTCGTAGTTGGACCCCACAGTTTGCTTCCGTCTGCCAGACTGAAACCGAGCCATTGGAATGTTTCTGCATCAGTCATGGTCCAAACACGGTTAACTGGGTCGAGCGGACCGAGATTGCGCGTCATGTTGCCAGAGGGTGCATCGAATGTCTTCTTCCACATGAGGCTTCCTTTGTTGCTATCAGCTAAGCTAAGCGTCCAAACTTGGAATGGGTTAGGTGTACCCCTTAATGACAAAACACCAGGTGCTACGGATGGGGTTGTGCCAAAAAGCAGATCGCCGGGAAGCACATACTGTACCGTCGGATTTTGTGTTAAAAGACTGCCTGTTAAGTCTGCGGTAATGGTTACGTTCCATGAGTATGCGGTGCTGGTGTTGATGGATCTGCCCAGTGGCCTCCACTGCAAGTAGTTAGTTCCTGATCCGGGTCCATTTAATTGAACTCCAAAAGCAGACGTAGAACTTGCTGGTACTCCGTTAGCGCTTGTCCAGTTCCAGAGTGCTAGCCAACCTGATTTTGCGGTGGTGTTGTAGTTTAGTATGTATTTGACTATTTCACCTTGGCTAGTGTATGCGATTGAGCCTGCTGCTGGTACGTCGGTTAGGTTGAATAGCCATTTACCGGTGTCTGCATCATATGCGATCCATGTTTGGGTTGTTGCACCGAATGGTGTAGCAGAATATGTTTGCCACAAGATGCCGTTTGGAAGAACACCGTGCTGGTTTGGTGATTCGTAGTCATACAGTTCGCCGAATGTTGGGTAAATGTTATCGTTTGTCCACAAGACTTGACCAGTACGTAAATCTCGGCATGTGTAAGCGCTTAGTGTAACACCGTTTGTTCCTGCTGCGCCTGCGGAAACGTTGGAACCTAGTGGTGCTTTGTAGTAGATTTTGCCATTCATGATGATTGCGTTCTGTAATCTGCCCTCATATGAACCGCCTGAGTAGTAGGTTGCACCTATGATACCTGTGTTGAGTCCTCCGACGACTCCGCCTTCCTCAAGTGGGGCTGTCCACATTATATGTGAGCTGTCTGGTCCAGTTCCGCTTGGCTGCCATAGACTCTGGCCGCCTTGTTGGAATGTTCCCAAGAAGTTGCCGCCAAGCCAATGTGAACCCATGATGTACCAGTTGTAATCTTCACCGTAGATAGGTCTTGTCCAATATTCAGTGGGTAGGGGTGAGTCTGATGTTGCAGCTACTGCGTCTTGTTGAACAGTTAGGGTTGCTGTTGCACTGGTGGCTAGGAAGGTTACGTTTGCGTACGCTGCACTTCCGCCTTGTGCTGTTGTCCATGTGTATTTTTGGTCGGGGTAGTTGAAGGTGAAGGTGTATGTTCCTACTTGATCGGGTGTGAATGAGGTTGATTGGACACCTGTTGTGTCTGCCACTCTGTCCCAAGATTTTGTTTGGTTAGTGCCATCGGGTGCAGTGATAATGAGTTGGTAGTTGTGTCTTCTGATGTCGTTAGCTTCCGATGCGCTTGGTAGTGGTACGTCAACAATCATTGCGATATAGGTGGTTTGTCCTATACCCACTGGGTTAGGTTCAACGATAAGATAGGCGTATGATGCCATTTGACCTGAAGTCTGGGCGCTTGCGAGTGGTGCTGAAACAAGTGTGGTAGCGATGGTTGAAATTAAGAGGAATGCTATCAAAATTGCAGATTTTTTTATTTTCATTTGTTTTTTTTCTCCTTTTCGTGGCTTATTATTCGCGCATAAAGCGCTAATAAGCCTCACTCACCTATCGTGAGTAAAAAAAAACGGCAACAGCTCACCTAAAAACCGAAACAGGTGATAAAAAAAAATAAAGACAACGGCTAATAGCCACTGTATTAATGCTAAAATTGTCAAGAAACAACGGGTTCCCAGATCTGAAAAGAAAAATTTTTTCTCTATTTCTGGTTTGCTGAGGATCTGGATCCGAAATAGGAAGAGAAAGGAAAAATCAAAAACCTCTTCAATCGCAGCTTCAATAGTTTAAAGTTTAACCAGAGCCTACTCAGCCCCATTTATTCTTCTTGATTTGTTATTTTAAGACTAAAAAAAGGGAAAGGGAGTTGTTTGATTGGTTTTCTTATGGTCGTTTCTTTATGACTAGCAATGCGAGTATTGCGCCGACTACTGCGATTGCAACAATAATTGCCGCTACGCTGGGTAGTAGGTATGTGTCAGCCATAGATTGTACTGGTTCTTTGGTTGGTGCTGGTGTTGCTGCTGCTGCGTCTACTGCAAACGATGTTTCTGCAGATGACCCATAGTAGGCTTTTGTGCCTGTAAAGCTTGCGATGACAGTGTATTTGCCGGTGATATCAGGTGTCCATTGTAGACTGTAGGTTCCACTTGAATCACTGGTTGCGGTTCCGATGTAGCGGTAGTTTCCGTTTGAGTCAATGACAGTGATGTATACATCAACGCCTGTTACGTTGGTTGGTTTGTTCTGCTGCATGTAGACGTATTCCATCCATGCTTGTTGACTTGCGTCAGAGACACAGGGTACTCCATTGGGGAAGCGGGCTGCTTGTTCTTCTTGGGTTGTGCCTGCAGCGATGTCAGTGATTGTTCCTCTAACTACTAGGCTTTGACCTTGGGTTATCGCTGCTGAGGGTGCATCCACTGTAAGTTGGCTTGCACTTTTGCCGATTGAGTAGATTTGCATGTCATAGATGTTTAGGTATACGAAGTATCCGTCTGCAAGAAGGTCGTTCTGGCCAACGTACATGCCTGAGCCCATTCCGGTTAGAGTCCAGATTTCTTTGCCTGTAGTTGCGTTCATGCATGCGTATATTGCGCCTTTGTAGAGTGGTTGGTTTGGTGAATGCTCGGTTGTTCCTATGTAGACTTTACCATCGGCGATGACGTCTATGAATACTGGGTAGTGACCGTAGACTGTGTCTAAGCCTGCACTTGTGCTGTTGCCTTGGCCGCCGTTACCGTAAGTCCAGAGTAAGCCGCCGGTTTTGTCGTCAAAGCAGTAGACTATGCCGTCGTATCCTGCAGCGTAGAGATTGCCGTATGCGCTAAGGGTGTCTCTTCTTAGGTTATCCCATTCTTTTACTGTTGTTTCTGCTGTCCATAGGAAGTTTCCATTGTCGAGGCTGAAGCCGTTGAATTCTAGGGTTTCTTTGTCTTCTGTGACGAATGTATTTGCTATTGCATCAACTGCTACAATTGTGCGTGTTACGTTGCCGTCTGCTGGTGCATAGTATTTTGTCCATTGAATGGTTCCTTTAGTGTCTGGGTTTATGCTTACTGCAGTTATGTTTGCTCCGTATCCTTGTGCTCTTGGACCCGTTCCTAAGCTGCCTTGGACGAGGAGTAATTTGTTACCGAAAATGATATCTCTGAAGATAGCCCAGCCTTGTCCTGTAAGCGATGGTAGAGATACGTTCCAATCGTACATGTTGCGGTTGGTTGCATTGTATGTTGCCGTTGGATACCAGTTGGCTGCTCCGATCTGACCTGCTGAGGTTTGGGTGAATTTTGATGAGTTCCATTCAGATAGGTAATATTTGGGGTTTGCTGTAGTGCCGAGGTTTGTCAATGAGTAAATGAGGTATTCGCCGCTTGGACCTGCTGCTGATGCGCCAGTTGCCATGTTAGCTGCCAAAGTAGCAGCTGCAGCTGATCCTGAAGGAATGTTAGTTAGATTCATTCCGGTAAGAACGCCTGTTCGAGCATCATATCCCGCCCAGCAAGAGATACCGCCAGTCAGCCCAAAGGGACCAGGTGTGCCTCCTATTGAGTATGGCGCAATTAGTAGACCGTTGGGTAGAACACCGTGTTGGTTGCCGTCTTCGTAGCCGTATAGGTAGCCGAATGTTGGTACTAGATTTATGCCTGTGGCTGAACAGTTTATACGCCAGTTTTCTTTGCCTGTTTGCAGGTCCACTGAAACGTAATCTCCGCCGCTGCCAGAGTTGCCATATGGTTCCTGATAGAATAGTGTTCCTTGCATGATGATAGCGTTTGAGAATCTTGGGTTGTATGAGCTGCCTGTGTAGTAGCCTTCGCCTACGTTCAATGTTGAGTTTCCGCCAACAACTCCTCCGAACTGGATTGGTTTTGTCCACATAACGTGTGAAGTTTCTGGTCCTGATCCGTCCTGTTGGTATCTGCCGTAACCTGCACCGCCAGTAGCTGTTGCGCCTGTGCGTATGTAGGGTCCGTTTAACCAGTTGGAAGCTATTGTGTACCAGTCACTGTTTTGACCGTTTATTGGTCTATTCCAGTATTCCGTTGGAAGAGCTGCGCTTTGTGTTGGATTCTGAATCGGTTGGTCTTGTACCGTGAGGTGGGTTACTGCTTGTGCAGGCTGGAAGGTGTCACCTTTGAAGTCACCTGTCCAAGTGTATACTTGTCCGAGATAATTGAAGGTCAATGTATAGTCCCCTATTGCGGTGGGAGTGAATGAGTATGATTGTACACCTGTTGTATCTTGGACGACGTTAAAAGTTACAGTCGAGTTTGTACCGTCTGGTTGAGTGATGGTTAATTTGTAATCATGTCGACGAATGTCGTTAGTTACCAATGCGCCTGTTAAAGGTATATCAACCCACATGTAAACGTAGACTGGCTGACCGCTACCCACTGGATTTGGAGCAGCACTTATGTATGCATATGATACAATGCTCCAAGCCGTAGGTGTGTGTGCAGTAGTAACTGATAGAGCCGTCATTGGAATAGCTATGGATAGTACTAGAATTAATGTAACAATAGATAATGGCTTTTTCGATAATACTATTTTTTGCAAATTCATCTGTTTTTTTCTCCTTTTTGTAGCTTTTAATGGGGTCTGTAACACTAATAAGCTACACTCACCTATCGTGAGTATATAATATTAGGGAACCATACTAAGATTGTTAAAAAAACATTAAAACATGGTGAATTAACGCGATGGACCCTTATGCTTATCAAACATTTAGAGTTATCTATGAAGCTACTTCGGCTATTATTTGCTTCATTCTTGTAAGATACATGATTAAACCGTACCAGATCACTAGGGAGAGTCGATACCTTGGACTACCTCTCGGATTTGGATTTCTTGGAGCAACCTACGCGTTATCCTCCTTTGTTTACTTTCAACCATACTTTTTTGGCAATAGAACAATATATTTTCAACTTGTAGTTAGAACTCTCGCATTTGTTTTTCTGTGTGTTACGTATTTCTTTTCAAGGAGAAATGGAGATAGTAAAAGGCTCTGGAATACTACTATTGGGTTATTAATTATCGCTTTTCTAGCTTCATTTCTACTCGTTATCATCCCCGATATTGTTTTACCTAGTTATCAACTCGCAAGTTCATTTACCAGAATCCTCAATTTAATGTGTATCGTTTATCTTTGTGTCCACACACTCAGAAGCCATATAGAAAAGCCGGATCCAAAAACGCTATGGACTCCATTGGGTTATTTTTTTCTTGGAATAAGCCAATATTCTCTAATCATTTATGCCATCGACAATAGTATGTCTGCATGGTGGGGGGCACTGGCAATTCGTTGGGCAGCTTTAGCCATGTTTCTTTTTGTCTCATACCAATCGTTCTACAACATCAAAAAAGAGATGAATAAATGAAACAAATCGCGCGTAGAGACAGACTGAAAATTTATGGTGACCTTTTGTCGCTACTCTATGCCGAATGTAGAGAAGAAAATATAGTGTTAACTCATGTTCAAGTACAGCTTAAAGTTCCTTTTGATAGGTTAAAAACGTACATATCAGAACTTAATGATTTAGGCCTGATTCAAGATCAAACTTCGCTTAAGCTTACAGAAAAGGGTAAGCAGTATATCGTTGAGTATGGGAAAGTTCTTGATTTTATGAAACGCATGGGTGTAGCATATCGATAGATTATACGCAAAAATAAGTAAATCAATACGGTTTCTGTTGGTTTATAATTGACTCTTTGGATTTTAAGGTTTTCAATGGCAAATTACATCAGCTTGGCTTCACATTTTTGTAGGCAAGGAGGTCAGATGTAGAGATCTAACTTTCGGAGAGGCTGACTATTATGCAGAGTTGTTTTAGAGGGGTAGTTTTTGTACTGCTTTTTGTCTGTCAAAATTGTATATGGAAAACAGCGTGGGTCCCTCAACGCGATCGCACAGTAAGTTTTAGGTGATTTTGTAAACACAATTCGTTGGCAAATAGAACTCGCACTTGACTTTTGCACATGGAACATAAATAATGAAATAGGATTTCGACGCCAAAAATGGGAAATCTGGTGATATCTCCACTCTAAGTGGGTTGAAATCCCTCTTCGCCGCCATGAATAAACCGCTTCCCTTCGGGAACCTTATTTATAGAATACACCAAGAGAATAAGCTCAAATTCTAAAACATGTTTAACTCGTTTCTATAGTTTGTTTTCTTTTATGCCTATAAACCCCATAGGCTATCGTAGTAAAGGAAATTGCGCAAGTAAACACTATCAAGTAAATAGAAGTTTGCAGGTTTAAACTTTGATTTGAAACTTGAGGATTTATTGCTGACTGGTTAAGAGAAGTAACATTTGTTGGAGTTGCCTCTTGAATAATTGAAGAGTTTTCTGGTGTTGACGGTTTTGGTTTAAAAGGGACTTCTTGTTGGGGAGGCGAAGGTTGGGGTGTAGAGTTTTGGGTTGGCACCGGACGTCCAACGCTTATGGCTGGAGGGTAATCAGTTCCAGAGGTACTCATAGTTATGAAAGTTATCATAGCAATCCAAGCACCACCGTTGGCTTCTGGAATAATTAAACGAAGCCCCTCTGCAAGCGGCTGGCTGTCCATTTCATAGGCGACAATTATTTGGGGTTGCATTGCCAAATCGATGGGTATAGCAACTGTGTACCCATCTGAAGCCATAAAGTGGATTGAACAAACTTCAGAAGTTACCTGTGCTTGTGTGAGGAGATAACTAAGAAGCACTCCACCCCAATTGCCATAAGTTGCTAAAGCGCCATCGCAATATAGGTCGGCTTCCACCATAGTTTTGGGCATCGCCAAAAGTTGAGCATATGAAAAATCATAGCTGGCGCCTGACAAATTGGTAATTTCCAAGTTGGGTACATTGTCAGCTATAACAGATCCAATTGGAGTGACAAGTAGTAATGCAAGTATTGTCGCGATTGGGACGTGGGTGAGGTATTTCTTTTTCATTGGGATTCTTGTCTTCTTCAAACAAATGCATGACACATGTCATACATTTAAACTCTTCTAAAAACAACCAAAACAAACATACAACATCTAAGAAGGAAAAATGAGGTAACAAAAACACCAGGATGAATCAATTCGATTCCACACCTAAAATTACGCGTGAGTGGCTTGATCCAGTGCCAACTGAATAATCAAAAAAATAGATTAAACTTCTAAAGAAAAATTGCAGCCAATCCTAGTCTTTATCTCTTTCGTCCTGAAATTTGCCAATGTCAAATATGGCTAGATATCCAAGTATTCTAAGTTGACCTATACGATCGACGGAAAAAAATAATAACGATTTTACGAAGGGCAAAAAAATAGTATTATGATGTAAATGACAAAAAAGTGCTTTGCGTCTTCTCTGTGAGTGTTATAATTTTGGTGCGGTTGCCGGGATTTGAACCCGAGTCGACAGCTTGGGAAGCTGCAGTCCTACCGAACTAGACTACAACCGCAACTATTACCTGCTATTCAGGATAGTCTATTGCATAGGGATAGTTCATTTGATATAGAAACTTTACTATCAACCCTAAAACGTTATTTTAGGATTTTGTCACCATCAACAACCAACCCAATGTTAGAAAGCTCACGTATGAGGGCAAGTTTCCAACTATCGCGATCGTCAAACGCTGTGACTTTTACGCCTTCAAAATCGGTGGGGATTTCAAAGTTTGCGCATTCTCTGAAGAAAACAAGTACGTTACCCTTGCCAAGTTTTCCTAACAAGAAACCGAGCTCAAAAACCACATCTTGCCGAGGTCTTAGTTTGCGTTTTGTAGCAGACCTCATTTTTGTCATACGCAAAATCGTCTGGGGAAAGCAAAACCAGGGCAAAACCAACATCGGAATAATCCTTGCTAAAGTTCTCCACGATTTTCTTGCCTTGAGTTGGCTCTTCACACAAAACCAAAGGTGTAAGCGAAAGTTTAGATAAAGCCCCTGTTAGAGCCTGCTTCATCTCGATATCTGAACCGGAAACAACAATAATTCTCCTACTCAAATTACTTGAAACTGAGGGTGTCGATTGGTTGGAAGACACGTCTTTTTGTGTTGAGGGCAAGAATTTTTCTGTGCAGATGTAGGCGCCTTTGACTTTGCCTTTGACGATGCTTTCGATGAGGTATTTTTTGTTTTTGGCAGCTACAAGGTTTTCTTGGTTAGGCAGCGCTATTTTGTCTGCTGTTATGTAAGACCAGAAGAGTACGACTTTGGTGACTTTGATAGGGTTAAGGAGTCTGCCCATGAACCAGAAAGGCTGCCCGGCAGCGTAAGGCGTGGCGAAGGTACGGTTGAGTTCCTCTTGGGAAAGGTTGAAGCGGACCCCAGATTTTTCTGGCTCGGCGTATTCTACGTAGATGTGATATTTAGGAAGCGACAATCTGCTCAAGTCTAATCAACCGCTCTACACAAAAACCTTGCCATAGCAGGTTTTAGATGACGGTTTCAATTTTTTTGGAAACAAAATCGTTATGAGATAGTAGCTTACTCATTTAGCGTGCAAGGGGAATTGTGTCTATGCCCAAAAACTTCACCTACACAGATGCAGGCGTCAACCGACAACAACGCCATGAATCAAAGAAAGCCCTAATCGCGCTCAAAGAAACGTACAAGCACATCGGTTTTGGTGGCATTATGCATTTACCCTACAGCAATATATTCCCATTTGGCGACAGCACTTTTCTCGATCTTGAAATTGAAGGCGTAGGAACAAAAGTGCTAGTTGCCGAACTTGCAAACAAATATGACACTATCGGTGTAGATGCAGTGGCAATGGTAGTTAACGATGTTATCCGCTCGGGAGCAAAACCTTTAGCAATTGCAGATAACATCCATGCAACCGCCAGTAAACCTGAACTCGTAAACGCTTGGCTTAAAGGCATCATTCAGGGCGCAAATGAATCTGAGTGCCCAGTTACAAACGGCGAGACAGGCGATGTAGCAGAAATAATCAAAGGCATCACCCCCGAATCAGGCTTTGACATTGTTGTCTCCTCAGTGGGCAAGGTAGAACGCCAAGATATCATTACGGGCGAGGGCATCAAAGCCGGCGACCCAATCATTGGTTTACCCAGCAGTGGAGTCCACAGCAATGGCATTACGCTTGTCCGAAAAATCCTCTTCAAACAATGGGGAGGCAAATACGATGCGACCGACATCCCTGAGGGCTTAGAGCGGGAAGTTGCACTGGAAATTTTGGAGCCCACAAAAATCTATGTCAAACCACTGCTCAAACTCGCTCGCGAAGTCAAAGTCAAAGCGGCAGTGCATATAACAGGTGACGCCTACACCAAATTCAACAACCTGGCCAACTACTCCAAAGGCATCGGTTTCCAATTCGACAATTTTAAGCCACAACCAGTTTTTGGTTTAATCCAGAAAACCGCCGCTGAACTCGGTTACACCATAACAGACGAGGAGATGTTTAAGACGTTTAACATGGGCTGGGGATTTGGCATAGTCGTTGATAAAGCCGACTTCGACAAAGCTATGAGCACACTTGAGCATAACGGCATCAATCCCGAACAGATAGGCAAAGTCACCAATAAAGAAAGAGTTGTGGAAATAAAGCATCAGAATAAACACATGGTTTTAACGTAAAGTATTGCTTTTTTCTTGACGAAAGCGTTTAAATCCCAAGGCATAATTTAAAGACTTATGAAATACGCTGCCAAAATTGAAGTCAGCCTCAAACCCGGACATAGTAACCCGGAAGGCGAAACTACTGCGCGTTTATTGATAGAACTTGGTTACAAGGTACAAGCGGTGGATGTCAGCAAAGTCTACACCGTACATCTTGACGCATCAACGCTCAATGAGGCTAAGGCGAAGGCGGAAGAAATGAGCAAACGCCTATTGGCAAACCCAACCAAAGACAACTACACCATAAGACGTCGTTGAAGTCAAATGAACGCTAATCTTTTCGCCAAACGCAAAAACAGCCCAGTCTTTGAAGCTGCCTCGGTAAAAGCAACTGATGAACAACTCGCTGAAATCAATAGCGAACTTTCCTTGGGTTTTAGCCCTCAGGAACTCAAAGAAATTCAGGCTTATTTTAGGAAGGAAAAACGTAACCCCACTGACGTTGAACTCCAAACTATCAGTCAAACATGGAGCGAACACTGCTGCCATAAAACATTCAAGGGTAAAATCCAACTCGACGGCAAAGAAATCAACAGCCTCTTCAAAACCTACATCGCCAAAGCCACCAAACAAATCAGGGCGCCTTGGTGTGTCAGCGTGTTTGAGGACAACGCGGGCATCGTTAAGTTTGACAAGGGCTATGGAGTAGCGGCGAAGGTCGAAACTCATAATCATCCGTCTGCTGTTGAGCCGTTCGGAGGCGCAGCAACGGGCGTCGGCGGCGTTATCCGGGACATTTTGGGTGTTTGGGCTGACCCAATCGCATGTACAGATGTTTTGGGTTTTGGACCCTTAGATTACGATTATAAGAAACTTCCTGCAGGAATCAAACACCCCAAATACGTATACATGGGCGTGACCGCAGGCATTAGCGCCTATGGCAACAACATGGGCATCCCAACCGTCAACGGCGCAATATACTTCGACGACTCCTACACAGGCAACGTCGTAGTTTACTGCGGCTGCATCGGACTCTTACCGCTAAACAAGTACGCAAAAAACGGTAAAATCGGCGACATCGTAGTTTTGGCAGGCGGAAAAACAGGACGCGACGGCATCCATGGCGTAACCTTCGCATCCGCCGAACTCACCGAAAAATCTGAGGAAATCTCACGACCAGCCGTTCAGATAGCCAACCCTATCGAAGAAGAAAAAGTCAAAAGAGCCATAGTAGAGATCCGTGACCTCCAAATTGCTTCAGCCGTCACTGACATTGGCGGCGGAGGCTTATCTTCAGCTGTCGGCGAAACAGCAGAACGTTTCAATTGTGGAGTCACTGCGGACCTGGCTAAGGTGCCCTTAAAGTATCAAGGTCTGACGCCGTGGGAAATTTACCTTTCAGAATCCCAAGAACGCATGATAATCACTGTGCCGCCAGAGAATTTAGAGCGGGTCATGGCTGTTTTCGAAAAAGAAGACGTTATAGCAACAGCCATTGGAACGCTAACAACTGAAAGACGCCTAAAACTCACTTATAACGAAGAAACTGTCAGCGACATAGACATGACATTCCTCTTCAACCCATGCACAAGTAGCAAAGTTGCAACAATCGAAAAAACCACCTTCATAGAACCAGAATTTCCAGAGCCAGCAAACCTTACCGAGACCTTGCTCCAATTGCTCGCAGCCCCAAACATCGCTAGCAAAGAAAGCGTCATCCGAACTTACGACCATGAAGTCAAGGGCAACACAACCCTCAAACCCTTACAAGGCGAGTATGCTGGACCAAACGACGCCGCCGTGCTAAAACCGCTCGATGATTCGTTAAAGTGCCTGACTATTTCTTGTGGCATGAACCCAAACTTCGGCAAGATTGATGCGTATTGGATGGCTGCATCAGCAATCGATGAGGCCATACGCAACAACATCGCGGTGGGCGGAAGAAGAATTTCACTTTTGGACAATTTCACATGGGGAAACCCAGAGAAAACAGAACGACTCGGCTCACTGGTACGTGCCTGCGAAGCATGCTACGACTTTTCAGTTGCGTTCAAGGCACCATTCATTTCAGGCAAAGACAGCCTCTACAACGAGTCGCCGCTGGGACCAGTAACGCCAACTCTCCTAATCACTGCAGTAGGTATAATACCAAACATCCAATCCACCACATCCATGGATCTCAAATCGCCAGGCAACCTCCTCTACCTCATCGGCGAAACATTCAACGAACTCGGCGGCTCCGAATACTACAAACTCAAAGGCTACCTTGGAGCAAGCGTGCCAAAAGTTAGGGGTGCCAAAGCAAAACGCACATTCAAGGTTGTAACAAAAGCCATCGACGAAGGACTAGTTAAATCGTGCCATGACCTCTCGGAAGGCGGCCTAGCTGTTGCAGCAGCGGAGATGGCGTTTGCAGGCGGTTACGGCTTAGAAATAGATTTACGCAAAGTACCAGGCAAAGAACTAACCCGGAACGATTTTGTGTTGTTTTCTGAGTCTAACAGCCGTTTTCTAATCGAAGTCACAGAAGCGGACAGAGATGATTTTGAGGACTTAATGAAGGGTAAAAACTGTGCCCAAATCGGCAAAGTAACCAAAGAGCAGAAGCTCCTTGTCCACGGCTTATATGATAAAGTTACTGTTGACGCTTCCCTTGGAACGCTAATGCATAGTTGGAAGAAAACTCTAAACCCAGAGGTTGAACCATAATGAACCCTGAAGAAATCAAAGTTTGCGTAATGCGTGTCGGCGGCACCAACTGCGATGTAGAAACTCAACGTGCTTTTCAGGAGTTGGGCGTGCAAGCGGAATCAATGCATGTTAACGAATTAATCAAACGCCGCAATCTTTTGGATTATTCGGTGCTGGTTTTCCCTGGTGGCTTCTCATTTGGCGATTATGTACGTTCAGGCGTTATTTTTGCAAGACACCTCTCCTCGAAACTCGCTAAAGAAATGGAAACTTTCATCGATGAAGGTAGACCAATCTTGGGCATTTGCAACGGTTTCCAAATCCTAGTTGAGTACGGTTTGCTTCCAGGCTTCAAAGGCATGAGCGCCTACCCCGAAGCCACATTGACGACAAATGAACCTGCTGGCTTCAAATGCCAATGGACTTACCTAAAACAGGAAAATAAAGGCAAATGCCTATTCACAAGCAAAATTCCCGTTGGAAAAGTCATCAGTTTACCAATCGCACATGGAGAAGGAAGATTGCTATTTCCAAAAGAGCAAGAGCAAGAGTTACTTAAGAAACTTCTCGATGAGGACATGCTGGTCTTCCGCTACTGCGATAAGAATGGCAAAGTTGCTAACGGCAAGTATCCTATCTGCCCTAACGGGTCATTCTATGACATTGCTGGAATCTGTAATAGGGAAGGCAACATCTTCGGGTTGATGCCTCATCCTGAAAGAGCGATGTACTGGTGGCAACAACCTGATTGGACACGCCAACAAAAGATGCTTCAGTACGGTGATGGAAAACTCATTTTCCAAAGCATAATCGACAAATTAACCAAAAAATGCTAAAGGGGCATTTCTCAATTTTTTGGCAAAAACTCATAATTGGTGAAAAAATCTTTTTCTAAATGCCTATTTAGATTGGTGACATCTGAAAAGGTTAACATTGTTATCGTTTTCTAGTTATCCAGAGGAAAAGAAAGGGATCCTCAACTCCATTACTATGATAAGCTGGATTGACACGAGAGGAACTTGAAAAGCTTTTAGAAAAATAATTATTAGAATCTTAAAGTGTTAGGGTTTACGTCCGAGGATCCGACAATAGGAGCATACAACATGGTGGTTGAAAACAGGGACTTCAATTATGACCTAATCTTTCCGCAATTATGCGGAGTGTAACCAACGAAATCTCGCCAACGACCAAAATCATTTGGGAAATGAATGCTCTAAATTGATTTTTCGTTAAATCAAAGCTAAATCTTTGGCGTAGGGCAAGCCTGCACGGGCACCCATTTTCATTATGCTTTGCGAAGCCACAAAATTGCCCAGTTGACCGCATTCGTAGAGGCTTTTTTCGTGAAGTAAACCATAGAGAAAACCTGCATCAAAAGCATCACCAGCTCCTGTGGTGTCAACGACTTTTACTTTGAAAGGCGCTACACTGAGCTTTTCTTCACCGTTAGTGACATAGCAACCCTTACTGCCAAGTTTCACCACCACAATTTTAACGCCCATACTTATCATGTAGTCGGCGCCCTTGCGGTAATCCTCTTCGCCTGTTAACTGTTCAAGCTCAAGCATATTAGGCATAAAAACTTGTGAATTTCGAAGTATCGGCTCTATAACCGCAAACCCTTTCTGCGCATACAATGAACCTGGGTCAAAGCTAATTTCAACACCATCAGGCAGAGCACTTAGAAGCTTTTTTTGTGCACGAAAAGATTTTTCTCCGACAAAGGATGATAAGTGTAGCAATTTTGTTTGAGAAACATATTCCCACTTGATTTCCCGAGGCTCAACAAAGTCGTTGACTCCTGAGTTAATATAGAGGGCTCTTGCGCCTTTTCTATCCACGAACCCCATCACTGAACCGCTTTTGCCCTTGGTTGCCTCAACTATGCCGCTGGTGTCAACTCCTTCGGCATTAAAGCTGTCGAGTTGCATTTTGCCCTCACGGTCATTAGCGACTTTGCCAATGAAGCCCACTTTGCAGCCCAGCCTTGCTAACCCAACAATGGTGTTGGCAGCTGAGCCTCCGCAGGCTTCCTTGTAATCTTCGACGAAGCTTTCTTGTTCTGCGGATGCAAGTTTGTCTACTTTAAAGAGCATGTCAACGTTAAGTGCTCCGAATCCTATTACATCAAATTTTGTCATACAAACAACTCTTTTAATTGGATTTTGTGTTCACCTAATTTACCGCCGTAGTTGCCCGCAGAAACCTTCACAACGCCATCTACGTCTAAAACGGCTTTGATTCCTGTTTTTGTAGCTTCTTTAACCGCTTCTAAGGAAACACCGTCATAAACGATTTCAGCTATGTATCCGACACCTGCTGGAACCTTCGATTCCTTGCCTAAGCGCGATTTGAGCGATGGACAATAAAGGTGATTAGTTGTTGGCCCTATTTTCGGAAAATGAGTTTCAGGTTTTGAACCGGCTGAACAGATATCAAAGGTCGTCACGACTCCATGTACTTTATGGATTGCCTTTAACGCCTTAGTTCCGGCTTCAATGAGCGCATCTTTTGATGTGCACATTATCCAAAAGTTGCCCCCCATAACACCCTTAGCATAGCCAAGATAACGTTCAATGACAAAGTCAGGAACCATAAGTGGAACAACGATGACTTCTCTGCCAAAACGTTTCTCGACCCATTCATATCCGTCACCGCAATGCCCCACACTCTCCATCATGTCCAGTTTGCCCTCAGTCCTGGGCAAAGCATCGAAAACGGCCGTGAAAGGTTTAACGAGGATGTCTTGACGGATTCGGTAAGAGAGCTCGGTTTCGAATTTCTTTAGCGATTCCTCGAATGTTTTTTTGGGGTTGATTTCTCCCCAGAACTGCAGGATAGCCCCCACGCGCTTATCGGGGGTTTCTTTTGGGGTCAAGTATTTTTCTACGCCGCCTTCAGTTCTGCCAATTACAACGGATGGCGTCGCTGTGGAGTCTTCGGCTGCCTTACGCAGAGTCTGCTCATCGTCCGCAGTTACGATTACCCGACAAAAAATCCCTGTGAACGCTTCCGCGTAAGTATCTTCGATTATAGCTCTAACCATTTATCCAAGTCTCCCGATGGCTACTCCACGAACCTTCTTCCTAAACGCGCTACTCTCTTTTATGATTGATTCCATATTTTTGGCTGTGACTATTTGAACTTTAGGCAAGGCATCAGGGCTTAGGGTGATAGTGGTTTGAGTAGAGCCTCTTCAACCTTGTTTTCCTTGAGAACATCAATGCTCCATAAACCGAGCGTTTTAACTGTTTGCTTTTTGCCTAACTTACAGAATAAATCAGCTATTACAGCCGTTACGAGGTTACTTTCCGACTGCACAGCCACCTCAGCATTTTTCACCGCGTAGCTGTTCCCGTTGAATGAAACAGTTAATCCTCCGTTTTCGCGGACGAGTTTGAACGCTTCCACGTCTGTTATACTGTCACCCACATACATAACATCCTCCAACGCCATGCCCAAACGGTTTGCGACGTCACGGATTGCTTCAGCCTTTTGTTCTCCACCAACAGTCACTACATCGATGAGAAACTTGCCAACAAACATCTTGGGAATTAAGCTCCAGAAAACCTCATCCAACCGCTTGATAAGAGCTTGGTCTCGACCTGAAAAATCTTCAAGAGTTTTTGCGTTTGGAGGGATAACGATTAAGGGCATTTGCGCTATTTCTTGCGCTATCTCCCTTAGACGCTCTTTCTCTTGCGGGGTTATGGGACATTTATCGAGGCTTACTTTGGTGCAATAAGTGTTTTTGTATGGAAAATCGATTGCTTTGCATAGAGCTTTGATGTAGTGCTCGTAGCTGGTGCTTACGATGAAAGCGTTGGATATTTTTCGTACGTGGTTTAGTGTGCTTTTGCTGTTGGCGATTAGAATTATATTTTTGGCGGAGAAATCTTCCATCTGGCTATCGTTCATGCCGTAGGCTTTGAAGAAAGGTAATATCAACTTCAATGTGCTGCCCGCAGAATAACCAGGTTTCTTTAGAGCATCTGCAAGTACATCATCGTAGAGGCTTATATTAGTGAAAAACTTGTCTCCATTTGGGATAAAGTTCTCTGCCAGCTCGAAGGCGTTGTCGTTTTTTGATATTGGTCCTTCGCAGTCGGAGACAAAGACACGTATCAAGGCTTCTGCCTCAACTTGTTCATATGGGTAACGCTTTTGGCTATATGCTGTTTTGAAGCAACGTCTGTGCGATTCCAGAGTGCGCCGCCGCTGACTGCTTTGGCACCTTCTTGGCTGATTTGGCGTGCCTCCTCGACACTGCTGCCAATGCCTAAGATACCGATGGCTCGGGATTTTAAAGCATAATTTTTGCCATCGCGCAACTCCATTGAGCCAGGGTAGATGCGAATTTTGTCGCCGTACTTTTTAGCAAGTGCCTCTGCTTTTGACAGGTCGACTGGTGTGTTGATGGCGGCTTCATCCACTTTGTCTGGGTGTGCTTCGGCGTAGCCTCCGTAGTCGGCTGGGACCTTGTATGTTAGCACAGTCGCTGACTTCTCTGTTGTTATGCCCTTCAAGTTGCCATCAACCATTTTGAGGCAAACGTCGACGAAGTCATCTTTTATGATTGGGAGCAGGTTCATGATTTCGGGATCACCTGGTCGGCTGTTGATTTCAAGGATTTTTATTCCTTTGCCCGTGTGCATGAAGGCAAGGTATAGAGGGACGCCGCGGAGTGCTGAATCGTCGGATATTTTTGTTTTCCATCCTTTGAAAATGCGGTCAGCTAATGCAATTTCTTGTTCTCGTTCAGCGGCAGTGAGAAACGGTAGGTAATCGGCGACATCTTTGTATGAGCCCATACCGCCCGTGTTTGGACCTTTATCATTATCGAAGGCACGTTTGTAGTCTCGGGTGTCAGGCAATGTGATGAAGTGTTTGCCGTCGCAGAACCCCATACAGCTGGATTCTTCCCCGTCGATTTTTTCCTCTATAATTACCGAGTCATATTGGAAATTCGACATGAAATGCTCAAAAAGTTCTTGGCGATTTGCGAAATGGTCGCCCCAGACACCTACGCCCTTACCCAAGGCCGGTTTGTCAGGTTTAACCACAGCTTGATTATCGAGTTCATCTAGCCACTCGTAAACAGCTTTCCTTACATCTTTGCCTTTGTAATCGGCGGGATGGAAAATCTTAAAACGGGGGTTAGCTTCGGGGGCAATCTCCTCGAAGAGTACGCGTTGGGCAATTTTGCTTCCTTCGATAGCGTAGTCTTTCTTGGGACAGATAACCGGAATTCCGGTTTGTTTCTCAACTAGATCACGTATGCCCTCGATTATTGGCTTCTCAGAGCCAACCATAACGAAGTCTAGGTTTTCCCTATTTTCTTGGGCAAACTTGCAGACTTCGTTAATCGTCTAGGTTCGGAATGACTCTGTGTTTTGTGGCGTGTTTTGCGTTGAAAGGATTACGTTGTTTGTCAGCGATGAAAAGTTCAACCTGATAGTTTTTGCTTCTTAAAAGTGCGTCCGCCATGGCGACTTCTCTTGCGCCATAAGAAACAAGTAAGACACCTATCTTTTCCATCCGAGATACACCGTTAACTGACTAATCAGTGGAGGAACGCTTTATAGCGGTTACGGCTGGACTTCTTCTGATTCATAAATCCTGTTTTTCTCTTCATAGCCTTCGAGGAAACGTTTTTTCATGACATCAGACATTTTTTGTGCGCACGGGGTCGGGTACTTTCCGGTGACGCAGGCTAAGCATAGTTGGTTTTCGGTTTGTCCTGTGGCACCGATTAAGCCTTCCAGCGATTGATAGCATACGGCGTCTGCGCCGATGATTTTGGCGATTTCTTCAGGATTATTTCGGGATCCGATGAGTTGGCCATACGTGGACATGTCGATGCCGTAGAAGCAGGGTCCGATGATCCGCGGGAAAGTCACGAATAAGTAGACTTTTTTAGCTCCTGCCTTGCGGAGTTTTTCTATAATGATTTTAGTAGTGTCGCCTCGGACAACGCTGTCTTCGGTTATTATGACACGCTTGCCGGCTACTTTGCTACCGAGAATGTTGATTTTTTTGTCAATAGTTGAGTAGCGTTCATTGTTGAGCAGTATGAAGGCGCGTTCGGTTACGTAGCGATGTCGTCTTGAGGCACGTTCCCACCTTAGACCAGACTCTTCATGAACTCCCATAGCGGGATCGTCGCCGGTTTCAGGCACCGACAAGATAATGTCGCTGTCTTTTACAATCTCTGGAAATTCTTTGACAAGGTTTCTTCCGAAGTCTTCTCTGATTTCATAGACGTATTTGCCGTCAAAGCGTGAGTCAGGCCTTGAAAAATAGGCATATTCAAAACAACAGAAGGCTTCTCGTGGATTCTCAATAATTTGGGTGCGTTTGAACCCGTTTTCTGAAACAGTTACGAGTTCACCTGGTTTTAATTCAAAATCTCTTACAAAACTGTTCATGTCTAAGCTTACAGTTTCGGATGAAAAAGCGAAGGTTTTGCCTTCTGGGTCATGTCCAGCGCACAGCGGCTTTATGCCATGTTGGTCTTTGAAGGCAAAGAATTGACCATCGCCAGTTATGCCTATTACGGAGAATGCACCGTCCAGACTTTCCATGACGATGCGGGCAGCTGCTTCCAAGGTTTTGCCCTGCTTTAGTCCCAGAAGCATTTTGTGGCAGACAATGTCGGAATCGCAGTTGTAGAGGAAATCAGAAAAGTTCAGGTTCATTTCTTTCTTTAGCGGCATCGTGTTAACGATGTTGCCGTTGAACGAGAGGGCAACTTTTATTCCGTCTGAAGAAGCGACGACTGGTTGGGTACCGTCTATTATAGAAACATCGTCGCATTTGCCTGAGGTTGTGTACCTTACGTTGCCGATGCCTATGGATCCGGGTAGGCGCCCGAACCATTCATTTATGGCGGCTGTTTTTAGTCTCGGGACCAAATCTAGGGCTTTGTAGGTATAGAATTGGTTGTTGTTGCTTGTAAGGAAACCGTGTGATTGGTGTCCTCGATGGTTTTGAGCGCGTAATCCCCAGTAAACATATGGGAAAACGGGTTGTTTATCGTAATTTATTGCTCCAAAGATACCGCAGCCTATTTTTCAGTCCCTTCCAGCAGTAAATGCTCATGTATTGAAAGAAGGGGTTTATACGCTTTTAGTACAAATTTAGATCAAAAACATGGGGTTTTTAACATATTAAGATTTAAAGCAAACAAGTAAGCATGCGGTAACATTACCGCTTGCTATTTTTGCATGTATTCCAAAATGCCAAAGTGGTTGCCTTCAGGGTCAAGGGCTAGTGCCCACCAGCCCAAACCTGGAATCTCCATCTTTGACACCACAATCTTGCCACCCAAATCCACGACTTTCTTGCTGTACTCCTCCACCGATTCCACCGAGATGTAGTTTGTCGGCTTAGCCATCTCAGGCATCGAGGAATCCTTTTTGTCATAAAGCCCACCGTTCACGCCCGGTCGAATAGGCATCATGGTTTTTTCGTTCACAGGGACAGTTCCTACAAGATAGTAGACAGTAGGTCCAGGATACTTGTTCATCGTCCAACCAAACAAATCCATATAGAATTTTTTGATTTTTTCAATATCGCTGGCTGGAATTTCAAAATGTACAATTGTATGATCCACCAAAAATCACCAGTTTCTAGTAATTTGGAGAATTATAAAAGAATTACCCAGAAGTAAATTGAGTCAAAATTTATTTAAAAAAATGAGAAAGAAGAGAAGATGGCTTAGTGTTGCCATTTCCCTATGATATTTTGATACTGCCTTTTCTTGCCCAGCTAATGAATTTCGAATTCCAAATTACTGGTGTTCCAGCTTTGGAACATTTCGTTCCTTGAATAGAATTAAAAATAGGTTTCTTCAGCATATTTCATTTGGCGACATCTTTGAGAAGACAAACGATCATACTTTCAGTCATGATAATTTTGACGTTAGGTATAATTATCGTTAGTCCTGCACCCTTGTGTGCTCAAATAAACACTTCGGAAGAAGTAGTTGGGGATATCTGGTCACAGAAGGCTTCGCTACCTGCAGCAAGAAGTGCCCTTGGAGTTGCAGTTGTAGACGGCAAAATTTACGCCATTGGAGGAAAAGCAGGTGGAGGAAGTACATTCTCTACCACCGACATGTATGACCCAGCCACAAACAACTGGACGGCAAAAGCCTCTATGCAGACCCCAAGAGCATATATCGGTATAGCAGTCTACCAAGACAAGATCTACTGCATAGGCGGCTCCGTTTTCAACTCCACAAGTCAGCAATGGGAATACCTCGGGATAAATGAGGCATACAATCCAGCAGCAGACACATGGGAAACCAAGGCGTCAATGCCCACCGCTCGATCGCAACTTCAGACCAACGTTGCCGACGGCAAGATCTATGTAATGGGTGGAGAACCCAACCAAACTTTGAACTATGCTTATGACCCAATAAACGATAGCTGGACAGTAAAGGCGCCGATTCCGGGTATTATAACAGAAGGCTATGACAGGGCAGCCATTTACGCTGCTTCAGCAACTGTAGATAACAAGATTTACTGGATAGGTGTAACCGGTTTGATGACCCGAGCCAACATGATGTATAATCCTGAAGATGATAGTTGGACTCAAATGTCAGCGACACCTGCACACATACTACCAATTGCTGGAGCAGCAACTACTGGAGAGTTTGCTTCCAAAAAAATCTATGTGCTTAGCTCCAATGGAGCTTCCTCTGTATATGACCCCAAAGTTGATAGATGGACAAGTATCACTCAACTTTCGGATACACGTCATGAAGTGGGCATTGCCGTCTTAAACGACACATTATACGCAATCGGAGGGCACTACATCTACAGCGACAGTGTCCGCGTCGACCAATACATACCCTCAGATTACACTGGTGAAATCTATGAAGCGCCCGAACCAACGCAAACCGACAGCCCTGCCAAAAATTCCCCAGCCCCAACACCAGTCTACACGCTGGCACCAACCCCAACACCATCAACAATAGAACAACATGTTATACCAACAACCGAGCCACCTTCATCCACAACTGAGCCTTTAGCAGCATTAGAGCTACCGAGACAGACAATCGATATACTCGTCGCAATTATCGGGATAGGTATAATTGGTTTGGAATTAATTATCTGGAAGCGCCAAAAGAAAGCTTACACGCAGACGCTCAAATAAGAATCAAAGAAGTACTTAGTTCTAAAAACTAAAAAAGAAATTAAAAAGAAAAAGGGTTGGATGGCTTATGGTTGCCATTTCTCTATGAGATACTTAGGTATCTCACTACTGTCGCGTGGTCCAACTTGGACTTTCCAACCAGACAGTTCTTCGATTTCACCGCTGATGCGTGATGCTTTGCCTGGGATGATGATTTTGCGGTGTTTGACTTTCTGTTCGATACCGCTGGCTTTGATTGCGTCTGCGACTCGTTCGGCGGTTAGTTTGCGTCCTGCGACTCCGCTGTCGATTGCTGACCCTTCTGTTTCGACGACGATTAAGTAGGCATTGAGTTTGCTGCTTTCGATGTCTGAGGCAACTGTGTAGAATGTTAGCGCGAAGTTTGATGTGAAGAACACTGGTGAGTTTTCATCTGGTGTGCCGTAGACTTTGAGTCCTGGTGCGACCGCGACTGGTTTGCGTGGGTCTGTATAGATGTTCTGGCGTAGCACTGTCATTGGTAGTAATGCCCATCCGTCGTTTTCGTGCATGATTAATACGTCAGCATATCGAACTACGAGCATGGATGCGACGTATGCTTCTCGCCATTTGACCAGGTCGTCAGCCATTTCGCCTTTGTCTACCCAAGCGACCATTGGTACGCCCAGTAGGGGTAAGCCTGCAAGTTCTTCGCCGCCTTTGGTTGCTGCTCTTCGGAGCATTGTAAAGTTGTTTATTGTGTCGGGTAAGCCTTCGTTGATGAAAGTGCCGGGGTCAAGGACTATGTCGGTTACTCCGTAAGCCATCAGCGTTTTTGCGATTGAGACCAACGTGTTTAGATCGTTTGGCGCGGATGCAACTATGGGACAGTTGTACATTAATGCGAGTTCTGCCATGTCTTTCCAGTTGGATGCGTTTGCCGCATATAGGAGTGGACGTGCTTTTGGCGCCGCCATTAGACCTGCTTCAGCTATGGCAGGGTTCATGGTGCAGAGAATCATTGGTAACTTTGTAGTTTCTGAAACTTTCTTGACTGCTGCTTTGAATTTGTCTGCGTCTCCGGAAGTGCATCGGACTGCTATCATGTCTAGTTTTAGGGTATTGCCGATGTATTCGAAGGTAAAGTTATCTGTTTTCTGTACGCGTGAAACGATTTCGGCATCGGTCATTTCGTCGGTTACGTCGATTGCGATGGCTGTTGGGTTCTTGTATGTGAATTCGTGGCGGTACATGACTAGTTTGCCGCCAATTTTTTTAGCTTTGTCGCCAACGCCCACTGTGATTTCTTTAACTGCGGGTTTCAGTAGATCTTTAAGAATAGAGTATGATTTTGCGTTTTCTGGTTTTAGGAGTGGTTTACAGCTGTCGAGTTCGATTTCACGATTGACAATTTTTGTGGCGAACGCCATGCAGTTGTCGACGCCGCATTCTTTGCAGTTAGTTTTTGGCAAGCTCTTGTAAATGGTTATGGGGCTAAGTTCTTTTAATCCGCCTTTTTTCTTTTCTGCCATATCAGTCATGTCTCCTTAAGCCTTTACCGTGACCCAGTTTGCGTATTTTGACGGGTCTGCTTTTTTAGCGCTTGTCAGGTAGTTTGTGACGTCTTTGAGTGTTTTTACTGCTGCTGGGTGCATCATCATGAATAAGTCTACGCCTGCAAGCAATAGGGTAATAGCTGTTGTTACTTCCCAGAGTGGACCTCTGAGTTCGCGTGGTTCCCATTCAGCTGACATTTTTAGCCATGCTTCTCTTGCTGCCCAAGCGTTGGTTGTGCCTGAGGACATTGGGTGTGCCAGTTCGACGTCGCCCATTAAGCCGCCCATGCGTGCGCGTTCCATGTTTGTGAATGCGTAATCTAAACCGTAGCCGAGTGCTGCAGTGGTTAAGTCCATGATGATGTCTTCTCTGCCAACATAGTCGTAGAGTCGTCTGTTTAGCTCACGTGCCAAGTTGAGGTCCATAGGTGTGAATGAGAGGATTGCGTGGCCTGCTTTCTTGATGAATTTGGCACATTTCTCGACGTCCATGTCGCGTGTGACGGAGCTGATTAGGAAGCGTTCGCCTGGAAATTGTGCACATACTTCTTCGAAGACAGCTGTGTCTTTAACTGGGTCTCCGCATCCGCCGATGACTAGTGGGACATCCACGGCTTGCAGGACTTTCTCGATGGTTTTGCATGCGTCTTTGGGTGATGCGTCTTTGAGTAGTGGGTCAACACTGATTAAGTGCATAGTAACCATGTCTGCACCGAATTTTTCAACTGCAAGTTTTGCCCAAGCTGCTGGGTCACCGACCACGTCTTTAACGTGCATCTTGACTGCTTTGCTCAGGGGAACTTCCATGTCGAAAACGTCTAAGGTGATCACTGGTTTGTGTGGCATTGGTCTCTCAAAAGTGTAGAAAGCGGGAGAAACTTCTCCGCCGATTGTGAGTGATCTTCCGCGTGTGCCGCCTTCGCTCTTTGTTGCCCCAAGCTTTACTTCGCTGATTTTGTTCGGGTAGGTTTCGATTGGGGGTAGGAAAGATGCTTGCAATAAGTTTGTAGGTTTTCCGCCGCCTATGGCTGCTGGGAGCTTTAATTTGGGCATTATTTGACCTGCTGCGCCTGCTTCGAAGATAATTTCTAGTTCTTTGGCGTCAATTTGGAAGTCTTCCAGCTCGATTGTCTGGAATTTTGCGAGTGCTGCTAGTAAGTCCTCGCTTAGCTGTAGTCCTTCAGCGTCTTTCTTTTTGTCTGTGTCGTGGTGAGTCGTAAAGATCACCGTTTGTCTTTGTTGTCTTTAACGGTTGTTATGATTACTTTGTTAGCGTAGATTTTTGCGTCTTTGAGTATGATTTTGAATCCGCCGGCCATTATTGGAATTGAGCCTGCTGTTGCGACTGGCATCATGGTTCCTGCTGCTTCTTCGTTAACGGTGATTGCGGCTGTTTCTGCTGCTGGGGCTTCTGTTTCCCATTTAGCGACGACTGGGTGGTTCTTTTCTTTTAGGAATGCTTTGAGTTCGTCTATGTTCTTGGCGTTTTCTTCTGTGGCGACTTTGTCAACGACGTCTTTTGGAATGAAGTCTTTAACTTTTTCTTTAACTTCTTTAGGTACCCAAACGACTCTGTTCCATCCGCCGTCTGCAGCGAAGAATTTGGAGCTTCGCATGTATTCGATGGACATTCCGTGGAATCCGTCGATTTGGCGTCCACCTGCTGCGGAGTCAGCAATTGTGCTGAATGGTAGGCCGTTTACGGTTGCGCCTTTGAAGTTTCTGTTAACTACGCCGAATCCGTCGACTTCTGGGATGTAGAAGGTTACTGCTTCGAAGCATCCGCATGAAGTGTGTGGGTGATCGAATGCTGTGTAGAGCCAGACCTGGTTAACTTCGCCCATGGTGCGTTTCTTGGCAGCTTCGTTAACTCCTGAGAATTCGCCTTTCTCGGCGTTGATGATTTCTCCTCTTGGAATTGCGAAGACTGGACCTTTAGGATCAATGCTTGCTGACGCTTTGCCGTCGAACCAGCTGATTGCACCACAGTTGCTGTATCTTTGTGGTGTGATGACACAGACGTGGCTTGGTGCGAACGATTGGCAAAGTGCGCATCCGTAGAATGTGTCGACTTCTGAGTCTTTTAGGCCTCTTGCTTTTGCGTCGCGTGATTCGTATGCTTGCATTGCCTCAGGGGTCATTTCCTCTAGTTTTGCTGGGTCGGTGACAAATGTAATTTGGACTTTCTCGATGATTGGTAGTTCGCTCTTGAAGAGTCTGTAGAGAACCTTGCCAATGGAGTCAAAGCTGTTTAAGCCTTTTTGGAAGGATTTCTTGCCGATGCGTATCCAGATGTCGTAACGCTGGTTTAGGTGCATGAAGCCTTCGATGTAGTTTAGGTAGCCGTGGATGCGTCTTTCAATGACACCTTCAAGGCCTTGGTCGAGTTTTGCGCCTGCTGCTTCAACAAGGATACCGAATGGGAATGCGCCGCCTTCTTTCAAGTCTTTTAAGTCTGGGCCGATGATGGTGATTTTTCCATCCTCGACTTCATTCATGGGTTTTACTTTTGCGAGTTCGAACTTTTGTTTGACTGTGGGTCCGCCAAGTTCTACTTGCATGTCGTTTCTTCGGATACGTTCTCCTTCGTAGATTACGCCAACTTCAACAGGTATATCTTTAAACATTGACATTTTTTAATTTCCTCCATTAAATTTTGAGGTCATTACTTTGAGATTTGCAGCCCAGTCTTCAAGGGTTGCGTTTGGGAAAGACCAACTTGCGTGGACATGATAGAGATTGTCGATAGTCATGGTTTTTTGGTCTGGTGCAAAGTGCTTCATGCCTGAGAGCATCAATGATTCAACGTAGTAGGGTAACCCAACCAGGATAACTAGGTCTGGGTGTCCTTTGCCGTCGAGTCCCATCCATTCTGGGTCAACCACTCTTTGCCCAATTTCCATAGCATTCATGAATGCTGCTGGTTCGTATCCTCGTTTGAGGAATTCGCCAACCATATGGGCGGTTGCGACGACTGGCACTTTAGATGCGTTAGCGAAATCGATCAGGTATTCGATTAGTTGTTTGCCTTCCAGATACCTTTCAGTAGCGTTGCTGCCCACAATAAGAATGGGGCGTTGGGCTTTTTTGATCATTGCTACGGCTATCTCGGGTTTTTGAATTGGATTTGCTTTTTTAGTTGACGCTATTTCTCCACATTGCCATGGTTCACAGGACATTTCTTTTCTCCTCCGTTTACTCCTTCATTTTTCGGACCATTCTTGGAAGCAACGTTGGGTCCGGAATTACTGTTTCTTGCCAGTTGTTTGCTTCAAGAATCTTGACAAACTCGTCTTTCATCGTCGATGGGACATCAGCCATTGTTCTCACGAACAGATGTAGGTCGTTTGGCATTACTCCGAGGTATCGTTTGCTTAAGTCGACGTAGTGGCTTAGTTTTATGCTGCGTCCTTTCCATGTGTCGTTGGGTCTGATGCAGAGTTTTGCGATTGCAACCATACATTCCTCTTTGGTTTCTGCCATGTTGAAGAGGTGTTCTGGTGCTGGTCCCACGTTAACTGTGTTGCCTGTGCGCGCATCTAGGACTTCCCAGTTCTTGGGGTCTTCTTTTCTGCCAAGAAGCATACGTCTGTATTTGACACCGTGTGGACCGACAAGGACTGGTACACCTAAGCGCCAGAATCCTGCGCCGATTGATGCTGCTTTCTGTGAGTATGCACCCCAAGCTAAGCCGACTGCACCGAGTCGGTTGTGGATGTAATCTGCTATTTCCTCGTAGTTACCTCTTAATGAGCGTTTGGCGAAGATGTTTGCTACTTTGATTGCTGCACCCGCGATGTGGCTGTTTGCGACGCATGAGCCTACGTTCATGACTCCTCCAGCTTCGAAGCCTCCTGGGAATTCTTCGTAGAGTGTCTTGCCTTCGCTGTTGCGGTAGCTGCCTGCGGACATTGCTGAGCACCCTGACAGCACGACGATGTATCGTCTGCTAGCGAATTCTCTGCATATGTCATAGACGTCTTTTCCACCTTTTGGATAATTGCTACATCCGACGACTGCAACGATTCCCGGGATTTCTCCGAGGACGATTGGGCTGCCGACGTTTCGGATTTCGACGTCTGAGACGGCGCCTCTGCCAGAACGGCACAGGTTGTCTTCGCAGAGCATTGCTTTTTCGCCTGCTTTAATGATAAGGCTGTGGATCATTATGTTCTGTGGGCATGCTTCTTCGCATCTTCCGCATCCGATGCATGTCTCATAGAGGTCTGTTAGTAGAGATATATCGCCTTTTGCCGCTGCTTTAATGGCTGCTGGAATTGCATAGTCTTGTGGACAGTTGCGTTGACAACTCTTGCATTGTGTACAAGTCTTTGCGATTTGCTGAAGTTCCTCCAAGCTTGGGAGAACGTTCTTTCGTTTGCGAATTGGAGCGACCTGTTGTGCTACGCGGACTGCGACTTCGCCGACTTTTTCTGGGTCTAGAATCAGTACACCTTTGACTTTGCCGCTGACGAGATCAGAGACAATTTCGTCTGCTGAATCGTTTGTGCGATTTTTGAAGCCCATGCAGTTCTTTTCGGACGCTGCAATTACTGGGGCACCAACTTTGCTTGCTTCGTCGTAGATATCAGTTCGGATGCATTGTTCGTCGAGTACTACAACGTCTGCTAATCCTGCTCGTACAAATCTAAGTTCCCAGCTGATTGGTCCCACCACTCTTGCGCGGGTGTAGTATCGTGTCATGTCATGTGCTGTACAGCATAAACCGACAATCTCAATTTTATCGTCAACTTTCTTTTCTTTTGCGTAATCAATTATTCCGACTGAAGGCATAACGTTGTGACCGATGCACATAACAACTGGTTTGGTTCGGTCAACACTCGCGATGCCGAGTTTTACCAACGGTGCTTCAGGGTCAGCTTTTGGGAAGCCCAGTGCAGAGATTTGTGCGATGTCGCCAACTTCCATGCCCACGTGGTCAATCATGCCAACATGCATTGCTTTTGATTCAAAGTCCAAGTTGTTGCCTTCTTGGCCTGTGTGACCAACAGCAAGAACTTGGGTGATTTGCTCTTCTGTGTAAGTTAAAATGTCGTCCAAGTCGCCGAGTGTTTCAGGCTTTATGCCGGTTACGAGACGACTGACTGGAGCTTCAACTTTGATGTTTAATCCTCCGACATCTAGAGGGTACCTTCGACCGTACTTTTCAATTAAAGAATGAAGAAGGTGACGTGAGTGTGCTGTGTGGCAGGCTGCTCCAATCGCACAAGCTAACATCACAATACGAGATGATTGAGTTGCGATGTCTAAGCCGCATGCGCCGCGTTTTCCAGCTGTTAAGTCGCATTTGCCAAAAGTGCAAAGACAGCAAAGATCACAGTCGGGCATATAGAAAGGCTTGTACTTGGTTAGAAGCTTCATGTCCCAATCCCGAAGGGCAGTCAAGGAGGGCATTGGGGTTGGTCCCATGGGCTCGGTATAGTTGTCGTTGATAACCTTGCCGATGGATACTTCAAGATTTTTAATAAGACCGCTACCGGTCTTCATTTCGTCTATTTTTACATGGACGTTTTTAGCAGTCAAATCTGAAACCTCTGTAAAGGTTTACCACTATGCTGAATTACAGACCTTTTAAACCTTTCCAGATTTTCTAAGCAAAAGTCACGGTGGAGTCATAGATATGGAAGGTTTACGGATAATTGTGTAAATATTTTTAGGATTACAGATATCCCAATTTATTGAGGATTTCTTTAACAGAAAGGTAGCCTTTGTTGTCGTTTGGTAGGTCAAGCAGCGATTTTCCATCAAGAACATACTCGTCT
Source organism: Candidatus Bathyarchaeota archaeon (assembly GCA_963739495.1). Taxonomy (GTDB): domain Archaea; phylum Thermoproteota; class Bathyarchaeia; order Bathyarchaeales; family Bathycorpusculaceae; genus Bathycorpusculum. The sequence goes on along the minus strand of CAVUAM010000022.1, from coordinate 131,814 downwards.
AATTGATCGTCTGCAATGATTTTCCCCAGATATTTGAATTTTAGATCAGCTTCAGCCTGCTTACCCAGTTCTGGTGGAAAACGGTATCCACCAACAATGTAAAAGTTTTCAAATTTCATGTCAACTTCTTTAGCTATTTTGTAAGCTCTTCTGACATGATCTTGGGATTTTTTGGAATGATCAAGAATGTCAAAGATATCATTAACTTCAGAGGTGATTCGTCTGTTGAGGTTTTCAAGCCCTGCAGGGGAGTCAACAAGTACAAACTTGTAGTTTTTTGTCAACGATTCTAAAGCGCCTTTTAGGGCAGAGTTTGGCATGCAGTAGCACCCTTCAACCCATTTTGTACCTACTGCTAGGAAATCAAAGTTTTTGCTTTCGTAGAGCCCGTTTTCCCAAATACGGCTTTCGATGCGTTGGGTAGGTGGAATACCGACTGTAGTTCCGCCTTGCTCGATGAAGGTGCTAACGATGAGGTCAGCTATCGTAGATTTTCCAGCTTCTTTAAGGTCCACACCTAGCATTTCACCTAGGTTCTGGTCTGGGTCAGCATCGACCAAAAGCAACGGAGAGACACCTGCTTCTATGAAACATTTAGCCATCAAAGCAGTGAAGCTAGATTTTCCTGTTCCACCACGACCAACAGTAACCAAAGTTTTCATACAATAAACCTCAAAGCACAACTGCTGTTTTCTTAAGTAAATCTCGCATATATTGTCTATGGTACCAAGAAGGCTATTTTTATGGTTTTTTTAGTTCATCAGCTTGAAGGAATTATGGTCAATCCAAATTTAGGGCATTTAAAGAATTATGATGGAGCTGTTTTTCATTTACTTTTTTAATGCAAGCAAGGCTTCCTTGGCATGTTTAATGAAATGGAGTTGTGAGGAGAAAACATGCTTAACAATTCCTTCTTTATCAATAACATAGGTAACTCTACCAGGTATTCCAAGAGTAGACGAAACTCCGTATAGTTTTCTAACTTTGTTATCGGCATCGCTCAATAAGATATACTGTAGCCCATGGTTGCTGGCAAAGTTCTTATGCGATTCCACACTTTGTGCACTTATGCCAATAACCTCTGCATCATTTTCTTTGAAGGCTTCATAGTAATTTCTAAATGCCTCTGCTTCTTTGCAGCAAGTAGGTCCTTCATCCCTTGGATAGAAGAAAAGTGCAATGTTCTTTTTTCCTAAGAACTGTGATAAACTAATATTCTCACCAGTGCTGGATTGAAGAGTAAAGTCTGGTGCTTTGTCTCCCTTTTTGACTTTAAACATGCTCTTGCGCTCCTAGAATACATAAAAAAGTTACCATGAAATAGAGTTCGAAAGAAATATTTAGCTTCTTTTTGACTTTTTGAATTTTGTATTTCTCCATAAAGCAGCCATAAGAGCAACAAAGACAACTATCGCAACTAAAACGACTGCTATTATTACCCAAGTATCAATGCCAGTAGAAGATGCATTTGTTGCCTGTGTACCAAGAGCGTAGACATTACGATCCCATGATGTGATGTAAACGACTCCATTTGATATAGCCGGGGAAGCGCTAATGCTATCACCAGTCTTATATATCCATAAGTTTGCACCGTCAGTGGCGTTTAAGCAGTAGAAGTTGCCATCCCATCCTCCAACATACAAATAGTCGTCGATGACAGCCGGAGACGAGTATACGCCATCGCCTGTTTCGTAGCTCCAAATTTTTTCGCCAGTCGCAGCGTTAAGGCAATAAACGTTTTTATCTGCTGTACTGTCGGAAACGCCTGAGCCTATGTAAACATATCCGTTTGCTACTGCCGGTGAAGAATCAACTATCCCTTGTTCTTTGTAGTTCCAAACTTTTTCGCCTGTAGCTGCATTCAGACAATAGACATTGTTATCGTGCGAGCCTATGTAGACATAGCCATCAATCACTGCAGGGGAAGACTGTATTGTATTTCCCGTTGCAAAGCTCCACACTCTACCCCCTGTCTCTGCATCAAGACAGTATACATTATTATCCGCCGATCCAACGTAGACTTTTCCATCCACTACAGCTGGAGAAGAATCTACCAAAGCTCCTGTTGTAAAATTCCATACCTTATCACCGTTGGCTGTATCGAGACAGTACACGTTTCCATCCCAAGAGCCAACATAAACACGCCCGCTAACAACTGAGGGAGATGACTGAACACTATCACCAGTTGCAGAAGACCAAACATCTTTACCTGTTAACGCATCCAGACAGTACACTTTCTTATCATAACACCCAAAGTAAAGGTAACCATCTGCAACCGCGATTGCTGAACTTATAGCTGCTCGACTATTAAGGATAGATTTCCATATTTGAGAACCATCAGCCGCATTGAGGCAATAGACAGAGCCATCGTTAGAGGCTAAGTAAACTTTGCCATCAACAATTGCGACCGAAGAACCCAACGGAACGCCAGCATCCAATTTCCAAAGTAAGTTGTTTGAAGTTGCCGGCGTTGTAGCAGAACTGCCTGTATGATTTGAGTCATAATGGAACATTGACCAATCATCAGAAGAGTTTGAAGATGAACCCATTTCAATGAATACCCAAATAGCAGGAATGTCAGAAAAAGAGTACTGATTAATTGTTTTTTCATTTTCTATCACGCGCCATTTGGTTGCCTCGATTTTTATGCTCTCAAGAGCTATTCCGCTGTATTGGTTTTTGCTTATTGCCTTGTCTTCGCCTTTTATTTCTATCTTGAAGCCTGCTTGCTTTATCTTTCCTAAATAATCATCTTTCTGCAAAGCACCTGCAACGCAACCCGAAAGCAAGTCTTGATCATTAAGTTGCTTTTCAGTAAGCTTCCCAAGAAGAACAATATCTGAAACGAACATTTTGCCGCCGTTTTTTAGCACACGATAGGCTTCCATGAACACCTTGTCTTTATCGGGCGCCAAATTGATTACGCAATTGCTAATTATGACATCAACTGAATTATCAGCTATTGGCATCTTTTCGATATCCCCAAGTCTAAACTCAACGTTTGAGTAGGCATATTCTTTTGCAAGGATTCTGGCTTTAGCAACCATTTCCTCAGTCATGTCTAAGCCTATTACTTTTCCTGTTTTGCCGACTTTTTTTGAAGCCAAGAAACAGTCAAACCCTGCCCCACTTCCCAGGTCAAGTACTGTGGCGCCCTCTTTGATGCTACTAAAAGCAGTTGGGATTACCGCAGCCTAAGACCAAGATTTGCTTCTGGAACAGCGTTTATTTCCTCTTCAGAATAACCAATGCTTTTAGAAAGTTTCGTGATAGTTTGTTTATCCAAAGTTCCACAGCCGCATTGACAGCAACAAGAATTGCTATTAGTTGCAACTTTTGAGTAAGCTTTCTTAACGATTGTTTTTACTTCTTTATTTTTGTCCATTCAATTGACATCCAATTTTTATTGAGCCTGTTAGTTACAGGTAATACTTTCAATTGCTACGTTCCTGAGCGATTTCAAAAGATCAGTTGTTAAAGCGTCCATAACTTCAAAAATTTTCATATCCACAATTGAATACATACGTTTTGTTCCATCCTTTCGGCACCTGATAACGCCAGCATCTTTGAGAATTTTTAAGTGGCGTGAAACCAACGGTTGAATAAGTTTTAAATGGGGGACTATCTCGCAAACGCATTTTTCGCCATTTCGTAAATAAGTTACTATTTCCAGTCGAATTGGATCGGACAATGAATAGAAAACCGTTGACTTAAAGCGTGTGTTATGGTCGATTTCTTCTCGCATAGCTAACTCTTATTGATAACAATATTTAAAAGTTGTTATGGTAAATCATGCAATTATTTAATGAAAGGGGAACTCCATCAAAGGACAGGTTAAAGCTTCTCTAGCGCAGTGTTATCCTCATGTCTTAACTTCTTTTAAGCTTGTTTTACTGAATTAGTCACTTTTTCGATGTTACCTGTCTTGGACCAATAAATTATCAGAGCATTCTTCATTCGAAAGGCCTTCAGGCTTCTATTTCCGTTTTTCCTTCAAATTCAACCGTGACTGGCGTTGGTTCTTTAAAGATAAACAGCACAGGACAATTTGCTTCAGTTCTTCTCCAAGCAGCCTCTAGTAGTTCTTTCCTTGCATCGGAAGAAGCATTAACTTTCATAGTAACACCACTTATCATAGGTGAATCAGGTGATTTGTCAGCTTCAGCAGTAACTTCAACCATATTGAGTTTAATGTTGCTTTTCTTGCAAACGTCAGCAAAGATTGTCACGCCGCAGTCAGCTAACGCCATCAAGCTAAGCTCAAGCGCGGTTGGACCGCAATCTGTTCCACCTGCAGCTATGGAGAGGTCACATTCTACGCTATGGTTTCTTTGATTATCAACCTTTGAATGTACGTTTTCAACCCACGTTGCTCTTGCTTTTACTTTTGGCAATTTTTTCACCTATTAATTCCTAATATTCTAATTCAATTTAATGTTCGTGTTCGTGGTGATGGGCGTGTTCGCATCCGCCTACAAGTTCTTTGAGTTTGCCTCCTTTGAAGGATTCAACATTGCCCTTCACAGTATCTTCAGTTGCTTTTAAAACTGTAATTCCGGCATTTTGGAAAGTACTCAACGCTCCTGGCCCCATTGCATAAGCTATTACAACGTTTGGTTTCAATGCCAAGAAGCTTTCATGTGAGTGACCTTGGGTGCCGCCCATGTGTTCGCTTCTGTTTGGTTCAATTTTGACTTTGGGGGTTTTTTGGTTTTCGTCAAGTTCTACTATAGCGAAGTAGGGCGCCATTCCAAAATGGTGTGCTACTTTAGCTTCTATTCCTTTTTCGTCTTCAACTGGAATCATTATTCTTTTCGTCATTTTGATAACCTTATTTGATAATGATGTAGTTTAATAGATAAACAATATTAATAGGTTTTGTTTAGAAAGTAAACAAGAAGTATTAATTTATGGACGATATTGACAGAAAAATAATCAGCCAACTACAAGTCGACGCAAGAACTACACTTGAAGAACTCGCACAAATTACAGGATTCACTAATGTAGGCGTCAAGAAAAGACTAAATAAACTGATAGACCAAGGAGCCATAAGAAATCAAGCTTTAATGAACCCTACAGCTTTCGGACTAATTCCAGCAATGATATTGTTAGAGATGAAAGATGCAGAGGCAATGCAAAACATCATGAAGCGCTTCAAGGATTGCCCGCGAGTAGTTCACATCTTCAAAACTCTCGGCGGCTACAACCTTATCGCCCTAGTTATTGCGGAAAATCAAGACACACTTGACAGTATTTCAGTAGAAAAGTGCTCAATAAGAAGTAGCCCTGGTATACGCAGATCAGAATTCTACCCAATCAGCGATAACGAGTTTTCACAATTCCTTCAAATAAGAGAATACTTGACGCATAAAGGCAAGGATAAAGCACCATGTAACGTTGATTGCTCAACGTGTTCAAGGTATGAAACCAAAAAATGCGTCGGTTGCCCTACGACTATACACTATCGAGGAACTCTATAGTTGGATTAATCTTTGACAATATACCTTATAGAACTTCAAGATGCTTCAAACTGGAAGATAAGCAACATGAGCCAAGAAAAAAACAAAAAAATCACCCTCAACATCGGCGGTATGAGCTGCATAAACTGCGCGCACACTATCGAAAAGGAACTCGCCAAACTAAACGGCGTAACCCAAGCCACCGTTAACCTCGCCGCTGAACAAGCACTAATAGACTACAACCCCGACCTCATTACCCAAAAAACCATCGAAACCGTCATCACCAACTCAGGCTATCATGTAATCCACGAAAAAATCGTTCTCCAAATCGGCGGCATGTCATGCGTTAACTGTGCCAAAACCATCGAGAAAGCCTTGGGCAACCGTGAAGGAGTCTACAACGCAGTCGTCAACTTTGCCGCTGAAAGCGTCTCAGTCGAATACAACCCCCAACAAATCAGCTTGCCAAGCATCAAAAAAACGATCCAAGACAGCGGATACCAAGTAATTGAGCAACAACAAAAAACCCGCGAGGATACAGCGGGTGAAGAACGCAAACGACACATCCGGCATCTAAAAATTCTCTTAGCAACAAGCATTGCTTTGACTATTCCTATCCTTGTTTTGATGTGGCTCTCCCCTCTACCCATGGAACAAAACAATATCATCATGTTCCTGCTTGCAACGCCAGTTCAGTTCATCGTAGGCTGGACCTTCTACGTTGGCACCTACAAGGGGCTACGAAACAAAACTGCTAACATGGACACCTTAATTGCCATGGGTACATCCACCGCATGGATCTACAGCACCGTAGTTACCTTTGCCCCAGAAGTTTTCCCAGGTGCAGGAGTATTCTTTGATACGGCAACCATGATTATGAGCTTCATTTTGCTGGGAAAGCTTTTGGATGCTGTAGCTAAGGGCAGAACCTCTGAAGCCATCAGAAAAATCATGGGCCTCCAAGCCAAAACAGCCCGAGTCATCCGCAACGGTGAGGAACAGGAAATCCCAGTTGAAGACGTACAAGTAGGCGACATCGTCTTGGTTAGACCTGGAGAAAAAATCCCCGTTGACGGCACTGTTAGCGAAGGCTACTCGGCAGTGGACGAGAAGGTCATCACGGGCGAAAGCATCCCAGTAGAGAAGAAAATCGGCGACCAAGTCGTAGGAGCCACCATGAACAAAACGGGTATGCTCAAGTTCAAAGCCACTAAAGTCGGCAAAGACACAGTTCTTGCCCAAATCATAAACATGGTTGAAGATGCGTTAACTTCGAAAGCACCTATTCAAAGAATAGCCGACATTGCATCGGGATATTTTGTTCCAGCCATCATAATTACCGCGACACTTTCAGCATTTGCCTGGTACTTTATTGCCGGAGCGTCGTTCATCTTCTCACTCACAGTTTTCATCGCAGTGTTAATCGTGGCTTGCCCATGCGCTCTCGGACTGGCTACTCCTACAGCGATAATGGTGGGTGTCGGAAAAGGAGCAGAAAACGGCATCCTGATAAAAAGCGGCGAAGCACTGGAAGCCGTATACAAACTTCAAGCAGTTGTTTTTGATAAAACAGGAACACTAACGAAAGGGGAACCCGAAGTAACCGACATCGCCCCATCTGAACCGTTCGGGGAAACCCAACTTCTGCAGTTCGCTGCCATCGCAGAGAAAAATTCCGAACATCCCCTGGGAGCAGCCATAGTTAAGAGAGCAAAGGAAAAGGGAATCCATATTGATGAACCAGAATTGTTCAACGCTATCCCCGGATACGGGGTAGAGGTGGAACATATGGGCGCCAAAATATTGTTAGGCAACAGAAAACTGATGGAGGCAAACAACTTGGACATCAGCGCGCTTGAGGGGAAAATGTCAGCGTTTGAGGAAGAAGGCAAAACCGCCATGCTCCTCGCCGTTGACAACCAACTTGCTGGTTTGATAGCGGTGGCTGACACCTTAAAGGAGCACTCCGTCGAAGCAGTGAAGACTCTTCAACAGATGGGATTGGAAGTCATTATGATTACGGGCGACAACCAAAGAACAGCCAAAGCCATTGCAGCGCAAGTAGGCGTTAACCGCGTCTTTGCAGAGGTGCTTCCCAGCGAAAAAGCCGCAGAGATAAAACGACTACAATCCGAAGGCAAAGTCGTTGCGATGGTGGGAGACGGAATAAATGATGCTCCAGCTTTGGCGCAAGCAAACATTGGAATTGCTGTTGGCAGTGGAACAGATGTAGCTATTGAAACCGGGGACATCGTTTTAATTAAAAACGATTTGAGGGATGTAGTAGTAGCTATTCAATTGAGCCATGCAACAATGAAGAAAATCCGGCAAAACCTATTCTGGGCATTCTTCTACAACATAGTCCTAATTCCCTTGGCGGCAGGCGCATTCTACCCCATCATACATGTCCTCTTTAATCCAGTGTACGCGGCAGCAGCCATGGCAAGCAGCTCAGTAACCGTAGTTACAAACGCTTCACTCCTCAGAAGATTTAAACCAAAATTATAGACACAAAAGATAGAGATGAGTGGGAGGTGAAAAAGCATGGCTAAAGATTTGGTATGCAACATGGATGTTGACGAAAAAACTGCAAAATACAAAACAATCTTCCAAGGCAAATACTACTATTTCTGCGCTCCAGGATGCAAAAAATCCTTCGAAGCAAACCCCCAAAAATACATCGGAGGAAACGCATCGAGTCACAACTGTAGTTGCGGTCAAGACCACTGTTAAATCGTTATTTATCGTTATAACAACAAAAAGCTTTTTTATATTTCCGATAAATTGAAAGAAAAAAAAATCAATTTTTGTGGAAAACCAAAATTTTTTTTTCTTCTACTAAATTCTATTGAAGGAAGTTCTTTGTGAGAACTTGTCAAAGTAGCGTGCTAAGCCGTTGTTTCAAGTTTCTGTTGATGCACAAAACCTGCCATCGTCTTTGGTTGCGGCAAGTTTGTCGATTTTATCGCTAAACCAGCCTATTTTGTTGGTTCTTATGCAATCAAACTTGGGAACATAAGGCTTAACATCGATTAGCGGAGTTCCGTCTAGAATATCTATGTCTTCGATATGTAACACGTTGTTTTTGATACCTGTAAGGTGAACTACTGATATGCCAATTTTGTTTGGTCGGCAAGGCGAGCGAGTAGCGAATACACCATGCAGTTGATCATCGAGAAAGGGCTTGACCATAAGAGGACTGTCTTTTATGAGATGAAAGTGGTAGAGTAAAATAATGTGTGAAAAGCCTTCAAGATCTTTCAAACCTTCTGAGTATTCAGGGTATATTTCGATTGTTGCGATGACTCCCTTTGAGGCTGTTGCTTGAATTGGAGTATTTTTAGGTTGTTTATAGGGTGAATGTACAACTCCTATTGGTTTGTAATTTAAATGCTCCATTTGCTCCAACTCCTTTGAATCTTGTTATTTGCGAGTATGTGTATTAAATGTGTATTTTATAGGGTTTCTTTGGATAAATGGGTTAACTTGGGAACGAAAAAACTAAGAAAAAAGCTAACGAAGCTAATTTGTAAATAAAAATGAAAGATTAAGTTAACATACGATGAAACATAAAAGTTATGTTTTCTTTAGTAAAAGCTCACATATATTGTCTATGGCTTTAACGGCTGTCATTTCCTTATTTTTAAGAGGAGTTATGCCGAGCATGTCTGCTTCAATTACCTTCTGGTCAAAAGGCACTAAAGCAAGCAGATTTAGCCCGTTTTTGTCTGCGAATGTTTGGATTGCTTCTTTTTGGGTGTCGTTCATTACTCTATTTCCGATGAGGTAGAGCTTTTTCATTCCTGCTGCTGATGCCAGGTCGTGGATGTGTTTGGCGATTTCCAGCGATTTTAGGTTGGAGTCGGCAACTATTAGTAATGCGTCGACTTGTCTTGCGGTGCCTCTGCCGATGTGTTCTACGCCTGCTTCTAAATCCATAACAACCGCTTCATTGCGATCGACGACTAGGTGTCTTAGTAGGGCGCGGATTACGGCGTTTGGAGCGCACATGCAGCCGGCCTCCATAGCCTGCACGGTACCCATAACAATTAGGTTTACACCCAACGGAGTGGATATGGAGTAGTCTCTGACAATGTCGTCAACCGTGAAATTTAAATTGTAAACACTATTGAAGCCTGTGCTGGTTTTAGACTCCACCAACGGCTTATTTTCTGTAATGGGCACTATTTTGCGGGTTTCCTCAGCCGATAATCCTAATGTTAAACCTAGGTTTGGAGAAGAATCAGCGTCAATCGCTATTGTTTTTAAGCCGCGCTCAACAAAACCGCTTGCTAAACCACCAGCAATCAAAGTCTTGCCAACACCGCCTTTACCAGAAACGGCAACCTTCATACAAATCACAAACTAACAAAATTATCCTTTGCCAAATTAATTTACGTTTCCTTACCTTTGGAAAAAAAATACATTGTAATCCTAAAAGGATAAGTCACACGGACATTGTCTAGGCGTTATAGCTCAGCTGAGTCTATGGGTTAGGCTTTTTTTCTTGTTTAAGCAGGATTTTTCGAGGCAAAAAACCGTAACGACCATAAAAAGCCCATGCGCCTTCGTTACCGAAAGAGACCTCAACCACTTTTGTCACCGCATTATTTTGGTCCATCCAAACCAACGCGTTTCGCATCAAAGCATCTCCGATACCAAGACCCCGATAATTAGAGTTAACAAAGATTGATTCGATTTCACCAGTTTTCTCTTCATTAACACTGCTAATTAGGTAGCCAATACTCTGCCCAGTTACTAAGTCAATTGCATAGTTGATGTGTATTTTTCCACCCCGAGTCTTTGTCAATAAACCAGCTTTTCTTTTTTCAAACGTCATACCTAAGTAGTGTTCTTTAAAATGAACTGACCGCTCACAATGATAGATGTTTAAAGCTTCCCACATGTCTCGAACGTTGTCTAGAAGAGTTTCGTCACCTTGCATGTACTTGATTTGGGTCGTCTTAGCCAAGGTTTGTTCCTGCCGATTAATTTTTTATCTATACTTTCCAGCTTAAAGCTTATTTGCCCAAACCTCAAGCATAATACGGTATAAACTGGTTGAAGTTCTAATGGCAACTAACCAAACGGATAAACTCCAAGTGTTCAAAGCCAAAGATGAAGCCCAAATCGAGCAGCAATTTCTAAAAGGAATCAAAGACGAAGATATAGGCGTCTACTGCGATATGTTCTCTGCAAAGACTGGATATGAGGGGCAAGATGGCGGTGTAGTAACTGCACTGCTTACGAGAGGATTTGAGGAGGGTTTATTTGATGCGGCTGTTGTCGTGCGGCGGATGCAAGGCTACAATGCAGAGGCAGTCGTGGCGAAAAATATTGATGAGGTGGCGGCGGCAAAGGGCACCAAATATCTCAAAATCAATGTAACGGCCAAACTTCGGGAACTCATCAACCAAGGTAAAAAAAGAGTAGCCATTGTGTGTACGCCCTGCGAAGCAAAAGCTGTGCGGAAAATTCAGCAAAACCTTAAAGATGACATCGAAATCACCATCATCGGCTTGTTCTGTTTTGAGGCATTCAACAAATCCAAACTTAAAGAAGAGGTCAATACGCAACTCCGCATTGATTTGGACAAAGCGGACAAAACCCAGGTGCGACAGGGCAAATTCCTAGTTCAAGTTGATGGGAAAGAGTATGGTTGCAAGGTAAAAGATCTTGAAGGCGCAGCGGAGAAGGCTTGCAGCTATTGCGATGATTTTACGTCTCGGTTTGCCGATGTTTCGGTGGGTTCTGTGGGTAGCAAGCAGGGTTACTCCACGGTCATTGTCAGGTCGAATGTGGGTGAAAAGCTCGTTGAAAACCTCGATTTAACTAAAGAGGCTGTAAATAAACAAGAAGTCTCCAGATTATCACGGTTTAAACTGGAACGCTCCAAAAAAAACTTCTCTGCACCAAGTAACCACAAATAAAACGTGATTCTACATCACCTGTGGGAAAAATATTAGACTATAAATCTACGCTATGTGTATGCAAAAGCCTTTTTAACCCAAACCCCTCACCTCTTTAACCTGAGATGAACTCTCCATGAAAATACTAAATGAATTTGTGCCAACACGAAAATTCTTAAAGCTTGCAGATGAACTCAAAGATTTAGTCGATGGATGGAACGTAACTGACGGCGCAGCAGGTTTCCCAGCTCCAAGCGGCGTAGTGGTTAGCTGCTTACTCAAATACAAGTACCCAGAAAAATACGTCTGCCCAATCTTCATTCTAAAGTACAAAGGCCCAGTTGAAGTCGGAGGCTTAGCATTAGCATCTGATATCATCGGATTAGACGGCTTAGCAGTCACAATGGGAGACAACCCAAAGTTCGGCCAACCAATAACGATGCTGCCCTCATCCGAGGAAGCAAGAGACTTTATACGCAACTCAGTCAAAACCAAAAACCTCAAACTCGGCTGCCTCCTAACCGCAAGACGCTCAATTGAAGAAACACTACAACGAGTACGCGAGCCATGGGACTTCGTGTACTTCATGAGGCTAACCGACGACTCATTCGAAGCTCTCAAAGCAGTATCAGCAGAATGCAAGAAACTCAACAAGCCACTATTCGCATACTTCCTAGTTGGAACCGCCAAAAACGTTGAAACCGTCAAAATGATCGGGTGGCCAACGGCTGCAACTATGGAAACAGTTGAAGAAAAAGCATCAAAACTTGTCGGATTAGTCGACGGCATCATTGCAACATGTGCAGGTGACGCTGAAGGCGACAAACTGATGCTGCAGAAACTGCAGAAATTCAGGAGCTAAAATATCCATCGAGACCTATAACGGTCTCTTTCTATGTTTTCAGCTACATTTTTCGTTTTTTTGTTTTACAACATTTTTGCTAGATAAACTTAAGTCCTATCGATTAATTAGCAATCTTAGATGAGGCAAATAGCGTGAATCCTGTTCAAGTATTCGCTGTCGAAAATTTACCATTAATAAAGAAAGCAGACAACTTAGGCAAACTTATTGTTGAAGCTACAAAAAAGCAGGGCAACCCCATCCAAGTAAACGATGTAATCGTCGTTACGCATGTGGTGGTTTCGAAGGCTGAAGGAAACGTAATCGATCTTGACCAAGTCAAGCCATCGGAGAAGGCAAAGGAAATTGCACAGAAAACCAACAAAGACCCGGCGTTAGTTGAAGTTATTCTTCAAGAAACCAAAGACATCGTTCGCGTTGGCCAAAATAGCATCATAACCGAAACCGTCAGCGGTATAATCTGTGCCAACGCAGGAGTCGACCGCTCCAACGTTTCAGGCGACAGAAATGTGGTTCCCCTGCCAAAGAACCCTAACGGCTCAGCAGAAAACATCCGTAAAGAAATTAAGCGTCTAACAGGCGTCAATGTGGCTGTTATCGTTTCTGATACCCATGGTCGCCCTTTTAGGTTAGGCGAGATTAATGTGGCTGTTGGCGTGGCCGGATTCAAACCTATAAGAGATAGACGAGGGGAAAAGGACCTATTTGGTTATGTTCTTAGAATTAAGCAGACCGCCATTGCCGACGAGCTTGCTTCTGCAGCGGAACTTGTGATTGGACAAGCAAACGAGGGCATCCCAGCCGCCATAATCCGCGGATACAAATACCAAACCGACGAAAACGCAGCCACGACACCGCTTACCAGGGCCAAAGAAAAAGACCTCTTCAGATAGTATTACCAAAGATTCAATAACCCAAATGCGTAAAATAGCTGAAAATCAACGGGTTGAAAAGGATGGAAACAAATACCCCCCAAGAGTTCTTCGAAAAAGCGCTTCCAGCGCGGTTTAAACCGGAAAAAGCCTCAGGCATCGACGTTGTCGCACAAATAAACGTAACAGGACCAGCAGGAGGCAACTGGACAGTAACAATAAAAGATTTAAAGCTTCAGGTAACTGAAGGAACCCATCCGTCGCCAACGGTTACTTTAAAGATGAACGAGAATGACTTCTTAGACATGGTCAATGGGAAGTTGAGTGCAGAAAAAGCCTTCTTTACTGGAAGAGTTCAGTTCAAAGGCAACATAAGCGTTGCGCTCAAACTTAGAGATGCAGGCTTTCTATAAGCCGAGTTTTTTTGCAACTTCAAAGGACAAGTCGTCTTCGCCTACCTTGAAGGTTTGAGGCTCATCGATTTTGACAATTGCCCTCAACTCGTCTGCACTCAACTGTGTGATAAGCAACGTAATTTGTTTTTTGGCTATCTCAAAATGTTCCTTAAATCCCGCTTTATTCTTGTAGAGCACCCCCGCGTAAGCGCAGAGCTCAGAGGTCTTCAAGAACCATTCAACCTTTTTTGTCTTAAAGTTGATATCGAAAGTTATTGGTCCGCTTACACATGTTTCAGGCTTTACGGGGTGTACCATGCATTTGCCCGTTTGCTTGCTGAATAATTTACAGTAAATTTCTTCGTCTACGGCTGGGTAGGAGTAACCGTTTTTAGCAAACGGTTCAGCGATGCTTATTTTTTGCTTATTTAGGTATTCTCGGAGAATTTTTTTTCGGTTTTCGCTAAGTGGCGGTTTGGCGTCTTGGCAACAGATGCTTTTGCATTGGCTACATACATCAAACGAGTAGGTTGCTCCGTTTTTTTCTTCGGGCATGTGGGGCACCTAGAAGTAGGGTTGATTATCATGAAGGCACTTAATAAGCGTTGAATATACATCGATAATTGCCTGATGGAAATCTGTTTTTTTCGCACGCGCCAAAACCTTTGCCCGTATAAGCTCTGAGAGACACCCTTCGTCGATTCGCCGCTTCACAAGCCACAGGTACTTTTTCTCGTCTTCGGTACCGTGTTCGTTAGCTAAGTTGAGGTAGTTTTGGCATACTTGCCGTGCAGTTTTCACATTTGGATCTGAGACTTTAGCGTTTAAGCCATCAGCGATTACAGCGTTGAAATCTTTCACTAAAACGTCATGGGGCAAAAGCTCAGCATCAGATGCGATTAAGCCTCGCAAGGTAGCCCGTACAAAACAGGATAGCGCCACATCTGACTTTACGCATTCCTGCTCATCCAACACTCTAACCTCTAGAGCACGGCGGTCAAACCTGAAAATCACTCCTCGTGAATTTACCCATTCCCGATGCAACAGTGTTTTATCGGCGCAGGATTTTGCTAAATCTGTAGAATACTGCTCAATTACATCCCGCTTGTACTGGGCTATCGTGGTGACGTATTGCGGGATTACTTCGCCTGTTACAGATGGCACTTCTTTCTGGTTTACCTTGTAGAACTGCAAGACGGTTATCTTGGTCAACACCAGTTTTGCCTTCGAATATGGGGGAGGAAGCAGAAATTGCGGGCAGATAAGCGCACAGGTTGGCGAGTTGGTTGTGGATCTGGATGGCGTCAGCTTCCTTTTGATAGGGCAAGTTTAGGTGGAAGCTTTGTATGTTTAGCCATCCATGCTGGTTTAGATTGAAGATTTTACTGTACGCTCGGTAGATTTTTCGGTGATAATGAGGCCACACAGCCGTATCTTTGAGTCTCATCAGCGGGTGCATTCCTGTTCCCAGCAGGTTGGCGCCGTATTTTTCAACGATTCCGGTGAGTGAAAGGACGGCGGCATGTATGGTTTCCTCAAATTCATTGGGTGCTTTGAAGGGTCGATTAGCCTTAATTTCCATCACATGCAGTTGCATTTCTTTTCCAAAAGTAAAATTGGGCAATTCGATGAAGTTGACCATCCTTCCGCAATACCCTTTTATTATTTTGTCTGCGATTGGCAGAACTTTCAGGTCTTTATCCACTAGTGAGAATTCATGTTCTGGTCCGAGGACTTCGAGTGATTTGTACGTTGCTTTTGCTCCTTTTTTGTTTAACCCTAGCTTGCGATGTGTGTTTAATGCATAGTTAATTTTAAATATAACTGCACGAATAACGCCTTTCAATTACCTGGTGTCTCATGACCGTGTTGGTCGTCTCAAACATCGACCTAACAGCTAATCTTCAAGTAATGAAGCCTTCATCCTTTTTAGAATCCACAATCAAAGAACCAACACTCAACATCAGCAATGAATATCGTTACATGAAAGCCGGTTATTATGTATCCATGCACGCGGAGATTTTAGGCAACCGAGTCATTCCATCATGCGAAAACATCATCGATTCCAGCCGAACCCCATTGCTACTGCTCCGTGCGGCGAAAGCGGGAATTCCAACCTTGCCTAGTCTCGTTACCGATTCAGTAAAGAAAATTATGATGGAGATTGGTTTTCCAGTAATTTTATTCGCTGTTAACCCATTCATTTACGATGGCTTCGAAATTGCCCAAAACAAAAGCGCCCTATATCGCGGCATGAAAAGTTTGGGCATGAATTATAAATTCGCTGTTTGTGCTCAACCACTTAAGGGTGAATTGTTAACTGTCAAAAGTTTTTTCGGCAAGGTTACAAGCGCTGAGCCAGAGACAGAAGCAATCGCCAAAAAGGTGTATGAAACTTTCAAAATCCCAGTTTGCAAACTTCACATACAAAAAACTGTCGATAAAGCTTATTTGTGTGGATTGCAACCCGTAGAGAAAGAGGAGCTTTCCGAACAGGACTTGCAAACAATATCCAAAGAGGTTTTGCTCATTTCTGAGCAGGGTGAACCCTTCGGTGTCTAAGATCGCGTGTTTTGTTGAGAAATATAATTTTACTGATCCCCGTGAGGAGGGCGCGCTTGCCAACTTCAAGTCTGCAGCCGAAAAATCAGGCAATCAATTCAACTTCCTTTTCCGCGAAAACATTTCTGACGTGCCAAAATACGACGCCGTCTTCATCAGGGCAACAACAGACCCGCTAAACACGGCATATGTGGTTTCCAAAACCGCATGGGAACTAGGCATGAAAGTCATCGATGACCCAGAATCCATCACGGTATGCGGCAACAAAATCCACCAATATGCACTCTTTGAAAAGTATAATGTTCCGCACATTCCCACTATGTTCCTAAGTAAGGATGAGTTACATCACAAAAAAATCAACGACATATTTGAAGAACTCGGAAAACCCGTAGTCATTAAGGCACCATACACTAGTTTCTCTCGTTACGTGGAAAAAGCTGCTTGCGAAACCAGTTTTCGCGACGTTGCGAAGCGGTTTTTTAAGAAATCGGACGTTTTAGCCATCCAGAAGTTTACGCCAACAGCGTTTGATTGGAGAGTCGGCGTCCTAAACAACGATGTGCTCTATGTCTGCAAGTACATGATTCCTAAAGGGAAATGGAAACACGGCGCCAAACTTCGGGGTAAACCCACTGTGATTTGGGGTAGAACTGTCAGCTTGCACAAACAGGAGATGCCGATGCGGCTAAGAGAAGTGGCACTGAAAGCGTGTAGTGTTGTTGGCAAGGGTTTGTACGGCGTGGATATCAAAGAAGTTGATGGGGAATACGTTGTTGTCGAAGTTAACGATAATCCAAGCATTTACGCTGGCTACGAAGACTCATCTGACGGTGACATTTACCAAAGAATCATCAACTACCTATCTGAGTAACCATAGATTTCGACACGTATTTATTTTAACACACATTTATCCCAGTGAATAGGAGATTGTTGGTTATGCCTAAGGTTTCACATAAAAGTCCAGTTAAAGATTATCAGTTTACCGAAAAAATGTCCGTTGACGAGCTTGTCAAACAAATGGACGGTGCATGGGGTTTTACAGCGGGCAAACTTGCAACCGGCGTCAATATAATGGAAGAAATGATAAATGCTAAAGGCTGTGTCAAATTCCTCTCGTTCACCGCTGACATCGTTGCAACAGGCACCCGAGGAGTGATACGAGAACTCGTAAAACGTAAGCTTGTCGACCTTGTAATCACAACTTGCGGAACATTGGACCATGATGTTGCCCGCTGCTGGAAAGACTATTACAAAGGCAGTTTCATAATGAACGATTCCAAGCTGCATCAGGAAGGCGTTAACCGCCTTGGCAACGTATTGGTGCCAAACGACAGTTATGGCATCATTATTGAGAAGAAAATCATAGGATTGCTTGGGGAACTGTATAAAGAAGGCAAAAAAGAACTCTCAACCACTGAGCTATGTCGAGAAATCGGCTTACGCTGCTGCAACGAGAGTTCAATTCTTTATTGGGCAGCCAAAAACAACATCCCCGTTTTCGTTCCAGGCATAACCGATGGTTCAGTAGGCTACCAACTTTGGTTCTTTAGCCAAGACCACAAAGACTTCAGAATTAACCTGCTAAAAGACGAAGATGACCTAAACAACATAGTTTTTGACGCTAAGACAAACGGGTGCCCTTATCGTTGGAGGAGGCATCAGCAAACACCACGTGATTTGGTGGAACCAATTCAAAGATGGCTTAGACTACGTCGTCTATATCAGCACAGCTGATGAATGGGATGGAAGTCTCAGCGGCGCAAGACCACGCGAAGCAGTTTCCTGGGGAAAAATCAACGAAAAAGCCAAACGAATTATGATAGAAGGCGACGCCACAATGGTTATGCCAGTAATGACAAGCGCATTAATTGATAGATTAAGCAAAAAGAAGAAAAATTAAAAAATAATATTTTTTTATGCCTTTGGCATGTCTTTGAAGACCCAGCTCATGTCTGGACCTTTCCGTTTTTCTGGAACACGTTCAGCCAACGCGTGACAAATGAGTGGTAACGCAATTGT
This sequence comes from Candidatus Bathyarchaeota archaeon, assembly GCA_963739495.1. Classification (GTDB taxonomy): domain Archaea; phylum Thermoproteota; class Bathyarchaeia; order Bathyarchaeales; family Bathycorpusculaceae; genus Bathycorpusculum. Next base: position 113,736 of record CAVUAM010000022.1, on the reverse strand, counting down.
GGCGTCACAGTAGCAGACTGCGCGTGAGCCAGTTTGGCTGTTGATTTTACCCCAGCTAATTGCTTCTTCCAAGGTGCAACCACTTAAACCGCCCCATTGGGGTGAATCTGTGGTGATTTGGATGGCGTATTTGTGGGGGTAATAGTATTCTTGTAGGCTCTTGCGTAAACCGCCTTTTCTGCCCTTAACGCCTTGGTCTTCGGTCATGGGTGAAACAGATATGGCGATGAGTTGTGTTAGATCTTTGGGGACGCCGCCGCCTATGTAGACAACGCCGACTTCCTTGGTTTTGGTTCCTATGCTGACAAATTGGTCAAATTCTTTTACGCTGTCGATATGGACGTTGTGACCTTTGTTTTTTGCAAGAAGGAAGGTTTCTCCGTATGCACTGTCAACCATTGCTGGGCTAAAGATTGGGACGCCGTTGGCTGCTGCAACTGCGGATATGGCAGGGATTTTTTTCTTGCCAAGATACTTGCCCAATCCATATAGGAATTCTGCCGAAGTGTACATGAAGTCTTCTTTGCAGGTCATAACGTAATCTGTGACGACGTCTTCCATTTTGCGGTAGTCGGTTTCTTTGCCGTAGACATCATAGTATCGGTTAACGTCGTCGTGGAGGAGTTGCTCATCGTTTACCATGTGGTTGCCCTGGTAATAGCCGAGTCCCATAGCGTCAACGATATCTTCGCTGACGTTTGCGCCGGTAGAAACCAGCACGTCAATGAAACGGTTTTCCATAAGCCAGTTAATAATTGTCCATTGCCCTGCAGTACTCATTGAGCCTGCAAAGCCCATGGCGATAACAGTGTCTTTTGAATTGATCATGTTCTCCCAAACATCAACCGCTTCGCCCAGTTTACGCCCTTGATAGGCGGTCTTGCCCATTTCTTTTAGAAGTTGTGAGATTGGTTTTTGTCTGGTAACTTTGATTGGTTCAAGTTTCTTACTGAAATATGAATCATTACTCATTAGGATGCACGCCTCGCTTTTAGATTATTGGGCTTGTATATGAAATTTGTTATTGCGAGTTAACCTAACAAGTATTAGAGAGCGATTGGGTATTAGCACTTGATTTTTAGCCATACACTTCGTTTAACAAAAATAAACGAAGTAACACCCGTAATGAAGGCGGAAACAAGTACAATCAAATTAGCAATAGTAACGTAAGACGAGCTTTGGATCATAGCCAAAGTCATTGCCACAAAAATATAGAACGTTACAGCGCCAGTTACGATATGAACAACAGAAACAAGTTTTCCATGTTGTCCAGTCTTTGCTTTTAACTTGTTTAAGGAAGATTCAATTTTTCCATGCACGTCGGGAAGGTCATCTAAAACCAGGGCTAAACCGCCTAGTAAGAAAACCCTGCCAACGTTGACTTGAATACTTGTGTTGTTTACGAAAAAGATGTTAAGCAAAGACACTGGTGTAAAGAATACTATGTAGATTGATGAAAAAATTATAACTAGAAAACCGTAGAAGTAATGGTGAAAGAGTAGTCTGCCAGTGTGGAGGGAGCGTCCAAGTCCAGCGCTTGGGAAAATGTTGATGACTGCAGTGGCGATTAGCACCCAGAAGAGGCTAGCGCTGACAAGGTAGGGTGCAAATGGTTGCCAATTTTGGTAGCGCCAATAATAACCTGATAGGATTCCTGCGGCACATCCGATGGATACGAGAGCGTTGAAAACAAGGGTTACACTGAATATTTTTTTGCATATAACCCAGCAGTGTGCAGCTTTTGTCCCCATCATTCAAGCCCCGTTTTCTTCTTTGTGGAAAAATTATATCAAATGGAAACACGGTTGTTGTTTTTGAATGTTACGGCAATGATTAGCCTAAACACCCTCAATCTCTAAAATTTTGCTTATATTAAGTAGGTCGCGTAAGAAAGGGCGGGTCTACATTTTCTCGGGGGCAACCACACCAATCAAGTTCAACGCGTTGTGCATCACGGTTTTTATAGCTTCGGTTAAAGCGATTCTAGCGTCGCTGAGTTGTTGAGAATCAGCCTTTATCACGGGATAAGCGTTGTAGAAGGTGTTGAATTTGTCGGCGAGCGCATTTGTGTAGTCAGCTATCATGTTGGGTTTCAGGTATTCTGTGGCTTCGATGAACATGTCAGGGAACCCTGCTAGGTTCAAGATGAGTTCTCGCTCAAGCTTTTCGGTGAGAAGCTCAAAGTTGGGGTTGTCTGGTTCATGTGCCGCTTTGCGCAGGATGCTGCAGGCTCTGGCATGAGTGTACTGGACGTATGGTGCACTGTTGGTTTCGAAGTTAAGCACACGTTCCCAAGTGAACATCACGGGTTTGGAAGAATCCACGTCAACGAGCGCATACCGAACAGCGCCCAGACCAACAAAATCTGCGATTTTTCGTTTCTCTTTTTCGCTAAGCAGGGGAGAACGCTTCGAAACCTCTTCGTATGCACGTTGAACTGCTTCGGTTAAGACCTCGTCGAAAGTGATGTAGTGTCCTCTTCTGCTGCTCATCTTGTAGCCTGGCAAAGTAACCAAGTTATAGGCAAAATGAACCAAATTTGCCGCATTTTCCCCGTAACCCATCGCGTAGAGAGCAATTTTGAGCTGCAACTGCGCCAGCGACTGTTCCATGCCGATGACGTTGATGACTTTCTGCGCATGCTTGAACTTCCACAATGTGTAGGCGATGTCGCGGGTGGTGTAGAGGGTTGTGCCGTCTGCTCTACCAAGCGTCAACGGCGGAACCTCGTTGTTTTGGCTTAACCCCAACTTTAACTTTAAGCTAAGTGTTTCAACAACTTTTTCGGCGTCAAACTCTAAAACGCCCTTTTCGTTTTGGACAAATGGTGAATCCTTAAGCTTCGCTAAAACCTCGCTGACCTGAGTGCTCCAGACAAAGTCGCTCTCCCAATCCCAAGAATCATAAGTCACGCCAATACGCTTCATGGTTTCTCTAAAACCTTCAAGGCACAGGTCGCTGACTTGGCGGATGAGTTGCTTTGCGTTGGGTTCACCGTCTTCGTAGGCACGATTTAGGAGGTTGATTTCTTCTTCAGGGTTTTCATCTTCGCTTATTTTCGCCGTTAAAGCTTCAAAAAGCACAGGATACTTCTCTTTAAGCTCTACTGCGATGGACATCCATTCGTCGATTTCCTTGTTTGCCTTCGCTAGGTCATCGGCTGACTGGACCGAGATTGCAAGTTCTCGGGCTTTTTTTTGGCGATTAATCTCCACAATGCAACTGGTAACGGTGTAGATTTTTCCTACGAAAAGATCCGGTTTCTCAGTAGGTTTCGGTCTACCCAACTTTGCGTAACCATAGGCGACGACCGAGGATTGTCTTCCTACATCGTCGATATAGTAATGCCGTGAAACCATGTGCCCCCGGCACTGGAGAATCCGGGCCAAAGCATCTCCAAGCATAGGGTTTCTGGCTTGACCAATATGGATAGGATGTAGCGGGTTAACACTGGTGTGTTCTACAATAATTTTTTTGGGCTCATCAACCTTAACAAAACCATATTCAGAACCCAAATTCTTAACTGATTCCAGAGTTAACTTGGAAAACTTGGCAAAGTTAACGTAGAAGTTTATGTATCCTGCACCTGCAGGAGCAACCTTCTCTACTAAGTTAAAGCTCGACTTGTCTATGGCATCAACAAGTTGCTGGGCTAAAACAAGTGGTTTCTGCCCGGTTCTTTTTGCCAACTCAAAACATAATGAAGAAGCTAACTGGCCAAACTCGATGTTAGGTGTCTTGTTTAATGTAATTGTTGGCTTTTGTTCGGGCAGTGCCTTGTTTAGTGCATTTGCTAACGCAGCTTGACATTCATGACGGAATTGATCGAATGGATTCTGTGAAACCACTTTTTTTCTCTCCGATTATCCATTTCTAGGTTTACTTTGGTTGGGTTATGTTTTTAATGTGTAACCGTATTTATGTGTGTACTGGATGCACTTAGCGATGAAGACAAAGATAGTCTATTCAGAAAAATGTTTAGGCTATGGCACCTGGCACATTGAAGGTCCACAACGAGTAAAAATTGCTCACGATATTTTGAAAGCGAAGGGTTACGAGTTTGTCGAGCCAAAGCCAGCAAACGATGAAGAAATTTTTTCTGCACACGATGCAGATTATGTTTTCAACGTAAAGAAAGGATTAGTGGAGGATTCGGATACACCTGCATACCAAAACATCTACGAGTTTGCAAGAAAATCAGTAGGCGGAGCACTTTTAGCCAGCAAAATAAACGGTTTTTCCCTGATGCGTCCACCAGGACACCATGCAGGCAGAGGCGGTCCTGCATTGGGATCTACAAGTCGTGGTTTCTGCTACCTAAATAACATCGCAGTAGCGGTTAAGGAATCAGGAAAACGCACATTAATCTTAGACATCGATGGACATCACGGAAACGGAACACAAGAAATCTTTCAAGGAGACGAAAAAGTCGCTTACGTGTCGCTTCATCAATCGCCTAATTACCCTGGAACAGGCAACTTCACAGAAGGCAACTGCGTAAACTTTGCTTTACCAAGTAACTTGGGTGGAAAACGCTACTTAGAAACGCTTGATAAAGCGTTGGGCATGGTTGATTTAGCCAAGTTTGAGGCAGTCGCCGTTTCGGCAGGCTTCGATACCCATCAGGGCGATTTAGCAACTTTAGGCTTGCTAACACGGGATTATTTTGAGATTGGAAAAAGGGTTGCCCATCTAAAAAAGCCCGCCTTCTTTGTTTTAGAGGGGGGTTACGTCGGGGAAAACGTAGGAAATGATATAGATAGCCTTCTTCAAGGGTTACGAAGAGAACCTGAAAGTATGAGAAAGAGTTTGTTTCTTGTTTTCTATCTGCTGCTTTCTTGTTAAGAGCTTGCAGCTTTTCCGTGATTCTTTGGACCGTTTTTCTGCGACAGCAAGTAACGGCTTCCAGTCTTTGTTCTTAATGGTAGCACTTAGTTTTTCGGTCTGTGCACAAAGATTAGTAAGAGCATCGTTGAAACGTTTTTCTGCTGCTTCATCTGACTCAACCACTTCTAAGGCTTCCTCAGGGCATGCATCGACGCATGCAGGTTTGCCTTCGCAGAGGTTACAGGCGATAGCTTTTCCAGTATCAGCATGAATTGTAATTCCACCATGGTCGCAGGCTTGAACACACCAGTCACAGCCCTTGCATTTAGTTTCATCAACGATTAGTAAGCCATTGGCTTCCGATTGGCTCAACGCGCGTTCAGGACACGCTTTTACACATTTGGCGTCGTTGCATCCTCGGCAGGTTAAAGCAAAATTGAAGACGGGCGCCATGCGGACAACTCTGATTCTGGAGCGAATTGGATTCCAGATGCCTTCACCCTTCTCCACGGTGCAAGCGTATTCACAGAGGCCACAACCAATACATTTGCCTGGGTCAACTGAAACGAATTTTCTCTGTTGAGTTTTAGCAGACATTTATACCAAACCTTCTTGGTGTTAAATTATCACTGTGCATCATTGGCTTTTAACCGTTACTTAAAAAAAGAGATAAATCCATGTAAAAATTAAAGTATCGACATTATTTTATTCTGCTGCCCAGATAATATGGCCCTTTTTAACATGAATACTTAGGGGCAGAAAAGAAGACGCGTCAAAGAAAAGAAGAATTATTCTATTCATACCAAAAAGTAAAGACACATGTTTCGCTGGTTTTCTTGTCTTTTAGGTCTGCAGAGGCTGTTTATTCGATGTTGCCCAAATACGGTTCTTGTCTTCTACCATCGCAGTAGCTAAGAGCTCCCATGCAGCCGCATCTTCCTTGCATAACTGCTCGGCAAGTAATTTAGCATCTGCCTTTTCATCATACTCTAAGTGAAGTGCAGTAAAGGTTAAGACTGAAGCATTTTTTCCTTGCGGGGTAATTTGATAGAGGAATTGGGAGTATTTGTTTGGACCTGTCAAATGAGTTGACGTCCATTTGTATTGGTCGGAGTATAGGAGCACTAACTTCTGTTTCTCAATTGTACCTGCAACACTTGGGAATGAATCTTTAAGGATTATTGCACCGTTGGCGAGGTAGGCCATTTGTCGTTTAGCCGTCTTGTCACCCATTAGCAGGTTGTCTTGTGAGTCGAAGTCTGTGCACCATTCGAAGGCTTCTTGAGTGGAAACTGCAAAAGTCTGAGTAAAATGGTACCTAACTGGTAAAGGCATACGAGTCGCCGATTGTCAAGTGTGAAAAACAATTATTTTACTTTTGCGCTGTGTAAAGAATTATATTGTAAGGTGGTGCGGAGGGTGGGACATCAGCACTATTTTACCGGTAAAATAATACCAGTAGGATCGAGAGTTCGAGTCTCTTCTCGAAATTGGGCTGGGTCGTACCGGGCTTAACCCCTACACGGGTATGAGTCGCGACCACACACCTATGCATTTTTGGCTATGAATTGTTCTAATTCTTCTATAAATTGGTCTTGGGCAACAATATGGCAAGCATGACCATCTGGCAAAACCAGAACTCTTGAATTTTGGCTTAGCGATTTTGAAAGCAAATCCACTATTCCCTGATTGTCGTTAGTCGAGTCTTTTCCTTTTACAAGCAAAACAGGTATTTTACTCAGCCATTGAAGGCGAGCCAATTCATCGGAATGCTCAATTACAGTATGTAGACTAAGAAGAGCGGTTTTTAGTTTATTCCAAACAGGCCACTGAGACATATTCTTTGGGTCGACACCTGGCGGGACAAGCCCGTTAATCTTTAGAAAACGGGTGAGATCTTCCTCGGTTGGAGGATCATGAAAACTTTCAATTAGTTGTGCAAATTCACGCATCTCGCTCTCGAATTGTCCGTAACCTCTTGCCACCCAATATGCTGCAGGCTCAATCAGCGTCAAAGTGGCAATGCGCTCTGGGTAGTTCAAAGCAAAATCCAACGACACCTCGCCTCCGTGTGACCATCCGACTAAGTTTATTTTTTGAGATCCAAGCTTGTCTAATGTGTTTTTGAGGGCTTCGCTCTCAGAACGCAAGGAATAACCTGGTTCAGGAGTCTGATGTTTCTCAGCCGTAGTCATGTTTAGTAGCTGCACACGGATCACTTTGAAATTTTTGGAAAGAATCTCTGCGTGTGGTTTCCAACTGATCCAACCGCTAAGTCCTCCCGGAACCAGCACAATCGGAGTATCTTCTTCTTTTCCGCTCAATTCAAAAGCTAATTCAACCAAAAAAACATCCATCCAAAACTGCTTAAAAATTGTGGGAAACCAGATTATTAAGGTTTTACAGCTTGGAGTTACTGATGAACTAGGTTCAAAAACTTAATTAATTATTGTAAGTATTTCAGCGCCATACACAGTTTATTATTAAATTGAGATGCTTTTTCAAACTTGCGTTTTCAGCTCAAAAAGGATCCCAGCACATTTTTGCCAGTAATAAACTATCGTTAAAGGCAGGATCGGATTTACTACCAAACGAGTAAGAGTCTCGATGTTTAATTTAATTTTTATTGACTGGCTCTCTTCCGCTGGAGTCCCAGCAAGCCCTTAGAAATGTTTGTTTTGGTGTACAATCTAAAACTGTTTAAGCCGGCATATTATTTTTTATGCAATTAAAATATATAGGTAAAATTGGTTAGTATCTCTATTAGGAATTAGTATAACTGGATATATAGTGTATGACTTCTAAAGAAGAAAATTCCCAGTCGAAAAATGAAATTGTTGTTTCTGGTACTGAAGCACTTAGAGTTGCAGATGCGTTAACCGCAACAACTATGAGAATGCTGCAGTTGCTTTGGAAAGAACCTTTAGATGTTTCAACAATCGGCAAAAAATTGGGACTAAGCCAAGCGTACATTAGCGAACAGGTTAAACTTCTTGAAGAACTAAAACTGCTCAATGTGACTTATGCCCGAGGTAAAAGAGGTATTAGAAAAATATGTTCACCAGCTGTTGAACAAGTTACCTTGATCATAAAAGAGAAATACCCTGAATAATTTTTTGCAAGCAATTTATGACAAAATCTGAAAAAAGTTTCAAAGGTTACCATCTGAGAGAATTATTCGTACCAAATCCTGAAATAATCTAAATCTGGTGTATTTTCCTTGTTCTGAATATATTTTAATATTCTTCGGACTGATTATCAAAAATTTAGGTTTGGCAAATAGAGAATTGTATCGCTAAGTAGGAATATTTATATCTTAATACCTAAGCGAATTGGTGAGCGACCTGCTAAAAACAGGAGCATCAAAGAGAAAGGTGGAGCCAATGGCTTTAGATCCAGTATTGAGGGCTATAGTGACCATTTGCATTTTGGTTTTCTCAGCGAAGGTTCTGGGCGAAATTTTTTCTTGGAGAAAAATTCCATCTGTTCTGGGTGAGTTATTGGCCGGCATAATTCTAGGTCCTTACGCTTTGGGTTCATTGATTTTAGTTAATGGTTCGCCTGTAATTCAAATTAATGACATCGTGCGAGCGTTTGGAGAGATAGGTGGCATATTAATCCTGTTTGTGGCAGGTTTAGAGATGACCTTTAGAGATTTCCGGAAGGTCGGCGCAGCCGGTTTTGTAATCGGAACGCTGGGTGTTATTGTTCCGTTCGTAATGGGTTACGGGCTTTCACTGGCTCTTGGGTTAGGTACTATAACGGGTTTGGTGGTTGGTGCAGCGCTAGTTGCCACAAGCATCTCTATTACCGCTTTGGTGCTGCAAGAAATCAATCAAAGTAGAAAGGTCGAATCAAGAATGATGATCAGTGCTGCGGTGGTTGATGATGTGTTGGGACTAGCAATTCTGGGTGTCATTGTTTCATTCATTTCAACTTCAACCCCAATTACCGCTTTAAGTGTGATTGTTGTAATTTCTACGTCTCTTGCGTTATGGCTTGCCATGACAGTTTTCGCAGCGATTATTCTTCCAAGAATAATTAATTTGACTTCGAAAGGAAAAGAAGGAACAGTTGAAGCTGCAGCAACGGCAGCTTGTTTTGGTGCTTCTGCGTTAGCAGCTGTTCTCGGATTGTCGCCTATCGTGGGTGCTTTTGCCGCGGGCATGGCTGTTGCCAGTTCTAGAGCGATTGAGAAGATAAGGGATTATACAAAGAAAATAAGCGTCGTATTTTCTCCCGTGTTCTTTGGGTTGGCAGGCGCCCAATTTGACGTTAGGAGCTTTATTACTTCTGACTGGTTCTTCTACGTCTTCTTCGCAGCACTTGTCATAGTTGCCATAATTAGTAAAATAATCGGATGCGGTATACCAGCCACGTTCTTTTTGAAAGATCGCTCTAAAGGAACCAAGGTAGGTTATGGAATGATTTCGCGAGGTGAAGTGGGGCTTATAGTGGCTGGAGTAGCAATCTCTGCTGAGGCTATTACTCAAAGCACTTACGCGGCAATCTTGGCCATGATCATGATTACGACAGTTCTCGCGCCGCTGCTTTTGAGGAGAGCCTACAATAATGACCCACCTGAAGAAGCGTCAACTACAACAGAAGAAGATACAAATCCACCCGACTACATACCAACCTACCCTCTTTAACCTTGGCCACTTTTTGATAATCCTTGACTAATTTTAATTGGCATTCATTTCTGCTCAATTCTCAGGGGGATTATAGCTGCAATTTCCGCGTGTAAAAAGACTTTGTAATTTGCCGCACCGGACTTAATCCCAAACGTGTCGAGCTTAAGCCTTTAACAACCAAGGTTATCTCTAAACATCAAGAAAAATAGTGAACCAACTCCGTCAACTTTCTAGTGGATAACTAAATAAGGCTCAGTACTGCTTATTTAATAATAACAACCTTAAAAAAAGCCCTAATTGGCAAATTGGCGCGGAGGGTGGGACATCAACCCTAATTTACCGGTAAATTAAGTATTTGAAAGGGGAACTAGAAATAAACCTAAATTTTTCGGAACCGATTAAAGCGTGCAAGCCAAATATCGGCGGACACGCGGTAAGCGTTCACGGAACTCAGTTTCCTGAATAAACTGCCCAAGCTGCTTTTCTCTGAATTTTAATAACAGTGTCATCTTGCTCTCGCACTGATTGATTTTTCCCTCCAAACTTCTTTTATGAGGCATAAACAACACTCAAACGAAAGATGAATAACGACAGAAACCGCTGCAAACCGTTCACGCTCCGGCTAAGGAGGCGAGGAAAACTAAACGCTTGCTTGCAAGATGTTAACCGATAAATTACACTAATAAGCGCTCGCTTTTAAGCAATTGCACGGAAGAATACTTGGCAAAATTGCTTTAAAGAATTTTTTGCGAAAGTAATTAAGCAGGTTTTAGCTTTGAAAGTTGTTGGAGTATCGGGAAGACGTCAAAGAAAACGACCATGCAGTGGACGCTTTGCGCTATTCTTTGTCGATTGAATTGGAAGAGAAGCCGTTTCTGTATGTGGTTATACGTTGACAATAACGTGTGTATGTAAGCGACTTAGCAAGCATTTGGTTCAAATTCTGTTATCCCCACCAACAAAGCCACACACACTTAACGATTTACACCACTTCTTTAAACGAGAGAAAACAAATCAGGCTACTGCCGAGTCTGCCATGGACGCTTTATTCTCAGCAAAACAAAGAAAAACCATCAGATTAACACTACGACTAGACCCGTAGTCAAGTTGTGGCTTTCACATAATATCGTCCATCAGCCGTCGCGACTATTCCCCTGTGTTTAGCTAAGCGCGATTGTACATGACGTTCCTCCACACCCAGCTCAGCGGCTGTCTTAGCAGTTTCAGGTGACACTGCTCCAGCCTCTATCATTTTCTTTTTTGCTTGTTCAACTCGTACGGATAATATAGCTACAAAGGTGGCCAATTTTTTTCACCTCCCCTGAAACAGATAGGTCAAGTTTGTTAACCGTTTTTATGGTAGCATTTTTTCTCTTCTAATCAGTTTGCTTGATAGAATCAGCAGAACAGCGGACAAGACACCGGCTGTAGCAGCAAGTGACAGATCGACAAAGTATGCGGAAGTAAATCCGAGAAAGCTCGTGTAAAAAGTGGGAATAATAAACACAACTCCAATCACTATAGCAAGAGGACTGTTGGCGCCGACTCGTTGCTTCTGCAATGAACTGAAAGCCATCATGGCTACAGTAGTTAAGGCAACCACAGAAAACCCTAGAAAGCCAGCTATAAGTATCGTCAATAAAGCCATCACAAATACCTGTGACCCAGCAACGATTCCGTCAACCATAATTACTGTAAACTCGCCGAGGAAGATAGTTAGCGCCAATAAGAGAGCAGCTTTCAAGTACTGCTTAAAGACGTTACTCTGGTTCCATCCAATTGAGAGCAAGTACTCCAAGACGCCGTTGTTCTTATCATACACATAGAGCAGTATGACGGGGGTTGATAACATTAGCATCGAAAAGGCCATAAACGAAGCAGCGAAAAGGAAGAATTCAGCGCCTGAGCTTCCAGCTAAATGGGCTATAGCAACTGCAAAAAAGACGCCTAAAGCTCCTAAAAGGATTCCAAAGCCCGCTTGGATTTTACTTAAGCTTAGACTACGTTTAGCGAAAGTCAAGATATTACTTTTCGTTTTTGGAGCCCTCCTTTGCTTTTTCAGCGATAGGTGCCACGAACAATTCCTGTAATGGATTGTCTAGCTGACGCATTTCAGTAACTAAAACTCCCTTCTCAACGATTTTTCTAAGAGCAAGCCCAGCCTCCTGCGGGTTTGGTACACTTAAAACGTAATAATCGCCCTCGCGTTTGGCATCAACTATTCCTGTTATGTCGGTTGAGGCTTTGATGCCAACGCGGTAGTTTTTTGGTTTAATGTTTGAGATTCTGTCAAGCATTGTAACCGAGCCGTTTTTTATCAGGATAAGGTATGTGCCGATGTCGGTTGCTTCGTAGAGGTTATGGGAAGAATATAACACCATTTTGTTCCGGCTTATATCTAGAATGATATCTCGGATCTCTTTTGAAACCGCCGGGTCAAGGTTTGCGGTTGGTTCATCAAGCAGATATAGGTCTCTTTCATTCAGGAAAACTTTGGCGATGGATGCTCTCTTTTTTTGCCCCTGAGAAAGGTCGGAGAATTTTTTGTTCTTGAGGTCTGTAAGGTCAAGCATAGCAATCGCTTTGTCGGGGTCTCCGCCTTCAATACTCGAGTAGAATTTGAGCGCTTGGTAAACTGTCATTTCTTCGGGCATAGCATTGTACTGTGAAAGGAAGCTGATTCGTTCCCTAGCTTTTGAGGAGCTGGTCAGGTTTTCGCCATCGAAGAGAATGCTGCCGTTGTACGGCTCAAGGATACCGGCGATTGTTCTAAACAGGGTTGTCTTGCCTGCGCCGTTAGGTCCTAAAATGACGTATATTGAGGGTTCATGCAGTTTGAAGCTTACGTCATGTAGGACAGTTTGCCCCTCGTAGCCGGAAGCAACATTGTTTAACTCTAAAACGGTCATTTTTATTCACCCGAACCATATCGACTGCTTCTGGATTGAGCCATATCTCGCCCTAAGAATTCTGGATTTCCAGACAAACAGGAAAACTGCAAGACCTATCATAATGGCGCCAAAAACTACAAGAAAAGCATCCAACGCTTGATGCTCAAGTGAATGCGTAGTTGAGATAGAAAGGACAGCGCCAAAAAAGATTAAACTGATACCCACGAGCACCAAAACCGCAACAGCAACAATTCTAACCATTCGGTATCTGCTTGACTGTTCATTCTCTGGAAAAGTCTTGAGCAGACTTGCAGCAAGCTTCCCTCTCTCAGTTAGATAGTATTTTCCTTCTACATCTTTAGCAATGAGAGCGCCAAGTGATTTCAGGTGGTAGTTGAGCTTGCCAGTATTTGTTATATGCAGAATAGTCATCATTTCCGTGTAGCTGAGAGTTTGATTTTCTGCCAATAATCCAAGTATGCTTCGTCTTGTTGAGTCGTTAAGAATCTTGTTTAGAGCTGACCAATTTACTTCTTCCATCATTATCGTCGACTCAAGATATCTTTGAGGCTTCACTTTAACATTTTTGATAAACTGAGTTATCAAAGATTTATCAAGCCAGTGTTATGCCTCATGTCTGCCAAAATTGAGTTTAGCACAGAACCTCCAAAAAAAGCAATTTAGCCGCCACAAAATGGACACATCAGCCGCTACAGAGAGACTCACTCCCTGAGCGCCTTATGAGGCTTTAACCGCTTAAAGACGAATTCTTTGTGCCAAAATAAATTTTGAAGTTAAACACAAAATTAGCTAAAGATTGAGCGCTAAATTACTTCTGTCTTTAAACTTCTCGTCTGCTTGCATTAGCGCCCTTGGGACTAAGAATGAAACGGCCAAAGCATTCTTTGCAATAACCTGTCTTGTTTTGGTAGGAAATTTTTCGACCACATTTTCCTTTGCAGTATTTTGGCACTACAAACCTCCAGATTTCAGCTTAGGTATGTACTGTAGGGTTACGCTTAGGCGTCGTTTGCTGTTGCTCTTGGTAAGCTCTGAGTTGATTCTTGTGTCTTCGCTTCCAGCTGTACCGTGCCCAACGCGTTTCACACGCCAATTTCCCAAGTTGCCTCGGACCAGTTGAGGATTCGAAGTAACAAGATAGAGTGGCGTGTTGATTTCACGTCAAAACTTTTGCTTTAAACCTCTGGGAAAACCACAACAGCTTGGCTAATAAGCATGATTTGTGACTATTTTACTGTATTAGCCTTAAATAATGCCCTAAACGGTAAATTGGTGCGGAGGGTGGGATTTGAACCCACGAACCCCTGCGGGATAGGAGCCTCAGTCCTACGCCTTTGGCCATGCTGGGCGACCTCCGCGTTGTGTTGCGGAAATATAGGAACAGGGCTCATTTAAAGGCTTTACTTTTGTATTGGGCGCAAATGTTTTAGGTTTAATTCGTCATAATGTTTTGAGTGTTGGTGGGTTGTGGTAAAGTTTATTATAACCTTCACATAACACTGTTATAACAATAAGGTGTTAACATGAAAATCAACAAAAACGTGCTTGAAACAATCGGAAAAACACCCCTCGTCCAAATAAATAAACTAACCAAAGGTGCAAACGCCACCGTACTCGCTAAACTTGAAGCAAAAAATCCAGGCGGTAGCGTCAAAGATCGCATCTGCAAAAGCATGATTGAAGAAGGAGAAAAAATAGGCCTCAAACCCGGGGGCACATTGATAGAGCCCACCTCGGGCAACACTGGCATCGGCTTAGCTATGGTTGCAGCCGTCAAAGGCTACAAACTCATCTTAACAATGCCCGAAACTATGAGTATAGAACGTCGCAACCTCCTTAAAGCGTACGGCGCACAACTTGTACTGACACCTGGACCTGATGGCATGGGTGGAGCAATCAAAAAAGCCGAAGAACTCGTCGCAGCCACCCCAAACAGCTTCATGCCCCAACAATTCAAAAACCTCGCCAACCCCAAAGTGCACCGAGAAACCACCGGACCAGAAATCTGGGAAGACACAGATGGCAAAGTAGACATTACTGGTCGCGGGCGTTGGTACAGGCGGAACAATAACAGGCATCGCGCAGTTCATAAAGCCGCTAAAGCCAGAGTTCAAAACTGTTGCAGTCGAACCAGCAGGATCTCCAGTGCTAAGCGGTGGACAGAAAGGACCCCACAAGATCCAGGGTATCGGCGCAGGCTTTAAGCCCGATGTTTTGAAGATGGATTTAGTGGATGAAATTTTCAAAGTCACCGACGACCAAGCACTTCAAACAGCAAGGCAACTTGCCCAGCAAGAAGGCTTACTTGTCGGTATATCTTCCGGAGCAGCCGTATACGCCGCTATAGAAATCGCGAAACGAAAAGAAAACAAGGGCAAACTGATCGTTGTTATCCTACCAGACACGGGAGAACGTTATCTAAGTACTGTTTTGTTCCAAGAGCCAACAGCCTAACATAAAATCTGCGTCTAAAAGACGCTTTTCTTATATTCCCCCCTTCCACATATTGATTGAATAGGGAAAATATATGTCCACAAACCCAAACCAGCCTCTACCGAAAGATTGCCGAGAATGCAAAGAAAAGAACAGAGAGCTTGATTGCTGGAATCCAGACCGCATGCTTGAAACCCTAATGCATAACAACGATAAAGTGGAGCAGGATTGGGTTGAAAAAGGCTTGCCAAAGCTCGTAGACAACATTATGGGTAGCTACGAACGATTCGGTGGTATGGATCATCTTGAAGGACGAGATTTGCCATCGAAAAAAGTCGTCACCGAAGTCCTAGAAGACCTATTCACGATTCTTTTCCCTGGATATTTAGGCGATTCAGAAATCACAAAAGCCAACGTCAAATACCATCTGGGCACAAAATTAACTTCGGTTTATACACGGCTTACCAACGAGGTTGAGAAAAGCCTCAAGTACATCTGCAGAAAGATCAGCGAATGCCCACAAGACGTATGTCTAAAACGGGCACACGTCGTAGTCAAGGAACTTCTGGAAAGATTACCAGAAATCCGTTCAATGCTAAGCGGCGACATCCAAGCAGCTTTCAGCGGTGACCCAGCAGCCGTAAGCACTGAAGAAGTAATCCTGAGCTACCCTTGCGTACTGGCAATAGCCACCTACAGGATAGCACATGAACTCTACCTAAGCGGCGTCCCTCTAATTCCACGGATTATGAGTGAGCACATACATTCCCTAACAGGCATCGACATTCATCCAGGCGCAAAGATCGGCAAAAACTTCTTCATCGACCACGGTACGGGCGTCGTCATAGGTGAAACCGCAGAAATCGGGGACAACGTGAAACTCTACCAAGGTGTAACATTGGGTGCGCTAAGCTTCCCCAAAGACGAAAAAGGTAACATCATCAAAGGACGCAAACGCCACCCAACAGTCGGCAACAATGTTGTCATCTACTCGGGCGCAACCCTGCTTGGGGCAGAGACTGTAATAGGCGACAATGTGGTCATCGGCGGAAATGTCTGGATAACTGGTCCTGTGGCTTCGGGAACCAAAATCACAATTGCCCAACCGGAACAAAAATACAAGATGGAAAATCATCACTCAGAAGAAGCTAAGCCCTAGATTTCCTGATTTTTGTTTTAGAGTAGGCGGAAGGTTTCTTTCACTGTAGTTAGGACTACGTGAGTGTTTGTTCGTTCTATGTATGGCAGAGAGAGCAGTTTTTTGGTGAAGGCGCCTAGGTCTTCTCGACTCTTGAATTTAGCTATGATGATGGCGTCGGTTAAGCCTGTTACATCGTAGACTCCGCAGACGTTTTGGATTTTAGCTATTTCATTCTCTGTTTCTACGAGTCTGCCTTTGGAAACGGTGATTTCGGTAACGACGGTCAGTTGGTAACCTAGTTTTTCGTGGTCTAAGATTACTGCGTATCCTTTGATTAGTCCTTCTTCTTCCATCTTTTTTATCCTTGATAAGACAGTACCTACGGAGACGCCGACGTTCTTTGCGATTTGTCTACTGGAGAACCTAGCGTCTTCCAAGAGACCTTTAAGGATTTTAGCATCAGTTTCATTTAATTCCATAATTATCTAATCCTGTACATTTTTCCAACCAAACTGGATTTTTCGGGACATCTTTCTGATAATCAGCTGATTAAGCTAATAAAAGTTTAGTTTTAAAGTGAATTGCAGATGATAACTAACATTAGCGGAAGCGTAAAAAATGGCTTTTTTGACGAAAGAAGATAGTAATCTTAAATTAGACGGCAAACCCCAATAGTTCCTGAGCCACAAAATGCAGGCAAAATATGACACTATTCTCGTCTTGGACTTCGGCGGACAATACTGCCACCTCATCGGCAGAAGAATCAGAGAACACGGCGTTTACTCAGAAATTGTACCCCACGACGTTTCCCCCGAAGAAATAGCGGCTCTAAACGAAAAATTTAATGTCAAAGGACTAATATTTTCAGGCGGACCCTCAAGCGTTTATGATCTAAACGCACCTAAACTCCACCCACGTATTTTAGAGGTAAACCTGCCAATCCTCGGTTTATGTTATGGTCATCAGCTTTTAGCTCAATTAACCGGCAGCAAAGTTGAACCTGCAACATGCAAGGAATATGGCATTGCACAAGTAGCAATCGACAAACCGGTCGGCGTACTCGAAGGATTAAGTGAAAAAGAACAAGTTTGGATGAGCCATGGTGACACAGTCTTTGCTCCCCCACCAGAGTTCGAAGCCCTAGCACATACGGAAAACTGTCCCGTCGCCGCTTTCCGTCATAAAACCAAACCTATCTACGGACTTCAATGGCACCCCGAAGTCATACACACCGAAAATGGTATACGGATGCTCCAAAATTTCATCTTCCAAGTTTGCAAGTGCCAAGCCAACTGGCAAATGGAAGACCTCATCGGAAAAATGGTTAAAGAACTTCAAACAGAAACTCAGGGAGCCAGAGCTATTATTGGGTTAAGCGGAGGTATAGACTCCAGCGTAGCCACAGCTTTGGCAGCTGAAGCTCTTGGCGAAAAGTTAACTGCAGTTTATGTTGACCATGGATTTATGAGGGAAGGTGAAACGGAACAAATTCGCGAAGCTTTCCAAAAATTCCCAATTCGCTTTATCGTTGCTAACGCCCAAGAACGTTTCATGGCTAAACTGAGAGGCGTAACAGAGCCCGAAACCAAACGCAAAATTATGGGCGAAGAATTCATTCGGGTTTTTGAGGAAATCGCCAACGAGTCAGGAGCCGAATACCTAATTCAAGGCACTATCTACCCAGACAGAATCGAGTCTGGTTTCCGCAAAAACTCCGATAAAATAAAAAGCCACCACAACGTAGCAGGGTTGCCTGAAAAAATAAAGTTTAAGAAAATCCTCGAACCTCTCCGTGACCTCTACAAAGACGAAGTTCGCAAAGTCGCAAGAATGCTGGATTTGCCCAAAGAAATTGTTAACCGCCAACCCTTTCCAGGACCCGGGTTAGCAGTTCGAATAATTGGACCATTAACTGACGAAAAAGTTACTATTGCAAAGAAAGCTGATAAGATTGTCCGTGAAGAGATTGAAAAAAACGGATTATCAGAGAGTCTTTGGCAGTACTTTGCGGTTGTAACGAATACGAAGGCTACTGGCGTTAAGGGCGATGCGCGCGCATATGGTTATGTAGTTGCGGTGCGGGCTATGGAGAGCCGTGAAGCCATGACGGCAAGCTTTGCCAAACTTCCGTATCCTATTCTAGAAAAGATTTCCACCAGGATAACAAATGAGATTCCACAAGTTACACGCGTAGTCTACGATATTACCCATAAACCGCCGGCAACTATCGAGTGGGAATAGATTCTTATTTTTTATTTAGGTTTTTAATATTTTACTGACTTGAAAAAAAGCTAATTCAGACTTAACTTCTCAGAGCTTCTAACCGTCATCATTACGTTTTGGCAATTAGCCGCCCGTTAGTTAATATAATTAAAATTCCAAATTTCATGCCATAATCGTTTATATAAAAACGAGCCAATAGGTTACTGCATATTCAAGGTGACACGTCTGAAAGCATTGATTTTAGCAGGGGGCTTTGCAACACGACTTCGACCGTTGAGTTGTTCAAGACCTAAAACTCTTTTTCCCATAGTTAACAAACCTCTTCTCCAGTGGACTTTTGAGCGATTATCCAATAATGGCGTAGATGAAGCCATCCTCGCAGTCAACGCACTTACAAAATTTTATATCCGTCAACACAAACCGCTAAAATGCGGTTTGAGGGTTCGATTTTCCGTTGATCCACCCAAGACGCCACTGGGAACAGGCGGTCCGTTAAAAAAAGCTGAGAAGCTAATTGGACATGACAAACCTTTTATCATGTTGAACGGCGATATTTACGCCGATATAAACTATAGAGAACTACTTGAGACTCACAAAAAGACTGGCGCTTTAGCCACAATTGCTCTTTGCAAAGTTGAGGACCCATGCAGTTTTGGCGTAGCAGACTTCCAAGGCGGCAGCATTAGGCGATTCGTGGAGAAACCAGCCAAAGGTCATGCACCAAGCAACCTCATAAACGCTGGAGCCTACGTTCTTAGCCCCGAAATCTTTGCATACATTCCTGAGGGAAGAGCAGTCTCAATAGAAAGAGAAGTATTTCCCAAGCTTGCTGAGGAAGGCAAGTTAAGTGGCAACTGCATCAATGGCTTATGGATAGATATTGGTAAACCCCAGGAGTATTTAGAGGCAAACATGATAGTCCTCGATTCTCTGTCAAGAAGAGGCGAACAGGAGAGCCATTATCCATTCGTCAAAAGCCCTGTCGCAATAGACACCGGAGTAATAGTGGGTGAAAAATCAGTCATCGGTCCATACGCAATTTTAGGTAAAAACGTCAAAGTCGGAGCGAATGTTCAAATCTCCAATTCAGTCATCTTCGCTGAAGCTCACATAAGCGACGGAGCCATACTCAACGGAGCTATCGTTGGCGAAGGGGCAAAAATAGGCAAAGGAGTAAAGCTTTCCAAAGGCTGCGTTGTAGGCGATCTCGCTAAAGTTAAAGACAGCATTCACATGCGTGATGACCAAGTGGTGTGTCCTGCAAAAGAAGTCACTGAAACGTTTTAAAACCTAGACTGTTTTGTTAAATAAGTACTGAGTTGACTTTAAATGAGTACAAGAAAGCTTTTTGGAACCAATGGAATTCGAGGACTCGTTAACGTAGAATTAACGCCTGAAATGGCAATTAAAGTTGGAGCGTGCATCGGAACTTTTTTTGGAAAAAATAAAAATTTACTTCTGGGTTATGATGCTCGAACCAGCGGTCCTATGTTTGCGAAAGCTGTAATCTCAGGAATAAATGCAGCGGGTTGCAACGTGTATTTCGCGGGCATGGCATCGACTCCAGCTATTCAGTTTGCAACTAAAAACCACAAGATGGACGGTGGCGTAATAATCTCGGCATCTCATAACCCGCCTGAATACAACGGTATCAAAGTAATTTGGAGCGATGGCATTGAAACATCTCATGAGCAAGAAACTGAAATAGAGGATATCTACTTTGACAATAAAATCGTGTATGCCCAGTGGGATAAGTTAGGTACGAAACGTGAGTTGCAAGGAATCAACGATGAATACAAAGACGCTGTAAAAAAACACGTTGACGCCGAAAAAATAGCAATCAAACATTTCCACGTCGTAGTCGACGCCGCGAACAGTGTCGGAGGAATAGCTCTACCCCCACTTTTAAGAGAAATCGGATGCAAAGTCACAACCATAAACGCAAACATCGACGGCACATTCCCAGGAAGGCTCCCTGAACCACGTCCCGAAAGCCTTGGTGACTTATCTGCAACGGTTAAAGCCATCGGTGCTGACATGGGTGTCGCTTTCGATGGAGACGCTGACCGCTCTATTTTCACCGACGCCAATGGCACGATTTACTGGGGCGACAAAACATTCGCAGTTGTGATTAAGCAATATCTTCTCAAGAATCCGGGTGCAAAAATTGTAACACCTGTCAGCTCATCCACCCTAATCAAAGACACTGTTGAAACCTACAATGGCAAACTGATATGGACCAAAGTCGGCAGTGTAACTGTCTCGCAGACTATGAAAGCAGAGAACGCCGATTTAGGCGGCGAAGAAAATGGCGGAATATTCTACCGTCCTCATCAAGCAGTACGCGACGGAGCTATGACAACTGCGCTTCTGCTAAACATCATGGCGGATACAGGAAAGTCTCTCGCTCAACTCGTTGCAGAACAGCCACAGTACTTCATAGAAAAAGGAAAAATCGAGTGCTCAGATGATAAAAAAGCAATTCTGCAGAGGAAAATTTACGAGCAGGTCAAGGGCGAAAACGTTAGCACCATTGATGGAGTCAAAATTTGGTTTAGCGACGCCAGCGCCATCTTGATTCGTCCAAGCGGAACCGAACCAGTCTTCCGATTATACGCCGAAGCAAAAAATCAACAGAAAGCACTACAACTAGTCGAAGACTACAGCACAAGGCTTAAGAAAATCCTCCAAACCATATAACATCCCCAACTTTGTTGGGAAGAGAACCATTTATGCCCCCAGTTATTAACCTAAAACCCGAAGAGGTAGACACCAACGAGAAACGCTCAAAATATACGGTGAGCGTTATTGGCTGCGGGCACAAGGGAATTTTTTACGGAAACACCTTTGCTGAAGCGGGCTATAGAGTTATCTGTACGGATGCGGACCCGACTGTTATAAAGAAGGTTTCAAAGGGAAGAACCGGGAGTTCATCCTCCCAAGTTGAAACTAAACTGAAAAACTATATTACCTCCGGGAAAATAAGCGTAAGTTCTGACCGGAAAAAAGCTGTCTCCCAAAGCGACGTGGTCCTAATTGCCATTGGAGCAAAAGTTGACGAACAGAAAAAAACAGATTACACCCAGATAGTCAGCGCATGTAAACAGGTTGGGGCAGGTCTGCAAAAAGGTGCATTAGTCATCTACTGCAGCATCGCGGGCATAGGTTTTACCGAGGACATCGTGAAAGAGACTTTGGAGAACACTTCAGGGCTCAAGGTAGGGTCAGACTTTGGTTTAGCCTACAGCCCTATTCTCACAGATGAAGCCTCAGTTGCCGATTTAGAGTTAAAGGTTGCAGCCGATGACCAAACAAGCTTAACAGCATCATCAACTCTCTTAAGAACGATAACAAAAAAAGTAATGGAAATCGATGACGTAAGATCCGCGGAGACAGCAGCCCTTTTCGCTGCAGTAAAGCAGGATATAAACAGGGCATTAGCCAACGAGCTGGCGGTTTTCTGTGAAAACGCAAACACTGACTACTTTAAGGCTTTAAAGTGCCTTGGTATCAACGACCCAAGTTTTTTTCCGTCAACTGTAGGAGAAGAAAACAGGAATGAATCTTATTTGCTACTTGATTGCGCTGAAAACTTGAATGTTAAGCTTAGGCTTCCAGCATTGGCCAGGCAGATAAATGAGGATATGGTAAAACATGCTGTTAATTTGACGCATGATGCTCTTCGAAACAGTTGCAAACCTTTACGAAGGGCAAGAGTCGCCGTTTTAGGCACCGCTAACCCGACGACTGCTACAGGAGTCTTCGTCAAAATGTTGGAGCAGAAGGGCGCCAAACCCACACTTTTCGACCCCGACTCAAAAACCCCTTCAGATGGAATGGAACGTGGTTAAACCAAGTTTAAACGAGGCTGTTGAAGGCGCCGACTGCATTGTCATATTGACAGGACAAGACCAGTTTAAAAATTTAAATTTAAAAAAACTAAAGCCCCTTATGAAAATACCCTCAGTTATTGTTGATTTAATAGGCATCTATGACCCAAAAAAAGTTGAAACGGAAGGCTTCAAATACTTTGGGTTAGGAAGAGGAACTGACAAAAATTGACCAAACTTGGAGTAGCAGTAATCGGAACAGGCCAATGGGGAAAGAACCACGCAAGAGTCTACAAAGAATTGCCATCAACGGAGCTGGTCGCGGTATGCGATGTTAACTCTGAAAGAGCTAAAGCCATGGCGGCGCAGTACGGCGTAAAAGCGTATTCAGACAGCAAGGAGATGCTGAAGGACAAGAGCATCCAAGCAGTGAACGTTTGCACTTGGTCAACAATTCTAGCGCAGGAAGCCATGAAAGCACTAAACGCGGGAAAACATGTTTTGGTTGAGAAACCCATGGCCACCACTCCGCAGCAGGCACAAGAATTGGTCAAAACAGCCCAGGAGAACGGGTTGCATTTGACTGTGGGTTTTCTTATGAGGTTTATTCCGGGCTTGCAGATAATTCGCCAATCCGTGGAAGACAAAGAAATCGGTGAACTGGTCTGCGCAACAGCAAAACGAGTTTCACAATGGCCCGAACGTATAGGAGACATCGGCGTTGTCAAAGACACAGCAATTCACGATATAGATGTCATGCGATTTATTTCGGGCGCTGATCCGATTTCAGTTTATGCAAAGATGGGTAGTATGCGAATCAAGAAATTTGAGGATTATGCCCACATAATGCTCACTTACGCTGATGGTAAAAGCGCGTTTATAGAAACTAACTGGCTAACACCCTATAAAACTCGCACGTTAACGGTTACAGGCAGCGACGCCATCATGCGACTCGACTACATTACTCAGGACCTCTGGATTGAACAGCAAACCCAAAGCCTCCAACCACGTTACCCCTTCCAAGAACCACTAAAAGCAGAGCTACAGCACTTCGTTGACTGTATAGTTGAGAAGAAAAAGCCCATTGTCACTGGCGAAGACGGCGTAAGAGCTTTAACAGTTGCATCAGCCGCCATTGAATCCTCAGCAAAAAACAAGGCAATACAGATAAAAAACTAAAAAAATTATTTTAGGTTGAATGGTTTACCTTCAGAAACGATTTTTGGGGGAACTTTAGCCTTCCATTTCTTTAGGAAAGGCAAATCATCAGCTTCCTTTCGCAACTCGTCAGGCAGCATTTCTGGAATTTCATCGCGAATTGGATACCATCTTTGGCACTTGGGGCACACAATTAAGCCTTCAACTATTTCGTCTTTTTCTTCAAAGACATGAAGTTCTAGGGGATGGTATTTGTCGATCGGGCAAGCAAGGATTTCCATCAGTTTTCGTTTCATGTTTGGATTCCACGGAATAGAATAGGTGAGTGTTATGTTATTAAAACTTGCTCGGCAAACAGGTCACGTTTATGTCTAGTACAGTTTGGTACCAGTTTGGACCGGTAGGACGAATAACACGTGAATTAGCAAACAAATACCCAATACCTAATCTGTCGAGTTTTTCAGCCACTTTAAGCTTGGTTTTTTCCAAGGGGTCCTCTTCACTTGGGGCATGTTGAAAATCGTAGTAGTGTATCCAGCCGCCTGAGCTTTTAAGTGCTGAAAGTGCAAGGGGCAAATACTCAAGGGCTCTCTCGGGTAGAGGCATGAGAACGCGGTCAGCGACACCTTGCAGTTGAGTTTGAATTATTTCTTTTGAGTCACCAGACAAGGGAATAATTTGGCTAGAAACACCATTTATCTTGACGTTCTCCCTCATGCACTCGACTGCTGTTGGGTTAACGTCAATCGAGTAAACCTTGCTGTTGCATGCTCTTTTAGCGATAAGTATACTAAAGCAACCTACCCCTGCAAACATGTTGACAACTACCTCTCCGGCGCTCACAAGCCCGGCAATACGCGTATGCTCAAATGATAGGCGGGGCGAAAAATAGCATTTTTCAACATCAACTTTGAAAGTGCACCCCGACTCCCTATGAACGGTGATTGTCTTGTTTTCCCCGGCTAAAAGCTTCAACTTCCTAACCCTATAATCACCCTCTATGCTGGTAGCTGGGGTGAAAACTGCTTTTATATTTCTGTGGATAGTCATTATTTGCCTTGCCACGACTTCTGGGTTTTGGACGTTGTTGTGCTTAATGATGGCTATATCGCCTATAATATCGAAGGAACTGTAAACTCTGCTTAATTGTTCCGTCGATAGTGCATCTGAAAGCTTGCCGCGAAGTCGTTTTCTCAACTAACCATCTTCATTTCTTGCAAGTATTGGAAATGTTTAAAAGTAAAATGCTTTTCTTTGTAGGAACAGGCGTTCCTATGGAAAAATCTGGAATTGTTTATGAATGCATGAGATGCGGCTCAAGAGTGCCATCCGAAGAATTAGAGCTAAGGGGCGGAGAAACCAAATGCATCATTTGCGGGTACAGGATTCTAAAAAAAGTTAAGCCGCCAGTAGTTAAACGGGTAAAATCGAAATAAAAAGGAAAACTCGTGTTTTTGCACGAGCCATTTTGTTTTTTAATTTGTTTTAGAAGAAGTCTTGGTCTCCGAGTTTGCGTAATGCCTTTCCTTTGAGTTTAACTGGATCCTCAGGGAAAGCGTCGTCAATTTCTCGCTCTACAGTCTTGCGTTTAACGGTTTCGCCGCAGACGCCTCCGGGTAGATAACGACGTTTAAAGCACATAGAGTAGGTGCATTTTGCTACATTGCAATTCTCTTCAGCTTCTTTGCACCATACTGTGTCTCGTCGGAAAATCGCCGCATTTTTTGTGCATTTAAAGGATTGACACATTGGAGAACAAGCTTTTGATTGAGCCAACAGATACACCTCAATTGTCAATTCAAAATATTATTTTTGTCTGTCTTTAGTTTTCTTTATCTAATTTAGAAGCCATATAAACTTTTTTCTAGAAAAGGAGGAAAATTAAGTGGCATAAGTAGCTGTAGACTTAATTCGTCTTCGCCAGAAAACCTCGACTATTAGCAACGCAATTACAGAAGCCAATACAATAAATATAGTAATTAGAAAGCTAGCTTGAATCAATATTGGGCCGACGGCAACGTATTTGTCGATTTTCACCTGTAATTCAGCGGGCTGATTAATGGTTAATGTTACCGCTTGATAGGCATCTTGTAAACCTGAAGCTTGAGCTATTATTTGCATGTTGCCGCCAATAATTTCGTTGAAAATAGCTTTTCCGTTGCTTTGCGTCTGGGCAGATATCTTTTCTGGTCCATTTATTGTCACGTTAACGTTTGAGATAGGTGTTCCTAAGAAGTCAACGACTGTGACGATTAGTTGAATGCCGAATAATGTGCAATGGATTTGTTGTTGGGTGGTACTGAAAACCTCCACGTTTGTTTCGTTGATCAGGATGTTGTCTTTGTAGATTCGAGCGCGATACATTCCAAAAGTAGCCTGAGTTGTAACCGCACCATTGCCGTCGGTTGTAGCTGAATAGAACAGACCGTTTGATAACTCCACTAATTCTATCCGGGCACCCGAAATAGCCTCTTGGTTATAGCCAACCACATTTAGCGTTAAAGTTTCGGTTGGAGCAATGATAAACACTTGAGCTGTTGCTTGAGTTGGAAGGCTACTGAGGGTGTTATTGCCTGCATTGAAGATTTTATGGTAAACTGAAGCGTCAATCGTGTAACTTGCTGTGGGCAAGGTTGAGATTAACGTGTAGCTTCCAGAAGCATCAGTTTGACCCACGGAGGTTCCTGTTTTTGTTCCACTGCTACTTTGATATTGGTATGTTATATTTAAGTCGACAAAGGGCATTACGACGCCCGCTGCATTTTTGACCGTAATCTTTAGGTTAATCAACTGACAGCTTACGGTAAAGGTCCCATCTCCGTTGACGGTGATGTTGGTTTCTCCAACGTTAACTCCATTCCATAATGCAGTTATTGTGTTCGTACCTTTTTCAAGTTTAAAGTTTGCGACACCATTTGAATCACTTAACGCATTATGCACAGTACCAGCGGTTGCATCCTTAGCTTGAAGCGATACTGTGGGAACAATTTGTCCTGCCAGATTGGTTGTTTGAATTTTAATTGAATAACCAGTAACGGTGAAATTCTCTGCGTCCTGGACTGCTTTCGCGTTAGTTTGCGCTGACAGCCTTATCGTGTAGTCGCCGACGTCAGCGTTGGAGGAAACTGCCCAAGTTGTGCTGATTATGCCGTCTGCTGAAGCGGTTACTGAAGCAGTGTCAAGAGTTGAACCAGAACTAACGCTTGTGATGGTAAGGGTTGCCGCGGTGTTAGGTTGGTAGCCCGTCGCTCGCACAGTTACCGTTTCGCCTCGATGATAGGTGTTTTTATCGATAAAGTTGACTCTAAAAGTGCTTTGAGCAAGAGAGTCAGACTGATTAAAGTAGGCCGTATATGTTCCAGAGTAGTCAGCAAGTGAACCACTGGGAGAGAAACTGCTATCTGGAAAAGTTATTGTTGCACTTGCCGTTCCCTTATTGTTAGGTGTTCCCAGACTGATAGCTCTTGTGTAGATTGAGCCAAGAGGACTTGGAAGGACAACCACAACGTTGGCGCTGTATGAGGTACCTGTTTGACCACCCGTAACGCTGATAGTTAAACTTACGCTCGTTCCTTCTTGAAGGGATGCTTGGCTAGGACTTATCACGTATGCTGTTGACACGCTAAATGATTGTGAAGTATTAACATTGATGCTAGTGTCTCTAAGGATTAATGAGTAGGTGCCGCTGGGAAGTTCAGGTATTGTAAAGTTTGAATTAACATAGTAGCCAAGGGCTGTGCCGCTGTCAACGACAGCTTTTCCGAGTATTACTTGATATGTACCATTTGATTGGTAAATTGTTCCTTGAAGGTTTACTTTACTGCCTACTGTTCCGGATCCCGTATTGGGACTTAACTGGATAATGCTTACTCCAAGATTGGTGTTCTGTGCATAAGCTTCTAGAGGCATAGCTATAATAGCAAACACCATAAGCAATAGGATAGAAACCGTTGTAGTTTTTTTGTTCAAATCAATCTGCACCCCTAAGTAGACAGACGATATCTTTGATGCTGATGATGTAACTAAGAGATGATTTTAAACATTACCTTTTAAACAGTTGCCCATCAGAAGAACTGAAAAAACAGCTAAACTATGTTTTACTATACTGAAGACCGCTTATAAGGAGAGGGATTTTTAAAAGAGACCTTTCTTGATAATACAGAAAATAGGTGTTACCTTTGGAAAACAACTCTGCCTCTCCACTTTTAGGCGCTTTAAAGAAACAAAAATATCATTTAGTCGGCAGCCATTCAGCGGTTAAAAGGTGCAAGTGGCTCTACGAATCTATAGTTAACGGCAGAGTATGCTATAAACAAAAGTTCTATGGCATCCAATCGCACAGATGCATCCAGATGACGCCGTCCCTTTACTCTTGCACCCAAGAATGTCTATTTTGCTGGAGGGCACAAAGCGGAGATCTACAGGTCACATGGGATGAGATGAAAAACCCAGCTAAGGACACACCCGAAGAGATTGTTGAGGGTTGCTTTAGAGCTCAGGAAAAGATTCTAAGCGGCTATAAAGGCAACGAGAAAACGGATTGGCGAAAATTTCAAGAAGCCCAACGACCTAAGCAAGTGGCTATAAGCCTGACGGGTGAACCCACCCTCTACGAACCCTTGGGAGATCTCATACGCACCTTTCACCAAAAAGGATTAACTACTTTTCTAGTTTCAAACGGCACCTTACCCTCCAAACTCTCCAAGCTAAGTCAGGAGCCTACTCAACTCTACATATCCGTATGCGCACCCAACGAGCAGGTTTACAAGCAGGTATGCAGACCCCTCTTCCCTGGAGCATGGGTAAAACTGAATGAAACGCTGGGTTTACTGCACAGTTTCCGCTGCCCAACTGTAGTTCGCATGACGCTAGTTAAAGACCACAACATGAGCCTAATCGATCAATACGCCAGGCTTGTTGAAAAAGCCAATCCTACCTACATTGAAGCAAAAGCTTACATGCACATAGGCTTCTCTAACTTGCGTTTGGGTTTTGACCGAATGCCACAGCATGGAGATATAAAGGATTTTTCTGCTCAATTAGCTGAAAAAACAGGGTATAAAGTCATTAATGAGGCGCCCGAGAGCAGAGTAGTTCTGATGAGTCGCCTGGAGAAACCGATCCAAGTCGGGACTGACTAGTTGTTTAGACGCAAACGATTGCTTCACGCTTGGCATAGATAACCTTACGCAAGTATATTCCAAAAAATTGAAAATCGAGCAAAATCAACCAGATACAGCTCACCTTTTCCAACTTCTCCTAACTTTCAGCGATTTTATTGACCATTATGGACTATTACATACTCAACCTGCAAACAAAATAAAGTCCAAATCAAGAAAAGCAACCTCAAAACAGACCATTACTCATTTTGTAAATTTCAACCGCCTTTCTTCCATCAGACAACAAATACGCCCCCAATACACGTCCCTTGCGACTAAATATGAAAACACTCAAGTTGGATAAATTTAAAATAGTTATTTTCTGCCCTTGTTCAATTCAAGCGATACTTGTTATGGTAAGTGAAGGAAGAGGAAGGCTATTTCGAAGAAAAGACGGTCGAATATCTCGTCTATTTGCCAAAAGATCTGACGGAGAATAAGCACGTTCCCTTTCAAAGGCAACGATACGATTTTTATCAAAGTAAGCTTCGCTTTGGGTAATAGCAAATTGGTGGTTGAGAAATGGACAGATCTCAACAGCCGTAAGAATTCGCTTATCCTTAAGAAATTGAAATAAACAACCAGAACACTCCTTTTTATGGGATGCAGTTTTGTCAACTTTAGAGACAGTAATACAAGAAATCAAGACCGAACTTATTGTGAAAAACCAGATACGTGAAGAAACTCATGAAAGTATGCGGAAAGCCACAAGTCTATCCAAACAAGCCATTTTGTTAATTCACCAAAAAAGATTACATGACGCTCAAAAAATGGTTGAGATCGCCAAAGAAAAAATCGCAAGCCTTCAAATTCAAGCTAAACAATACCCCGAAATCATATATGGCGGCATGCTAAGCGCTGCGCTCCAAGAGTATTCAGAAGCCAATATTTTCCTAATACTGGTTAAAGAAGAGCGGTTTGTGACAGTAGCCGAAATTAATGTGCCATCCGTGGATTATGTGCTGGGTTTAGCCGATGTTATAGGTGAATATAGACGTTTGGCGCTTGATAATCTACGAGAAGGAGCAGTTGAGAAGGGTGAAAGATGCCTCCAAATCATGGACGAAATCTTCATTCAATTGTTGGCACTAGACGAAGCTTACATGCTTGTCCCTGGGCTTCGCCATAAATCAGACATTGCCCGTAGAATCATCGAAAGCACACGAGGCGATATAACTTTGGAAGTGCGTAGGAAATCGCTTGAGGACGAGCTAAAGCGGTTTGAACCCACAAAACGCACAATTAAACGTAAAATAGTAAAAAGCAAACTGTAATTGCCAAAGCTCACCAAGATTTCTTTTCCTAAAGGAAAACCACAACACACAAGTCTGTCTGACAAAAGAACTTATTTAGAAAATGCGTAGAGACAACTTACTTTCGAAAGCAAAGTAAATATCTAAACTCTTCGTAGACTACCATTTGAGAGTAAAGTATATGGTCGATGAAATAACGTTCGCGGACTTTGA
The DNA here is from genome assembly GCA_963739495.1 of Candidatus Bathyarchaeota archaeon. GTDB lineage: Archaea > Thermoproteota > Bathyarchaeia > Bathyarchaeales > Bathycorpusculaceae > Bathycorpusculum. The sequence continues at coordinate 83,953 of CAVUAM010000022.1, read as the reverse complement.
AAAAATCGATCTACGCGTAGGAAAAATAGTGGATGCACTCCAAGTTCCCAATTCGAAGAAGCTGATTAAAATTTTAATTGATTTTGGGTCAGAAAAGCGCCAAGCAATAGCTGGGTTACTTAAGTATTATAAGCCAGAGGAGTTGGTTGGTAAAAAATGCGTTTTTCTGCTTAACTTACAGAGGCGAATGTTAGCTGGCATTGAATCGCAATGCATGATTTTAGCAGCTGAGGATGCCGAAGGCAACGTTTCGGTCTTGCAACCAGAAAAAGACATTTCTGAAGGCAGTAAAATCGGTTAACTTCGTCAATTCTTTTTTGCTAGAGAAAGACAAAATAGTAATTAGAGCAAGTTACTGTATAATTTATTGTGGAAGGTTAACTTATGTCCGTTAATGAAGAAGCACTTATGTGGGTTGAGAAGTACCGTCCTAAAACCCTCGATGATGTCGTTGGCTTGAAAGACATCACCGAGAGCCTAAAAGCATTTATGAAAAAACCTAAGACCATGCCCCATCTTATGCTGGCAGGGATTCCAGGTACAGGCAAAACCACTATTGCCCTGGCAATAGCTCATGAATTGTACGGGGCAAACTGGAGAAACTTCACTCTTGAACTTAACGCCTCCGACGAGAGAGGCATCGACACAGTACGAGACAGAATTAAAGATTTCTCGCGTTATAGTCGCTCAGGTTTTGGCGATATTCCCTTCGCACTAATTATTCTGGATGAGTGTGACCAGATGACAGGCCCAGCCCAAACCGCACTAAGACGCATAATGGAAACCAGCAGCCGCACATCCAGATTCATTCTGATATGTAACCAGTCCAGTAAAATCATCGAGCCTATCCAAAGTCGCTGTGCCATCTTCCGGTTCTCTCGACTGGACAAACAAGCAATGAAAGACCAGTTACATTGCATAGCTAAAAAAGAGAATATAACCCTTGAACCTGCAGCCGCCGAAAGAATTGTGAATTACTCTGAAGGTGACCTGCGGCACGCCATAAATGCCCTGCAAACTGCCTCCGCCTACAAGGAAGGTTGTGTGGACGAGAAGACTGTAGCAATGGTTATCGGCGAAGCCAGCCCTATGCAGGTCCAAAAAATGATTCGCAAAGCTCTTTACGGCGACTTTACCGAAGCCAGAAAAACAATGTATGAAATCATGGGATCCTTTGGTTTTTCAGGCAATGAAATCATTCGGCAGGTTCAACGGGAAATCTTCAAAATGTCTGACCTAACGCCGGAACAGAAAGCTGACCTCTCTAGCATCATCGGTGAATATGACTACCGCTTAACGCAAGGCGCTAACAGCGACATCCAACTTAGCGCGCTTCTTGCCCAGTTTGCGAAGTTTGGGAAAGGTATAGAGGAAAATTATGCTGCGAAATGACCTGCTCTGGGTTGAAAAGTACCGCCCAAAAAAGATAGAAGACATAGTGGGCAACGAAGAAGCTAAGTCACTCTTTGTTGACTGGCTTAAGAATAAGCGGCGTACTAAGAAAGCTGTTTTATTGTTCGGTCCGCCTGGCGTTGGAAAAACTGCGCTGGTTAACGCTGCAGCAAGAGAATTCGGTTACATAATCATCGAGATGAACGCTAGCGACACCCGTTCAGAGAAGGCCATAAATGCAGTAGCAAAACCTGCCTCGTCCTACCGGGCACTTGACAACTTTTCGGGCCAAGTCAAAGGCAGCGGAAACCTTCTGTTTTTGGACGAAGTGGACGGAATCGCGGGTAACGAGGACCGTGGCGGCGTAGGAGCAATTATAAAAATTGTCGAGGAGTCGCTTGTCCCAGTAGTTATGGCAGCTAACGACCCTGACGTAGACAAGTTGCGGCCTCTCAAGAAAATATGTTTACTAGTGCGTTTTCAGCAAGTACGTATCCCAATAATCATCGCTTTACTACAGAAGATCTGCCTACTCGAACACGTGAAAGCGGAGTTTGAAGCACTGGAGCGAATCGCGCAGAACAGCCGCGGCGATGTACGTTCTGCCATAAACGATCTTCAGAGTCTAAGTGAAGAAAATCATTCTTTAACCTTGCAGGACACAGTAATGTTGAGCTCTAGAAACAAAGACATCAGCATGGATGAGACACTAAGGAAGTACTTTTCGGCTCAATCAATCGCTGAAGTCTCAAGCCTGCTTAGCTATTCAAGCGTCGACTATGACAATTTCTTGCTTTCGGTCAGCGACAACTTGCCACGTCGCTACACTCACCCGAGGGAGCTTGCGGAGGCATACGATTTTGTGTCCCGAGCAGACATGTACCGAGGCAGAATCGGCACAGAAAACTGGCACCTCCTCAAATACTTCTTCAATGAACTATCACATGCAGCCGCAGTCAACCCTCAATCCTATAAACAATTCGAGTTCATTTCGCCCCCAATTCGTATCATTACATTATTTTGGACCAAAGGGAAAAGAAGCATTCTGGATGCAATCTGCGGAAAAATCGGGGCACAATGCCACGTGTCCCACGAAATCGCCAAACATGAATTCGTACCTTATATCAAGATGATACTTCAAAAACAAAAATCCAGCAATCTTATTGGGTGGTTTAAGTTTACGGCTGAAGAAGTCGATTCCCTAACCAAAATGGGAAGGTACTGAGTATGGTTTTGGTTTTGAACAAGAAAGCGTTCAGGCTTCCGCGGCTGGAGAAAGAAAAATTTGTTTCGCTGATGCGTATGGGACTGGATTATAACCGAGACCAAGGTACCTTCTCGATTAAGAGCTGTAATAACATCGAAAAAATTATGGAGGCTATCGGGGCCATATTGGGTGATGAAGTGGTTTTTCTTCAAAGTTGCACTCGTTGCGGAAAAGACTTCCCATGTTCTAAATGTAATTATTTTGAGGTTTGCACGACAAAGAATTTACCTTTCAGTTGTGTGTGTACCCAGTGTCTGCGGGATAGAAAGAATTTTGAAGAGTTTATAGAGAAATTTTAAACAATTGTTCAGTTGCAAATGGCAGTTTTTTGTGCATATTTATATATATAATGCTGAACGATTGTTACATTTATTTCGTATAATTGACGTTTTTTTCGTATAAATGCTTTAGCATAATGTTATATACTAAACAAACGCACTGGAATCCAATTTAGTGTTAATGGAACTTGGAGAATTGGACAAATGAGTGAAAGAGTACATAGAAACAGTTCATACCTAAATGGAAAATCAACCGTGGGAACAAATACCCGACTAAAAGATACGAGCTCTATTAGTGGAATGTGCCCAATATGCATCCGCGACTGCTCTGTTATGTGCGAAATAAGCCTCTCAGCTTTCCGCGGAAGAGAAGCACTCTACCCTGAGCCAGCTCAATTCGGAACTAGTACCGCAGGAGCCCTCAAAAACTTCGGCTTAGATTGGTCACACTTCAGCATCCAAGCAGGACTCTTCGACGCTCAAGGCATACCAGAAACCTCAGAAGCAGCCATATTCCCCAAAGTCAATGTCGAAACAGTCGTAGGCGGAATGCCACTTAAACTGCCAATTTTGACAGGAGCTTTCGGCTCTACCGAGGTGGCGCGGGCAAACTGGGATGGCTTAGCAATCGGTGCTGCACTCTCAGGCGTGTCAGTAACCGTCGGAGAAAACATCGCCGGTATGGATGTACAAGCCACACTAACAGGCGGCAAAATTACCCATTCACCCGAACTTAAACGTAGAGTGGATTCGTTCCGAAAATTCTGGGACAAAAAATACGGCGATGTCATCGTGCAAACAAACGTTGAAGACCAACGACTAGGCATAGACGCTTACGCTCTTTCCAAGCTGGAGGTCAACATCATCGAGCGCAAATGGGGACAGGGGGCCAAAGCCATAGGTGGAGAAGTACGCCTAAAAGACATCGAAAAAGCCATCCTGCTTAAAAAACGCGGCTATATCGTCATCCCAGATCCTGAAGACCCGGTGATTCAACAAGCCTTCAAAGATGGGGTCTTCAACACTTTTGAACGCCACAGCAGAGTCGGCATCCCCAAAGAAAAGAGCTTCCTAGAAGACATCGAGTGGCTACGTAAATCAGGCGCCAAAAAAGTGTTCCTCAAAACAGGCGCTTACCGACCCTCAGCAGTCGCATACACTATGAAGTTTGCTTCAGAAGCCAAAATCGACGCTTTAAGCTTTGACGGTGCAGGCGGAGGAACAGGCATGAGCCCCGTACCCATGATGGATGAAATGAGTATCCCAACACTCTTCCTGCAAGCGCTAGTAATGCAGTGTGCCCAAATCCTCAAAAAGAAAGGAAAGTACGTTCCGGACTTGGTTATGGCAGGCGGATTTATCGAAGAAACCTCCATATTCAAAACTATCGCCATGAGCAACTTTGGAGAAGGCCCCCTCGTTAAAGCGGTATTGATGGGGCGCTCACCAATCACCGCTGCAATGAAGGCAAACTACTTCAAGCAACTTGCAGTCGAAGGCAAACTGCCCAAGAACTTCACCGACAAATTCGGAGCAACACCAGACAAATTCTTTATCGCCACGCCCGAGTTGAAAGCGAAATATGGCAAGCGTTTTGGCGAAATCCCACTTGAAAGCATCGGAGTCTACACATACCTTAGCGGATCGGGTTGGCGTTGGTTTGAAGCAGTTGATGGCGGGCAACCGCAAATGGAACCTTGGCTTGCTAACCAGAGACGACCTGATGAGTCTTAGCACGATAGCGACGCAAGTCACGGGTATTCCATTGGCGCATGAAGTAGAGAACGAAGCAGTCAAGAAAATCCTTGACTTCTAAACTTTTTTTTATTTGTTTATTTTTTTTAACTAAATTGCCAATTACTCTCTGATTTGAGTCAATGATATTAGTGTTTGATGCAATTTAGCGGGAGTTTATTGATCTCAACATTTTGAAATATGGGGAGAGTTGGTCAAAAGAGCATTAGTTTTTGTATACGGAAGCATCAACCAAACCTACACAAAAACAGTCAAAGGCAATTCTTATCTAGTCATTCCAACTTTACAAAATGTATAGAGGCTCATTTTATGGCGGAAGAACATACAGCACTTAGCGTTGCCCTAACCCAACTTAAACTTGCATCCAAAAAGCTAGACCTTGATCATGGAATGCAAAAAATGCTCAGTCAACCCAAACGCGCTATCTCGGTAAGCATAGACATCCGCATGGACAATGGATCGGTGGGCGTTTTCAACGGTATTCGGGTCCAGCATTGGGATGCCCGTGGACCCTTCAAGGGCGGAATCCGCTTTTACCCAAACATCACCCTCGAGGAAGTTACTGCGCTAGCGATGCTGATGACTTGGAAATGTGCTATTGCAGATATTCCGTTTGGTGGGGCAAAGGGCGGGGTTTGTGTGGATAGCAAAAAACTTAGCCTGCATGAGCTGGAGCGCTTAACGAGACGGTATGTTAGTTTAATTTTTGAGTACCTTGGTCCGCAGCGTGATATTCCAGCGCCCGACATGTATACCGATGCTCAAACTATGGCGTGGATAATGGATACCTATAGCCAACTCAAAGGATACAGAATACCTGAAAGCGCCACGGGCAAACCTGTCGAGATTGGCGGTTCATGGGGGAGAACCGAAGCCACAGGTAGAGGTGTCATCCACTGCGTTAAACAGGCGTCAGAAAACAATGGTTTAAAGCTTAAGAATGCCTCCGTAGTAATTCAAGGATTTGGCAATGTCGGTTACCATGCCGCAGTTTCGGCAAGAGAAATCGGCTGCAAGGTAGTGGCAGTAAGCGACTCGTCAGGTGGAATCTACTGTCCCGATGGCTTAAACCCAGAGGATGTTTTGGCGCACAAAGAAAAAACCAAAACAGTACAAAACTACAAGGGCAGCAAGAACCTAACCAACCAAGAACTCCTCGAACTGCCATGCGATGTACTCATTCCTGCAGCGTTAGAAAACCAAATAACCCAAAAGAACGCTGACAAAATCAAGGCAAAGATGGTTGCAGAAGCCGCAAACGGTCCAACCACTCCAGAAGCCGACAAAATCCTCTACGAAAAGGAAATCTGCCTTATCCCAGACATTCTTGCCAACAGCGGCGGCGTTACTGTCAGTTATTTTGAGTGGGTGCAGAACTTGACACGGGAGCAGTGGCCGCTGGAAACTGTTAACAGAAAGCTTGAGGCAAAGATGACAAAGGCGTTCAACGATGTTGAAGCGATTGTGATTAAGCAAGAGAGCGACATGCGGACAGGGGCCCTGATGTTAGGCGTCGGCAGGGTGGCAAACGCAATAAAAACACTGGGACTTTGGCCATAAGTTATTTTTTTTCTCAGTCCTATTCGATTATCGACTGCAACGAGCTCCCAAATCTGCAAGCTAAATCCCTCTAGTAATTCATCAAAAAAGGGAATCCTTCAGAGCACCAAATCAGCTCTAAAACAATCTCCTAAAAACCCAAAAATTTAGTCCATACAAACAAAAAAACCCATCGACAAAAAAACATACCCCCACATTCACACCCACACACTCAACATAGCATCCATGTTGACTGTGTGGCACAATCCCTCTTCCCACGCTCAAAACACAACAGATAAACAATGCAAACCAAAAAAGCAACCCTTCCTAAAACTTCAAGTGTAGTGTGCAATTTTATAGCCCCACACCTACACAAAAAGAAACCATACAAAGCCGATAACACCTTAAATTTTGATCTTAAAGAGACGAAGAATTCTAGTGCAAACCCTTAAAACTCCTTTCGCCATATGTGTTGAATCCCGTTAAAGGCAAACAGATTGAGAGGGAAACTGGGATTGGCATCGAAAATATGCACACTGGATTTTTGCTACGAGAACTCTATGGTTAAAATCGTAGCGAACCGCAACTGCCCAGAAATCAAGCTTGCAGGCTTAACTGTTGGCCCCTTTGACGAAGGAAATGAGTACGAAGTTTATTTTTGGGTAGCTAAAGAGCTCGCCGCAAATGGAATTGTGCATTTCCGGGAAGATGACACTCTTGATGCCACCAAGCTGTTTAAGGTACAGTGGAAGGAAGGTGTGCAGATTCCAGGGCAAATCTCAGAGTTGCCAGGAGACTTTTACCCCAAACTACGCAGGTTCGTTGCAGACCTAAAAGACCAAACCTCAAAGCAGCCCGACTCGATTAAATTCCAGGAATACGACCGCGCAAAACAACTAGCCCGCGACATCGTAAACTCTAGGCTAAAAAAAATAGTTGCTATATCCGCCGCTCCAGCTCAAAGCGACCAGGTTCTTAAGAAGTTCACAAGTGAAGAACGACTCGTCTACGAGCAACTAGTCAAAATCATCTCTGAATGGAAAACCAGAATTTTAGAAAACGTGGGAGAAAAGTAAAATGGCTAAACTAGAAACCATAGATCCCCAGCAGCGTTTTCAAGAATTCTTCAAGAAAGAAAAGTACCGCCAAAGAATTGCCCAGTTAGCCATCACAGGAAAAGGATCATTAACAATTGATTTTGAGGAACTCTATGGGTTCGATCAGGCACTCTCGGAACTGTTGCTCAATAGGCCTGAAGAATATCTGCAGCACGCAGGCAAAGGAGCGTACGAACAACTTCGTATTGAAGATGCGGAGTACGCGGAGAAAGTAGAGAAGGTCATAGTTAGAATCATTAAGCTTCTAGGCAAAGAGGTGCTTCGAAAGCTTGGCTCAAGACAAATGAGCAAACTGGTCATGATTGAAGGCATCGTTGTAAGAGCAACACCTGTGCGGCCGATGGTTCAGGTAGGAGCTTTCAAGTGCAAACGGTGCGGCACAATGAATCAAGTTGAACAGACAGGGCAATTTTTGAAGGCGCCATCGGTTTGTGTTGCTCCTGACTGTGGCAGGGATGGACCTTTTGAGTTTAGTCAAGAAGAATCTACATTCATCGATTCACAAGATTTAAGGTTGCAGGAAAAGCCTGAGGATTTGCCTCCCGGACAGCTTCCCCGCGTATTGGCCGTGAAGCTTGTAGGCGATGAAATAGTCGATGTAGCAAGACCAGGAGACCACGTTTCCATCGTTGGCACAGTGCGCGCTTTTGCGCCTTCACTGATGGGTATGGGAAAGCTTCGCACGTTCATTCTTCAACTGGACGCAAATTCAATAGAAGTTTTAGGCAAAGAACCAGAAACCTCGCCGCCCACACCTGAAGAAGAAGCAAAAATGGTCGCACTATCCAAAGACCCAGAAGTGCACCGCAAAATCATGACATCCATCGCACCCTCAATCTTTGGCTTAGAACATGTCAAAGAAGCAATAATGTACTTGCTCTTCGGTGGTGTTTCAAAAAGCCTTCCAGACGTGAACGTGAGGGGGGAGATGAACGCACTCTTAATTGGTGACCCCGGAACAGCCAAATCGCAGCTACTGCAGTACGTTGCAAGAATAGCGCCAAGAGGCCTCTACACTTCGGGCAGAGGCACAACCGCGGCAGGTTTAACCGCTGCTGTAGTTCGAGAGAAAGGTGGAAGCATGAGTCTCGAAGCAGGCGCACTGGTCCTTGCAGACAAAGGCATTGCATGCATCGACGAAATGGATAAAATGCGACCTGAAGACCGAGTAGCAATACACGAAGCTATGGAGCAGCACACGGTTTCAGTTGCAAAGGGAGGCATCGTCGCTACGTTAAACGCCAGAACTGCGGTCCTTGCCGCGGCGAACCCATCATTGGGTAGATACGAACCCAACCGAACCGTTGCAGAAAACATTTCTCTACCAGTTACCATCCTCTCACGTTTCGACCTAATCTTCGTCCTCCGAGACGTACCAAACAAAGAGTCCGATAGCAAAATGTCCCGACACATACTGGAGATTCATAGAAGAGGAGTAAGCCCAGTTGAAGCACAAGTCGACGCTGAACTACTGCGCAAATATGTCAGTTTTGCCAAGAGCATCCAACCAGAACTTAGCATGGATGCCCTAAATCGCCTCAGCGACTTTTACTTGGCGATGCGTTCCGCAAGCGAAACCGAAGGATCACCCGTAGCAATTACGGCGCGTCAACTGGAATCTTTGGTTCGAGTTTCAGAGGCTAGAGCACGAGTTGCATTGCGCAAGGAAGTCACGGCGGCAGACGCAGATGCTGCAATAGCGATTATGAAACGGTCGCTGGAGGAAGTGGGAATAGACATGTCAAGCTACAAAGTGGACATTGACTTGATTATGACTGGTCGACCAAAGAGTATCCGTGACAGATTAAGCATTGTGTTATCGACGCTTATGGATATGGAGAAGGTAACGGGAATCGTGGAGAAGGACGCTCTGGTTAACGAATTGGAAACCAAGCATAAGATTCCAAGGGGCGAAGTTGAACGCATGATTGGGCAACTACTGCGGGAAGGAACAATCTATGAGCCGCGGGAAGGATGCCTAAAGAAGACGTAGTCGTTGATTAGGCTTTGAAGTCAGTGGCAGCGGTTGCATGTAAATATTGAACCGAAAACATAGATGACGCTGAATTTCTTGAAGAAATTTCCAAGGTCTTCTTGAATTCGCCTTTTCCTGTTATTTACATCCAAGAACAAGAAAAATACTCCAAGAAAATGGCTTGATGCCTTTAAAGAAAAACATGGAGAAGTTGCTAATTCTTTCGCACTGGGCTTTCTTGTTCTGCTGAAAAACGCAGTTTAATCAGGACGGATTCGGGAGGAATACAGAAGGAGCAGTGATTCGTTTGTCTACGAAGAGAAAGAAAAACGTTCGAAACGGGTTTTTCCAAATTGATTTGAACCCAAACAAATCGTATTTAGCCTCAATGTATGAGCGTTTGAGGATAAGGAAAAATTGTCTCCCCGTATCGCCTTTTGGTAATGGCACTGCCGCTTTGAAAAACGTTGAAGTAAAAAAGATGTTGTTTAAGAGATGTAGGTTGTTTTTTTGTCTTCTTGCTTTCGAGTTTCTTCAGCTTGCACGGCTCGTTTTTCTTCTATTTGCTGTAGGCGTGTCACCATTGTATCTGCTTTAGCTATCTCCTCGTCTAATCCAGCGAGGTCCAAGTCAAAGTTAAAGGTTGACTTCAGCACTTCCAGAACGCTTTTAGCGGCCAATGGATCAGGCAGATAACCACGTGTTTCACCCAACAAGCAAATAGCGTCGATTTTCTTGAATTTAGCCAAACCAAGAATTAATCCTGCAGTGCCTACAATTGGACTTCCTGAGGTGCTTAATGATGCGCCTGATTGAAGTGCCTTCTGCAAGACTTCTTGGCTTGTTGCAGCTATGAAGACTTTGGGTTTTTCTTTGGACTCCATGCGGTAGCCGCCGATTGTTGCGATTGTTTTAACGCCGTGTTTTTCGCTAAAGTCCAACATACGGTCGGCGATTTCATATTGTCCTTCAATGGTTTGGCTTTGGCTGTCGCCTGTGAAGAGAAGTATGTCGTTTCCTTTTGGGTTTTGATAATAGTAGAATGCTCCGCGCAGGAGCCGTACGTTGCCTTTCTTGTTAACCAAAACGAAATATGGAAAGTGTGGTGAATAGAGGTAAGCGATTTTTTTGGCTTTTAGTTGCTTGATTAGGTAGCGCAGAGCAATTTTTCCCACGAGGCCTAATCCGGGTAATCCTTCGATAAGGATTGGGTTGTTCGGGTGGATTTCAGTGAATTCTTTGATATAGGTTTCTTTCATTAGGTTTCGGCGCTCCTTTTCATAGCCATACGGTACTTTAGGTATTTATCGTCTGGGGAAAATTTGGGTGGATGCGGAATTCTGACAGCTCCACCACAGTAGGGGCAACTAGTTTTATTCAGCGTGTATTTTTCGCAGTTTACGCATTTGCGCAGTTGCCAAACCAATCATTTGTCCCTTCTAAAACTGCCAAGTCGCAGTTGCTTCCGTGCGCTCAGCTATTTGAGAATTCATCTCTTACTCGAGAACTGCTTGGACGTCGCCGTTGATCTTTGCTCTTCCACCAGAAGGTTCAGCCAACGTTTCTCCACATACGTTGCAAACTATTTTGTTGACAGCGTTGCTAAAGATGAGTTGTTCATTGCTACATTTTGGGCATTTTACCCTAAGGAAGACGCTTCTTGGTTTTGGAATAAGTTTGTTCCAGTCAGACATATTTTTCTACTCCGTTAATTTTATTGTATAGCTAGTTTTCTTAGACGGATGCCGTCTTTGTGGCGCATGTAATTGCAGACTTTACATTTTAGGCGCAAGGTCTGTTTTTTGGTTGTTTTGGCGAATTCATGTTGCAACGCGTATTTTTGGCCGCCATAACCCTCTTTCTCGCGTGCGTGGTGCCGTTCACCATGAGCTAAGGCACGGCGTTTTCCTGGCTTGTAGAGAGTTACAGCATGAATCTGATGAACTTTACATTTTGGACAGTAAGTCTTTACTTCTTTGGGAACGTTCACGATTTCAACCAGCTTTGCATAAAAGAAACATACGCATTCTTATACTTTATGACTTTTAAAGCGAAAAACAACAGCTTGTAATGTATTAGTAACTTTTTTTTATTATAAATTTTTGCCAAAAACCGCCTATGCACAAAAACAACCAACAAATTGAGAGGACTATCGTATTTTTTGTTTTTTTTGGTCAGTTTACAGTGTTAAGTGGTATTAATAATATTGAAAGGTTCAGGTGTTTTCAAAAAATCAAAATGTCTTTCATTATAGTCTAGCGCTAACTGAAATTATTACAATCTATATTTAATTTTGAGAAACCAGATTTTAAACAAAAAAAGAAAATAGGGGGTTAAGTTTATGGTCGTTTTTTCATTATCAATAGCGCTAGTACTAAGCCGATAACAATTATTGCAACTAGCAAGCCTGCGATTGCCGGTAAGAAGTATAGGTCAGCTGCTGATTGTGTTGGAGTTGCTGTTGGTGCTTCGGTTGGATGTGCCTCGTTGACAACGAAGGAATTCGCTGCTGTTGAGCCGTAGTATGCGTTTGATCCAGCGAATGTTACGTAAACTGCGATATTTGCCTGCAATGTCTGGTACCCAACTAAAGCTGTAGGATCCCAGAGAGTCGCTTGTGGTTGTTCCGATAGTTCTGTAGTTGCCGTTAGAGTCTACGACGGATACTGTTAGAGGAACGCCTGTTGCGTTGGTTGGAGCCTCGAATTGTTTCCAGACGTAGAGCATCCATGCACTTTGGCTTGCGTCAGATACTGCTGCAACACCATTGGGGAACCGTGCTACCATAGAGGGGGTCTTCAGACCTGGAGATGTGTCAGTTATAGTGCCTTTTATTATCACTGCTAGGCCGGATTCAATTGAGACGTCAGGTGCAGAAGCGGTAATTGCTGTTGGACCTTTGCCGATTGCGTAGACGTTTAGGTCGTATGTGTCTAGGGTCGCAATGATGCTGTCGCCGATTATGCCGTTACCACCCCAACGAGTTTCACGGAACATACCGTTAACACGCCAGATTTCACTGCCATCGGTTGCGTTAACAGCTGCATATGGTCCACCTCTTGGGATTGGGTTGTTGGCTGAATGTTCAAGTGTGCCGATGTAGATTTTGCCATCAGCGATAAGGTCAATCCAGCCCCACCAGTTCTCACCAGTGACAGGTTCATTGTATGCATCAGTCAAATTGTATGTCCATGCAGTGTGTCCTGTTGATAGATCATAAGCATAGAGTATGCCGCCTATACCTACTGAGTAGAGTTTGCCATAGGCAAAGTACCAAGTGTGCTCTGCATTACCCCAACCGTATTGGTCTAAGTAATTCTCAGATGCGGTTGCCCAGAGGTAGGATCCGTCGACAACGCTAAATCCATAGTGGGTTGTTAGTTCTTTGTCAAATACTGCCATGACACCGTTGCCATATGTAGTGTCTGTGACGTAGTTAGTTGCGCCAGTGTAGTGTATTGTGTTTGATCCGTCTAGCCATTCGGATGGTGCTGCCCATGTTTTGTCGAAGATTGCTGTTAGTGTCTGTGTGTTTATAGTTGCGTTTCGAGTTGCAGTTATGGAGTCAATTGGTAGTGCCCATATGCGTACCATTGATTGGTTGTAGTTCATACCGACGATTCTGTTGCCTTGGTAGACTTTGATTGAAGCTGCGCCTAATTCACTGCGAGTGGTTAAGCCTGTGGGTATCGTAACGTTCCATGAGTAGTCTTTATCTAATGCTCCGTTTAGGCATCTTACTGCTGGAAATGCTGAATTTACCTGTTGACCTATAGCATTAGTTGGATTAGCAACGCTAACACCATTGGAATTCAATCCCAAAGCGCCGAAAGAGAAACTGCCATACGATGGTTGTCCTAAGACATCGTTTTGTTGTCCTGCAAGTGTTGAGTTCCATAATGCCATCCATCCGTGTACAGTGTCGATTTGGTAGATCAGAATTTCACCGCTTGGACCGAAGACTCTAGTGCCTGAGGGAACATTGTAGTACATGTACTGGAATGATCCGTCAGTAGGGCTGTACGCTGTGTAGTTGCTCCCAGTTACTGACCAGAGGAAATTGAATACGCCGTTAACGTTGTAGCTTGCAAAGAATAGGGTTTGACCAAATGATAGCGAGGTGTTGTTGAGGTACCAGAGTTTTTGTCCAGTGTGTAGATCAACTGCTTGAATACCGGGTATTGCTACAGTCGCATATGTGCCTGCGGGTTGTGCGTTATAATATAGTACACCGTTGATTATTACTGCGTTGGAGAATTTGCCTTCATATGCGTCACCTGCATAAACAGCTGCTGGAACACCGTCGGCATATAGACCACCTGATAAACCACCTAGGGTGTATGGGTTAGCCCAAAGCACGTGTGCTGTATTTGGTGCATAGTCATTGTAGAGTGCTAATGAGTTATCTGGTCGTGCTACCCAGTTGCCTGAGATAGTGTACCATTCTCTGAGTTGTGGATCGATTGGACGACTCCAATACTCAGTTGGAAGAGCATGACCTGGATAAGCTGTCTTGGTTGCCTCTTGGGTTACAACCAAAGTGCTCGTTTTATTGCTTGCTAGCAGAATAGTGCCTGCCGTGATAGTTATGCCTCTTTCTGAGTCAACGAAGGTTATTGGGAACGTTTGTTGTGGGAAGTTTGTTGTTAAGGTGTAAGTGCCTACTTGATCTGGAACGAATGGGGTGTATGTTGAACCTGTTGAGTCAGTCGTGAATGGCCCGAGTGTTTGGGTTGTGTTGTCCGGTTTTACGACGGTAATCGTGATGCCTGACCATCCGTAAGATGCAGATGGTGCCGCTTGTGAAATACCCATTTTGAGTAATGTTGTTTCCCCTAAACCGATTGGGTTGGGAATCGCGTCAGAAACTGGGTATGTCTTCATTGTAACTTGTGCTTGTACATTCAAGTTCATCAAAGGTATTGATGTTATCACTGAAGCTACGAATACAAAGAGTAGCATAGTCACTACTATATTTTTAGATTTCATTTTGTTTCTTTTCTCCTTATTTTAAATTACAGCCGATTTGCATTTAGCTGTGCCAAGTTAGTGGGAAACTCGATTAATAAACTATATCCCAAATTGCTTGATTTTGCGATCGCCCGACATATAGTATAACTGTTGTTAGCCTTGACGCCGATTCTTTCCTCGATGGAACATTAAACTTAAAACAAGCATATTGTTTTGGTTTAAAGCACATATTTACGCGTTTTACTAGGGCAAATTTATAAACAGAGAGTGTAATGATAAACTAATATAATTGACCCGTATGCATTTAGAGCGAGGAAAAGGTATATGTTCAAGCTTAAAGTGTCTGACGCAAAACTCCTAAGAGATATGTCAACCGCAATCTCAATTCTAGTTGATGAGGCAACCTTTAAAATTGACGCTGAAGGCTTAAAGCTCCGCGCCATGGACCCATCACGCGTCGCCATGATTGATTTTGAATGGCCGAAATCCATCTTCCAAGAATTCATCTGCACCGAACCTACAAAAATCTGTCTCAATATTAGCGAACTTTTAAAACTTCTTAAACGTGCAGGCAAAGAAGAGGCAGTTGAACTTGCCCTTGACGACAAAACAGGAAAATTACTAGTAACGATAACCGGCAAGTACAGCAGAAACTTTACGATGCCAACACTTGAAGCCTCCGAAGAAGAAGTCCCAACTCCAAAAATAAGCTTCAACGTTAAAGCCAAAACCACAACCCAAGGGTTGAGCCAAGCAATCGAAGACGCCCAGCTCGTAAGCGACCATGTAAAAATCGAGGCTGAACCTGAAAAATTGACGCTCAGTGCTTCAGGCGACTTAATGGGTGCAACCATCACTCTGCAGAAAGGTAACGATGCGCTACTCGATTTGGAAGTTAAGGAGAAGGCTAAGGCAACATTCAGCTTAAGCTATCTATCCGAGATAATAAAAGCAGCCTCAGCTACCTCAGACATTGCAACCCTTGAGTTCTCATCCGATATGCCCGTAAGAATAGACTTCCAGCAGACAAAAGAGGGAAAGTTAACCTTCTTCTTGGCGCCAAGAATCGAAACAGAGTAATGACGCCCAATTGCAGATGGAATCGACATTATCCTCTGAAGATTTTGCCAAATACCCTTTTTTAAAACAAGCATCAAAACAGATAGAAGAACTTCAGTTTACTATTGGAACCTTGTCTTCAGAAAAACCAGTTTTTGACCGCGCCCAAGAACGCGTAGAAAAAGCAATCTTGGAAGTTAATACTGGAGAAGCAGTTAGGGATAGAAGGGCAGAAATTTCCTCGTTTGCCGCAGCACTAATTTTGGTTATTGCGACTAGGAATTCGTGGATAAAAAAAAGATATGCCTTGGCTGTTGCAAAAACATCGCATGGGCAATTACTCAGGGAGAGTAAGGAAAAAATTTCTGCTATTGCTCGAGATTTTGATTGGGACATCGGCGAGGGGATCGTTGGCAAGGATTTCCGTATAGGCTTTGTTTTTTACTTGAAAAATGCTGCTCACATGCATGGTTCTGAATGGAAGCTCATTAACCAAATCATTGATAAGGGTATGGTTTTTTTAAATAAAGATAAGGTTGTTCGTCTCCTTCAGGAGGAAGTTAAGAATCGGGTAGAGGAAAGGCTCGATGTTCCAGAAATAAAAAACCTCCCTCAGGAAATAACTGTGATCGCTGAAGCGTTATTGACGTTGGCTCAGGAAATAATGGGACAGGAAATCGAGGAAATGCCTAAGGTTGTAGTTCAATCGGCTTTTCCTCCATGCATAAATGCGCTCTATGCAGATGCAGCGCAAGCCCATCATCTCTCTCACATCGGACGCTTCACCTTAACATCGTTTCTAGTGAACATTGGGATAACTCCTGAAGGGCTAAATGATATGTTTAAGACCTTCGCAGATTACAACGAGCGCTTAACCCGCTACCAAATCGAGCACATAGCAGGTGAACGTGGCTCAGGAACAAAATATACGTGCCCCCAATGCTCAGTTTTGCAGACGCATAGTGTATGCAAGAACCGAGATGAACTGTGTCGCTGGATTTATCATCCGTTACAGTATTATAAGAAAAAACAAAAGACGATAACCAAGGTGGAGTGACTCCCAAGATTTATTAGGTCATTAAACTCTTGTAAAGATGGCAAAATTTTTTATGTCTTATCAATTAATTGGTAACTCCATGACAGGCTCTGAGGTCGGTGTTATTCTTCCAACTTATGGAGAAGCCGAAAACATCGCGAAACTAATCGACGACATCGAAAACCTAAAGATAAATGCGTCGATTCTGGTTATCGATGATTCTAGCCCCGACGGAACCGCCGAAATAGTAAAGCAAAAACAGAGCCAATACTCCAACATTATGCTTTATGTTAGACCTAAAAAGACAGGGTTAGGCACAGCTATAACTGATGGCTTTAAAATCTTTCTGTCAGCCGAAAAAACCCCGAAGTACGTTTTTACGATGGATGCTGACTACTCTCATAATCCGCAAGATATGCCCCATCTTTTAGCAACAATGACTGAATGCGACTGCGCGATCGTTATTGGCAGCAGATATGTTAAGGGCGGCAAAATCGCAGGGTGGCCCTTTTCGAGAAAAATAATTAGCAGAACCGCTAACTTCATCGCCCGAGCATCTCTTGGCTTAAAACTGAAGGATTGCACCAGCGGATTTCGTTGCTACTCCACAGAATTCCTCAAAGAAGCCATAAGCAACCTACACAGTCACACTTACGAAATCCAAATTGAAACCATAAGGCAAGCAGCACTTAGACATTTCAACATGAAAGAAACCCCTATTCTGTTCGTTAACAGGAAACGGGGAAAATCCAAGCTTTCATGGACCGAAGTGAAGAGCTACCTTTCATATACTATGAAGGCAGTCTGGCGCGCGTAATACTACAGGGCTAACGCTTTTTTTTATATAGCAGAAGAGAATACCTACAGTTGTTATCCATGAAGGGGGCAGTTTGGCGAAAAGGCATAGCTTGGCTAGAATACTTCTTTTGGTCGCTTTGGTGTTTTTAACGCTAAGTATAATTCTATCGGTAGCAAGCCTGTTCCCAGTCTTTACAAGCAACAGCCAAAACAACACGATTATAGATTATTCTTTTAGATTAAGCCAAAATGAAATGGTACAGACAGGGTATAGGCGCCTTTCGAGGTGGAGAAAACATCACAGTTATAATTGATTGCCCAACTTCCTTCATGAAAAACTTTTCCATCGTAAACTCTAACTTCATAATCTACTCAAACTCAGTAGACCAAAACATTACCTACTCATTCATTGCAGGTCCGAATTATGATGAAGTAGTTTTCTACTCTAATGCATCAAACGCAAGTTGGGTTCACATTCTAACCACAGTTGAGAAACCACAAGTAATCTATCCATTCTCCTGGCTTGCCATTACAGCAAAAATAATGTTCTTACTAAGCTCAGGGATCGCTCTGATTACCATATTAAAATTGGCTTATCCCAAGCTCACGAAAAAATTGGAAGAAATGCCTTGTTCAATATCTCATAGCAAAACTTTCCGCAACCGATTATTGGCTCTTCTCTTATTATCCTTGGTTCTTTGGCTCATTCTTTTATCAGTAAACACTAATCCTCTTGCGACATTTAATAATTGGTATACCGACCACGTAAGAGACAGTTATGTCTCCACTCTTTTTCTGAAAGATGGCTTATCAGTGTTTAGCCAACCTTTAGGAACGCTTGCAAGCCAAGACAGATCATATTACATGTTTGTAACATGGCCCGAAATGCCACATCTATACCCGTTGGGCAGCATTCTCCTGTTTTTGCCATTTGGCATCCTGCTCCAGAACGGTTTAGACCCCGTTTTAGTTTACAAACTTGAAATCATCCTTTTTCTATTCTTCGCCCACATTTGCCTCTACTTCTTCCTTAAAGCTTATCTTAAGAAAAACTTGCATTTATTCTGGAAAATTGCCGGACTCTACATAATCTATGTTTCACTGGTACTTTACGCCGCGGGCGGCATGTATGATTCAGTGGCATTTCTATTTGCCTTACTCGCGGTAACTATGTTCTTAGATGAGCGCTATGACTACTTCCTTTTGCTCATTGGAGTTTCTATTTTTTTCAAGTATCAAGCGGGCATTTTTCTCTCGCCATTTATTATTGTTGGTTTAATAAAGTTGCTTGAAAAAAACAATCTTGGAAACATTATCCGAAACAAATCGGCTATTTTAGGAATAATGCTACTGGGAATTAGCGGGTTTACGGCTTACTTGAGTGCACCGTTCATGATACAAACTAGAACGGAATTAGTTATGAACGCAATTAACGCTTTTTCGCCTCACTCTAAATTCGCCTGGAACTACCAAGCCGCAGGTATTTTATTAACTCTTGCAGTTACATTGATTTATGCGGCTTACATGCTTAATAAAAACAGTTTCCTTTCTTTAGCGGCGATTTTTCTACTTTTGCCTAGTTTTATAATGCCTTACTTCCAATATTGGTATATACCATATATTTTTGTCTACGCATTAATTCCTCAAAGCAAAAAAGAAGCGGAGGTTACAATATTCTGGCTGATCTTTATGATCTTAATGCTTTGCTTCAGCGGAAATCCAATTCAATTTTTTAGTTCCTTCCAAATAATTCCCGAAAATCTAATGCGAGAAGTATTGTGGTTTCTTTCGGTATAAGTTAAATTTAAGGGGATAGAGTATCTACTGTCAAGAAGAGAGTAGAGTATGGAGCCTTCTCGAGAATTCGTTTATCAGAAATTCGCCGAGTATTACAAGGACCCCTCCACGTCGGTTCCTGCTGTCTCCATTCCTGAGCAAAGAGAATTTGGCTATCTCATGTTCAAGGAACGCTTTATGGTGAGGCACAGAAGATTCAGCAGCATGACCAGCCTAAGAGCAACTCTCGCTGAAACCGTACCCTCTGATGTTTACCACAGTTGCGCCTACTACGAAAACCCAGATTTTGACATGGACAAAAAAGGCTGGATAGGCTCCGACCTGGTCTTCGACATAGATGCCGACCACATTCCAACCACATGCAACAAAATTCACGATGAATTTAAATGTGTAAAATGCGGTTTCGAAGGAAAAGGAATAACCCCAGAAGTCTGCCCATGCTGCGAAGCAACAAAGTTTGAAACTAAAATTTGGGCCTGCGATTTGTGTATTCAATCTGCCCGTGACGAAACGGCAAAGCTACTCGACATGCTGGAGAACGATTTTGGGTTTTCCCAAGATGAATTACACGTCTACTTTTCTGGGCACCGAGGATATCACGTACATGTTGAAACTGAAGCTATAAGGTCGCTAGATGCTATGGCACGAAAAGAAATCGTCGACTATGTCACAGGACTGGGCATAAATGTCCTCGATAAGGAAGCCAGACAGAAACGTGGAAAACGCCCCGAGGCTAAAAAGTTCAGTTTGCACAACTTCGGCTGGAACAAGCGCCTAAAGATGGGGATGCAGGATTTTCTTTTAAACGCTACAAAAGACGACCTCAGAGCCGTCGGCCTAAAGAACAAGGCACTTCTCGACAACAAAGACATAATCATTAAACGGGCCATAAACGATGGCAGGTGGGGAAGCATCAATGGCGTAAGCGTTCAAACCTGGCTAAAACTAGCCGAGCATATCCGCGAAAACCAGTCTTCAAAGATCGACACTGTCGTCACCACCGACATCCACCGCCTAATCCGCATGAACGGCACGTTACATGGTAAAACAGGACTTAAAAAAGTACAGTTTCCGGCCAAAAACCTGCAAGACTTTGACCCCTTTACAGGAGCGGTAGCTTTTAAAAAGGGCAAAGCCAAAGTGTTTGTGTTTGATGCGCCAGAATTCAAGTTGAGTGGGGAAACGTTGGGTCCATACAAGAATCAGATTGTCGAGTTGCCGACTGCCGCAGCAGTTATGCTTATCTGCAAGAGAAGAGCTGAGGTGGCAAAGTAATGTACAATCAACTCTATGCTGCTTGGCAGAGAGAAATCGACGACCCCTCACTGGGGGCTCTGCCGCCTGACTTCTTCATCAAGATAGGGGAGTACTTACGGCGCATAAAAGATGAAGACAAGGTTCTCGACAAAAAATCCGTCAAGATGAACCTGCTTTTACATGAGTCGGCTAATGTGGAGCGGATGCTAAAGGAACTGCTTGAGACAAGATACCGAAAATTAATCAAAACAGTTACCAAAAGCCAAAAGGCACCAGTTGAGCTGCTAACAGTTGAAGAAGCGCAGATGGTTGAGAAATTTGCTGACTTCGCCAAGACTTACCACAAATTCGCCGACGACCTAATGCAAGGGCAAATAACCAAAATAGCCGAGCCAGACAAAGCCCCAATAAAAGTATTTGCAAAAACCGAAGCATCCCCAGTTCCAAAACGGTCTACGATACGGTTCCTAAAGAATATACCATCCATCATGGGCGCAGACATGAAGTCATACGGTCCCTTTGTGGCGGAGGATGTTGCTTCTCTGCCTCCCCAGAACGCTCAGATACTTGTTAAACAGGGTTTAGCCGTACTTGTTGAGGTTTCATAGATCTTTTATCTTTAATTCTTCCCCATAAGTCTTGACTTGCAAGAAGGAGCAAAGGATAAGAAACAATCCATGCCATCGCATATAGCGGTCCAAGGTAGAAATGGAATGACTGCACTTGACTTGATTCTACGCCATATTGAGTTCCAAGGATGAAGAGGTTTGCGATTCTCAAAACATTAATGAAATATGTGACTGCTACGCCGAAGGCAAAAAAGCCCAGTTTTTTTTTCCATGAAATGTTCATCCTCTTCAAAAATAGCAAAGCTACAGCCGTGAAGATAAGCAGACTCTCTATACCCGCGCAAGGCCATGCGATCGCAAACTTCGCCGTTCCCAATGAACCCGTCACCTGCAGAGTTGGCATTCCAGTTCCAAACTCGGTACCCGATACAACAGTGTAGCCCATCAAACCCAAAACACCCGCGGCAAATGAAGCCGTGGTTGGAACCAACAGTTGAAACGGCGTGAACTGTCCATAGGGAAAAAAGTTATCAATAGTATAGAGAAAACCGACTAATCCTACAAACAGTGCGGGCAAAGCAAAACCAGTCAATCCTTTCTTCCCAAAAGACAGAAAAACAGTCAGGCAAAACAGCAGCGAGAAGACAAGATATTCAATGGCGAGAGGCATGGAACCTGAAAATGCAACACTACTTTGTGCGGACAGATTTGCGATGGCACCGTTCAAACCCAAATAATACTCCGAAACAACAAACAACGTTGGTAACAGCAAAACCAAACCATAAGCAAAGACCTTTGTTTTTTGCGCTCGGGTTATTTTTATTTTAATATTTTCCCAGCTTAGAATAAACTCGAGGGCTACTAGCCAAATGAAGAATAACTGGAAAGTTCGTCCTTTCCACATTGATTGAAAAGAATTCTGTACGGAAAGGTTAAGGTATGGATCCAATGGGTTCAGTATTAACAGAAGTACCATTGGGACCGTGAAGGCTATGAGCGGCAAGAGTTTAAGGAAAGTGACTGTATAGTCTTTTCTAGGTAAAACGCAGTTTTTCATGCCGCACACAACTTAACCATGTGATGTCAATTTAAAAAACAATGTGCTCACGAGACAAAAACGCGGTTCGGCAGGAGAAGAGCAAAACAAAAAAATGTTATAATACATTTTAAGAAAATCTAGTCGCGTCAACTTAATGGTCAATTGTTAGTAACAAAAAGTTTTTCAAAGAAAAGAGAGAAAGTCTAGCTGTATTCTCTATAGGTGTAATTACATTTGGTGCAACGCAGAAACTGAGTTGAAGATTCATCTGCCCCACGCGTCTGCACCTGCCAAACATAAGCAACATTGTTACCGCACCTTGGACACTCGATACGAACCGTCGGCAAGGTACTCAGCTTCTGTTCCTCTTTACCTATAACTGCTACAAACTGTTGGGGAGTATGCTGAATGACTTTGGGCGCCACTTTAGGCTCGACTTTTTGGTCTGCTTCAGGCTTCTTATAGCCGCATTTAGGGCAAGCAAGAATTAAGGTTGCTTCTTTGCCGCTTTTAGATTTCTTTGGCTCAAGTCGTGAACCGCATTTTGGGCAGAATTCCATAGTCCGTTACTCCAAATGTTTTGGGATTCCCTTAGCATGGTACCTTTTAAACTTTTTCTAGGTTACATCTAATAAGGGCTAATTCCAGAAGCGACAAGATGAGCAACCCGCAACGGTTCAGGCAAACAACCCCTTGTAGAAGTTAATCGGATAATTTTTTGAGCATCCGCAAGAGAAATTCCAGCTAACTCCAAGTAAACCTTAGCACCATTATTGATAATTTCGTATATTTTCCCTGCCTCAACAATCAGTCTCCAACGCCCCTCGGAATTAGGCAAGTTTTTAAGGGCCTCATGAACTGCGTCCAAATCTGGCTTCTCACGAGTTAACGATAAAACAGGAAGCCCAGTTGCGGCATACAACCTGTTGATATCAACGATGTTAAAGCCCCCAAACGTTATCCCGTTCAACATTACTAAACGCAGTTGCCTATGGTGAGGTGAAGTATTAATCATTGAAGTAAATTTTTCTGTGGCGTCTAAGCCGTCAATCAAAATGTTTGTATGCATGACTCCATCAATGGAATAGCCTCCTCGGAAGACAATGCCTACTACTATAGCGGTGCCTTGGGTATGTGGAATAAATTTTCCGTCATCTACACCCAATACTCTAATTTCAGGTTTTATTGTTCGAAACTTTTTTGTATGACTCAAAGTTTTCCCTTTAAGAAAGTAGAGCGCAGAAGCTTAAAAAAAGAGTATCGCAAAACTGTCCTTTGAGCGGGCTATTGAATTATCATAATAAAGAGTTAAAAAAAACTAAAACAAATTAGGCTTTAAGAACGCGGGATAGCTCTTTACCAAACGCATCATTTGCTTCCCGAACTTTCTTTGTAGCCTCAATCAATGCTTCTTCAGGCTTGTTATCGCCTTTCATTCTTAGGTAAATAATTGGGCTGGAAGCCAAAGGATGAGGCACATCGTAGCCTGCAAACTCTACTTTTTTGTCTTCCAACAGTCGTTTAGCTAAGAGGTTACAAAGCCCGTGGCTTGAGCCTTCGATTTCTATCTTTAGCTCATTTTCTGATTTCTTCAATACTTTAATTTTCATGCTTTTTCGCCTTTTTAGAGATGTTCTTTGCCGTAATCAGGAGCAATTTTTCGTGTTTCAACATTACCGTCTTTTGGACATTTTAGGTCATAGCCTTGCTGCTCAAGCAGGGTTCCACATCGCGAGCAGAAACCATACACGACGCCCAAGCCTTTGTCGTTCATTGTTAGGTGGAAGACCTGGTTTTTTTCGCTTATGACTTTGGCTTTGATGATGTCACCTGGCTTGCATACATCACTTATTTGGTCAACGTATCTGTCGGAAACGTCTGAAACGTGAAGGATTCCCCCGAAGTTACCTGAGAGTTTTTTGTTTCCAATTCTGAATATTTTAACCAAAACGTTGTCTGATTGCGCGTTGCCAATCTGTCCAATGACTACAGTGGAAACTTTTGGTACGACCACGCCTTTGACAACTGGATAGACAGAGACTTTTCTGTTCTGTAAATCGACGAGTGAACGACCAATTATCTTTGAGTAGATAACACCGTCTTTAACGAAAGTTCCCGCGTCGGGAATAAATTCTTCAATAACGCCCAAGCGTTCGCCAGGCAACACTAAATGGCCGCTTTTTTCTTCTGGAGATTTTAGACTCATGATGGTTCCCTTTACTCTAAAGTAAGCTTGATTTTGATAAATGCATATGCTTAGTTTCCATTCTGCTCAATAAACCTTTTGATTAATAAACAATAATACAATTTCAGGCGTTGATCAAGATTTTTTTTGGATGATATACAAGTCAATGACAAAATCATGCTTTAGTTTTCTGTGAAAATCAAACATATGGGGAATCGTCATGAGCATAGCATAAACTCCCATGACTAGGCCGCCGTTTTTTTCTATGAACCGTTGCAGAAAAGGGAAAGACTGCACCTGCAAAAACCCACCACTACCCTTAAGCTGCCCAAGCAAGCATTGGTCAACTTCTGGATGATTATGAAACGAATAAATCGCGTTGCCCACTTCAAGGGCTTTGACTAGGAACGCGCGGTCAGCTTCACGGGTCTGAACGCCAAATGGAGGGTTCATTAAAACAGTGTCAAAATACCCAACAACAGAGTCAATGTCAGCGTTAACCCATTGGACGCAATCCGCTAAATTTGCATTGTGAGAGTTTTCATGGGCAGTCTTTATGGCTAATGAGTCGACATCAATACCTAACGCCTCTTTGGCACCAAGAAAACAAGCGCCCAGAGCAAGCCTTCCTGTTCCGCATCCTAGGTCCAGCACCGACTTGTCAACGATGTCGTTGTTGGAATAAGCAGCGATGTATAGCATGTTGGCAGCGATCTGCTCAGAGGTTGTATACTGTTCTAGATGGGCTTTGGGCGCAGGTTGCCTCTTTACTGTCGATAGGAAGCGTTCGAGGTCTAGTTTTCGAATAAGCCTTTTTTGAGCATGTTCTCCCATGAATCCTCGCCGCAGATAACCATGAACTCATTGACTGTCAATATAGGTTTTTGGAATTTTCCGGGTGTATCAATTGATATGCGAGGGCAAGCTGTGTTTACAAAGGCATCTATACTTGGAAACTCTAGCAACACTTCAGGAGTGAGTTCTCTGCCAGCTAAAACAAACGCTTCTCGTCCATTTTTCTTCGCCAAAACTTTAACCCTAAGTGCGTTGTCAATGTGTTTTTGTCCTGGCTTTAGCCCAACAAGAACACCGAATGTTCTGGCATTAGCAGCTTCTTTTATGCTTGCGAATCTTTGCTTAATGAGCCGCTGAGCTTGGTCGGTGATTGAGTATGCCCTGTTGTCGTAAGGGTCAGCAATTATGGTTGGCTTTGATGTGCCTAAGGCGATACCCAACGCATGAAACATTCCACCGCCGATAAAAAGGAATACGTCAACTTGGTCGGCTACGGTTTTGACATTGCTGTAGTTGCAGCCGGTGACCTGCCCTGCATATTCCAGCTGACCGGCGTTTCCAATTACGACCGATTTACCCACTCCTGCAAGGATTTGTTTCACTTGCTTTAACGTTTCGAGATGCTGAACGGACGAAGCTAAACCAATTCGGGTATAGCCATTCAGCAAAGGAAGAGCTTGAACTACCGCCGCTCCGACTGAAACATTTGCCCTCGTTTCCACGTATAAAGTTGGAATCCGCTGCTGCTGGACCATCTTGGTATGCCCAAAATGAACAATCAAATCCGCACCCAACTCTTCCGCCTCACAAACAGCTATATCGCATGCGCCGTAGCAAGGATCGGCTGAAATAACTGCGACTGCACCACATGCCTCTACGATTTTGGCTATTGTGGTTGCTTGGGGTTTTAGTCCTTGAGGCATTTGAAGCAGAACACGTTTGGCGCCAAGTTTTTGGATTTCCTGTTTTATTCTTTGCTCTTCAAAATCAAACCCCTTCATACTCTACCTCACTTTAACAATAAAGGAAATCAGAGGAAAATAAGATTTAAAACTAAATGATAATACGCTTAAAGCGACCATTCCCAGTCTTGCGTCGGTTTCTTGAGTGGTTGCCCCCGAGCTAAAGCGGCTTGTTCTGCGAGGCGCTCAAGAATAATTTTTTGCTCTACGCTTGCAACGTGTTTGCGTGTTGTTACAACGGCGTCGTTGTTTACGGATATGCTATCGATCCCAACGCGAACAAGAAATTCTGCAAAGTCTGGAAGGTTTGATGGCCCTTCACCGCATATGCTCACTGTGCAACCGTTTTCGTGGGCGGCTTTTATGAGGTGAGCGATTATTCGTTTAACTGCTGGGTCGCGTTCATCGAAGTACCCCATTTGTCCTAAACGCTCGGAGTCTCGGTCAATCATCAATACTCCCTGGGTCATATCGTTTGAGCCGATACTGAAGCCGTCGACTAGTTTGCTGAATTCGTCAGCCATGATTCCAATGGCTGGAGTCTCAGCCATGAACCAGACTTTGAAGTCTTTGTTTCGTTCTAATCCTTCTTCTTTCATGATTTGAAGGACAGCTTTAGCTTCCCAGAGGGTTCTTACCATTGGTAACATAACGTAGACGTTTTTGAGTGCCCACTCCTTGCGGCATTTAACAATGGCTTGGCATTCCAAACGGAAAGCTTTGTCATACCATTTACTTATGTAACGGCTGCAACCTCTCCAACCCAACATAGGGTTTTCTTCAATGATTTCGTATTTTTCACCGCCTTTCAAGCCGCGGTACTCATTAGTTTTGAAGTCGCTTAAACGCACCACGACTGGTTTAGGCTGGATTGCTCTTGCAACGGTTGCTATGCCGTCGGCGAGTTTATCGACGAATTGTTGGCTTTGTCCTGCATCAACAAACGCCATTGGATGCTGTCCGATTGCGCTGGCTAAAATGAATTCGGTGCGCATAAGTCCGATGCCTTCAAACGGCAAGTTCTTGTATTGTTCAATCATCTCGGGGGTTCCGAGGTTCATATAAATCTTGGTGGCTGTTACTGGAGCTGCCTCTGCCATCATAACTGCGCCGTTGTTGTTTGCTACGACTGGTGCAACTGCTTGTGCCATAATGCCTTCGTAGATAACGCCATTTCTTGAATCTACCGTATATTCTTGGCCTGTCTTCATCAGTTGCGTCGCATTTTCAGTGCCAACGACACAGGGAATATTTAGTTCTCGACTTACTATGGCGGCGTGAGATGTGATTCCGCCTTTATCAGTAACTATTGCGCTTGCCATCTTCATGAAAGGAACAAAATCGGGGTCAGTCATGCCCGTGACCAGAACGTCACCTTTGTGCATTTCTTTGTGGGCGTCCTCAGGGTCTAAGACAATTTTTGCTTTACCTACACCGTAGCCTCTTCTTCCGGCGGAGATACCTCGAACAATAACTTTTAGGTCTTGAGCTTTGTTTTCTTCCATTTTTGTCGCTTCCGCTGTTTTTGATCCGAAAACGGTTTCTGGACGAGCCTGAACCAGCATCATGTTTTCAGGGAAAGATAGATCCTGGTCGATTGCCCATTCAATATCCATGGGTTTACCGTAATGCTTCTCTATGCGTTTAGCAAGTTCAGTAAGCTTGTTGATCTCTTGGTCGCTTATACAAACAATTTTTTGTTCAGCTTCAGGAATGTCTATGTGGACTGTTTTTCCTGTTTTGGAGTCACGGACATACTTGATAGTTTTGCGTGAAATGCGACGTTCTTTTATCAACATCGAATTCTTGTCCACTACAAAGTCGTCAGGGTTAACTACGCCTGAAACCACGGTTTCGCCTAAGCCGAAGTTGCCTTCGATTACGATTTCATCTCTGTTGCCTGTAACTGGGTTAATTGTGAACATGACTCCTGCAGCACGGGAGTTAACCATTTTTTGAACGCCGACGCTGATGAAGACTTTTTCGTGTGGGAAGCCCTTCTCAGTTCGGTAGAAGATGGCTCTTGGCGTGAAGAGACTGGACCAACATTTCCTCACCTTATCGATAAGGTCGTCTGAACCTCTAACGTTTAGGAAAGTTTCCTGTTGACCCGCAAAAGACGCATCAGGCAAGTCTTCGGCAGTTGCACTTGAACGAACCGCTACAAAGGTGTCTTTTAAGTTAAAACGTTTGTTTAATTCGGCATAAGCATTCCTTATGGAAGTCTCAATATCTTTAGGCATCAGAGTTTTTTCTATAAGTTCACGGATTTTTTTGGATGCAGTATCGTACTGTCTAGGGTCGTTTGGGTTGGTTACGGTGTCTGTTATAATTTTGTAGATTTGCTCAGCGATTTTTTTCTCAACAATAAATCTTTCATAAGAAAATGCGGTTACGGCAAAACCAAAAGGCACAGGTAGCGCCGCATGAATCATTTCGCCAAGGCTGGCGTTCTTGCCGCCAACAATGGATACGTCAGTATTTCTTAAATTATCAAACCATAAAACCAGTTCTTTCTCTTTGACGCTCAAGTCGTCTCCGTCTCCGGTACGGCCGCTTCTGTCATGGTTGGAGAAGCTTTGATTTTGGAGATGACTATTTTGCAGGGTATTGGAAGTTTTGCGCTTCCTCTTTTTAATGACTCTTTAGCTATTGCTTCTTGACCAGCTTTAACTTTGACAGTGATGATCGGTTGTCCAACTTCGACTTTTGCAGCTGTGCCGATTGCTGTTCCGAAGGAACGTCTCATTCCCTGTTGCAGTCGGTCAGCGTGAGCGCCGAAAATCATCTTGTTTTCGCGTAGAATGATGTGTGGATATGGATGAACAACCATAAGATAATCATTTATGAGTTTATCCATAAGGATACGGTTGGTGGCTACACGTGCTGCTTCTAAAGCACTGTGGCGTATCTGTGCTCGTTCTTGACCGATCAGTTGCCCCTCAACCTCAAAGGTGCCTTTTGTGTCGCCCATGGTAAACTTTACAATTTTTGGTGGTGGAAAACCTCTAGCGTATTTCTTTCGCGTATAGGCTCTATTTTTTACGTGCCTGTAGTTTCGTGCTTGCATGCAGCATCCCTTTTGTAAAAGGGATTTGCGCCCAGCGATATTTAAACGATTTGTAAATAGGCGGCAATACTTCCGTGCATTTTCCTTGTTCCAGTCATTTACTTAGAATAGCGAATTCAAGCTGTAGACTGTCATCAACTTATATAGTCAGGTTTACTTTTTGATTCCCAAATGCCAACATACCTGTTTATTTCAGGAAAAAACTGGATACTTTCACTAGCGGAGCTAATAGAATACTTTAGCGCAAGAAACAACAAGTTTGAAGTACAATATTTTTCTCGAGAGTTCTTTGCCATCAACTTAGAGAAAAACCTGGACATTTCTGTCATGATGGATTTAGGCGGAACCATAAAAATCGGCCAACCAAAAACCATACTACAGACCCAAATCGTCAAAGAGGCATTTCTTAACAAAGACAAGCAAGCCCAAAAACAAATCGCTCAATCCATTGCAAGAAGCAACATACCAGCATATATGACACCTGAAAAGGTCCTGTTTGGAGTGAGCTTATACTTCACCGATAATTCATTCTCCTCTGTGTCAGGGCGGATGCAACGTTTCATAGGCAGCACCGTAAAAGACGAATTGGCAGGTCTAGGTAAAAAGGCAAATTTCATGGGTTACTCGGCTGAGCGAAAACAAGCTCAACTTAGTCATGTGGAAGTTTTAAAAAAGAATCTAGTGGAAAACCAAGCCGAAGTGCTTTTCTGCATCGGCAAGACAGAAACATGGATTGCCACAACAATAGCCGTGCATAATCCATTTGAGTTCCAGAAAAGAGACATATATAAACCCAATCAGCGGGTCATATTTGCTATGCCGCCAAGGCTAGCGAGAATGATGGTTAACCTGTCTGCTTGTACTGAGAAAAAAACTTTACTTGACCCGTTCTGCGGTGTTGGCACGATTCTGCAGGAAGCACTCTTGGAGAAGGCAGCAGTAGTGGGCATGGATGTCAATCCTTGGTGCGTTAAGGCATCAGAGGAAAACCTTCAATGGCTAACCAGAGAATACGGTCTCGGCAATTCAGATTTTAGAATTTTACACGGAGATGTAAGCAAAATCGCTGAAAAGGTTGGGTTGGAATCCGTGGATTGCATTGTTTCTGAGCCTGATTTGGGTCCAGCTCTACGTGAAGTGCCAACGGGTCCTTATGCACAGAAAATTATTGAAAAGTTAAAGCCACTGTTCTTTAAATTCATTGAAGAAGCATATAAAGTACTAAAACCTAAAGGTCGTTTGGTATTAGTTACACCTTACATCAAAACTCGCTCCAATGAAGCAGTAACAATGCCAATAGGCGACCAGCTGGAACGGGTAGGATTCAAACGCATCTATGCTTTCTCCTTAGACATTTTCAATAAGAACTTGATTGTTGAGAGGCTAATCCATTCTGCTTCACTAGTAGAAATGGATGAACGACATAAAATCGGCCGAGAAATCCACATCCTCGAGAAATAAATACTTAATCTAAGAAAACAATTTATTAATTTGTTTAGTGAACTATCTCTAAAATCGTTGAGGCAAAGACATTGAGTAGTAATCCAAGGCCCAATTGGGACAGGTACTTCTTAGACATGTGTGAAGCCGTGGCTAGACGCGCTACATGTGATCGAGGAAGAAGCGGCTGCGTCATCGTTAAAGACAAACGGATCATGACAACGGGGTATGTTGGGGCTCCTGCAGGTTTGCCACACTGTGACGAAGCAGGACATGATATGCGCAAAGTATTCAACGCTAACGGGGAAGTCACCCAGCACTGCGTCCGAACTCTCCATGCTGAACAAAACGCAATCATTCAGGCTGCAAGGTTTGGTATTCCCCTTGAAGGAGCAACTCTCTTCTGCAAGATGACACCATGCAGAACATGTGCGATGATTATAATTAACGCCGGAATAAAAAGGGTAGTTTGTGAAAAACGATATCACGCCGACGCCGACACCATTGATATGTTTAAGCAAGCAGGAATAGAACTTTGTATTATGAACCCGGAAGTCGAAAAATACGATAAGCAATAAATCAGTTATTTGGTTGAAAAGTGTAAATTTTTAAAGAGGAAGAGATAGTCCTCTCTAATCAAGAGAGCCTTAAACTATCTTTTTGTTGGGACACCAAACCATTTTACGTTGTCAAAACCATACTTGGTAACTAGTGGGTCGATGAAGTTAGGGGATAATTCGTCATCGATTTCCGCAAACACTACTGTATCGCCGATTCTGTAGACGATACATATTATTGTGACGTCTTTTAACGCTGCATATTTGCCTTTTATTTCCCAGTATCCAGGCTCATCCCGTCCGGCCTCTATTATCCAAGAATACTTGTCTTCTGGATGCTGCCCCTGCATGAAGTTGAAGGAACAAACAACGTCCCCGACAGCTTTTGGGTCTTCATTGGTTTTAACATAGAACCAAATCGTCATGATTAACACCAATACTATGAGTTGGGTTCTGTCTTTAAATTGTTTCTTCTACAAATCAGTTTTAGCTTCTATAAGGGTTAAGGTTTCAAAGAAAGGGAGCTTATGCTTAGCCTTAACGGATGCGGTAAGACCTTGAGCTGCGAATCCCCGTAGAGTTTCTTGGACACCTGTAAGCGTAGACTGCATGAGTAAGACTCTGCCGTTTGGTTTCAAATGAGCGGGGGTTTGGATGATGAAGCGGTCAACGATTTCTCTTCCATTGGCGCCTCCAGCCCAAGCGCGCCCAATCCAAGAAGCATCCTCACCTTCCTCTGATGGCAAGTAAGGAGCGTTAAACAATATCAAGTCAAAGGCTGCAAATGTCTTCAGAGCCGTAAACAGGCTTGCTTGAATAAAAACCATCTTATTTTGAACACCGTTGAGTATTGAATTCTCCTTGGCACAGCGAATTGCAAAAGGATTTAAGTCAATCGCCACAATTTCGTTTGCTTTTTTTGCTGCGAGAATGCCAAGTATTCCGCAGCCAGTACCCAAATCTAAAACCCGCTCGCCTTTTTTTACCTCAAGGTTTTCCGCGAATAGGAAAGTGTCCTCAGCGGGATCGTAGACCTCATCGTTCAAATCAAAAACGTACTCGCCAAAGCAAGTTCGCTTAGTTGTATAAGGCATTTGCTATTGCTCCAAAATCTTTCGGTTGTAATTGCCTTACTCGCCTATTACTATTGTGAAGACTAAGCGCCATTTTCTCTGCTTCTTGTTTGGTCAATTTGAAATTACTTCTGATGAAGGGGGAGATGGCCTTGGCTAATTTTTTATTTCGCTGGGTAAAAAGCCACTTAACTAAACGCAAAAAAAACGCGGGGTCATTTATCTCGAAAGGTTTGGTGCGCCATGGCTTTAAGCTGATGATAAGTGAATCAACTTCAGGTTGAGGATAAAACATGACTTTGGGGACTACGTCAAAAAGTTCAACCTCCGCCGACTGGCTGGTCATAACGGTTAGCCAACTATAATCTTCACTTCCTATAGGTGCCGCTAAACGATCAGCGAACTCTTTTTGCAAAATCAAAATGGCACAGTCAAATTTACGCTGTAACAGCCAAGTCACCAATTGAGAAGACAAATAATAAGGAGGAGCTGCGATAACTTTGTTGAACTCGGGCAGAGCTGTCTTCAAAACGTCGCCTTCTACAACCGTCACATTACTCAAGCACTTTACCTGTTCAATAAGTACCGCTGCAATCTTCGGGTCTTTCTCGACCGCCACCACAGCCTTGCATTTGTCAGCTAAAGAACACGCTAGCCAGCCGAAGCCGGCGCCTGCATCCAATACCACATCTTTTTTGCTAAGAGTTGCATATCTGCAGAGTTTAGAATAAATTGAGGGCTCAACCATGAAGTTTTGCCCCATAAGCTTGTTGGGAACAATATGGTTTTTTTGAAGGAGCTGCTTTGTTTCCTCGAGACTCATCTTTTATGCCTTACAGCGCTCGCGTGAACAACCGGTATTTGCTGTCACCCTCAAGTTCTTCTAGGACTCGCTTAGTAATCAATTTCACTGGGTTGGGCAGTTCGGTGCGTTTTTGCAAATCCTCAAAGCTTTCAAATGGTTTGCGTTCACGGTCGTTAATGACTTGCCACATATATTTTTTGCCTATACCTGGAACAAGCTCCAACGCATGCATTCGAGGTGTAATCGCTCTTGCGGTATTGAAAAAATTAACAAACCATTTTTCGCGATTAGTCACAATCTTATTTATGACACTCGGAAGCTCTGCCTTGGCTGAAGCAGTTAACTCCTCGTACCCGATCCGTCCAATAATGTATGTGACTTCTTCACGAGAATCTTTTCCTACATACACTCGGTCGCCAGGCTTAAGAATCAACTCTTCTTTCACTAAAGCCTCTAATAGAGTAAAGAATTCTTCTCCTACGCATTGAATAAGAGCTCCCGCTCGATAACCCGCCCGTCCTGTGGGGCGAAATCCTGGCTTGCCGTGTTGAAGGAAATCTAACACGTAAGCATGCTCTTCATACCGCTTTTCCATAACAGTCACTAGGTCCGTCAGCTAGACTATTCTCGCTTACTGCTTAAAAATACTTAGTAGCTTGCGTCTACTTCAACGTTCGATTCTCGTTCAAAAGCTCAACAATTGTGTGCAGTTTTGAAGTTTCAATGATTTTACGTCCGCCTGCCAAAAAGACTCTCAATTCATCAACGGTCTCAGGCATGCAGTTTACAATCTGGACTGCTTCTGCTTCGTCAAGTTCATATTCTTTAAGAAGTGTCTGCAAAAGCTCTTCAGCTTTTTCGGGGGTACACTTGGAAAATTTGCTCACATAATCAAGTGTTCGGCGTTGGAACTGGTCAAGATTTTCTTCGCCAATAGATTCCAGAACTTTCTTAACCTGTGGAAGGGTCAAGCGACTTTCGCTTTCTCTCTTGCTCATTTTTATCTCACTTACCAGTGTAGGGTTCTAAATGTTCTGAACGGGTAATTATTTCCTTAATTGCGTTGCCTTGAGGAACACTTACAACGTAACCTCGACCACGTTTTTCAACAATGACACCTATTTTGCCGTGGAAACGTTTATGGGGCATACTCTTCTGTACACTTGAATCCATCTTTATGATCACTTGCGAACCGGGAGTATAATCTTGAAGTATCTTTCCAATATTTGGTTTACCTTTTTCGCGAGTCGGCTTACGCAGCAAACTGCGAGTACCCGTGTAATAACCTTTTGAACCTCTCATCTAATTTTCACCTTAACTATCCATTATTACATTGAGAACGTCAAGCTTAAGCGTCTTCGCTCTATTGTTGAGTAAATCCGAAACGTTTGGGTTCGTGCGTCCTTCATCTCCAGATACCAATTCTTTAACGTAGAGCCCACCTTGGCAACGAATTTCCATCAGGACCCTCTTAAGCGACACCTTCTTAACTTTAACCTGATATATGTACTTTTCTCGGATTAGATCTGCCCTTCGATGCAAAACGCGAAGAGGCGTCTGTTGTTTAATGCAAATACCAGAAAGCTTTTCCTCTATGGTACGAAGGTCTTTTTCTGATGGGTCGTTTTCAAACTCAGCTAGCAACTGATATTCTTTCTGGGCGCCCTCGCCGTTCTTGAGGTGCCTGACAACATCCTTGTTTGTAAAATATAAACCTGAAACCTCAACCTTCCCCACCGCGCTCGTATTGACCTGGGTTTCAATCTTTTTTAAATCAACAAATCTTTTTCTGGGTTTTGAAACTTCAATTACAAAGGGCCGTCCGGTGCCCAGCATCCGCGCATCGATGTCTTCCCGTCCGGAAGCATGCAAAAATGCCTCCTCGCCCATCGTCGCCTCAAGTAGCGGTTTAGAGGATAACTCCTCTACCGATTCAGGGTAAAGTTTTCCTGTTCCACCACATTTCGCACAGCCTCTACCTCGACAGCTCGAACAGAACCACTTCGACTGCGGAATAGTACGAACCAGCTTCCGGTATCTGCCAGCGACGAAAAGAGGGTTAACTTGAAGTCGAACTGTTTCTAAGAAAGGATTAAAAACAAAGACCATGTCGGGTTTTAGGTAGTCTGCTTCTTTACCGGAACGTTTAGCAATTGCTTTCCCAAGTAAACGTCCAAATTCATGTTTTATGCTCTCGCCGTAGCCAACATTGACAGAGGCTTTGAATTCATCCTCACGTTCCTCAACCTGCAAAGGCAATTCAATCCCCACAAGAAAAGTGTTAAACTCATAGTCTTCGATCGCTTGGAGAGCTTTTTGGGTTAGGCTTTCAACTAACTCAAATTTGCCATCACAAAGGCTACATCTTAGCGCATCGCCCCTTGGCAGACGTTTCTTCAGGTGTTTTAGGGTTTCCTGTGCTTCCTTAGAAAAACCTTTTGCCGCCAGGACTTTAAGGTGCTTTATGCCTTCGACTTTTTTTTCCTGGGCAAGGTCATTAGCCTGCATTGTCAAACTGACTTTTAATGCATTGCCACGTACGTTGTTTTCCATACTGTAACCCAACAATGCGAATTGTCTGCCCAAGCAGTTGTCACAAAGCGGATATTTGCTGAGAATCTCGTAGGCTTTTTCTAAAACATCCATTTTCGCTTTCCTACTTGAAACCAGGCATTCCTTTGCCGCCGCCTAATCCAAAGGGCAGTTTCTTTTTATGCTTAAACATTTTGAGCATCTTACGCATCATAACGTATTGTTTAAGAAGTTCCTTTACTTCTTTTTCTGTGGTTCCTGATCCGCGCGCAATTCGTTTTGCCCGTGAAGAATTCAAAAGCTTAGGATTTTCCTTTTCCGAAGGAGTCATTGATTGGATTATGATACCCCACTTGTCAAGTCGCCCCTCAGCTGTATTCAGCATTTCTTCAGGTACATCAGCGGACATTCCCGGGATCATCTTAAGTACCTTACCAAAGGGACCCATTTTTTTGACAGCCTGGAACTGCTCATACATATCCGTTAAAGTAAAGTTGCCGCTCATGATGTCCTTGGCTTTTTTTTGGGGAACATTGATTTCGGCGTCTTTAACTTTTTCCAGAAGCGTTTCTAAGTCACCCATTCCCAGAAGGCGCCCGACGAATCTTGAGGGAATGAACGCCTCAAGGTCCTCTATTTTTTCACCTGTACCGATGAATTTGATTGGTGCACCTGTTGCCGCAACCGCCGAAAGTGCGCCTCCTCCGCGTGAGGACCCGTCGAGTTTGGTTACGATAATTGCGCCGATGGGGGTTGCTTCATGGAAGGTTTTGGCTTGTGCAAGAGCCTGTTGTCCTATGGTGCCATCGATTACCATGATGACTTCGTCTGGATGAATGTTCTTCTCCAGGTCCTTCATTTCTTTAATTAGGTCTTTCTCTTCTTTGTGCCGACCCGCAGTGTCAACTATTATCAAATCTTTGTCACTAAACTGTTTTAGACCTTCCCTGACAACTTTCACGGGATCTTTCGCTTTTAGATCCCCAAAGAAAGGAGTGTTTGTTCTGGTTGACAGCTGTTGAAGTTGGTTGTAGGCGCCCGGGCGATAAGTATCGGCGCAGATTAATCCCACTTTTAGACCTCTTTTCTGGAAGTACCTGGCGAGTTTAGCAGCATGAGTAGTTTTTCCTGAACCTTGAATACCTACCAACATGACGATTTTCTTTTTGCCTGGTTCAACCTTGAGTGGAACAGGCTTGTCGCCTACAAAACGCGTTAATTCTTCATAAACCACTTTTATTACGTGTTCTCTCCGTGAGATTCCCGGAGGCATTTTTTCGTTTAGAGCGCGTTCCTCAATACGTTTAGAGATCTCTAGTACAAGTTGGACGTTTACGTCTGCCTGAAGCAGGGCACGTTGGATATCACGGACAAGTTCCTTCACTGCAGCTTCGTCCACTACACCAGCTTTGAAAAGCTTCTTTATGGCTGATGTCAACGAAGAACCTAGTTTGTCTAGTGCCATCCAGAGTCTCCAGCCTAAACATTCTCTTATTCTTTTAAATAAAGATTACACAAAATAAGCAGGTAATAGCCCTAAAATTTGGGATGTTTTCCAATGAAAGGCCGCTAGCTGGTAGCATATCTACGCAGGTGAAGCCTCAGTTTCCCCATATTGATTATTCTTCACAATTCAGACGGCTCTTCATGCATCATTGGCTTCATGCAGAAAAGCTTCAAGCTAGAACATAAACATTAATGAAATTAAAAAAATAAAACCTGTGAGAAAAATTTCTATTTTACACGGACGATTTTTACTTTTCCAAGTATTGCCCAGTACTCAATTTCTGCACCAGCTATAAGCTTGGCTTTGAGTTCTGGCTCATCTGGGAATGGTGCATCTAAGTATTCATAGGTTTCTAGGTCCATTATTTGCACGCCTGTTGGATTAATAGC
The DNA here is from genome assembly GCA_963739495.1 of Candidatus Bathyarchaeota archaeon. GTDB lineage: Archaea > Thermoproteota > Bathyarchaeia > Bathyarchaeales > Bathycorpusculaceae > Bathycorpusculum. Next base: position 46,788 of record CAVUAM010000022.1, on the reverse strand, counting down.
GAAAACTTGACCAGCTCTTTTGTCGATTATTGGGACTTCTGCGCCAAGATCGACTGGTTTTACGAACTGTCTTTTTTGGCCGTCGAATACGCCTATTGCGACGATTCTTGCTTTCGCTGATCCATGTTTTCCAGGTTTAGATTTAGCTATGTCTACTATGCGGCATGGTTCGCCTTCAATCATCATGTAGCCGCCTACGCGTAGTTCTCCAACATCTACTGGTCTGCTCATACGCTCACCACAGGTTAATTCTATTTAATGCAATTCAGAACAACACCCATATATAGATTAAGGTTTACGCTAGTAAATGAGCGGTGGAAAAAGTGTTCAAAAGTGTGGGTTTAGTTGCCCGCTACGATAAAAAGTCGGCGCTTAAGCTAACCGAAGAGCTATCGGAGTATCTGAAAGAGAGAGGTTTAAAAGTTTACGTGGAAGATAGCCTCGCTGACAAAATTAGTTCAAAAGAAGAATTTGTTCCACTCGCGAAAATGAAAACCGATTTTGTGATAGCAATCGGCGGCGACGGAACCATACTGCGAACATGTATCACTGTTCCTAAGCCTGAACCTCCAATTCTGACAATCAATATGGGTGTCAGAGGATTTCTAACAGAAGTCGAACCAAAAGACGCTTGCAAAGCCGTCGACAGAATCCTAAAGGGCGATTACAAAATAGAAAAATGCGCAAAACTAGCAATTACAGTAAATAAAGAAAAATTGCCTGACGCCTTAAACGACGTTGTAGTTTCCGCCTGTGAACCTTCAAAGATTCTATATACACAAGTATTCAAAAACCAAAAACCCATCCTGAAGAGTCAGGCCGACGGATTAATTGTTGCTACCCAAACAGGCTCGACGGGATATTCGCTTTCTGCAGGAGGACCAGTTTTAGACCAAGAAGTTGACGGGTTTGTTCTGACACCTATTTGTTCTCTGACAGTGTTCCGCTCGCTTGTGTTTCCCGCTGACTCCATTCTTTCTTTTAAGGTTGAACGCCCCAAAGAGATACTTGTTTTGATTGACGGCAATTACCGAAGACTCACAAGCGCTGACGAGACTATAAAAGTCACCAAATCCAACAATATAACCTCATTTATCCGTTTTGAGACGGACTTTGACCTTGAAACTGACTTTTACGATAGGTTGCGTAATAGGTTACTCTTTAAGGGAACCTAATGAACAGCTCCCAAAGCAGACCAGGTAGAAGAGTTATTGTATTAGATTCTTCTGCTTTTGTTGCTGGTTTTGACCCTTTTTCTCTGGGTGATGAACAGGTTACTGTTCCTAAGGTTGAAGAAGAAATCCGAAGAAACTCTATGGTTAAAATGCGTCTTGAAATGGCGATTGAAAGCGGCAAACTCAAGGTTAAAGCTCCAACGCAAGAGGCCCAAGTCAAAGCTGAAGTCTTTGGGAACAAGGTGGGAGACTCTTCTAACCTGTCGGAAACAGATAAACAGCTTTTAGCTTTAGCATTTGAAATGAAAGCTGAAGGCTATACTCCTCAGTTAGTTACCGACGATTATTCAATTCAAAACGTCGCCACAAAAATGGGTATAGATTTTTTGCCCTTAGCTACATTGGGTATAAAACGACTTTTAGAATGGATAAGGTACTGTCCAGCATGCTACAAAGAATACGTGGCCAATAGCAAATTCAATGAATGTCAGGTCTGCGGTACAGAGCTAAAGAGAAAACCGAAGAGGCAAACTAAAGGGCAAAAATCAAAATAAGCCAATTAGAAAAGCAGCAAAAGCAAGATTAACAGTAAGCCTTCTACTCCAAAGATAGGAAATACAACTTGTTTTGCCTTCGAAATCGCTTTGTCAATCAAGGTCGTCACGGATTTTAAGTTTTCTTCACCGATTACTCTAACTTGCGGCACAATAAAAGTTCGGCAACCAGCAGTGCAATTTTCAAGATTTTCTTCGGCATTCTTTGATACTTCGTTGATATATTGAATAAGCAAGGCGGGGTCCATAACTTCGCCGATAGGATGGTAACCTCGCCTTCCAGTAATCGAAGCGGTAACTGCATGGGTATCTGTTGTGAAAACTTCGCTGGCATCAAACCCTAATGCTGATAGAGCATCAAGGATTTTTTCTCGTAGACCTGGAACCATGTTATTGCCATCCATAACTACGTAAGCGGTTTTCTGGTTTTCTACTTGGACAACTATCGATGTTATTCCTCCTGTGCCCAAACCTGCTTTAAGATTGAATTCTGCAGGAAAAACTGTTGCGGAGCCAACGCTGAAGGTTTTTGTTGGCATTTCAACAGCTTTTTGCAGGCACTTAGAAGCCGCCCGCTGCAACTCACCCAGATGTTCGGCTGTATCGACTATGTTAGTTAAGCAGTTATGGCAATTTACAACCAATGCATTGGTGAGCCCCAGTTTTTTTGCTTCCTCAATGACCATACGCCCTAGCTCTTGAGGCAAATCTTCAGTAGTTTTAGGAGCGAGCGTAAAAGATAAGAATGCAGTGTCACCGAAGATTTGGCAGGAAGCAGTAGCGGCGCCTTGATTGGCACGGACAAGAGGAGAAGCTAAAGCGACTTGCGCTTTAAACTTAGCATTGGCGATTACATGCGCAGCTATTTTGTAATTTTGCACTTGTGAAGCTAAGTCAAGTTCATGCCCAAGAATACCCAATGGAACACAAGCATTGCCGCCAAACTCTTTTTCGACTTCCCGTTTGAGAAGCGAAGGCAAGAGGCTGCTGCCTATGTTTTTGAAAGGACCCGGATGCACTTGGGGGACGATAATGGCTGCCTTTGGTTTGGAAGCATCAAATTTTAGCAGGGTAACCTCTATATCTGCGTCTCCACCCATCGTTTCAAGATGTTTTTCGAGGGGTTCGTTTTGATCGGTGACCCAGTTAAGCAAAAATGCCCTAAATAGTGGTAGTGCTGATAGCGAATATGTTTTTTTGCCTAAACGATCGATAGATGAAAGCAGAAGATACACAGCGATGAAACCGATAATTGGGGACAGTACTATGAAGGGCAGAACCTGCAAGATAATTGTTTTAGAAATAATTGCCCAAAAAACAAAAAAGACCACAATGCTCAGTACAGGTTCAAGTAGAATTGATAGGAGCTTTCTCCATCTGGCTGCTGTGGAGGTGGCGTTAAAAACCAAACCCCTAAGCGTAACCACCGCGGCGAAGCCTAAGAGACTAAGTTTTACCCAGAGTAACCAACCAAACCAAAAACTTAAGCCGACGCCTAAAAAAATGAAAACAAGCCACATACCCCAACAGACTGAAGATAATACTAAGGTTCTTCTCATTGAAAATATAGGGTCTTTCTTGAGTAGAGATTTGCTTACGATTGTGCTGGTTATGTAGGATATAGCGAAAAGGGAAAGGCCTAGAATTAAATTGTTTAATGAGGGAAATAGCAAGAGGGTGGAAAGGTTAATTGCGATTAAACATATACCGGCGACTGCTAAGAGGGCTTTTTTGTATGATGGAAGGGAAAACATCGAGGAGTAGTGTTTGCTTGCATTATCCAGTGAATGATTGAGAGAGCTGTCAGGTTCCATATTTCTCTCATTTATGAAACCAGTTAGCCCTATTAAGAATTTGGCTTAGGTATTCTGCTTGTTCAGGACAGGAAATACATTAATATGGTTAATAAAAAAGTGTCAAAACAGCGTTTTAGCACAAAGAGTGCTAAGTGTAGGTTTCAAGAAGCTATTTTTAAGTAGTTATAGCCGGAAACAACCATGTTTTGGCAAGGGAACTGTTTTATCTCTAGAAGGATTATCATATTAATTTGCGAACTCTATGCCAGATCAAGACTTGCCCCTTTCAATATTCCATATGCTGGAGCGTAACGTGGGCAAAAAAATCAGGGTAATTCTAGACCCCGCTTACGGTTTTGAGGGTACCCTAATGGCGGTAACGCATGAGCCGTCAGGAATCTGGCTCTCTGACGCTGAAGCAATCGTCTTAAGGTCAACCATCGCCCAGCCTATTCCGCAGGTTGCTAGTCGGGAAGAAAGAAGTGAATTATTCTTGCATCTAAACTCTGTTCAAAGAATAGAAGTTTTACACCCTACACCAACTAGAAGATAAAGGCGTTTAAGGGAAGAAAACTTTTGCCAATACTGATATAATTATCAGTGAAACAGCGAAAACCACAAGCAACTCTGGCCTGATTTTTACGCCTTCGGTTTCTTCCTCAAAGAACCTTAACAAACCCGCACTTGCAGCAGGCATTGGACCGGTATCTTTCTTCTTTTTTCTCATGCCCATTAAATATCGCTACCTAGTTACTAAGATACATGCGTAGTATTCGCCTAAACTAATTAATCTTGCGCAAAACCTCAGCAATCTGGCTTTAGAGGTTTTTTTATTCAAGAACATTTTTGAGCCTACTAGAAGAGCCATACGGATACAACAGAGAGAACAATGGACCCTAATGGGGGAGAGTCCTATTGGTGATTTCCAATAACATTTGCATTTTGAGTCTCATAATTTTTCTTGTATACGAAATCATCAACGAAAACATAGAAATCCATGAATAATCAATCTTATATTTCAAAGTCATATTAAAAATTAACCCTGAAGGTGAGCAACCTGCAAATCCGTGAATTCCAAGAAATGATGAAGCGTCTCTATTTCCAACGTGATTCCAAACGTGGAATAAATGGAACTTTCGACTGGCTTGTAGATGAAGTCGCCGAGTTAGGCCAAGAGCTCAAAGGAATCGACAGAGAAGCTACCGAAAAAGAGTTTGCTGACGTCATTGCTTGGCTTGCATCGCTTGCCAACATAATGGGCATAGATCTTGAAAAAGCCGCCCTGGACAAATACAACTTTAAATGCCCAAAATGCCAAAGCTTACCATGCACATGCACTTTCTAACCGAGCCGTTTCTGTCCAAACCCCGTCACTAACCAAACATATCTCCTGTTGCCCTTCCGCTCGACAGTCCCCTCGTTTTTCAGTAATCTAAGATGGTAAATTACAACACCATAAGTCAAGCCTGATTCTTCTGCAATCTTACAAGCCGCAAAGCCTTGACTTTCAAGCAAAACCAAGATTTTGGTTCTAGCCACAATGCCGTTATGCACATTTCTGATTTGCGTTAAGTAAGCATTAGGATGCATTTTTTCTTTGATGTTGTCATCCACCGAGCAGTAAATGGGCAGTTTAACTTGAAAAGCTTTGGCTACTTGAAGTCGAAAAGTGTAGCTTGTTTAGGTTTCTTGTTATCAAACATCATAGTAATCTCTTCCTTGATTAAAATCATGCGTTGCGTGTAGTACTTGGGCAAACCATATTTATCCACCAGTTGTTGAGCAGCCTCCAGATACTTCTCTATTCCACCTCGATAAACCGTTAGCGTTAATTTGCCTGCGCAAAAGGGACATTTCCCTTTAAGGGGAAGGCGACGGAACTTCTTGTTGCAGGATTTGCATCGGAACCCCTGAGTTGAGAAGGCACGCAAATTTCCGGCGATGTCACGCATAAAGTGCGTGTTCAGGACTTTAAGGGCTACTTTTCTTGCATCAACAGCGTCGATTCTCTCTCCTAGTTCAAGTTGCATATGAAGCTTGTCTATCATCGATTTGATTTCCTTATACGCGCTGTTGGCGTTGCCCAGGTTGATGTTGGTGCAAGGAGTTGTGTATTGAAAGCCTTCATACTGTGCTTCTGTCCCCAATCGGTGGCTGATAACATCCATTAAGGCGCTGGCGGGTCTTGCATCAAACTTCTCTAAAGTTTTCTTGTAAAACTCTACGGGGTAGGTGGCACTGACGTCAAAGTCATGCGCTTGCCTTTGCACTTCTTTAGTGTTCACAAAGGGAATAAGCAAGATCGGCGCATCCATAATTCCGCCGATTTGCGCAGGCAAATAGATACGTGAAAAGTTTATCAGCGTATCGAGCGCAAGCATTATGGCATCTTCGTCTCCGTCACAATCACGACGTTTAGCCGAATGCCAAACAGGATGAGCATAAATCACATTACGGTCTGTAAAACCAACCATCCTGCCCAAAATGCAAGCACACGTGTGGGGCGCCAACCCAAAAAGCAAGTGACCAACCAAATCTTCAGCCTTCTTAACTTTATAGAAGGCAGGTTGCTTGTATACACGAGTTAAGAGGTCATCGATGAATGTGGCAATTTGAACAAAGTATTCTCCTGCACTCCACGGAATAACGACGTCTTGAATTTTTAGTTCACAGACTTGGTTAGGATCAGTCAAGGGCAATCCATGCGTATCCGCGAGGTATCCCATCTGATGCATCTTTTCGATCGATACACAGATTTCGGCTGGTATTATATGTGTTAAAGGAGCGTTTGTGGCGTCGAAGCGTATGGTACCATCCTTATAGACAGATAATCCGTGTTTTGCCCGTAAGATCCCCTTCTCGATGAGTTCAGGAGTCTTATCTGCGTTGGTTAAGCCTTTAACTCCGCGAAGCATTTTGGGCACCTGGTAGCCAAGGTTGCTTGAAGCTTTGTCTATTTGTTCTTTGAAGTTTATAGGTTGCCGCTGATAGAGGGCCCCTTCTGTTTTACAGGTTGAGCATCCGCTGTCTTTCACTGTTCTGCCGCATCGTGGGCAGCTTTTTTCGTGGATGGTTTCGCAGCCACAGTCGTCACATTTAACTTTGAGCGTGTAGGTTTTACAGTTGGGACATTTGCGTTTAACTAACTCGACAAACACTGGACCCTGCCGCGCTGCTTCCATCAGGTCACGATGGGAGCCACCCTTCAAACCAACTGGAAAAAGCACATGGACGTTCGGCTTCATTTCGCGGTGTTTTGCTTTTTCGGGTCTGCCCATGCGTCCACCTACATAGGTAGGCGCTTTATCTTTGACTTGCACATCAGATAACAGGCTCAGCAACTCTAGTACTGAAGTGGTTTGCAGAGGTTGAGTTAACCTTGGAGTGCCGTAACCAAGAGTGAACCCGAAGGCAGCTGAATCTTCACCAGTCAACACGACTTTGCCGTCAACGATTCTGTGGGGTGCAAAGATTTTTTGAAGCGATTTGATGACATCAGCTTTGCCAGGTCCCGTGATTTTTGAGATTACCCCATCTTCTACGGTTACGTCGCAGGAAGCCAACCAATTTCGCAATGATTCGACTTCTTGAACAGCAGATAAACCTGTCCAGAAGAACGTACAATTAGGGGATAGTGGAACACCCAAGATTTGGCTAAGCACTATTGCCTCTTTAACGGTGGGTTTTTTTAGAAACGGGTCATCTATGAAACTTTCTAGCGTTTCCACTGAAAGCTTGCAAGCGTCTGCAGTTTTTCTATAGTCAGTGCCATATTTAGCGAATATTGCGTTCTGAAGATCTTTGCTCCACCATTCCTCCACGTACCCTGAGGGTGGAAGTGCCTTGTTGCAATAGAGAAAATCGCCAAAGTCAATGAGCATATCTCCAAGAAAAAGGATTTTTTGAATCTTACCTTTAACGTCGCCGAAATTTTCAAGCGATACACGAACCACTGAGTTATCCTTGAGCAAAACCACGGGCTGCTCGATGCTATCGACAGGCATTGTGACACCGCCTTTACCTGGCAATTCCAGACGCATCTGTGTGCCAGCTGCAAGAAACCGTTCAACCACTGCCATCGTAGCAGGATGAATCCCTACAGCCGATAGCCCAGTATTTCGTGACCTACCATACCTTAAGCGAAAACCCCCACGGGTCGAGGGAAAAGCGAAAATCGGACGCCCCGCGATGACATCATCCATAAAGCCACCGGATTTTTTCTCCGATTTCTTCTTGAACTCTTTCAGCCAGTCCCAGCCTTGGAAACCTAACTTGTCAATGATGACATAGACCTTTTGGGCGCGTCCTACTATGCCGTCGTTTACAACCCGGAGTGCGCCACCTCGGACTCGGTTTGTTTCAACTCTTTGCAAGTTCCGGTATGATGACACCTCAACAGGGTCGGATTCTGTACCGGTACACTCAACAGGAATCAGGTTCAGTGCTTTTCGAAGCTCTTCATCTGGAATATGGTACTGAAAACGCCCAACAGAACGTTCATAGAGTCGCAGTTCTTCTATAAAACGGGAGACTTCTTCTTCGGTGGGCTTATACCTGTCTAGGTTGAGTTCACGACGTACATAATCGCCCACCACCAAAGTCAATGCTTGGTCTGTGCCGCCTGCCGAACGAATAGGTCCAGCAAAATAGATTGCAAGGTAACGAGACTTGTCAGCGTTTGTTTTAATTTTAACTTGCGCAATACCTTGAATCGGCGCCGCAGTTAAGCCCTCTGTAAAGATTGCCAACGCCGTTCGAATTGCCTGCTCAGCTAACTGCTCCCGGTCCATTAGGGCGAATTTTCCTTGGGCAATCTCCTGAGCTACTTTGAATGCTATTTCTTCACGGGGCATCCTGCTGCTAAGCTCACGAATGCTAAGGGCAACGCCTTTTGGTCCAACTAAGCCTTCCACCAAATCGGCAATGTCTTGAGCTCTTATGCATTCTGTTTTTAGGGCGGGGTCAAGCCCTTTTGTTCGGGCGCTGTCGCTTATAGCGTAGAGCTGTTTTAGCTGGTTTTCCAATGCTTCGACGTAGTTTTGATAGCCCTTGCTGATATTCAAGTTTAAAGCTCTCCCGCAAGATATAGAGGGATGGGTTATTTTGGCTTTCTAAAATAAGGAAGAAAATAAAAAAAGAAAATAGTTTCAAGATTTATCGCATTTTTATTGCTGCGATGATTTCGGAGATTCTCTTGTTTGCATCGTTTGACTCGGTGATGTTTCCCGTAACGATTATGTCGGCGCCAGCTGAAGCCGCGGTGAACGCCTGCTCTTTGCTTCTTATGCCGCCCCCAACTATCAAGGGAATATCAATCAAGTGCTTAACGGCGCGAATCATTTCAGGAGGCACAGGGTTTGCCGCTCCAGATCCGCCTTCAAGGTAAATAAAACGCATACCAAGATATTGACCTGCAAGAGCGTGAGCCGCTGCGAGTTCAGGCTTGTTGTAGGGAACAGATATTGCTTTTCCAACGATGCCAGCGGTTCCTCCGTCGCCGACAATGATGTATCCCATCGAAATCGGTTCTATACCATATTTCTTAACAAGGGGCGCTCCCAAGATTTGGGCACCTATAAGAAAATAAGGGTCTACTGAGTTTAGAAGCGACATGAACCATATCGCGTCCGCATGACTACTTATCCCCGTAACGTTGTTTGGAAAAAGGATTGTTGGAATGTTTACTTTCGATTTAATTGCTTTCACAACGTCGTCGAGGTGATTTTCAGAAACAAAGGTCGAGCCCCCAATCATGATGGCGGCTGTTCCGCTGTTTTTGGAGCTTTGCGCAATCTGCGAGGCCGCAGAGGCCGTTACTTTTTCAGGGTCTATGAGCGTTATATGGATTGAGCGATCGGTCTTTATTTTTTCAAGCAAGTACCGTTCGATAGGCCCAAGCATTTAAAGTATCCTTCAGGTTACTCTTTCTTTATTACAGGCGTTCTTTTTTGGGTGCCGTAAACGCTATCGGTTAACATGCAATAAACGTCAACTTCGCCTTGTGCTGACTTAACTGGGAATTCTTCTTTAAGGCCGCAACTACTGCATTGTGCAGTCGCATGACCACCGTCTTCTCTGATTATTTCCACTCGCACGGTTTCTTTTCCGCATCTAGGGCAAGAGAAGAACTTTGGCAATCTTTTTTTCGGTATATGAACAACTTTTTTCCTTCTTCGCCCCATACAATAAACCTTCTACATTCGTCTGGTAATGTTCATAATATTTATGCTTGTCCTTAAATACTTGCCTACTAACCATCAATATTGAGGCTACCATAGCAATTGAAATTGACGCCGTCCCTGTTAGAGATAGATTTTTCGGAGACTCAAGAAAGAATCTGCAGATTCATAAAAGAATATGTCCAAAACGCAGGAGCCAAAGGCATAGTTCTCGGTCTTTCGGGAGGAGTCGACAGTGCAACTATTGCTGGCGCTGTCAAGCCTTGCTGTCGGAGGCAAAAACGTCACTGGTTTAATGCTTCCTGAAAACGAAAATTTCAGCAAAAAGGATATTTATGACGCCAAAGTGGTTTCGGAACTATTTCACCTGCAAACGCAAGTCTGTGATATGTCCGAAGTTCTGAACTGTTTTTATAAAAGTATTCCTGTTTTTGACCAAAAAGACAAGCTCTGTAAAGGTAACATAAAAGCAAGAACACGTATGATTTATCTCTATTACTACGCTAACAATCAAAGCAGAATCGTTTGCGGCAGCTCCGACAAGTCCGAGACGATGATGGGCTACTTTACCAAATGGGGAGATGCAGCAGCAGACATTGCGCCAATAATCGATTTATACAAGTCACAAGTACGTAAACTCGCAATTAACATTGGCATCCCCAAAGAGATTGCGTTGAAGCCTTCAACGCCTGCACTATGGCCAAATCAGTTGGCTGAATCAGAACTGGGAATTAAATATGAAACTTTAGATATTATTCTCTATGGGCTTGAACGCTTCTTAACAACCCAAGAAATCGCAAATCAATTGGAACTTGAACAGGGGTTAGTCGAAAGGGTAAAAGCTCGTTGGTTGGCAAACGAGCATAAAAGAAGAATGCCAATTGCATCCAAAGTTGGATTTAGGACCGTGGGAAACGATTTTAGGCTCCCAAGACACACATATTGAAAGTGGAAAAATGAAGGATAAAATCAAACTTGCCCTCTGCCAAATAAGCAGCAAAAGAGAAAATAAAAGCGAGAACTTAAAGAAAATCGAGAAGTTTACTTTAGAAGCAAAGCAGCGGGGTGCGGATATAGCCATTTTTCCTGAGATGTGTCTAACTGGTTATGTAATTTTAGATCAAGTATACGAGTTGGCAGAAACAATTCCTGGACCAATAACTGAGAAGATAACGGCGCTATCCAAGAAAACAGGTATGTACATCATTTTTGGGATGCCTGAATTAAGCGAAAAAACCCAGGCAACCATCTATAACACAGCAGTCTTTATTGGACCGCTGGGTTTAATTGGAAAATACCGAAAAATGTACTTGCCAACTCACAGCGTGTTTGAGGAGAAACGCTACTTCCGGCCTGGATATGAGCCAGCTGCTTTTCAAACGGAAATCGGCAATATTGGATTAACAATTTGCTATGATGTTTTCTTTCCAGAAGTGTTTAGATTAACCAGATTGAAGGGTGCACAACTTATAATATGCATTTCCGCGTCACCGGCGGTGCGTAGATGCTACTTTGAAATCCTAACAGCCGCCAGAGCCTTGGAAAATACAGCGTATCTCGCATACGTTAACCTTGTAGGTGTTGAGGATGGGCTACAGTTTTGGGGTGGAAGTCGTCTTCTAGGTCCAACAGGTGATGTCTTGGCCAAAGCAAAGTATGATGAAGAGGATTTTGTGGTCTGCGAAGTCAATTTTGGCGATTTGAGGGCGGCTGAAACCTTCATTCCCACTCTCCGCGACCTAAGACCGGAGATTTATGATCAGTTGAAGCAGCTTTCAGAGCAAATTTAGCACCTCACAAATATAATCGGCGCCTTGGAGTTTGGCATCACAGGAATATCACAGGGCTGTGATATCAAGTGATTTGGGGTTAAATCACGGTCTTTTTGGTGACATCACGGGCTTTTTTGGTGGTCTCCCATGTGAGATGTTGATTAAAAAGCATATTTCACTCTAGATTAGGCAGTGAAAACTGTGTATTATTTTGTCGGTAATGTCAAAAAGGGAGGCGCGTCAGGTTTGAGGCGTTCACAAAAGTGCATTTTTTGTGTAAAGTTCAATCATATTCGATGAAAAAACCACCGATATTTTAGCCTTTATTATGTTAATTGGCTTAAATCAACTGAAAATTTACTAAAGGTCAAATAATTAACGTTATTTTAGCATTTTAGGGTTGTTCTGACTGTTTTATTTAGTGGTTTTGAGGGTTTAAAGCCCATCTAAAGGATAAAAAGCGGGATTAGTATACAGATCTGTATCCATTGGGAGCATGGAGGATAACATTAATTTGAAGCTAAAAGACGGCGTGACAGCATGGTTAAATGGGGCGTTAGGTGACCCCATTGTGCAAATTCTGGCCAAAAACAGTCATTTAACAAAAACGCAACTTGAAACATTGCTCATTAATATTTTAGCCGAGAGTATATCAGGCAAACAGCTAAATTATGATGAAAAAGCCGCATTAAGGTTAACAAGGGCTAAAATAAGTCGCGGATCATTTAATAGGACTTTAAAACAGTCCAATGAAAACGTCATTAAATCTATCTATACAGTACTGCTTCTAGGGTATTTGGGTGTTTTTGAAAGCACAACTCTCGACCCTTACCTCGAAATAGCAAATAAACTGCACGAATATGTCGAGGCTCACAAAGACATACCCAGTAAAGAAGAGGAACTAAAAGATCACCTAAAAGTCATAGAAATCATCAGAAAAGAGCTCGAAACGAGCTTAAAACGGCTTTCCAATCCATCGGAAGAGCTTCTGTGACGTCACAAATCACAGATTTAATCGCCTTCTATTCGCTTTTTCAGGAAGTTACTTAATACCACTTACATAACTAAGAATCAAGGGGTAATTGGCAAAAAAACCCCAATTTATGACCTTTTTCTATCATGGAAAACATTACAAAAATCTCGTTAAAAGAATTGTGATGTGTGATGTCATGCAAAGTACATGATAATATAACCATAAGGCTTAATAATTCATTGGAAATACTGTGATGTGTGATGCAACTGTTTAAATCACGGACAAGTCACGGTTAAATCACAAGAGGAGAACATCGCGGCAGACTTCACATCTATAATCTTTATCACTTTGTTGGTTATAACAGTGGTAGCTGCTTTTGAATTTTACAAGCAAGTCCGCATGGCACATAAAGAGTATACGAAAGCACGAGATTTTGTCGAAGATATAGTGTTAAGCTTTGATCGTGAGTTAAAACGTGAATCTGACAGGTTTGAATCGATGTCATCTAAGGTTGAAGGAACTTATTCTAGAGTGGATGCGAGCTTTAGAAAAACAGACAGTATAGAGAAGAAAATTACACCTATCGAAACCCAACTTAGTGGTCTAGCCCAATCTTACCAAGTGATGATACAAACAATCTCCCAGAGCCTCACAGAAAAAACACAAACCAACACAACAATCCTCTCTGAACTATCAGGCTTAGAGACCAAACTTAAGGACCTAGAGGCTACTCAGGAAACTTTAAGAAATAAAATTACAGGAGTTGAAGAACAAATCCAGAAGTTTTCTTCTGCATCGCGGCATGAAGTAGAAAGCGAAATCACACTGCCTCCTATCCCAGTACGACGTGACAAAGCGTTAGCCGCCTTAACAGAAACTGAAATCAGTGTTCTGGAAATGTTATCCAAAGAGGGATCGAAGACAGCGCCTGAAATCCAGAAAAGAGTAGGTCTTAGCAGAGAACACACCGCCCGGTTGATGAAGAAACTCTATGAAGAAGGCTACCTTGAGAGGGAAGCAGGAAAGATTCCTTTTAAATACAGTTTAAGAAAAGAAGTGGAAGCACTGCTTCAGAAAACCGAGAACCCTTCCGCGGGACTTAACTAAAATGGTTCACTTGTTTAACAACTGTGAACCTGCCTATTTCATTCTTGGCTTTATGACTGCTTGAGAAATGTTTGGTGCAGTCTTATACTTGAGGTTGTTTTGTCCGCCTGTCCTTAGCAAAATGCCCTTGACAGCCATCCTTGACAAGTAGGTAGAAATCGTACTCAGACCAACCGGTTCTTTGAGCTCCTGCTCGTAAACAGATTGAATATCCTTAGAAGAGAACCAAATCAAAGGAAAATTTTTTTGGACAATAAGTTGCACCTTCTCAAAACGTGAAATAACCTTGTTTGGCAAAGCCAAATTCGAATTAGCCGTTGGATTCTCACCTGGTGCACCGCCTAACAATTCGACAAGATCCAACAAGCGCAGAGCTTTATCGCGGGTAACTTGACCCTCAAAAGCAATGGTATATCGATTACCATCGCTATCGAACAGCTCAACGCGCATTTTACGAGCCGGCATCCCAGATACACCTTAAGGTTGTTCACAACTTTATACTTCACACCTTAAAGCTGTTACGGTGAATCAGAGGCATATGAAAAGGTAGTTTGATGCTTGTATTTGTCAAATCAATTGTTTTTGAAGCTTTTTTGCTGTTACCAGCTTCACAGATAAATGAATAGGTTGGAAGATCATTGTTAAGCCTTGGTTCCAGTTTTCCAGTAGAAGTGAAGGGGTGGCTTATTCACTTGTGAAAGACAGAAATAGGGTGATTTATCTGAAAATGGACTTAGTAAACCGACAGAATTATTGATAATTCACATGGATTCACAATATTGTGAACGTAAAATGATACAAAATATTATTCTGAAAAGAGTTAAAGATTGCTTGGAGTTAATTATAGTGAGTGTGTTGCAGATTCAAAGAATTCGCCGCTTCTGATCAGGTGTTTACCATGGATATATTGGTTTTAGAGCCACCCCTACGTTTCCTCTCGAAGTTTTTAGGGTAAAAAGAAGTTAGGAAAGCTTGAAAAAATATTTGCAGAATATTTGTCTAATTTCTTGGATGATAATTGTTAATATACTTAAGATCTTTTTACCTACCAGAGTATATATCTATATATAATATAATTAGTGTTTTTCTTTTAGGGACTTTATTTTTCCAGTAGAAGCGTTGGGGTGTGTCTTTTCTTGCTTTGTTTGGTTGTTGACGCTTGTTTTCATTGATTTTTAGGATTGTTGTGCTATAGAACCAGTTTTTTGTAGTGTATCCTTTATCTGTTCCACACGAAATAACGGTGTTGCCTCTGAAGAATGAGGGGGATGGCTAATGGGTAATTCAAGCGTACTAGATGATGTATTCGAAAACTTCGTTAACGGCGTTAAATTGTTCAAAGACCGTGAGGTCTTAAGACATGATTATCTTCCTGAAAAACTTCCACACCGCGAAGACCAAATCAGACTGTTAGGTGCAACAGTGGCTCCAGTATTGAGAGATTCAAGATGTTCTAACATTTTCATTTACGGAAAGACTGGCACAGGAAAAACGGCTGTAACAAAATATGTTTTAAGTCATCTGGAATCCAAGGCTAAAGAGTATGGTGCACAAGTAAAATTCTGTTACATAAACTGCCGCATGACGGGTTCGGAATACAGAGTTTTTGCAAGCTTAAGCCAAAGTGTGGGTTTATCTATTCCCTTCACTGGGCTATCTTCAGGCGAAGTTTTTGATAGATTCCGCGCAGGATTAGATCAATCTAGAATAATATTCATAATCGTTTTGGATGAGGTTGATGCGTTGATTAAGGAGCATGGCGACGCATTCATGTATGAGTTAACAAGGATAAACGAAACGTTAAGCAAAAGCAAGGTTGCCCTAATCGGGATATCTAACGATTTGCGCCTAAAAGAATTCTTGGACCCGAGAGTCTTCAGCTCGCTAAGTGAAGAAGAACTTGTCTTCAGACCATATGATGCAGGTGAGCTCCGGAATATTTTGCTCGAACGCTCAAAATTGTCTTTCCAAGATGGAGTGTTATCTGATTCAGCATTAAGCGTTTGCTCTGCTTTAGCTGCAGCAGAACATGGGGATGCAAGACGAGCTTTGGATCTGTTACGTGTTGCTGGAGAAGTTGCCGAACGTTTAGGTGCAAAAATGATAACTGAAGAGCATGTACGCCAAGCGGAGAAGCACATTGAACATAACCGAGTGGTAGAAGCTCTCAACAATTTGACGTTGCATTCTAAGTTGGTGCTGTTGAGTGTTTACCACCTCAACAAGCCGAGTGCTACAACCGGGGAAATATACGACATTTACAATGAATTGTGCGGTGAAATAGGCGCTGGACTTCTTACACAGCGCCGTTTGGGCACTTTGGTTAATGAGCTTGATTCGATGGGTCTTGTGAACGCAAAAGTTGTAAGCATGGGACGATACGGAAGAACCAAAAAAATTAGGCTGGAGATTTCCCGTAGCTTGATTAGGGATGTTTTTGGCGGCGATAACCGCTTTAGCCGTTTATTTGAGTATTCACCCCAAGTAACCCGCAAAAATTTTGTTAGTAGCGCCTAAATCAGTTAAATGACAAAATAGTGGTATGCATTGTTTGCAGGTTCACTACAGGCACTTTTCCGGGTGTAGGAACCAACCCTAGCTTCTCCATGTAGTCAGTCTGGTCTTGCCAACCACCTGAATTAACAACTAGCACTCCACGGTAGTTGCAGTAACCTAAAACGTGTATGTGCCCGGCATGAAAAATGTCTGGTACTCTATCAATGACGAGGTAATCTCGGTTTTCTGGTGAGAGCATGGTTTTTCCACCGTAGACAGGCGCTAAATGACGACTCTGGATAAGTAGCCGCATTGCTTTCTCGGGGTGTTCATGGTCCATTCCAGGGATAACCGCTATTATGTCGTCTAAACTTCGGCCATGATACATGAGAACTTCAACACCGTGGAGGCTTAGGAGGCATGGGCTGCCGACCGAGTGGATATTTTTTTTTCCTTTAATTGCCGTTAGGTAACCTTCAGGTATAGCTGGTTGCGGCAAGGATTTGCGTGCAGCATCATGGTTCCCCGGAGAGAGAAAGATTTCAATGTAATCCGGAATTTTTTCAAGGTATTTCGCGGCAAAGTCATATTGCTTGTGCACATCGCGTATGGTCAATTCATATTGTTGACCGGGGTAGATTCCGACGCCGTCTACGATGTCTCCAGCGACTAAAAGGTACTTTACTCGGCTAGCAATCTCCCGCATCTCGGGGGTTCCGTACTTTCCTTGGAGCCAGAGTATGAATCTTTTGAAGGATTGTCTAGTGAATTTGGTGCTGCCAATATGAATATCGGATGTAAGAACTGCATAGACTGGTTCTTGTGCTCTCTGTTGCTGCTTTTTGCCTATTTCAGGAAAGATTATGTCTTCAACCATGAGGAGGTTGGTTCGAGTTTTGATTACTGCAAGACAGATTACTTGGTCAGGCAGAAGCATGAGGGCTTTCTTCTTAACTTCTTCAGGCGCTTTCTGAGGTACCAGCACAGTTGCGCTTCCCTGCAAGTCCTCCACAGAAAGAATAGTGTGATTCTTTGAATCCCTCTTCTCAGTTAACATGCAAATAATTTTTAGTTTGGTTTTTGCGGGCGATCGTAATGCTTCAAGAATTGATGTTGCGGCTTTAACGTCCATTCTCTGTCTCAATAAGTGTTCAATGCGTTTGAAGCGGTCTTGAAAATAAAGCACGTATTCATCGAGGGTTCCGTTAGAGCTCAGTTTGCCAGTTGCATCTTCTAAGATTTTGAAGTCTGCTGGTATATCTCTGGCGTAAGGATAGAATTCGGCTTCATCAACAATTGTTTCTAGGATCGTGGGTGGCTCTATGGTGGCTTGCAGTTCCGGGGATACTTGTGGCTTTGGCAATTGCACTTCAGGTAATCGCATTGCTGGTCGTAGGAGAGTCTCTAAAAAACCTCTCTCGATAAACATAGGCTTTTCCTGCAATTCCTGAATCCGTTCAAAAGCTAGATTCATAATTGTGACTGGATCTCTTGTTTCGCAGTTTTGGCATAGAAACTCGAAGGCTTCGCTATTTAGTTGAAATCCTGCAGCAATTGTTGCTTGTATTGCCCTCTGGAGTTTTTCTTGCGCGCTCATCGAGTTCTCGCCCCGACCCATGGTCAGTGACTATTTTATGTTAGGCAAGTATGCTTTTGAGTTATTTACTGTTTTTTGTTTTACACTTTTCCTATTTTAAATGTTAAATACGAGAGTTTTCTAGTCCTTTGACAATTGTATTTTTTTCTATCAAGTTATTGAAAATCAATTTAGTTTAAATAATTAAACTATAGTTTAGATACGTTGTATTTTCCAAGGTGAATTCGTGGATGAGTGAATCACGTAAAATTCAGCAAACACCCACTGGCACTTTCTTTGTTTGTTTACCTAGAGACTGGGCAAAAGAAAATGGCTTAAGGAAAGGTGCTTTAATAAATTTGGAATTAACCAGTGAAGGTAAGCTTCTTGTTGACCCTAAAAACGCGGCTGACCCTGAACCTAAAGTTGCCACTTTGGGTATTGGCCCTTTTTTAGGGCGCGAAATTGTAGGCCGATACTTGTTGGGTTATGATACTATCAACATTGAAGCCAAGGAGCGTATCGATGCCAATGCGAGAAAAATAATTAAGTCAACGGCTAGCTCCTTAGCGGGTTTAGAGATTGTAGAAGAAACTATTTGCAAGATTTCTCTACAGAGTATTTCACAACAGCCCTTTGGATTTTTACCAGAAAAAATTCTTCAACGAAACCATGGATTAGTCTCAGGGATGATTCGGGATGTAACTACCTCTTTCATTAATAGTGATTCTGAGCTCGCTAAGAGTGTTGTTTCACGAGACAACGAAAGCAATAGGCTTTACTTTTTGCTTGTTAGAACTCTTCGGACAATTATCCAGAATCCCCGGTTAAGTGATAAGCTTGGGATTTCACCCATTGAGTGCTTAGACTACCGTTTGGCTGCAAGCCTAATCGAAGGAATCGGTGACGCATGTGTTCAGTTTGCTTCAAACACGGTGACGCTCAACGGAATTAAATTATCTGATAACCTTCGGAAGTTTCTATTTGAACTGCAATCTGCGTGTTCAGACGCTAACGAGCAAGCCATCAAAGCTTTCCTAAACAAGGATATTTCACTGGCAGAAAACGTTCGAAATCAGCGCGAGAAAATCGAGTTGGTCTACTCAAGTATAGAACAGTTAGCGAAAGATTCGTCTGTGGATTTGATGCCTCAAATTTTGTCAGCGGTGTCTTTTCTTAGGCAGATTTATGAGAGAAGCGTGGACATGGCTGACTTAGTCGTTTAACAGGCAACAAAGATTCCCAGTAAGCCAATCAACTCTCTCAGGCTAGCAAGCTCTTCAAATCTTTGCTCTAAATTATCTTTCAGTTTTTCCAAGTATTGCATGAATGACCATGAAGCAATCGCGTGTATGGTAAAGGGTTAAATCTGCAAATTAGTATTGACTGCAGGGGTATTTACAATGTCTGTTGTCATCGATAAAGTCGCAAACGCCCTCTACCTATCCGGATGCTTAAAATTTGGAACCTTCAAAATCAAGTCTGGTGCAATAAGCCCCTATTACATCGATCTAGCCCGCGTACTTGCGACTCCAGAGCAACTCTGCATCATTGCTGACGTTGCGGCACAAAAAATTAAGCAGATATCTGTTACTGATAAGATAGACAAGTTAGCTTCCATTGAGCTTAAGGGTGCGTTGATTGCACCAAGTATCGCCTGCAAACTAAATCTGCCCTGCATCATAGTCAGGAAAGAGGAAAAAGCATATGGTGTCACCGGGAGAATCACAGGTGCAGACGTAGCTAAAGGCGACAACATCATCTTCTTTGATGACGTCATAAGCGAAGGCTTATCAAAAGTAGAAGGCATAAAACCTCTCCAGGAACTAGGCGCCAGCGTTCGACACCTGTTGGTGGTAGTGAACCGGGAGCATGGTGGAAAAGAAAAACTGGAAAAACTCGGCTACAAAGTGCATTCGTTAGCAAAAATCACCGACATCGTCAACTCTCTTTATCGTGAAAAACACATATCTAAAGAACAAGCTGACAAAGTCCTGGAATACGTTAAAAACCTTCATTCTGACTAACAGTGTAGTGTTCTACGATTCTTCCAGCTATCCTGTTTGAGTAACCACTCTTCAAAAGTTCTTTTTTCAGGTTTTCTGGGTTGTCAGTTTCCACTTTAATTCCCCGACTCTTTTGGTTCAGGTCGCATATAAAGTTAACCAAACGTTAGAAACAGCCAAAAGTAAACTGTCGTGCAAGGCAACCTCTATGTTTATTGGCTTCCGTTTCACAAGATACCAAAGGAGAACTGCAGATGCAGGATCAAAAGCAAATAGTCCAAGCGCTGCTCACACCTGAAGCTTACCCAGAAAATCCTGGTAAAATTGAGCTAATTCAAACTCACATATCCTTCGTTTTCTTAACCGAGGACTCAGTTTACAAAGTCAAGAAAGCCGTTAACTTTGGTTTCCTAAACTTTTCTACCCTTGACAAAAGGCATTTTTTCTGTAAAAAAGAATTGGATATTAATAGACGACTTTGCCCAGAAATATATCTCGAAGTTGTTCCAATAAACAAATCAGGTATCATTAAGATAAATGGTCTCGGCGAAACCGTCGAGTATGCCCTAAAGATGAAACGCCTGCCTCAGGAACGAATCATGACTCTGCTCATAAAAGAGGACAAAGTAGACAAAAAAACTATTGACGAAATTGCCAAAATGATTGCAGACTTCCATTCAAAAGCACACACCAACTCTGAAATAGGCGAGTTCGGCTCCCTGAAAATTGTGAAGACTAATTGGGATGAGAACTTCGCTCAAACAACAAAATACATCAACCAAACCATTCCTCAAGAAGACTTCCAACGAATCCAAACCAAAATAGAGGCTTTCATGCAAAACAAAAAAATGCTCTTCGAATCCAGAATCACTGAAAAGCGAATCCGCGATTGTCACGGCGACCTGCATTCGGGAAATATCTTTGTAACTGACAAAATCTGCATCTTCGATGCTATTGAATTCAACGACCGCTTCCGATATTCAGACGTAGCTTCCGATGTAGCCTTCTTATCTATGGATTTGGATTACCAAAATAGAAGAGACCTTGCAGACTATTTCATTGAACGTTATCTGATTTACTCCAAAGATCAGCAGTTAACTCTATTGCTTGCCTTCTACAAGTGCTATCGTGCTTATGTACGTGGAAAAGTCGTGAGTTTTAGACTCGATGACCCTAACATTTCAGCTGAGGAAAAAGTATCAGCAATCATAGAAGCCAAAGCCTACTTCAAACTAGCCGCAAAATATGCAAAAGAACTGTAAAACGCCACTATGAGAATTGATTGACTACCCAATCGGGGATATCCACGGTTCCCATTATGATAGGTTTTTGATGGCAATCACTACCTCCCGTCATAATCAAACCATGCCGCTTTGCAAAAGCCACATAGTGGCTAGTGGTTTGAGGGGTACTTCTTGAATGCCAGCATTCAACGCCGTCGATGTAAGGCAACATCTTTTCTTCGATTACATTGGTTTGTTCAGCCAAAACCTTGGTTAGAGCAACCAGTGAGGTTCCATGTGGATCGTTTGGATGAGCCAAAACAAGTTTCCCGTCCGCTTCCCTGACGAGGATCGAAGCTTCTTCTAAGTAGAGTGGGAACTTGGGAACGTCGCATTTGACGAGGTACTTGTCGAAGGCTTCTTGGCGTGACCTGACGATCTCTTTTTTGATAAGATAATCGGCGATGTGGGGTCTCCCCAACGTGCCATCCACTGAGTTCTCTATCTCGTGTAAGTCTTCTTTAGTAAGCGCTGTGATGTCTTCTTTTTTGAATTCGGCGTTGAGGTTGTCGAGGATTTTTGCAGCCCGCTCCTCACGGTACTTCACCATCGTCTCAAGTTTATTCTTGAGGGCTTCATTGTTGGGGTCGAATTGGTAGCCCAAGAAATCCAGCGAAACTGGTTTGCCTTCTTTGTATTTTGGATCGGAAAAAGTGACGTTTAGTTCAACCCCGGTGACGTATCTGATGCCTGCCTTGTTTGCCAATTCTTTGGCTTTAGTTTGAGCTCGGATGGAATCATGATCACTTATAGCCAAAAGACCGATCCTACGGATCTTGGCTTCTTTTACGATTTCTTCAACAGTGAATTTGCCGTCAGAAGCAGTCGAGTGTATATGCAAATCAGTGGTCATAGTGAGATTCAGTTACCTCTTCTCTTCTCCAACTATGAGCCATTTATCCTTTTGGTCATGGCATGTATCGACGGTTAAATGGGTAATTTTGAGTGTGGGATACTTTTTCTTTATGGCTTCGATGTTTACAGGTTCGAACTTGCTCTTGTTGGCTAAGTAGGCTTCCGGTGTTAGGGCGTTGGATTCGTACTTTTCTTTGGTTCGTTTGCTAATTCTGGCTAAGGACACTTCTTGCGGGCAACTGGTTTGCAGGATGACAAAGGTCATTTTGTTTTTTGCCGCAATCTCTGCTGCGCGCTCTCGCAGTTCCTGGGTCACAAAGGTTGCGTCCAAAATCATGCCGCCCCTCTTGTTTTTTGAAGCTAATTCGTCTGAGCGTTTGAAGAGTTCGTCGTAGACGGATAATCGCTTGTTCATGTTTCCAGCGACTTTTGGGTTAAAAACGTCTTCATTTTTGAGAACCTCAAGCCGGATTAGGTCGCTGCGGAGGATGGGGTAACCCTTGATTTTGGCTATTTCTTCCGAGGTTTCGGTTTTATAGCTTGCAGGTAACCCGCATGTTATCAGTAAGGTTCTTGATTCTATTTTTGTTTTTACAAAAGAGGCAAAAG
Organism: Candidatus Bathyarchaeota archaeon; assembly: GCA_963739495.1. Taxonomy (GTDB): domain Archaea; phylum Thermoproteota; class Bathyarchaeia; order Bathyarchaeales; family Bathycorpusculaceae; genus Bathycorpusculum. The sequence goes on along the minus strand of CAVUAM010000022.1, from coordinate 24,407 downwards.
GTTCTTTCACTCGATACGCCCTCGTATAGTTAGCTTGCATTATTGTATAATTTAACTTTTTTCCAGTTAAAACAGTCCTCGCCATACTTTACACCTGATGGAAGGTAGGTAAATTCTAAATAAGGGGAATAGCACACATTTTCCTAAAAGAGGAATAGTTCATGGAAGAATTCCAAGTTAAAGACAAAAGTCTCGCACCCCAAGGTCATTTACAGATAGAATGGGCAGCAAAACATATGCCCGTGTTAAATATCATTAAAACCAGATTTGAAAAAGAAAAACCGCTTAAAAACCAAACTTTAGCAGCGTGTCTTCACGTAACCAAGGAGACAGCCGTTCTTGTCAAAGTACTCTTGGCTGGAGGCGCTAAAGTGGCTGTGTGTGGCTCAAATCCGCTCTCAACACAAGATGACGTCGCTGCTGCCCTTGCAGACAGTGGAGTGCACGTTTTCGCTTGGAGAGGACAAAACACCGAGGACTACTACAAATGTATTGATAAAGTCCTCGATTACAAACCAACAATCACTATGGATGACGGCGCCGATGTCGTTGGAATGCTTCATAGCAAACGTCCGAATCAAATTAAAGACATCAAAGGCGGAACTGAAGAAACCTCTACTGGTGTTGTTCGCTTAAAAGCGATGGAACAAGATGGCAGTCTCAAATACCCGATCGTGGCCGTTAACGACGCTTACACAAAGTATCTCTTTGACAACCGGTATGGAACAGGTCAAAGCACTATCGATGGTATTATGCGGGCAACCTCAGTTCTACTTGCAGGTAAAAATTTTGTTGTGGGCGGTTACGGTTGGTGCAGCAGAGGTATAGCTATGCGTGCACGCGGCTTAGGTGCCAATGTCATAGTTACAGAGGTTCAACCAACTCGTGCCCTAGAAGCAGTCATGGATGGTTACCGTGTAATGCCTATGGCTGAAGCAGCATCTCTCGGTGACATATTCGTAACAGCCACAGGCGACATAAGCGTTATACGCAAAGAACACATGCAAAAGATGAAGGACGGCGCCATTATGTGTAACAGTGGCCACTTCAATGTTGAAATAAACATTCCAGACCTAGAATTGCTGACTAAAACTAAACGCACGATGCGTCCGAACATGGAAGAATACACATTAAAGGATGGTCGACACCTCTACCTCTTGGCTGAAGGCAGACTAGTCAACTTAGCTGCAGCAGAAGGTCACCCATCAGAGGTTATGGATATGTCTTTTGCAAACCAAGCATTATGTTCAGAATACATAGCTAAATCAATTAAACTTCAGACCAAAGTCTATACTGTTCCTAAAGAGATCGATGAGAAAGTCGCTGAGCTAAAACTGAAATCGATGAGTATAGCGATCGATGAACTTACCGCTGAACAGAAAAAGTACCTGTCAACCTGGGAAATGGGCACTACCTAGTGAACCGAGCAATCATAATATATGACAAACTTTAAATTGATTAAGCGAATACATGGCTATAAAGTGGTGAATCACTAAATGGTTAGTAAAGATCAAGCAATAGGTGGAGCAATACTGCTCGTCTGCGTAGTTGTCGCTGTATTATACTTAGTTGCATTATTCGGTTATAAACAATTGATACAACCATGGCTTAACATAGGATCTGCCGCCTCTGTCCAATTCTGGCTTATCGCCATACCCGTATTTGTAGCCTTCATAGCCATATTATTCATCGGTGCATGGATTGGCTGGACAATGGCAACAACACCGCCTCCAAAACCAATCGAAGAGATAACAACTGAAATCGAAGATAAGAAAGAAGAACCAAAAGTTGAAGAACCAGCACCATCAACGGAAGCAGCAACCACCGAAGAAAAAACAGCAACAAAGAAAAAGAAGTAAAATCCTTTAATCTTTATTTATTACTCCCTTTTCAGTTTTTTTTAATTTATCTTCTACTGTAAATTTTGGCAACTCTCAAAAATCTTTAATTTATTCGCGCATTTTTTTGAGCATACATTCAACGATGTCTTTGCAGACAAGACAGCCGTCTGGAATCTGCTCTTTCGAAGTACGCTCGCTTAAATATCCAAGGTGAAGCTGGCACTCTGAGGACTTCTCTTTACTTCTATTTTTCTCTTTACTTTCATCCCGCTTTTCTTCAGGCTGCGTTTGTGAAAGTGTTTCAAAAGAAACTTTTTCTTCCTCTTTTTTGGGTTGTTCTATTTCTAGTTTTGTGAGGCAGTATGGGCAGGCATAATAGGGTTCAGTTGGGTTTTCCTGCAGGTTCACTGTTTTAAGAGGTTTAGTAAAAGTCCTTCTGCAGGAAGAGTTTTGGCATGTGAACGCTTTCTTTTCCCCCTTTTAGATTATATATGGTTATGCCCTTTCTGCCTTATAGTAGTATTGCATATCAACTGGAGGTTGTTGGCTACTTTACTGAGCAGGTTTGGGATGGAGAGGCAAGCTGCTTCAACGCATCCGCGCCTTCAGCATATCCTGAAGCAACCAGTACATCTCCCGATTCAATCCTTGACTCGCCGCGAGGACGCAGACACTTGTCGTTCCTTTTGATTACTAAGACCCACATCCCAGTTTCCTCATGGACTCTTGCTTCCTTCAAAGATTTTCCGACTAGCTGAGAATCTGTGGTGACACAAGCTTGCGCAACGGTTTCTTCAGCTTCCTTGATGGTTAATTTTAAAATTGGGTGTGGTTCAATTCCCCTTAAAACAACTTCAGCCATGTCTGCAGCTGCGTCAGCAATCTTTTCCGTTGCAACGCCGAGTCGGATTAACCCAAGAAAGCCTGATGCTTCTTCTTTTTTGAAGTCACTTGTTAATGCGAGCAATTCAAAATCTGTGTGAAGCTGATCCATGCGTTCTTCAAGCTGCTCGACTTCTTCCGCTAATTCCTTGCTGTTTAACATGAGTGAAGAGTAGGCTAGATCCATCATCAATTCAGAAGTATCTTTTAACTCCACAAACCTTGAAACAATCTCCTCAAACCTCGCACGTTCTACGGTATCAAGGGTTATCAGTTTGCCTTCAGCCAAGTCCTTAAATTCCTCAATACCTGACGGTGCTCCCCGAGTAATCAGAATGTCGCCTTGAAACACGGTTTCGGTTTCTTTAGGGTTTAAAATCCACTCGTGGTTTCTCCTGACAGCAATTATATCAACACCCATTCTTGCAGCTAAATTTAGCTCTCCGATGGCTTTCTTAATGATTTCCGAATTTGGTTTCACGGTAACTTTCATCAGTCTTTCTTCAACTTTCTCAAATATTTTTCCAACAACTGGGTGGATACCAATGTTTCGTGTAACTATGGCTGCGATGTCGGCGGCAGCATCCGAAATCTTATCCGTCGAAGCTGCAACGATTGAGACGCCGATTAAAGACTCTGCATCTTTTGCGTCTCTGGCGGCAACCATGATTTCCATGTCTAAAAGGTACGAGAGATAATCTACTCTGTCCTCCAGCGCCAAAACATCTTCGGCAAGGTCCTTGTCGTTGTAAAGGGCTGAAGAATAAGCTAAATCAATCATTAGCTCCGAGAGATTCTTCATCTCAAGCAAAAGCTCTCTAACAGGGATGGGTTTATACACTATTTTTTCAAATTTACGCAACTTTGATGGAGCGCTCCAATTTAAGATAAGTGTTCTTGAATATTTTAATTATGTGTCTTTGAACTAAATTATTAAGAGTAAAGCTACAAACAGGGCAATGGTTGTTATGACGTCGGCTAAGGAGCTACCTACCGGTATTACAAAGTTATCAGGGTCTAAACCTCTCTTGAAAGTCAATAGGGAAATCTCATAAGATAAAAATACTAGTGAGACGAAGGAAATTATGTTGGAAATTAAAAGTATCAACAACAAAATAGAGAGAGCTTGTAAGGAAAACATGCCATTTACAGCAACAGATAATATTCCTAGAACTGCAAACAGCATTAGAGACGCTGCCCAAGCACTGAATATGTTCTTAGCATGATTCTTTATTGAAGAAAAAGTGGGCGTAAGCATACCTAAAGCAAGTTTTGTAGTGGCTGCTGTACCGACCACTAACCCGACATCTCCCATCATGTCGATGATTGCTGGATAAATAGTGTAGATTTCCTTTCGGCTAGCTGCAAGGTTGCTTATGCCCTTTAGAACTGTTCCGGTAATGTTTACCATAAAAGCAACTAAAAGCATAGTAGGCAACGAATCTTTGATAATTTTTAGGAATTCTTTTTCCCGCAGGTTGCGAGGTACAATGAATAAGACGAGAAACACATTAATGAGTCCAAAAATTATTAACGTCCATTCGCCAAATCCTCCAGAAAAGTACAAGTGCAAAACACCAATGTAAAGGAATGTTATAACAATGTCTGCAACTGTGGAGATTGCTGGGTAGACTATGGTGTCAGGGTCCAAGCTGTTTTTGAAGGAAATAAAAGAAAATTTTACTGTAATCAAAGTAATAAGTAACCCTAAAGATAGGGTCGATACCATAACCGTCAATATTGCTGTAAAATCGCCAATTGCCATTCCCCAAAACAGTGTTCCGAATGCTATAGCTATCACACTAATTGTTACGCTTGTCGCTAAGGTCAAAACGACCATTGCCCCAATTAGCCTGTAAAATGTCTTTGTGTTTCCAAAGAACTTGGGATAAACCGTTCCAAGATGTAATGCGGTGCTTAACCGGCCGGTCAGCAATCCAGTGATAACGCCTTTAACGCTGACAACTGCGGGGTAAAGTGCTATTGCCCATGGCGAAAGCTGAAAAACGCCCAGTTGAAGTGCAATCGCAAAACCAGCAATTAAGCCGCCAATATCAAAAAGACAGGCTAACGTTGTCTCTTTAAACATTCCAAAGAAGTTTTTAGAGAGGCCAGCATGAGCGATCTTAGTTGCCTCCTAGGAACTGTTCATTTTAAAGTTACAAAACATGTAACTCAGAGTTTTCTTACGAATAGTTTGGCTGTTCCTTATGTTAAGTGGCGTTGGAGCAGAAACCATTTTATTTGGATTCGATGAGGTGTGGACACCATTCATGTTTTGCGCCTTTCAAGATTTTATTTGGCGGTCCACAGTCACTGAAACGCTATGTTTGCGGGCTGCCAAAGCCGCTTCAATTGCTTGTTAAAGTTTTTGAAAGACAACGATGACTTAAGAGGTTTTTGGTTGATAGACACACCATGGATCCTCTGTCAAATAATCTTTCTTAAGTTTTGTTGGTTCATGGAGATCGCCGCAGTAATCGATGAAGTCGCTTGAAAGTCCATAAGCTCGAGCACGGCAGCCACCGCACAGCGAACGGTAATCGCACACACCGCATTTTCCTTTAAGCGAATCAGGGTTCCTCAGCGCCTTGAAGATGTCTGAGTTAAACCAGATTTCTTTGAAGCTTTCTTCTCGGACGTTCCCCAGTTTTATAGGTAGGTAGGGGCAGGGAGTGACGTCTCCGTTGGGATAAATCCTACAGTAGTATAAACCCGCCAGGCAACCGCGAACCCACTGCCTCATGTCTATGCCCATGCCTTTGGCAATGCGCATAAACTGGGGTGCACAGGAAGGTCTTACGTTTAACTTGTGTTTTGCGACTTTTGCAAAAGTGTTAGTTATCATGTCTTCATATTTTTTGGGGGAAATATCTGCTAGTTTGGCACCGCGCCCTGTTGGAACAAGGAAGAACAGGTGAAAGTTTTCAACACCTATTTCCTCTGCTAAACTCATGATGTCGTCAATTTGGTTGTAGTTCTGTTGAGTCAGTGTAGTATTTACTTGGACGAGAACATTGTTTTTTCGTAGAGCCTTGCAAGCATTCACTGCTTTTTCCCATGAGCCTGCGACTCCTCGGAACTCGTCGTGTTGTGCTGGAATATGAGAATCTATGCTGATTGAAACCGTAGCTATTCCGGCCGCCTTGAGTTTAGCCGCCACCAAGTCGTCGATGAGGCTACCGTTACTTCCTAGTCCCATCTTCAAACCCTTGGATGCGCCATAGTGGATTAATTCATAAATGTCAGGGCGCAATAGTGGCTCACCTCCACTGAGTATAAGTAGTGGCTTGCTAACTTGGCAAATTTGGTCCATAAGGTTTTTGCCTTCTTGAGTGGACAATTCATTGGATAGCTTTTCCTCTGTCGCATTGATGTAACAGTGACTGCATTTCATGTTGCATTCGCGGGTAACATTCCAAGACATCACCAGCGGAACAAACCGTTCGGATGTTTTGGCTGCCGGTGAATAAGCCAATTTGAGGTAATATTCACATTTGCCGTCGTTGAATATTAGTTTAGGTTGCCACAACGTGAAGGGGAAGGGTAGAACCGTGTCAAGCATCGCCTTTGCATGGGCAAAACAGAAGTGTTTACAAAATAGTGTCGAAACCCTACCGTCCACACCGTATTTTTCAGCCGCATATATGTGGCTACCATAGATAGGGCAATTCAGAAAATCCATGTTTCCGTCGAGGGTTTCATTGCTCATTGTCATGTTGATGAAGTGGTCGCTTAACATGACGGATTGCAGTTTTTCCCGGCGCATGCCAACATTGAGTGTTACTTCAAGGGCGATGTTGACGGTTTCTTGACCGAACTTATCCTGCACTCGAGCCATCGCAGATTCAAGCTTGTGAATACCTATGTTTTTTGCCAGCTTTTCTGTAACTAGTAAACCTTTAACAGTCTCGTATTCTTGGGTGAGTCGCATCCGGGTAACTTGAGTGGCCCATTCTTCGAACAGTTTCCGGATGGCTTCTGCGGCTTCGGGGTCTTTGGCGGTTAGCTTGGCTTCGACGTTTTTTTGCTCGGTCTTTAGTTTGATGAATGTGTTGATTTTCTCTTGTGTATTCAACCTTTTGGATACAGCTACTTCGTTTTTGCCTACTCTGAACATTTCCTTGAGGAGTTCTTTGGAGTCAGCTTCAAAGTCCCCGTAAATCTGTCCTAGCTGATCGGCTATGTTGGGTAGATCCACGCCCAATTCGTCAAGTATCACACGAGTTTCCGCTTCCATCTTTGTAACCATAGCCATGTGATAGAGAAGCGACCCTGCCATGCCTGGGTCAACCTGTTTACCGTAAGCACCGTTAAAAATTTGAGAAGTCAATTTCTTTGCTGAATCATAATCCTGGTTGTTAATTGCTACCAAAGCTTGATTGAGTTTTCCCTGTCTCTCGACGAGGAGTTGTGCCCACTTATGGCATTGTCTTTTGTCAAAGTTTGTTACTGCGTCCACACCCTTAAACCCTAAAGATTCCTTGTAGTGGGTAGAAAAAGTTAGCGGTACTCTCTTAGCCTTAATGATCCTTAATCTTTCCTAACTTGAGGTTTCGATAAACTAATTAACCTCAAAACGGAACATAGCCAGTCATATTGGTGATGATTGGTTTGAGTTACGATTGGATTTACGCTTTAGTCGGCTTTCTAATTATGCTTGGAATACTAGGCGGTATAGGGATAAACAAACCTCGTGGAATGAGTGTCAAAATGTGGTGTGTAGGCTATTTGGCTGTTGCATTGGGTTTTGATGCATTGGTTGTCTTGGGGCTGGTGGGCGATTATTCATGGCTCACAAACTTGCTTTTGGGGCTTTCCGCAGGAGCAGCTACCGGCTTAGCTTTACATGTAATGCATCATATCAACGAAGAAGACGCTCACCCAACTTTCATGAGCTAGACTTCCTCTTTTTAATAATCTTTCGTTCAAGGGTGCTATACGGATTTCGACGTTATTTTATCTATTATCAACGAAACTTCCGGTCTGTTTTACGTTTTTCCAACTTTTTCTTGTACAAGTTTCCAAAATCTGCAAAGTATTTTTTAAGTAAAAGCGGGTATGTAGCTTTCCTATAAATTGACAACGTTTATATGCTGATAAGCAAGGTAAATCTTTCCAAGGATGAATAGTTTATGGGAAAGTCCCTTACACGAAAGATACTAGAAAAACATTTGGTAGTGGGTGAATATGTATCTGGAAAAGAGATAGGGATAAAGATTGATCAAACCCTGACTCAGGACGCGACAGGAACGATGGCTTACCTGCAGTTTGAGGCGATGGGTCTCAAACAAGTGAAGACTGAGCTTTCTGTTAGCTATGTAGATCACAATACGATCCAAGCGGGTTTTGAGAACGCTGACGACCACAAGTACCTTCAAACTGTAGCTGCCAAGTATGGCATCATCTACTCAAAGGCAGGAAATGGAATATGCCATCAAGTTCATCTGGAACGGTTCGGTAAGCCTGGCAAGACGCTTTTAGGTTCCGACAGCCACACAACAACTGGAGGTGGCATTGGCATGATAGCCATCGGAGCAGGCGGGCTAGACGTCGCTGTAGCAATGGGGGGAGGAGAATTCTATTTAACCTGCCCAAAAGTCTTCAAGATAAACCTCAAAGGTGCCCTTCAACCATGGGTAAGCGCCAAAGACGTAGTTCTAAAGATGCTGGAAATATTCACGGTAAAGGGCAATGTTGGCATTATTATGGAATATGCTGGACCAGGGGTTAAGACTCTCACAGTCCCAGAGCGAGCCACGATTGCCAATATGGGTGCGGAGATGGGTGTCACAACATCAATATTTCCATCTGATGAAGAAACCAGAAAATTCCTCAAAGCTCAGGGTAGAGAAGCTGACTGGGTTGAGCTAAAGGCGGACGACGACGGAGAATATGACAAGGTCGTCGATATAGATCTTGGCGAACTGGAGCCTCTTGCAGCTGCACCGCACAGCCCTGGCAACATAGTTAAAATCAGCGATTTGAAAGACTTAAAAGTTGACCAAATAATGCTGGGCTCTTGTACCAACTCGTCTTATAAAGAAATAGTAACCGCTGCCAAAATCATGAAGGGTAAAAAAGTTTATTCTGACGTATCTTTTGGAATAGCGCCAGGGTCAAGACAGGTACTTCAGATGGCAACAAAGGATGGTTACATCGGTGACCTGCTAGATAGCGGCGCTAGGATACTTGAAGCAACATGTGGTTTCTGCATCGGCAACAGCCAAAGCCCCAAATCAACAGGCGTTTCTCTTAGAACAAGCAATAGGAATTTTGAGGGGAGAAGCGGCACCGCTGATGCGCAGGTTTACCTTGTGAGCCCCGAAGTTGCGGCAGTCTCAGCAATCAGTGGTAGGATAACTGACCCTCGAACGACGGGCATGAAGTACCCCCAGGTGGACATGCCAAACAAGTTCTATGTGGACGATTCCATGTTCATTTTTCCTAATGACGCAGACAAAAACGTCGAGATTATAAGAGGACCCAATATCGGGGCACCTCCAATAAACGATAAAATGTCCGAAGAAATCAAAGGCGTTATCGGCATAAAAGTGGGGGATAAAATCACAACCGACCATATCATGCCCGCTGGAACTAGACTTAAATACCGCTCTAATGTGCCCGAATACTCCAAGTATGTTTTCGAACCGCTTGACAAAGACTTTCCAAGAAGATCAATAGACGCCAAAACGAAAGGATTGGCAACAATTATAGTCGCAGGAGAATCTTATGGACAGGGCAGCTCCAGAGAACACGCAGCACTTTGTCCGATGTATTTAGGTGTTAAGGCAATTATAGCCAAATCAGTTGAACGCATCCACGCGGCCAACCTAGTTAACTTCGGCATTATCTCATTGTCTTTTAAGAATATGGCTGATTATGACAAGATAGATCAGGGAGACGAGATCGAGATTCCTGAACTCAAAAAGAAACTGCACAACGACGAACCAGTTGTCTTGGTGGATAAGACTAAGAACCTCAAAATCGAACTTAACTACAACCTTTCGCAGAGACAGAAGAACATTCTTTTCGAAGGTGGCTTACTTCCTTACACAGTAAAAAAATAGAGGCGAAACCTATGAATAAAATAACTGTTAAGACACCAATAGTTGAAATTGACGGCGACGAAATGACCCGAGTGATGTGGCAAATGGTAAAAGACAAACTGCTTTTGCCCTATCTCGACATAAACCTCATCTACTACGATCTCCAACTAAAAAAAAGAGACGAAACTAACGATAAAATAACCCTTGAAGCAGCCGAAGCCATCAAAAAATACGGTGTAGGAGTCAAATGCGCCACTATCACGCCCAACAAGGATCGTGTGAAAGAATACAAACTCAAGCAGGAATGGAGCAGCCCAAATGGAACCATTCGAGCCGCACTAGATGGTACCGTCTTTAGAGCACCAATTTTAGTTAGCAATGTTTTGCCCGCAGTTAGGTCATGGAAGAAGCCCATCCACATTGGAAGACACGCTTACGGTGACGTGTACAAAAACTGCGAGTACCGTGTGCCGGAAGCGGGAAAAGCCGAGATGGTGTTCACCAATAGCGTTGGCAAGGAGCTTTGGCGTGGAACAATACAAGATTTCAAAGGTCCCGGCATAATTCAAGGCATACATAACACTGACAAATCAATCGCGAGTTTCGCCAAGGCATGCTTTACTTATGCTTACGACCAGAAAATCAACCTTTGGTTCGGAGCAAAGGATACAATATCTAAGACTTACGATGCTCAATTCAAGAAGATCTTCGAGCAAGAATACGACGCTAACTGGAAAACAAAATTCAAAGAAGCTGAGCTAGAATATTTCTTCACACTTATCGATGATGCGATCGCCAGAATTATGAAGACTGAGGGTGGCTTGTTGTGGGCCTGCAAGAACTATGACGGCGACGTTATGAGCGATATGTTGGGTTCAGCTTATGGCAGCTTAGCCATGATGACTTCAGTACTTGTCAGTCCACAGGGATTCTATGAATTCGAGGCTTCCCATGGGACTGTTCAGAAACACTACTACAAATATCTCAAGGGCGAGAAAACCTCCAGCAACTCCATAGCGCTCATCTTCGCCTGGACAGGCGGCTTGCGAAAGAGAGGCGAGATAGACAAAACACCGGAAGTCATAGAATTCGCAAAGAAGCTAGAGGACGCAGCGCTGGAAACTGTTGAGAACGGCATCATGACCGGTGACCTCCTGCTTGTTGCTATCCCGAGCCCCAAGAACAAACAGGTCTCTACCGAAGAGTTCATTACTGAGGTTGGAAAAACACTCCAAAAGAAACTCAAGTGAGGACCCAAGATGGCACACAAAGCAATCCGAGAAGCCGACGGCACACGCATGCTTGCCCGTCTCTTTAAAGATTACTCCAACGGAAAATACAAGATTTCAGACAAAATCGTAACTATAGCGCCAAACACTGACATGAACCAGCTACCGAATCAATACCCCTGGCTGACGACTGAAAAACTGGTTGTTAAACCCGACCAACTCATAAAACGTAGGGGAAAGAACAGATTAGTTCTGGTCGGAGTAAACTACGACCAAGCCAAAATATGGATACAGGAAAAATCTAAGGCGCCCATAACCATCTATGGCAGATTCGATGCTAACGGAAAACCGACTGATAAAGGAACAGTGGGGCAACTCACTCACTTTATAATCAAGCCGTTCGTGCCCTACAAAGATTCTGATGAATGCTATGTTGCAATAATATCCAATGCAACAGGTGACACCATCCTCTTCCACCATGAAGGTGGCATCAACGTGGGAGATGTCGACAGCAAAGCACTACGTTTAGAAATACCCATAGGCACATTCCCAACATCGGAGGAAATTGGAAAGAAACTCCTTGCAAAGATGCCCGAAGATCGCAAAGTACGCGTTGCAGACTTTATCGAAGCTTTGTTCAAATTCTACGCCGACCTCAACTTCACCTACTTAGAGATAAATCCTGTTGCGGTTACCGAGAATTCTGTCATTCCAGTAGACCTTGCAGCCAAACTCGATACAACCGCCGAGTTCGAAAGCGGTGAAAAATGGGGCAAAATTGAGTTCCCAGCGCCGTTTGGCCGCACCCTTACCAAAGAGGAAGCTTATGTCGAGGATTTGGACTCTAAAACTGGGGCTTCGCTAAAGTTAACCGTGCTTAACCCTGAAGGCAGAGTCTGGACAATGGTTGCAGGCGGCGGCGCATCTGTCATATTCGCTGACACTATCACCGATTTAGGCTGCATGAATGAACTAGCGAACTACGGTGAATATTCGGGCGATCCAAGCGAAGAATTCACTTATCTGTATGCCAAAACGATCCTCGACCTCATGACAAGGAAAGCAAACCCCAAAGGTAAGTTTCTTCTAATAGGCGGAGGCATAGCAAACTTCACTGACGTAGCTGTCACATTCAAGGGCATAATCAAAGCGCTGAAAGAATACCAAAAACAACTGCAAAACGTGAAAGTTAAGATTTTCGTGCGCCGTGGAGGACCCAACTACAAGGAAGGATTGGCGCAGATGCGACTTCTTGGGGAAAAACTTGGCGTTTCAATTGAAGTGTATGGACCGGAAACACACATGACAAGGATTGTTTCGATGGCTTTGAAGGGAGCAAACTAATATGGCAACTACAACTGCGAACAGTGAACTGTTTAGTAAAAATACGCAGTCATTCATCTACAACAACCAGGTCAATGCAACACAGAGGATGCTCGACTTTGACTATGCCTCAGGGCGCGAAACCCCATCTGTGGCAGCGATAATTAACCCAACAGGCGGCGAAGGCTACGCAAAATTTTTTTTCGGGACAAGGGAAATCCTTGTACCAGTTTACAAGACCATCGAGAAAGCTGCGAAGATGCATCTCAATGTGGATGTCATGATAAACTTTGCATCGTTCCGTTCCGCCGCATCCTCCACTGAGGAAGCGCTCATTATCCCTCAGTTGAAGACGATTGTGATAATCGCAGAAGGTGTGCCTGAACGACGAATGAAATTGGTGACAGCTAAGGCAAAAGCGTTAGGAAAAGTCATTATCGGTCCAGCTACAGTCGGCGGGATAAAAGCTGGTTGCTTCAAAATCGGTAATGCTGGCGGCACAATTGAGAACATTATTGATTCCAAACTTCACAGGCCAGGCTCTGTAGGATTTGTGTCTAAATCTGGAGGGTTAAGCAACGAAGCCTACAACATAATCGCCCGGAACACGGATGGCTTATATGAAGGCATAGCCATCGGCGGAGATACCTATCCGGGTTCCACCCTTCTAGATCACTTGTTGAGGTTCCAGAACATACCCGACATAAAGATGTTGGTGTGCTTGGGTGAAGTGGGGGGCCATGCCGAATACGAGATTGCACAGGCAATAAAAAAAAGGAAGATAACTAAGCCACTTGTGATTTGGGTTACCGGCACTTGTTCCAAAGCCTTCAAGACCGAAGTCCAATTCGGGCATGCAGGCGCGAAAGCAGACAACGAAGTGGAAACTGCAGATGCAAAGAATGCAGCGCTCCGGGCTGCGGGAGCTATAGTCCCTGACTCATACGACGACTACGACCAAAAAATTAAGGAAACGTATGAGCGCCTAGTCCAAAAGGGTATAATTCAGCCAAAACCGGAGCCTCCAGTGCCAAAAATCCCGATGGACTACGCCAAAGCGTTAAAGGAAGGTCTCATTCGTAAACCCTCCAACTTTATCTGTACGATCTCAGACGACCGAGGCGAAGAACTGCTCTACGGTAAGATGCCTATTTCTGAGGTTATTAAACAGGAAATAGGTATCGGCGGTGTCCTAAGTATACTTTGGTTCAAGCAAAAGTTTCCCTCTTACGCCACCAAATTCATAGAAATGGCTATCATGGTAACAGCAGACCATGGACCAGCAGTTTCAGGTGCTCACAATGCAATAGTTGCGGCACGTGCAGGTAAAGATTTAATGTCTTCAGTAGCAAGTGGTTTATTAACTATAGGACCCAGATTTGGCGGCGCTATCGACGGTGCAGCGCAGACTTTTTCAGATGCATATGACCGCGGGCTAACTCCATCTCAGTTCGTTGAGGAGATGAAGCATAAGGGAGAAAACATTCAGGGCATAGGCCACCTAATCAAGAGCGTCAACAACCCCGACATGCGGGTCACAATTATGAAGGGATACGCAAAAAAATACTTCAAAGCCACTCCACTCCTAGATTACGCGCTAGAAGTGGAAAAGCTAACAACCGCAAAGAAAGACAATCTTATCCTTAATGTAGACGGCTGCATCGGTATCTGCTTCGTCGACATGCTTAGAAACGAGATGTCCAAAGAGGAAGCGAATGAATATATAAAGATGGGTGCGCTAAATGGGCTTTTTGTTCTAGGCAGGACCATAGGTATGACAGCGCATTTCCTAGACCAGAAACGGCTCAAGCAGGGTCTGTACAGGCATCCGTGGGATGATATAACCTACATGTAAACGGTTTTTTTACAAGTCGCTGTGTTTTTATTAATTTATCACAAACGAAAATTCCAGTGAAGATAAAGCATCAAAGCCGTCGTTTGTGACTTTGCTCGAATATTATCTCGTTGTCGACGCTATGGCTGGCAATGTTGATTATAAACTAGGCACCTTAACCATTCTAAATAATCTGTTCCATGAAGCCACTCTACATGAGGCTTCTCCAACCCTTTCAAAGGTTCAAAGCGTACAAAATGGCGTCCATCGGCTGTCCTAAATAAAACAGCTTTAAAATCACCAAAGTCACTGATGCCTTCAGCAAGTTTCTGCATTTTGTCAAATCCGCTCATTAGACAATACTTGCGAGGATTCAGATATAAAATTAACCCAAATACGCTAACTGCAGATTATACTCAAAAGAGTGGTCGGGAAGGGAAGCGAACAAAAATCTACGGATACAAATTGCTTAAAAATCAGCAACTGACCTATACTTCATACCAGCAATCGCTGGCTTGTTCGTCTTAATCATCGTAGTATTAGCTATGCTAGTACTCCTGATTATGAGAAAAATGGTCATAGGGAAAAAATAATTGAAAACAACTTTCCCTCCCTTTTTTAGTCAAACAATCAAAGAAATCAAGAATGGGGCTGAGTAGGCTCTGGACAAAATTTGTACTATTAAGCTACAAATATAGCGATTGAGGATTTTGCATTTTCCTCTTTTCTCCTATTCGGGGTCCAGAGCCTCAGCAAACCCAATATTCTTGATTTTTTAAAAATTAATTGTTTTATTGCTAATTAATTTGAAATCGCCGAAAAGTGATTCGGGCTCTCGAGTTTGACGGGATATAACAAACCAGTTTGCTCTCCTCAGCTACTTTTTTCTTTTCATATTTAGGGAGAGTTTGGCAAGAGACGGTATAAATGCCTTATAATCTCTGAATTGCTTGCACTGCCCAATGTATTTTTTAATTCAACCATGTGTTGTTTTGTTTTTGTTCTTTGTGTGGGTGTGGAGTTTTAAAATTGCACGCTACACTTGAGGCTTTGGAAGGGGGCTCTTTTTTGGTTTGGGCTGTTTTTGGGTTGCTGTTTGGGTGTGGGCAGTGGGATTATGCTACACAGTTAACATTGCTGCTATGTTGAGTGTGTGTGGTGTGAGTGTGGGTGTATGTTGGCGTATCTATTTTCTGCGACACTTAGGTGTTCTTAGGATATCTCCAGAAACATACGGGAAGATCTGTCACAAAGACTGCTACGATCACCTATGAATGCTAACTAAAAAGTTGTTCTTTATGCAAGGTATGGGCTGTAGTGACATCTTGGCAAATTTTTTATCAAGTGTTAGTCAAAATAGCTCTTCTATATCAGTGATTAACAAAGAATTTTATTACATAAGATAGAACGTTTTCTTTTACCATCCTGAGGTTGCATCATCGCCAGTTTGATCCAAAGCTTTCTTTTCTTCTTCACCAACATCGGGAATATCTACGTGTTTTTTCCCTTCAGTGATCATTTCATGTTTCCTTTTTTTTCCTTGAATGACAAAGGTACCTTTCTTATTACTTTCTGAAAAAAAATCACCCCCAGAAAAGCTTGCGATATAAATACTCATGGCTTCCATAATTGAATGCTCACTAAGAAATTATAATGGAAAAGAAGCCGTATTAACATGTGTGATTGTAAACAGGCACTACAGACAAATCAGGAAACTAGAAGTAAATTGTTTTTTTTAGGAAGTATCATATTTGCACACTTCTAAGCCCCTAATTTAATATTTCCCGCTTTCCAACCCCCAACATTGCTGCAAAGCTGCCTGAAACATCTTAATTATTAGTTATACCTATATTACGGTAGAACAACAACAGTTGCAAAATGGGTGTTGTTGTTCTTTCAACTGTAGTCGGCATATGAGAAATAGAAGATTGCTGCAAGAACGCTTCATCTTTTACTCTGTTAACTGTGTATTTTTGAAACACATTACAAATTAATAGGTAAAAGAGTTCTTCACACAAGAGAAGTAGATTTTATGAAAGACTTGGTCGATATTTCTTTTAGCTGGCTAGTCCGGCGACTACTTGGTCTTAGCGACTGTGAAGTAGATTGGACATGACCTGAGCTGCTAAAGAACTGGGCCTAGCGCCCGTATGAGAGAGTGCAGCCCGAAAGCCAGCAGGAGAAAAAAGAAATGATGCGATATGTTGGAATAGACGTTGGCAAAAACCGATGTCGAGCAGCAGTTATGAATGAAAAAGGAACCATAGAAAACGAGTTCTTCTTTGAAAACAGCAACAAAGGAATAGCAAACCTACTCTCAACACTAAACAACAAAGATAAGGTCGTTATGGAGTCCACAGGCAATCTATGGCTAAACTTATACGATTCATTAGACCAAAGAAACATCAAGGTGGTGCTGGCCAATCCGTTGAAGACCAAAGCTATTGCTTCAGCCAAAGTGAAAACTGATAAAATAGACGCAAGGATACTTGCGCACCTTCTAAGAGCAGATCTTATTGCTGAAAGCTACGTTCCAGAGGGAAAAATTCGTGAAATGCGTGCTTTAGTGAGACATAGGCTCTCTCTTGTGCAGATGCGCACTATGGTTAAGAATAAGGTGCATGCGATCGTGGATAAGTATGGCTACCGTTGTGAGTACTCGGATATGTTTGGGAAAGCAGGAATGCAGTGGTTAAAGGCTCAAGAGATAAATCAGATAGATAGTTTGCTTTTGGAGAATCATCTTTCGCTGATTGATTCTATAAAGTTGCAGATTGGTCGAGTTGATGATGCTATTAGGGCGAGGGCTTGTGAGGATGAGGATGTTCGTTTGTTGCTTAGTTTAACGGGTATTGACGTGTACACTGCTTTGCTGATACGTTCTGAGGTTGGTCCTATTGAGCGGTTTTCTGATTATAAGAAGCTTGTTTCTTGGGCTGGGTTGGCGCCTAGTGTGCATCAGTCTGGGAATGTGGAGTTTCATGGTCGGATTACGAAATGTGGGTCTACTATTTTGAGGTGGGCGCTTGTGGAGGATGCGAGGATTGCTGTTCGATATGATGAGCGGATGAGAGCTTTTTATGAGCGTGTGGCTAAGCGTCATGGAGATCAGAAGGCTACGGTTGCTGTTGCTTGTAAGATGCTAAAGATTGTGTGGTTTATGTTGACTCGTCGTGAAGCTTATGTAAATGCTAACGTGGAGCGTTATGGGGAAAAGCTAAAGAGGATAGAGATGCAAAAAGGATAACTGCTGGTATTCGGGTAGGAATGGGTCGCCAGTTAGCGACCAGTCTTTCATGAGAGTAGTCTAATTTAAATTTTCAGCATCGACTACTACTTTCAAAACTTAATTGCAATGCCTCAAAGGACAATAACTCGTGTTATTTCAACTGTTGTTCTTCTATTGGGGTTTCCATTAATGCTGCTGAGTTGAAGTAAAAGAAAAAGAATTCGTTCATTGGGAAAAACTCCAAATAGTAGAAGTTGTTCATGGCTAAATTTTAGGGTGAACAACAACTTCTACCTTGCCTTTGGCAAAAGCAAGCTATTCATAATAAGATCAGGGGTCAAAAGAAAAAGATTGAAAATGTGCGATTTTTCTTCTACCGTTAACTGTTTGCATCGTACTAGCAACATTAAATTGCAGTTGATAGAAACAAAAATCATGGTTTTTACAGATTTTTCCTGCTGTTCTTTTTCTCTCGGCGCGTTATCCTGCTGCGAAGGTTGAAAGAAAAAAAGGAGTTCTTTCCATGCAATAAACTTTTTTTCTTTACTATAAAAGAAGAAAATTAATGCTTACGGGGATGTTGTTTTTTTTAGGACTTAAAGTAATCTTCTATTACTAACTACTACAGCAATCCATTACCCACAGAGTAACTACCCATTAACCACAGATTGCGTTTGCGATTACGACAAGGCAAAAACTTTAGAAAGCCCAAATAACCTGCTAGCCGGGAATTTGTCCAAAAGTATGTTGTTGGCGCCGGGGAAGGGATTCGAACCCCAGTGAAAGAGGCGATGTCACCACTAAACTCAGTTTCTCCGCAAATTTTCCCTTTTTTTATTAACTAAGGTTTGATGAAGAATTATTGGTCTTTTATGGCTTCAATGAGGTTAAACTGGCAAAATCTCCCGCACAACCCCTTTTTCTTCCCTTTTTCAAATCAGCCTAATATAGTGGACTATCACTTAGAGGTCTATACCGACAATAGTATTTTCGTGTTTTTGCGGTTCCCTCTTTTTCTTTGTTCTAACACTGTTTTGAGATATAATGAACCATTTTCTATTTGGCTCGCTATTAGGGCTGCTTGGAGTGAAGGGGATGGGAGTTGAAGCCGAATCAAGTTATCGATGTCACCAATTTTGCTTCCTCTACGTATCTATTTATTCTTTTTTTAATAATCCCTTCTATTAAGTGGCAGCCTCCTGAAGAGCATTTATACCGTATCCATTCTTTTTTTTTGATAAGTCGAGTCATTTTTTAGCTGCTTAGAAACGCCCTATCTACCTTATCCTTTTAAAGCAGTATGGGCACACGTTTAAGTCATCTCGAACAGGTCGGTGGCAATGTTTGCATATCGTTGTGTGAGGCGGCAGTTGACTGGTGCTTGCTGGTTGATTTGTCCTCGGGGGCCTGTATGGGGTGTACGGGGTTCTTGATGAGCTAGACATCTGCGGCTGGTAGCGTGCTCTCTCATCGTAGCGTGGTTTCTCCCCGTAAACTGAGCGTTCATCGGAAGGTGGACGCCCATCATACCGCGGACTCCGCGCGTAAAGCGACCTCTCTTCATATTCTGGCATCTTTGACTTGCCACGCCTCATGAACATGAAGACCAAAATGATACCGAGCACTATGACAACTGCGATTAGGGCGCCTGTCAGAGGGGACCAAAATCCGCTGCCGCCAGTTACAAGGTTACTGGTAGGAGTTGGGATTAACGGATTAGAAGTGCCTGTTGACTCTGTTGGCGCTACGGTAGGTGTTGGAGATGCCCCTTGAATTACCGTAAGTGTAGTTGTGGCAGTAGCACCCTTACATGTTGCGGTAACAGTGTAATCTCCAGGAGCCACGTTCGGAATTCTGACACCCGCCATTGCATTACCACTGTAATAATCCGCTCTCGCATATCCTATTACTGTATCGCCAAGAGTGATCTCAATGCTGGATCCTTTTGGAAAACCTTGTAAATATAACGTTGCCAACGCGCCTGTCGGAGCCTGGGAAGGAGTGCCAAACGATATGGTTGCGCCCGCCTTCACCGTAGGTGACGCGATTATAGTTAACATTAATACTGTTAGAGCAAGCAGTGCAATCGCCGCTTTACCAAAAATTCTCTCGTTAAAGCGCCTCTTCAAGGAATCACGCCTCTCTTGAATGATGAGGTAGCATAGCAGATATAAGATTTGGTATTTTACCTGCTTCAATTGCAAGACGCGCAACGTATGAGCTTTGAGCATCCTTTAAGGTTACGCGGAGAAGGCGCTTATAGCTTGAACATCAAGCGTAAGCGTCTTGAGGTTCTGTGAATCACGATAAACAATCCCATTAAGACTGCGAAAAAGAAAACCATCGATGCAAAGTAAACGTTAGGAAGGATACTTTTTCCCATGCCCTTATTCGTTAAGGTTTTGAACTTCTCAGGGTTATCCGTCTTAAAATTGCTTACTTTGCGTCGTGTCCTAATAAAATTATTCCAACCCTTTTTGTTTTGGTTGCTGCATTATCCCACAAGCAAACTTTGAAGTTTACGCTTAACCCTATCAGCGCTAACCATGATTAGAAGGCTCCAAAAAAAGAAAAAAAGGGAAAGTGTTGTTTTCAGTATAAAAGTGGATAGGGGTTGGCGCCGTCGAAAGGAAACGCTACTCCAGAAGACCCTTTATACTATATCCCTTTTTATCTCAAAAATTGAATATTTGTGAAATGAAGTTGGTGGTTGAGTCTAGTTTGGTCTAGCACTCCGCTGTCGATATCGACATTAGTTTCTAATTCGTGTTTTCGCTATTATTCCCATTTTTTCCTATGTTCATTCTAAAAAATCTTTGCAACCGCATACAGCCTAAAATCGAACTTCTACAAGACCCGAAAAAGCATAGCATTCAAGCTTCAAAACCCACGCCTCAAAGAAATAGGCCTGCATACATTCAGGCACTGGAACAGAATACCACAAAACAAGAGACATACTTCACGTCCAGCAGCTACTTGGTCACCGAGACCTCAGAAACACGCTGATATACATCAACTTGGAAAAAGCTTTGCTTCAAAACGCAAACGAGGATTATCATGTAAAAGTCGCACAAACTTTAGAAGAAGCCTGCAAACTCTTAGAAGTCGGCTTTGAGTACGTTACTGAAATAAATGGTTCCAAGCTCTTTAGGAAAAGAAAATAGTAGTCTTATATGCTCTAAACTAATCTACTAGAGGCAGGTTTCCAATACGTTTGCGATTACGACAAGGGCAAAATCTTCAAAAAGCCCAAATAACCTCCTAGCCGGGAATTTGTCCAAAAGTATGTTGTTGGCGCCGGGGAAGGGATTCGAACCCCAATTTACTAGTAAGAATAATAGAATTGAGGGGATTCTCGATAGAAGTCGATTGTAACAGGTGTTGCATTAATGCTAGAAAGAAGAGAATGTAAAAGAGCAGAGGGGTTGGTTTCGGTGAATTCCAAGCAGTTTATCTTCAACTTTCAAAAATAGAAAGCTATTCTGCTTTCGTAGTTAAACTCTGACCTTTTTATCAGCATTTCTTCCGCAGCTTTAATGCACTTCTCAAACGCACCAAGGTATGTAAATAATTCATTAGATGGGGCTTCTTCAACTATTAATTGTCTGCTGCTATTTTGGATACAGCCATCTAACATTAGATTATCAACAAGTCCGTTTTCTTCAATGAGCATGCCATTGGCATCTCTAAGTTTTCCATCGATAACGCGATTGACTTTGAAGTTAAGTTCTTTTATTGTTCGCTCGGTAAATGGTAAAGCAACATTAGTATATGCAAAAACGTTTTTTCCTAAAGCGTAAGCAAACCCCATCTCATAAGCTGTGCCGACATCGACGCTTGGGCCCCTAAATGGTGTCATGTTAGCAACCACAACATCGCATTTTTTAATTAACTCTTCATTTAAGTTGCTGATTGATAAAGCAATTTCAATTGGAGTTTTGTCTTTAGTATCTATTTCATTGTCTATTGGAAAAATACCTTCAAAGCCGTATTTTTCACAGATTGCTTTTTTGTTTTCTCCAATCTCTTTAGCATTCAGCAAGAAAACTTCTGGGCCAGCAAGATATATACGAAATTTGTTATTTTTTTGAGTTATCGGATAAAGTCACTTATTCAATGTTTAAAGATTTTAAGCATAGCCTTCCATATTTGTAGATTGCTTAGTTGCATTCACGAAAACATTTTAACGTTGGTATTTGCAAGAAAACGTAAATTTCCAACATTGGTCTATTAAGAACCTTGATTGATTCATTTGAGAAGTTAACATAAATATGATATTTCATTAAGGAAAATCAACATATAATTACATACCAACAACAAATCAATCTATATACAGCTATTCGCGTTTAATGATTGGAGAAAATTATGCCTAGAGACACCCAGCAGTTGATTTCATATTTTCATTTGCTTTTCAATAAACCGATTAAAATGCAGACATTTGACGATAGACTAATTCGAAAAAAGAATTTATTTGTTCAAGAGCTTTTCGGAGTACCGTTTGGGTATAGTTTTGGTTGGTATATCAGAGGACCATATAGTTCCGAACTAGGGACATGATGGGTTTAGGAATGAATCAATTTCACAACTTGCATTCAAAGCAGAACAGAAAGAGATTGTCAACAAAAAGAGGACGAAGTAGGATTGCAACAAGCTTCTAAATTCTTTGAGAATGTCGACGAATTTGGTATAGGTGAAGAAAAGGCATTGGAACTTTTAAGCTCATTGCATTTTATGAAAATAAATTGGTTTCCCACAGCGGATTGTAACACGCTTGTGGCTCAATTGATGAAATCAAAACCTAACTTCAAGAAACCAGAAGTTGAGCAAGCTTGTGCAAAATTGGATCAGCTTATGACGAAGCATTGACCTTAAAATGTCCCAAGAGTTGAAATTTGAAAAATGGATTTTTGACAATGTTCACGGGTATATAGGGCTAACAAAGGTAGAGCGGGCAATAGTGGACACTCAAATTTTCCAAAGATCCGTCACATAATGGATTTGGGGGTTACCTATTTCGTTTATCCAGGTGCTACTCACACAAGATTTGCCCACTCGATAGGCGCACTATTTGTTATGGGTCAAATGTGTGACACACTGATCCCTCAGGAGAAGATTCGAAGGAAGACCTCCAACTTCTGAGAGTGGCAGCGCTTCTTCATGACGTGGGTCATTACCCTTTTTCTCATGCAATTGAACGAAATCTGAGTAGCAGGGATGCCAAACTAAAACATAGTAACATTGGAATAGAAATTCTTAAAAAATCAGAGATTGGAGAAATTTTGTCTAAGGAAGGGTTAGACCCTGACAATGTCGAAAAGGTACTCAAAAGAAAAATGAATCCTGAATATCCTGTCTATAGCTATCTTATCCATTCCGATTTAGATGTTGATAAAATCGACTATCTCCTACGAGATTCAGTACATATTGGTGTTGCTTATGGATCGATAGATTCGGAGAGGCTAGTTAGAACAATAACTGTAGATAATGAAGGAAATCTTGCAATTCGTGCAAAAGGTAAACAAGCAGTAGAGAACTTGATGATTGCCCGCTATCATATGTATCAAACTGTTTATTTCCAGAAGTCTGTTGCTGCATTTGAGCTTATGCTTACAGAATTTATAAAGAATTACTAAAAGAGGGTTTAGTCTTTAATGAGAAAGAAATAGTAAAACTCGTTTATGAAAATAAGTCCTTAGGTTTTTGTAATTTTGACGAAGCGTATGTTTTCACTGCTATGGGTAATTATAATGGAAATAACACTTTTCTAAAAGAATTAATTAACATGATACTCTGCAGGCGTCCGTTGAAAAAAATCTTTGATGAAGCAGCCTTTATTGAAGGGGAAGGTAGGAAAACCGTCAGCACATTGGCTTTGCTATCAAAGCCTGTTCAAATGCCAACATGTGCAGAAGGGGGATTACCTGAAGATTGGATTTTCTTGTATACAGAACCATTAATCATGTTTTCCGAATCTCCAATCAAAATTGAGCAAAAAGGTAATTTTGTGTCTATGGTTGAGGATGAAACCTCGATTGCTTATTTACTTGCCAGACATTCATACACTAACTATAGGGTTTATACGAAGAAGGGTTTTGAGGAGCCGCTTGTAAAAGCTATCACTGAATGTTTGCTATAACGGTACCTAAGAGCGAACAACTTCAAATGAAGATGAGGATGAAGTAAGGGATTCGAGCCCCAATTTTATAGTGAGCTAATTATTTGGCACACAGTTCATTGGTTTTTCAGTTGAGCGGTTAAGTCCATCCAATTTAATTGGCAAACAATAAATTATTCATCATGAGAATTAACTCTTAATATGCCTCTAACGCTTGAAAATACGACAAGAAGTCACCAATTAAGCGGGTGCTAAATAATTCGAAAATCTCTTTAATTGTCCGCATGTCTTCTCTATCCGTCAGTATGAAAAAGATTGGAATGGTTTCTAACTCAACTTCTAAAACATTCTTTAATGACAACAAATTATCGACTTTATCCTTAAAGCAGTCTTCGAGTCTTCTAAAAAAATAATAGTTTATAGAAGTTAACATTAGCATCTGGAACTTGCTTCTCCAGGAAAGCTTCCATGGTGTGAAGCTTTAGAGCAGTAATGGGATTAGTTCTTGCAGAAAACAAGATATCTTGGAATACCACCGCTAAATTAGTTACATCCTCCGATTTGCTTCCCGCAAAGGCGCGCTCTAATAAATTGGAAAAAACTTTTGCAGTAATGACAATCATAGTTTTATTTATCTGATCAAGCTTCACAAAATCAAAATCCAAGTTTATTGCTTCAGAATGTTCTTTCAACCGTGCGGTAGGTGAAGTCAAATAATGCATTATGTATACCATAGATTCATCAAAAAGTTTTAGCAAGGAATATGATTTTGAAATAAAAAGAACTGTTGGAGAAGATGAAGCCGAATCAAGTAATCGTTGATTTTCGCGGGCACGATAGAGAATTTGGGCCGTATATTCTTTCACTCGGTCATCGGGCATTAAGGAATAGCCCATAATTGCTCT
>CAVUAM010000021.1:0-158340 GCA_963739495.1 Candidatus Bathyarchaeota archaeon | reverse complement strand
TTTACGAAAAGTACGCCTGGATGGACGCTTGGAATTCGTATAAAAGCAAGGTTTAGCGGAGGATTGGAAATGAAAGCAGCCATTTACGAGAAATATGGATCGCCCGAGGTCTTAAGCCTCAAAGAAATAGAAAAACCAGTTCCTAAAGACAATGAAGTACTGATAAAAATCCTCGCCACAACTGTGGCGGCGGGTGACATAAGAATGCGAGGATTCAAAGTCCCAACGAAATTTTGGTTCCCTATGCGGTTAGCTTTAGGTTTAACAGGGCCAAAAAATAAAGTCCTTGGGATGGAAGTATCTGGGGTAGTCGAGACAATTGGCAAAGGTGTAGAAAAATTTATGGTTGGTGATGAAGTCTTGGCTGCAACCGGTTTTGGTGGGGGTTATGCTGAGTATATTTGTCTTCCAGAGAAGGACGTTGTGGGAAGAGTAGTTATCGAGGTCGCAAAGAAACCTGCAAATTTGACTTTTGAGGAAGCTGCAACTGTTCCCATTGGCGGTATGACTGCGCTGGCTTTTCTTAGGAAAGCAAACGTCAAGAACGGGCAGAAAATTCTTGTTTATGGCGCATCAGGAAGCGTTGGCACCTACGCCGTTCAGCTTGCTAAAAATTACGGGGCACAAGTTACCGGCGTATGTAGCGCCGCTAATTTGAAGTTAGTCAAATCTTTAGGGGCGGATGTTGTGATTGATTACGCCAAAGAAGACTTCGCCAAAAATGGTCAGAGGTATGACTTGGTTTTTGACGCAGTAGGCAAAATTTCGCGTTCAAAGGCTAAGGGATCGCTGACTGAAAACGGCGTTTTTCTCTCCACTTGGGGGAATGGGGGCATGGAGCCAAATGATTTGTCAACACTTAGCGGTCTAATTGAAGCTGGCAAACTAAAAGCAGTCATCGATAGGACGTATCCTTTGGAGCAGATTGTCGAAGCCCACCGCTATGTGGAAACGGGGCACAAAAAAGGAAACGTCGTCATAACTTTGCAGCATAGCTTGCCCGCTTAGTTGAATGATTGGCGAAATGGTCAACTAAGAGGCGGTTTAGATACTCTCCCAAACAGGGAGCGCCTCCAAAAGTTAAATTACGTTTTTCTCCAAAGATAGAAAGCTAAAGCTATTATGACGAGTTTCCATGCTGACCAGATTAGCCAAGCAACGTTTGGCTCGAAAATAACCCCCAATGCAAGTGCTCGATTTACTACCGAAACAGCAATAACTAGAGGCGGTGCCCACTTTAATTTACTTAACAACCCAAAGACAGAAACAGCGTAAACCACCGCGTAGCCTAAAAGAATAACGCTTGTTATCATAACAGCACCATTTTTTCCCGCAAAACTTGCAATCAAACCACCGTAAACTGACAACTCTCCTAAGGAAGGGTCCCACAGAAAAAACGCCGCAGCCAAAACGTCCCCAGCAATATTGAGTAGGACCAGAACTATCAGAATTTTGGTAATTAAGCTAGCATAATTTGGCTTTGAAGTATTGGCACCCATGACTTGCCTTTATGTCTTTTTCCTTTATTTAACACTTGTCGCCGAGCGCGCGTCCATTTTCGGAGTCTAAATCTGGGTTAATGATTTAAGAGACTTAGATTCTATTCGTGATTGGACAAGAGAAGTTGCTAAAATGATTAACTTGTAGCCTTGAGCACAAACAAAACATCGTTTGAGGATAACCAAATGAAAGCAGTTGTATTTGAAAAATATGGATCACCTGAAGTTCTTCAACTCAAAGAGGTGGAAAAGCCAACTCCAAAGAACAATGAATTACTAATAAAAATATACGCGGCATCCCTAAATGTAGAAGACCTGGATTTCCTAAGAGGAAAGGCATGGTCTGTTCGTTTCTTGGGTCCACTAAAACCAAAATATAAGGTACTCGGATTTGACATAGCGGGTCGAGTTGAAGCGGTTGGTACAAACGTAAAGCAATTCCTTCTGGGTGATGAAGTATTTGGGAATTTATTCAATTATGGTTTTGGTGCTTTTGCTGAGTATGTATGTGCACCTGAAGAAGCTTTTGCATTGAAACCGGTTAGTTTGTCATTCGAAGAAGCAGCAACAATACCCTCAAGAGCAATAATTGCCCTTCAAGGTCTTCGAAATAAAAGACGGATTCAGTCAGGACAAAAGGTTTTGATTAATGGTGCTGGCGGCGGTGTTGGTCCATTTGCGGTCCAAATTGCGAAGTACTTTGGAGCTGAAGTAACTGGTGTGGACAATTCAAAAAAATTGGACATGCTGCGTTCGATTGGCGCAGACCATGTTATCGATTACACTCAGGAAGATTTCACAAAAAATGGGCAACATTATGACCTGATTCTTGATATTGCAGGATATCATTCGATTTTCGATCACAGGCGTGCATTAAGTTCCAATGGAATTTATTTTATAGTTGGAGGCTCCAGATTTACAATTTTCCAAGCTTTGTTTCTAGGTCCATTAATTTCATTGGCTGGTAGAAAGAAAATGAGTCTAATGGGTTGGAAACCGAATAATAAAGAAGATTTGGATTTTATAAAAGAGCTTATTGAATCCGGCAAATTAGTTCCTGTCATAGATAGACGTTACCCGTTAAATGAGGTTGCTGAAGCTTTCCGGTATTTTGAAGAAGGACACCCACAAGGAAAAATTGTAATAACTATGGAAAATAACAACAAAACCTAACAAAGCGTTCCAACTAATAGTCAAATCTTAGCAAACCTACCCTATCCAAACGAAATCAATAATTATTAAATGTTAAAAAAGAAAGAGAAGGTTAACCTTCCTGTTTAGGCCACTTCCATGCATGCCAAACAATTAGTGCAATAAACACAACTTCTAAAATCTCATAAAATAAATAATAAGCCCAAGTCCCTCCTGGTACCAGCAATGCAGGGACCAAAATACCAGCATAGACTATACCCGCAATGATGTTTACCCGGCGATTCACTTTAGACGGCAATGATAGGGACAAGAAAATCATAAAAATCGGAATCGCCATTAATGTTGCAGCTCCAAACAAAAATACCTGATTAAGCGCCATTTCTCCTGATAGTACTTTCTCTACTTGATCTTGCCGAAATGATCCGAAAACATCGTTATAGGAGTAAAAAAACATTAAAGCTACCCATAATGCTGAAAGCTTTATCTTAACATTTATCTTCAGATCTTCAAACATAGGCTTATCTCCTCATATTGATTATTTTGAGCAGTTTGCTTATACGGTTTGTGAAGAAGCTAGTTATAGTGATAAAATAGCTGATAATTATGGGTTTTTAGTTGTGCTTGTCGATTGGCGTAAACTCTCTGATCCGTACAGTCTTTTGTATTGTAGAACTTGTCTGACGTCTGTCGTTTGCTTCGATCTGTGGTTGGGTTTTCCATGGTTGTTTAACTATTCCACTTGGCGAGACTTGGAAGCAATTACGGATGGATTGAATCCTTTAGCTATCAGCCATACCGCAAGAACCATTTCTTGCGGGAGCATTGGAAGAGCCAAAACGGTTTCTTCTGTACTTCCAGGAGCGATGAGGCCGACCGTGGTCAATACGAATGATAATATGGTCAATATGGCGGCAGCAAGACCCCAGACCGATATCCATCGAGGAACCAGTTTTGTTCGATAAAATATGATATAATATAGCAGAGCACCTATGGAAAAAGCCAGTATCGACCCAAAACCGCCATCAAAAGATGCTACTACCATTACGCCTAATGTTTGGAAATACGATGAATCAGGAGCTCCAGCTTGTACAAATTGCTGGCTTAATATTATTAGTAATAGCAGGGCAGACACAGTAACAAAACGTAACACTCCCTCAGAAATCCTGAAGCCAACAGCTCCAAGAGCTAACCCTGCATTGAATTTTTTTAGCACTGGATACAGCGCAATTGCAATACCAGAAGCGCAAAGACCACCGTTGAACAAAAGAAGGGCTCCTGTTCCTACTAGACCTCTATTTGCAGAAACACTAACAAGATAATCCGGAGCCGACACAGGTCCCGTAAATAAAAAGCTTAGGATATCTCCACTTGTATAAATGATAAATAATACTCCCGCAATTATTGCGAGCTTTCTGTAATAATCCATTTTGACCCTTTCTCCCTGACCTCTTTATTTTTTGATTGAGTATTTAGCATTTTGCACTTTTTTTTTGACAGATGTCCATTTCGGGGTCTAAATCTTGGGTTAATAATTTAAGAGACTTAGATGCTATTCGTGATTGGACACGAGAAGCGGCTAAGAAATAAAGTTGGAAAGGAAGAGTTTGCAGTGAAGTCTTTGATAGTTGTGTATTCTTATCATCACAAGAACACCCAGAAGGTAGCGCAAGTTATGGCTAATGTGCTTGATGCACAGGTGAAGTCTCTGCAAATAACTGGCTCTGATGAACTAGAAAAATATGACCTAATAGGTTTTGGTGCAGGGATAGATAGTGGAAAACACTACAGAGAACTACTTGACTTTGCCGATGAACTGCCACAAGTCACCGAAAAGAAAGCATTCATTTTCTCAACTAGTGGAGTGACAGGAGAAAAGAAACTCGCTAAAGACCACTTGGCACTTAGAGGAAAACTGCAATCTAAAGGTTACTTGATTGTTGATGAATTTCAATGCAAAGGCTTCAACACCAACAGCTTTCTCAAATATTTCGGTGGAATAAACAAAGGAAGACCTAACAGCGAAGACCTCAAACATGCGGAAGCCTTCGCTGAGAAGCTGAAAGTCTAAACCAAACTAAAAACGAAAAGCTTGACAAACTTAACTTTCTCACATTATTTTTCAGCGTTAGTCCCAAAGCAAACTATTCCCATTTGCCGTTTGTTTGTTTCCCTCATTGCAGAGCGCACATAATGTTGTAATTTATGCCCAATATTGCAAAATAACCTCAAATTAAGGTTATTTGGTGCCGAGGGCAGGGTTTGAACATGCGACGACTCGGTCTTCAGCCGAGCGCTCTCCCAGGCTGAGCTACCTCGGCACATTTTGATGTGTTTTCTCCCGACCTCGGGATATGGAGAGCTTAATCATTTACGTTTTCTCAAGAATATTAATCTATCTTTCACACTAAACCATTCAAAGCCGCACTCTATGCATTGAGACTGTACGCTCATAAATTTACAAATACTTATTGAAATGTGGTGTTTTTGAAAAAAAAATAATATTTGTTTTAATAGTTTTCTGTCCAGACTTCAAAGTATGCTTTTGGGTGAAGCACATGTTGGGCAAGTTTCTGGAGCTGAGGCTCCTTCAACTACTAAACCGCAGTTCCTGCATTTCCATTTGGTCGGTTGGTCTTTTTTGAAAATTTGTCCCTTGTTGCAGGCTTTCAAGCAGTTTGTTGTATCGGCGTTCATGGTATGCTTCGACTTTGGCAACACTTCGAAAAGTCCAGGCAACATCTTTGAATCCTTCTTTCTCAGCGACATCGCCGAAGTTGGGGTAGAGTGTTCCCCACTCGAGTTTTTCTCCTTCAGCCGCTGCTTTAAGGTGGTCAGCAGTTGAAGCGATTAAGCCTGCCGGATAGGTAGCTTTGATTTCAACCATTCCGCCTTTCAGATGCTTAAAGAATAACTTAGCATGTTCTTTCTCGTTAGTTGCAGTCTCCTCAAAAATCGCCGCAATTTGCTCATACCCTTCTTTCTTGGCTACGCTGGCAAAGAAGGTATAACGGTTACGTGCTTGGGATTCTCCTGCAAATGCAGCTAAAAGGTTTTTTTCTGTTTGGCTTCCAACAAAATCCATACAATTAAACTCCTACCTTTGGATACCTAAAACCAAAATAAAAGTATTCCCAGTTTCTTTCTCTATGAATGTCAATGCTTTTATTTTCCATCCACGCATTAGTTGTTTTGCCGAATGATGAGAAGGCATTAGATTGACACTTGTTGGATGAAAATTCAGAGTTACTCAGACGGCAAAGGGTGAATAACTTTATGGGTGTGGTAACCTGTAAGGTTATTCACCTGACGGGACCTCTTTAATAGTGGCTAAATAAGAAAGTTCAACGGTGAATGCAAATTATCTGGTAGTCCACCACATTCTTTTGCCTAAATATCATAAAGAGACTCCACCTTTTACCTCGGAGAGTTGCTTAAGTGGATTTGATAATATCTCTATGCAGGAAAATTTCCAACTTAGGATGACGACAAGCCACTGTTTTTTGTGTTTTCTTTTTTCTTGAATTCTTTAACCATGTGTTTAACTTTTTTTTCGAGCTCTAACTCGTAAGCGTGCTCGTAAACCATAGGCGGCAAAGTATTTTTTTTAATTACATCAATGGGCTGCACAATTCGTCTTTCTCCAATTTTAACAGGTACTTTTTCGCCTTCAATGCAATCCTTGAAATCTTCCAGAGCCTCCACAATCCAGTAGCCTTCACTTTCCGTAACAACCTTGACTTTGTACAATCCCTTATAGTAAAACTCGCTCATGAAAATCCGCAACTATTACTAATTTGGTTTTAAAGTAAATAACTTTTACTCGATAATTAGGCTTGTGTTCAGAAAGAGGATGCTAAAGCTGTTTTCATTGCTTCTTCGAGACCTCGAAGACGTCGAAAATCTTGTCGTCCCCTAAGTTGTTCAATCAACTGTTTTCCTATTTGTCAAATCGCTTCTTCGACGTTCGAAAAATCAATATCGACTTATCACCAAAGGAGTCAATCTACAAGATAATAGTCGTGCTAAAGTGCATCCATCAAATTGGCTTGTCTTTGTGAAACAGCAAGGTATAGATTGTTTTATTGTCGATTTTATTAAATGTGTTGAAAGAGGCAATGTCCAGGTGTTAAAATGGGCAATTATGATGCCGTCAACTTGTGATATAATCTTGTCAAGCTTCGCTCCAGCTTTCCTTCGATGTAGACAATTGCCCGCATCATGTTGGCGGTTTCAGTCACAACTGCCCATGATTTAGCTGTGATTCTATTGTTTCTTCTGTTTTTTGCAGATATCCGATATGGCGCGAAGCATTGGTGGTGGTGTAAAGATGCTGAAAACTCGCGTATACTTGGTCGCTCCAGCCTCATTCACTTTGGCAACGTCTCCGCCGCCTTTCAAGTATCCATCTATAAATGCTCTAGCAACTGATTCAGCTTTAACATTACTGATAAATGGTTGAAGGTAATACCCACAATAATAAAGGAAAACTGCAATATCCCACGCTTCGTCGCCGTTTTGAGTGGCTTGTTCAAAGTCTATTAGGAAAATGTCACCGTCCTTCGTAATTAGCGAGTTATCCGGCTTAGTATCCCCTAAGGAAACATTGTGGGCGTGAACTTTTGCAAATATCTCGCCAACTCTGGCAACTTTACTGAGTACATTTTCGAGGTCAATTGGATCTGTTGAGGTCGCCAATTGTTTTATGGAATCACTAAGGTTTTCTCCATATATGTATTCCATAAATATGATTCGTTCAGCGTTGCTGACGTGCAAAATCTTTGGAACATTAAACCCTTTGCTATGTAGAAGCTCGCTAATCGCGAACTCCTTTGCTAGCCGGGCTTGACCTGAAACCGTAAAAGACCTAGCTCTAAAAGACCATACCGTTAATGGGAACCATTTTAGCCCGGACCAATCCTTAAATCGTTTAGCTATAACTTTGGTGGCGCCGCTTTTACCGTAAGCATTGATTAGGTATACGTCATTTAGCATGCTGCCGAGGTGTTCTACTTCGATGTTTTCGTTTTGTCCTTTGGGCAGCATTTTTTTTGCAAAGCTCTTGATGTCAATCTTATCTGACAATGAAACTAACCCTTTAGAGGTTGGGAAGAAAACGTATTTCAGAGGATCGATAAAACTGAGAGTTGGGTCAGGCTGCCTTTTCCAATTGATCTTTTGGGTTCTAAAAAAGTCATCTTTGTTTTGGGAAACGATGTTAATGAGTTGGGGAACCGCACTGAAAATTGACGTAAAAAGCCTTCGGGGCATGTTCTTAGATAAGTTGATTATCTTGATTTTTGGATCTTTGGTTTGTTCGATGAATTTTTCAGAAATTGTTAGATAATCGTTTGAGAAGACGATTTTTTCTTCTGCCTCAATCTGTTTTAGGGCTTCGCTGTAACCGCTGAGAGCCTGCGCTTCGTTTTCCTGAAGATAGTTCATCAAGTTTGCAAGGTCGTAGGCTTTCGGGGGGAAGATTCGGATCCGATTAGAAAATACCTCGTACATGAAGTATTGTGGCTCAATTTGGATACGGTGGACGAGTTCAGGAAAATTCACAATTAAATTCTCAAGCAACTCCATGATTAGGCGCTTTTTTAGTTCAACCTCTTTTTCCTGTAAGTATACGTTACCTTGAAGGGATAAATAAGGAAAAATAAGTTTACTTGCAATAGCCTCTCCAAGAAAGCCCCTGTCGACATCGCGTTCAAAAACCCACCGGTCAACTGCTAAAACAAAAATAGTCTTATTGTTTATGGTTTTCAAATAACGCATTAGTCTAGGCTGAAAATCCTGGATAACCACTATTATTTCTTTAATTGTGCGCTCGTTTGATGTTTTTATCGAATAATTTTCTAATAGGGAGATGGCGACTATTTTAGACGATCCAGCGATATGCCTGCAAAACTTTAGAGTTTGGCTATCTAACTCGAAGGCTTCGCTACTGGATATTTGCTTCAACTCAACCCCGACGCTTTAACATAACAATTGCGTTAGGTGTATTTAAAACAGGTTTACGGACTATCGTCAACCATACCTAATTTTTATGTAGGATTAAACAACCAAACTTGTGTCAAGAACCCGTAGATTTTCCAGTCACTACGGTATTTCTAGGGTTGAGCCGTTTCTGCATTTGTGGTTATCATACTGACGGTTGGTTGTGTTATCTCTGGGTTTGTACTTGATATTTTCCTGCAGATCATGTTAAGCGAATCTTCGGTGTAGCTCAATATGTTTTGTCCATCTTTTGTGAGGCTATAGACTTTTCTTGGGCGTTCAAGATTCATTTCCCAATGGCTATCTACATAGCCTTTCTTTTCCAGGGTGCCCATTAATGGGTATATAGTGCTGGGTCCGAAGTATACGCCGAAGTTTTTCCGGATTTTGGTGATCACTTGGTAGCCGTGCATGGGTCCGGTGTTCAGGAATTGAAGTATTACTAGATCTAGAAGACCTTTCATTATTTTGGTTGAGGCTTCTTTCTGTGAGCTAGGTTTAACCATTTTCCTTCTTCCTGAATGTATTTTTGTTTAACAGTCTTTCTGTTGTACCTGTGTACAATATGTACTTATTCGGACATATCTCAGTTTGTCTTGAGTATTTAGTATTACTACACCCAGATATAAACCGTGACACATACACCAAGCATATCCAAACATAACTCCGTAATACAACAACCAAACAAAATTAACGTAACCTAAATAAATCCAAACATCAACCCATACACAAACGACCCCAAACAAGGCAGCCCAATGCACGAAGCCTACAAAAAACAAATTGTACAACACATAATCAGAAATCTATTAGACATCCAACTTCTACGCATCATTCAAGCTCAACCAACATGGGGTTACAAAATCAAAAAGCAGGTAGAAACAGACTTCAACATAAAACTTCGACATGGAGCCCTCTACCCTACGCTAAGTAGCCTTGAAGAAAAAGGCTTTGTTGAATGCAGCAAACAGCAGGAGGATGGACGCTTCAGAAAAGTGTATACGATAACTGAAAATGGCAAAATCTACCTACAAACTTACTACAGTATTCTTCAAGAACAACTTGAAGGCAATAACAACTAAATTATTCAAGTGTACTCACTTCTTCAATCAATGAAAAGTCACGACTTAACGCCTGTTTTACTAAACGAAAAAGCTTTTATCCTAATAACAATGACAGAAACATAGGCGAAAACAAAATGACTTTAGAATCGAGCAAAATCTTAGGCGGCATAGGCGCAATATTGCTTTTCATCGGCGTATTACCCTTTGTTCAATACACGTGGATAATAGGCATAATAGGTATAATACTGATCTTAGTTGCTTTGCGTGACTTCTCTAACATTTATCGAGAAAGAAACATTTTCAGCAACGCTGTCTATGGTGTAGTGGTTGTAGTAGTTGGTGCCATCATCGCAGGAGTACTCGCGTTTGCTGTTGTTCTATCAAACATTAAGGATTTAGTGACACAACTTTATCCTGGTTGGAACGGCGATTGGTCAACACTTCAAGGCATGACAGCGAACACAAATTTGGACCCGTCCGCGATATTTCCGTTAATCTCAGGGTTACTTGTAGTTTTAGTAATCGTTTGGGTTGTTAGCATAATTGCAGCATTCTTTATCTATCGCTCGCTTAAACAAGTTTCAACTAAATCAAACAATGGCTTATTCGGAACCGCTGGTCTAATACTTCTAATCGGCGCAATAATTCCGATAATAGGGCTAATCTTGATGTGGATATCGGCATTGATACTAGCAATCGCATTCTTCACACTCAAGCACCAAGAACAACCAATGGCAAGCACAACCTCGCCACCTCCACCAACAGTTTAAAGATTAAATTCCCTATTTTTTCTATTGTTCTATCTTGAAAACTAATAAAGATGAGACAGAGCCTGAATCGCGAAATCAACCGAAAACAAGGTCGAAGTTATTTTGGTGCAGCAACAATGTTTTTTCTATCAGACTGTTCTAAGAAACGCTACCCGCGTCGCTCCGTTAGTATTCAAATGGTTAGGAGCAAAAGTTTTTTCATGCCACTTCAATGTACGCTTGCGCTATAAATTTTCTCTTAAACATTAATAATAGTATTTTAGTAACTCTAAATATAGTAGGTAGAGAAATTCTTATGAGATTGCCCCAAGATCCAAGCAAATTTAGTTTCGGAGCTACATCTTCAACCGTTACAAGCTTAGGCATAATATTTGGTCTATTGTCTTCTGGCAACCCTCAAGCAGGCGTAATAGGGTCCTTACTTGTGATTGCAGTGGCTGACAACATTGCGGATTCTCTAGGTATACACATTTACAGGGAATCAACAGCCACCAAAAAAGAGAACACTCGAATGTTCACCATCAGCAACTTCATAACCCGCTTTGGCATCACTTTTACATTTGTTGCGTTATTTGCGTTCCTACCCTTAAATTACGCTGCGGTTTTCTGTACAATCATAGGGATAGGTATCCTTGTTTTCTTAAGTTACCTCATCGGCGTTCAACGCAAGACCAGCACAATAAAAGAAATAGTGATTCACCTTGGAATAGCAATCCCAGTAATAATCATTAGTCACTTTCTAGGACAATTAATATTCGCAATATTTGGCTAACTTGCTTTTTTCATGAGGACTGGCTGTGGAAGGATAATGCCATATTTGCGAAAAAAAGATAACTTTGATAAATAGAACGATTATAGTTATGTAGTTATGATTGTTTGTTAGCGGTAACAATTATGGTGCTTGACCTTCAAGGAAACATAGTTTCAGTTATTCAAATCATCGCCCTACTCTTACTAATAGTAGGCGTTTACCCTTACAGAATAAGAACTAAAAACAGAAACCTCATTATGCATGGGTTTTTAAGCATTTTAGCGCTTGCACTTAACCTTGCTACTACAATTACTGTTATGATTCCTGTTTTCAGTACTAGCATTGCTATTATCAATGGATTGTCAATTTTGGCGTCGATAATTGTTTGGGTCCATGTTGCATCTGGAATAGCTGCAATCTTGTTGGGTTTTGTAATCATTGTTTCATGGATAACTCATCCTTTAGGGGAACTCGGGTGTTCCAAAACATGGAAATTTATGATACCCACCTTCTTGATTTGGGCTCTCGCATTGATTTTAGGATTAATTATACACATTTACAGCATAATATAGCAGTGTTTTTTGGTTTGTTGTGCGAACAGATACTATTAGTTATAGATTTTGATCCATTATATGTTGGGTAAACCAAGTTTTTTTTCGTGTCGTAGCTTATTAGAGCAAAAACAGAGTTAGCATTTCTCGAAATTGTTATATGTTGATTAACCCAAATTACACAGCGGTGCCAAAATGAGAATTGGAGCATTAATCTTGTTGGGGTTGATGGCAACATCATTATTATATTTCGGTTTTTCTAGCGAAGTAAGAGGGCAAGAAAATGTTAGAGTTTTGTCTTCAACAATTTATCAAACTTATGGTTATGCACCGTTTTCCGTTAGCAAAGGCGACTACCTTATCGCTGGTGAAGTTGAAAATCTTGGGTTAGAAGCACAAAAATTCAATCTGACTGCTACCTTCTACGATGCCTCAGGAACTATTCTTGGAACCTCATATCTGTCTGATTCTTTAGCTGATGCTCCAGCTTGTTACCTTCATGTCTTGTTATCAAGTCAGAAATCCCCTTTCCTGTTGGGGTTTTCTAGATTTGATGACCAAGGCAACTTCAGAGTAGTTGATCATTACGATTTGGTTTTGACCACTTCGTCAGCTGACACTTATTACCCTAGTCTTGTGATTGAATCAAACAGTTCGCGTGAAGCTGACAGTTCATTATACGTTGAAGGTAACGTAGAAAACATTGGCTCAACAAGTATGGATAGCCTTAGTGTCTATGTAACTTATTACAAGGAGAGTGGAGATGTATTGGCTGTCTCAGCGGAAGGAGGTAGAGGATTAGCACCTAATGAAACTGGTCCTTTTTCAGTGTCTTTAAACGGGTTTAACGAAGGAGGCAGATTGGAGGAGATTTATGGATATGACGTGACGGCTGAAGGTTATGATAATAGCCTATGGACAGCTGATGGGAATCTAATTAATCCTGAAGTAGTTTATGTGTTAGGGACTCCAGAAGAGACCGTTGTGCCTGTTCAACCAGACAGCTTTCCATACTTTATCTATGTTTTAGCAATAGTGTTAGTTCTTGTCATCATAGTGGTAGTTGTACTCTTTTTGAGGAAATCACAGAAACATGCTGTAGTAAAATAGGCTGCAAAAACAGAGTCCTTAGGAGCGAAGGAAGTGTCATAAAGGAAGGTGTACTCGCTACCTGAGGTGTTTTTGCCTAAAGGTACTGCGTTTTTGGCTTATTGTTTCATTAGTTTTAAGCCATTTGTTGATGTATAGACGTTTTGCTCGTACACTCCATTCCAGTGGTCATGCCATGTTCCTTCCATCTGGCTTGAAGTGAAAGTAAATACGCCGACTGACCCTATTTGCTCTATTGGCCCAACGTTTCCGTTAGTTATAGTTAGCTGTGTTCCATTTATTGTGCCTGTTAGTTGCATGGGTGAAACATCAGGAGTATAACCAGACCCTTGAACTAATTGTCTATTTGAATAAGCAAACTGTACGTCGACAATTACGGTGTGTTCGTCGCTTGTTCCAGTTATAGTCCAAGTCATTGTGCGGTCTTCTGAACCCACATTTGTGAGTTGACCAAAGTTTTCATAGTCTGTGGCGATCGTAAATTGTGTGGACAAGGTTGTTTTCCATGTTCCTTCTATATCTCTTGTTGGAGTCAGTTTATCTCCATCAGAAATAGTCGTATCAGTGACGCTATTGAAAAAACCAGTAAAATATAACGCCCCGACGATTGACACTATTATTATCACAACAGGTATTATCTGGCTTGCTTTCGTTTTGTTTTTCGTCTTGTTTGACGGCAATGGTACTTGTGCAAATCTAAACATTTTTAACCCTAACGCGAGAAGAGAAGTAAGCCATAAAAAACTTATGTATTACAAATAAACATATTAATAATTTCAGGATTCCATTGATTCGGCTTTTAGCTTTCCATCCCTTTGATAAAAGGGTTGGTTCCAGTTAAGCCTAACGATTCTATAACTATCGCATAAGATTCCATGAGGTTCTCTTTTCTAGCGATTCGAGCAGTTCTTCTTAGCTATGAAGAGTTTGACTTCTTCGGGGTTACTTGCGTTTCAGTCTCGTTATATGTGCCTATCTCTTTGGCTAACTATTTTGCGGTTGTTTGTTCGTAGGCGCTCTTTGGCATCGTTAGTATGACGTTTGGGATGTTTATTTTTTTTTTTTATATTTCTTTGGTTGTTCTTTTGCTTCTTTGTTTTTTGTTTGTTGTTTCTCAATTTTTGCTTTCTCTGCACGAAAGCCCTTTTAGTCTGGGACGATGTTGATTCGATGGGGGATGATGTCGCCGTCCCAGTCTGATAGGGAAGATGAAGAACGAAATATTGACAGACCCCACTCTTCCGTGGCTAATTTTTTTTTCAGCTGGTGTTCCGCTAAAAGAACAGGGTGTTCCTTAGGGAGAGTAATATTTTAGTGCTGACAATAATCTCTCAGGTGACTTGAATGGATCCTCACAGTAATTGGGTGGCTTCTTTGAAGAAAAAAGAAATCCTAAAAGTGCTTACGTTAGCGATAATTTTGTTTTCAGCCGTTTGGATGTTTAACCTCCAGACGAGCCAAGCTTCAAAAACCTTGGTTGTCCCGCAAGATTACCCTACAATCGGAGAGGCAGTTAGTCATGCCTCTGCTGGTGACAGGATACTCGTTCAAAGCGGAGTATACAACGAGAACATACAAATTAACAAATCCTTAACTCTGGAAGGACAGAACAAAGCAGATACAATCATAATGGGGAGTGGCGGGGCGACTCCAACTTCAGTTTTGACGTTGGCGGCAAACGACATAAGAGTCTCGGGCTTAACAATTGAAAGCGTAGCCTATTCGAACACTTCAATGTATGCCTATGGCATCTGGGTTGAAGGCGACAACTGCAAAATAACCGACAATATCATTCAGAAAACTTATCTGGGCATTTTCAGTTCAACCCAATCATCAACAACCATAACCCAGAACACAATTACTGGAAGCATAAAAGATGGTATTCGATTCTGCGCTGGTTCACAAACCAACATATCATACAACGACATCTTCGCAAACGCAGTGTCAGGCATTGCTTTAGGAGGGTACTCAAATACAGTTGAGGGAAATAACCTCGAAAAAAACACTAGAGGCTTAGGTTTAGGCGCATCTAACTCGATAGTGTACAATAATACATTAATCTCCAATACGGAGTCAGGGGTTTTCCTTTCTGGGTCCAAAAATGTTATCGTAGCCAACGAGATTGCAGGGAACAAGTATGGAGTGTACATAACCACTCAAGGCGCTTCGCCTACTTCAAACCAAATTTATCACAATAACTTCGATAATTTTCTTGATGCTTTTGGCAACTCTTCTTATCTTGTTGAGAGTTGGGATAATGGGTCGCAATCGGGTGGGAACTACTGGAGTGATTACCATGGAAAATACCCTGCGGCAGCTGAAATCGGCAGTTCAGGAATAGAAAATACAGCTTATGCTATTAATTCTAACAACCTGGACAAGTATCCCTTAACTGCATCGGTCAATATGGCGAACCTTGGCAATGCGCCAGCAGCGATCTCTCCAAACCCAGTAAAACCCAACAGTATGGTTGCTTCATGGTCATTTGACAACGTTGACCCTGATCTTGTGGCTTCAGATACAACGGGTAATAACCCTGCAGTGTTAGGATCAGTTACAGGGGTTTACAACTACACTCCTGCACGCGTGGAAGGCAAATTTGGCCAAGCATTAAGCTTCAACGGAAACACGTACGCTGCAGTGCAACCTTCGCCCAGTCTTGAAACTCCCAATGACGTAACCGTTGATGTTTGGGTAAACGTGCCAGAAATCAAAAGTAATGTACCCTACAACAACATCCTCATTGAAGCTGTCCGAACCACAGCTGCTCTGCCAACAAGAACTCTTGGACTCGCAATTAACGGGGAAACACCCACTAATGATAGTTCTCCATCCATAGGTGTACTCCGCGCTTACGTGATGACGCCAACCGGATTCAACGAGATTAACACCAAAGAGGCTCTTCCTTTTGACACGTGGGTTCATGTGGTTTTCGTTCGCAGCGTAACAACAGGAATGCACATCTACCTTGATGGAAAGGAGCAGGCAGTTACTGTCGTCGCTGGAACAGCTACCCCCACAGGTTCAATACAGAATCCAACAGACATCTACATCGGACATGACTCAATGACTGAAATCGATCAACTTCAAATCAGCAACACAGACCAATCAACCGCGCAGCCTTTATGGATGCAATGGTGGCTTTGGACTGCAATCATTTTTACAGGTGTAGCCGGAAGCGGTTTGGCGCTCTATTTCAGGAAACAGGGCCAAAGGCAATTATCTAAAAAATCTAAATAGCTCAAATAAGTTCGGGAAAGGATAAAACCTGCCCTTCATTTTTTAAACTTGAAACCGTAAATTTAGAGTTATTAACGTCTTAGGCTGTTTTGCCATAATTTTTTTAGATGTTGGAAACATGTGGAACACCAATTGCTGCTCTTTTTTGATGTTTGGAAGTTGCTGCAACTAATCATTCAAATAGCTTCACAAACCTTGGAAAGTACCCTATTTAAAAAAACCAACATAAACCGTCAAATCTAAAGGTTGTGTTGCAATTGCTACTGGAATTTTTCCGCCCGAGTTGCAACAATCAAACTATAAAAATAACCTTGAAAGACCCAAACGTAAATCAAGGTACCTAATGTACACGAATTACTACAATTGTAAAAAGTGGATTAAACAAAACACGAATGTTGCGAAAATTATTATTTTTTACCTTTGCCTTGGTGTTTTGCTGGCAGTGAGACCTGTTTTCTATCTTTTCT
Source organism: Candidatus Bathyarchaeota archaeon (assembly GCA_963739495.1). GTDB lineage: Archaea > Thermoproteota > Bathyarchaeia > Bathyarchaeales > Bathycorpusculaceae > Bathycorpusculum. The sequence goes on along the minus strand of CAVUAM010000021.1, from coordinate 141,742 downwards.
TTTCTGGTCTTTTTCTCGTTGTAGTTTCTTGTGCTGTTCTAATCCTTCAGCTTTCTTTGCTTTTTTAGACAATATCTTCAACCTTAGCAAGCAATAGAAAACAATGGCATTCAAAAACATTGCCCCTTTACTTTTAGTTTGGAGCAATATTTAATAGAAAATATTGTTAAGCTAGGTTGGGGAAATTAAAAAACGCCTAATGCCAAAATTTGTTGCCCAAAATGTGGTTCTTCGAACGTTGAACGGACCAAGAATCAGGAGTGCCGTTGTTCCGTATGTGGGGAAATTTTCTATTTTGTTACTCCGCAGTGTGGTTCTCAGGTTGATTTAGGCAGATATGATTTGTAAGTATTTTTTAAATTTTTGAACCATTACCTTTATATGAATAATATTTCATATGAGTAACTATTCATATAATTGTGGGAAAAGATGGAAAAATGAAAAAAGGGCTGACAAAAATATGCTATCGCTTCTTTAGCAACCTTTCAAACCCCACTCGACTCGCTGCCCTCGAACAACTAATGGACAAACCTATGAGCGTAAACGAACTTGCCTTAGCACTTGGACAAGAACAAAGCATGATCTCACACAACCTAAAACCCCTTCTCGAATGTAACCTCATCATCATCCAAAGACAAGGCAAAAAACACATCTACACAGCCAATAAGGAAACGCTTAGTCCAATCTTTGAATCCATCCAAAAACATGCCCAAAAATTCTGCCCCACAGGCGGAAAATGCCTAAGAGAGGAAAAACTATGAAAAGAAAAATCGTAAACATAAACGAAGCCCTCTGCAACGGATGCGGTAGCTGCATCCCCAAGTGTGCAGAAGGGGCTCTTCAAATCGTCAATGGCAAAGCAAAAATGATCAAAGAAACCTACTGCGACGGTCTTGGAGCCTGTCTTGGACAATGTCCCCAAGGAGCAATAACCATAACAGAACGTGAAGCTGAAGCCTTCAACGAATCAGAAGTCCATGAGCACCTAAAAAACAAAACCTCAACCCTTCCGACCCAAACAAATGCCACCCAACAAAAGCCTCAATGGCCAATAAAACTCAACCTTGTTCCGGTAAAAGCCCCGTTCTTCGAAAACGCAGACCTCCTACTCACAGCAGACTGCGTCCCAGTTGCCCTAAAAGACTTTCAAACCACCCTTCTACCGGGCAAACGCGTTATCATAGGCTGCCCCAAATTCGACGACGCAAGAGCTTATGCCCAGAAACTAACTGAAATCCTAAAAGAAAACAACATCGCATCCATAACCGTTGTCCACATGGAAGTGCCCTGCTGCACAGGGTTAAAATGGGCAGTGAACAAGGCGCTTGAAGGTTCAGGCAAAAAAATTCCAACTAAAGAGTTTGAGGTTAAGATTGGAGGTGAAGTAGTTGAGCTCTAAAGACAAAATCGAAAAGAACCCAGAAACCTGCCCCGGCTTACGTGACATGCTGCAGCCTAAACCTGTCTACATCAAATGTCACGTATGTGGAGGAGACATAGAAATCTGGAGCGACGAAGATAAAACCACTTGCTCGGAGTGTGGAGCCGAATGGAAACGCCCCGACAAAACAGCTGCATGCCTAGAATACTGCCAATATGCCGACAAATGCCGAGGAATCATAGAATCCAGGAAAACATGATTCTAACAATCTTTTTCCTTTAAAATAAAAGCTATTTTTGGGGATTAAACTGGTGGACCGGACTGGCTTACCCCCGAAACGGTATGAGTCTTTGGGTCTTTGAGGGTTCTCCAAATTGAATAGCCCACGCGGCTAACCTTCATCTTTAGTTCATGCACGCGACGTCAAGCTCAAATGTTTTTAGAAAAGATCTTCACAATGGTTGATATGCTCTCGGTGGGAGTTCGGGTAGTTATTATTGATGCTCACGGAATTAAATTCCCAGTTTTCCCTTCTTAATCACCTTGTATAACTCAAACCAAACTATACTGCCAAAGCCTGCTACAAAGCAAATCAACAGATTTATTGGCGACAAAGCCGAGAATGTGAAGAGACTGGCTATAGGCGGCAGATAAATTACCAGTAATAACGCGGCTAGTGCAAGCACAAGGATTTGCCAGAACGCTTTATTTGGTCTGCGGAAGATACCCACGACAGATTGGCTCCATGAACGGTTAGTAATTATGAGTGCCAAGTTGGTCAGAACTATTGTTGCAAACGCCATTGTACGGGCATTATCAATTCCTAAATCTGCTGAATCAGCGTACAGGTAAACTGCGACCACAAAAACTAATGAAACGACCCCTTGGAGTCCAGCAATAATGGCTGCTTTCATGTTGAATAATCTAGAGTTTATGCTTCTGGGTTTTCGCTGCATAACATCAGTCTCTTCAGATTCCGCCTCAAACACGGTTGTGCACGCTGGATCGATAATGAATTCTAGGAATACGATGTGTAGTGGCAGTAGGATGAGCGGCCAGCCAAGCAGCACTGGCAATGCTGAGAGTCCGGCGATCGGAATGTGGACTGAGAAGATATAGGCTATTGCTTTTTTGAGGTTGTCAAAGATTCTGCGGCCCATCTTTACTCCACCGACAATAGACGTGAAGTCATCATCTAGAAGAACTAATGTTGAGGCTTCTCTGGCGACATCTGTACCTCTTCCACCCATTGCGATTCCGATATTGGCTGATTTGAGTGCTGGTGCATCGTTGACGCCATCTCCCGTCATGGCTACTATATCGCCGTTTGCTTTGAAAGCGTCGACAATTCTTAGTTTCTGCTCCGGCACAACTCGAGCGAAGATGTTGACTTTTTTGATCCTTTCCTTTAGTTCTTCTTCGTTCATTTTCGCGAGTTCTGACCCAGTCATTATATTTTCTGGGTTTTGAAGGCCTATTTGTCGACCTATATTCTGTGCTGTCAGTGGATAGTCACCCGTTATCATGACTACCCTAATGCCTGCGTGATAGCATTCGTCAACTGCCTGTGAAACATTTGGTCTAACTGGATCGACGAAACCAATCAAGCCTATGAACTTGAATGAAAAAACATGTTGCTCAATTGGCAGTTCCATGTTATTGAAGGATGCCTTAGCTACCCCTAAAACCCGAAGGCCATCTTTTGCCATTTTTTGAATGTTTACTGAGATATCTTCTGCTTCTGCCTCTTTCATGTGGCATAAGTCAATTATAGCTTCAGGTGCACCTTTAGCTGCGATTATATAGTCATTGCCGTTGGGTGAACCCCAAACGTTAGACATTGCCAACAGTTTTTGGGATAGCGGGTATTCTTGTATTAGTTGCCAATCACCATGAACATGTTCTGTTTTTGCAAAGTCACCTTCTACAAAGTTGGTGATGGCTTTCTCCATGGGGTCAAATGGGTCTTTTTTGCAAGCAAGTACACTAAATTCTACGAGTTCATGGCAGCAGTCCGGTGGGTTTTTTAGGGCTGAGTTGATGTTGTAAATTTGGTTATTTGTGCATAGTTTGGATACTGACATTTTGTTTAGCGTTAGTGTGCCTGTTTTGTCAACGCAAAGCACTGTAGCTGATCCTAAGTTCTCTATTGCATGGGGTTGTCTTGTTAGCACATTCTTTTTAGACATTCGCCATGCGCCAAGAGCCAAGAAAATTGTTAGCACAACTGGGAACTCTTCTGGTAGAAGTGCCATGGCTAAGGTTACTCCTGCTAGTATACCTTCTATCCAATCTAAACGTGTTATACCGTAGACAATGATGACCAACGCGCAAAGCGACAAGCCAAAGATGGCGAAGTTGCGGACAAGATGTGAAACTTCAACTTTCAGTTTGGTGTCGTCGCGTTCAACTTTCTGAAGAATTGTGCCAATTTTGCCCATTTCGGTTTTGGGACCTGTAGATTTGACTAGCGCAATAGCTTGACCTTGCGTGACCAATGTTCCCGAATAGATGTATGGCTGATCGTCTCCGCCTGGACGCCAAGGTTGCTCTTCTAATTTTCCAACCGCTTTTCGGACTGGGACTGATTCGCCTGTCAGAAGTGATTCATCAACCATTAAATTGTTAGATGACAATAACAGCGCGTCTGCTGGAACCCTATCACCCTCGGCTAGAAGTATAATATCGTCAGTTACTACCTCACGACCAGGAACACGAACTTGTTGGCCGTCTCTTATAACTAGCGCTCGCGGACTTGATAAATTCTTTAATGCGTCAAGCGCATTCTCGGTTTTCCGTTCCTGAAAAATTGTTATACCCATGACTACAAAAACAAAGCTTAACAGAACTGAGCCTTCCGTGACTTCGCCTAGGAAGAAGTATATACTGCCACTTGCCACAAGCAGGAGGAAAATTGGTTCTTTAATTACGCTTAATCCGATTTGAAAAACGCTTCGCTTTTTAGACGAGGGTAGTTCATTGTATCCGTCTTTTTTCAGTTTCACTTGGGCGTCGTTGGAAGTAATTCCAGTTAAGGCATCAACGTCAATATTATGCATATTCAAGCATTCCGTTTTATCGGGTGGCGACAAACCTATTTTTGTCTAATCAAATGAAGCCATCCATTTTTCATTGGTAATAGCTTATTCAAGAAGCGAAAACACTTAAAGGGCTTTTGTCACTGTTATTTTTTGTCAGTGGTGAAAAAAGTGAAAAGTGTTGACCTTCAAAAGGCGCTTGAAGTAATGGGCTTAACAGAATATGAGGCCAAAGCGTACATCAGACTAATCCAAATAGGTACTTCAAACGCAGGTAACCTTAGTAAACTTACTGAGATTCCTCACTCAAAAATATATGAAGTCTTAACTCGCCTAGAAAAAAAGAAACTGTTAGAGGTCCAAAAAGGCCGACCGCTATTTTTCAAAGCAATAAACCCCTCCACAGCCTTAGAGGGAGTCGAAATCGATCTCAAAGATAGGATGCAACATGAATTTTCCCAAAAGAAGAATGAATTAGAAAGTCTTTATGACAAAAAGTTGAAACAAATATCTCAAGCTCATGCAGTGTTGTGCGAGTTAGATAATTTTTATGAGAAGAATGCAGCTATCGAACCCTCAGAAGAATTCATTTGGACGATTCGGGGAAAAGACAACTTGAATAGCCAAGCAAAAGAGATCATTCAGAGTTCATTGGCTGAGACGCGGTTAATGATGCCGCTTGATGATTTCTCTGAATTTATATCGACAATTAAAACGGTGTCTTCAAGAGGAGTTAAGGTTCTTCTTGTGATTCATCAACTTACAGGGAGCGTGCGAAAACTCCAAGAGTCAACTGAGATTTTCTATGATAGGTCGCCGTTGCCTACGAATTGCGGAATGATTTTGGCTGATGATAAGAGAGGTATGTTTATTTCAGAAAACTCTACGATTGGATTTAAAGCATCAAGTAAGAGCGTCTTGATGGTTCTTGCACAATTTTACCAACATGAACTTGAAGAGTCGGCAAAAATAATAATGAAATAACGCCACCAACCGGAAACCATTTACTTAAGGTACTCCATTAATGCTACGTTGTTTGGAAAAATTTAGTTACGGAATTACCCCTTTTTGCAAAACTCCAAACCAAAAAATCTAAGGCAGATTGTTGCCGCACTGGGTGATCAAATTCTCTTTAAGTTCATTCTCAATTTAATGTGGGGTTGAATGGGCCGGACCGGATTCGGACCGGCGACCTTCTGCACGTCAAGCAGATGTCCTAACCAGGCTAGACGACCGGCCCACATGTTTTCGCATGTTTTCTAAGCATTTTTCCTATATAGGTGCTTCGTCTGTGGCATGCGTTGCAATATCTGATTTCCAGCTGGTATTAATCTGTTTCCTAACCTGAAAAAAATGTTCTTGAAACGGTAGATGGTTTCTTACTATAAGAGCAGTTTTAAGGTACGTCATGCATAGTAAATTGTGCTTGGGTTAGGGCTATGGCGACCGATGAAGTGCTCACGTTACTAGTTGAATTCATAAATAAGAATTCTAATGTTGTCGATGTGCAATGGGATCGGCGTATGAGTCCAAGGCTGCTCTTTAACCCATACTCCGAAAAGTTTGAAGAAAGAAAAATCGCCGCTCACTACTTCCTACTTGCCGCATCAATCCTTGATGATACAATTGTTGGATATCCAGAAAACGCCCGAATGCTCATGGTCTATCTACATGAAGCGTTTGGCAACGCCTTCTTCGAAATCAAAAAAGCACATCTCTTTGAAGAGGAAATAGTAAAAGCCGATTTTTATCACGATTTAGGCCCAAATAAGAAAGCTGCCTCAGAGATTCTTGCTCAAATTAACCTCTTTATCAAGCTTAAAGCTGAACGAAACCTCCTGCAGTATGCCCAAAAATTCACCAAACCTAAAGACTTTATCGAAGACCTCGCTAAAAACATCCCTGCGTTGGCGGGTCCGCATAAAGATAAACTTTGGATTTATTTGCGGTGGATGGTGCGTCCTCAACCTGACTTGCAAATCTACGACCATTTCTTGCCCGAAGATCTCTTTGTGCCGCTTACTAAAGAGAACGCTAATGTTGCTGCCAGCTTAGGTCTGATAGAGTCGGCTTCTCCTTCCATTTGGCGAGATGAAAAAACAGCCGCGGAAGCACGCCAAAAACTAACCGATTTTGCAAAGCGTCTTTTTCCTCAAGACCCCGCAAAAGTCGATTACCCATTTTTCCTCTTGGGCAGATGGCTGAAACAAAAAACCTTAAACCGCTACACGCTCAAAACTGCTCTTGACTTTCTGGAGCGCATGCAAAAAATCACGGGGCAATCACAGGCGTATTACCAAAAAATGAGCCGATACAAAAGCGGATGGGAGAAAAAAACTGCATTAACGCTGCTTAGAATGCACATTCCCTACGGCTATGAAACAATTAGTTTTCCTCTGCCAAATGAAGTCTACACTCCCGATTTTATTTTGGAGAAGACGGTTCAAGGAAGAAAAATTATTCTGGAACCCCATTTTGAAATGACCAAAAAGCAAGCGCGTAAATACGCTCTTTTTAAAAGAACATATGGGCACAAATTCGTTCTGATCCTTCTCTTAAAGAACGATTTGATCTCTATGTATCATCAACGCAAAATTTTGACTGACGATGTATGCGACGATGTTTGGCCAATTGAATTTGTTCACCTGCTGGCAGAGAAGATTCGAAGGGGAACATATGGGCAATAGACAAGTGCTTAATTAAGCCGTGGGTTTTTGTATTGTTGACCTTGGATGGCACAAGATAACTTTAAACCCCTGGTAGTTTGGCTCATCATTAACGGAAAAACAGAGGAAGCCCTTGAACTTTTAGCCAAAAACTACAGAGTTGACGTACCCAACTTAAAAGTGGGCTTACCCAAAAAACACAAAATTAGAGCTTACGGCTGCTACACCGCCAAAAACCAAACAATCGCCGTCCAAAACAGCGACATACTTGCTAATCCCTTCGTTATCCTCCATGAATTTTATCATCATTTACGCAGTAAAGGCGTCGATAAAATACATCGGGGAACGGAGGGCAACGCTGATAAGTTTGCGCTAGATTTTCTAATGCATTATCAACTATCAGCTAAAAGAACACAAAACTACATTTCATAAAATTTTTCATCATCGCATTCGGTTGGGGCAGTTATTTCTATTGGGATTTTGCCTCCTTCAGAGTCGTATGCGGCGATGCAGCTTTTTCCTTCAAATGGGTATCCTACGATCATGAGGACTCGCCCAAAAAAATAGTTCAAATCGGTGTCGCTGGGTGAAATGTTGCCTGACGGATGAGAATGAACGGTTCCAACCAAGGAGTAGTCTCCCGTAAACATGTAGGGGTTGAAGTGGGCAAAACCTTCGCCATGAACAGCAAAGGGAGCTAATACCAGGTCGGTTATATGGATGATGCCTTTGTTTTTTCTGCCACGTAGCATCAGGAAGCTTTCGCGTGGGTAGAGTTCTTTTGCGCCTGCGTAGATGGCGTCAAGAATGTTGCTTGGTACATGGACAGTCGTGTTTGTTGGCATGCAAACAAGGGTTATGATTGTGGGTTAAGAACTTTTGCCAATAATCCTTGCTTAGGATTCGGTAAACATTTAAGACACAGTGAACTAGAACTGTTGATTCGTAGTGCCGAGGTGGCAGAGTGGTTAACGCGCGGGCCTTGAGAGCCCGTGGAACATCCGTTCCGCATGGGTTCGAATCCCATCCTCGGCGCCAAATTGTTAAGACAGCACGCTTTGAGAAGGCACTAAGATACCGAACTTTTGGCTTTATTTTACTATTTTTCTTTTAACAATTCGAGCATCTTTTCAACGCTGGTAGTTGGAGGCATGCATGTTTTGTCTCGGCATACGTAAGCTGTTGTTTTGTCCTCTATTTTCTCGTAAATAACCCCTGGTTGTGTAGCCTTTGCTTTTTCAGCTGTCCACAACGTAACGGCTAGGTTTGGAAGGTAGTTTTTTCTCAGAGCTTCACGCATACTCAGTGTGTTGAGGTCGTTGGATTCACCGACTAAAACAAGATTAGAGGAAGGCCCTAATGCAAAATCTAATCCAACAAGGAAAAATGAGTGCCCAAGAGGTTGGCTTTTCACTTCTTCAGCAAATCCATATAGCATTTTTTTTGCATAATCTTCAAACGATGTTTCTCCGGTTATCTGGGCTAAACGAAGTAGATTTAGAAGAGCAACAGAGTTTCCTGAGGGCACGGCTCCATCATAGGTTTGTTTTATCCTTGGAACACCTTCAGTAGAGTCCTTGATCGAGAAGAAGAAACCACCGTTTTGTTTGTCCAAAAACTCTGTAGCCATTTTCTTTGTTAACTCCACACTTATCGCAAGATACTTTGCGTTGAAACCTGCCTCGTAGAGTTCAATTAAGCCGAAAACAAGGAAAGCGTAATCATCTAAAAAGCCTAAGAAAGCCTTTTCACCTTTAACGTAACTGTGATGAAGCTTGCCCTCCTGAGTTATCATTTCTTTGAGTATAAAATCTGCTGCTTTGGATGCTGCTTCGATGTATTTCTGTTCACCGAAAACTTGGCCAGCACGTGCCAACGCAGCAATCATCAACCCATTCCAATCAACTAGAATCTTATCGTCTTTTGCTGGATGAACCCTTTTTTCTCTAACCCCAAAAAGAATGTTGGTGATTTTTCCAAGCTTACCAATTAATTCGTCAATCGATAAATTTGATTCTAAAGCAACTTGGTCAAGTGGTTTGCTCAAATGAAGAATGTTTTTGCCGTCATTATCCTTTGTCGGGTCGAAATAGTTACCTTTAGTCTTTATGTCAAAGAGCTTGATTGCCAAATCAGCATCTTCTGGCGGCAAAGATAGCTTAATTTCCTGGCTTGTCCAAAGGTAGAATTTTCCTTCTTCACCTTCACTATCGGCATCCTCCGCTGAGTAGAAACCACCTTCAGCAGTAACTAAATCTCTCAAAACATAATCAAGAGTCTCTTTAGCTGTTATCCTGAATTTTTGGGCACCCGACGCCTGAAAAGCTTCAATGTAAACTAACGCGAGCAGGGCTTGGTCGTAGAGCATTTTTTCAAAATGTGGGACAAGCCACTGCGCATCTGTGGAGTAACGGTGGAAACCCGAGCCAATTTGGTCAAAGATGCCGCCTAACCTCATTGAACGCAGGGTTTTTTCCACCATATCCCAAGCGGTTTTCTCTTTGGTTCGATTCCAATACCTTAGAAGGAACAGGAAGTTGGAAGGCGAGGGAAATTTGGGTGCGGTACCAAATCCGCCGTTTTCCGAGTCAAACCGTAAAAATAATTGTTCGTAGGCGTTATCAAGGTCTGATTTGCCCAGTTCGTTTTCGTCTGTTGTTTCTGGGTGAAGTTCTAATTGTTCTTTGAGTTCTTTGCCGATTGTTTCCATTTCCGCCTTTCGTTTTTTCCAGATTTCATCAATCTGCGGCACAAGGCTCAACATCCCGACCGTGCCATAGCGGTTATCTTTTGGTATATAGCTGGCGACGAAAAACGGGTTCTTGTCGGGTGACATTATAACGTTTAGGGGCCAGCCGCAGCTTCGACCCATTGATTGGCAAATTGCCATGTATGCTGCGTCGAGGTCTGGGCGTTCTTCCCTGTCGACTTTGATGGACACGAATGTTTGATTCATAAGTTCTGCAACTTGGTCGTCGCTGAAGCATTCTTTCTCCATTACGTGGCACCAGTGGCAAGTTGAGTAACCTATGGAGACAAAGACTGGTTTGTTTTCTGCTTTGGCTTTCTCGAAAGCTTCTGTGCTCCAAGGATACCAGTCAACCGGGTTGTAGGCGTGTTGAAGTAGATAAGGGCTTTTTTCTTTGATAAGTCGATTAGGTTTTCCTTTCGTTGCAGAAGAATTTTGCATCTATAAATCCGTCTCCGCTAAAACAATGCCTTTTGGCCTTATTAGCTGTTAAAAGAAAATGGGGATTTAATAGTAGTATTTGGCTGTTACAGTTGCGTTGTTCGAATCAGTTTGGTTTATATTTCCGATGTTTATTAGCAGAGTTCCGGGTAGCACTGGAAATACAGCTGTTCCGGATGTTCCTAAGGTTTTATTGTAGTCAAAGGTTGATCCAGCGTAGCTGAAGTTTACTTCAACGAAGGTTGTGTCTGCCGTCGCGGTTGACTGAATAGCAACGTATCCGGCATAGTATAATGAACCGCTAAAGATAGTGGTGGTTGAGTTAGCATCTTGGGTAATAGACTGTTGGTTTACCAAGATGTTCGATGAATTCATTGTAGCGACGTTGTAGTATCCTGATAATTGATCATTTAAGTTTGAAATTACCTCATTTAAATTGGAAATCTGCTCATTTAAGGAGGCAATTTGGTTTTGGTACACCGTGGAGTTAGAAGTCTGTGAAATTTGTGATTGTAAATTGGCAATCTGTGACTGCAAAGAGGTAATCGTATTATCCTTATCGGTTATCTGTGCTTTTAGATCTGCTGTGTTTCCATTGGATAGATAAAGAGCCAAAACGCCTACTAGACTGGCTGCAAGAACAATGCATACAACTATAAGCGCAATGACCTTGAAATTTTTCTTTGGACCTGGATTGTATACACCCATGTTATTCATCTGCTTTTCCATACTTTAGAAGCCTTGTGTATAAATAATTTTTTCCACATTACACCCAATCAGACCAAAAAAAGAAAGATAGGTCGGATCTAATATTTTACGCTCAAATAGAAAAGCACCAGCAGCGCGCCCATCTCAAAAATATCCGGTAAGACTGCAAATGGACCTAAACCAAATAACGTAAAGCCACCCAAGCCAATAATGAAGGGACTCCACGTTATGTCTTTTATCAGGAATAGCGACGCAAAGAGTAGCAAACCAAGAGTGAATTCAGATTTAGTTTTACGGAAAAGACTAACGTAATTAATTATTAGAATGATCGTTAGTACAATGTTTATGGTGGAGAACACTGTTCGTGCCATATAGTACAATTCAATGTCTGCAGGGTTAAAGCTAGGCTGCCTAGGGGAGAAGGGAAAATCAGGAGCTCTTCTTAGGCTGTTCTGGTAATTCACCAATAAAATGGCGGCAACTGCTGTTAAAACTATCAAAACTACGAGCAATATTGCGATTTTTTTTGTTCTATTCATTGTTTCATCCTCTTGATTGATCTCCTTTTTCTACTTTTTCCCTATTTTCTTCTCAATCTCCTCAAACAGGACATAGTTGTCTTCCATAACCTGCGATAGAAAATACGTTGCACCATATCTGTCTCCTATTGATGTGATGATTTTGTTTTTCTCTAAGACTTGAAGGTGATGCCGCATCGTTTTGTAGTCCATTTTGAGTAATGTCGCCAGTTGATTCGCGTTCTGGGGGGTTTCTTTTAACGCATCAATAATTTTCACACGGGTCGGTCCTCCTCTAGTGCCTGCGATCAACCACCCTAGCAGATATTTTAGCGATCGCGCATTTGATGACACTTTTTATCTTCCTTCCGTGCAAGATTTCTTGGTCATTGTTAATCGGAATTTGGTAATAAACTTGTGCTTCCCAAAACAAAATTATATAGAGTTTGGGCTAAAATCAGACAAAAACCGACAAGTAAATTTAACAAATACCTTTTTTTATTTTTAAGTAAAAATAGCTACTTGGCAATTAGGGTTAGATTTGGGTAAGATTTTGAAAAATTGTTTAATAACTAAACGAAGTTAGGCTGGATAAGCAACCAAAAAGAGATTTGAAAAATGGAAAATAAGGCCAAAGCCCCAATAACTGCCCAAACTATTGAATTCCCCTCAAGTCTCTTTTTGGTTGCAAAAATGATTTAGAATAATGGAAGAAATAATTATGGGAATAATAAGCAGAGCTATAAGAAACATTTCAAGAAGAAAAATACGTGCATTGCTAGTAATTATCGCTTTAGGCTTTTCGATGGCTATCATGGTTTCAATTCCAGCCGGTGTTATAGCTAATCAGCAGACATCGAGCGCAGTGGCATCAAACCTGAGCGACGTAATTAGCCAAACTAGTGAAGCAATTAATAAAACATCAACTCAAATAGATTGCAGTCTTGCGTCGGATCTTTCAGGTTTTGGTTTTGCACCACCTGCTAACTTAGGCGGCGGAGGAGCATTCCCTGGTAGGAGTCCTCCAGCTGGGTTTGATCCCAGTCAATTTGGAGGTGGCGGAACCGCTGGTCAGTTTGGTGGTGGAGCATTTGGCGGTGGACAAGCGAATCCCATGAATGAAAGCCTATACACTGATATCAACAGTACTATTTCTGGTGTAGCCACTGTTGAGCCGCTTCTTCAAGCCTCTGAAGGAAGCAATCAAACAATAACCTTTATGGGTAGAAGCTTTACACGTCAAACAACCGAGTACACTATTGAAGGCATACCATTAACTTCGAATCTGGTAGATAACTACAATATTCTGCCAACGAACATAACTGCTGGAAGAAACCTTCAAGCCGGCGAAAGCGGGGTTGTCTTGCTTAGTGAAAATAACTCGGCGCACTTTGGCGTTGGAGTAGGTGACACTGTCAATATTTTGGACCACACCTTCACAGTAGTTGGTATCCATGGGTCTTCTTCAGTATCAGACAGATTAACTCTTTACATGAACCTCTCAGACGCTCAAACGGCAACAAACAACACAGGATACATAACTAGCCTTCGAGTTTTTGCAACAAACAGTGACGCGGTCACGCAGGTAGCTACCTCCATTAGTTCATTGCATTCAGAACTTACAGTTACTACTGACCAAACCCGCTTAAGTCAACTTCAAACTCTACAAACAACCTACAATGCTCAATTAGCGACTGCCCAAGCATCTAATAGCCAAACATATGCAACTGCTATTGAAGAAATTGCCATAGTGGTTGTAGCAACTAGCCTTGATAGTGCTATTTGTCATGCTTTACACTGTCAAGGAAAGAACTAAAGAGATTGGCACGCTTAAAGCGATTGGATTTAGCAACTCTGTTGTTATGAGCCAATTTATGCTTGAAGGTGTCTTGTTAAGTATGATTGCAGGCGTAGTAGGCATTGTAATAGGCAGCATAGCAGCACCCACGATTTCATCACTTTTGCTTCCCAGCACTGGTCTTTCAGGGACCATAAGATTCAGTGGATTATCAGTTGCGACTTTGAATCCTGAACTTATACTGGCGTTATTTGGTGCAGCAGTTCTACTTGGAACGTTAGGAAGCCTATATCCCGCATGGAGAGCAGCAAAAATTAGACCCGCAGAGGCGATGAAATATGAGTAAACCCGTACTTCAGATTGAAAATCTAAACAAAACCTACATGTTAGGCAAACGTGAAGTCCCCGCACTAAAGGGACTAAATCTTACAGTGAATGCTGGCGAGTTCGTAGCGATCATGGGTCCTTCAGGTTCGGGCAAAACAACGCTACTAAACATCATAGGTGCAATCGACAAACCTACAACTGGCAAAGTGCTCTTAGACGGTATAGATGTGGGGAAAATGCCTGAAAACCAACTCTACAAGATACGCCGAGATAAGATGGGATTCGTATTTCAAACTTTTAATCTGTTGCCATATCTAAGCGCTCGTGAAAACGTCGAGTTACCTATGGAGGGACGAGGTAAAACAAAGAGCGAACAAAAGAAACGAGCAAGCGAACTCTTAGCTATGGTTGGGCTCTCAGGACGCGAAAATCATCGTCCCCAACGTCTTAGCGCTGGAGAACAACAACGCGTCGCAATTGCACGTGCATTAGCCAATAATCCTGCGTTTATTCTTGCAGATGAGCCGACTGGAAATTTGGATAGTCAAAATAAACAGGAAATAATTAAACTGTTAGCCAACCTTAACCTGACCCAGGGGACAACGATCATCATGGTTACTCATGATAGTCAAGCCGCAAACCACACTGAACGAATGCTGCTCCTAAAAGACGGAAAAATAATCAAGGAAAAAGAAGGACTGCATATGGCAATGAAGAACAATAAGTGCCCCAACTGCGGCGGCAGCATCAAAACCGGTGATGATATTTGCCCGATCTGTAAAAAACCGCTTATTGCACCTGAGGAACCTTCTCAGCCTAAAAATCAAAACGGATAAATATGATTTAGCTTGAGGATTTTTTATGGAAACACCATCTTCTTCTTCAATTGCTTCTCTTCCTTCCCCACCACAAAGGACTGTAGGCGTTTTTCAGCAATCATAATTGTTGCTCTTTTACTCGTAGGCTTACTTGCCGGAGGTTTAATCGGTTACGCAATAACATATTCTGACTTTAACCAAAAACTAAGTACCCTGCAAGGCCAAATAGGCACTTACGCAAAACGGAAACGGCTCGCAGCAAACGTTCATCCTTAATGACAATGTTTCGCTATCTAGTCTCTATCAACAGGTCAAGTCTTCTGTGGTTGTGATTCAAGACCTTGAACCCTCAAGAAGCTTCTTTGGCGGTACCGTTTACAGTTTACAGCAGGGTTCAGGCTTCATTGCGGAAGTGAACGGGCAACTTGTCATAGTCACCAACAACCATGTGATAGCCAACGCAATCAACGAAACCGTAACCTTTGCAAACGGCGACTGCCTACCCTGCAAAAGTACTGGGTTCCGATGCTCAAGCTGACCTTGCAGTCCTGACCATTTCACCGATGCCCAGCGGATTGATACCGCTAACGCTTGCTAACTCCGACGCTCTCCAGGTCGGTCAACCCGTAGTTGCCGTTGGTTCACCTTATGGGTTGTCAGGAACGTTGACCACAGGCGTTATTAGTTCCTTGGGAAGAACAATCACTGAAGATTCAAGTCACAAGCCAAAACGGGCAAACAATTGCTGATATTATTCAAACCAGCACAGCCATTAACCCTGGAAACTCAGGCGGTCCACTCCTCACTTACAGCGGCGACGTCATAGGCATAACTACCGCAGGTATCAGTAACTCACAGGGTTTAGGTTTTGCCATACCCTCAAACACAATAATCCGTGAGCTAACATCGCTAGTTACAGTTCTGGTTCATACACAAATCATCCATCCATAAACGCTCAAGGCACAGATATGAACTACCAAATCGCCCAAGCCATGGGCACAAGCGTCACCTATGGCTGGCTCGTCGAAAGCGTCTCCACATCAAACGGGCTTGAAAGGCGGCAACACGCAAGCATCAATCTTAGGTTCCAACGTAATCCTCGGAGGTGACATAATAACAGCCATCAACGGACGCAAGGATAACAAACACCGACGACCTGCTATCATACCTTGAACAACACACCCTACCGGGACAAACGGTCAACTTCACTAGTAGTGCGAAGCGGACAAGAACAAACAGTCCAAGTGACAATAGGAAAAGCGTAGCAAACAAAACAAAAATCACCTAAACATTATCAAGCTATAATACTTGAAAAAACCTCTCCAAATCAAACCCTACGTCCAAACTCAAGAGCTCCGAAGCCCTCAAAACTGCCCAAAAAATAAAGAAACAAAATTAGATATAACAGTTCAATCTTTTCCAACTTTTCCTGATTTTCTGTACTTTTATGACTTATAGAAACCCAGACCAATCATACCTCAAACCCAAAAGACAAAAGCAACCCAGAACAAACGCATTTCCACACGCCCAATACCATCTATCAGACAAAAAGTGTTATTCAATCTCACATGTCGATATCCTAAAAGTTTTTTGTCTGTTCAGATTTTTTTCAGCTTTTCTCGTCCAATATCAATGGTATAATTAGTTGTTGAATTATTTATTAATGTGTCCTGTTTATAGTCGCTATTTTTATAAGCTCAACGCTTGAATTAGGTTTTCATGCAAGCTGAATTTGGAGTAATCGGTGGAACAGGTCTTTACGACCCTAAACTTTTCAAAAATGTCCAAGAAGTCAACGTGGAAACGCCCTATGGCAAACCCAGCGACGCCATCACCGTCGGCGAATTAGGTGGCAAAACCGTGGCATTCCTACCAAGGCACGGAAAACTACATACAATCAGACCCACAGACATCAACGTAAGGGCGAACATATTTGCTCTCAAAAGATTAGGTGTAAAACGTATCCTTGCTGCTTCAACTGTTGGATCACTACGAGAGGACTACCAACCTGGCGACATAGTCTTCGCCGACCAATTCATCGATCGAACAACCCGCAGAGAACAATCCTTCTACACGGCGGCAGAAACCAGAGTCTGCCACATCTCTGTTGCGGAACCCATGTGCCCACAGCTCCACAAAACCCTGATCGAAGTAGCCAAAGGCCTCAAAATCAAAATGCACGAAGCCGGCACATACGTGTGCATTGAAGGCCCACGCTTCTCAACCAAAGCGGAATCTAAAATGTATCGTCAATGGGGCGCAGACGTAGTTGGAATGACCATGGTTCCTGAAGTTGTGCTGGCAAGGGAAGCAGAAATCTGTTACGCAAACATTTCAACCGTCACCGATTATGACTGCTGGAAAGACCACGCAGTATGTGTCAGTGACATCGTAACTACTATGAAGAATAATATTGAAAACGTTAAGCGCATACTCGCTGAAACCATCGCCAAAACACCCAAAGAATGTAGTTGCAAATGCAACTGCGCGTTAGATGGAGCCTTCGCGTAAGAGGAGAAACATGAAATGAACAAAACAGACAAAAAAATCGACCTAAAAAGCAAAATTCGAAGAATCCCCGAGTTCAAAGGTGTAGTTTTCTGGGACATTACCCCACTGCTCAAAGACAAAACCTACTTCCGCGAAACCATCAAGCAATTAGCAGACCATTATCGAGGCAAACCCATCGACATCATAGTCTCCAACGAGGCACGTGGTTTCATAGTGGGTGCAGCGTTAGCTTATGAACTAGGCGTTGGATTTGTGCCTATACGCAAAAAAGGTAAACTGCCATACAAATGCGTTGATTTAACCTACAAGAAAGAGTATGAATGCGACACCATAGAAATCCATCAAGACGCCATCGAAAAAGGACAAAATGTTCTACTCATCGACGATTTACTCGCGACTGGCGGTACAATAAAAGCCAACATCGAATTGATTGAATCGTTAGGCGGCAAAGTTGTTGGTTTAGGGTTTCTCATAGAGTTAGGTTACCTAGATGGACGAAAGGCACTTGGCAACAAACATGATATTTACTCGCTAATCCAGTTGAAAACAACAAATGGATAAAACAGAAATGTGAGAACCATCAAATCAACGTTAACTCCAACGTTAATCTAAGTGTCTAAAAGCGTAGCCTATAGATTTAGGTATTTTTGTAGGTCATATAGGTACTCAGTGAACAGAATATCTTTATTTTTAGGCTTGTACGTAAAACCATGTACTTTGCCTTGAAGTTTCTCCATGATTTTTAACTCCACTAGTTTGGCTGTGCAACCAAAGATCGATTCAATTGCACTTGTGAAGCCTTCAATCATAGCTGGAATCTGCATTTTTCTAATCCCGAAGTTATTTTCTAAGTATCTATACATCGATTGTTTAACATTTTCGCCCAGCGATTGGAAGACTTCGTCTATTGTTTCCGTCAATACTTCTTCAAACGTCGTTGTCATTGATTCTTTCAAGCATAGTTCACATATTATAGTTGGATTAGTTAGTTGTTGAGCCATTTTTATTCCAGCGTAAGGTATGTTGCCCACTGCATGGGTATCTGAATTGTTAATATATCAGTTGCTTTGGTTTTCGATATATTCCGAAAATCGATATATACAAAAAAGAAATATTACAAAAAATCCTAAAAAATATGTTATGACCAAAGATGGACAATTAACCAAGCAAAATTTTAGCTGTTGCTGAGTAAATCTCTAAATCATGTGCTGAATGCAAAACAAAAATAACCCTTTCAAACCTTTCCTCCTTTTCTAGAAACGTTTTCACTGTAGTCAAGGATATGTGGCTGGCTTCTTCAATGGGGTAACCGTATGTTCCAGTGCTAATAGATGGAAAAGCAATGGTCTTTAGCCCCTTGGAAGCGGCTAGCTTCAATGTGTTTCTATAGGCTTGCTTCAAAAGTTCTGCTTCAACATGCAAACCGCCGAACCAGACGGGACCAACAGTATGAATAACATATTTGGCTTTTAACTTTCCCCCTGAGGTAATGACCGCTTTTCCCGTAGGCAACCCATCAGGCCATTCAGTTTCGCGGATCCGTTTGCATTCTTCAAGGATTTTTGGTCCACCTTTACGATGTATATCGCCATCTACTCCGCCGCCACCCATAAGCGAAGAGTTAGCCGCGTTCACGATAACATCAGCTTCAACGTCAGTAATGTCACCCATTACCAGCTGCAGAGTTGCTTTTCCAACTTTAAATTCCATAATTACCAGTTACCTCAAAACCCTATATAACTATGCCAACAATGACCACAATGCTGAACTCATAAAATAGGTGCCAAACCCAATGAAAACGGCGACGCAAAATAGCGTAATTACCATTCGCACACGATCCGACCAGAACCGCTGCGATTTGAAAATCAACAAGCCCACCACTGCATACCATAAGAAATCGGTTAACCAATGAATACCCGCAAAAACAGAAAATCCAACCAACCCAAACAACTTAGCATTCAAAACAAGCGTTGTTCCAATAGTTAGCCACCAAAGGATAAACCCTGCATTTGCAGCTGTAGTCCACACTCCCGCAAGCACTGAATCACGCTTCAAGCCCACCAACGCCTCTTCTTGTTTGTGCCTGTTGCGGAAAGCTTGTATACCCATAAAAATCATCAAAAGACCACCCACCAACCCGACCGCAACCTGAACAATACTTGGAACATTAAATTGACTTAGTATAAAGAAAATCAGAAACATCAATGGAAACTCTACAATCCCATGACCTATAGCAATCAATGCTCCTGCTGACTTGCTCTTTGCAGCTTTTTTCAGGGTCACAGCAAATAGGGGTCCAGGCAGAAGAACTCCTGAAAGGGAAATAAGCAGGACTGAAACTAAAAACAAGTAGAAATCAGTAATGAACTCCAATCTCAATCCCCATTCAACATTGTTTTAATTCATTTTTGCTAATAGTCGGCTATAAGCCTTCAGTATTCCAAACATCTTTGAAATCAAATGCTGAAACGCTACTCAAACACATTCTTGCTTGGTTGGCGTTTTTGGGGTTTCAAAAGTCGAGTTTGCATTTCCACAATGTCAGCGCTATCCTTAGCTGTCACGTAATTGTCCAGCAACATCTGGTTTAACTCAAAAAAGGTGTGTCCCCAAGGAAAAATCAGCAAAACATCCTCGGCTTCCTTCTTGAAACCTGCAATGTATAAGGCTGCCGCGATAGCTTCGGCCGTTGTTAGCTTGGTTAGCTTTCCGTAATTCACCGGGTTTCCTGCAATAAGAATGGGCAAGCATCTACTGGTTCCCTTAACTTGTTTTCCCATGACTTTCTGGGCATGTTCCCAACTGCAGTCTAACGCTGCCAACCCAGACTGTTCAAGCCTTTCCCTATCTGCAGGAGAAAACGCGATTTCGCCAAAGGGATTAAGTACTATGGCACGTTTTGGCAGAAACCTTGCACTTGAAACAATTCTGGCAAGACATCGACGTTTCAGTCTTAGTGCGGTGTTTTTTTTAGGGTCGTCCTGAGCAGCATGGTAAATGGTAATCCTGACTGGCAAATCTGGCTCTGGTTGATGCTCTTCAGAGTCAGATTCCAGGTTTGTGCACCTTCAAATGACTCATCGGATCATCTAGAACTCGGGGAATCCAATCGATGATGTCCGTTGCAACCATATGAAAACCAATTTCGTTAGCAACAAAGTCGCCGGCTGCACCATTAACAAACGCTCCTGCAACTGCTGCCTCAAATGCATCAACTCCTTGAGCCATCAAACCGCTTACGACGCCGCTGAGAACATCACCCGTTCCACCCACAGTCATGCCTGGATTGCCCGTGAAATTCAATTTTGCCCTCTCAGTATCGCAGATGATGTCGACTTTGCCTTTTAGAAGGATTGTTGCGTTTAGTTTTTTGGCGTTTTTCTGAATAGCCGCAATACGTTCTTCTTGGTTTTCGGGCAGCTCTTCTCCTGTAAGTATGGCATATTCACCGGCGTGGGGTGTCAAAACCAGCGGCACCTTAAGAGCCCGCTTGAATTTCGCAAAGGCTTTCAATCCGTCAGCGTCCAAAAGCAAAGGTTTCTTTGCTTTTTCAACCTCGTCAATGCATATTTTTACGAATTTGGCGGTTTCAGGATTCAGACCTAAACCTGGACCCATGGCGACCGCGTCAACATTGCTTAGGTATGGTTTGATTGTTTCTATGTTGGTGGGTTTTAGGTTGTCGCCTTCGAGTTTTATTGTTATCAAATCAGGGGACATCGATGCTATGGCGTACGCGGTCTTTTCTGGGGCTGCAAGATAAACGATGTCGACGCCTGTTCTTAGCGCGGCTAACGAGACTAAGGTGGGTGCGCCAGAGTAGACTTGGCTTCCGCCGATGACCAATAACCGCCCAAAATCGCCCTTGTGGGCTCCTGAGCTCCGTGGTTTAGCGACAAGTGAGACGTTGCCAGGACCCGCAAAACGCTCCAGTTCCAGGGGTAAACCAATATCTGCAACGACGAGTTCGCCAACATATTTTTTGGCCTTATCTAAACCCGCCTTTGCTTTATGGAAAGTAATCGTTAAGTCAGCTTTGACGGCTGTACCCAACACTTCACCGGTATCAGAATCGATGCCAGTAGGAACATCCACTGCGACCCGGAAAGCGTTCAACGAGTTAATGTAATCGACAACTTTGGAGACAGGCGGTTTAAGTTTTCCTTTTGTGCCTGTTCCTAAAAGAGCATCAATAACTATGCCAACATTCACCTTAGGAATGAGCGCACTGTCGACTACTTCAATCAGAGTAACTTTGTCTTTGATTGACTGCAAAATATTCCAATTACACAAAGCCGCTTCGTGACCAATATCTCGAGCCCTGCCAACAAGAATAACTGTAACCTCAAAACCTGCAGCAAACAAATGCCTCGCAGCAACAAAACCGTCCCCGCCGTTGCCGCCTAACCCACAAAAAATGGCGGCTTTCTTGTTCTTCTGAAATCTATTGATGGTCTCTTGGGCTACACTGCGTCCCGCATTCTCCATTAGCTGAAGTAAGCTTATTCCGAAGTATTGTGCGTTGATTTCTAAGGCTCGCATGTCGCTGCTAGTTATTGTTGGGATTTTGGTTTTTGCTTGCATATTGAGGTCTTTATTATCGTTGATATTTAAAGATAAGCCCGCCTTTGAGCTGTATACAAAAGCATCGCCCAAAAACAGTTAAAAGCTCAAATTATAACTATTTTGGAAGAAAAGTCAGATAAAACCGTCGAAACATTACGAACTATAAATATACGTGCTTAAATATAAAACCAAAAAATAGCCTCAAGCAACGAATACCAGTAACCAGATTAAAATCCCGCTGCAAAAATTCGTGTGGATGGCTCAATTCAGTAAAAACTTTCTTGTTTACTGTTTAAAATCGTTGACCTGCCGGTAAAACTACTACCTTTGCTCGTTAATTACTCTGATTGGGGAAAAAACAGGGAAAAACAAGACTTCCGTCAAAAAAATTTCTTTCACTCGAGTTGTATTTTGATTGTTTTAAGCTGCTTTGTTTTACCCGAGATAGCATAGTTAGTGTTCCTTCTGTTCGCATCTACTGTTTGAGGGTTCTGGAATTGGTTGTTTGTGGCTTTGACAACTTTTGCTTGCACGAATGTTTATCGAACATACATTTTTTACATTTAAAAGTTAAAAAAACATGGACATGCAATACTAAAATGCCGTAAAAAGTAAAAATGTCCATAGTTTGAGTTGTTGTTTAATGCATCGAGTTGCGAAGGAAAGCCTAGTTTCCTCTAAGAAATTTTGAAAATAGATTCAAAAAGGAATTATCTGGTTTTTGTTCGGGTCTTCTTTTCTTTGTATTTCCCTGAAATATTCATAGTTGATGTAACAAGCACATTAGGTACGGTTCTTACGCTCTGTGAAACAAACTCTTCCAGTTCATCCAAATCATCCGGTTCCCTCCTCAAAATAACATAATAATAGACAAAAAAAAATTTCCGCTTCCAAAACCTCTTTGAATTCCAATCAGTTTTTTGCGCAACTTCTCCTCCATTCCAGAAGAAAACTTGAAGAGAACATAGCCAAAATCGCCAAAAAATCAGAACTAACTATTCTCTTTAAACCTTGACTGCTTTTCCCATAAAGCTTAATCATACAGCAAAAAAGTTTATCCAATACCTTCCCTTAACTAGTTTAGGTAAATACAATTTTAGATGAAATATGATTCTGAAAATGGTGACTTGTTTGAGTAAAAACTATGTTGTAGGAAACTCCGATGCTCTTTTAATAACCGATATACAAATGGATTTTTTACCTGGCGGCGCCCTACCCATTGAAGGCGGAAACGAAATCATACCTGTCCTAAATGATTACATTAAACGTTTTACAGCAGGAAAAGCACATGTTTTAGCTTCTAGAGACTGGCATCCACTCAACCACGTATCTTTCAAAGCGCAAGGCGGATTATGGCCACCTCATTGTGTCCAGCAAACTTCAGGAGCAAAATTTAGCCCCGACCTTAACCTACCAAAGGATACAATCGTAATTTCTAAAGCTACCAACCCAGAAATAGACGTATATTCAGCTTTTGAAGGCACAAGCCTAGAACATGAGTTGAGGGCATGTGGAGTCAAACGACTTTTTATAGGCGGTCTAGCGACGGATTACTGTGTCGTAAACTCTGTTCTTGATTCATGCAAACTTGGTTTTGAAACAGTCGTGCTTATGGATGCAACTCTAGGAATCAACGTTAACCAGGGAGACGTAGATAGAGCCATTGAAACTATGCGTAAAAACGGCGCACAAGAGGTAACAGTTGATGATTTCCCCGATGACGTTGACTCTTTGCCTATAGAAGAAACTGCTCCTGACTCTTTGGCGGAAAAGCCCTCGCTGAAAGCTGAAGTGAAGAAGAAGTCAAGGATGCGTTCCAAGGGGTCGGCCAAACGGATTCGAACCGAGCGATAAAGAGAGTTTTTTTCGAAGGGCTGCGAACCTTATATAATCATCCTTTTTTTCTTTAAGAAATAAGATAAATTTCAAAGCCAAAGCTTTTTTTACAATTTAATGTTGTTTTTTAAAGCGGATACTTTGCAACAAAGTCTTGTACGAAGGGTTTTTGCTCGGTAAAAGAGCGTTGTTTGTCTTATGCCTTGTCTGGACGACCTAAATAGTTTAAATTATTAAGCTTGGGGCATCTTTTTGAGCTAATTTCCATTAATATGGAGCAAGATTTCAGTTTTTATTTTTCTTTTGGTCGATCTCAAAGTTGGTTTCTTTAGTGTTAAAGATTTTGCGACGCGTTTTGGCTTTTTCTCTTCAGGGAGTGCGTCTTTTGGGGTTGCGTTATATTTTCGAATTGTAACATTTTATAATAAATAGTTAAAAAAGTAAGTTTGCCTTTGTACTTTTATCAATAAATTGTTAAAATTCATAATGGTTGCCAAGTTTTTGTCTGTACGAAAAGCGAATAAACTGAAATGTGGAAAAACGCGGGTTTCCACAAATGTTTAATCCACAGCTTGAGGTATTTTATTGCTCGCCAATAACCTGGATAATTATTGTTCGTTCCCGAGGATAAACGTCGGTTTCCACAAAAAGCAGAGATTGCCAGGTCCCAAACTCAACCCTCCCATCCATCACCGGCAACGTCTTATCTGGTGGAAATAGCATGGACCTCAGATGCGAATGTGCATTAGACGGATGTTGATATTCTCTCCGCTTTGGTGCCAACTCTTCAAGAAAAACTCTGATGTCTTCGAGCAAGGCATCATCATTTTCTGTTAAAATCAACATACCTGTAGCGTGGGGTGCAAAAACGTGCGCTATGCCATTTTTGATTCCTGAAGCATTTACTTCTTGCTGAACTTGTTCTGATAGATCTATGAAGTCTATTTCTCCTTTGGTGGAAAACTTTCGGGTTTTGTTGTAGACTATAAAGTTTTTCGTTTGGAGCCCTCCTCATTGTTGTAGAGGTTTTTTTTATTGAAAAGCTTTTTGTGTTTAAACATAAAATGATATGTTTGGGGGATGCTTTTGTATACAGAACCACATGATCCTTTCTCCAGTTGTATTCATGCCTCTATATTTCCGTCAATAACCTAGCTTAGAGTATCCAAAATCTTAGGTCTTTATGTAGGATTTGGAGTTGATATTTGTCTCGCATTTATCTTGCAAATCAGAAAACAGAGAATCTCGCTTAAAACCGCTTCATGAAAATGCTTAGAATATCTTAAAAATTATGAGGCGAGTGGCTGTAGACTGCAAATATCAAGCCAGGACTATGGATTTCTTTAATCCTTTGACCCTACTAATTAGGAATGCAATAACTTGGAGTTTGGCTAATCTACTTTCGCAATTTGTCTTTTGTTAGTTAGGCAATTGTGGCCGCAATCGTCGATGTTTTAAGTAAAAGTCGGACTCTTTTTCGCGTTAGTTGTTTATTTTGCAGTTGTTTGTATCCGCGATAATCCTTTTGCATGTAACATGAACTTCACCAATCCAACGATGAGTTGTTTTTGATCCAATCAAGAGCCAAAATATTAACTGCTTTAGAATAGACTCAATTCAATAGTTACAAACATACCCTGGAAACGTCAGTAGTCAATTCTGCAGACAGTATAATTCAATGTTTCAACTCCAAAAAAGATACCTAGCAAACATAAAAGATAGCTCCTAGGTTTTCTTCAATTTTTTTTACAGCTTAATACTAAAAGGCTGATCCAAAAGAACAATCTGATGAAAACAGAAAGTTCACGAGTATTGTATTTACGATTAGGTATCTTGAGCTTGACAGGTCACCAGTCTGAGAACAAATATCTGCAGCTTGATTGGCTGACAGTTGACAGAGGTTAAACTTTTATCCATGATTTTTTCAAGGTTTTAATTTTTAGAAAATTTGTTAGGCTTGACTGCGATCGTATTTCTCTTGTGGAGTAAGAAAAAAATTTCTGAAGAAAAAACTTGTTAATCACCTACGGAAGGGAATTTTTGTTTTTTCAAAGCTAGCTCAAAAAAATTTTTAGGAATAGTGAAATTTACGAGGCAGTATTTATCTTTAAAACTGACGGTTATTCGTTAGGCTTTTTTTCTGTAAATCGCCACTATTTGGGCTTGTTTAGCCATAAGTCTGCATTGATGCCTGTGTTTTGATCCGAAAGGCGCTATACGCAAAAAGCCGTAGTTTTTTTCTATGGAAACCATAATTTAAACGTCCAATTTTCAGTTGAAATGCTAAATAAAACTCAAATCTGCCTTCTTGGCTTTTGTCCTAATAGGTTGGTATGGACATTACGGGAGCCTCATATAAGTACCCTCGAAAATCTCCATGCGAAGCAACCGTCCGTTTTTTCGGCTACCCTTCGAGAATATACAAGCATTTTTTTCAATGAAAGCAAACTTTGCGTTATAGCTCAAGACCTCTGACAAAATTTGGATACAGCTGATTCTTGCTTTTTTGCTCTTTTTAATTTTATTTTTTTATCAATTGGTGGCAGTAA
Source organism: Candidatus Bathyarchaeota archaeon (assembly GCA_963739495.1). GTDB lineage: Archaea > Thermoproteota > Bathyarchaeia > Bathyarchaeales > Bathycorpusculaceae > Bathycorpusculum. The sequence goes on along the minus strand of CAVUAM010000021.1, from coordinate 115,836 downwards.
CGTGTTTGTCTTTTCTGGGGCATACTTTTGACAGCGACAAATTTTCGGTGCTCTGGTTTTTGCTCGGGGCTTGGCTAAAAGATTATTCTGTATCTAATGGCCGTTTTTTGTGACTTGAACTTGTGTAAATTGTCTTTTTATCATGTTGCTTTATTGGGGGTTTGTAAGACTGACGGTGACTTTTCGAGCGCTTAGTGTAGGCAATATGCAGGATATTTTTCAATCATAGATGTTAGCAAATACATAATTGGTGGTAATGGTTGCCTGTGTATTATGTTGATGTAGTAACGTAACCGTAGCTCTCCAGCATCACCAGCTTAAACTGCTGTATACAGAAGCATCCCCAAAACCCAGATTTTTTGTTCCCTAAGGGAACATTTTTTATCCGAAACGACCTATATGCATAATCAATAAAGGGGTCAAAGTGAGCACAGAGATAGACCGGATCAGACTTCGGCGTTGGCGCAAAAGAGGCTTCTACAGCGAATCCGTCCTTGTAAAGTTACTTCAGAAGAAAGGTTACCACGCCGTCCGCGTTCCAGTCAGCAACCCAAGCCTCAACCCTCTCCCAGACATAATGGCGCGAAAAGGCCCACACAGCTACGCCTTTGAAGTAAAAAACGCCACCTACTATGCTTACTTCCCCAAACAGCAAATCGACAAACTCTTCCGATTTCTAGACCAATTCATCCCCTCAAGTAATGAAAAAAAACACGCCGTAGTGGCAGCCCACCTTGGAAAACGGTGGCTGTTTAAGGAAATCAGCTGGACTGATTGGCAGAAATGCAAGTTGCCTGAGAAGGTGCGTATTTTGAAGCGGGACCGGGGAAACTTAAACATTGACACGTGCTATCCAGAGTAGTGGTAAGGGATTGTACCTCAAAGTTATTATTGCAATTAAGTCTAAGAGCAATATTGGAAATAAAGGATGACTCAGACCTTAGACGTTCTTGTCTCAACTGAGGGTTTAACAAAGACCTTCCAAGTCGGCGACAGAAAAATTACTGTTCTGAAAGACATTAGCCTGCAAATTCCCAAAGCCAATTTTATAGCCATATGTGGTCCCTCAGGCTCAGGAAAAACTACCCTTCTAAACATCATAGGCGGAATTGACCGACCCACAAAAGGAAAAATATTCATTGCAGGTGAAGAGTTGACGGGGAAAGATGAAGATTTCCTATCAGAATTCCGTTGCAATCACATTGGTTTTGTTTTTCAATCATACAATTTGGTTTCTACATTAACTGTTGCTGAAAACGTTGCTTTCCCGATGGAGTGGACTCGAAAACCCTCAGCAGAAATAGAGCGGAGAGTCACGGAGCTTTTAAAAACTGTGGGTTTGGAGAATCGAGCAGCCCATTTCTCTTCGCAACTTAGCGGTGGCGAACAACAACGTGTCGCCTTTGCCAGAGCATTAGCTAATGATCCTGAATTGATTTTGGCTGATGAACCCACTGGAAACTTGGATGCAAAAAACGCTCAAAAAATCGTGCAGGTGCTCCAGTTTTTGAAGACAAATGGAAAAACAATTGTTGTTTCTACACATGACCTTCAAATTCAAGCCCTAGCGGACCAAGTTGTATGTTTGGATGAAGGCAAAATGGCGACTAACCATGAGTAGTAATGGTTTTCCGATCAACGATTTAATCCGGAGAAAACTACAGACAACCTTAACAGTGATCACTTTAACTTTAAGCGTCGCCTCCACCCTGTTTCTTTTATTGTTTACTAATCGATTAGGTTTAGGTATTGCAACTTCTAAAGGCACATTAACTTTAGGATTAAGAAGCATCTTTAGTCAATTCAGTTTATTCATCGGAGCCCTAATTTTTGTTATTGGCGCAGTATTAACCTCGTTTATAGTTTTCTTGATGATGGCCCAGCGAACCCGCGACTTCGGTTTAATTAAAGCGGCTGGATGCCCTAACAGCTTGGTAGCAGGATACTTCATGACGGAACTGCTCACTATAACGTTTGTGGGCTGCGTTCTGGGTATAGCATTTGGTTTTTTAGCTGATTTTTCGGCTGCAAATCTTGTTTTTTCTCGCTATGTGGCGCCAAATTTCTTGTTTGCGCCCTTGGTATTTTTCACTTTTTTTATTCTTGCCCTGTTTTTTGGGTTACAACCCATCCTAAAATCCTCCAGGATGTCGCCGATCGAGGCGATTTCACCAGTGAATTATTTCGGGTTAACAGAAGGAGCATCAAGACATAAGCCGCTATCTAGGCGGGGAATAACTTGGCGAATTGCGCTACGAAGCCTATATAGGCGGCAATCTGCAATTCTCCGCATAGTTTTTTTATTGTCCATAGGCTTTATCTTATTAACGGTTTCAATCGCCGGAGGTATAATTGCAGAAAATACTACTACTTCTTGGATTGCGCACCCCATCGACAAAAACACGATAGTCATCGCTGACAACACAATGATAAATCAGTACAAAATGTTGCTCTCAAATTTCTCTAAACCACAAGAAAACCTTGACTTTAACTATTCAGACCCTAAACTCGTGATTCCAGACACGTTCGTTAAGCAAATTAAGACTTTAAGCAGTGTTGATATCGTTGACTCGAGGCTGGTCTTGTCGAAAACTGTTACTGAAATGCCTGGTTTCGCCGTTTTAGGGCAAACTAGCTCTTCGACAGTGTTTGTTGGAGGTCACCGACAAGGTGAATCGCTAATAATCGGTGTAAACCCAACAGAACTTATAGGTTCTTGGTCTCTTAAGGGGCAATTCTTGGAAGATAATGACTCTGAAGCTGTTATTGGAGACTCATTGGCTCTATCTATGTATGTACGTGATGCACGTCACGGGATCGCTTATTCGGATCCACTACTAGAAGGAGTAGGGTTAAACGGTGTCACCTTTAAGATCGCCGGAGTGTGTGTAGATCCACTAAATAATGGTTTTGTGACCTATGTTCCAATGGATAAACTTGCGAACGTAACAGGAATAAACGAACCTAACATATTATTAATCAAATTGAATGCTTCAGCTAACCCTGATACAGTCATTGCCGAATTAAAGAGCATGATTCAAGCATCCGGCTTAAATCTAGTAAGTTTCAAATTTTAGCTCAGAGATTGAGCAAAACATAGTCTTTCTATCTTCAACCTGGCAAACAATAATGCTTTTGCCGCTTTTCACGCTTGCGTCTGCAATGATATGCCTCGTTAGTTTCATGATGTTATCAGTGGATGAGCAACATCAAGAATTTGCCATTTTGCGAGCTATCGGCGCTAAACCAAGAATTATTATTAATATTTCGGCTATCCAGTCTGCAATCGTGCTCCTTACTAGTTTTGGCATTGGAATATCGCTCGGAATTATCATAACCACGATTATTCTTATGACTAACCCATTGATAACAACTTCAACCGTGCTACTAATTTCGGGGTGGCTTTTCTCTGCATTGATAGCTATGTTTATTCTAAGCCTATTTCCAGCATATAGGCTTGCGAAGGCTTCAATCCTTAAAATCATGACTTAACTTACTAAATTTTTTTGAAATAACCTTGAGTTCAGGCGTGTAAGCTGGCAGTTGGGTTAGGAAGTCTTGAAGTTGCAGGATTGGCACTATGGGAACTTGATAATAAAACTTGTAGGCGCAGGGTACAAGAGAGAGAACTACTGGGATAAACTTGGCTTTTTCCCAGAGTGCACAGTCAAGTTTTAACTTAGGGTTTGGTAAGGAATCCGCAAATGCCTCTGTGCGTTCTATCTGTGCATCAACCATTTTCTTGAGCGCAGACGGCTTAATTGCACGTTTCCAATGCTTACAATCAATACAAACCACCAAAGGCTTGTTGCAACCCACCACGTCAATCTCCCATCGGTGCTTTTCGTGGGTGAAATGCACGTTCTTTTTTACTGTATAACGGTTGTTTTTGAGAGCTAAAGAGGCGATTTCTTCAAACTCCTGCCAACCTAAGAGGTCACTTATACGTTCTATGTCAGCGCCCAAAGCTGCTGCTCTAATAGCCAATTTGAGTCGATTGGCGCTGTCGACCTCAACGATGTCACTTTTTAAATAAACGAGGTTTTCTTTTTGCATTTTATCTAGCAACTTTTTACTTGTTGCATTAGGTATGTGGGCATCAATATTGATAGTTTTGATTAAAGCTGAGCCTTTTTGGGTCAATTTTAGAAGCGAAATTGCAATGTTTTTTTCAATACTCAAAACAAGTCCTCTCAGAGTTAACATGAATCAAGCAAAAAAATGGCAAATCAGGCGTTGTTCTTGATTGATGTTGCGAAATGGGCGGCAGCCCGTATACAAAAGCATCGCCCAAACGCACTCTTATAACACTCATCCACAAATCGTTCACCGTGTTAACCAGCCTTTATCACGTATTATTTCAAATATACAGTGTCTTCTCTGAAATAGCTTTTTTCTACCGAAAATTAATTTTTTTGCGAAATTGATTGTTCGATCGCCAGATTTTCATCGACTTTGGTTTTTCGTTAATCGTAGTTATGAAAAATTGCTTAGCCTATGGAAACATTGACGTTTAATAGCTATTTTATAGCTCTATACAGCAGGTATTTTATCTTTTTAGTGTAAAAAATGTTGGTTCGATTGTTTTTCGCAGGGCAAAAAGTGAAAGTGAATACTTAATTATAAAACTTGGGCTTTTTGAGGCGCTGTCAACGCGACTACAGAGCAATTCTGAGCACGGCTGAGCAAAAAAACAATTCAAAATATCCAAAAGTAAAACTAAGACGCAAGAGAGGCATGATATGAGAGCCCAAAAAAATCGTTGAATACATCTCTGACAAACAGATTTTAACGACAATGTGTAAGTCAGGTCTTTTTTTATCGTTTTCTCACCCAAAAGTAAGGTGTTCACCTGTTTTGGCAACCAATTGCCACAAGACAAAAACTTTTTCGCTGACACAGCCTTTGGTAATTTAGTCTTGCTTTAAAAAGTTAGGAGTTTTAGTGGATGATTCATTTATTATTTTTAATCAGTTAGCATGATTATATAAGGTTCGTTGGTTTTCGGCTTTTTTTAGGTTTTTAGGTTTTTGGCGGTATCGACCTTAAATTTTGGCAAGGTTAACGATACCCTTAAGACAGCATCTTGGTGGATTAGCCAAAATATGTGTTGGGAGATGCTTTTGTATACGGAACTCGATTTTAATCGGAATACACATGTTTAAATATCAATATAGGCTAAGCCAAAATAGGTAATTTTTATGCCTTTGATGAATGAAATCCAAAGAATAATCCGGGAAAGACAATCGGCAAGAGTACCTTTTGACGCCAAACGAAGAATCTCAAGAGAAAAGCTTGAGCAAATTTTAGATGCTGCTCGATGGTCACCCACCGCGCATAACATGCAAAACTTTGATGTTGTAGTAGTTGATGACGCTGAGGTTTTAGAGATAATTGGAGCGGTTAAATCCCGTATATCGGAAGTTTTTCTCAGGGAAAATTATGAGCAGCTTTCGTTCTCAAAAGAAGAGTTGCTTAAGAAGAAAACGGGCATTTTAGGCGCTATGTTTCCCCCCACATGGATAGACCCATCAAAAATGGAGGAAGCTGCAAACCAATGTGCACCCATGCCTCTGACTCAATCCATCCGTGGAAGCCCTTGCCTTCTAATAGTCATTTATGATCCTCGGAAGAGGGCGCCCGCTTCTGAAGGCGATGTTTTAGGATTCATGAGTCTTGGCTGCGTTATGGAGAACATGTGGCTTATGGCTCAATCGCTGGGAATTAGCCTGCAGATACTCAGTTCATTCGCAGCGCCGATAATAGAAAAGGAGCTTAAGAAGATTCTAGGAATCCCTGAGCCTTTGAAAATTGCTTATTCTTGCCGTTTAGGTTACCCCGTGGGCGTTGTCAAGTACCTAAGAGTCCGCCGTGATTTAGTAGACTTTACTCACTATAACAAGTTTGGACATAAAGAAGCATAGACCGAAAATTTAATGACTTTCGGATATAAGAAAAGCAGTTGAAATTTGCAAATGGAGAATGTCTGTTCAGGGTTTGTTTTTGGGTTTGAGAGCAGAAAAAGGAAAATGCTTATTCTTTTTCTTCTTCTTTGATTTCGCACTGCAGTTTCTTTATGATTTCGTCTGCTCTCAGCGGCTCAATCTTTAAGGTGTAGAGTTGGCTGGGTGTGCGAAGCTTCAATTTTACGGTATCTTTGAGCCTTTTAACTTGGCATTGTTTTGCTTTGGCGCTCATGGCCACGAATTTTTCAACATCGGTAATTTCAGACGGCATGATTTATCCTTCTCGTGTTAATTCGTTGTGATGGATGCAAAGCCGAGTTTTTATCTGTTTTGGTGCAAGATCAGATTCCTGTGAGAACCAACATACTATTGCAACTCTTATATTCAATTTATTTCCATATTATGGCAAACGGAGAACACAAGCAAATGAAACAGGTATACATCCTCGCAATAATGCTAGCTATAATTCTCCTAATTGCATCAGCGACATTGCTTGTTTCATACACCTTGAGCTCAAACAACCAAAAAGTCCCCGTCTATGTCGGCGTTGCTTTCGGTGGTGAAACAGTAGACCAAGCCAAACTGCTTATAGACCGAACTAAAAGCTACACCAACCTCTTCATTTTGGATTCGGGCATAAATCCTATCAGTAAAAACCAGACGGCGGTAAAGGAAATCTGCGACTACGCCACAAAGGCTGGACTGAACATCATAGTGAACTTGGGTTCGTATAATCTGGAAAACTGGGCATGGCAAATCCAGTTCTACAATTCGTCCAGGGAGCTTTATGGTGCCAAGTTTCTGGGTGCATACTATGATGATGAACCAGCTGGGATTCCGCTTGACTGGAATTGGACAAAACAATTTGCAGAGAATAGCTTAGCTTTTGGACCAAGCGGCAATCCGCTTGATTTAACACCGATTCTTCAGAAACTTCAAGTCGCAAATCAAACTGGGATACCGCCGAAGAATTACACCCTCGAAGCACAATGGTTCAACCAGCTTCTGGAGCGGAACCGCGGACACAATGACTTGAAAAGATACAACATAACCTCTATCACTTCTGATTATGCACTCTACTGGTTTGATTACCTTGGCGGTTATGACATTCTTTTCGCCCAATTAGGTTGGAACGCAAGTGTAAATGAGCAAATTGCGCTTTTGCGTGGAGCAGCAACCATGCAAAACAAGGAGTGGGGCACAATAATCACTTGGCAGTATACGGAGCCTCCTTACCTTGATACAGGTCCAAACGTCTATAGCCAAATGAAAGCCTCCTATAATGCTGGAGCAAAATACATTACAATATTTGATTATCCCTATAACTCGACCAATAACCCTTATGGCGTAATGACCGATGGGCATTTTCAAGCGCTTGAGCAATTCTGGAATCAAGTGGCAACCAAGTCAACTCCCACATCGGCTCGTGCACAGGCAGCTTTGGTTTTGCCCAAAGATTACGGCTTTGGCATGAGGAACCCGGAAGATAAGATTTGGGGGTTTTGGGGGCCAGACGATAAATCGCCTATAATCTGGAATGCGACCCAAACGCTCCTCAGCCAATATGGATCACGCCTGGACATAATTTATGATGACTCAACCTTTCCCATTGAGGGAAATTACAGTAGAGTCTACTATTGGAATCAAACAATCTAAAATTAAGGAAATACTAAAAGAAAAAGGGTTTAGGCTGGGCCAGCTGTTTACCTTAAGCTTTTGGGCGGATTCCAATCTTAAGTTTTACTTCAACAATGTATTCTTTTTCAGCTTTTCCAACTGCGAAGTTCCAGTCTTTAACTTCAACTTCCATGTCCTTGAATTGATTCACTATTGCGTCCTTGTATTCGTTAGCTGTTTCTCCAATCTTCTGCAACTTCTCAGTGATATTGATTGATGTTTCAGGCATAAATTACACCTCCTAACAAGCAGGTTACCTTCCTAAAGCATTTTCGAGTTGAAGGCTTTTAAGAATTTGTGACTGTACAGCTGCAACATCAAAAAAAGCGCTAACTTAACTGCTCAAAAACAACTTTTGGTGTCTGATAGAAGAAAACCAGTTACTTGTAGGCATTTTGGGTGGGTTAGTTTTGGCTTGCCTTTGTCTTTTGGGGTTGGTGGTGTCTGCAGGCTTCGTCTGGATTCGTCACAGAACGTCATAGACTTCACAGAAATCAAAAGAAGATGTAGGAGCAAAGACGAAGAATTCAACTTTAAGAATAGGTCGCAAAGCCGCAAGATGCCGGAATAATCTTTACAGTTTTTGTTAGTTGGAGCTTCCGTACATTGTCTACACGGATTACAGTTGGCTGCAGGTTTATCAGTTAATGTTCTGGGTGGGGATGGTTTACCCCATAATACATTGTTATGGCGAATAAAGCTACGAAGATTACTTCAACTATTAGAACGACAATAAAGATGGTATTGTGGTTTTCCTGAATTTCTTCAGGGGTCAAAATAATGTTGCCGCTTTGTGTTTGATGTGTCGGATCCTGGGAAATAATGTAGTTGTCCAAATCATTATCGGATTGAAGTAATAAAATAACTGGCGGTACAACTAAAGCCACCACCAGAAAAATGCCAGCAAGAACAAATATTGCTTTACGATGCATAAAAACAACCTAACAAGATATTCTTTTTCAAAGTAATAAACATTAGCAGATTGAAAAACTGCAATCAAGAGGCTACAGCATTATCAATGAATTCCAATGTAAGGGTTTTAACACTAACAGTTTTCTGAAGGTTTTCAGCGGAATGAATAAGGATAGCCCTACCGTTGAAGACCTCAAAGCGGCAGAACAGTTTGCTCAGAACCTAAAAAGAGTGTAATAAGTATAATTGAAACTTTGGTGAGGATATCGAGGCTATTTGCTTCCTCTGTTTTCTCGAAACGCGCTGACTTACGTTTTTCGCAAAAGATAGAAAGCTAAAGATATCGTAACAATTTTCCATACCGACCAGATTAGGAAGCCAACGTTCAGCTGGAAAATAACCTTAGCAAGCGCGCGATCCATTATTGAACTTTCAATAACCAGAAGTGGCGCCTACTTTAATTTTCTAAACAACCCAAACGTAGCAAGGCGTAAACCGTCGCGTATAATAGAATAATGGCACTACAAGGTAAAACAAAACCCTCAAATTATGTGTGTTTTAGCAATTAAAATATATAGGTAAATTTGGTTAGTATCTCTATTAGGAATTAGTATAACTGGACAACAGTCTATGTTAACAAAAGAAGAAAATTCCCGGTCGAAAAAGGAAATTGTTGTTTCTGGTTCGGAAGCACTCAGAATTGCAGACGCTTTAACCGCAACAACTATGAGAATGTTGCAATTGCTTTGTAAAGAACCTTTAGATATTTCAACAATAGGCAAAAAATTGGGGCTAAGTCAAGCGTATATTAGCGAACAAGTTAAACTTCTTGAGGAACTAAAACTGATCAATGTGACCTATGCCCGTGGCAAAAGAGGTATTAGAAAAATATGTTCACCAGCTGTTGAACAAGTAACTTTGATTATAAAAGATAAATCTTCTGAATAATTTTTATTGAGCAAATCATAATAAAACCTGAAAAGTTTCAAGGCTGCAGTCGAAGAATTATTATCAACTAAGCCTTTCAAGAATCTAAATCTTGCTAGCGTTCCTTGTTTCTGAATATATTTGAATAATATTCACACTAAGATTATCAAAAATGCAGGTTTAGTAAATATAGAATTGTATCGCTAAATGGAAATATTTATATCTAAATACCTAAGCGAATTGATGAGCGATCTGTTAAAAACAGTGACATAATATAGGAAAGGTGGAGCCAATGGCTTTAGATCCAGTACTGAGGGCAATAGTGACCATTTGCATTTTGGTTTTCTCAGCGAAGGTTCTAGGTGAAATTTTTTCTTGGAGAAGAATTCCATCTGTTCTGGGTGAGTTATTAGCTGGCATAATTCTGGGTCCTTACGCTTTGGGTTCATTGATTTTAGTTAATGGTTCGCCTGTAATTCAAATTAATGACATCGTGCGGGCGTTTGGAGAAATAGGTGGCATACTAATCCTGTTTGTGGCAGGTTTAGAGATGACCTTTAGAGATTTCCGAAAGGTCGGCGCAGCCGGTTTTGTAATTGGAACGCTGGGTGTCATTGTTCCGTTCGTAATGGGCTACGGGCTCTCACTTGCTCTCGGGTTAGGTACAATAACGGGTTTGGTGGTTGGCGCAGCGCTAGTTGCTACAAGCATCTCTATTACCGCTTTAGTGCTGCAAGAAATCAATCAAAGCAGAAAAGTAGAATCAAGAATGATGATTAGCGCTGCTGTGGTTGATGATGTGTTGGGACTAGCAATTCTGGGTGTAATTGTTTCATTCATTTCCACTTCAACCCCTATTACCGCTTTAAGTGTGATTGTTGTAATTTTTACTTCTCTTGCATTATGGCTTGTCATGACAATTTTCGCAGCGATTGTTCTTCCAAGAATAATTAATTTGACTTCGAAAGGAAAAGAAGGAACCGTTGAGGCAGCAGCTACGGCGGCGTGTTTTGGTGCTTCTGCGTTAGCTGCAGTTCTTGGATTGTCGCCTATCGTGGGTGCTTTTGCCGCCGGCATGGCAGTTGCCAGTTCTAGAGCGATTGAGAAAATAAGGGATTATACGAAGAAAATAAGCGTCATATTTTCCCCAGTGTTCTTTGGTTTAGCAGGTGCCCAATTTGATGTTAGGAGCTTTATTACGTCTGACTGGTTTTTCTACGCCTTCTTCGCAGCACTAGTTATAGTTGCTATAATTAGTAAAATAATCGGGTGTGGTATTCCAGCCGCCTTCTTTTTGAAAGATCGCTCTAAAGGAACCAAGGTAGGCTATGGAATGATTTCGCGAGGTGAAGTGGGTCTTATAGTGGCTGGAGTAGCAATCTCAGCTGAGGCTATTACACAGAGCACTTATGCAGCAATCTTAGGCATGATCATGATTACAACAGTTCTCGCCCCACTGCTTTTGAGAAGAGCCTACAACAAAGACCCGCCAGAAGAAGCAACAACACCATCGGAAGAAGAAACAAACGCTCCAGACTACATACCAACCTACCCACTTTAAACCTTAACCCACTTTGTGGTGATTTTCTGCAAAAAAATGCTGGTATCTTGTGACCAAATTGAAAAAAAAGTTCAAATTACATTTGAAAGTGCCGAGGGCTAAATTGAAACCGCCGTTTAAATTGTCGTTGTGACTTTTTCAAAAAACAAGTGGTCAGGCGATTTGAACTCTAATATTTTCAACCTTAGAAGATAATAATGATAATGATGATGACGCATGTTTCTGTGGTTGGGTTTTATTTTTCAGAGACAAATTGTAAAGTTTATTCTATGTATTTGAACCCAATTTGGTAGTGGGCCGTACCGGATTTGAACCGGTGATCTTCGCCGCGTGAGGGCGACGTCCTAGCCAGCTAGACTAACGGCCCGCTGTTTAGGATTCTGAATACATAGTTTTCCTTCATAAAACCTTTACCTATCCAGCGATTAAATAGTAACCTTAAGGTGAATCTTAATTGAGTCTGTCTCGAGAACTTTGGCGATAAACATGATGGTCTTTTGATCTTTGTGTGTTTTTTTGGCAGCGCATTAGCTGGTTATGTTCTAATGAATCATTTTGCTCTTTTTGGTATCTGATAGCTCCTCAGATTTGCTAACCATTCTCGTAAACGTTAAAGCACAAAGGAGCTAAAGTCACTTACAAAATTAGTAGGGTAAGCGCTGTTGACCCAACTAAATAAATGTGTGATACATTCAGATTACCCTTAATTTTTATTCTGCACGCAGTTCTTAAGAAACAATTCATTAAAAAATAAAAAAACTAAAAAGAAGTAAAAAGAAAGTTTTTAGGGAGATTTTAGAGGGATTTTACCCGAGTTTCGATGAATTCAGCTACCTTTGTCTCGCTAAAGTGTTGTTCTTCTTCTTGCAGCTCTAGTTGCTTTTTAACTGTCTCTAGAAGTTTTTCGATGTCTACAGGTTTTACTAGGTATGCATCTGCTTGCTTGTTTACTGCAGCTATGGCGTTCTGTACCGATGGGTAGCCAGTCACCATTATCTTGCGTGTTCGTGGAACGGTATCTTTCATTAGTTTTAGCAGTTCTACCCCTTCCATGTCGGGTAATCTTATGTCTAGCAGCGCTAAGTTGTAAACGGTTTTTTCGGTTTTTCCAATGGCTTCTTTTCCAGTGGATGCCAAGTCAACAATATATCCTTCGTCTTCTAGTATAGCTTTCATGGTTTTTCGTATGGTTTCGTCATCATCAACTACTAGTATTTTTGCATTCTTAATCATTACATATCACCTCCAACTCTAACACGGTTTGGTTGTTTGATAGGCAATGAAACTATGAAAGTTGTTCCTTTACCCATTGCCGTTTTGACCCCTATTGTTCCTCCGTGAGCTTCAACGATACGCCTACATATGGCTAATCCAAAGCCCATTCCTTGAGCTTTTGTGGTAACTAGCGGTAAGAAAAGTTTTGGTAAAATCTCATCACTAATACCCATGCCCGTGTCAGTAAAAGATATTTCCAGGAGACTATCGACTTTTTTGCTATCGATCGATATTTTGCCCACATTTTGCATTGCATCTAAAGCATTTTTTATTAGATTTATGAAAACGCGCTCTATTTTTCCTGGGTCAACCTCAATCGTTAATTGATTTGGAACGTTCACTTGTATGTCTACATCTTTTGGAGTAGCCAGCATTGCAATTGATTGCGTTAACAATTTGTCAACAGAATATTCTTGGAGGTCTAGACGGATTTCTCTAGAATAATCTAAAAGATCATTCACTATCTTGTTGGAATAGTTAACGCAGTTATCGATAATTTCGAGCATCTCTTGGTTTTGGGCTTCAGAGATCGTCCGTCCTTTCTTCTTAAGCAAGTACGCCGAGTTTTTAATACCAGTTAACGGGTTTCTTAGGTCATGTCCAACCATGCCTGCTAATTCGCCGATTGCAGCTAATCGCTCCGATTTAACCAATTTTGCCTGCGCTTGTTCTAGTTGTAAGGTGCGTTTTTTAACGATTTCTTCAAGCTGCTGAGAGTATTTTGATAGTTGGCTCTGCATTTTCTTGACTTCAGTTATATCAGTGGCCAACTCTAGGGCAGCGATCACATTTCCTTCGCTATCTTTCATTGGCGTTGTTGTAATCTCCAAGATTTTAGTTTCGCCATCTACATCGATATTTGTTGTGCAAACGTCTATGGATTTGCCATCGAAAATTTTTTGGACACCACAGTTTTCACAAGTTGTATTTTTGCAATGAGAAACGCTAAAACATTCTTTATCTTCAGTTTGTCCATACCATTTCTGAGCGAAATTGTTCAACCAAATAATTTTATATTCTTTGTCAACGAGCATGAGTCCGGCACTTATATTTTCTGTAATGGCTGCGAGCTTATTTCGTTCTTCACTGATTTTTTTCTCTAGCTCTTTCTTTTCTGTAATATCAACGGTTAGCTCAAGCGCCGCAACTACCTTTCCATCTTTATCTTTAATCGGTGTAGCTATAAGTTCAAACCAGCAGGGTAACCCTTTGCCGTACAATTCTTTATTGAAGTATTCGCGTGAGTCAAATTCTGCTCCGGCAAAGATCTTCATTGGCCCACAACCTGCACAGGTAGTTTTAGACGTGTTAAAGGTTGAATAGCAAAACTTGCTTACAACATCTCCGTTGATTTTCGCTAGATAATTGTTTGTCCACAATATACGATAGTTTTTATCGATTATAACTAGTCCAGCGCCAATGTTTTTTGTAATGTCTTCAAGCATGTCGCGCTCTTGTTTTAGCGAAATTTCCAGTTGCTTTTGCTGGGAGATATCCCGCACTATAGCAAGTACACATTTCTTGTTTTCCAATGTAACTGAAGAGATTGAGAGGTCTATAGGAAACTGTGAGCCATCCTTACGAAGAGCTGTTGCGGTAAAGTTCTTCTTTGAAAGCAAACCATTTCTTAGTTTCTTAAGAAATGCTTGATGACTTTTTCGAGCAAACGGAGGAATGACGATTGAAGTTATTTCTTTGCCAAAAACATCTTTTTCTGCAAAACCGAATATATGCTCAGCGGCTGGATTCCAGTAAATAATTTTGTCTTCTTCATCAATTAAAAGAATGGCATCCATTGCAGATGTGCTTATGGCGCGGAATTTTTCCTCGCTACTGCGAAGATCATGCTCGAGTTGTTTACGTTCGGTTATGTCTTCTAGTTGGGCTACAAAAAGGATGGGTTTACCATATTGGTCAGCAATGTTACTGACGGTTACTTTCCCTATAATTATTGCTCCATTCTTCTTAATGTAGCGTTTTTCTTCGTTCATTACATGGATTTTTCCGTTCTTAAGATCCAGCATTTTCTTTGTGCTTTCTTGGAGATCTTCGGGGTAGGTAAGCTCTTTGAAGGTTAATTTCTTAAGATCTTCTTCAGTGTATCCTAGAATTTTGCAGAATTCATCGTTTGCGCTTACAAATTTATAGTTGGCGTCTGAGGTTGCGATTCCAATTGGTGCGTTGGCCACGATTGACCGCGATAATTCCTCGCTCTCTTTGAGTGCTTTTTCGATTTTTTTCCGATTTGTTATGTCAGCTATTACGGCTAGGACACCAATTTTTGAGCCTTGGTCATCTATGATTGGAGAGATAGCTATATTGGTGCAGATAGTGGTTCCGTTCTTATGGATTAACTCACACTCATATTGCCCAGCAATACTATTGTTTACAGTTAAGAGATAATGTTTGAAGTCTTCTGAGTCTTTTTCAGTCAAAAAATCATATGCATGTTTGCCTATCATTTCAGTTTCGTTGTAGCCTAACATCTCTGCCATTCGAGGATTAACAAAGTATGTTTTAAAGTCATTATCTAATGCCCATATTCCCTCTTGTGCAAGATCAACAAGTTGACGATATTGGGCTTCGCTTTTAATTAGTGCATCTTGGGTCTTTCTTATTTCGGTTATGTCATGAAAAATGCAGTGAAGGTGTTTTTTTCCTATCGATTGAAAAACTTTAACTGTAACCAAGACATCTCGTAGTTCGCCTGTTTTGTTTCGATGTTGAGTTTGGAATTCGGTTCCGCCCTCAGACATAATCTTCTTTATGTTAGATTTTATTTCGTCGGGAGATCGATTCGCGTCAATATCGTTAATTGTTAACTTTTCAAATTCTTCTCTCGAATAGCCTAATTGTGTATGAGCTATATCGTTGAATTCCACAAAGGAGGCCGTTTCAGGGTTTACTACAAGAACGCCCAAGGGAGCGTGATTAAACAAGGCATGATATCTTTGTTCTGCATCTTTTAGTTTTTGTTCATCTATTTTCCGTTCTGTAATGTCTTTTACTACTCCCATAGCACTCCATTTTTCTCCCATCCTTAAAGGAGAAATTGATAATTTTGCCGGGAACTCTGTACCGTCCTTGCGTCGTCCAACTAATTCAATATTGCCAAAAGTATAATAGCCCATACCTATTTCAGAAAAAGTTTTTACGCCTGCATCTATCCTTGCTCTTCCATCTGGACACATTGAGTCTGGAACCACCAGTTCATGAATGTTTTTCCCAGTTGCTTCTAAGCTTGAATAGCCAAAGATTTTCTCAGCGGCTGGATTCCAGAACGTTACTTTTGCTTCTTCATTGATTAGAATTATGGCGTCTCTAATCGAGTTTGTCATTTCTCGGTATAGTTTTTCGTTCTCCTGCAAAGCCTGCAGCATGAGTTTTCGCTCGGTTATGTCCCGGAAGGTTCCTTGAATGTATTTTCTTTCTTTGAACTCAAAAGAACTTACCTTAAATGAAACAAACCTATGAACACCTTTTTTCGTTATAATTTCCGCTTCGATAGGTTTGTCCTTTGGATTTTTTGCTGATTCCTTTGTAAAAACAGGCTCCATCAGAGTTTTCGTGTACAGTGATGCGTAGTGCTGCCCGACCACATCTGATTGATCGCAATCGATTAGACTTAAAGCGGCTACGTTACAATCTGTTATTTTACCTGTCTCAACGTCAACTATAACGATTGCATCTGCTGATTCTTGGAACAGCCGGAGATATTTTCCTTCGGATTCACGGCAGTTTTCTGTAAAAGCATGGTTAGCACTTGAACTTTGCTCCTCGCCCAGGCTAGTCAATGCTACTTGAGGTAATTCCATTTCAATATTTTTTGTTTTTTGTTTAGACTGTTTGTTGTCCAAGCCGAATACCCAGATGTGAATTAATCGATCTATTGTCTAGTTTGTGATCTTAAAAGGGAGAATAGGCAATAAAGGGCTTATGAATTTAGAATCCATGAAAAAACGTTTATCGCCGTGAGAGAAATTTCTTTGAATCAATTAATCGTGTAAAGGAAAGAGGCTCTGAATTAAGAGCGCTTCGAAGCCCAATTTACAATTACGATCTTAGCGGATCCGATATTATTATTTTCAAATCTTAATTCTCAATAAACAAAATACTTATATTTAGAATGGGTTGATAAAGAGTTATGTCGCGTTCAAATAGCAAGACACAAGAGACACAGGTGCTTCACGATACAATCATAATTCATTCAGCAGTGCAAGAAGAAGTAGCGCCTATTAAAACAGTAAGAATATGCTGGAACACAGGAGAAGAAAAGAACTGCCTCGCATGCTACCTTAGCAAAGGATGCAAAGCCAAAGCATAAGCAATTCTTACTAAAATCGGAGTCGCCGTTAAAGAATTTATGATTATTCTTAAAATGGTTAAGATAAACTGATAATTTTCTAATTCTTAATCAACCTATTTTTTAGAAAATAGTGAGTTCGATAATTTGAATGATGTGTTTATTGAGATTTATGTAATTTTGTAATTAATATCAACGCGCATTCTTCGCACATGCCAAACGTTATATCTGTTTTTTTTCCTGTTTCGTCAGGTTTGCCAGCCATCGTCCAACCTTTCTTGGGTACTTCTTTTCCACATTTAGGGCATTTTGTCATAAATTAATCTCCATTAAGTGACAACAGATTTGATAATTGCAACAATGGACTATACGTAATATAAGTTTTATGAACCTAGTGTTCATTTCCTAAAAAGTTTAGAAGTCGAATAATTGTTTTTCCAGCATTTTATGGACCAATAAATCTACAGATTGATCTATGGTGGAATTTTTTAAGTGTTGAATATGAGAAATCATATTATTACGGGAAGTAGATAGCGTCCAAACAACTTTTTTTAGATCCGAAACTCATTTCTACACTTGGCTCAAAGACAATTATTAAATTTTATTTGCACAGCAGCAATAGTATTCTTTGTCAATCTTTATTGAGATCAAAGCGCCAACTGTTTGAGAAAGTCTCCTTGCCTTGGATAGAGCACCGGTTAGGACTGACAACAATTGCTCTGCATCTTTGATGTCTTTTTCTTCTTTTTCAGCTAAAGCATTTTTTAGAATGCTTTCTGCGATAATTTGTGTTCCGCATATTTCTGAATGTTTGATAAGAGTTGCAACCACATCCCACGTCATTTCTTCTTTGCATTCAAGTTTTGTCCAAAGACTGTTACCCTTGGCCAATTTGTCAGATTGCTTAGTTTCGATTTTGTCGTTGTTGCCTATGAGGAGGTTAATTCGCTTGTTCCATTTCTCTAACCAAATATGCGTCCAATAGCTCAAAAAGCATTCAAGTTCTGCTTTTTCCTTTCTTTGGAAGAGAGAGATTTTGTCGAGTTTGCTTAATATGGTGGTTTCCTTGTCCATGCCGCTCCAATTCATGTATTTTAGGTAATTTGCTAAGTCTTGACATGCTGTTTGGAAGACTTTGTGATCAGCACCGTTGATATCCAATGTTGGGTCTATTTCTTTTATTTTCTTTGAAAGCATTGTTTCAATGTTCGTTCATTTTACATCATCCTTTCCATATTGGCTATTGATACTCAACTCTCGTATCGTAATATAACTGGCTTAGGCTCACATCCACAATATTCCGATTTACAGCATATTCCGATTACTGCAAAACAGAAAAGAGCTACCGTAATTCCCTTAACGAAGAAAATGTTAAACTCATTACTAGTCGCATGAAAATCGTGTGAACTCTTCGAATTAAAATACTGCAAAACAACATTTTGTTATGAAAAGATGTACGCACACATGTTTCTTTCAAGAAATCCAGGATTCCAGTGGTTTTGTATACGTAGCCAAGGTTTGTACTGACGAAAATTGAGAGTGCGAGGCTTCAGTAATGAATTAAGCTTGGAAAAATTTTACAGTAACGAGTTGAGCTGAGTTCAACTATTAAAAAAAGAAAGAGATAATTATTTTAGGAGCACGGCAAACTTGGGGTTTGACATGCGTTTTTTTCTTGTATGCAATCAGCAGTATTGGAATAGCAAGTAATAGTATCATAAGGATTGTTGTGACTGGAAACTCTGGAATAACCCAAGAGCTGATTAGCAGTGTTTCTCGGGTTGTTGTAACAGTATGATCCAGACGTCTCTTGACTAACAGAGGTGTATTCGACTCCTGCGCCGGTTGTTCTGCATAGTAGATTTCTGTCTTTTCGGAGTTAGTACCGGCTGTATCAGGCGAAATGTATCGAATGGTATCGACTTGACCGATTGAATAAGTTCGGGTTGCTGTGTCGTTTAAGATTGCGTGTCCTCCAGCTGGGTAAATCTTTTCCCCTGGGTTTGCATCAGCTCGTATTATTAGTAGACTGTATGGGATTTCAAGAATCTGTGCATTGACATCTATGTTTCCATTTTGTGTTTGTTCAGTTCCGTTGTTGAAGTGTCGTGTAAAGTCTACATTAATCAGGGATCCTGTAACGGTGATTACGGTGATTCGTATGAATTGGGTAGTATTTAGTTCTTCATATTGGGTTGGAACGGGTGCTTGAGAATCGGTTGATTCCCAATTGATTTTGTAGTTATAGTTGAAGGTGTCCCCAGGTTTAACTCCAACTGTGGCAGTTTGACCTAAAACTAATTGGGTTGAAGCAATAGTCAATAGAATTAGAAGAACTATTGTTGATGTCACTTTTGTTTTCATGTTTTATCTATCCTGATATCTTTATATGTTTTTAGATTCCTTTTAAGTCTTTAGATGTTGAAATAAAGGGAGAGTTTGGAATTATTTCTTTTGTTGCAAACTAAGATATCGTGATTATTATATTATCGATCCATGTAGTCTCATCAAGACCATTGTGTCTTTGAAGGCTGCTCTCGAATCTGAAATAGAAGTGTGAATTGAAGGCACTGCCGGATTTGCTGTGCTCGTAAAGGTGACGGTTCCTACAGTCCAAGTATTACTTGGAGTGGTTTGGCCTATATTTGCAATTGTAGTGAAGAACCTGCTCCCTGCAGTGAGATCGGGATTAGTGTGGCAGAGTTGGTTGCACCATATTCAATTTTGAGGTCATTTGGAGAGTTTGTGTTTAGTACTTTGTACATGAAGGTTATCCGGATAGTAGTTGCTCCCTGGGTATTAATCGAGTTGGAAGTGAATGGTCCAGATGTCTCCGACTATCGAATCAGATTTTGCAGCAATGCTTCCTGAGACGCCTTCACCTGAGGGAGATGCTCGCCATGGTGGGTTTCCTCCTGCCATCCAGTTGTTGTCCCATGGGTTTCCGTCAAAAGCAGTGTTTATCATTTGGGATCCTTGGGTGAAGTGAAGCAACAATGGTGTGGTCAGTTACTACGTTTTGGAATGAAAATGATTGGCCATAGCCTGCTGAAGCGCCGTCAACCAGTAAGCTAGATACCACGTATCCTGCATCGGGTGTGATAGTGAATGTTTGGCTCCCACCGTCAATTACTTGTACTGAACCTGAAGGGCTAATCTGCCCGTTTGCGCCAGCAGAAGATGTAATAGTATGAGAAGCACCGCTTGCAAAGCTTGCAGTGATGGTATGATCTACTTGGACATTGGTGAAGGTGAAAGAGGTAACAGCGCCCTTCGATGAACCATCCACTGTTACAGCGAGAACATGATACCCGTTGTTGGGGGTGATGCTGAAAGTTTGACTTGCGCCTTCGTTTACGGCTATTGTTCCAGGAGCAATAACGCCGTAGGAACCTTGAGTGACAGTGATTGTATGTTGACTTGTGGCAAAGTTGGCTGTTATGGTACCGTCGCTACCTATATGAGCATTGGTGGACGCTATGGTTGCGCTGTCGAAAGAAATGGTACCTGAGCTTGTCCAGCTAGAAAATTTGTAGCCGGAAGTTGGAGTTGCGGTGATAGCTATTGTGGAGCCCGAGGTATAGGTCTGGGTTCCAGTTGGATTCATAGATGCGCCTCCTGCGCCTAGGGTGAATGTAACTTGGTAGTTTTGACCTGTTGTGATAGGAGCGAAGTTAGCAGTAATGGAACCTGCACTGTTGATGTGAGCGTTTGTAGAGCTTGATGTTGTGGAGTCAAATGATATTGAGCCTGTGCTTATCCAGGAGGAGAATTGGTATCCTGATGATGCGACCGCAGATATTGGGACAGCTGAGCCAGCTGCGTAAGTCTGTGTACCAGTGGGGTTCATAGATGTTCCACCTACGCCTAAGGTAAAGGTAACCGGGAAGTTCTGTCCAGTTTGCGGAGTAATGAAGTTGGCAATGATTGATCCTTCACCGTTAATTAGAGCATTTGTTGAAGCTGAAGTTGAAGCATCAAAGGAAATTGATCCTGTACTGCTCCACGAAGAGAATTGGTAGCCTGAACCGGCAGTGGCGCTAATTGGAACTATTGTTCCAGCAGCGTAGGTTTGAGTTCCAGTTGGGTTTGTACTTGAACTGCTTCCGCCGCCATTTGTGCTGAAGGTAACTTGATAGTTTTGGCCGGTTTGAATTTGAATAAAGTTAGCTGTAATAGAACCGGTGCCACTAATTTGTGCTGTAGTTACAGCTGAAGTTGCAGAGCCAAATGAAATAAATCCAGATGCAGTTGAACTTGCCCAATATGAGAACTGGTATCCTGAAGCAGGAATCGCGCTTATTGGAACGATTTGTCCACCTGCGTAGCTTTGGGTTCCAGTGGGATTCATTGAAGATCCGCCTGCTCCTAACACCCAGCTAATTTGGTAGTTCTGTGTGGGTTGAGTAGCTATGAAGTTGGCGGTGATTGTACCTGCGCTGTTAACATGAGCTATTGTCGAGGCAGAAGTTGCAGATTCAAACGAAATTGTGCCTGTGTTTGTCCAGGATGAAAACTGATAACCCGACAAAGCTATGGCTGAAACAGGCACTGATGAACCACCAGAGTATGTTTTAGTTCCCGTCGGGGTCATGGATGATCCTCCTTGGCCCAAGTTGAATGTTACTTGATAGCTTTTAGATGAGTCCACTGCAACAAAATTAGCTGTTACAGTTCCTGCTCCACTAATATGGGCAGTTGTGGAAGCTGAAGTTGTAGAATCAAAAGAGATGCTTTCTGTGCTTGTCCAGGATGAAAACTGATAACCCGACAAAGATAATGTGTGCACATTTACCAGGGTTCCTGCGGCATATGAATGTGTTCCTGAGGGAACCATGGAAGCGCCTCCTGTACCTAAAGTAAAGGTTACTGGATAAGTGGTTGCATGTCCATTTTCAAAATTAGGAGATCCTGTAAACTGAGTGAAAGTACCATCCGTGGCCACTATTTTTATCGTCAATGAGTCATCCGACGTCACAGGATAAGTGGTGGTGACGGCTACGGTAGCCTCCTTGATTAATGAAATGCTTAACGATTGAGCTGACAACTCACTATTTACGTAGGCCGAATCCAGAACTACATCGCCCTGGCCAACATTTTGAACATAAGCAACCAGATTACTATCCTGATCTGTCGTTAAACTCTGGACTTGTATTGCATTTCCAGCTTTATTTGTAGTATTGCCCATGTAGCCTGTTACCCAAGCATAAACTACCAGTGCCGCAATAACTGCGATTGCAATCATTAGTAAAGTTGCAACTACTGGAGATATCGCACGAATTGACCGTTTAAATTTAGTTATTGTTCTCATTTCTTCTCTTCTTCCTTTACCACTTATCCGATTGTTAAATTAGAGTTAAATTATACGCTATTCTTGATAGAAGTAATATTTAAGACACATGGAACAATACTCTATATTCGGAATTCTGAAATATGCAAATAAGGCAATTTTGTAAGCCAAACTCGCTAACAGGCACTCTTTGTCTTTTTCGTCTGTTTTTTCTAAAAGAGTTTTTGGTGAGAGGCGGAATTGACTGAACTGGGTTATTATTACCCATCTTATGCAAAGGTACCACAAAATTCCAAACTCTGTGGAACGTTCTCTGTTTCTTCCATGACTAAGTTTTTCCCCATAATTTCACCTTTTTAAAGTTTTATTCTATTTTAGAAGTTTTACTTATAAGACTTATTATCATATACATATATATGATCATAATTAGTGAATTAATGTTAACGTTTAGCCGATCCTGTTTCTGAAGATTGCTGATTTCCGAAATTCAATTCTGCGTGATTTTAATTATCCACCTTTGTTGCTAAAAACACTTATTTTGGCGTCATTTTGAAGAATTCTTTCAATTTTAGGGGGTAAACTTTTTGGCATTAACTTGAGAATGCTTGATTTGCCAAAATGACTTTTAAAATAGCTTATTCTGTTTAGAACTTGTGAAGGTCTTAGCCTTTTTTGTAAATTAAGTCGAAATAAAATCTGAATCTCCGATTTATGACTCTGAGGCATAACAGGAGTTGGCTAATGTGCAAGTTTATAAAAGAAGAGGATCAGCAAAAGATGGCAAAAAGTTTAAAAAATAACTGACAGAGATTTGAAATAACTAACCAGAAATCAAACCTAAGAAATATTGAAGCAACCTGTTAATCTTTCGTGCGTATAAAACAAAATATAAAAAAAAGAAAAAAGGATAGATTTAGCCAGTTATGGTTTTAGTTGTTACGACGTTTGCGCTTGAATCGTAAGTCATACCAGTTTTAACGACATCACTAATAGTCACGGTAAATGTATGATCATTCCAGTAGCTATCTACGTAGTTAGAGTGTATCATAATTTGACCATTTGAAGCAGTAGCTCCGTTATCAGATTGGGCTCCAGATCCAGTCCATGTACCGGTCACTGTAGCACCAGAAACAGGATTTCCTGTTGAGTCAACTATTGTCACGACCGCTTCACCGCGTTCTTGATTATTATTGTTTCCTCCTCGATGTACTGATATTGTTATTGAAGACACATGCATCTTTGGGGTATCTTGCGCAAATGTTGCGGTTAAAGTTCCGTCAGCAGAGAGAGCTGGAAACACGTAAGGCGAAGTAAGAGCCTGCGAACCAGCATTAGTCGTTACACTTGCAATGTGATAACCAGAATCTGGCGTAATCGTGAAGCTCGGAGTAGCACCAGCAGCATAACTAGTTGTTCCAGCAGGAGTAATCGTACCATGAGAACCAGCAGGATTAGTGACAACAATATTATAATTAACCGTATTAGCCGCAAAGGTTGCAGTTAAAGTGCCATCAGCAGAAAGAGCTGGAAACTGTAAGCCTGACCTGAAGGTGTAGTAACAGTTTGAGACCCCGCATTAGTCAGTTATAGCTCGCAATGTGGTAACCAGCATCCGGAGTAATCGTGAAGCTCGGAGTAGCACCAGCAGCATAACTAGTTGTTCCAGCAGGAGTAATCGTACCATGAGAACCAGCAGGATTAGTGACAACGATATTATAATTAACCGTATTAGCCGCAAAGGTAGCAGTAATCGAGCCCGCACCGCTAACCGTGGCTGTGGTAGAAGCAGCGTTAGCATCTGCAAAAGTGATAGAGCCTGTGCTTGTCCAAGATGTAAAGTGGTAACCTGTATTGGCTGTTGCTGTTATCGCAATAGCTCCACCAACATTTTGAGGACCAGCAGCTGGATTCATTGATAAACCACCAGGAGTACCTAACACAAAATTAACAGCATACGTAGTTGCTGGGGTTGTTGGATTTGTTGTTTTGGGTATGCCTGTTGCTGTCATGAATGTTCCGTCGGTTGTTGTTACTTTGATGTTGAGGCTGTGCCCTTGTACATAATCAGAAGGTAATGGAAGGGTAAGTTCTACTGTGATCTTGTGCGTTTATGGGAATTGTCGCCGTAGCGGGTAAAGTAATAGGCACTAGCTTGCTGTCAACATAAACACTTTGATCTTTGTTGAGAGCCACATCACCTTGGCCTACGTTTTGTACGTAAACGACCAAGTTGCCGCCTGAAATGGCGTAACTTTGGATTTGTATGGCTTTTCCAGCTTTAGATGTAGTATTGCCCATGTAGCCTGTTACCCAAGCGTAAACCACTAGTGAAGCGACGACTGCGATGGCAATCATTAGTAAAGTTGCAATGACTGGAGATATTGCTTTGATTGAGCGTTTGAATTTGGTAGTGTTTTTTACATTTCTAATTCTTGTCAATTGTTTTTTCCTTCTCAATTTTAATATTTACAAACTAGTTTAGTTTCTAAGCGCTATCTATGGTTAAGTCATATATAAGAAACGTGGAAGATTGTTCTATTGTAACATAAGAGCTATCGTCTGAATCGTCAGCCTAGTAATGAGAACAGCTATTGAGAGGTCCTTTAGTGACCAACTCCCAACTAAATCTTATGTA
This sequence comes from Candidatus Bathyarchaeota archaeon, assembly GCA_963739495.1. Lineage (GTDB taxonomy): Archaea > Thermoproteota > Bathyarchaeia > Bathyarchaeales > Bathycorpusculaceae > Bathycorpusculum. Next base: position 91,290 of record CAVUAM010000021.1, on the reverse strand, counting down.
ACCTGAATTTTGAATCCGTTAAATTCAAATTCATAGGAATTCAATAGAGACGTCAAGCATAGAGGTTACATCATGGATTTATCAAGCGTTCGCATAAGGGAACATTTTGGTCTAGTTAGCAATGATACCCATACAGACAAATTTTCATTCTTGGTTAGTCCACCAAAAAACCGTCCTAGCGTTGAGAAAAATGATTATGTCCTTCTGGACCACCCCTTATTTGGTGAAACCTGTCAAGTATTAGCAGAGATTACCGACATAGCCGCCTATGAAGAAATAGCAGGAGGCTCTACCAGTGATAGACTAGGCAAGATGTTGGCAACCGCAGAAATCATCGGATATATCAACCTAAATAATGAAGCGAAACCATTGCATAAAGTTCTGGTTCCACCTAACCCCGGATGCCGCATTTATGTTCCAACCCAGAAGTTTCTAGAAGACATATTGAACCGCAACATAAAAGGTGAAGCATTTAAAAGACCAATTGAAATCGGAATCTTTGACACCACATCTGCCGAGCAACCAGGCGATGGTGGAAACATCAAATGCTTCATAGACCTGCAAGACTTTACTTCAAAACACACCATAGTAACGGCTATGGCACAAACAGGCAAGACAAGCCTAGTTAAACAGTTAATAGAAGCTATTTCAAAGAATCTCCAAATTCAGACTTTAGTTTTTGATAACTACAACGAATACTCAAGCCTGCATCAATCTAAAACAACAGAGCTAAACAAAAACCAAGAAACCCTTATCAAAGAAATTAAAAACGGACAAATAATTAACCTGACCAGCCAAGCAATGACTACAGAAGAAAGAAAAACATCTTATGAAGAAACCCTCAAATTACTACTTAAGCTACGACTTGAAGAAAAGATAAAACCAATTCTATTGGTAATTGAAGAAGCAGAGAACCTTAAAGGCGCAATATTAAATCAAGTTATCGCCGAGGGAAGAAAAAGTAGGCATCTCCATTGTACTGCTAACTACTCATCCCTCAGAGCTTGGAGGAAAAATATTATCGCAGACAGGCAACCAGATAATAGGAAAAACAATAGACAACCAGGATATAGATTTTCTAAGAAACATAATTGGAAATGGTAATAGTTTACCGATGTTTAATGGCAAACGAGTGGATAATCAACGGGATAAACACCAATAGACCGATGAAAATCCGAACAAAAATAGGTACAAACGAATAATGTTGCATAAACTTGAACGATCCAATTGAAGAATCTTCAAAAGTGGCGAATAGCACCCTTGAACCACAAGTTACATTATGTCGATAGCCGAACATCCTCAAGCGCACCTTTCTTGCAAGTAAAGGACATCTATGTGACATTGAAAAAAGCACAGTGAACAACTGCGTACTTCAATGTATCTTCAACCTGACGCTATGACTCAATGGAAGAAGATATAGCTCTGTTAACACAGAATCTCATTAGCAGACGCATAAAATAAACTTAGCATTCAGTTCCCTACAATGGAACCCCGCTTGTTGACAAATGAAACACCTTGATTTTAATAATGCTAAATATAAGCGCCAGAATGAATTACAAAAATATAGATTCGACCAATATTGAAAGAATTATAGAGTTAATGGACAAGGCTCGATTGTGCCTGTTGCTGTAATTAATTTGAATACAACTGTTTTTCCTGTTGGTGGGGTATAGCTAAGTGGAATTGTCACTGAAGAACCTCCTCCAACTACAACCGCGTTTTGGAGATCAATTGATCTGTGCATCGCATCAGGATGCCCCAAGGTAGATTGTTCATTTACCCATAACGTTGCAAGTGAAACATCCATTGCACCATTATTAGTGACTGTTAAAACACCATTAGAATTGATGGCAGCGTTAATTTTTGTATTAATCTTTTGAACCTGGAGGTCATTCATTTCTTTTACTGCAGCGTCATGCCACAAGTAAACGTTTGTGAAGAAGAACAGTAAAATAACTATAAACATTACTGATCCGATAACTTCAGCTGTTCCTTTTTTGTTTTTTAAGAGTCTTTTAATCAATTTTTGTCCCTCAATTTTATGGTGCTGTCCATTTCATATCGAAGTTTGAACCTGCTTGAGTAGCAACAGTAAAGGTGTAAGTTGTTCCACTTTGCCATACATGGTTCGGCCAATAAAGAGTAATAGGTGGTTGGGTGTGATTACCAATAAGCAACAATATTTTCAAATTAAAATTACCATCGCTTTGGTCACTTTCTGTTAGTTTCAGACCATTTACATATATCGAAGTGATTGTGGATTCTACTTTTCCGGCGTTATAGACTGATATCTGAACTTGAGAGTTATATAAGCCGTTGGGGCTATTAGGGCTGAACCAAATGTCTTCGATTGTTAAAGACTCCATAACTGAACTTCCAACACCTGCTTTGTAGGCATCAGAATATGAAATCACAAACCCAAAAAGAATCGCCATGCCCGCCATTGTTACCATTATCATCAATACGGTGGCGATAACGGGTGAAACTGCTTTTTTATTCTTAAATAGTTTCTTCATGTTTTCACATCCAGTTTGGAGGAATACCCGCAAGGAATATTGCATATCCAATTACCACCAGTAAGATTGAATGTTTCATGCCTCCAGCTACTCTGCGTTCCCCTATTTTTCCCGCCATTAGTCCTCCTGTTAAGCCAGAAACAAGCATGTCTTGGTAGAAGAAATCCTTTAAGCCACCAACTCCAGCAATGGTTGTATTGCTGGATATTTGTTGAGATCCTGTCATTGGAGCAAAAAATGATTGCACCAGCAGAATTGCTGTAACTATGAACACTGCAAAGGCAGCGTAAATTACTATGATGTAAGGTTTCATTTGGGCGTCGGTTTCCCTGTCAATATCTTTCATCTCCTCCATAAACCCTGCAGTTGCAGTAAATACTTTTTTAATTGTCCCTCCTGATCGGCTTGCTTCCAAAACAAGCACACAGAAACGATTTACGATGGGAGAGTTTATTCGGTTTTTGAAATTGGTTAGTGCATCTTCAAAAGATGTGCCCCAGGACATTTCAATAACTAACTGCTTTACCTCTTTAGAAAGGGGACCACTGACCATTTTGTTGTCGACAACTTTTTCTAAAGCTCTAATCAGGGTCATCCCGGTTTCCTGAGATTCTGCAACTCCTCTGACAAGCAGAGGCATCTGATTTTCTATTGAGGATATCCATCTTTGATGTTTCAAATCAAGAATAGCTGAAGGGACTAATATTACTAATATGCTAACAAAAAAGATTTCATTGATGTAAGTTGTTAATGCCGAGAAGGATATAGCTGCAATAATTGCTATAGCTACAATTACGGCAAGTATCGAAAGCCCTATAGTCAATTGTCTTTTCTTAATTGCAACTTTGCCCAATTTTATTACCTCGGAGGTGTCATTGAATCGACCATTAGTAACATTATTCCTACACCTGCAGGTGTTACTATGAAGGTCATAAGTAACAGAACTGTTTGAGGATCCATACCGGCAAGCAGTGATCCTCCGCCTAAGAAGGACATTACGGAAAGCATAACTACTAGGACCAGAGGCAAGTGCAATCATGAAACTGACGTAGACTTCAGCCATGCCTGCAAGACTGTCCAGGAAACTTTTCATTGAAGTAACCCGGAGCTTTTTGGCTTTTTCTGACTCATCTCTAAGGAAAGAAGCTAAGTCCCCACCCATATGGGAAGTGGTAACAATGCCATCTAACATAGCGCCAAACTTTCTTGAAGCAGACCTTATAGATGCGCGTCTTAATGAATCGTTTAAGTCCAAACCCATCAATTCGGTATCAGCAATTGCACGCCGAATTTCATCTCCAACCCCGAACTCGTCGCCGACATTAGCTAAGGATCTAAAAATACGTTCAGGAGGCATGCCTGAACTTGCTAATACTGCCATGAAATTGGCGGTTAAGGGCAAATTTGAGTCTATCTTTCTCACTTTTGAAGATATAGCAAGGACAGGATAAACATAGCAAAACCCAAAAACAGCAATACCAGCAATCATTGCCGCTATTATTGAAAATACAAATGCAGGGATAAATGGAAGTCTGATTGAAAAAATCAGAAGAGAAAGCCCAAAACCTACTATTGCAGCCACAAGGGTGGAGAATGCCATCAAGCCCAAATAAGCTTGGAATGTGATTTTTACAGCTGCTTTAGCTAAGTTGTCCTGCATACTCTTAAATTCTTCAACGAAGTATGATGGAACAATCTTGTATGCTCTCAGACAAAGAGAGAGCAACTGCTTATTCGTCTTTTAGTGCCTCCGCAAGTATGCGTGCAGGATTCTCCATATACGAGCGAATAATGTTGGATACGTCCTTGTAATTGCGAATGTTCTTCTTGGCCATCCAGGTTATTACTTTTTTCCTGTTTTTGAGTTCTTCTTCGGCTTGTTCAATGCTTAAACCCGTTTTTTCAGCAATTTTTTCAAGAATGTAACTTCGACCGGTATAATCGAAAGTTTCGTCAGTTGCATTCCATCTATATACCTCGTTTGTTAAGATTTCGCCTGAACGAGGATCCAAACCGACAATCTCTGAGGCTGCAACTGTCTTTCTGAAGGGTTTACCTTTTATTTCCACTCGTTTTTGAACCAAAATAATGTCAATGCCAGCAATTAGAGTACGAGGAATGTTCATTGGTGCTGATTCTAAACGGTACACGGCTGATTCAACTGATTCAGCGTGGACAGTTGACATCCCAAGGTGCCCAGTACTGACAGCTTGGAAAAGTGTGTATGCCTCTGTTCCCCTGATTTCACCTACTATGATGTAGTCAGGCCTTTGTCTCAAAGAGGCTTTGAGCAAATCGAATAATGTTACGTCCGCTGAATCTGTGGCAATACCGAAATGTGACCTAGTCGTTGCTGGAATCCAGTTTTCATGTGGAAGATTAATCTCTGGTGTATCTTCGATTGATACAACTTTTAAGTCAGCTTTAATGAACATGCTAAGGCAGTTTAGAAGCGTCGTTTTACCTGCTGCAATACCACCTGCTACTAGGATAGATACTCTGTTTTCAACTGCATACCAAAAGAAAGCAGCCATATCCGCCGAGATTGTGCCAAAGGTGATTAGATCAGTTACTGTTAATGGGTCGAGCTTGAATTTTCTTATTGTGAAAGTTGATCCTTTTCGAGTAACTTCTTTACCGTAAGTAAGGTTGATTCTGCTGCCATCAGGTAGACTTGCATCTAATAATGGTTGAGCGATGGATACGTGGCTTCCACACATATAGGCCAGCCTCAAGGCAAACGAGTCAAGTTCCTCTTCTGTTTCAAATCGGATGTTAGTTGGAATGGACTCGGATTTGCGGTGCCAAACGAATATTGGGATGTTGACCCCGTCGCATGAGAGGTCCTCAATTAATTGGTCATGCATTAAGGAATCGATTTTTCCAAAACCAAGATTATCCCTAACTACGCAATAGAGCAATTTGTCCTGAGTAGCTTCATCGATCTTGAAATCATAGTCATTAAAAATTTCCTTACTCTTGGCTATAAGGTATTTTCCAGCCGTTTCTTTTGATTGTAAATCTGACGGCTTCAAGGTTATGACTTGATTGAGTATTTCTTTTAACCGTTTAAGGTGAGCTTCATCTTCAATTGTAAGTTGGGGTTCTTCAACCACATATTTGATGTTTCCCCTGTCTAAGTCCTTAACTATATTCACCCGACAATAAGGTTCAATAAGTGAGTAAGATTCGAGTACTTTCTCGTTAACTGGTTCGGGGACTGACGTTTTTACTTCAGGAACAGGAAGAACAGGAGCTACTAATTTGGATTTTTTGGAAAAAGAAGGAACTTGAAATGTTCTACTTTTTTTCTTGGGGATGGTTCCTTGCAAGTCTACTGCAGGTTTGAGAGCTTTGGCTGATTTTTTGCGAGAAAATAGTTTCCTCTTTTGTTCTGTGTGAGGCTTCAACTCTATACCATCGTCAACTGCAATAGTAGTTTTTTTGTCAGCTGTCTTGTCAAGTTCGCCAGATGAATCCAACGCCTTCTCTTCCTTCACAACCGCTGACTCTGTCTTAGAAAAAGCCTTATGCAATTCATCAACACGCTTGGCTAAATCATCTTCCTCAACTTGATTTTTTGACTTAGATGCAATATTCAACTGAATTATCCCCTTGAATGTTCATTTTGCTCACCTATCATAACAAACCGTTCAGAAAATAACAAATGAGAAAAATTTACTGCAGGTTTCATAGCCATGGCTGGTTTCTTTCTTGAAAACAGTTTCTTGTAAGATGTCAACTTAACTATGTCCCCTCATTCATGTCAATTTCATTTATAAACTCTGTAAATAAAATAAAAAAAGAAAACACTCAAACAATTCACGCTTATTTGATTGTGAATTGTTGAGTTATTTGGCTGAAAGTTCCGTCCGTAGTTGTCACTTTGAATGTTATGATTGACGCCGGCAAGTAGAGTTGCTAAAGCACCTGTTGCAGATAAGATGCAGTGTTGGTCTTACCTAAAGGAAGTTGAAGGGCTCCAACGTTCTGTTGTAGCATGCCTGCACCGTTTATGAATACAGCTGTTAGTATTGCTAAGTGAATAGGTCTGAATCGCCGACATTTTGCACATAAATGGTAAAGGCCTGTCCTCCAGTCTAGGATAGGCTATGCTCTGGATTTGTATTGCTTTACCAGTCTTCTCTGTTGTGAAGTTCATGTATCCCATGACCCAGGCGTAAGTGACCAATGAAGCGACGACTGCGATGGCTATCATTAGTAGAGTGGCAATTACTGGTGAGATTGCACGCATGTTTCTACGGAATTTCCGTATATTTTTTCCGAATATTCATTTTTGTATTTCTTCCTTCTTAATTGTTAATTGATTCTTAAGAAACAGAGACTTAAAAGCTTGATGGATTAATACTCTATCAATTACTGATATATATCATGAATAATAATTGGCAATTGTTCATAACACAAGTAAGAAAACAGGAATTGTATGTATAATCAATATTTGACTGCTATAAAAGATATAACTAAGCAACATCTATCTCTTAGTTCAAAGGTTTAGTTGTTCATGAAAGTTGTGAAGACTGCAATTGCTGGTCTGGACGAATTCCTACTTGGCGGGTTGCCACCAAAAATTATCCTTCTCACTGGTTTGCCGGGTTCAGGAAACGAAGTCTTCGGTAGGCAAGTCTTGTTTAACAGAGTAAAAACGTGTCCAGTTACCTACTTCACAGTTAACGTGTCTGCGGAAAGTATTCGAGAAGATATGGCAGCTTATGGATGGGACACAGTGCCATGTGAGGAAGCTGGAGCTTGGAAATTCAAGAGCCTAAAAAACATGACGTCAACTGAGCTGCTGGAAACTGTTTTGGAGGAAATGAAACAGTGCCGAACCATCGCAATTGACTCCGTCTCAGAGCTGTTGCTTATCCACAAAATCAAAGATATCGCCAATCTAGTTACCTCTATGACGCATGAGAACACAAAAAGCCAAAATTTCCATCTGCTCCTTGTCACGGAAGGCATGCAAGACCCTCAAGCGGAAACTACTTTGAATCATTTTGCGGAAGGCTCCATAAACTTTGCATTAACCTGGTCAGCCGACACAACGATGAGGCATCTAATCATTAGGAAAATGTCGGGAACCATTATTCCCACCCGCAGGTTAACATACAATCTAGGTAGAAAAGGCTTCATAATTGAAACAGCAACAAGAATAACGTAACATAGCTGTAACGTTGGCATGCCTCCGTAAATTTCTAATTATTATTTGTATTCAAAGGCATATGAAAGCAATTTTCAACAACTTTGCCTAATTTCTTCAGGCTGTATGTTGATGATGTTTGGGAGGGTATGGCCAATCAGGATCGTTATGAGATTTGTTACTTTTTTCTCATTTCAAAACATAATTGACTTTTCGGATTATTACTAAATACGATATATTAAGATGCTCGAAACACAACTTATATCTTAAACAACACGATTCAAGCATAGAAGATACCTCTAGAAAAGGAATAAAAATGACCCTAGAAATAATCGAAAACTCATCAAAACGTCGCGATAAATTAATTATAATGTCAGAGATCATCGAAATAACCAAAAAGGGCACATCAAAGACTCAAATAATGTTCAAAGCCAACCTCAGTTTTAGCCAACTCCAACAATACATATCTTTGCTGCTAAATACAGGACTTATTGAAGAAAACGCGGATGATGGAAGAGCTATTTTCAAGGCAACGCCTAAGGGTTTTGAGTTTTTGGAAAGACAACAGAGCGTAATTGATTTGTTAAGCGTTGATCATCATCCTTACAAAAACTGCATAAAGACATCCGCATCAAAAATATTTAGTATAAATAAAAGGAGTAACATCTTTCTGGCTCCAGTTTATTAAGCTGTTAAGTGCAAATTTTGCTTCAAACTCAGGTATGCTTGTTTTGGAGCAATTCGCAAATAGAGTTGAATATGAAACCCTTAACCATCACTTCTAAGATTTCGTATTTGCTTATTCTTGAAAGAAAAACCTGCGCAGGATTCCATACTCCAAGAATGCTTAGGGTTACTTCAAAGATTTGAGTCTCTAGCTCGTAGTGCCTTCAAATATACTTTGGAATCTAACCCAATTGCCCTCTACAACCTCCCCTTAAAGACACACGCTCAGTTAACGGTAACCAAAACAACCTCCGCCAACAGACCATAGCAACCAAAACCAGACATTCGCAGATGCAAATAAAGAAACCTCCAAACCTTATTCAAAAACCAACCCAAAACAAACCCCACTGCACAACGAAAAAACACCCGTTTTTCTTGTAACTGACAACACTAAAAAAAAATAAACTTATGTCAAGTTGCACCTAATTCTTAAAATAGAAAAACCCTTTTGACAGAACTTGTTAGCATTTTCACTAAAATGACATATATTTTTTCGTCGAATTAGTAAATGTTTCGAGTTTAAATTAAATAAAGAAGTTATTCATCCAAGAAGTAACCAGTTAATCGGTAAAGAAGAAGAGCAAATTTTTCAATCTTCTTCTTTTAACGACTCACTCTTTTAGAGCATAACTTATTCTGGGAGATCAAAGTAGAAGTTATCGTTCACCTTAAAATTTCACCTCGAACAACTACTTCTCTAAGAAGAACTTTTTATTCAATTTCTCGTTTCATCTAAAAATTCTCCACCGATAACTTTGTAAAATATGTCGATAACTCAATATTCTCCTATTGCATTGCATGTTTACATATAACATTGCTTTGCCATTGATTGGTTTGGGGCACTTACCACTAATTAACAAAGTTTATTTGGACAAAGAAATATTACAAACAGAAGCTGGGCAATGAAAGATGGGAAATGAAAATTTAGACGAAGAAAGCACTGAAGAAGACAAAATTTGCCTAAGCCTTGAAGATGAGACTAAAGTAGAAGAACCCTAGCATTCGGTTGATTTGGAAAAAGCTGAAAGCAAGATAAATTTGCGTAAAGAACAATTCAATGGGTATCTAATTGAAGCTGTTGATGAAACCTTAACGTCGCTTGGAGAACCCGTCAAAAACGTATTATATTCCAACTTGGAAAGCAATTTCGGGATCTCAAAAGAAGATATCCCCGAGAAAATAAGTGATTTTTCATCGATACTCCACAAGCTTTTTGGTTTGGGAGCGAGTAGGCTTGAAGTAAAATTCATGAAGAATCTGAATGAAAAGATTCAAGCAGATATAAAGTGGCCTGTGTACCAATGGCCATTATCTAAATGGGCTGTAATGGATATATCGTTTGAAGAATATATCTTTAAAATTCGCGAAGACTATATTCAAAGAAATTTTTAAGTCGATTTGACCAGGATCGTAAAAAACGGGAATTGTGATTTGTTTTTTTAGAGAGGTCAAGTTTCGAATTGGAATTTCTATAAAAAAGGTGTTATAATATGAATTCAATATCATGTATATTAATACTTATATAACACTATACACATTAATAACTACAGACGGACAGGCTAAACGGCAAATAAAAGGCCAACAAAGGGGGAAGCAAAACGAAATGGCGACAGAAATCTATCTTACTGAAGAAGATGAAATTGAAACCGAAGAATATTTTAAACAAGCAGCAATCACCAGCCCCAAACAAACCGAAAATGCCATAGAAACAAAAGCCCCCCAAATTGCGAACACCATTTCCCTACGAACCCACATCAGCAAAGATTAATATTTCCAACGAAAAATTTGATCAATACCTCATGGAAGCTATCGATGAAACTATATCTTCTTTGGGTGAAGTTGTAAAAAATGCTGTCTTCCAACATTTAGGAACTGAACTCCAAATAACCAAGGCCGAGATCCCACAAAAGATTCTTGATTTCTCCAAGATAATTCACAAATTCTTCGGGTTAGGTGCGGATAGACTGGAACTTAAGATCGTAAAAACTTTGGGTTACAAGCTTCAAGTCGATGTTCAGTTAACTGAAAATGAATCGCGCGCACGCATGGAATGGCTTCTCACTACATGGATAGTTAGTGATGTTTCGTTCGCAGATAATGTTCAAAATTTACGGAGAAGCTACGTGAAAACTATTGAAGAATAGAGCAATTTTAATTTATTTTGTATTAATGTTGAGCAATAATAAGTATTTTGAGTATTTTAGATTTATATATTAACTCCCGGTTTATTTTGTAGTGCCTTGTGGCAGATAGATTTGAAGGAAGAAGTATGAGTTTTGAAGTTTCACGGGAAGAACCCTTAATTCAACTTTCAAACGACGATAATTCAACTATTCTTCATAATCTAACCGAAAAAACCCACGAAATGTTAGAGAACCATCTGAAGGAGACTCCTACAGAACAATTTAATAATTTTTTGATAGAAGCCATTGATGAATCGCTTATTTTATTAGGCGAACCCGTAAAAAACGAGTTTTACCTCCAGTTAGAACTCAAATTCAACATAAAAAAAACCGATATTCCTCTTAGGCTCGAAGAATTTTCTGATATTTTGCACAAGATTTTTGGTTTAGGGGCAAGTCGACTTGAAGTAAAATTCCTAAGGAAACTTGATTTGAAAATCCCGTCTGGTTCCAAATGTATTGATGCAGATTGGTCAGTTTCTATGTGGATCGAAAAAGAGAAGTCGTTAATTAAGACAATTAACACTAAACGACAAGACTTCCTACTAAACAGTAAATAACAACTTTATCATTATATTCTAGTCTAAGTGCAGTCGTCTGCTAAAGACGGATATTATGAAAGAGCGTGTATTTTGAGAAAGTTAATAACGACAATGCTGGTTTTCTATAAAATTATAGGTGTCCACCGAGAAGGCCAGCTACTGTGGAGACAATAAAAAGCACAATGACTCCAATGACTATGATTTTCTTTGTTAAGGTTTTCATTTTCTATAACGTCTCATACTTTAGATGTTTAGTTTGCTTTTAACATTTGTTATTTAGAGGAAGGTATCCAAGGTATTCGTTTGGTTTTTCGGTTAAATTGAGTGTAAACTATTTTGAATGTGTTTTTTCCTTTGTCTTGACCTGCCAGAGTGGAGAAATCACCCCACTTCCTTTTTCCTTTCCTTATGTCATAGCGAGGAACCAACGATTCATTATAAGAAACATCGGTGAACCTCTCAGACAGATTCTACCTCAGCGAGCCAAGATTCCGCAATAAGAGCATGACCAGCAAGCGTTGGATGAACTCCGTCTATAACCCAAAACTCAGGCGCCTTTTTCGTCGCAGCCTCAGAAAACACCGAGTCCAACTTCACTATGGCAGTCTTGAACTCTTCAGCTAACCTTCTTACAACCTTTATTCTTGCTTCAATATCATGTCTCAAAACCACCTGGTCTTTTGACAAAGGCACTAAGAATGGCTCCATCAAGACTATCTGTGCATCAATATTCTTGCGAGTCATATCCAAAATACTAACAAAATCCTCTTCAAAGCTCTCAAAGGACCTCGGCTCTCCCCAGAAAAAAGTTCCCAGAGCATCGTTTACGCCAATTAAAATTGAAACGAGATCAGGTTTCAGATTCAAGCAATCCTTCTGCCAACGATCTTTCAGGTCCCTAACTCTATTCCCGCTTATTCCACGATTTAAAAATTTTACATTAGGAGTCTGGATGCTTGACAGAAAACTGTTCTGCCACCATCATCACATAACCTTTTCCCAAATCACCCAATCTCCAGTGACTTCTCTTCGCGTCAGTAATACTGTCTCCCTGAAAAAGTATCGTTGCGCCTGAACATATCCTCATTACTGCTTCCCAATCCATTTCAAGCTAAAACACGTATATATTTAAACCCCCAGTCAGATGGCAAAATCATCCACATTTCTCCTTTTTTATTTAGAATAAGATTTTTTTATGGGATGTATAAACTAAAAACGAACCTTAAACTTACTATCTCCAGACCGGTTTGAGTTGATAACAAATCTAAAATACTGGGGCTGGTTAGAAAAAAGAAATCACTTCAAGAAATATTAATGATGAGAACGCCAAATATGAATGAATATATTTCAAGATCAATAAAAAATGTTCAAACAATCCCTCAACGATGAAGGAAATAAAAACAAAAATACACTCATTGTTGGAGTTCTTGCGGTTGTAGTCGTTGTTGCTGTCGTTGCAGCCATTGTATTAATGGGTGGAAACTTGGGAAATTCAAGTATACCAATAGCTTCAGTTCATCCTACCGCAACAGCATCAAGTCCAGTAACAACTCAAACCCCTGTTCCCTCTTCTACAGCACTTGATGTTGCTGGGGCAACCAGCCTAAAATACAGTGTTACAATAACTGGAAACGGAACTGAGCTATCATACGACTTTTATGGAAAGAATCTAGGAACAAACAATTTCATGATGCGCATTGAAGGTTGCACCCCATCAGGAGTCATAAACTATGTTTTCAACGGAGAACAGCAAAAAGCATGGATGTTGACCGATAACCAATTGACAGACATCTCCACCTCATACGATACATACTATAGCACATGGTACACCCTCTGGGTTACATACGTAAACGCCTTAAAGTTAGGGTGGACAGGCAACGGAGATTACTCGTATGGTTCGCAAGGAACTACGGTAACAATATATGACATATATATAAATCCAAACCTGGGCGATGCCTTATTTGAAAATATATAGACAAAATCTACTCAACTGTTAAATCATGTTAGACCATATTTTCTTTTTTAATTATTGTTTTGGCTTATCCTTAAACTAAAAAAAGAGTCAAGCATCTAAACAAAATAAATTTTGTTACATACTTCAAGTAAAATGTCCCTTACGTAACTTGTACCAATCCTTTTTTTGAACAATGCGCTTTAACATTTATCAAATGTGAAATCCCACAAAAATCTTCACTAAATTTCATTCCTCCAATGATTACTGAAAAAATAATTGATTAGATGTTTTTTGAGGGTTTGCAAGCTTATTTTTTCTTGCCCATAAACTTGTCCATGAACGATTTCTTTTGTGATTTGGATTCTTCGGGTTGATCATTTAATGAATTATCTTGTGGCTTTGCATCTAGGCTTTTTTCAATTTCAGATTTTATTTTTGCCATTACTTCTTTATCATCGGTTGAACCCTCAATTAATAATATGTTGTGGCCTTGAGCTATTTTCTGGGCAGTTTCGTTAAGTCTTGGTATAGCCACGAAGATGGGAATGTCAACTTTGACTTCGGAGGTTTTGTATATGTACAGAATTAGTGGTGAGGTAGATACTTCTGATTCGCTTACCGAATGATCTAGCGCGATGACTTTTTCTTGGCCATCGACTATTTTCTTGGCGATTAAACTAAAATGATGTTGCATTCCACTTTTTTGTCCTATCACTAAACCTGGGATTTCAACGGAGAACCCCAAACTTGCAAGGAGACCTTGGATATTTTCTAAACTGGCGACGTTTTGTCTAATTTCTTTTTTCCTCTGCAAGTTCAATGAGAACTTGGGTATTTCAATGGGTTTAGCTTCTTTTATGGTGAAGTTTTTTGTGCAACTTCGACAGACAAGGTCTGATTCAGAGTTCTCGAATTTTTCTCCGCATTCTTGGCACACGTACCAGCGACCCATATTACGATATTGCCCTTCAATCAATGGTTCGCCGCAGTTCGGACAGCGATTGCCAACATATTTGTCTCTTTGATTTATGTATCCACAAGGTATGTGTTCGGTTAGACTTGTTTTTTCTACGTTGTGACTTTTACATTTTGGGCAACGATTATGAAGAGTGATCGTTGTTGATTCACAATTTGGACATACTGAAACTGAGTCAAAGAAAGCTTTTTTTAGTATATCTAAACGGGCTAGATTCTCCAGTAGATCTTTACTAATCACCTTCGCTGAAGGTTCACTGGAAGAGCGATTGGCTACCCGGTAGACGAATCCTTGTCCTTGAACGAACTTTGGAATTATTTCTTCGTTGTCAGAATTTTCGAGAATTTCTCTGAGCAGGTCGCGTGCATGAGGCTCAATGTAGGCTTCGCGCCTTTCGAGCTCTATTTTGTCTTCAGTGTCCAATGTCTTTATTGGTTCTTTGTTTTTGTTTGGAAAAATCTTACTTGACAGTTGCTTTTGATCTTCCGTGGCTTGCACTGTATCGATACCTTGAGAGTTTGTTTTCATTTCAGCGACCTAACCTTTTTTTATATCCAATTATATTGTTGACATCCTTTTATTATTTGGTTTAACGCATGAACATATAGAACGCTATACCTGAAGCAACAGCTAGAACCGTAACGTGTTTCAATCCATCCAGAAAGCTTTCCTCATTAATTTTTCCTGCAATGAGTCCACCGAAAACTGCCTCTATTAATGATGCATGTAAGAATAATCGTCTTGATTCGACTTGCGAGAGTATTGGTTTGATGAAAGATACTCCATCTGTACTTTGACTCAGAGGGATAAGCATCATGTTTGAAATCACTATAATTATGAATAGGAATATGAAAACAGAGAAATAGAAAATTGCGACGTAAGGAAGTGTCTGCTGTCTTCTTTTTAGGGTCCAGTCATTTATATTTTCAAGGTATTTCGCCGTTAAATCAAAGATATTTGATAATTCCCCACCGTGTTTTCCTGCCTCATTTATCAAGACGGTTGCTTTTCTGATTAGAGGTAAATCTACTCTATCCGCAAGTTCATTTAGTGCTTCGTTAAAGTTCATACCCCAACTCATGTGTGCAACTAACACTTTCAGTTCTTGTGTTAGTGGACCGTACATTCGGTGGGAAGCATGTTCCAAAGCAACTTGTAAGGGTATACCTGTTCTCGATGCCGTTGCTAAGTCTCTCAAGAATTCAGGGGTTGCCTTTTCGATTTTTAATCTCCATCTGCTGTGAAAGATACTTACTATACTTGGTGGGCCAACACCTATTGCGAGGGCTATTATCATCATATAGTCTAATGTTGGGGATGTGAGATAGAACACTGCTGCAATAATGAAGAATATTATGCCAGCTATGCCTGAAAGGATCGTAACGCGTTTTATCGTTTTTTTTGTTATTCTCATTAAGATCTCACTTTTCGAATGTTGAAATTATAACCATCATTATTGCGCCCATTATTGGAATTCCAAGGTAGGTTAACAGGTAAAGGACTAGTGACATACTCATTCCTGCAATTGTGCCACTCCCTATCATTCCTAAAGTGACAAAAAGTACAACGAAAAGCAATGGAGCTGCCACGAGCATCATTATGTAGATTTCTGCCATTGCTGCAAGCGATTCAAGCATCAAGTCTAGTTTGCCTACTCGGTCTTTCGTTACTTTTTCAGTAGTAATCTTCAGATACTCTGTGGGATTTCCTCCTGTTCTAACGGTTGCTACGTACCCTTGGAGGATTTCACCAAGATGTTCGTTAGGCGTAAGTTTTGCGTTATCAAGAATTGAGCTCATCAGGTCATTACCAAAGACTTCTATGTCTCTTATTATGTTATTAAATTCCAAGCGAACTTCTTTTAATGTTTCAATTTTAGCCATTGACTCAAAAATGACGCTTGGTGGAACGTTTGAACTTGAGAGAAGGGTTAGAAAGTTTGAGATATAGGGTAAATTCTTGTCTATTGGACCATTTCTGCCGCTTGCTTTTAACCCTGGATAAATATACAGCGCCATTAGGGTGATTAATGCAGCGGATACAGCAATAACCAAAGTAAACAAGAAATTCATTACTGAAAGCATCGGAATCCCACTTAGAAAGGGAAAAAGAATGAAAGATATTGGAATGGAAACGGTAAATGCAATGATTGAAGCTAGAACCATGAAGGCAATATACGGTTTGAACGCAATCAGTACACCGCCTTTTTTCAATTGTACGTGGATCTCTTGAAAATGAGGATAGACCTTTTGTAACCTTTTATTAAGCAGTTCGTACGCTGTTGCCCATGGTTGAAACTTCATTTTTAACTCACTTTCGCTTTTCTATAGATCTGCTGCGGGTCGGAGAAGTAATCTAGGACTAGTTTTGAAACTTGTTCGTATGAGCGTAAGTGGTTTTTTACCATGTATTCGAGGATTGTTTGCCTCATTGCTAGTTCTTGGTCAATTTCTTCTTTAGAATATCCCCATTGAGCTGCAATCCTATCTAGCAGCGGGCTTCTAGCTACTTTTTCATAAGTGTCTTTTTCGGTATTCCAAGTGAATATTTCTTGAACTTTGAAATCGTTCTTCTCCTTGTCCCAACCAACCATTTCTGAAACGGATATTGTCCGTCTTAGGGATACGTTGTTAACGACTAATCGACGGACTATTGAGATAGCGTTTAAGTTTTCTACCTGTGTCTGGGGGATGTTCATTGGTTTTGTTGTTAGTCGATGGAGGACACCTTGCACGTCTTCTGCGTGTACAGTTGTTAGTCCCAAGTGTCCAGTTGCCATAGCCTGGAATAGTGCATAGGCTTCTTCACCTCTGATTTCACCCACTATAATAAAGTCGGGTCTTTGTCTTAGAGCTGCTCTTAGCAGGTCAAACATGCTGATGCTGCCGATTCCAGCTTCTCCAACTGCTCCCGCACCTGTACCTAAACCTTGTCTTGTTACCATCATTTCCCAGTTTTGGTGAGGTAAGCGGATTTCTTGTGTATCTTCAATGCTCACTATTTTTAAAGTTGGTCGAATAAATAGGCTGATGGCGTTAAGCATAGAAGTTTTTCCTCCGCCAATGTCGCCGCCGATCATAACTGAGTGTCGGTTTTCTATTAAGAACCAGTAGTAAGCTGCGATTTCAGTTGACAATGCCTTGTATATAATTAGATCGATGATTGTGAGTGGGGTTTTTTTGAATTTTCTGATTGTGAAGGTGCTGCCTTTAGGTGTAACTTCAGTTCCGTATGTTACTTGGGCGCGGCTACCATCATTTAATGTTCCGTCAAGAATAGGCTGAGCGATGGAGATGTGTCGTCCACAGAGGTAAGCCAATTTGAAGACAAAGTTTTCAAGTTCTTGGTGAGTTTCGAACTTTATATTGGATGGAATAGATTCGTATTTGCGGTGCCAAACGAAAATTGGTGAGTTTGTACCATCGCAAGAAACGTCTTCAATGTTGTCGTCTCGCATTATTCCATCTATCTTTCCAAAACCTAAGAAATCTCGCGCTATAAAATACTGATATTTGCTTAAAGTGTTACCATCTACATTGATATGATACTTTATCGCTGTATCCAAGATTTTATACTTCAAGTATTCGTCGGCTTCTTCTCCGGAGGTGAAACTTTTTGTATTAATAGTAAGTTCGTCCCAGAGGATATTTTTCAGTTCAGCCAACAATTGCTTATCAAGATCAGTTAACGTGGGTTCTAAAAGCGAATATTTGATTTCGTTTTTTTCATCTTCTACAATTGCAGCATAAGAGAAAGGTAACAAAAGAGGGTAGTGCTCTTTGAATGTTTCAGAAACCTCAGAGCCCCCAGCAGCATCAACATGAGTTTCAACAGTCGCGCCAGGTGTATCAACATCGATAACCGATGGATTTTCGATTGCCAATTGCAATAGCTCAGGCTTCTTTCCACGTTTCCAGATCTTCAAGCTAGTCGACCACGTGACTTAATTCCTGAAGAGTCAATATAAACCATGTAAATTCTTTTGCTGCTGGATAGGTAAACCCTTAATTTGATCTGTTCTTGGTAAGACGACTGAACACAAAAGTATCTCATCTTATTCTGGGTAAATAGATGCGTCATGCGAATCATCTATTAGAAACACATTTTTCGTGTTGTTTCACTTTTTAACCCTAACAGCCGTTTTTGATAGCAAGGGAAACATGCACAGCACCATATCACGTCACAGTTTAAGGCAGTTTGAAAAGAAATGAGGCTAAGCGTCTATGGAACAGTGAGATTGTTTGAGTTGAGGAGTCTTCTTTTAGAGGGCTTCGGGCAGTTGGTGGAGTCTTAGCATCAAAGGTATTGAGCGTTTGGTTAACCTCGTCAGTGAACATAATGCTTGCATCTTAGGTGCCTCCAGTGAATTAGCTTTCAACGAACCTTATCAAGTGTTGAGCTATCGAGCTCCTTGCGATAATTGATTTGGACGTTACTCGCCAAGGTGCTTTGATGTTTTTAACGAGTTTGCAGCGCAGATCGATACTTTGACTACGTTAACTTTAGAAGGATAGGCTACCAAAAGAGACCGAAGGCATGACGTTACTTGGAGGGTAAGCCCTAGCACGAGCGAAGTTGTAGTATATGTCAATCGGGTATGAGCTGCTTGAGGTGCTTAATTGGCCAAGATAAAGGTTACTTTCGGAACTCAGTGGGTTATTTGAGACAGTGCCAGAATATCCTCCTGTTGACGAGTAAAGTTGTGGGGCTATGAATGCACTCCACGAAGATGAGGCTGAACCCGTGTATGTTAGAGTAGCATATAGCCAACTCGAAGTTGATGTTCCGTGGGGGTTCACATTGGAGGTTAATGTGCCAAGACGCATGTAGTCTTGGTTGAAATAAGCACTACCGTATCCCATATTTGCGCTAATTGCATTAGTTACACTCGATGCAGTTGCTCTATTTACGAGTCCAATGGCGCCTGTATCAGTCCCCTGATTGGTGGA
Source organism: Candidatus Bathyarchaeota archaeon (assembly GCA_963739495.1). Lineage (GTDB taxonomy): Archaea > Thermoproteota > Bathyarchaeia > Bathyarchaeales > Bathycorpusculaceae > Bathycorpusculum. The sequence continues at coordinate 72,286 of CAVUAM010000021.1, read as the reverse complement.
ATAAAAGCTTGATTCTGCTATTAGAGCGGTATTGCCAAGTGGCGTATTGAATGAGAAGACAGCATCTCCGCCATTGTAACCTCTTGCTCTTATCGCGTTAATTGTCGTTCCTCCAGGACCAGAAATACCGTTTGCATTTACTATCGTATACCCGCTATCCACAGAAAAGCTCGAAGTTGGGGTATTGCCATTGAAATAAGCATTGAAGACGTTTGCCCCATTGTCGTAGGCGCCGTAGGTTCCTGAAAGGTTAGGCGCGCTCCCCCAGTAATTTGCGTCGAAATTTGTTGTTGTAGGGAGAAATGCCATATAAATTGTCATTGTGCCGCCGTTCTGAGTTATAGAATTGACTAGTTTAATCCATGCTGAAGCAGAGGTGGCGGTATTAGAGAGCGAAGGGGTGCAAGTTTCAAGCCAAGCGTTTAGAGGCGTGGTAAGGGCGCTGTCGCTATAAAAGCGGATGTTGCCCAAGTTGGATGCTTCGTAGCCCGTGTAGCTGGATGGATTCCACGTTATCTTTTGCTGGAACGTGGAAGGTGTGGCTGATGACTGGGTGTTGGTAATTGTGAGGGGGATGTAGGCATACTGAGTCTTCCAGTTCCATGTGCAAGTTGAGTAAGCATTGATCGTGAATGAACCAGTGGAACTAGAGCCTGCACTTCCGCCAGAGCTAAGACTACCCGTACCTGGTCCAGCCTGTAGTCTCATACTGGATTCCCATCCCACCAGAAACCGGTCTTGTGACGGTCGATGACACGCTGGACCCAGCATTGTACCATCCCTGCCCAGTTGGAGTATCCCTAGCAGATGAAACACCAAAGTAGTATTGAAGCTGGAAACTGACCGTATAGGTTCCAGTAGCCGATATAGGCGAAGAACCTGAGCTACCTGTCTGCACAAACTGTTTGCCGGTACCACCTGAAACAGGAGACACCCAACTGAAGGTGGTTCCATCATCAACATAAACGCTATTAGGTAAAGCATTATAGGCATAGTTTGTTGAACCCACGGTAAGAACAGTGTTAGACCCAGCAGAGCTATCAATTCCCGTCTGACTGAATTCCACTTCTACCCGTCTGACTGAAAGTCACCCGCCACTGAGTTACATAGTTTCCTGTAATAGTTCGCAGGGCTGTTCACCGTAATTGGCGAAGCTGAACCAGTTACTCCGTTAAGTCTGAATTGTTTGCCTGTCGTGGAACTGGTCACTGGATTATTGTAAGTATAAGTTACTGTGCTTCCGCTGTTTATCCAAGCAGTCGTATAGGGTAAATTGCTGTAAGTCTGGGTAGAACTGTTAACCGTTACAACAGTACCTGTGGCAGAGTTATCTAAACCTGATTGCGCAAATGTTAGCTTGAACTGATGAGTATATGTCTGCGAGTAAGTGTTGCCACCGACTGTTAGAGCCGCTGTTGTATATGCGCTGCCAAGAATCCAACGTTCACTTGATCCACTGTTATCTGCTAAAGCGGGGAACGTAACCGCTGTATTATTATCGCTCCAAGCTTGAGTGCTCCAAGAGTTACCCGAATTAAGAGTCACAATACTTGATGAAGCCGTACCCAAATAAGTGCCCGTTAAAACAACCGAGCCAATACCTGTAACACCGGGTACACTAAATGTATTTTGCACTTGATTATATGCCGTTACTGAAATCGGAGTAGTTGAAGCCGTGTATGAGGAGGAAGTCGATGAGAAGGCACTTGCTACGATGAAGCCGTTTCGAGTATTGCCACTGTTAGAGAATGAAAGAGTAAAGGAGGCACCTGCAAACATAGTTACAGAATTTGAGTTTCCATTAGCTGCAAACGTGTTTGGAATGGCATTACCGCCATTCACTATCACGGCAGCACTTGAAGGTGAATTGCTTATGGCAACGGTGATGGTCTGTGATACAGTGTTTACTGTGTAGGTGCTACTGCCAGAGTTGGAGGAGGCATCGGTGATGTTGACTATTTGAACACTTCCTGTCACCCAAGTTGGTACCCAGGTTGGCACGGTAAAGGTCGCACCAGTAAATCCACCGGAAGAATTTGTATATTATTGTGCCGCCAAGAGTGACTGCGGATCCTGCAAACTTTGCTGTGAGAGCAGAATTGCCAGCAAAGCCTGAACCTGACACAGTTAACAGTTGAACCAATATTGCCACTGGTTGGACTCAGAGAGATCGAGGGAGTTATGGCGAATGTTGAAGTTGCAGAATTTAAGGTTGTATCTGACGCGTTTACATTTTTGCCTCCAGCTGTTTGACCTGTTGGAATTGTAAAGGAAGCACTGAAAAAGCCAAAGCTATCGGTAGTGGGGTTAGCAGGGATCGTGACAACCGTTGCACCAGCAAATGTGATAGTCACCGGTTGAGTAGCTGCAAAACCCGAGCCAGTTACATTAACGAGTGAGCCGATTGGACCATTGGAAGGGTTTAAAGTGATCGAGGGTTTAACAGCAAAATTTGCGAAGGCAGAATTGAATCCATCACTCGCGGAAATCTGTTTAATGCCGGCTGTATCATTATAAGAGAAAATAAAAGTTGCTGAGAACGAACCACTCGCATCCGCAACTATCGAAGAAGGATTCGTTACTGTCGGGTTTCCATCAAAGTTTATGTTTATATTTGAATTATCGACAAAGTTTGAACCCGTCACAGTAACAGAAGTCCCAATTGAGCCACTTGTAGGACTTACAGTTATGCTGGGGGTGGTAACGAGGAAAGTAGTATTTGCATAATTGAAACTTCTGTCGACGATTGTGACTGTTTTGTTGCCTGCTGTTGAACCTAGAGGGACAGTGAATTTGGCATTGGATGGGATTGCACCTGTTGAGTCAGTGGTTGCACTAAAAGGTATGGGCAACCCATCAAAAAGGGCTAAAAGCGGAGAGTTTGCTGCAAAACCGTTCCCGGAAACTGTAATTGATTGACCAATTGGACCACTATTAGGGGAAAGACTCACAGGAGTAGTTGGAGGTATAGAAACTAATCGAATAGCATCTACAACTATAGCCCAATTTTTCACGGAGGTAAAAGTGCAATTTACCGGTAAATTTGTTGTTGGAGTATCTATTATGGCCCATTCAGCTCCATACTGATCTTGGTTGAGCGTTAGGTTCTCCTGTTGCTCCGTAGGAACTCTGTACAGGCATGATTTCTGCGAAACCCGCTCCAGGGGTTATCTGGGGATTAAGAGAGTCAATGCTTAGGGCGCCTATTATGAGCTCCTTTGAGTAGTGCGTAGTTATCGTCTCTTGCGGCATAGTAGATTTAGCTACGGTAGTTTGGGCTGAACCATCGAAGGGGGCAGTGGTATTAACGTCACTAATTGCGAATGCTAATGCAGAACAATAGTAATCACTTAATTCATCAGCAGTTGATTGAATGTTGATTTGTAAAGAACCAGGCGAAGGCATAATGGCATAAAAGGTTTCCAAAGTGCTATCCCCATCCATAAAATAGCCATAATCTGTATCCAATGATTGACTTCGCTTAGTCCAAGTTAGGCTGGGATTTGATGTAGGGGTGTATAATGTATTCTCATCATCGTATGACACAACTACATAGATTAGTTGATTGGGCTTGGTTGTTGTAAGAGATAACTGTAAAGGATGATAAATTTCACCAGTATAGGTAGAATTGATATCAGTTACTCCAGGGAAAGCTCCAGAGGTAATTATACTATTAAGTTGATTAGTGCTCGGATAAGCTGAAATTGTGTTTCCTCTGGCTGTTATAAACCAAAAAGCCATCTGGTCAGAAAATGATGCGTTTGTAATATAAGCTGAGTTAAAATAGGCAATACTGTGGCCTGGTTGGAGAGTTATTGACGGCGTTATTATAACATTGTCAACTGTGTTCTGGGTTATATCTTTAATCCATAATCGAACCAATTGAGTGGGAAGCGTTCCATTATTCATAATACTACAGCCAACGTAGACAACGTGGTTCAAGACAGCTATTTCAGGATCAGAAATTGACACCGTTGTGAGTTCTGTATAACGATCCAGATCCAACTGTTTTGCCTGAATAGTCGTCTGTTCGAGGCTGGTGTTTTGATTAAGAAGAATTACAAAGCTTGCAAAAACAATCATAACGATAAGTAGGAAAAATATCATTCCGAATACTGTACCGATTCCACTCTTGTTTCTTCGTAGATTACGGCGAAAATTCATAGTCAAAAGCGCTTCCACTTTGAGTTATTAAATGAAGGGTGTAAATTGAACCAACATTTAGAGATGGCCCACTTAACGTGATAATAAAGAATGCTTCTCTACCGATGTTAAGGGCATTCCCCTTAATTGGTGGTCGGAGAAGGCTGGATAGAAGTAATAGGGTGTAAAGTTGAAATTTGGCTGCTGCCAGAATAAACACCCACGATGGCATGATTTGTGTCGTAGATGAAAACAGAGTTCAATTTGATGTTATTGGATCCTCCTGAATTGATAATGTAAACTGTAAGGGTTGCAGGAGAAGACGAATAAACTACGTTTTCAAATCCGATCCGTTCAGCAATCGCTTGCTGACTATTAGATATAGTTTTGCCATAATCGTTTGTGGAAGTCGTCACTATGTTACTTGAGTAATAATATGCAACTGAACCAAAAATAATAATTATCGTAGCTAACAAAACAGTGGCAAATATTGGACTAAGCGCACGTTTATCATGTAGCCAAATATCAAATTTTCCCATTTAGCGCACCCAAACACTCAGTTTAGCAACTATCGTTTCATTGTTTAACGGGGAATCTTTGGCGTTAACAAACATTTTTATCTTTTCCAGCATTCAAGTACTCCATTTGCCTTGTTTATTAATAAACTAGGTATTTTTAATCTTAAATAGTAAACAAAATTTTGGATTCAAGACAAGAGAGGGCAAGTTATAAAAAGAAACAATAGAAAACATAGTGTGCAAATAAAAAAGAAATAAAATTTAGCGGAAAAACCGCTTATGGCATTGTAAATGACGGTGATACGAAATTGCCACCTGCTGTACTAACCAAAGTCGCCGTGTAAGTTGAACCTGATACTGGATCAACTGTCCAAGTAATTGCTGATGTGACTGTTGTCAAAGTCGTGCCCATTGGTATAGCAGCTGGAGTACTAGCAGTTGACATAATTTGGGCGCCTGTTCCGACTACTCCTCCTGCACCATTCTTGATTAATAGATTAGGGATCGGGACATTTCCAGTTGAGCTTTGAGCATAGACTGTTAACTTACTTGTCATTGCTCCTGTGCTTCCTGTAGCTGCATTGGATTGGACTGCTTGAACTGAAACTTTTCTTGTGCTGCTGTTCCGCCTCCAGTCATAGTTGCCAATGTTCCGCTTGTAAACATGTAAACGACCACACCTGCAATAACTGCGATTGCAATTAGAATTAGAGTTGCGAATATTGGCGAAATAGCTTTTAAATTACGATTAAAGTTTTTCATTTTTTCTTATTGCACCTCCGCGTTAAATCTTTCTATTTGAGATTTCATTCCAAGAGTTACCTTATAAACAATGTTAACTCTTGCTAAATAGTTCCAATACTAAACTAAATAAAACTCTTTTGCTCAAGTTACAGTATTCATTCGCATTCTACAAATATTAACTAAAATCTTCTGCCTTATTAGCAGAAAAATGATTGAATGTCAACAATAATGTCAAGTAGCGAATCATTTTCAGCAATGTATTGAATATATAAGTATACTCATTTTTGCCATTTTATTTGAAATAACTATTTTGAAGCGAATCAAATTTGCCAATTCTATCAATTGTAGATGGGCCACAAGTAAATTAATTACACTCTTATGATGTCTCTCATAATTATTCAGTGAATTTTGAAAACAACATTATTAAATTTAATAATTTCAGCATATTTTGTTATTTTTAAAAAAATATATATGCAAAAATAAGTAAAAAATGTGAATTCTGAGTTCTGAAACATTATAAGCGAACAATGGTAAAGCAATCACAAATAGTGATTAATCGGTACAAGGACGAGAAAGCTTTGAAAAACCACACGTGTGACAATACCAACGTTGTCTACCCTGAAGGGCTAGGAGGAGAAAAAATCTGCAAAACCTGCGGACTTGTACTAGATGGAACTCCTACTTTCAAAGGCTACACTCAATGGACACCCGAGTGGCACTCAAACTGGAATGAACAAGACTCAGAAACACTCAAAGAATGGCTAACTATTCTAAGGGGGGTTTCCTGCCAGCTTAATTTACCAAATTACCCTTTTCGAGAAGAAGCAGCTCGAACTATAAGAAAACAAAACCATGAATTATTCAGATCACAAAAACTCTCAAAAAACAAAAGGGAAACAGTAGCCGCATTAATGCACTTAGTCCTTAAAGAATATGACAAAATGCGTTCTATCAAAGAAATAAGTAAAGAACTTAGCCTCGACAACAAGATGGTTATGAAGCAAGCGTGGCTATTGAACAAAACTTTAAAATCAAATAATGAAAACGCAATAATTCAGAGAAAAACAGCAGTAGACTACTTACTTGAATACGCTGGAAAAATTACAGAAAACGGAGAACTAATCATTAGCGCAAAAAAGACATTACAGACAATAAGAAGATCAGGTGGAAATCCTATAGGACTTGCGGCAGGCGCATTATATTATGCTTGCAAAAAGAAAACAAAGATTTCTAAAGAAAAAATAGGCGAGACATTCGGAATTTCCAACAGAACTGTATATACAAATGAAGCAAGAATAAGAAAACTAATCGAGAATTTAGAAATAATAAATCCGATTCCGACATAATCCCGCACAAAAAGAAAAGAGATTCTTTCAGCGCAACTCTAAAACAGAGAATTTTTTGGCTAATGTTTTACAGAATCATAATTCTGTTTTTTCTTAGTTTATAAGAGAATAGAGTTAATTAACCCGTGGAGTCAGTTTCCAAATGGTATCCGAACTAGAAGAACTTCAGAAACGTGTTGATAGAATTGAAAAGCAGAAAAATCAAGAAGTTCTCTCTAAGTCGAAATATTATCAAACGCCACTTTTTTCGGAGAGGTAAAGAAAGCGAATTGCAACTTCTCTAAAAATGGTCAATGTAGTTTTTTCATTCTAAAAAGCGATGTTAAAAACAAGATTCCTATTGCCTCGGACTGTCGTATTGAGAACTGTGAAGAATCTCGCCTTCATTGCCATATAGAATTGTCCAATATTACCTGTGCTTTATGTGAAATATCAAACATCAGTCCAATACGAACTTTTTCCAATATAAACCAAAAAAACTCAAAATTTGAGCAGAAGTCAGGAGAATACATTCAATAAATCATGATATTAAGGTAGGAAAAGAAAATGCTTAAAAAACTAATAACAATAACCTTGACAATTCTAGTTTTAACGTCTGCTTTTTCAGTATTTAATCAAAGTATTTCCTCAGCAGCTACATCTGGACCTTCGAAACTCAGCATTTATTCTGGTCCAGCTAGTTTACTTGCAGATAATAGTACATACAATTGTGTTTTCGTACAATTACAGGATTCCAATGGCCTACCTGCAAGGGCGTTGCAAGATACAACTATAAGCCTTTCATCTTCGCTTATAAGTGTAGGAAAAATTGATTCTTCAATTATTATACACAGGGGAATCACATATGCGTCAGCGAACTTTAACACTACATTCAGCCCAGGTACTACAATAATATCTGCTTCAGCCTCAGGTTTTGCAACTGTGCAGACATCCATAACAACAGTTGGGCCAATTCCTTCCACAATTGCATTGTATGGCTTTCCTTCTACTCTACCCGCAGATGGAAACACCTATAGTGCCATAATGGCGCAACTTCAAGATTCAAGTGGTGCCCCTGCAAGAGCACCTCAGGGAGGCGTACAAGTTACATTATCAGCCTCAGATACAACTGTAGGCACTGTGGATTCAACGACCACAATTCTTGAAGGGCAAACGTACTCTATTGCAAACTTTACCACAACAACAAAAGCCCAAACAGAAGGACAAATAGAAACAGCAATTATTACAGCAGTATCCCAGGGATATAGTTCTAACCAGGTTACAATTACTACAACCCCAGTAGCAGTAAATCCGAGCCAACTCAAGATATTTGTAGGACCAACACAAGTGCTCGCTGATCAAAACTCCTACAAACAAATTGCTGTCGAATTACAAAATCCAGCAGGATACGCCGCTGTAAACCAATCAGATGTAATCGTAACAGTAACATCAAATGATCAGAGTATATGCAAGGTTGACTCAATAACGATCCCACAAGGGCAAACATACGCATTAGCCACCCTTAATTCCACATTTAAAGCAGGCTCAGCAACCCTGACGGCAGTAGCTACAGACCTTCAATGGGATCATAAGACGATTAACACATTTGGGTTTATTCCATCAAAATTAGCAATTTACGCCATCCCGCCAAGTTTACCAGCAGATGGCACAACCTACCCAATCATCCAAGTACAACTACAAGATTCTCAGGGAAGACCAGCTAAAGATCCACAAACTGATGTCAGCGTTAACCTTTTTTCGTCCCAACCAACAGTTGGTACTGTCACTCCAACACTAACTATTCCCTTCGGTAAAACACAGGCCACGGGAGAGTTTACTGTAACAAATGTACAAGGGATAGATACCATCACTGCTCAAGCATCAGGCTACACAACAGGTCAAGAACAAATAACTACTTACTTTATTGACTTCGCGTCTCTACAAATAACTGTTACAGGCAACCCAACAAGCGTTAAAAATGGAAACACCACAGCCATCTCAGCCTATGTAACAGCTAACGGATCCCCAGTGACAGGGGCGACACTTAGTTTTACATCTAATAACGGTGGGTCATTTGGAACAATTGAAGAACAGGGAAATGGATACTATAACGTAAGCTTTACCGCCCCAAGTTTCTCTACGACAACCAGCTGCACTATTACAGCAAGCGGCTCAAAAACTGGCTACATGAGTGCTCAAGGAATAACTCAGATTTCTGTTGTTCCAGACACAGTATCGACCACAACTCCAACTTCAGGTGCAACCCCCACACCGACCCCAAAACCAACCACAACTCTTGCAGTGCTAACATTTAAAATCATAGATGGGCAGGGAAATCCACTTAACGATACTATTGTTACCTCAATAATCCAACCAGTTGGAATACAAACATTGCTTCAAGTTTCAAACGCAACGGGCTATGTTTCCTTCGAAAACGCTACGGCGGGAAGTTACACCTTCAAAATAATTAAACAAGGATACCCAGAGACCAACGAAACACTAGAATATAATGGTCAACCATTAACACTTAGCATTCCATTAACAGCCAACACTGAAAGCAATCCAAATGCCAACAATCTTATAGCTATTATAGCGGTGATAATAGTCTCAGTTGCTGTGGTAGCAGTGGTTTCATTGCTCTTGGTAAAGCGTAGAAAGTCGTCGAACACAAAGAATCTGCAAGACCTTAAAAAACAAATGCAGAGCAAAAAGAAATTTTAACTTCTTTTTTCCTTCAATCTTCTAACAAATAAGTAAGAAGAAAAATTGTTTTAGAGATATCGTTCAGGTCCAAGTATAGCCTGAGGGCATCTAATCATCACCCAAATTATGTGAGAGGGTGCTTTTGTTGTTTTTTAAGGATTTACTTAAAGGATATGAAATAATTTAACAAATCGAGTCTATTACTAAAACCTGACCTTCTAACGCACATTAAATTAGAGCCAAGGATAGACCAACGTCAAAGTGGTAAAGTATTCAAAGCAGAACCTCGTTTTCTAACGCAAATTATAGAATCGGAATACGCATTACAAAAACGCAAACTCTATCTTTCTATGTTCACAAGGACCGGCGCCAGCATTATTCTTGTCCGTATAACAAATACGTTGAGAACTACAGTCAGCTCCTCGGCAACAGAAATTAAGAAACGATGTAATTGACGTTGGGTAAGCTGCTTATTCGAATGCCATCGTTAATAGGCAGTACAAAAGTGAATGTTGAACCTCGATCTTTAGAAGTTTCAAACGTTATTGTTCCTCCATGCGCATCGACTATGTGTTTGCAGATTGCTAAACTCATACCCATCCCTTTTGCCTTAGTTGTCGAAAGTGGGGCAAACAGCACAGGCAATATTTTTTCAGATATCCCAGCGCCAGTATCTTTGAAGGATATTTCTACATTTGACCCTTTTATTTCTGTGAAAATTGTTATTGTTCCCTTGTCCGCTATTGCGTCGATTGCATTTTGAATGACCCTTACAAAGGACGCCTCAATTTTTTCTGAATCTAAAAGAAGGTCTACGCCATCAGTTGAGAGATTATTTATACTAATTCTTTTCGGCACTGAAACCTTTGAAATAGCACCTATCGTTAATGACTTTGGGGTACAATGCCCAACTTCTAAGTGAAGATCGCTTGAATAATCAACTAAGCTGCTAATTATTCGATCTGAATCTGCAATGGCGCTCTCAATCCACCCACAAACCTCCAACATCTCAGCCGCCTGTATCAACCCATTTTTCTTTTTAACAAAAAATACAGCGTTTTTTATCCCTGCTAAAGGATTGCGTAAATCATGACCTATTTGTCCTGCAAGCTCACCTATTGAAGCAAGTCTCTCGGACTTTAGAACTCTCTGTTCCATCTCAATTCGCCCAGTGATATCATTTATGACACATGTTATACCGATGGGTTTTCCTCTTTTGTTGCGAACCATTGAACCTGAAAAGAGAACATGCTTAGTTTCACCAGACTTCGTACTCAACTTAACCTCAAAATTCCTTAAAACATCATTTTTCATGAGTTGCCGTATTATGATATCTAATGCGGCTTTATCTTCCATAGCGAAAAGTTTGGTCATTGAGTCTGAAATTAATTCTTTTTCTGAGTAACCCAGAAAGTTGACCAACCGGTCATTAACGCGAACTATTTTTCCGTTTTCATCCGCCAAAATAAAAGAGTCAGGTATAGAGGCAATAATTTGCTCTGAAGCTACTGAAACATCTAAAGCAAAAAGGTCATATTTTACAATTGCATACCCCACAAAGACACTAAAAAATAAAGTCGCACTTATTCCAAGGTTAGGAAAGTCTATACCCAGAGAACGGGTTAACATGTTGGTAATGATGAATGTCACAATTGGTATTGCAAAGCCCACGGCGACTTGTTTTTCTTGCAGTTTTTTGGTTGAATCTGTTTCTGCTTTATAATATCTGTAACATAGGACAAATGCAATAGTTGGAAGAGCGGCAGTCCATATGGTTGAAAGATAATAAACAACTGTACCGGTCGCAACGTCGTTGTATCCCCAATATTTCAAGACTGGGGCACCGTTTATTTGGTAAGTGAATAAGTCTATTAGCCAAAAAGTTATAGCAGGCAGGTAGATGAATTAGGTAATTAAGTCTCTTCTTTATCCATTTATTCTTAGTGAAAACTAGCGCAAAATTTAGTACGATAGCAACAAAAAAGGGCCACACAGTCCCCATTTTATGCCAAAAATAAGCGGTGTCCACATTAGAGGACATCCACATCATTACTGTAGTAAACTCGTAAGCAAAGGCAGCTATACTTGTTAAGAAAAATAGTCTGTTAAGGATAGCTTTTCTATTAAAAGAATAGACAACTATGCCTAACAATAGGGAAACTATTGTTGCGCAAACCGAAACTATAGCAAACCAATTCATCTAATAGCCAGTAAATAAGTAGTCTGATTCACCCGCATTTAACATCTATGAATCATAACTAACTAATTGAAAACAGCAATAATCCAACGTGATACAAAACTAATAAATAGCTGAAAAATGATGGAGCGTATACTCAAATACTTAAAGATAAACTAATAGTGCCAAGCCTTCATTTAGCAGTAAAACGTTTTATCAAGTTTCGTTAACAAGCACCCTCAAACAGAATTCTAGTAAAATATCAAAAAATTCACGAGGTGAAATCTATAAAAACCTACAAAAAGGATTTGGCAACCGAAATATTGCCGATACATATTTAAAATTCATAATCAACTTATAGGGTAAAGTGTTAGTTAGCGCAAGGAATCAGAGGGAAATCGAATGAAAGACCAAAAAAACTTCAATCGAAAAACGCTAATGAACAAGATGGCACAAGCGCTAGACGAAGATATTAAGACTCTTTCAAGTGGAATGCAGGCAATACTCCTAGATGATCTTGCTACGGCATTTGAATCTAGGTTGTCAGTTTTAAGCAGCGCTCAACTAAAAAGTAAATCTGAAGTTAAAACCTTCGTAAACCTAGGGATGGAAATACCAAATGAGACGTTCAAAACTCGAAATGTATATTGATATCTTGGAGGTACTTTCGATGAAAGGTCCTCTAAAACTGACTCATATTATGTACAGGTCAAACGTTAACTGCAATGTGCTAAAAGACCAATTGGAATTCTTGATCAAAAATAACATGGTTGAAGAAAGAATTTTGAAAAAGGAAAGAACTGTTTATGCAATAGCCCATAGAGGCATAACTGTATTGAAGTCTTTCAGGGAAATAAAGGCGATATTCCCAGAAGAAGAAAGCTGCCAATTGCCTCCCCTATAGATTCTTTTTGTTTATTCCTTTTATTATTTATTTATCAGGAAATATAGGTCTCCTTCTCAAGTTACCCCTTCTATCAGCCCAGTTAAAGCCTATCTCCTAATCACCCAGAAGGTCCTTTACTATATTCAAGAAAAGATGATCATTAAACTATATCATGAATTCATAGGGCATTTATAATCCAACGATGAAATAATAAATACATGAAACATACTTCAAAAAAAAGACGACTCAGCATATTTCTGTTGTCCCCTATACTTGCGGCTTCGTTTATGGTAGGTTTCATAGCTGCGATAACTGGTGAAAAATACGAAAATTCGAGAAAGACCAAGAAAAAACAGCCAATACAACAACAAACCAGTGAGTCAACTTATAATTTTGACATGGAACTAATAATCCCTGAAGAGGAAGAACCCCAAGTCATAACTCATCAACCGTAGGCCAACAAGTGCTGAAAGCGTAAATAGTAAAAAATTTCACTAACCCACAAAAACCTTATGTATGTTTCTAGAACAGTGGGTTATTCTTACATTCAAAGCAATGGCAGGTAGGATTGAAAACTGCAAACCAGTAATTCAGGAGACACCGAAGAGGGCAAAAGTAAGCGTGAAGCCCAAAAGAAACTAGTCACTGAGCTGAAGAGCGAGTGGAAGCTCATGTGGAGCGAACGCTTTGATGATAAAACCAAAGCTGAGGGTGTCTCAATTGCAGACTATACTTCTTTAAGGGTTGAGCAAGGAACCATTATTCATGCAACCAAGGATTTTAAAGCCTTAAACTTTAAAGAAATCCTCGAGCAACATCTTATCGAGAACCCCAACCGCTATATTGAACCAAACAACAGTGTTGGAGGCTGGAACAAATTTATAAAAACAAACATTACCAGCAATACCTCTACAAAGCGTCAGAGGCAACGTGCTGCTCAATATGTACCTGAGAAACCTATACGGCAACAACCCAAAAAAGGTGGCCACGGTTGGCTACATACCAAGTAATTTTAATTGCTGTAAAACGCTTTTTGGATCTACGAGCAAAAAATTTTCTATTTAACTAGCAAACTTTGCAGCTCAAACCATTATTTTCCTTTCTCAATCAACCCTTCGAATAGATTCTGCTTTATTACGTTTAGTTCTTGAGATAACCAGACCTTAAGAATTGGCGAGAAACTAGGTAGTTCTCCTGAGTAAGTGATTATTTGGTTACCTTTGACTGCTTCTACTTGGAAAACCCTGTCGTTTTCTCTAATACTGTAAAAAAGAGTCTGCGAATGCATAGCTAGAATTTGAAAATCCTCCCACTGTTTACAATTCAAAACTACGGCAAGTGATCCTTGGGCTATTGGAAGTGATAAGGCAGGCGTCGCTTTAGTTGTTAGATCCAGTTGACTTATAGGAGCTGAAAGCGGTTTAGGTGCATTTGATAGAGAGCCAACCAATTTTGCTACTTCTTTCTGGATGTCTTCTAGTTTTTGCTCTATTTTTTCAATCTTTGCTTCTGATATGCCAGAGCTTGCCCGCTGGGCGGTAACTGTTTCTAGCTTCTTGAATCGACTTATCCAAGGCTTGTTCATGCTCTTTTAGGACGTTGATTATGAAGTCTAAAGCCTCAAAAGATCGATCTCTTGAGCCAGAGTTCTCAGCCATATCTATTCATTCCAGAGAAGCTTAAGGGTTAGTTACTTCTTAAGGCGTATTTCGATAACTGGAATATGCTGCTCCTTGGAATGATATCTCGGTGCAATTAGCCCCACTTCTTAGGATTGTGATTGCTTAGCTGTAACAACATTGGTTTTTATCGCAAGAAATAGATTAATGCTTCCTAAGGAAAATTGTTTATGGTTAACTGTCCAAACTGCGGAAAAGAGGCAACAGAATTAGACAAACAACTGAAGAACACTCATTTCTGTATATCTGCCTATACTTGCAGCAATTGCAGAACGAACTTCAAAGAAATCTTAACAGTCTAATGAGATATTTGCACCGTGGATAATCGACTTCAAGGGTTTTTTGGCAAGTTGAAGCAAAGGATAATTACTTAAGAAATGAAAACCCCACGAGGGAGTGTTGACCTGTTTTTTCTTAGATTTTCAATTTAGTAAAAAGACTCTTGCTGATTAGAGGCTGAGTTTGCTTAATACTCAATCGATATTTTGCTCTTGAAATGTTGAGCTCTCACTTTTCCGTTTGCTAGTTGAAAAGCTAAGATCAGGTGTCCTTCAATTCAGATTCTATAGATGCAGACGGCAACGATGGATAATCTGAAGTCTGAGTATTTATGACTGCTTCATAAGCATCATATATATCAGTTATCGCAATACTGCTTATATCGGAATTTAACGCAGATAGAATATCGGATGGAAAAAGTATTGACGAACTTGTTAAGAAAAGTTGGGCGGGGCTTAACAGTCTTAGCTATGGCTCCATTGGTTAACCTTGAAAAGAAAGAGAGCCGTAAACGCCTTGAAGAAAGATTAAGGCGGGCTGAGCAAAAACGGGCAATACACGCCCAATGAAGAGTCGAAAATGCAAACCACAAAAAGCACAAAGGAAATTCGAGAACTTCTAAGTGATGCAAAAATAGACTTTGATTCAGCAGTAAATGCAGCACTAAATTCCTACCTACCCAAACTACTAATGACCTGCCCTTTTTCGAATCAGCCCTGCAGTAAAAAACAATGTAATAATTGTGAATTGGCAAGTCTCAAATAATCTGCTAAAGCCTGAAATCAGACTAAGCGTACTTAAGTTTCGGTGCTCTGTACTCCAATGATTGAGTATAGTGACTGCAAATTCTTTTAACTAAATGGCAGAAAATCTTTATCGAAGAATTTATTAAAACTGCATAGCACCATAAAAATTGCTAAAACCAATTAACCGACATTCAAACCCAAGCTAGGGAGAAAACGGTTTAAAGGCGCTTTTGTGTTATGTTTTATTGGCGGTCGGTTGTGAAAATTTCTTTTTGGCTTCTTGACATTAACCCCAAAATCGATAAAGTCAAGGGCACAATTGAGCTGTGGCTTTGGGGAATTGACAATGCTGGAAATCGGGTGCTCGTTGTTGACCACAACTTTACTGCTTACTTCTATGTCGTGGTGACGGAGGGGTTTGATTCTTCGAAGACTGCAGACGCCATCATTAAGGATTTTGGACAGTCAATTGTGAAAGTGGAAGTTACCCCTCGTCGCTTCTTTGGCAAGTCCGTGACAGCAATAAAGGTCTATTGCAAGATTGCAACTGAAATGGGTAAGGTTGCCAAGCAACTTCGAACGGTCGAAGGGGTTGCAGATTGCCTCGAAGACGACTTTCGCGCTGCCATGCGTTACCTTATCGACAATGGCGTAGTTCCCTGCAACTGGCATGAAGTCGACGCCGAGGAGGAAGAGAATTTTGAAGGATGTAAGAGTAGCCAAGGTTTATGCTGCTAACTCGCCGCCTAAACTTCTGGAGAATGTCGCAGCACCGACGTTGAAGGTTTTGGGTTTTTCGATGATTTGCTACAGTCGCGAGGGTTCACCTAAACCCGACCGCAACCCTGTCTTAATCATTTCAACCGCAGGTAGCAACGGCGAGAAAAAACAGTTCATTACAAAAGAGGATAAGGATGACAAACCCGTCATCGAAGCGTTCATCGCCTACATCTGCCAGTTTGACCCTGACATAATCGCAAGCTATGGTGGCAACACGGTAGACTGGATCTACCTTAAGAGTAGAAGCCACAAACTAAAAATCAAACTAAACTTCGACCGAGCTAAACTGGAACCCCATACTAGCGTTTACGGGCATGTTTCCACAACTGGGATTGTTAACGTTGACTTGGCGGATTTCATGGATGTGTTTCCTGAGGTCAAGATTAAGACGCTTTGGAACTTCGCTGATCATTTACGGGTTATAGAGGATCGCCAAGGTGTAGTTGAGGATGTTTTGTTTGCTGATTACTGGGATGACACTCAGAAACGCTCGGAGCTTTTCCGATTTGGATTGGATAGCGCTTGCAAAGTACAGGGAACTGCAGCGTTGCTTCTGGATTTTGCCATGCAACTCTCTGACTTAACAAGTCTGCCCCTTGACCATGTAATGACAGCGGCCGTTGGCTTACGCATAGAGTGGTTCCTAATTAAGCAGGCACAAAAAATCGGCGAACTGGTCCCCAAACGACTCGAACAAACCTACATTCCTTACGCTGGTGGACTTGTGCTTTCCCCAAAACCGGGTTTGCATGAGAACATCGCCGTTTTAGATTTCAAGTCCATGTACCCCAACATCATGATAACCTACAACCTTTCACCCGACACCTACATCGCACCAAATGAGCCTGAACCCATAAGCGGAGTCTTTATGGCACCAGAAGTTGGGCATAAATTCCGCAAGTCACCGCCGGGATTCTTCAAAGAAGCGCTAATGTACCTAATCAAAGTAAGAGGCACCATACGCCAAAGAATGAAAACCCTTAACCCAAAAACCGTTGAATACAACGTGTTGGATGCACGCCAAAAAGCAGTTAAAATCATAACAAACGCTGCCTACGGTTACGCTGGATGGGTAGGCGCAAGATGGTACATTAAACCCGTCGCTGAAGCAGCTTCCGCATGGGGAAGGCACATCATTTTATCCGCAAGTCAGATGGCTGAAAAGTCGGGCATAGGGGTTGTTTATGGCGATACCGATAGCTTGTTCTTGAATTACGATAAGATAAAAGTTGAGCGGTTGGAAGAGAAAATCAAGCTCGACCTAAAATTGGATGTGGAAGTCGGCGAGGTTTACAAGCGGATTTTCTTTACAGAAGCTAAAAAACGTTATGCAGGGTTGCGGCAAGATGGAAGCCTAGACATCGTGGGTTTGGAGGTCATTCGCGGCGACTGGGCGGGAGTAGCTAAGAATGTTCAAGAGCACGTTTTAGAAATAATCCTAAAAGAGCAGTCAACTAAAAACGCAGTTGACTATGTGCGTTCAGTCGTTGCAGACTTAAAAAATCGAAGAGTACCCATGCCAAACCTTGTTATCTGGAAAACTCTTACAAAAGCCCCCGACAACTATGCCGTTAAAGCCCCGCATGTTGAAGCCGCGAAAATGCTCAAAGAAAAAGGCTGGCGGTTGACTGGAGGCGACAAAGTAGGATATGTTATTCTTGAGGGAAAAGGTCGCTTGTATAATCGGGTAAAACCTTACGTATTCGCTAAACCTGAGGAAGTTGATGTTAATTACTACATAACTAACCAGGTGCTGCCTGCAGCCTCTAGAATACTTTCCTTCTTTGATGTGTCAGAGGCAGAGTTGCTAAAAGAGAAAAGAGAAACAGAAGAAATCCGAAGCCTAATGGATTATGTTTAGGCTGTTGGGATTAGCATCTTTGAACGTTATCAAGTCGACGTTCAATGCTGGTTTTACTGCCTCAGAGATGCGTGACGCAACTATGCGTTTGATGTTTTTGTCAGCCGCGATGTCAACGATTCGCTGTGTAATAATACCGTCGAAAACTACCGTATTAACGCCTGTTACCTGCGAGAGTTTCTCTGCAAGCTGGCTGACTGGGAGGCGTTCTATGAGTTCGAGTTTTTCGTTTAGTAAAACTGCCTCGAGTGTGCCGACCAACGCTTTTGCAGCTTGGGTTATGGTGTCTGGGACTTCAATTTTGACGCGTTCAGGAACCTGAATCTTCTTTGGAGGTGCTGGTGATGGAGCTGGTTTTCCGCCTGCTTCAGTTATTGGAACTTTGTTTTCTATGGCTTCAGAGATTTCTTTGCAGTTGCATTCCTCGATTTCTTTACCCCTTGGGGCACGACCGACAAACTTTACGTTAGTTACTTGAATGAGCTCTTTTAGGATTAGGTCGCCGCCTCTGTCGCCATCAAGCAATGCTGTAGCTAATCGTTCTTTTGTAATCTTCTTTATCGAGTCTGGAACTTTTGCACCTTCTAGGGCAACGGTGTTGAAGATTCCGCACCGCATTAAGTTAATAACGTCTGCACGGCCTTCAACAACAAAGATTTCCTTGGCACCGTCCAGTCCAGGTCCAGCCGGCAAGTCTTCCGGTCCGTATTTTTCGACTTTGCCAACTTTCATTGTGTCGCTGATCTCTTTGTAGACTTCGTCGACACTTGGCATGGATTCGATGTTCCATCGGTGGAGGATTTCTTTGGCGCGGTCTATGATTATTTTTCGGCGTGCCTCGCGGATATCCTCGATTTTTTCCAGGTTAACCTTCGCAGAACAAGGTCCGACGCGGTTTATGCTTTCTACGCTTGCTGCGATTAGGGCTGTAGAAACACGGTCCAAGCTTGTTGGGATAGTTATTGAGCCGTTGGTTCTGTCATTTTTTGAGTGTAAGTCTATTTCGATCCTGCCGATGCGCCCAGTTTTTTGGAGTTCGCGCAGGTCAAGCTCGGGGCCGAAAAGTCCTTCCGTTTGACCAAAAACTGCTCCAATAACATCGGGTTTTTCAACTACGCCTTCAATTTCAAATTTAGCGTGTACAACGTACTTAATCGTAAATGTTTGGGATGTTCCCGTAAATATGCACTTCCTATGTAAATTAAATTTTTTCTGATTATGTTAATCGCACTAATGCGAGTTCTTCTCGCAATGATGAGATTTTTAGCTTTATTACTAATTTAGAATTTAGTTGCATGCCAGCTAATAATACTTGTGGTTCTGGGCTACTAGATCCTAATTCATCCGCTTCAGGTATCTTTTCGAAGCTCTATTGAGATAATCTTTGCGTTTTTCCTTTGTTAATTTTGCCTGTATTGTATTCTACTACTTTTCGATAAGTAATATCGATAGTTGGGCTTCTCTTTGTATAACACTCCAAAAAACCATGATGTAAGAGTATTTCTCGGAAAAAATTCAACCAACACGTTGCAAAACTTAGGAAGCGCAAATTGGATTGTATATGCTAAACTCCATCTACATAGAGTTATATTCTATTAAGAAAGCAACATTTTAGACTGCAAAATGCAATATTAAGAAGCGAATTTTGGATAAGTATTCCAAATTGATAAATTTTCGATGAACAAAAGAAAAATATAGGGGCGTTAGAATAGTTCATAGACAGCAACTAATGGCAAGTTCAAAGCAAAACAATGTCCAGAAAGTAACCGCTTTTGCGAGTAAGAAACCATTGGATTTAGGAATTCAAATTCAATCTTGTCCGGCTACACTTGAAACAATTGCAGGCATTTACACATACGCGCAGGTTCTAATTCTGACGGTCTCCAAATGAAAGCTGCAACCAAATTGTTGGCAGGTGATTTATTATTGAAAATGTTTGATGCCATGATATTAAAACGAGAAATTGTGACAACCTGTAGCATAGACGTAAAAATACTTGAAACCCTAAAAGATGGACTTGTATTAAGGGTTGAAAACATAGTCAACAAGAATTCAATTGAACTCATAACAGATCTTGTTAACAAACATCAACTAAACATGTTAGTTGATAATGGGCTTTATTTTATTTCTGAGGAAACACTAGCGCCATCGGAGCCAACTTATTTGTCAGAATAAGTGGAGACTTTAGTGAACTAATAATCAGATGAATTTTGAAACACGTTAAAGGATTCAGAGTTGCACCAAATGGAACAATAATTAAATTATTTGTATCTTAAAAGTCGCAAGACATAAAAATCACCTGTAATTAGAAAAGGATCCACTAGGGTGATCACAATAGACTTCTGTCCGCAATGTGGGGCAATGCTTCAAGTATTCAAGAAGGGCACTCCTTCACTTAGATGCCTAAAATGCAACTTCCAAAAACCTTTGAAACAAGAAGAAACGAAAAAAAGAATAAAAGTACATGGTGGCAAATTAGTAGAAATTGCGGTCATAGATAAAAATGCATCATCACTGAGGCAATTATCGACAATCAACATGGTTTGTCTAACATGCGGTCACACCGAAAGCGAAACATGGAATGTGGAAACAGCAGACGAGTCCATTCATTCAACGATCACTTTCTTCAGATGCACAAATTGTGGAACAACTAGAAGAGAAGTAGGATGACTCAAATAAGAAAGAGTTACTCCATGACTTGTCAAGGAAAATATTGTGGCTTACGCTTAAAAACTATTCAACTTAAATAAGGAAACCGACAAAGAACAGGGTGGTCTTCATGAGTCTGCGCATTAACCCTGAATATGACAAGTTGCTGCCGCGTATGGCTGAGGAAGAATTTGCCCAACTCAAAGAATCTATTCAAATTGAAGGGCAACACTACCCAATTATCGCTAACGAAGACCTCGAAGTGCTAGATGGACACCATCGATTCCGTGCCTGCATAGAACTTGGATTAGAACCAGACTTTGAAGTGCGGAAATTCGACGACAAACTTTTGGAAAAAAAGTTTGTTATAGAAGCCAATCTTAGAAGACGGCACTTGAACAATTTCCAGTTAGTAGAGTTGGCGGTGCCGCTTTTGGAAATCGAGAAAGCGCTTGCAAAGAAGCGCCAATCGAAGGGAGGAAAAAACGGCAGGGATATGCAATTGGGCTTAGCGTCTGACGACACTGACCCAATTCCTGGACCAGAATTTAAAGCAAAAGCCACTGAAGTTGTCGCCAAAAAGGCTGGTGTTTCCACCCGAACTTTTGAACGTGGCAAAAAAATTCTGGAGAAAGCTAGCGAAGACGAGAAGCAGAAGTTGCGTGAGGGAAAAACGAGTATCTCCAAAGTCTACCAGGAAATCGTTTCAGGTGAAAACCCGCAGTCCAAAAAGGAAGAAGCAGATGAAATTCTTGGTTCAAACGGGTCTCCTCGTGAAGAGAAGAATAGAGCTGAGTTGATCGCGCTTCTGGACCGAATGCTAAAGCAAGAATTGTTTTGTCCATCATGTGGCAACTCGATGTTTGAATGCAGTAAATGCCATAAGACATTAAAGAAATTACTACAACCTAAAGAGTAAAAGGAAAGTCCTGTTTGAAAAACAAACATTCATTGCTCGAAGAGTTGTGCCATTAAACGTAGTTCTGCTTTTCTCAGATGCTCTACCACAGTAGAGTCCACTATCCCAAGTCTCTTCGCAAGTTCTTCTGAAGTTATTTTTCTTGGAATATCATAGTAACCCAACCTATAAGCTGCCATTAGGACCTCTCGCTGTTTCTCAGTCAACCGATTTAGCGGTGAAATGGGTGAAAAGTTGGCATCTGCAAGCAGAACCACTCGATATCGTATTCCTAACTCATCAATTTTCTCCATAAAATTTTTAACCTGTTTCTCACTACCAAGGAAAGATATTTTGATTTTTCCATCGCCGATTCCTATAGGGGGAAATAGGTAGCCGCTTTCTATACCTATGGCGCTTAGGACGGAGGATAAGCTTGGTCCTCCTCGAAGAAATACAAGGTACGCTCCATTTTTTTGTCGCTCTAGTACTTGTGCTTCAACCAAGAACCCACCAGTAAGTAAGTCTTCAACTTTTGAAGTTGAATCTTTGAACTCCACTTCCGAAATTGCTGCAAACTCTTGCGGGTCCTGTCGCAGGAAATATATGAGTTTCAGGGATTTTATTTTTTTAAACTGTGGTAATTCAATTCCAATTTTGGCTAGTTCTTTCTCAAGGACTTCAAGGATAAGGCGGCGCATGAGGAAACGTTTGTGTGGTTAAGGATATACTTTTCGAGAAACCGAGTGGACTCGGTAGAATATTAATCTGATAGCAAGACATCCATACTTGGTTTAAAAAAACAGCTCACTAACTAATTGACAAGCAGTGAAGAATATGGCGCAAGAAAAAACAAACACATTCGGTAAACTGGGTCGACTAATCACAAAGCGTAAGTACGCCATAATCGTTGTTTGGATACTGCTTTTGGCGATTATATTGCCGATAGTATTGACTGCTTCAAGCTTAACTTCTTTGACTATGAATTCATCGACAGAAAGTAACGTTGAATCCGCAAAGGCAGGAGATATTATTACTGCGCAATTCCAAAAATCAGTCTCCAATGACTCGCTCGTTATAATCATATCGACCAATGATGCATCATCATTGGCTACTCAACGGTTCATTGATGAATTAACTCAGCAAATTAATGAAAGCTCCAGTGTGACTGGACTTGAAAACATAACCAGCGTTTATTCGATTTTGATTCCCGCCTTAAACGGAACCAATCAGGGCGTTTATTCCGCTTATAAAGGCGGAAACTTGACCTACAATTTACTCTATAGTGTTCCAACGATTTATTCTAACGTTTGGTTCCAAGCTTATAACACAACCAAAAATAACCAGTTAATTCCCGGCTTAAACCAGACTGATCAGGCCATTTACGCTGTCAGAGACAACGCTAACATGACCTATATCTTGCTCTACAGTGTTCCAGCCATATATTCAGGCGTCTGGGCGGGTGCCTACACTACACTTGAAAACGCCAACTTAACCTACAACCTACTCTACGGCACCCCAGCAATCTACCTCAACGCTTGGCAGCAAGCAATGGACCAGACCTCCGGCAATGTGGATCAATCCAACTTTATTGCGAATCAAACAACTGCACAGACACTTTACGCAGTTGACCCCGTATCATATGCCCAGTACACTTCACTCTTGCTTGAAGCCTTCAACAATGCTTGGAACCAAAGCTTCTTAGATTCCCAAACATCAACGTGGACTCCAATACAGCGGGCAACTTTTGCCTCGACGCAAACAAACCAATTATACATCAACACCTTCCTAGCCGGCAATTCTACCACACAAGAGTTTGTAACCGCGTTAACTAACACGCTTACCCTCCAGGACTACCTAAACAACGCCAACAACCAGACACAGAACAACGTTGCACTTACCAACTTTGCAATCCAACTCTTGAATTCCTCTACACCAAACGATGGATCCTCAACCGACTTCATAGCGGCGCCTCCAGCCTCCAACAACTTGGACGCCTACACGATCACAGCCCTCAACCAGGCAGCTTACGATCAAACAGCGGCTACGCTTTCCCAAGCTGACTCAGCCTCTTTTACTCAATACATTTCGCCGTTACTCTACGCATTCAACGCTACCTGGGCTATGAGCTTCCAGAATCCCGCAACACAAACCTTCACATCCACTCAGCGTGCATCGCTTTCTGCTAACATAACCAACCAACAGTACATCAGCACCGCTTTAGCAGGCAACGCATCTATGCAGGACTTCACCTCCGAATTAACTCATACTTTCTCGCTGGATAGTTTCCTGTTTAACACGCAGCAACAGAACAACGACCAAATCCGAGACTTCGCCATTCAATACGTCGCTAACCAGTCAAAGTCGTCAATTGCCTTCGTAACCGCTGCCTACAATTTAGGTAAAACGCCATCGAGCAGTGCATTAGCAGAATTAGCGGACAACATAATTTGGAATTCACAAAGCTACGGTATGGACAAGTTCGTGCCGATGTTCAACAGCATCTCTTTCAACACAACCAAGAGCATACTCAAAGACATCGATGAATCCTCATACAACAACTACACTTCACATATGCTAGGTCTCTTTAATGCTTCATGGTGCGCAAGAGTCCCAAACCAACCCAGCTTATCAACAGCATGGATAAACCAGACTGCCTCCTTAGCAGCCGACGTCGCAAACGCCCAGTTTATCCCAGCTTATTTAGGCGACGGCGCAGATTTCGCTAACCAAATCGGCCACACCCTCAAGCTACAGGATTATCTTGACGCAAACACAACAGACACAAACGCTAAACTCAAAACCTTAACGATAAATTATGTTGCTAACCAATCTGGCTTATCCAAAGAATTAATCACCGCTATATATGGTATGGGCGAAAACTCAACCAACAGCGCGCTTCAAACGCTAGCCGCAAACATAGTTTCTCACCCGGATACCTATAACATCGGCGAACAGTTCAATTCCTTAATCTCCTCGTTTGTTTCACCTTCAAAGGATGTAACGCTTGTCTCTATCACCTTTGATCGGTCAAACGAGAGCAACGTATTAGCACTCCGAAGCATCATTGCTTCACAGTTGGCTCAGCACCCAGCTGACATCAACTCGGCTCAAGTAACAGGCAGCGACGCTTTAAACTACGATTTCGGTCAATCAACCACTAAAGAATTAGAAATTATCCTTCCCATCACGATAGCGTTGCTGATAATTGCAACTGGTATCTTCTTCCGATCCATCGTTACCCCAATTATCACGTTAGGCACGATCGGCGTTGGGCTTGGTGTATCGCAGATTTTCCCATATTTAGTTGGCACCTACATTAATTCAGTAGACTACACCGTAACAACAGTGCTCATGACGGTGCTTATTGGAGTCGGAACAGACTACAGCATATTCATACTTGCCCGTCATAGAGAAGAACGAATTAACGGTTTACCGCTCTTTGAAGCAATAAAGAAATCCATCACTTGGGCAGGCGAAAGCATCATTACCAGCGGCGTAACCGTTATCATTTCCTTCTTTGCGCTCGCAACCACCTCGATGATTATGCTGCAAACTATGGGCTTAGTCGTCGGGTTAGGCATAATAGTTACTTTATTAGCATCGTTAACTTTCGCACCGGCCTTAACTGCAATCTTAGGCGACAGAATCTTTTGGCCTAACTCAGGCGAGCGATTCCAACGATATGCAAAAGGTATTGTCGAGAAGAACAAGCGCAGAGGCGGCTACTTCGCAAAAAGCGGCGCATTCTCTGTGAAGCATGGCAAAGTAATCATACTCTTAGCGGTTCTTGTCACGATACCCGCATTCTATGTCTATTCAACGACTACGCCAACATTCAACCTCTTAGGCACTGCATCGAACAGCCTAGAATCAGTTTCCGCCTCAAACACCCTGACAAACTCGTTTGGCGGAGGAAGATTGATGCCGACATATGTTATAGTGACATTTTCAAACCCGATTGTGAATAATGGCAGCTTTAACATGGGCGAAATGGCAACGCTGCAGAGCATTTCTTCAGGCATAGCCGCTCACATTGGCATCCAAGAGGTAACTGGACCCACAATGCCCTTTGGAGAGGCAGTGGATTACCATACAGTCACTAACGAAACAGATACAACCACCTATAGCGGCATGATAGGTACTATTGGCGCCGATAACCAATCAGCGTTGATAACTGTCAAATTCACTGTTGACCCATATTCAACTGACGCAATGAACTACGCCCAAGAAATACGTTCCAAACTGCACACCAACTACGACAGCACCACTAACGTTACTGGAATCTACTTGGGAGGAACAACGGGAGACATATTAGACACGCGAATGACCTTTGAGAGCCAATTTAACTCAATTCTGCCGCTTGTCGCTTTGGGCGTCGGTATTGTATTGTTCATTGTATTGGGTTCGCTGATTTTGCCGGTCTTCGCCGTGGTATCTGTGCTGATGAGTATAGTATGGACTCTTGCCGTTACAGTTATTGTCTTCCAGTCAGCTTTCAACTTTGGCTTGCTGTTCATTACTCCGCTGATTCTCTTTGTGCTACTGCTAGGCTTAGGTATGGATTATAACATCTTTATCCTAACTCGCGTACGTGAAGAAGCCGCCAAAGGTCAACACCTAAACGATGCAATCGTGCACGCAATCCAACAGACAGGAGGAATCATCACTGCCGCAGCCATAATCCTTGCCGGCTCATTGGGCACCCTGCTCTTGTCGAGTAACATGATGCTAAAAGAGATGGGTTTTGCCTTCGCCTTTAGCATTTTAATTGATGCACTCGTGGTACGAACTTACCTTGTGCCAGCGGTGATGTCAACGTTCGGCAGATGGAACTGGTACAACCCCATCAAACGCTTGCAACGAATCAAAGACTTAGACGACAATAAACCCGCCGCAGAGCAACAAAAAACCGAAGAAAGAACCAAATAAGATCAATTTGGGAACCAATACGTTCCCTTAACACTATTTCTTAATTCTTTGAAAAAGCAACTCTTTCAAGGCATTCAAAGAATTCGTTGAATATTGTTTGTGACAGAAGCAATCTTTTTATAATCCATACATCCTTTAGCCCAAAAAACTTTCACTTAGATGACCAAAATTATGGTACAGTATAAATGGGTTGCACTTTCTAACACGACTCTTGGCATGCTGATGGCTTCAATCGACATGACCATAGTTCTAATAGCGATGCCTTCAATTTTCAGAGGCATAAATATCAATCCCTTCACGTCATTTCAGTATCTGCTCTGGGTAATGTTTGGCTACAGCATCGTAACAGCCACCCTACTAGTCACTTTCGGCAGGTTATCCGATATTTACGGTAGAGTCAAACTTTACAATCTGGGTTTTCTAATATTCACAATCGGCTCAATCCTACTATTTTTAACACCTAACACAGGCGACGCGGGAGCCATCGAACTGATAGTGTTCCGAATCATTCAAGGAGTCGGCGCTGCATTCCTCTTTTCCAACAGCGGAGCCATAATAACCGACGCTTTCCCTGAAAACGAACGCGGCAAAGCCTTAGGAATAAACCAACTGGCTTTTCTTGCAGGCTCATTAATTGGATTGATCTTAGGCGGCGTTTTAGCGGTCTATGATTGGCGCTTGGTCTTCTTAGTCAGTGTTCCAGTCGGTATAATTGGTACAGCTTGGTCATATTGGAAATTAAAAGAACAACACGTTCAGAGAAAGAAACAGAAACTTGACATCTGGGGAAATATCAGTTTTGGTGGTGGTTTAACCCTAGTTTTACTAGCGATAACTTACGGGTTAACACCGTATGGTAACTCTCCAATGGGCTGGGGCAACCCTTGGGTAATCGCTTCGTTAATCACCGGCATCGGTTTGCTATTAGCATTTCCATTAATCGAGCGCAGAGCACCTGACCCCATGTTCAGACTTGACTTGTTTAAGAACAGAACCTTCGCTGCAGGAAACATCGCAACTTTTCTGAGCGCCATGTCTAGAGGCGGAGTTATGATAATGCTTGTGGTGCTTCTACAAGGTATCTGGCTTCCTCTCCAAGGATACAGTTACGATTCTGCCCCGTTTTGGGCTGGGATATTTATGATCCCCATGTCGATAGGCATCGCTATTACTGGTCCTTTAAGCGGTTGGTTATCTGACAAACATGGCGCAAGAATCCTAGCCACTGTAGGCATGGTAATAACTGCGATCGCCTTCTTAGCCTTCACACTTCTACCGGCCAACTTTGAATATCTTCCTTTTGCAATAATTCTCTTAGTCATGGGCATCGGAAACGGAATATTCATGTCGCCTAACATGGCTTCAGTGATGAATTCGTGTCCAGCTGAACACCGAGGCGCCGCTTCAGGCATGCGCTCCACCCTACAAAACTGTGGGCAAACCATTAGCCAAGCTATTTTCTTCGGAATAATCATCATCTCGTTAAACGCAACACTGCCAACTGCGCTCTCAACCGCAGTGGCAAACACAGGTGCCTCGCCACAAATTGCAGCAGCGTTCAGTCACACCCCGGCTGCAGGAGCACTGTTCGCAGCTTTTCTTGGCTACAATCCCATCGGAACACTGCTACAAACCATGGGTCCAACCGTAATCGCAGCGCTACCTCAAAACACAGTAGCCGTACTTGAAGGACAAACCTTCTTTCCCAACGCCATCGCATCACCTTTCATGAGTGCGCTAACAACAGCTTTCATAATTGGGGCGGCACTCTGCATTTTAGCAGCTATTTTTTCTTCGATGCGAGGCAAAAAAACCGTTTGCGATGAGGTGGTGAGTTTAGAAAACCCTTCAGTAGTAGTGCCCGCTCCGGAAGCATAACATTCAAGTTTGTTTTTTCTATCCTAATTTTTTTTAAATATTGCCAAAGAAGGATAAGTGTTTGACAACTTGGGTTATTTGCGTTTTAGTGCCAACAAAGCCACAACGGAGATGGTAATCAACCCGACTAAAATTAGGGCTAACTGAGGGTTTTCTGGAACTATTGCGGGGTCAGGGCTTGGCGAGGGGGTAAATGTTGGTGTTTCAGTTGGGACGAGTAAAGGACTTGGAGTAGGTGAAGGCGTTACGTCGGGTAGCTGATGAAGGTGTAGCTGAAATAAATGTCGACATTGAAGCAGGTTGGGTTGTTTCAAGAGTGACATTGACGCTATAAGTTGATGTTAAGCCTGCATTATCGATATATTGGACACTTACAGTTTTGTGGCCGTCGCCCCCTTGCAGAATCCAAGTTTTTGATGTTGCATAAGGTTCCCAATTTGACCACACAGTATTGTCGTTTGAGAAACGCATTTGAGTGATTCCTGAGGTACTATCTACGGTGGATAAAGAAAGCATAATCGTGGGTGTGTCAGTAATTGTGTTTGTAGTTACAGAACCTGCTGGCTCAGTTTTGTCTAATTTGATTCCAGTTAAAGTCACGTGTGGAATTTCATTTATGCCTTCCCCATAAACGTCCCATGTGCTCCAATACTCAAGTGTATTTCCGCTGCCTTCAGATGTTATGGTTGGCTCGCCATTTACGGTAACGTTGAAGATTGGGCCACCGTTTATCCTGTAGTAAGTTTCATTTACGCTATAATCAGGGGTCAAGTTAATTGGAAAATCGGAGGTATGCCATTCATCCACGTAATCGTTAGCTAATTCTGGTAAGCGAGTCAAATTTACGCAGAAATTATTGCCGCCGTTGTTTATTATGAGTCGATGGCGTCCGGCAGTTGTAGGTGGCAACTGTATGTTAGCATTAAACAAACCATCTCCATCTATTGCTACTGTGCCCAATATCATAGTATCATCCCACAGCAAAGATGAAGTACCAGGGCTAAACCAACTCCCTGAAACGGCGATGGATTGACCATTTTGTACAAAAACTGTTGAAGCCAAATTCGAATTATTCCCAAACAGACCTGTTGCAGTTGTGTTATCTATCTGAGTCAAACCTCTTCGTCCCTCCGCGTATGGAATAGTCGAATTGTACGAACGGTTATTACTGTTGTCTTGGACGCGGAAAATAATTAGGTCTTGAATGGCTTGATGGTCGCCTGCGATACTGTTTTGTAATAGGTCAGGAGCGTTCATATTGTATGTAAAATCTGAAGAAGCGGTCGTTAAATTATCAATAATTGGAATCCAAGCGTTTGAAATTGGGTTCAAGTATGAGATGTTTACAGAACCCCCCGGAGTGCACCCTATACCGCTGATGGTAATTGCACCTGCTGGCGGTCCAGAAGTTGGGGAAACTGTAACTTCAGGTTCAAAAATACTCGTCAAAGGGCTACCCAATCCGGTAACTAAATCGTACCCTGTGGTTGCGGAGTTAACAAAATTCAACCCCGAAGTGATATCTCGAAAATAAGAAGAATAAGTTGATTTTGCTCTTTCATACAGATTGTTGTTTGTAGCCGAGAGTCCGAGGGCGTGAATCGCTGCCCATTGTGGCGCTCCCGCGCTAGTTCCACCAACCTTATACCATGAATTATTATAACAAACGGCAACCCCTGTAGAAGCATTTCCATTATATGAAACATCTGGAACGGCCCGGTTAGGGTAGTCGAGACCAAAGTTAGTTTGGAAATCGGGTCTAGATATATAGTTGCTCACTCCACCGCTACTGTTGCCCCATGCTATTTCAGAAACTACCGTTCCATCAGGGTTAAGATTTAATGTAGTTCCACCGACACTTACAACATTTGCTGAAACGGCTGGCCAGATTACCTCTGTACCATCGTCACCCGATGAGGCAAAAAAAGTTATGTTCTGTTTATTAAAATGACTATCATAGTGGTCTTCCCACTGGAATTCTTCTCCGCCCCAACTCAGGGAGACTGCAACTACACCGGGCTGGCTTGTTGCATAATCGATAGCGGCAAGAAGAGCATTGATATTTGGCGAAACAGCCTCCACTAACAATATTTTTGCGTCTGGAGCGATTGCATGAGCCCACTCGACATCTAAACAGGTTTCCATAGCCCAACCGCTATCTGTTCCAATATTTCCGGGCATTTTATGAACGATAAAATTGCCAGTACTATTGTTTGGGAGCCCGAATTGGTTGCAAAAAGTAGAGTAATCATTCAATATGTTCGGAGTATCGTAAGCATCAATTATAGCAATTGTAGCCCCAGCGCCGCCTGAAGAAGGTAAATTGTAGGCTGTTCTTATTTGGGTTAAATTGTAACCTTGTGGAGTGGAAGAACCTGCAAAGGGAGAAATATACATTGGGCGTGCTACCCAATTATCCGGTGGTTGCTGCTCAACAGAAATACTTCCCGGTACAAAGAAAGCGAAAGTCAACAACGAACAGACAACTAACACCAATGATTCCTTTAACACTTGTTTTCGGTTCATTATTCATGTTCCCTTTTTTGTCAAACGGTATGCATCAAACGTTATTGATAACTGATTTATGTCAGTTGTCTCTTTCTTTTATTCTTTATGACATATTAATAAATAATATATGGTTTAACAATTCAAACAGTTTTTCCAGTTTCTGCAAGCGCAAGTAATATAGCTCTACACTCAGCAACAATACAGGTAGGGAAATGAATTGTCAACGCAAAAATCGTATTCACGTTTACTTGGCGTAGTTGGAAAACCAAACACGGGAAAATCAACTTTTTTTAGTGCCTCAACCTTAGCAGCTGCGGAAATCGCCAATTACCCTTTCACAACCATCAAGCCCAACAGAGGAGTCGGCTACGTACGCACCCCTTGCGTACATGAAGATTTCAAAGTAAAAGATAATCCGCGAAACTCACTTTGCTTAGACGGCGTGAGGCTTGTCCCAGTCGAACTAATCGATATAGCAGGCATCGTTCCTGGCGCTTGGGAAGGACGGGGCTTGGGGAACCAATTCCTAGACGAAATTCGGCGAGCGGATGCACTTATTCATGTCGTAGATGCTTCTGGCGGAACGGACTGCGAAGGGAAAACCTGCAAGCCCGGCGAACATGACCCCCTAGAAGATGTGCAGTTTCTGGAGCGGGAAATCACCATGTGGATGGTGACTATTCTCAAGAAAGACTGGTCTAAAATAGCAAGGACAGCTGAAGCCGACAAAAAAGGCATAGCACACCATCTTGAGGATCGCTTAACGGGTCTAAATATAAAACGTCAATGTATAGGCGAGGCTGCCAGGAGAGCAAACTTGAACCTTGATAAACCTGCTTCCTGGACAGATGAAGACTTTTACCGTTTCGTTGACAACCTTCGCCGTATTTCCAAACCTTTGCTGATTGTTGCCAACAAGATCGATTTGCCTTCCGCCCAAGCAAACGTTGAACGCATGAAAAAACTCGATTACATCGTTATCCCATGCTCTGCAGAAGCTGAATTGGTACTGAGGCGAGCGGCGGAGAAGCAATTTATTGATTATAAACCAGGCGATAAAGACTTTAAAATAACGCATTCTGAGAAGCTATCGGCTGGTCAGATTAAGGCTCTTGAACAAGTGAAAGAAAAAATCCTTAAAACCAATGGCTCCACTGGTGTGCAAGAAGCCATAAACACTGCGTACTTTAAACTTTTGGACATGATAACCGTCTATCCAGTCGAAGACATAGAACACTTATCAGACCACAACGGGCGCGTCCTACCCGACACATACCTAGTCCCAAAAGGAATCACTGCCCACCTATTCGCATACATCATCCACAGTGAACTCGGTGAAAACTTCCTCTACGCCTTAGATGCCCGAGACAAAAGACGAATCGGCGAAGATGCCATCTTAAAAGACCGAGACGTAATATCAATTGTGAGTGCTAAGAAACGCTCTTAACCCGTATTCTATGCTCCAAAACGACGCTTGCGGTGCTGGAAAACTCGAATAGCCCTTAGAAGGTCAATTAATCTGAAGTCAGGCCAGTAGACATCAGAAACAACAATTCGCTGTAGGCTGCTTGCCAAAGTAGAAATCCGCTTAGTCGTTCTTCGCCTGAAGTGCGAATTATCATGTCTGGGTCTTGCTTGGTCATATGTGATGTGTATAGGTACTTCTCGAAGGTGTTCTCGTTGATGTCGTCAATCTCTAATTCATTGTTTTGTACTTTCTTGGCGATGGTTTTAGCTGCATCTACGATTTCTGCTCTACCACCGTACGCGAAGGCAAAATTCCAGAAGTAACAATCATAATCCGCTGTTGCTTTCTCAAGCTCTGCAATCGTGTCCTGAAGCTCTTTAGGCAACATGTTAGTTCTGCCAATGACTTTAATGTGTATTTTATCTCGATGAATACGCTCATCTTTTAGGAGCTTTCGGAATCTCTCCTCGGCAATCTGCATAATCTGGGTAACTTCATCTGAGTGTCTAGCGAAGTTCTCGGTGGAAAAAGTGTAGAGGGTAACGTATTTTACGCCAATCATATGGCACCAATCTAAGAGTTGTTCAACTGTATCGGCGCCGTCTCCGTGACCCCACTTATCCTTTATGAGCAGAGGGTTTGGTTCTTTTCCATTTGCCCATCGTCTGTTGCCATCTAGGATTATGGCTATATGTTCAGGTTTTATGCCGTTTTTAACTTGTTGCCATAGCCATTTCTCGTAAGCTTTGTAGGCGCCGATTACAGAAAGAAATCTCTGAAGCAACTAACTGAACCTCTCATATCTGAAGGATTTTGCACTTGCAATATTACTATGCACATAGCTAAAGCCATAACAGGTTCAATTAAAGTTTCCTCTAATTTAGACAAAAACAAAACAAGCATTAGAGTTCTTCGGATTTTTCGCCGCGTTTCTTAAAGAAGTCCTTAGCTGACCGGTTAACGATGTATATGAGCAGAACTGAGGCTACCCCTATGAGGATTCCTACGATAATGGTGAAGAGGAACCCTTGGAAGATGGAATCGTTTAAGGCAACAACAGCAGACGTGTTGTTATAGTAATGGATGATGACATTCGCAGTTCCAATTAGAACAAACCGTGTCCAAGCTACAGAGACAACTAAAGCAACGTTCCTAAGCAACTTTGAATCCCTCTCAACATATAATCGGACACTTCTACCTATGAGGACTATGATTATGCCAACTACCAAAAGGTCAACGATTCCTGTGATGAAGTAGTATGCTAATCTCGGAGTTATGCTGAGCCAGCCCCCTAAATCGGCAGCAGGCGCCACATTGATGTTAACGTTTGCTATGCCGAGGTAAACGCTCACAGCGATGCAAAGTATTCCAGCTATGACTGTGTAGTTTGAAATCTGCATTGGCAACGAAGGTGGCGAGTAGTCTCTTGCCCAAGCATAGAAGTCTTTGGTTGCTTTGTCAACGCCAAACCCCTTGAGAAGTAAGAATCCGCCTACAACGATAACGATGGCTATACCGTACCAGAAAATGGCGCCAGGAATGAAATAGTTTATTGCCCAAAGTACACCGAATATGAAAACCAACAGTCCAGGTAATCCCAAAGCGATACGTGAATATCTAGGATTTTCCACTAGCAGACGGATGTACTTTGTAAAAACCGCCGCGGTCTCCTCTATTGATTCACTATGCTTTATTACAATGCGCCTGACCGATGAAACTGGCACTCTTGACTCCACCAAAGGTAAAACGGCTTCATCTGAGTAGCCGTCTGAAACTAGAATAACCTCATTTGCGCTAAAGGATTCAAGCAAGTTGTTTAGTTCTGAGACGAGCTTGCGGTCAGCACTAACTCCACCAAGGTCCGAACCTGAGATCGTCGCCACTTCAAAGACTTCTTCAGGTTGCTTCTCGTCATGTAATCGATCGTAGAGCCGAACGGCTTCAAACATAGCGTTTGCGTCAGGTTCTTCTGGATCCTTAAGAGCTAAGGCTACTGCTCCATTAAGGTTAGCGGTTCTTCCCAGAAGTGGCGTTTTGATACCTGATTTTACTTCTAGATCGCCATCTCTGTCAACACATAAAATTAGGATACGCTTTTGCGTCTGGAGGTGCGTTTCCTTCTTAGCCATCACGAATCTCTATCTCAATATTACAGGCACTAAACTTTAAGCTTGTGTTTCTGAATTATCATCTTCTCCGTTGCCAAGCATCAACTGGAACTCTTCCCAGTTCACTTTTTCTCCCCGATTTAGCTTCTCTTTAGCTTCCGCACCGATTTTCTCTTTAATCTCCTTTTCTTTAACTGCTCTTTGGGCCTGTTCCTCTCTCCATTTGGCCTGTTCTGCCTGTCTCTTAGCGTCTTCTTCCTTTCGTTTAGATAAGTCAAACTGCCGGTTTACAACCCTAATGCCCCTGCTTTGATCCATTAAAGCCTTAATCTGTTCATACCAGAGAGAATTTTGCTCCTTGGCTTTGATAAATGCTTGATGTAAGCTATCAGCTTCAGCCCGATCCTTTTTGACAGCAGCAACTTTCTCAATCATTCGGGTATGCAATTCTTGGCTTTTCTTGGCTAAATCTGTTAATTCTTGATGAAAAACATCAGCTTGGGCGTCAATGGTTTTGCGTTGAGTAATTAACTCCTTGATTTTTTGATTCTTTTTATCAATTTTCTTGTAACCCTTAAGTTGAAGCTCAAGCTCTTTTACTTCTCCAACGAGCCGCTTTTCTTCTTTCATATCCATGGATGTGGTTGATATTTTCCATTCAATTGCATCGAGCTCTTCCTGTAGTTCACGTTGGCTAACTCGTGGAACATTCTTTTTGAGTTCAGCAATTTTTTCATCGATTGACTTTACTTCTTCAATTATTGGTGTTGCTTGGGCTCTGACGAGGTTTCTTTGTTCCTTAAGTAACTTTACTTTCTCGTTCAAAGCGTCTCTTTCAGACTTTATTTGCCTAATTTCCTCACGGGACTTTCTTCCTTGCTCATGTAACTGGTCTCTTTTCTCAACAAACTTTTTGATTTGGGTGTTTGCTTCTATAATTTGCTTCTTGATTTTTTCTATTTGGAGGTTGATGTTTCCTTCTTGGCTTTTTTGATTCTCTGTCACGCATTAGCCTCTGTAATGTTAAGTTGAGAGTTGTTACCTTAGCTTTGCTTTCCGAATTTATATTAGTTTAGTTTGCATATAAATAAAGCTCATAGTAATGTTGTTTTTTTATGTAATAATTTTAAATATGTGCTATCACCATCATTGGGTGAGATGGAAACATGACCTTCAACTACGATGAACTGCTAAAACGAGCTTGCGCTCAAATGCCCCAAGTGTCCGAAAAAGTTGAACGCCTAGAGCTACCCAGATTATTCGTCAACACCGTTGGCATGCGAACTATAATTTCAAATTTCAAAGAAGTAGCCGATGCCTTAGACCGTGACCCACAACATATCTTAAAGTTCCTAACCCGAGAAATGGCAACAGCCGCCACATTCGCTGATACACGAGCAATATTCCAAGGCAAATTCCAGCGGGACAGCTTCGAGCGACTTCTTCAGAGGTACCTGGAGGGTTATGTAAGTTGTCCAGTTTGTAAACGTCCAGACACCAGAATAGTAAAAGAAAAACGCTTGTCTTTTCTTGTATGCAATGCTTGCGGAGCAAAATCATCTATTAAACAACTCTGAGATAGCAAAAAATGGAAGTTTACATTAACATCAAAAAGATTGGGCAGAACGTACTCTTAGCCATTTGCGACTGCGACTTGCTTGGCCGGACGCTTCGGGAAGGGAAAATTGTTTTCAAAATAAAAGATGAATTCTACAATGGACGAAAAGCAACGGTTGATGAAGCAGTCGGCTTGATTAACAACTCAACAATAGTGAATCTTGTTGGCAAAAACTGCGTGGAAACAGCCATCGCCCAAGGATATGTGCATCCTGAGGCAGTAATAAAAATAGAAGGCATACCCCACGCCCAGATAATGAAATTTTAATTTTACTTTGGAGCAACAGTAATCTTTTTCTTTCATAGTCAGTTCAGCTTCCTAAAAAAAATTTGATAATATATGCGTTTATTGAAGTGGTATGAAATAACTCTTTGCTCGTAACTCGAACTATTAACGGCGACGTAACTAGATTTTTTTTCAACAGTCCGGTAGAAGAAAACATGGTTGCTGCACCAGATTTACGTCAGAGCTTGTTTTGGGTTCTTTTCGTATTCAAGCTTTGAATCAGCCTTATGAGTTGCCCCAAATCGTCTCTTTTTGTATTTTTTTGTCCCAAATTGTCCCGACTAAGACAGGTCCTTAGCGATTAATAGAAAAAATATGGGGAGCAAATTTTCTCAAAAACCCAAACAAAAGGTTTTTCAAAAAGCAGGGTTATAGAAAACCTTCGACTGCATTTATAACTTCAACAAAACTTCAAATCTTCAAAACAAATAATCCAAGACTTTAACATAGAGGCATATTCTGTTACAATATTGATTATGAATTCATAAATCACTAATATCCACCATACTAAGCTGTTGTTAAATACCCAAATTAAAAAAGCAGTAGATGCTACACTTTGGTTACCCACAAAATAGTAATATTCAAACGCATAATCGTTTGTTCAATAATAATCTTCCTAGCCTTAGGAGCCACTGCCCAAACCAAGGCGGGCAATGCAACTTACTCGATGACAGAGTACCAATGCATCGCACTAGCCACCGTTGATGGAGTCTGGACTACTGCTAATGAATGGAACGACGGACCACTGATTACGATGTCCAATAACGCGAGCTTCACATATAATTTTGACATGACATCGTATTCCATGCAGTGGCTTGTTGAAATTTTCACTGATAACACCAATGATACTGGTGACTACTGGCAAATCTGCCTTGATCAGGACAATAGCGGGGGTGCTGCGCCTCAATCTAGCGATTTCAAGATAGAAATTCAAGGACACACCACTCTAAAATTGTATCAAGGAAATGGAGCAGGCTGGACTGAAATTTTGCCTGAAGCAGGCGAACTAACATGGGCTAACACAATAAGTCCTTCTACTTGGAACAGCGCACCTCATTGGATTTTAGAACTTTCTGATTCTTCGAAAATAGCGGGCACTTTACGAACGCCTCTACCACCAAATGGAATGCGCGTTGCAGTTTACGATGCAACCACTGGCGAACTTGCATCGTGGGCACCAAACAGTAGCGCGGACGTACCAAATCAATGGGGCGTAATTTCAGGTTATTCACCAATACCATTACCTGACCCAAATATTACTCCCGGGCCAACACCAAGAGCCACAGCAACACCCACTCAGACACCAACTCCAACCGCAACACCCAGCCATATCGCTGCTCCAACAGCAACACCCACCCAAACACCAACTCCAACCGCAATACACACCCAAACACCAAGCCCTACCCCATCACCACCAGCACCTGAAACCCAAGTCAAATCAATCGAGCCACTGCAAGACACTGTTTATGTATTGCTAGTTATCTGCGCTGAAACAATCATTTTCGCTGTAGGCAAGAACTTAAAGAAAAAATAGTTACCTATCAATTATTTCTTATTCATAATTGATAATTGTATCAATTACTAATGATTTGCTACCTTATCAAGATTGACCAATAGATTTGGACTGACAATTCATACTAGCAATTCATAAAACATACTAATCAAGTGCAAAATTAGTAGACTAACGCAATCTTTCACATTTAAGGTCTCAAGGTGGATTCAAAAGAAACATGAGGATACAAAGGTTACAAATGAAGAAAGGCATACTCCTCACTTCGCTACTATTGAGCCTCACTTTGGCAGCTTCTATGATGATTGAAAGCACCTTTGCCGCCACGGCTGCTCCAACGTCAGAGTCAACAGCTGTCCCCAAACCTACCCTTCCGCCAGTCACAACATCCAAGTTTGCGTATGAAGCCAAAGGCAACCAAACATCAAGCCTGCCAGCTCCAAAAACCATAACCCTCTGCAACTACACAACACCCCCCGATACTGGTAACATCACACAAATCAGCATTCGCCTAACCGGAATCCCAGAAGGCTCACAAGTCAAAGCAGTAATCTTTCCAAATGACCCTGATTCAAATATGCCCAAAGTAGGAGACCCTCTTCTGCAAACCGATGCCTTGAACATAACGTCGGCGTCGGGTGAATGGTACAATTTCAAAATGAACTTCGCTGGTTCTCAGAACACCATATACTGGTTAGGATATTATGCAGACAATTATACTAAATACTATTTTGATACCAACAGCGACCACATCTCTTTGACCTCACAAACCAAAGACGAAAATTCGACTTTGTTTCCAGTTTTATCGTGGCGTTACCAAGGAAAAACGATTATGAGCCTATATGCTCAATACACTGTAGCAGACCCTCAACATATTCCTACTCCGTCTAAAACTGATTCCACTATTTCCGGTATCCCTGGACTGGGGCAGAGTTTTCAAGATACTTTTTTTGTGCTCCTAGTTATGGGCGCCGAATTCACAATTGTTGTAACCGGCCAAAAAAACAAGAAAAAGAACCCCGCATCAAACAATAATTCAATTTCATTTTCCACATCAAGAATCCAAACAGAATAAACCCGGGTTTTCGCAGCTGCATCGCAACAACAATTATAGTTGTTGTTTTGAGCTAAAAGAAACTATGGCTAAAGAGTAATTTCCAAATTCATATTTGTAGTTCATAAGTTATTTAAAAAGAGCCTCTCATAGTGCTAAAACAGTTAGTGATCTATATGTCAAATGTAACACTAAAAAAAGAGAACAATTCAAAAGACGAAGATATCCTCAATTCTTTCCAAAGCCTAGAAGTTGACAAAGCCCGTCTCAGTGAACAAAAAGAACACCTAACAGCCTTACTAAACCAGCTGGAAATTAAAGCTAAAGAAGAATACGAAAGAAGAAAACGCAAAGTAGAAAAACTAAACTCAGAAGTTACATACCTAAAACAAAGATGCGAACAATTCACAATCTTCATAGACTCCCAATCAACCGTGGAGTGTAACCAAGCTGGAATCTAAAAACATCTTTACACAACTTCTCTACAGCAAACAAACATACTACATGCTTTTCCTATGGGTACTTACGTGGTTCTCATATGGATTATTTATGAAAAACCAAATAAATATTATTAATGTTACCGGTGCTGTTGTCTCAGCGAGTCTGATGGTGCTTTTGTACTTTTTGCCCTCTCTCAATGCATTTTACCTTTCCAATAGAAGGAACATTTCTAAAACCCAGAAAGCCCAAATTTTGCCCCATAAAGATGAAAAAACGCCACAGCCAACAACTGAAATTAAAACACAAAAACAAGAAACCGAATGCATAAAATTAGCAGACAAAATCCAGCAACTACCCTTAACCAACCAAATTCTGCCCCACAAAGATGAAAAAATTCCACCACAAATATTCGAAATTAAAACTCAAAAACAAGAAACCGAATCCATAAAGCAACCTGAACCCATAAAGCAAACAACCTTACCTAAAACACAAAAACAAAAGCCCAAAGTCTCACAACAAATTACTGAAATTAAAACACAAAAACAAGAACTCGAATGCATAAAATTAGCAGACACCCCCCAGCAGATACCTTTAAAGTCAAACGGTTGTCCAAAAAATCTAGACTACTATACCAAGAAACCAAGACCAAAACAAACACCTGAAGAATGCATCACCTGCAAAAAACTAATTGACTGCGTATGTCTCACAAGCAACTGATTCTTTTTTTACTTTTAAATAAAAGTGAAGGGGTAGGCCAGTATTTGGCAAAAACTACCTCGTTATTTTTTTAGGACCTAAAAAAGGGCAAGATGAAAGAGACATAAAGGTAAACGATTGACACGTTGATTAAAGTTGAACATTCCTTTTAGCTAATACCTTGAACTTTAATTATTTGCAGCCACTTGTTGAATACCTTTATCGATTTCTTTTAAATCATTTTTTGCCAACTTTATTTCGGTACCACCTGAAAACAACCAATCCAGCCAAAACCACAATCACTGTTATTGCGGTGGCAGCTAGTAGAAGCGGGATCTGAATAGTAGAACCTACTACTATGAGGGGACGCATCATTGAGTTGTCTTCATGTTCAAGAATGTGGCAGTGCCAAACGTATCCTGGCCCGCTTGTTGGGTCAAACTCGTAATTGGATCCGTCCTGCGGTGCAAATCTTACCCTAATCACTGTAACCATTCCTGCGTCGGCTTGGATTGTATCCTTCCAGCATTGCTCATTGGGTGTGGGCTTGACAGGTTGTCCTTCCAGATACCAATTTAGATTTAAATTTTTAGCGGTATGATTTAGGGGGAGTTTACCGTTTAGAGTTTCCCAATCATACATGTACTGGGTTGAAGCTATGGTTTGACGCTCAACCAGCTGGAACTGTACCAGATGTAGATGAATCGGGTGCGAATTCATGGTTGGGTTAACTACGACCCAATCCTCGGTGGCTCCAACTTGGGGCTTCTCGGTGGCTGGTGCTTCATAGGGCAATCCATCGAGCAGCATCGCTACCGTGTTTGGGGCAGTTCCCTGCTCAACTAATGTCAAAGTCCTTGTCTTTGAGGGAGAAGGCAAATTTGGGAATTCCCCATTCAGCGTGGGATTCAATTCTGAAGGCAAATTCTGCGGAGAATCACCTTTTGTGTTGCCGATCGTGAACTGCATTATTTGACCGACGTTCTGTTTTTCGTTTGCGGTTAAAGTTGGGTCTGAGTTTTGTAGTACTATTTTCTGGCCAGCCGGTATATTTGAAAAATCTACCAGCAGGTCCACTCGCTCGGCTGGCGAGATGACCAGAGAAGTCAGTGATTCTGGCGCTTTTAGGTATCCACCGTCACTTCCTATTTGGGTAAATGTCATACCGTTCGAAAAACGCAATGTGTAGAAGCGACTGTTTGACCCATCTAGAATTCTTAGGCGGTACTGTCCCTGTTTAACTTCCATGTTTGGCCAAACCATTCCGTTAACCATGATGGTGTTGCCCATGAATGTGGGGTTCCAATATGGATGGACAGAAGAGTCTGTGCCTTGGCTGGAGTAGAAGAGAGACCCGTCGGATAGAAAGTTCCTGTCCTGAATGGCGAGGGGAACTTCAAACTCACCATTGGGCAGCGACGGCGCGACCGGGTCATTGGGGTTTCGAAGGAGATAGAACCCTGCAAGCCCCGACATTACAGTTAGACGGGTAATGCCCATAGCGTGATCATGGTACCACAGTGTCGTGGCTTGCTGTTCATTGGGGTAAATAAAAACTGCTGAATTATTTTCCGTGGGCACCTCGGTATTGTAGGCTGGTCCATGTAGTCCATTTGAGGTCCACCATGCGTCTGGATTTCCATCTGAAGTCGACGGGGTTTCTCCTCCATGGAGATGTATTGAGATGGGAACTGGGCTTTGAGCCTGCGGATAACTACCTGGAGGCACCGAATTAGGGTCAGGTGTCTGGATGCCATTGGGATTTGCCCAATCAAATGTTGGGTCGACGGCAAATAGGTTCGGCAGGGGGTTTCCAGAAGCATCCACAAGGTCATTTACCCATTTAACTTGAACCGGAATGCCTCTGATAGCTTCAAAGCTGCTTCCTGGAGTGCTATGAACTAAACCCAAGCTTTCGCCAGTCACTGAATCTTTAGCTTCCCCTTCAAACCCCCAGACTGTACTTGACCCAAATCCAGTAGGATTTCCGTTAGAATCGATAGTTGGCAAGAGTTGTTGCTGGAATTGTTTTATGTTAACAACGTATTCTTGGCGAATTAGTTTGCCAGAGCTGTCAGTAATGTTGTTTGCTGCGTAGACTAGTGGAGCCTGTGGTAAGTTGGTTGACCCACTTGGGGATTGCGTTAGGGTCTAACTGGGTGGGAGTTTGTGAGAACACCCCTTGAATGGTTGTGACTGCAAATATCGAACTTAAAAGAACGGTTACCAAGAACAAACAGATGGTTCTCTTCATATTTGATCCTCAGAAAAAGCGCTTTCCTGTAACAAATATATAATCAAGTATTATTTAAACGACAGTCAACAAGTTTTCCCTCATAGCTTCACCAAAGACACAAAGTTCCTCAAATAAACGCTTTTATTTTATTGTGAAGCTGTTTATCAATAAATTTAATTAACAATACCTCTTACATGTACTTTAAAACCGCCGAGCCCCCCAAAATGAATGATGCCCTAAAAAGAATTCTCTCCAAACGCGCCATCGTCATTCTTCTTTCAGCGTTGCTTGTCTTGTCAGCATTCAACACCTACCTAATTTTTGTAGGAACCCAATCATCCATGAGCACAAACGCAATCAACTATGATTATGTGCTCTCTAAAGACGGCGGCAACTACAAATTAAGAAACATGTTAACTGGCTACGTCGCAGAGCAAACTAAAAGTGCGTCAGCGGCAATAAATTCAGCTTTAACAGTGGGCAAATCAGTTTACCTCAACGCTGGAACCTACGTTTTAACTGACGATGTTGTAATTTCAAATAAAATGAATGCCAAAATCGTCGGAAACGACGATGCCACCATAGTTGGCAACGGCAAGAAAATTGTCATCTATGGTGACAACTATACAACCTCACAAAACGCGTTCATCTCAGGTCTAACATTAATCAACGCCACAATCAGAGTTGAAAACTCCTTTGACACCACCATCCAAAACATAGTTTTTGAAAACACATCCACAGGCATCGAGTTCGTTAACACAAACACTTGGAGTGAATATAACAAAGTCGAGGGGTGCCAATTCATCAACGCCACCGAAGGCATAGCCTTCCGAACCCCAGTTTTCAATTTTGCCCAAAACACAGATTCACAAACTAATCCAATTAATGCTACAGGCTCATACGCCAGCACAATAATCGAAAGATGCTCCTTCAAGCTTAGGGACCTCTCCGTCGGCATAAAAGTCGAAAAATTGGCCGAGCTATCTGATAGCCAAATTCAGGATGTACGGTTTTGGATTGGAGAAACTGGCAGAGCAAACCAAACAGGGCTCTATGTAGATGGCTCGATGTACCAGACGTTACTATTTGGAGTAGTATTTGAGTCATTTTCCTCTGACCCAATTTACTTGTTC
Source organism: Candidatus Bathyarchaeota archaeon (assembly GCA_963739495.1). Taxonomy (GTDB): domain Archaea; phylum Thermoproteota; class Bathyarchaeia; order Bathyarchaeales; family Bathycorpusculaceae; genus Bathycorpusculum. The sequence continues at coordinate 29,032 of CAVUAM010000021.1, read as the reverse complement.
GGCATGGATATTGGCGACAACTGTAATCCAGCTCCAACCTTCAGCGGCGTGAGTTTCTTGGGGAACTGGACTGCGAAAGTCCACGATTTCCAAGGAATATGGTTATCTGCCGATGGAACCCTGTTTAAACGTGAAGACATTAACATTCCCGTTGGCGCCAACAACCAGTACGGTATGAACGAAACCATTCAAACTCGTCCTCTCACAATCTTCTCCTTCAAACCAAAAATTGAGGTAGACGGGAGCTTTAGCAACAGCGAAACCGTGACCGTTAGAGTACGCATCGAGTTTATAGACAATGTAATCTCTGACCCCGTAATCCGAACCTTCTACAATAGCAGTTCGGTATGGTTATCAGATGATGATATGATGCGACTTTTTCCATCACAGAATATAGTTTGGTCCATTTTGGTAGATGCCAAATCAAGCTCAAGCTCAACTGATGCCGTTGTGAGAGTCAGCGGGTATGGCACAGCAGGTTAACCGGTCTGCCTTTATATGAGAGAAGCTACATTTTTTCAACAGTCAAGATGATTAAAATGAGAATTGGTGTTTGCGGAATTGCGTGCGAAAAATGCCCCAAAATGCAAAGCGGAAATTGCCCAAACGGAAGCGATGGCTGCGTCGCCAGAGAGAACAAGTTCTGTAAAATCTGCAATTGTGCATACACCAAAGGTGTGAAGCTCTGCTTTGAATGCACTGAGTTCCCTTGTGAAACAACCAAGCAAGGACCCATAAGTTATGGTTATTGCCAGTACATTTCAGGCAAACCCTCATAGTTAGTTTTAAGTTGGCGACCACAAATCTATGTGTGATTACTTATGGGTTCTAGTGAAGTTGTCATAGAAGCTAAAGGCTTAACCAAGAAATTCGGCGATTTTATGGCAGTTGACAACATAGACTTCAAAGTGTTCAAGGGCGAGTGCGTCGGTTTTCTTGGACCCAACGGCGCGGGAAAAACCACAACCGTGCGGATGATGTACTGTTTCCTGCCACCGACCGACGGAGAACTAAATGTTGCGGGGTTCAGCGTTCACAACCAGTGCCGAGAAATAAAAAGCATAGTTGGCGTAGCACCGCAGGAAGACAACCTCGATCCAGACTTCACAGTTATCAAGAACCTGACGGTATATGCCCGTTACTTCGACATCCCTAAAGACGAAGCCTTAAAACGAGCCGATGAACAGTTGAAGTTTTTCCAGTTGGAAGAAAAGAGGGAAGTTCCCATAATGGCGCTGTCAACGGGGATGAAGCGCAGGTTGATTTTTGCTAGGGCACTTTTGAATCAGCCTCAGATTTTGCTTTTAGACGAGCCTACTACGGGTTTGGATCCTCAGGCAAGGCACCTTGTGTGGGATGAAGTGCGTCATTTAAAAAAGAAACAAGTCACAATAATTTTGACGACGCATTACATGGATGAAGCCGAAGTGCTCTGTGATAGAATCTTAATCGTGGACAAGGGTAAAATCATCGAGGAAGGCACTCCAGTTGAGCTTGTGAAGAAGCACATAGGCGAGGATGTGTTGGAATTGGACTACGATGAGAAACTTGAATCCGTGTTGAAAGAGGCTTTTCCAGAGGCACGATTTGAGCGGCTCGGCGACCGCATTCAAATCTTCACTGATAAACCCCACGGAGTCTTCGAAGGCTTCCTAAAAGAACACCCCATGCAGAATGTCACACTTCGCAAAGCCAACATCGAGGACGTTTTCTTAAAATTGACTGGAAGAGGGTTGAGGGAAGAATGAGCAACCCTAACATTCGCAAGTCTCCAGCTCGCTTCGCCATTCCAAGGTTGACTTACAGGGTTTGGAAGGTTTGGCACCGCAACTTCGACGTTTTCACTAAAACCATAAAAGTCAACTTTCTGCCGTCACTTCTGGAGCCAATTTTGTACTTGTTGGCTTTCGGCTTTGGACTTGGCGGTTTCATCCCTAGCATCCAAGGTCAATCATACATAGGATTTATTGCCCCAGCGCTCGTCGCAATTTCAGTAATGAACGGCTCATTCTTTGAATGCACTTTCGCCTCGTTTGTACGTATGTACTTCCAAAAAACCTTCGACGCTATAGTCGCTACCCCCGTCAGCGTTGAAGAAGTCGTTGCGGGAGAACTGCTTTGGGGAGCAACGCGAGCAACGTTTAACACAACCATCGTGCTTGCTGTGGTTGCAGCCTTCGGCTTGATTTCAAGCCCCTTGTTCCTGTTGGTTATTCCGCTTGCCTTCTTTGGCGGCTTAATGTTTGCTTCCATGGCAATGTGCTTCACTTCGATAGCGCCAAACATAGACTTCTTCAATTTTCCATCATTCCTATTCCTGACGCCAATGTTCTTTTTGTGCGGAACATTCTTTCCTTTAACATCCTTGCCAACCGCGGCACAGGGAATCGCGATGGCTGTTTTGCCCTTAACCCATATCGTTAACCTAACCAGAGGACTTGTCACGGGTCATCTTGAGTCAATCTTGGGTCTGAGTCCTGCAGTGTTAATCGCTATCAGTTTAGTTTGGGTAATTGCAGTGGCCGTGTTCTTCTTTGTCTTAAGCATTAACCTCATGAAGAAACGCTTAACAAGCTAAACCGTGATGCCCTTGCCTTCCGCGATTATCAAGTAGAAAGCCGCTAACCCTTTCCAGCTGCCCCATAATTTAGCGACTTCGCGTGCCTCAGCCGCCTTGATTTATTTACCGCCGCAATAATACTTTGAAATCACGCGTCTTATGCCAAAATCGTACGCTGGGAAAGCATTCAGCTTCTGCATGCCCCTTAGCATTGTAAATTCAGCAGTCCAAACACCAATGCCACGTATCTCATCGAGTTCGGCGATTATGCGCTCAGTGGCTGGATTGATTTTTAGTCTTTCAGGATCCAACTTGCAGTCCACAATCAACTTTGCAACATTCAAGATGTACTCGGCTTTGCGCATGCTCAGTCCGACCTGTTGGACCTCGCTTATACTTGCAGCTGCAATATTCTGCGCTGTTGGGAACGCAAAAAAACTTTTACCACATATTTCTAAGTGCTCGCCGAATTTTTTTGCTAGCCGATGCTCGATTGTGATAGCGACTTTGAAGGAGATTTGCTGCTCCACAATCGAGTCAATTAGAGATTCAAAGACCGTTGGCGTTGTTGGGTTTTTTAATCCGTAAAGTTGCAGGCTTATCTGATGCATAGCCTGATCTTTTTTAACTTCTCGGTAGAAAGAGGTGAGGTCGAAACCCAAATTGAAGATAAACTCAACTATTTTCTCGGCAGCCTTCTTGTCCTGCATTGTTAGCACGATGTTTGAATTTAGCATCACTGATAATTCTGGTTTTTCAACTGTTCCAGAAGAACTAACTTTGATTAACACAAGGTTGCCGTTAATTTTCAGTACTTGATGGAACACACCGTTTGTGTAGGTACGAATCTCTGGGTCTCCGTTGGAGAATATTTGAGCGTTAAATCAAAGTTGAATGGAGCCAAAGCTTGTATAGTAAACGTTTTGGTAAAGGGCATCAGATATGATTCCTTGAATCTATGATTTTAATTGGCCTTCTGGGAATATTAAAGATTTTTAACTCCTGAATGCATTGTTAGCCAACAAGGAAGATTGAGTATGCGTTTGGTAATCCGAATTGGCGGTTCCGTAGTTGCATCACCAGTAAACACCGAATTAATTAGCAAATACGCCGACATGATCCAAATTGTAAAACGGCAGGGTCACGAGGTTGTTGTGGTCTTAGGCGGTGGAGCATTGGCCCGAGAATTCATTGGAATAGCCCGCAGTCTGCATCTGGACATGACAGCGCAGGATGAAATTGCCATTTCTTGCTCAAGGCTATTTGCTCAGCTTTTCCTCAAAAAAATTGGCGACGCAGGCTGCAACAAAGTAGCAGTAACGCTTGATGAAGCAGCGCAATGTCTTGGTGAAGGAAAAATTGTTGTTATGGGCGGTTTGAAGCCTGGAATCACCACTGACGCAGTTGCAACGTTGGTTGCTGAACGTGTTAATGCAGAGTTGATGGTTAAGGGCACGGACCAAAACGGCGTTTATGATAAAGACCCAAGAAAACACCCTAATGCAGTGAAGCTTGACCGTTTATCGCTTGAGGAATTGGCTGCGGTCTTTGAGCACAGCGAGCATAAGGCGGGTATTCACCAAATTATTGACCCCGAAGCCATTAAAGTTCTCAAACGCAAAAAACTCAAACTCATCGTTGTGAACGGTTTTAAACCTGAAAACATTTTGGCGGCTATTTCGGGCGAGAACGTTGGCACAATCATAAGCTAGACTAGTTACCTCTAAGGGCAGAACCCTTCCTCTTCATAGGAAAGAATCAATTCTTTAACAAATGATAGGATCAGTCAGTCGATCTTTTCGCATTTGTAGTAGCTGCAATATGTTTTAGTACTCTTATGGAGATACTTTAACAAGTAAGACAAAACTCGCCCTATTGCTTACTTTGTTTTTTCAAGATATAACTAGTCTTTAAATAAAGGAAAAATTCAAGTGAAATAGAAGCGCGAATAAAAAATGTCAACAAAAACAATTCCTGTCGTAGAAGCGATAGATGTTAAAAAAACTTATATGCTGGGAAAAGTCCCAGTTGAAGCCCTTCGGGGTGTAAACCTGAAGGTTGAAGCAGGAGACTTCGTTTCAATCCTTGGTCCTTCTGGCAGCGGCAAATCAACGATGTTAAACTTGATTGGCGCATTGGACAAACCCACTGCAGGTACTCTTTTAATCGACGGCGTAGACATCTCTAAACTTAACGATAATCAACTTGCGGAAATCAGGCTTAAGATTGGATTCGTATTTCAATTCTTTAATTTAATCCCAAGATTGACCGCACGAGACAATGTCGAATTAGCAATGTCTATAGCCAATACAAGCAAAGGTGAGCGAAGGAAACGTGCAATAGATCTTCTTGGAACTGTTGGGTTAAAAGACAGAATTAACCATAAACCCGCCGAGCTAAGTGGAGGACAGCAACAACGAGTCGCTATTGCACGAGCTTTGGCAAACAACCCAAAGTTCCTTTTGTTAGATGAACCCACTGGAAACGTTGACTCCAAGACTGCAAGTGAAGTGTTAACATTAATTGAAAAATTAAACACGGAAAACAAAGTTAGCATAATCATGGTTACACATGACGAGAAACTGGCACATGAAGCAAAACGAACCGTGAAGATGTTTGATGGAGAGATCATAACGCAGGTGGAAAACTAAAATGAAGATAACTGATATTTTTGGTTACTCATTTAGTGCCATTAGACTCCGCAAGCTTAGAGCAGCGCTAACTACTTTGGGCGTCATCATCGGCATCGCAGCCATCGTTGCACTGCTCTCGATCACTCAAGGCTTGCAAGCAACCTTAACCGGTCAACTTAACCAAGGTCTATCCGCCAACACACTCATCGTAAGTCCTGGAAGCGGCGGAGCTTTGGGCGGAGGAGGCGGTACTGGCGGAGGGAGGATTTGGAGGAGGAGGCGGTGGTACATTCGGCGGAGGAACGACCGATAATTCAGGGTTTAAACTTTACGTGAACTATACGAATGAAATCGATGCTTTATCGCCGGATATTGTAAGTTCAATTGCCATAATGAGTCGTTCAGGCTATGTTCAAACCGATAATCTTAACCGTTCAGTAACTATCTACGGCGTGAACTTCAATTCGTACTCTCAAATCTACAGCACAACCTTCACTGCTGCAAGCGGAACCATTCCAACCAACCCATCTGACAACCAAGTCGTCGTGGGTACACGAGTAAACCAGCCTGGACAAAACGGCACAATCTTCTTTGGCGCAGGCGACACCATCAACGTAACATGGACAAACGCAACGGTTCTACCCCCAGTAAACGAAACATACAGCGCTGACGTCTCAGGTGTGCTTGGAAAAATCGGCGGTTTCGGCATTGGCGGACCATCAGACACAGGTGTGTACATTCCCATTGACAAAGCCGAGAGCTTCTTTGGAACACAGCAATGCGATATGATAATTGTCCAACTCAAGAACAGTGACAATGCAACTGTAACCAACGTTTCCAAAGCTATAACTGACCATTTCAGCAACCAAGTATCCGTCGTATCTGCAACCGCAGTGCTTAGCTTACTCACAAACATCTTCAGCATCCTGCAGTTGTTCTTAGGAGGAATCGCAGCTATCTCACTTCTGGTTGCAGGCATTGGCATAATGAACATCATGATAGTATCCTTAATCGAGCGCACACGTGAAATCGGCATCCTCAAAGCTTTAGGCATGAAAAGCAGAACTGTACTGACAATCTTCCTTGGTGAATCGATAATAATCGGTTTAATGGGGGCGGTCATCGGAATAATCTCAGGCTGGATATTAGCAAACATCACGGCCACAGTCCTTGGTTCAGGAATATTCGGCGCAGGCGGAGGATTCAAAATCACACCACTTCTAACACCCGAAGTACTAGTCGGCGCTTTAGCTTTCGGCGTAGGCGTCAGCGTAATCTTCGCACTCTACCCAGCTTGGCGTGCATCAAAACTCAAACCAGTAGAAGCCCTAAGATACGAGTAAGGGCACTACAAACCCTTTTTCTTTGAAAAAACTTTTGCTCCTAACCATTGGAACATTAAAGGCGCCATAACTAGCATTTCTTTAAAACAGTCTGATAGAAGAAAACATGGTTGCTGCGCCAGAAATACTTCAGGACACGTTTTGCGTTGCTTTCATCATTCAGGCTTTGCATCAGCCTTGTAAGAGGTCTCGAGAAGTTCCGACAAAAAACATGCCCACTGCAATTAACAAAAATTTTGAGCAAAAGGCTTTTCATACCATTTCAATAAACGCTTGCATCTCAAAATTTCTCTTGTTTTTTCCTTTTTATAAAATTACCAGTATAAGCTTTAAGACACAGATAAATCATTTTACCATGAGGTTTCTTCATGAAACGCTTATACCCTGACCAACCCATCGTAGGCATCGGCGCAGTCATAATCCAAGATGGCAAGATAGTGCTGATAAAACGCGGCAACGAACCCAGTAAGGGTAAATGGACAATCCCAGGTGGCTTAGTTGAATTGGGTGAAAGCCTTGAGGCAGCAGTTATCCGCGAGACCGAAGAAGAAGTCTGCCTCCAGGTTGACAACCCAAGCCTGATTGGTGTAGTGGATAATGTCGATTTAGATGAGCATGGCAAAGTAAAATACCACTATGTCATCATCGACTATCTAGTGCAGGTTATTGCAGGAAACATTCAGGCTGCTAGCGATGCCGCAGAATTGCGTTGGGTACCGTTCGATGAAGTAGAAAGCTACAACTTGACTACTTCTTTTCGACTCTTCTTCAAAAATAACAGGGAAAAATTGGACCAAGCTAATTCTTATCGCTAAAGAACAGGCGTGTTTCTCCAAGTGTTTTAATGTCTAAGGCTCTCACTTTGGCAACTATGGGGAAATCCCTGACAACTTTGCCCAAGGTTAAGCAGTGGTGTGGTGGCAAGTCACGGGCTATTGACCGAACCGTCTCGGCGTCAACTCGGGCAGCCCTTGAAACCACGTCCAAGTCGTGTTCGTTTGTGAAATTAAAGAGGAATATGTTGTCGGCTTGTCGGTAGATGGTTTCTTGGATGGTGTCGGGCTGGTTGGTTATGAAGGTAGTGAATAGGCCGTAGTGGCGCATTCGGGTGACGATGTCATCCCAGTAGGTTTCTCGCAGGTAGAGATGAGCTTCTTCGGCGAAGAGGAATGTGGCTTTAAGTTTCCAATTGGAGAGGGAATCAACGAGTTTTCCTAAGACATATTCGACTACGATTTGGCGGTCGATGTTGCTTGTGTTTTTAAGGTTGACCACGATGGCGCCGCCCGCGTCTTTAGCTTTGAAGATGCTCTCATCAAGCAGCTTTGCCTCGCCAAGGCAGTCTGTGAAAAAACCCGAGTTAGCAAACGAGTGAAAACGAGAAGCCAACGCATCCCGAACATGCTGGTTACAGTTCAAATCGCGAATCGCCTCACCCAAATTCTGCATATTCAACTTGCCCTGTTCTTTGAGCATCTTCCATAGTCGCCTAAATTCACGCGCTGAGGTACCCGGCAAATGAAGCGCATTTACAAGTATGCCCATGACTGTGTTTAAGGGCAACTGCTCAAGTGCCACTTTGAAGTTCTGGCTAGGCGTAAGGGTGTGGATTTTGTCGTAGTACATGTTGCGTTTGCCATCGTTGGTCATACCGAGGCTACTGTATTCGCCGTTGAGATCGAAAATAACGACGGTTGCTTTGTAGCCTATGAGATTTACCATTAGGAGTTTGGAGAGATGCGATTTACCGCAACCCTTCTTGCCAGTAATGATGTTAAGCGTTCCGTCGATGGAGGAGGCGTCGATGGTTAAGAGCGAGGAGTCTTTGGTTCCTCCCAAAGTTATGGGCAATTTGCCGTCGACTTTTGCGAGTTTCATTAGCGTGGGGATGGATAGTTTTTTGATGGTAGATTGCGAGCGAGATGGCAACCAGCTGCTGCTTGGACTCAACATTTCATTTTCCAAAGTTGCTCGAATCTTGCAGATTAGCAGACTTGCATCTTGGATGTAGGTGATGTGGGGGGCAATCTCCATGGGGTCGATGTCTTCGCCCTGCAAAGGTTCGCCTCCATCGGGCAAAGTACGCAAAAGCTCCTCTAGAACGCCAGGGACAGCGGCAAATTGGACGTCGATAACTTGTGCAATTAAAGCTTTAGCTGCATCTGCGTCTTCAACGAAAAGATAATCGCCTTTTTCTGCGCTCTCCATTGGGAAACTAATGATTTGAAGCACATTACCTTCTTTTCTGTAGAGCTTCATGAGTAGTTTTCTCCTTTGAAGCCGTAGGAGCCAAAGAGGATTCTGTGCATGTCGGGTCGGTTGACAATTTGGATGCCATGTTTGCGGGTTATGAAGTGTTTAATGGCTAAGACTTCGTTGGCGGTGAAGGTACAAAGGATATGTGAGAGTCTCAGCGTCTCAGGGTAGCTTTGGGTATAGAGGTCGTTGCCCAAGAGTTTTTGGATGGCATCCAGCCGCTGTTCAACAGGCGTTTCCTTGTCAACGTCAAGCCGGAATGCCAAGTTTGCTTTGTTGAGCCGCGCCACATAAACGTCTCCAAGTAGCATCATAGGTAGCTTCGAATGCAAACCTGCAGTCTCAAGCAAATAAGGTGGGTCGCGGTTTGGAAGTTGCTCAGTTATCAACAAGCCATTAGCCCGCAGAGTAGTAGCTTTGGAAAATGCCAAAACCGTGCTTTGGTTTCTTCTTGCGTAACTAAGGATTTCCTTCAAGCGCTGCACGGGGGTTTCAAGGGTACCAGCGGTTAGTGATCCGTCGAAGAGAAGAACACCGTTGTTTACAGTTTTGGCAAGCATTGTTTGCAGCCATCGCTCCAGCAGGTTGGCGAGGCGCGTGGGCATCTGCATAATGTTTGGGGCGGATTGGTGATTGCTGGTGTAGGCGGTACTGAAGTATGCGTGTTCAAGTGTGTTGCAGAGTTGGTTTTTGTTTTCTTCAGTTATGTGAAAAATAAATGGCCCTATTCGAGTGTACTTGTAGGCGCCATTTTGTTTCCAGGTTGTTACGCCCCTTACGGCGACAATGATGCCGGTTTGGGTTTCGCCGATCTTTATGGTTGAGGTGTCCACGGCGGCAACTAGGGTTTCTTGGTGGTCTGGTTTTAGCGTGATTGGGGTTGTTTTTAATTGGAGGTTGCGTGGGTATTGCTCGGTTGTTGTTAGTTGTTGGATTTGCTGGTTTAGTCGAAGGGTTTGGGGGTGGATTTGTTTGAGGGTGTTTAGGCTTTGTTCGAAGAAGCGTTGGGGAAGAAGGGAATCGATGGTTGGTTGTGGAAAGTTATATTTGTTAGTAATTGTATATTGTTCAATCACGTTGATTCACCAATATTCAATATCTTTATTGGTGAAATATTTAAGTATTGTGCATGTACATCTTGCACAATACAATATACAATAGGTGAAGAGTTGACACAAAACCCGCAAAACCCACCGATACGCGTAAAAATGAAAATCGGCGACATAGAATTCGAAATCGAAGCCCAACCCGACCAAATCCAAACCGCCGTAAACCAAATACTTTCCACCGTCACCGAACACTCAAAAAACATCAACCTAGTCCAACCGACAGAACGCCAAGCCCCACTACCTCGCGCCGAAACCTGCCGAGGAGTAATCCAAAAACTCTGGGAAGAAAAATGGTTTAGTGAACCTCGAGGCTTAGATGACGTTCATAGCGAACTCGCACGCAAAGGCTTCCATTACGACCGCACCGCCGTGGCCCACGCCCTCGTTGATTTAGTCAAGGATAATATTCTAACGCGAATTGGAAAACCTCGCAGATACCAATACGCTCAAAAACGCCCACCACCATAATTCATTCCATGAGCCGCTTACCCATAAAACCAGGCGTTTTCGTCCAAAACATTAGAATCCAGCCGCAGTCAATTGAAGGCGTAAGCACAAGCACCGCGGCCTTTTTAGGGGAAACCAAAATGGGCGCAACTACACCAACGCTAATCACCAGTTGGCTTGAATATCAGACATTGTTCGGCGGCTACTTCGGTGCAGACAAATATCTGCCTTATGCAGTTGAAGGCTTTTTCTTAAACGGTGGGAAACGATGCTACCTATGCAAGGTCACCAATTCGGATTATCCATCTGCTCTCGCTGAATTGGAAAAGTTCGAGGAGATTTCAATTGTTTATTCGCCTAACGCTCAAGCCGTGGCGGGTTTAGATGATGCATTAATAGATCATTGTGAACGGCTACGAAATAGATTTGCTATTTTTGATTCACTCAAAGGACAGGACCCATCCGGTGTAACCAAACCTCATGAGTCTTCGTTTGCCGCATTGTATTACCCATGGATTTACGTGAAGCAAACTGGAACAGGACAGATGTGTTTGGTTCCGCCAGGTGGACATGTTGCCGGAATCTACGCACGTGTGGATATTGAACAGGGAATTCACAAGGCACCTACCAACCAAATAGTACAAGGAGCAGCGGACTTAGAATTTGCAGTTAATCAACGCCAACAAGATATGCTCAACCCGCAAGGTATTAACTGCATCAACAATTTTGTGGGTAGGGGCATACGTGTGTGGGGTGCCCGAACCCTATCCAACTCACCTGAAACGAAATACGTTACTGTACGCAGGTTGCTAATTTACCTTGAACAATCAATAGCCAAAGGAACAGCCTGGGCAACTTTTGAATTAAACAATGAAGCAACATGGATGAAAGTTAAAACAGCAATCGAGAATTTCCTCAACCAAACATGGAGGACAGGCATGTTATTGGGCGCTAAGCAGCAAGAAGCCTACTTTGTAAAATGCGATCGGACCACGATGACTCAAAACGACATTGACAACGGGCAATTAAATGTGCTTATCGGTGTGGCAGTAACAAAACCAGCAGAATTCATAATTATAAGGATAAGTCAAACAATGGCTAGCTCTTAGGCTTTGTCGTTTGCCATGTTAAGCCACTGTAGATTACCAGCAATACAAGTACAATCGAAACCGTGACTTTTAGAATAGTAAAAGCCTGAAATGTTGAAAAGAGGGCAAACACCGCCGGAAAAGGACCTACCAGCATATAGAAGAAAATAGCTGTGGGCAAATGGTAAGTGTGTTTATAGTCTTTAAGGCTACGTTTGCCAAAATAGAGAGCAGCAAGTCTACCCATGCCGAAGGTGCATTTTTTGCAGTTGTAGCAGGGTCGTAGGCACCCCAGGAATTTGAGCACCCCATAGACGGCAATGAGCGCAGCCAAAAGGAATACTGCTCCAACCAACACGTTAATTAGCAGAAAAGCCACAGTGTCAAGAGCAATCCATGCTGCGAGAGCAAGGTTGCCGATTATGGTGAAGGTTTTGCGGAACTCGATCGTGCCGCTGGTTTTATCGTCTGGCATGAAGGTTTATTGGCACACGTATCATATGAGGGTTGCAGTCCAGCAAAATTTTAAAAAGCAAATTAGTGTAATCCATTTTTATGCAAGTAGACGATTTAGTCCGCTATAATCATGTTGTCCGCGAATCATACCTTGAAGTCCTCTCGAAGTTGTCATGGGAAGAGGTTACATCTTTTAGGGGTCTAAGTTGGGACTCGATGCGTAATGTGTTTGTGCATTTAACGCTGGTCGAAGACAGGTGGATAAGCTACATTATTCCCGGCCGATTCAACAATTGGGTTGATCCAGACTTCAACACCTTCACAAACCTGGACTCATTAAGAAAGTACATGCATCAGGTACATAGCAACACAGATAAATTTCTCGCAAATCTCTACCCAGAAGAGATCAACCGAGAAATCGTTGTTCCATGGGGAGAAAAACCCTTTGTTAAACTCAAAGTTGAAGCAATTCTGACACATATGGTTATGGAAGACATGGTTCATTATGGTGAGTTATCCGCAGTACTTTGGCAGATGGGTCTAGAAGCACCATATAAGGCATTTTGGCGATACAAGCACCAGAACCCTTGAGCCCAACTTTGGAGCAAATTTAGCTAAAACCCCGAAATAACTGAGTGTTCCAATAAGCAATCCTTTTTCAGAGGTTCCGTTTTATTTTTTTAGCCATTTCATCCAGACTTGCTCTGTCGATTTCCTTTAGTTCGCTAAAAGATTGCAGTTTTTGTCCCTCAAAACGCGGAACCACATGCACATGTAAATGGAAGATGTCTTGTCCTGCGGCTTTGCCATTCTGCTGGATGACACTAATTCCATCCGCGTTTGTGGCTTTTTTAACGGCCAAGGCAATCTGTTTTGATACCCTGTGAACTCGACTAAAAAGTCCTTGAGGAATGTCGAAGATGTCAACATAGTGAGCTTTCGGGATTACAAGCGTATGTCCAATGTTTAGTGGTCTAATATCCAGGAAAACCATGACTGCTTCATCTTCGTGGATAATACTTGACGGCGCTTGTTTTTGGACAATTTTGCAGAATATACAGGATTCATCAAACATTAAACCAGACCTCACCAATGCAGACGAGCCAATTTGGTTTTATCAATCGGTTTATATGCTTTTCCGCTTCTTATTCTTTCACGTATTGTGAGGTTAAAAAAATGACTGAACTTGAAGATAAAGTCCGCATAGAAGTAGGCAAAGTGCAAGACCCTGAAACTGGACAATCCTTCGAAGAAATGCAGATGATTCAAAGCGTAAAGGAAGCCCCTCCAGGAACAGTCACCGTAGAATTTGTTCCAACAAGCCCGTTCTGCCCCATCGCCTTTAAACTTTCTGCAGACATCCGTGACGCAGCGAAATCTGTTCCAGGTGTAAATAAGGCTGTGGTTTTCTGCCGTGGACACGCTATGGAACAGCAAATTAACGAAACGACAAATAAATAAAATTTTACTTTCTTCACTTCTTTTTACTTTCTTTAATTGAGAGTTAGAAAAAGCACTGTTCCAGTTACATTTGGGTTATTTCATTCTAGTAAAAGCCCATGTGCCAACGACAATCATGATTGTATCAAATAGGGCAACCACTCCGAGGTCTACCCATAACGGCTGAATCTGTAGAGGCGCCCAAGCTGAACCCAACGTTATGTTTCTTAATGCATCTACACCGTAAGTCAGAGGATTCCACGCGGCAATATCAGTTAACCAGCTGGGAAGACTTCCGCCTTTAAGTGGGAATAATGCGCCACTTAAAAAGAACAAAGGCAGGTTCACGAAAGTTTGGATTGCTCCAAACCCTTCAAGGTTACCCATGAAACTTGCAATGGTTAGACCGATGCTGACCAGGCCAAAAGTTACGAGCATCATTACGGGTAACGCAAATAGTAGAGTGATTGGGTTTATGGGGATGCCTAGTGCTAAGCCTATGACGAAAACTATAATACCCTGCAGGAAAGCGTCAGTGCTGTCGCCCACCATTTTTCCCAAAAAAATTGTGAAACGGGAAACTGGTGAAACCAAGATTTCTTTCATAAAGCCGAATTCTTTGTCCCAGATAACGTTTATTCCCATGAACATAGCTGTGAAAAGCAGGGTTTGACCAATTATACCCGGCAAGATTACCTGTTGATAGTTCAGGTTTGAGGGTAATGAAAAGCGTGTAGCGAAGGCGGCAGCAAAGATGACTAGCCAAAGCAGAGGTTGAATGAAGCTGGTTACAAGGCGAGTTCTGTCGCGGTAGAACCGTTTGATTTCACGGAGCCAAAGAGTGTAGAATCCACGAATCTCACTCATTTTATTGCTCTCCTGCGAGCCGCGGATGCTCCATGCAATTCTTTGCCTGTGTCTTCTCGAATCGATTTGCCGGTGTAATGCAAGAACACATCTTCCAAATTGGGTTCCCGCAACATTATCGATTCTACGTAGATGTTGTTTTGGGTGGCTAACTCCATTATTCTGGGCATGACTACTTTGCCGTTGCGCACCGTTATTTCTAATGCGCCATCAACAATCTTTGTCTTTGGAAACCCTAACCATTTAGTTACAAGGTCTGACAATGCGTCAACGTTGTTTGTTCTAACCGCTACAACGTCTCCTTCAAGTGTATCTTTGAGTTTTGGCGGTGTATCTAAAATCACCATTTTTCCGTGGTCTATGATAGCTATGCGGTCTGAGAGCCTATCGGCTTCATCCATGTAATGAGTGGTTAAGACTACTGTGATGTCGTGGGTTTGCTTAAGTTCTTTAATATACTTCCAGATGTGGTCACGGGTTTGGGGATCAAGACCTACCGTGGGTTCATCGAGAAACAGTACCTTTGGGTAATGAATCAAGCCGCGTCCAAGCTCAAGTCGCCGCCGCATACCGCCCGAATATGTACGCAGCAAATCATCCGCTCTATCTTCTAACTCGACGAGTTTCAAAATGCGATTTATGCGTTCCTTCTGCTCCGACACTGGAACCCCAAAAAGGTTTGCGTGCATGAAGAGATTTTCCCTGCCCGTTAAGCGGTCGTCGATGCTTGGGTCTTGGAAAACAATCCCTATTGACCTTCGCACCTTGTTGGATTCGCGAGCGATATCAAAACCGTTGACGGTTGCCGAGCCCGAAGTTGGCTTAAGAATCGTGCAGAGCATAGAGACAAACGTGGTTTTTCCAGCGCCATTTGGCCCAAGCAACCCAAAAATCTCTCCTGGCTCCACAGTGATGTCTAAACTGTCGACTGCTTTAAGTGAACCATAAGTTTTTGTTAGCTGTTTGGTTTCGATGGTGTGAGGCATTTTAGCTTTTTCTCTTTTTAGCAAAGAAACAGGAGGCAGATTTAAGGTTATTCACGCGGCTAAAAAAAACTGGAGAAAATATCGGCTCTTTTCTTTGCAGAAAAAAATGGATGCCCCTGAAACAGGCTAATGAATGCTTAATTGAAGCGTTTTGCAGCCTGCCTGAACCTAAACCAAAAAAAACTCTCCCTGTTAAAGTAGCTTTCGTGACGTTTCTCGCTACAACCAGCATCTTGGGCGTCAGGGCATCGGGCAAACCAGTTGAAAGCGATGTTCCGTAACGTTAAATTTCTACCTTTACAATATTATTATGGAGATTTTTATGCCAGAAATGAATTTTGAAGGTACCGCCACTTGGACGGGCGCAACTGAATGTGAACTCTCAATTAAAGGCAAGAAACTCGTAACCGTCAGTCCTCCGCCATCGTTTGGGGGAAAAGAAGGCTACTGCGTGCCAGAAGATATATTCGCCGCGGCTTTAGCTTCCTGCATCAATACGCTGTTTCTTCTGATCGCAAAAAATAGCCAGTTAGGACTAAAAAACTTGGAAACCATCGCAAACGTCAAGATGAACGTGGAGGGAATGGAGAAACTGATTTTCACAAACGTCCACTTCAACATGAACGTAGCATTAGAAAACGATAATGAACGAGAACGCAAAAAGGCCATCACAGTCTACGGGATGGCACAGAAGATTTGCCCAATTCGTCAATCTTGGGGCGAAGCTGTTCCAATAAGCTTTGAACTGAATTTTAAATAATTAACCGCTTTTTTACGCGGAATAATTTTTTTTTTCGATTAAATGCAATCAAGAATGTAAACATAGAGCAAACGTTTCAAGATTTATGCAAATGCACGATTTTTCTCGGTGGTCTCAAAATAAAGATAGTTGAATGATCATAAAAAACCTTAAGAATTTAACCAATCAACTATGTTCCTTAGGCTTGAGTTATGCTTAATCCTGAACGACAACTCGGAAGCATTGAAGATCTTCCATTACCACTCGATATTACCACACGATATGACGTTTACTTTACTGACAAGCGTATTGCGATTGTTTGCATGGGACGTAGTAGACGTTTCGACTCTGGAGTTTCAGAGAGTCGTTCGTATCTTTTCGGGGTTGCACCAGAAGCATTGACGAATACAGAAGAGCAAAGAAAAAACAAACAGCTAATGGAATCGCAAATCAAAGAATTAACTTTAAGTGAGAAAATGAAGCTCAGCAAGAAAAGTTGTTTCTACACTTACGACGAGATAGAAGAAGTCAAGTTGGTTGAAGGAAAGAAACCGAAGTTTGCGATCTTAAGCAAAGAATGCGTATCGAAGTTTTCACCAAATGCAGAGCAGTTTAAGCAGCTGACTGATTTGTTGCCTACAATAGAAATGCTGAAGAATAAACTTTCAATCTTTGGTAATCTAGTATTGAACGCAATTCAAGAAGTAAAATCGTCTAGCATTCTCTGTAAATATTGCAGTTATGAAAATGACCTTGATGCCGTATTCTGCCAGAATTGTGGAAAACAAATTCTAAGGGAAATACCAAACAACTTGACTCCCACCGAGATTGCTTGCTTTTCTTGCGGATCAAAAAATAATGTGCAAGCGTTATTCTGCAAAAAGTGCGGCACGCCAATTGGCAAGAATCAGAAAGTGGATTGAGAAATCTTAGCAACTACAAATCTAATCTGTTTCTTATCTACCGTTATTTGATATTACTAAGTTTGGATACGCATTATGCTTAAATATTGATCCTTTCTATTTGCAAGCGAGGGAGCATTTGTATGAGCAGCCCATATGCAGTTGACCTTCAAGGCGTAACTAAACGCTACAACGAGATATTAGCCGTTAACAACATGAACCTATCAATAAATAAGGGAGAAATCTTTGCTCTTTTAGGACCTAACGGCTCAGGAAAATCCACCACGCTTAAAATGCTCTTGGGTCTAGTTCAACCTACCGCAGGCGCCATAAACGTTTTAGGGGTAGACGTGCAAAAAGACCCAATCGCGGTTAAACAACACGTTGGTTATGTTCCTGAGTCACCAAACATTTACGAATTTTTGACTGGAATCGAATACCTCGATTTCATCGCAGACATTTATAGTGTTCCAACAGCTGAGAAACAGCAGCGCATAACCGAGTACCTAAAAGCTTTGCAGCTTGAAGGACGAGAAGGCGACATGATTAACAGTTACTCAGACGGCATGAAAAAGAAAATTAGCCTCATCTCAGCGTTCCTCCACAAACCCAAACTCCTGATTCTTGATGAACCTCTCAACGCCTTGGACCCAAGGAGCGCAAGGATAGTAAAGGATCTGCTGCATGAACTAAAAGCCCAAGGCGTGACAACCATCCTTTCAACGCATGTTTTAGAGATTGCTGAAGCGTTATGCGACAGAATCGCCATCATGTACCAAGGTAATATTCTAGCCTTGGGCACCATGGAGGAGCTTAGGGGCAGGGCAAGCATGCCAAACTCTGGTCTTGAAGACATTTTCCTGAAGTTAACGGGCACTGGAGATTTAAGAGCTGTCGTTGAGGAACTCCTTCGATGAACTGGAAGAATGTCCTCTTCCTCTTGCGGGTAGAGCGAAAATCTGGACGATTAATAAGAGGAGTAAAAACCACAAGGTATAGAGAAAACAGTATCCTTGCCTACTGGCCCTACTGGGTAGCACTCATAATCGGTGTAGTGGGCGGTTTAATCGCTAACTTTATTGTTTCAGGAATCTATACAAACCAAGCCATTGCCAACCTACCCTCTTTAACAAACGGAGCTCTAAGCGTATTTGTAATATTACCGACTGTTATCTTAATCTTCAGCTTTGTATTCACTCTACTTCAGCAAATCCAACTTGCTGGTATCAAAGCAACAGGCCAAGTTATGTATTGGCTACCGATAACATGGCAAGAACAAACGTTGGCATCCATTCTATCGAACCTTTTGGGCTTACCAATCGCGTTCGTAATAGGCATCGGTTCAGGAACCATTGTTTTTGCAGCATTCAACGGATTGATTCTTCAGGGACTACTAACTTTTGCAGCGCTGATTGCAGCTGCTTTCCTTGCTAGTGTCTCAACAGAAATTCTAAGGCTTTTACAAATGCGTTTTATCGGAGCCGTTTACAAGTCGAGCGGCAGAGCAGCAATCTGGGTAAGACTTGTTGGCACATTATTTTTCTTCATAGTATTTTACGTACTTTATTTCTATGTGATATATGGATCTGGTTCGGTTACGTTTTTTATGTCGCTATCGAATTTTCAAAGTACTGTTTGGTATGTGCCATTCGTTTGGGTAGCTCTTGTGGTTAGCTACGTTTTTAGCGGGCTATTCTTGCAAGCAGGACTTTTCGTTGTGTTTTCAGCTTTATTCATTGCAGCATTATACTATCTCGCAGTCTTCTTGAACATGAGATTCGGACTCTACGAGCCCCCAGCAATCACACTTCAAAAAGGCGGCGTCTATGCACCTAAAACTGGTTTTTTGGGAAAGCTAGGCTTTTCCTCAGCCGAAGGAGCTGTGATACGGAAAGATTTTAGGGCTTTTACCAGACGCAGAGAAATGATAAGTATTTTTATCGTACCCATAATCATGATTATTCTTCCACTAATGCAATCGGTAGGAATAACTGGATCAAGTCTGGGTACGAGTAGCTTAATTTTTGAAGGTATAATTTTTCTGTTGCCCGCTGGTTTCATGGCTATGTTGCTAGGTCAAGTTATGATTGGTGAAGAAGGGCAGTCAGTTTGGAGAATTTATGCCTCGCCGATTTCCCCAAAAAGCCTTGTCAAAAGCAAGACTTTCTTTCTGACATTCTTTTCAATAATAATACTGTTCATTAGCGGAATCGTTGGAGTAATATTCTATCAACCAACCCTGCAAGTGGCAATAACTGCATTTCTTGAAGGTTTCTTTGTGTTGTTGGCAGTAGGCATAGTTTCACTTGCAATCGGCTTCAAAGGTGCCGACTTCTCACAGACACGGAGAGCAAGAATGGTACGTCAAGAATGGTCGTTGATTGGTTTAGTCGTTGGCGCAGTCGTCGGAGCGTCGGTGCTAGCGCCGTTGATTCTGTCAGTGGGGTTGTCGTTTTTCGGCGGCGGTGCAATCAATACTTCTAGCCTCGCTATAGATGTCGCCATCAGTGGGGCTATATCTTTTGGCATCAGCGTAATTGTCTATAGAGTAAATCTAGGCATTGCAGCAGATTTCCTCAAGAAATCTCAAATCTAAAGCAAACCAAAATCGCGATGCCATCTTTATTGTGTAACTCTGACAGCAGTATTTGAAAAGATATAGCGAGACATCGTTAACTTGTTTATGAAACTATGGGGGATCTATTTTTAGGAGAAAAGACAATTGATACCTATTCTATTTGCCGGTCCGCATTGTTGACAGCAGTATGTTTTCTACTAAAATACGACTGATCAATACCCATTAAAGTCCATTTTTGCCCAAAAAGAAGAAAAATTAATTGTGGAGAAATGAACTGACCAAAAACCTTAATCTTATTTAGTTAAAGCTATAGCCAGCCGGAAGTCACGTATTCACCAAATTATAGCGTGCTGTTGCAAAAAGTTGTCGCCAACTTTATCTGGCACCTTACCTATAGTTTTATAGAGGCTTTTTATGAAGGAATTAATAATCAAGAGCCCAGCATTTGAACCCAACAAACTAATGCCAAAAAAACACAGTTGCGACGGCCAAAACACCAACCCGCCCCTGACAATTGAAGGCACACCAAAAGAATCAAAGAGCCTAGCACTCGTAGTTGATGACCCTGATGCACCAAGCGGAACATTTGACCATTGGGTGGTTTGGAACATCCCGCCCTCTACAACTAAAATAGCCGAAAACTCAGTTCCGGGAACTGAAGGCTTGAATGGTGCGCGGCACACTGGGTTTATGGGTCCTTGTCCTCCTTCGGGCACGCATAGATATTTTTTTAAGGTTTACGCGTTAGATTCAGAGCTCAAGTTAG
This sequence comes from Candidatus Bathyarchaeota archaeon, assembly GCA_963739495.1. Lineage (GTDB taxonomy): Archaea > Thermoproteota > Bathyarchaeia > Bathyarchaeales > Bathycorpusculaceae > Bathycorpusculum. Next base: position 8,862 of record CAVUAM010000021.1, on the reverse strand, counting down.
GAGCTAAATCCACCAAAAGAGACCTCGAGAAAGCAATGAAGGACCATATCCTTGCTAAAGGCGAGTTGGTAGGGCTCTACCACAGGTAAACCCTCTAAAAGAGACATTTTCTTTTCCTGTTTTGGTTTCGGTAACCTTTTCAAATGTTAAATACTCACACTAAGGATTATTCTACCAATTGGTTGAGCAGACTTGAACCGCAAACTTGCTACCTTAACCTCCACCATCTTCATCATATTGATTGTTATATCGTTGTTCATTGCACTCAACACATTCATTAACCAAACACCGGCAAGACCATTCTATGTGGGCGTCGAATATGCTTACGGGAACACCCAAACTCCAGAATCCCAACTAGCCCAAATCGAAGCCTTAGTAAACAAAGTTAAAGATTACACTAACTTATTTGTGGTTGGTGATGTCAGTTTAACCTTCAACCAGACCACTCTAAACCTAGCATGTGACACCATATACAATCATTCTCAATTGTCCTTCATCGTTTTGTTCACGGGTGGAGACATGTACAGCTATAACATTGCTCAGTGGATGTTTGAAGCAAATGACAAGTACGGTGACCGTTTTCTGGGAATCTATAAGTATGATGAACCAGGAGGAAATCAAATAGATACTACACCAACCCAACTAATCAACAAGACAGTGATTGAACCCAGTGCAAGTTATACAGACATAGAAAATGCATATGTCGGCAATTTATCATATATGGTAAAATTCTATCAGGATTTTGGTCACGTTAACGTGACAACCGCCGATTATGGACTTTACTGGTTTGACTATAAGTCAAACTACAATACAATCTATGCTGAGTTTGTCGGTAACGAAAGCAGACAGCGTATAATCGCTCTCGATAGGGGCGCTGCCACCGCTTTCGGAAGGGACTGGGGCGTTATTGTTAACTGGAAATATAACCAAGAGCCCTACCTTGAAAACGACAAAGAACTATACAATGACTTGGCATTGGCTTACAGTGCTGGAGCAAAATATGCCTTTGTCTTCAGCTATCCAGCCTATCCAATTGGCAACCAATACGGCATTTTGCAGGAGGAACATTTTGCAGCGCTGCAAAGATTCTGGAATACACTTCACAGTAACCCTGCAAGCTTTGGCTCAAATAAGGCAAACGCAGTTTACATCGTGCCGAAAAATTATGGCTTTGGCTTCCGCAGCCCAACCGACACAATATGGGGTCTAAAACCAGCTGATGCACTATCACAAAAAATCTATAATGACACAAACAACCTTCTACCCAACATTTATGGTTCCCGATTTGACATTCTCTACGATGAAGCGGAAATTATTGCCCCCTTACTAAAGAATTATACTGCAATCTATTACTGGAACCAAACAATCCCTTAACAACAAGAAGTTATTCTAAACAAAAATCCTGATAGGAGCAGTCAAATCGGCGTTTTTTTTGATTATTAATGTGTTCAAAAAACCGGGAATAAGAATAAAATAAAAAAAAGAAATTATTGGAGGTTGACTTGCCCAATTTGGGATATGTCAGTTAGGCTGTTGAGTTTCACTTCTGCGTTGGATATTGTATAGAGCGTGTTGCCGATGAAAAGTGATCTCGTAATCCAATCATTCTGAGTATTGTAGTAGTCATTTGGGTTAGTTAATTGCCCTTGGCTATTTAGTAACGTGGGGTTTAGGTGTGTTATCGTTCCTCTAAGTGTAAAGCCTCCGCTTTCAGTGAGCCCAAAGACGTATGCACCTTGCCAAACTGTTGTACCGTAAGCTGAATCCTTAGGTTGATACTGATTTATCGTTGAGTTATCTACAAGTGCCAAGCTGACTGGAATCACAAGAAGATTTTTTGTCCTATCAAATAGGAAGGCTTTGGGGTCAGATAAGACTGGGGAATCTGTACCTCGATCGCCGATTACATAGTTAGCTAACTGAACAGGACTGTTAACGTTACTGACGTCAAATAGAGAAAGCTTTATGCCTTGGTACCATGCAAAATCTTGTTCCTGGGCATCAACGGCTTCTTTGCCTACACCGATTAGATGTGTTTCATCAAAGGGATGCAGGTAATCGCTATAACCCGGGATTTTTAGTTCGCCTAATACTCTTGGGTTTGTGGGTTGACTAAGGTCGATAACAAAAAGAGGGTCTGTTCGGATGAATGTCACTAAATAACATTTGTCTCCCATGAACCTGACAGAATGAAGGTTCTCTCCTTGAGCCAAACCTTCCAGCTTGCCCACGATAGAGAGGTTTTGGTTAAGTACATAGACATTGTTTATCTGCGTACTTTGCCCGCCAAATGCTATACTTTCACCAGTGTTTTGCCAAAGGTTAGTTACGATTCTTAGGTTACTGTTGTATTCATCCATGCCATACTGGTTTATAGTGTCACCAGGAACTACGCCTTGGGCTTCGAGAGTTAACTGTAAACCGGCGATTCCAACTCTGTAGATCGAGGTTACGTCGGTTCCGTTAATCCAGTTGGGATAAGCTACGTAGATATTGTCGGGTGAGACATACATCGTGCTTGCTCCACTCATAAGTACAGTCATGTTTGTGGGCTGCTGCTGATTGTCTGATAGATCTATGCCGTAGAAGCTAGTGAATGAGTAGTAGCTGGATTGATTCATGTCAGCGTAATAGATGCTTGACGGAGAAGCAGCGAAAGCTTTTTCTCCACTGTAGACGGCTGGAACAGTTACGGCACCATTGTATACATAGGCGTTTTGAGTAATCACCGTATAAACGTAGTTGCCTATCATTCGAGAGTTGAAGTAACTTCCGCTGACCGTAAAGTTCCTGTCCAAAACGGGAGACGCCTTGTTTGAAATATCATAGACACCTATGGTTGTGGATACATCGTTGTAATAAGGCATGATCGAAAGGATTGCTCCTTCCTGTAAAGCAACAGGATACGGTTGGTATTTGCTTGAGAAGACCACAAGTTTGCTGCTGTCCGCGCTTATGAATAGTCCATCTGGAGTTGTGCCGTTGTCAAGGACGATTTTAGATATAACGCTAGGATTGTTAGGGTCAGCATTTATAATGTAAATGTTGTTGCTAGTTTGAGAAGAATACCCGTAATAGTAGTAAGTGCCGCTGTTTTGAGTACTGGAAATAGTATATATGTACTGTCCATCGGTCTTGACCGTATCAGCTTCATCTACCCCTGCGACTTGGATGTTGGTGGAAGAATGATCATTATTCAACCCAGAGAGACCCTCTGTGGCTCCATTCGCTGCTGGCACTTGGGCTGTAAACGTTGGATGCCCCCAATACATTTGGGGGGGGCTATTGGTCGAAGTTGCATTTAGATAATTTCTTAGCTCGTTTATAGAGGAAAAAGTCTTCATACTTGATGCAGTAAGCGGCTGATTTAACATAGGAAACGTTGGGGATGTTCCAAAAACGTAAACCATAGATACTAAAACGATCGCCAAGAGAACGGCTGCTGTTCCGTAAATCTTTGTTTTTTTCTTAACTTCTTTTTGAACCATGATTTTTTTTCTCCATTACATACATTGTTAATTTTTTATTTTATGCTAAGCATGCGAACATGCTGTTCTAATATTTAGAATGGCCTCATTTCCCAAATGCGGTAGGCTTCATACCAGAAAATCGCGCATACGATAGCTCCAAACGAAATGATAAACAAGTTATCGCGGGTGAAACTATGAACAATAATCAGAAGGTATGCAGCGTAGAATATAGTTGAGAAAATAGCATAGAAAAAGAAACGTGGAAATAAAAGTTTACCTAGCTTCACATAATGCCGCAGGACACCGATTTTTACTTGCCCAACCAACAGGTAGTGACCTCCAATGTCCTGCTTTTCAACCAATCCCAGTTCCCGCAGTTGCTCAAGATGGTGAAAAGCGATACTAGGACTGCTAAAATGGAGAGCTCGCTGAACTTCGCGGACACCAACTGGGTTGCCCGTTTTCAGAAGAAACCAGTAGACTTTCCAGGCTTTGCCGCGTAGTGAATACTCAAGCTCTGTTTCGTTGTCCCCAGTCAACCGTGTAAGCCTCAGCACCATAGAGGGTTTTAGGGTAAATATAAGTCCAATTATTAGAACATTTTCTTCTAATAAATTTCTTTAGTTAGTATTCTTCTATATTTTGTAGTTTTCCCAGAATCTACTATCTCAGAATATTATTTTCTAAAACCTCCTTCTACGATTCAGAAAACGTGAGCTAATATACGCTTCGACGGTCCTCACAATCCACTTTCACAACATAACTTCTTAGATTCCTCCGTTTTCCAGATATTACTCTTACCGTTTATAAATAAAAGCTTGAATTCTTCCTATGACAGCAAAAAATTGTTTTATTAAAAATATCCTCCAATAACTTCGCACTCAAATCATGTCACCTATCACCAACACCATAGAATCTTACTTTCAACATTCTCGTATCATGTTTCATCTATTCTTTAAATTTCCACATCATTTATTTTGCCTCCACGGAGACTTTTTTTATGAAAACCCGTTTTTCCAGTTTTGCAACATTTTCCTTTCATTGTTTGAAGCCTCAACCATATCTGTTGTGCCGGGATCACCTTGAATTATGGGTCAATGAGATAAAAACGAGAAAAATTCATTGCTTCAATTAGAAGTTTTGCGTGTTCTCCTCTGAATACTCCGATTTCTGCGCAAATAATCTTTCTTTCTTTGAAATACTTGCTTGCAAACGTATTGTCGAATAATCGGCATGTGAATTCATATACATTTCATATAAGGAGCAATTAATTTAACTATCGAATAACGGACATACCGTAAGAGCTTTTAGTTTTGAATAGGGCTCTAGTGATCTGTATTCTCTCCTATAATTTCTCGGAGGATATAATCGGTGACAATTTATTAGTTTTTCGTAATTTTTGTTTAGTCCAACTTTAATATATTTTCGTCTAATAATTAGAATAGCGACTAAAAACAAATCCTCAAGTTGAGTTTCAGAGGATAGCTGAAGTTTTGTTTAACTTTCCTGAGAGCTCCAAGAAAGAGGAAAGGAACTTGTAAAGCTAAGCGAGTACCTTCCCTTCTTATTAAGAGTTACAGACTATTCTTTCGAAAAGAAAATTATCCAAAAGCGCTGATAGCATAACTTTCCCTTGCTCCAAAATCACATCTTAAATCTTTTATACAACATAGTCACAAACTAACAAACAGCAAACCAAAGGAAAAGTGAAAAAAAATGACATATCAAAACCCTCCTCCACCCCCACCACAAAGTGTTGACACAAGACTATCTAGGCATAAAGACATACATGTTGATAGCATTCATTTTCTCCCTGCTCTTCATGATCGTTTGGATTGGCGCTGCTCTCTGGACAATAGTCGTTTTTACCGCATTATCAGTCGTCGGACTTGGCATCTTTGTCATACTACCAGCAATCGTCTATTTCGTGTTATTCGCAGTTTCGCTAATTGTATTCCTTAGAATTTGGAAAATGTACAAGGCAGTAAACGCTGGTGACATTGCAACCCTAAAGGCAACAAGCAACATTCTATGGGCTATCATAGCACTTATCTTTGCAGGCGTAATTCCAGGCATAATGCTCATCATTTCTGATGGACCAATACATCAATTATAACAGCCACTAAAGCGAAAAAACCCCAATTTTTCTTTTTTTGTTCTGTTTAATAATTTTTAAAACCATGAGTTAGTTGACGTTTTGTTTAACTTTCTATTTGAAAGCGATCCAAAGTCGAATTTGGACTTACCAAACTTTATTATTTTAGTAAGCTTGTTATGTTAAACTTAATTGTGAAGTGCATAATAGTTGACAGCTCAATGTCCTGAATGTGGTTACACTTTTTCTGATAAAGGAGATTTCAAACTCTATCAGGTCGATGAGATAATTCAATGTCCTGTTTGTAAAACGGAGCTTAGAGTAAACAAGAATCAACAACTTGAAGTATTAGATTTATAGAGCATCAGAAAAATAATTTAGTCAGAAGTGTTATGTGCCATGACCAGATATTTTATTTCGACCTGTTTGGATAGCCTTAAATCAACATTCTTCTTCTCTTTCCTTACAGCGCTCCTCTCTCAAACCGACAAATATGTTTTGGCCTTCCAAAAGGAAGAATTGCAAAGTTAGGTTTCTCAATTTATTCAAAGATTGCCACAAGTATTTCGACGTTTTAGTTTCTCTTATCTAACATTAAAAATAATCTACTTCTTGTAATAGATGCGAGTGCCTTTACTCTGTTCCAACAAAAGTTATTAAGTTTAAATTAAATCGGACAAAAATAAAAAAACAAAGAAAAGAAGAGGGTAAAGAGAAGAAGCTATTATTTTTAACTTCTTGTTTTATTTGCCGCGCCTGGCATTCCCGGTGGTAGGTCTGGGAAGTTTGCGCTGACTCTCTGTTCTGCAACTGTTGCTGCTTCAGATAGTATTTTTGAAGCATCTTCATTTACTGAGTCAAAGTTGAGTGACATTCCACTGCTTGATCCTGCTTCGAACATTAAGCCGCTTAGCATGTTGCCGATGTCGCCAAGTTCTCCTTCTGCTTCAGGTAAAACCCCGCCTAAGCCTGTGCTGACGCTGCGTAGAACGCCAATGCATGGCCCTAATGCTGCAACGACGTCACCTAGTTCGGTTACTGTGCGCATTCTTAATGCTACTTGGTCTAGTGCAAGCCTCGCGTTCATAATGAGCTTGGATACTTTCCGAATTTCTGCAAGTTCAGTGGAGTAAATGTTTGCGTGTGCAGAATCATGTTTAGTATATGCATCTACGATTTTGGCGAATAATGCTTTGTCTTTTAGCGTGAAGCGTTCATTTGCTTGGTCGAGTTTGTTGATTTGAAGGTCTAGTTTTCTGCAGGCGTTGTCTAATGCTGGTTTTAATGCTGGAGGAGGCTGGATTGTGTCCCGTATCGTTTTACTGAATGAGTTTTCTTCTCTTTTTTGTTCCCATTTCTTTGCGAAACGTTCAGACATGTAAATATCCTCTTGAAGACTGATTCAGTACCATGGAGTACTTAATTCTTGCTAACATGGAGATATATACATCGTAACCAAGCTATCGCTATGTAGTTTGCTGCAAAATAAATTTGCATATTTTTTAATTAAGTGGTTTCTTACTGTCTGGATATTTTCGCCTTTGAGGAAGGTCGAACAGTATACACTTTGGATTGCAGTTCCAATTATTTTTTTTATTCCGTTTGACTTAGCTTAAGCTTAGAAGAAGAAAAAAAGTTTTTCCCGGAAATTGCCCGTTTTTCTTTTTCTACAATCTTGAATCGATTTGAAGGTAAAACATATTTCAATTTAAGTAGGAATCAAAACTCACTAAAAGCTCATAATTGAAGTGTTTAGGTTATTTTAGAAGTTTTTATTTGCAACGTTTAAGTGAAATTATTTACTTGAAAACCCCGAAGATATATGCTAGTAATCCAACCAAAAACAAGTAAAGGACTACTCTTTTGATTTTACGTGCTTTTTCCCTCGAATAATCCAGAAGCAAAAGCCCTGAACAAATAATCAGACCAATATCGGTGCACAAAACTAACGGAATAAACCAGAAGCCGACTAACCCTAGAAACCATGTAATAGGTGTTAAGGAAACAGCAAAAACAAAGAATATCCCTGCCGCAATAGCTGCATTCTTTTCTCCGAACCTTACAGCGAGGGTCTTAATGCCTTCAGAGCTGTCACCTTTCACATCCACAATACCTTTAGTGATTTCCCTGCCTGTATTAGAAAGAAAAGCCATGGATGCGAATAACAGCACATTCAACCCAATGGTTCCTAGGACTGTTATGCTGCCGTAGATGAAGGGGATGGCTACGCAGATGCTGACTAAAAAGTTTCCAGGCAACCCGCTTCGTTTTCCTATTGTTATGTAAGTTGCTGTTATTGCCAAAGATGCCGCTGCCACAGCAAAACAAAGGATACTAACAAGCCCAGCGAAAACAAAGCCTATACCAGCGAGTATGCCCACAAAACCCAAAGCTTCGCTAGGTTTTACTGTGCCACTGGGGATTGGTCGTAAAGGCTCGTTGATGGCATCGATTTTGCGGTCGTAATAGTCGTTGATTGCCATGGCAGCTGCGCAGAAGGTGAATCCAGTTAAAAAACCGAAAAGGATGCTTTGCCAATTTAAGCTACCCAATTGAGGAGCGGCAAGAACGGCGCCTACGAAGAACGGCGAACCCCATCATTGTGCAGTTGATTGGTCGCATTAACTTTATGAAACCGCCAAGTTTGTTCATGCTGCTCTAACCGTTCAGGATACCTATGTTGGTTAAGGTTAGTTATAAAAATTCCATCTATAACGCATATTTTTTATTGCCGAGGAGTGTTTAAAGCATCGAGAGAAAATGAAAAACAAGAGTGAACAGCTTCCTTCACGAAAAAACAGGAAACAGAAACTAGTCAAAGTTCTGTTGCTTATTGCAGGGACATTTTCACTCGGACTAGGAGCAATTGGAATATTCTTGCCCATTTTGCCTACGACACCCTTTCTTCTGTTATCCGCCGCCTGTTATATGAGAAGTTCAGAACGGATGCATAAGTGGTTGCTGGGAAATAGGTGGTTTGGAGAATACATTAGAAACTACCAAGAAGGCAAAGGCATTCCGATGAAAACAAAAATTGTAGCAATAACTTTCTTGTGGGGCGCGATATTTTTTTCAGCGTTTTTTGCTTTAGACGAGATTCTTATAGCACAAGTTGCACTGTTGCTAATAGCATTGGGTGTAAGCATACATCTCCTAAGGTTACCGACCTTCAAAAAGTAACAATCCAACCAGACCTACATAAGAGAGTTTAAAAAGAGTGATAGCGCCATATTCTTATTCAAATTGTTGGTGAGCACTTGAGCGATAATTATGCACCTCTCGTCGGAGATAACTACG
>CAVUAM010000020.1:0-70625 GCA_963739495.1 Candidatus Bathyarchaeota archaeon | reverse complement strand
CCCCAGAAAAAATCAGAGTTATCATACCTGTAGGCGGTAAAGCCACCCGTCTTCTTCCCCTAACAGCGGAAACCAGCAAAGCCTGCCTACGCCTCCTTAATCGTCCGCTGGTTGAGTTTTCGTTGCTATCGTTAGCAAGCCAGGGCATCCGCAACTTTATTTTTGGTGTCAAAGGCTACACCAACTACCGTGACCTCTATGACTACTTCGAGTCAGGCTATGGATTCAGCGCACGATACAACATTAAACCGCGAATCCACATTAAATATCAGCCAAATGTGCCAGATTTAGGCAGCGCAGACTCCGCACGCATAAACATCGACTATTATGATCTCAACAACCCCGTTTTCGCGGTACAGGGTGATAACATTTTTGATATAAAAGTCAAAAGCCTAATAGATTTCCATAAGGAAAAAGACGCTTGTTTAACTATTGTACTAAGAGAAGTCGACAATGTTGAAGGTTTAGGCATAGCAGACATTGACAAGAGCGGGCGAATCCAGCGTTTCGTTGAAAAACCAGAGCCCAAAGACGCCCCCAGTAACCTTGCAAACACCGGATTGTATGTATTGTCGCCTGAAATACGAAAGATTTTCCATGAAAAAGGCATACAGCAAATCATCAAAGAAAAGAACCGCTTAGATTTCGGGTACGACTTCATTCCCTATGTGATTTCATCGGGACGTTCAGTGTATGGTTATAAGTTGAAGGGCAGCTGGTTTGATGTGGGCACGCCCAAGAGTTACTTGGAAGCTATGAAGAACCTGCTGGGAGGAGGATTATCAACGCTCAACGACTTCGGTGGCAGATTAAACGAGAATCAGCCAATTTGGGTGCAGGGTGAAAGCGCAGATTCAGAGAAACGCCGCCAAGAGATTATACAAAAAATTAAGCAGAAGAGAATTCAGATTGAGGGAGCAGTGTTGATTGGTCGTCACTGCCAGATTGAGGATGGCGCACGTATCGTTAATTCATGCATCGATGACTTCACACGGATAGGCAAGAATGCAGTTGTTGCCAACTCAGCCGTCATGGACCGAGTCATAATCGGCGAAAACGCAGAAATCTATGACAGCATCATCGGAAGACACGTTGTGGTTAACTCGAATTGCCATAAACCCACCAAAATAACTGCAGTCAGCGTAATTGCCGACGACGTTATAATCGAAGAAGGCTGCTCACTAACCGCCACCAAAATTTACCCCCACCAAACCATCCAGGGAGAATTCCAAAACCAAACCATAATAGCAAACTAAGCCTTAAACCACTTAAAAATTAAGTATTTAGTTTCCTTTGAAGTCAAATCTGGCACAGCGATGATGAAGCGTTTACGAACTGTCGTCGCTAACCTACCGTTCTTTACGATTTCCGTGGCCGATATATCTGAACCTGCCTTCTTGACGGTCACCATATATGGTGCATGTTCTACTCCTGGACCATACTTGTAGACCGCGAAGTCGCAGCCAAACTTTATACCAGGCGTAACAATCAAACCACTATCCCGCAGGTCATGGTAAACAGCGTATTTTTCCTCGAATCCATCGTAGAGTTGTTTGGCTTTTTGCCTTAGCTTACGGAAACTAACTGAAGTTTCGGCTGGGTTCTCGTACACATCGATTCGCTCAATCTCCAAAAGGTAGAGACCCTCCATCAAATCCAAAATTAACGGTACATCAAACTCGGGAACCTTGGGTTTTGGAATGCCAACTGGTTTTCCATAGTAGGCGGTTTTGTAGAGTTCGGAGCCTTCAGCAGGATCCCATACGACAAGAAAGTTTTCGATGAGTTCAACCTTGGTTTTCGGCATTTGCGACGCTCTTGGTTACATAATGAATGAGATTGTACTTGCGGCGTCAGCGGCGTCTTCGGCTTTGTCAGCAGAGTTTTCAAGAAGTTGAAGGACATCTCTCAGAAGCAGGAGAACAGGTACTTCGAATTTGCTGCTCAGAACTTTTATTGTTAATGCCCTAAAATTGTCGTCGACTATGCGTTCGGCGATTTCTACGTCTTTGGCGCGTTCAAGGGTTTTCTGCGGACCATAATTTAGCACCATCATGGTTTCACGGAGTTTAAGGACCGAATCAAGTACGGCTAGAGATAGTTTTAGAAGATCTTTTTTTACATCGGGAGATATGACCCAGTTGTGCTCCATGATTTCGACTAGGTAATAGGCGATACCTTCAGAGAAGTCGGCTATTTCGCTCGATAGGTTTGTGAATCGCAGGAAGTCTTCGCGGGCAATCAGGATAGCGCCTATTTCCGCCAGCTCCTGAGACACCATTCGCCGAGCTTTGATAACTTCTTCTTCTCCTGTTTTGATTTCGCTGAAAAGTCTGCGGGCGTTTACTTTATCGCCGCTTGCAAAAAACTCGACTAGTTGAGGGATTTTTCTTGAGACATCAACAACCTTACGTAAGTTATCTTGACAAGCATTGAGCGCTCGACGCTTCACGCGCTCTTCTGTTTCTGCTGGAAGTACCAAACTTATTCCCCCGTCTATAACAATCCCTAAAGTAATCAGTTTACTATTTGTGTGAACATTAAAAAAGGTAGCTACCTAAGTTTTGATTATAGTTCCTAATTGTTCAAAATTGAGTTTTCCTTCGAAGTATTTGTGCAATTGCTCAGGTAAATCCTTGATTGCGGTTCGAATTTGCTGCCAAGAGTCTCTGTCACGTATGGTAACGGTTGCGTCGTTTAGGGTGTCGTAGTCTATTGTTATGCCGAGTTGTACACCTGCTTCGTCGGCTCTTGCGTACCGTCTGCCAATCGAGCCTGTTTCATCGTACTCCGTCATAAAGCCTTCATTTGTAAGTAGCCTCTGAACTTCCTTGGCTTTGGTGTCTAAACCGTCTTTGCCCATCAACGGGTAAACCCCGACTTGGATTGGCGCGATGCTACGTGGGAAACTCATAACTACACGGTCGTCTTTCACATTGTAAGCGTATTCAAGCGCCACGTAAAACAGCCTGTCCGAGCCAAAGCTGGGTTCTACGACGTGGGGTACAAAACGGGTTCCGCGCACGATGGTTTTTTGTCTACTAATGCCGATCTGTTCGGGTAAAACCTGATAGTTTCCAGCCATGTAGCTGCCGTCCTTCTTTAGGGCATCTGCCACTTCCTGTGCTGGAACCTTGGCAAGCGCCGCCGCAACTTTTCCTGCGTCACCTTTGTAGATTGGACCGAGTTTAGCCATAATTGGCTTAACCGTAAGCTCTTCCTTCTCGACTGGGGTCGCGTATTCCTTGTAAACCGTCATGTCAACGCCGCTAGCTTTCATGTGGCTGCTCAAGTCATAGTCTGTGCGGTAAGCGTGCCCAGAAACCTCCACCCAGCCCCAACGGTCAACGAGGACTTCCTGATCGAAACTTTGGCTACTATAATGGGCTTTTTCCCACGTGAGTTTCTCGATGAAACGTTGCTTGTCAGCGGGTACACCAAGGTCAGCAAGTAGGCGTTTTGCCATCGCCATGAAGAAGGCCTGCCATTCGGAACGGATGATTTTTTTATCTAAGGCTTCTCGAACTGTGAAGTTGGTTACGTCTTCGCATTCCTTGAGCCTCGTCTCGCAAAGCAGAATCGGCAAGACTTCGCTTTCAACTTCCGGTAACTTATCACAGCAAGGCTCCTCAGGGTCGAAGAAGAATTCTAAATCGGCAATCGTGAATTCGCGCAGTCGGATTAAACCTTGGCGCGGTGAAATCTCGTTGCGTAGTGCATGTCCAATCTGGATGCAACCAAACGGAAGCCGCTCGCGTGCAGTAATATAGAGCCTGTTGAATTCCACGAAGATATTCTGTGCAGCTTCTGGTCTGCCATAGCCAACCGCGCCTGAATACGGTCCAATGGTGGTTTGGAACATTGTTAAGTAACGTTGGGGTTCGCCGAATTTGCCTTTACAGTCAGGACAAACAACGCTATGTACTTCAATCTCTTTCGCGACCTCTTCAAGCGTCATCTTTTCTGCTTCGGCACTGCTGATGCCTTTTTCCTCAAGCAAGTGGTCTGCTCGGAAGCGTTGATGGCAGTTTTGGCACTCTACCATCGGCTCCTTAAAATGGTCAACGTGACCAGAGGCTTCAAAAACCTTGCCTGGCGCAATGACCGAGTTCTCCATCTCGTAAATCCCAATTTTTTTAACGAATAATTCTCTGAGTTTCGCTTCAACATTCTGCTTCAGGCGTGTGCCGAGCGGACCATAAGTTACAAAACCGCCGCTTCCACCGTAAATCTCAAAAGACGGCCAGAAAAACCCCCTACGTTTAGCTAACTCGTTAACTGCAACGAACTTGTCGCATGTTGGTTTGGAACATTTAGCTTCGCTACTCAAAGTTGATTACCTGTTTTATTGGTTAAAAAGCCCCTAACAATTAAAACATTACCATCGACCGAATTCGTTTATTAAATGGTCAAGTGTCGTGTTAAAAAACTTACGAGAATAACAAGGGGAAATGGAATGGGAGGAAAATAATGAGCGGTAACAAAAAGTTGCAATGGAGTTATCTTAGATAGTTTATATTTATGCTTGGGGCCAAAGCCAACGCTGGTTTAGCGAGTAACTCTACAAACCTAAAACCCTTCGTAGGATGAAACATATTGGCGGAAGCTGAACTTTTCACTATCCATGCGGTGTCTAAACCCATTTCAGTTCCAGCGCAGGCATAAACCAATTCGCCTTCAGGAATTATTCCCGCGTCCGTTGCCATCAAAACTACCTCCATGCATACCAAGGTACCGGGCGAAATCAGCTCCAACGTTTTAGCAACAATATCAAGCGATGTGGTTTTGCGCAGGTGCAGACGCATTGAGAAACTTGGGCCGAATAGCGGGATAGATCCACGGACAATTTCAATGCCAAGCGCCTTTATTTTTTGCTTGTTTTCTTCGGTTATGCTCAAGGGCACTCGTTCCAAACGTCTTTTTGCCCATTCATCCCTCCGTGCTTTTAATTCGGGAATTTTTTCGAAGAGGTCGGCGTTCATGGCGTTTACTTCCCAGAACATACCTTGCGGACAAGTAACACAGATAATTTTTCTGTTCTTTATTTGCTCCGCTGCTTTAATTGCGCTCTCACCGGTTACTGAAGCTACTATCAAAAACTCTAGTTCTTGTTTAGCCGCTCTTAGGATGCTTATTGTTTCGTCGGTGTTTACCGGTCCAGGTCGTTCAAAAACCTTCAAGCAATTTATCCCTCTATCTGTATTAGCGTGTGCTCATGGTTAAAAAATTATCCTGAAATGTTAACTCTGAGATATATTTTTGAAAACCAAAATGCCTCATTTGGCGAAGAACCGTTGGCTGAGATTTGGGTAAAGTATATTATTGCTAGTTCATTCCTCTTCGTTAAACGCTGGTGAAAAAGTCAATTGGAACTTCCCGCTAAGCCAAAACTAACTTGGAAGACAGCAGTTTTTCCACTGTTGGGTTTACTGGGATTTTTCATCTATATTTTTCTGTTCAAAGTAGACATTCTAGGAATTCTTAATACAGCAAAAACTGCAGATCCAATAATCTACTCCGTCGCGATAGTTCTCGGCTTGCTTGAAGTCTTCTTCTTCACGGTTTCTTGGCAAGTTCTAACCAACTACCTTAAAATAAAAATCAGCATTGTTAGGGCTTACCTTTACGTTTGGTATGGAATATATGTTGACACTATAGTTCCAGCACAATCCATAAGCGGAGAAGTAACTCGAACCTACCTCTGCACAAGAGACAAATGCGGCCCCTTCGGAAAAATAGTTGCTTCACTCTTCGCTCACAGACTTCTCGGCATGGTACTAAACGTTGTAGCCCTCATTGCTGGGATAATATTACTCACACGCGGCGGAAACGTGAACCCGCTAGTCTTCAATGCAATTGTATTAGTTGCCGTAGCAATCGTGGGAATAATCGGTTTAATGCTGGTTTTATCGTTCAAACAGCAATGGACCCTAAAAGTCATCAACTTCGCAATTCAGGCTGTTCACAAAATTACATTCGGAAAAGTAAACCTTACAAAGCTGACAGGACAAGCCATCGATGCCACCCAACACTTTCACAATTCAATGATAGAGTTCAGGCACGCCCCAAAAGCAGTGGCTGGCTCAGTGTTTTTCCTTGTGGTTTCCTGGATTTTCAGCCTAAGCATACCTTATCTCGTGTTCCAAGCGCTTAATTACCCTATAACCTGGAGCATAATCATCGTTACCTCAGCCATTTTCTTAGCCGTCAAAGCCATACCAATAGGTGTGCCTTTTGAAGTTGGATTGCCAGAAGCAGTTATGACTACCCTCTACATTTCAATGGGCATCTATGGACCAATAGCCGCTACAGCCACCATACTTGTTAGAATCATAACCCTATGGCTCCGCTTCTTCATCGGTTTCGCATCCCAACAATACCTTGAATTAAAACCTGCCATAACCACTTCTATGGATACAGAAAAAACTAAAATGCTCCCTCAACAATAATTATCACAGACCAGCAAGATGGAAGTAAAAATCGAAACCGCTTCTTTAAAACTTCTGGACCAACTCTACAAAATAGAAGAGAAATGTTTCGACCAGGAAGCATTCAGCAAACGACAAATAGCATATCTCCTAACCGATTATAACACCATTGCGTTGGCAGCCAAAACAAACAGTGACATAGCAGGATTCATAATTGCCCAAGTGGAAGTCGAAGAAAACACAGAGTTTGGACATATAATAACAATCAATGTCACCCCAAATTTTAGACGCCAAAAAATCGCAACAAAAATGCTCCATGAAATAGAAAACCTCCTAAAACAAAAAGGTATAAACGAATGCCGATTGGAAGTCCGCGAGGACAACCATACCGCCATAAAACTTTACCAAACTTTAAGTTACCAAATAGTGGGTAAACTAGAAAGGTACTATGGCACAAAACATGGCTTGTACTTTAAGAAAATATTGTAAACAGAGCCCCCTTACCTCAGGGAACAAACCTTTAAATGAAATGAAACCGTAAAAAATGTCAGGTGGGGAGAGTTGGGAGAGACCAGAGGAAGAAAATCTAACGAGCAGACCCTCGTTCAAACCATCGTTTTCCTGATTCGTAATACTACATGGCGATGCGGCAAGCTCGAAAAATCCATCGTTAAGCATCTCTACAAGCGTCATGAAAACTTCGGCAAACCGGGAGAATCAGTCAAGGACATAATGGTTAACCTAGACATCACTGGCGAGAAAAAAGACGAATGCCTCGATGCTTTGCGAAGGCTTGAAAAGAGAAATATAGTAAAAATAACTCTGCTCTAATCTTCTCCATTTTTGTGAACCCGATACCGCCTCGTCTTATTTTGTTATCTTAAGTTATTTTTTAATAGTTCTGCCTCGCTTGGCGGCTGCTTGATCAATCCATGCTTCATCAACAGCTCCGTTGAGTCTCGAGCATTTTTTATGATGGCGGAAGCACGTTCATACAACTCCTGCCTACTTGGTTTCACGCGTGCAACACCCTGTTCGATTGATTTTAGGGCGCACGCAACTGCTTCTCTGGGAAAGACTTCCCATTCATCCATCCTCGGCAAGATATCTTTTTCAGTTATGCCTCGCTCCTCAGCAAAATCTGCCAACTCCTGCGCTGCTGCTATACACATATCATCAGTGATGATCTTTGCTTTAACATCTAGGACTCCACGGAAAATGGCTGGGAACCCGAGGCTATTGTTGACTTGGTTAGGAAAGTCGCTTCTACCAGTTGCAACGATCCGTGCTCCCGCATCCTCAGCATCCCAAGGCCAAATCTCCGGAATCGGGTTGGCACACGCAAAAATTATCGCGTCGTTTGCCATGGTTTTTATCCAATCTTTCTTTATTGTGTTGGGCCCCGGTTTTGAAGCCGCAACCACCGCATCTACACCTTTGAATGCTTCAGCAATGTCACCTGTTCTGCCTTCACCATTGGTTTTCTGGGTTACATCATATTTCCAGGGGTCATCAGCCTGGTTGATGTCTTCTCTGCCCTTGTAGATTACACCTTTGCTGTCAGCCAGAATAATATTTCCAGGTTTTACACCCCACTTCATGAGCACATAAGCAGTACGAATGTTAGCTGCTCCTGAACCAACTAGCGTGATTAGGCTTTCTTTTGGTTTCTTTCCAACAATTTTGAAAGCGTTCATTAGCCCAGCCAAAATCACGGTTGCGGTTCCCTGCTGATCATCATGCCAAACGGGCACCTGCATCTGTTCGCGAGCTTTTTCAAGAACCTGGAAACATTTGGGTTTCTCAATGTCCTCAAGATTAATGCCACCAAAAGACGGTTCTAGAGCTTTGCAGATTTTGACAATCTCATCTGGGTCCTTGGTCCGCAGGCAAATCGGAAACGCATCAACACCACCTAAATACTTGAACAGAAGCGCTTTACCTTCCATAACAGGCAACGCTGCCTCAGGACCAATGTCACCTAAACCTAAAACCCGAGTACCATCAGTAACTATGGCAACATAGTTCCAGCGATTAGTCAGCTCGAAGGACTTGTCAGGGTCCGCTTGGATTTCCCGACAGGGTGCGGCGACACCTGGAGTATACCAGATTGCAAAATCGTCGACGCTTCGGACGACGCATTTGGGGATCATTTGCATTTTTCCTTCGTAGAAACGATGCATTGGTGAAGAAAGCTGCGCAGGCTTCTTGGCTTTCGCAAGCAACTCGTCCGCGGTTGGTTTAAAATCAGATTTAGGGGTAACCATTAAAGACAACTCTGTTCAACGGTGAAAAACGCCGCAGAGGATTTAAGTTTTTATCAAAAAAAGCATACAGGTGCATTTGGCGTATATCATATAATATTTAGGAAATATGGTGAAAAGAATTATTAAAGATAAAAAATCAAAAAAAGAAAATATTTCTAAACTCAACACATTGGAAGGGCTTAGTATCTTGGTCTGTAACCGCCGCTGCCGCCGCCACCGCGTCGATCTCCACCGCCGCCGTAACCGCCGCCACCGCGTCGATCTCCACCGCCGCCGTAACCGCCGCCACCGCGTCGATCTCTTCCGCCGTAACCGCCGCCACCGCCAAATCCTCGCCCGCCGCCTCTGCCGCCGCTTCTAAATGGTCTGCGTTCTTGCTCGTATGTCTTGCTTGAAACGTTGTTTTCTGTGTTAACTTCCACTGTAAGTGGCTCTTTTGCTGCTTCGAGTTTGCCATATTTGCCGATGTTTAGGCGTATGTTACCTTTGAAGAGTGTAACATAACCGTTTTCAATGCGTACTGTATCTGCTTCGTTGACTTTCTCTATGTTATCATCCCATAGGGTTAGATATACTACGCCAGTTTCGTCTCCGATGAGAGCATCGCTAACTTTGTGTGCAGATCCATCTCTGCCCATTGGAATTTCGCGTATTTCTGTTTTGGATACTACTTTGGCCGTAACATTAACCGCTTTTGATTGTGGGGTTAAGTCTCCGACTTTTGCTTCTACAGGTTCCTTTTTGTTTTCGAAAAAACCTTCAACAGCCAATTGATTTCACCTATTGTATAGTATGAGACACAACTTAGATTTCTCTGCACTTAAGTGTTTCGCTTTGCCAGTTTCTTCGACTGAAGGCGTTGTGCATATTAATTGGTTTGGCGTTTTTGGTTTTTTATGAGAAAAATGCGCTTAGCCGCCGTGATGGTTATGGTTGCGGTTATTATGACGAGTGTGGCATCAATCGTTATTTTTAATTCGTGGCAAACCCCAAAATCTATTCCGCCGGTACTCTACACTTACCATATAATCAAAACATATCCACATAACACCGGGGCATTCACCGAAGGCTTAGTGTATATAATGGCTTCTTGTATGAGAGTACAGGTGGTTACGGATTGACTCCTGGTCTTAGCAGTTCTGATTCCTCTTCGTTACGTCAAGTTGACCTTGAAAGTGGAAATGTGACGAAAGAAATCTTGCTAGGCAGGGGATTATTTTGGAGAAGGGTTAACTGTGGTCAATGATTCTTTGATTCAGTTGACCTGGCAAAGCGAGATCGGATTTATTTACGATAAAGATACTTTTGCGTTGAAGGGCAATTTCAGTTACCATACAGAAGGCTGGGGGCTAACTTATGATGGAAAAAAGCTGATAATGAGCGATGGCACCTCAAACCTCTATTTTCTTGATCCCACCACCTTCCAAAAAACTGGGCAAGTGAGTGTCCATGATGGAAACGCCTCTGTTACCGAAATAAACGAGTTAGAATATATCAACGGCGCTGTTTACGCTAATATCTGGCTAACACAAAAAATAGCCATAATTGAACCTAATACTGGAACAGTCAAAGGATGGATAGACTTAACAGGAATCTACCCAAATAATGAAAACTCGGTTTTAAATGGTATAGCATACGATTCACAAACAAACAGACTTTTTGTTACAGGCAAAAACTGGCCAAACCTCTACCAAATAACCATAACTTCAAAAACCTAATTATACTAAAAGACAAAAGAAAGGTTGCCATGATTTACAAAATAGTTTTTGGGAATTTTCCTCATCTCTTTAGAAGAAGAATCCGAACTTTGGGGGAAATTAACTCATAAAGTGAAAAGTAAATACAAGAAAAAAGTGGGAGGTTAGCGGTTTTTTCCGTATCTTTTCTTCCACTTATTTTTTTGCAGGTCAAGTCTGAGCCTCATTGTTGTTTACGGCCCACCTAAGCGTTGTCTTAAACGCTGCAGATTCTTTCACCATTTTGAACCTGCAACTCAAGGCTAAGGTGCCACAACACTATGCATGTTCAGCCCATAGAGGCAAAGTCTTGGTCACGGGCTAATTTTTCGCTGTTTTAATTAGCACGTATCTATGCCTCGATGCATTGCATCTAAAGCTTGCTCCTTGACCTGCATTAACTATTTGGCATGAGCTTTATTATAAATTTTGTGACAATTATATAACAAAATAGAACAAATTAGTCCCATTTACGACAAAGCTTTGAAAGCGCTTTAAAACTTACCCATAGTTTTAGCCGGCAAACTCTCCCTATTTCTTAGCCGTTTCATTGATAAAGCCACTGTCGCGGTTACAAGAACAATAACAAGAGCCAATATTGTAGAGGTGGGTAACTCTGGAACGGTGGGGGTCACCGAAGCAGTAGGAGACACTGAAATAGAAGAACCTACAGGAGTCACTGAGTCAACTGAGGTTGACGGATTTACAAGGTTAATAGTTCCATCTGATGCAAGTTGCGAGAGCTCAACATCATTCAGCTCTAATCCAGCGGTGCCGGTGCTGGTGACGGTGAATGTTACTGTTGCTATTGTTCCGCTTCCAGTGAAAGCAGGTGTCGTTGAACCAGTTGAAGTTGCCAACAAGTGGTATTCTCCGTCTGATTGGGAAGCATTATTATTTACAACATCAATGGGGTTACTTGATGATTCATGCAAAACTCCGCCTACATGGGATTCTACGCCTAATTGGGGTGTTGAGCTGACCAGTTTGAGGGTGGAGGGGTTCCAGTCTAGGGTTACATCGACGCCGAAAAGGTTTTGGGCGTCGGATATTTTTATGCTAATCATTAAAGTATCGCCAACATGGGGTTGGCTAGTTGATGCCTCGGCCTTGACCAATGTGCTCTGAGCTGAAGCTGAGTATACGAAACATATTGAAACGATTGAGAAAACTAAAACAGCAAGCATGATTAACTTAATCGGGTTTTTCATTAATTATTCTCCTTTGACCCGTTCTTTAAGAGTCACTATTTTGTCTCGCCCGCTCTTATACCTTGTTATGTTGCCTCGCTTCTCTAAAAGAGACAAAATCTGACTTGTTTTAGCCTTCGAAAAGTGACATTGCTCAGTAATTTGCGATTGCTTCATGCTATCCCCTGACGATTTGAGGAGCCTTAACACTTTTTCCTCTTCACTTACCACTGGAGAGAGACCCTCAAAAGCTGTCTCGTTATTTTTGTTTTTTCGGCGTTTATTCAAGTAAAAAACATACAGTACCAATGCAATTCCTGCAGCGGACAAGGCGATTATAACACCGTAGAGTTGCCAGTTACTGTTGCTTGTCGCCGTTTGGTTGTTGTCAACTAAGACGATGTTCACATCGTTTGATGTTAGGTCTTGAGTTCTTGACCAGAGTAGTTCTGAATTTTGTTGTGAATATGGTGCTGGTGAAACTGATTTAACAGTAAATACCGAGGGGTAGTCTATTTGCATGGCGGCATCGCCGTATAGGTGTCTAAAAAAGTCGTTAGCGTGGAACACATCGCCAAGTATTAGTTCATTTCCTCGGATGATTGTGAAGTTTTGCCATGTAAAAGAGTACTCTGTGGTTTTTGAGTCTGAAATAACTGTTGTGTTGATTAGCATCGAATTTAGGTCAACGGACATTGGTCGGTTAGTTAAGGTTGAAGCTAATGTCGACTAGGTCAAAAACTTTCTGTTGAAACATATCCCAGGAGTCAACTGTTGCGTTAGCGTTTGAAAACTGCATTATGGTCCAATCTGCCGAACCATCGTTTCGCACCTGAACATTGTATTCGTAATAGTTTTGAGCCTTTGCTGACTGAACTATAATGGGAATAAGCAGAACTGTGCAGATGATTAAGCATGCTGTTAGGCGATAGTTCCTCATGCGTTCCTCATCTATGAGAGTACATGACGATATTTAAAATTGGATGTTCAATTCTTCTTATTTGCGCCGCATATGTCTTGAATTGAAAAAGCTATGACGTCAGGATTAACACTGATTAATCTCAATTAAACAGTGATTTAGAGCTATTGAGCCTTCAATCTTCTTTTTTATTAATTCTGGACCTAAATGAACAATAATGAACTAAAATGAACAGTTATAGAGCTTATTTTTCAAAAAAGAGCTCAGAAACTCTTTTATCTACTTTCAACCATTGCTTTCCTAAAGAAGTGACCTAAAATGAATAATAAGAAAGTAATAATCTTTGCAATCGTTGGAATATTACTATTAAGCAGCCTTTCATTAGCTGTAAATATCGCTGTCGCTATGCCCACAAACATGGCAAACGGAGGGTTCAAATAGGCTCATGTCTGCAAGCTGGATACGCCTCAACGGTGTCATAAACCAGTGGGGCACAACAGATGTCAGAGGAACAATCCAAACCCAAGCCAGAGCCGCAACTCATCAAATCTCAGGCTTTAATCAACTAACCTCCGCTACAGCTATGTGGACAACTAACACAACACGGGAAATCTCGGCAGCACAGTCAAAAGAGAACTTTACTTACTTCTATTACGTTGCAAGACTACCTAACGCCTCAATTTCAGCAGCAAACGTGGACTCAGCTTCAGGATACGCCCTAAGTGGAACTTGGAATTTGGCCAATATTACAGCAACCATAACTGTAATAACCGATGATAACGGCATAATAACTAAAGTTCACCGAGAACAAGACATAACTCCAAGCCAAGCCTCTGGCGAATTAACTGTTACCGGTAACACATTCACTCTTAAGTATAAACGGTATTGACCCGCTCACAGGCTCAGTATACCGCTCCATCACACGCTCATGGTATAACCCCTTCAAAATGACAGATGACTCCGCCACCAGCACCGTTACTAGAGATGATATAAAAGCGATCGCGCAAAACTACGGCGCTATGCCGGGTTGGGGCAACTATAACATAAACATGGACTTCAACCACAACTACCGAGTAGACATCGCTGATATATCTTCAGTTGCAAGAAACATTTAGAACAAGGGACTAAAAATCAGTTCCCAACATTTTCTTTTTCTCATATCTCTTAAAATCAAATTTTAATGGTTAAGTTAATACGCCAATTGTGCTTAAGAAACCTATAGGGCAGAAAGAAATGGCGGAGTCCAAGAAAAGCGAACCAGCAGAAAAAGTGCAAAAAGAAATCAAGTTGCCATGCGGCTGTATTTACAAAGACCAAAGCTGGATGCTAACGCGAATAAACGAATGCGAATACCATCATCGCAAAAGAACAACAAAACGCCCCTATAGACCCAAAGCAGAATGTGTAAGGCCATAAAAAAATCCAACGCGATTCTTTGGGTAGTCGCTAATTTCGTTACCACAGAATTTGAGGGTCACGTTAGCCAAATGACATTTTTTTCCTTTATCGCTTGTGGTCTATAACCAACATACTTATTTACACATATATTGAGAAAAACTAGTAAAGACAAAACTTGCCCAAACAAACTATGGTGGCATCTCGCATGATAAATCGGCTGTTTTCGAACGCTTGTCCACAATCCATTTAACCATCAAAGCCAATTTCTAACCATCATGACAACTCCTCAGTCCCCACTTGCACCTAAGAAGCGCAGTTCATCAAAAAAAATCCTAAGAATCCTCATACAAGTTGTTGTCACGGTAGCTATTTTCGCAGGATTGTTCTGGTATATTGGAGTAGGATCCCTGTATAACGCGTTGCTCACCATTAAGGTAGAGTATTTGGCTCTGGCGTTCTTGATGTATTTTGGAATTAACATTTTCTTTACTGTAAGACTAAGACGGGTTTTAGGTAAAGGCGGCGTAAAAACATCTTTTGGCAAGACACTTCTTGCGCAATACGCTGGAATGCTAACCAGCGACGTAACTCCTGGGCGCTCAGGCTACATATTAACGCCAGTTTATCTTCGAGATCAGAATGTGCCAGCATCGAAAGGACTTTCAAGCATCTTAGGCATACAAACAATAGAGTTTTTGGTTAAAGTCATTGGCGGCATCGGAGCAGCCATATTCTTGGTTGAGATGGTTCCAGCAGGCAACTGGCCAACAGCTACAATTTTAGGAATTAATGTGACCTTTTTAGTGATAGGTCTAGGTATTGCTTTAATGTTGACTGGTGCGCTTTTGCTTGCGGCTTTTTCATGGTCAGAGCGAGCCATATCCATCTTTGACCGTATAGCAAACTCCAGATTTCTAAAAAGATTCACCGGTGGAATAATGGGGAGGCTTGAAGAATACAAGGAAAGCTCACAAAAAACACGTTCAGCAATCCCAGAAATCTTCGGATTAACTATGATTTGCTGGTTTCTGAAAGGCTTTGAGTGGTACTTCTTAGGAGCAGCACTGGGTATAACACTTAACAGCAACTTTGCAATAGCATGGCTTGGCTTCTTCCTGATCCACCCACTAGTAACTGCATTAGCATTTGTTCCAATAACTCCGGCAGGAGCAGGTGTTCAAGAATTTGGAATCGTGGGAATTTTAAGCCTGCTTTTCGTCAATCCAAGCACAGCCACATTAGGCGCCATCGGAGCATTTGCAATCTTGGCACGAGGCTTACTAATAGTAGAAGACCTTGCTGGAGTGCCTCAAATCGTAAAATCCACAAGTCTCATTTTTTCACGAAAAAACCCCAAAGAGACAACGGCACCGCCGCCTGCTCCACCGCTATAGGTTCCGCGTAAAAAATAGACTTAATTCTTTTCTTTTAATTATTATTCGTTAGGAGGCAACTGGTTTGGATATTGCACTCTCAACAAGGGAAGCCACCCTAAACGACCTTACAAAAATTAAGCAAATAATCGGCTTGTCTTTTCCAAGGTTCTTTCGCTTCTTTGCCAGCCAAAGTGTAGATGCTGAGGAGGGCAAGGTGCTTGTAGCCACAGTTCAAGGCATAGTGGTGGGCTTTGTCAAATTGATAGAGTTTCCAAATTGGCAGGGTCAAATACGGGTGCATCTTGTGGATTGCGGTCCACCCAGCTTTTAGGCGCAAAGGAATCGCTCATGCATTAACAAACGCCGGTGTTGAATCACTAAAAAAAGAGGGCTCAAAAGCAGTATTTGCTTCTACCCAACATAGAAATTCGTCGGCCAAGGGCGCTTTAGGCAAAGCGGGCTTTCGGCAAATGGGTTTTCTGGATTTGTGGCGGCTGTTTGGGTGGCGGGTTTTTATTTTTTACCGTGAGATTTGGTATGCACCAGGCGAGATTGTGTTCATGCACAGCTGAATTGGTTTAAGAGAAGAATATTGAAATCAAATAATCGGAGAGCAGGATTTGAACCTGCGACAGCGCGGTATCTTGGTCTAGATAGGCGAGAATGAATCCCACAAATAGTTACTTTAGACCTTCTCCATCAACTAAGCTTGTTGGCTCTTTATCATTCTATGAAATCAACCTATTTGTATACGACGTCATGGTGTTCATACCGTCTTATCGTGACGACCTTCTTTTTCTCGTCTATATCGTAGACTATAACGAATGAGCCTATGTGAACTCGGCGCATATGCTGCATAGGACTTCTCAATGGTTTGAATTGTTGAGGATTTTCTAAAATCTCGTTTACCTTTCTAGAAAGCGTTTCAAACTGCGATAAATCCTTCTTTTTCAGTTTCTTAAATATTCTGTCTACTTTTTCAACCACTTCTAGAGAATACAAGTAATCACTCAGAATATCTGCTGGCGAAGTCCGTGACTTTAACGGTCTTTTCGCTCTCTGACGCTTTTAGGCTTTCAATGAACTCGGGTCTTAGCTCAGGCTCCATAACACAAGCCTCAAACTGTTGTGCCATCAAATTTATTGCTTGGCTTTTGTCTTTCAGACCATACTTGGCTTTAACGATGTTAAGGATTCTGTTTGTCCGCTCGTCAATCGTTACTATGGCCTTTACCATATTATCACAACATTAATACAACATTAACATGAAGTATATAAAAACATTCAGAAGGAAAATTGATTTTAGCTTAAAAAGCTGATTTTGGATACAATTGGTCGGGAGAGCAGGATTTGAACCTGCGACGGCTCGGTATCTGTGGCCTAGACAGGCTAGAATGAAGCCCACCATGGGTAGACCTCTACAGCTTCTCCACCAGCTAAGCATGTTAGCCAGCTCGAGAGCTCTGCCAGGCTGAGCTACCTCCCGACAGTTTCCATAAAGACGGAAGATTGGAATTTATGTGTTTTGGAATTGCCTGCGCTTTATCAGATATACTAAACATTTTAATGTTCTAGTAAGAGTGAAATAATGAGGCTTACAATTGGCAAGAACCATCGGAATAGTTACGTCAGGCGGCGACGCACCAGGCATGAACGCAGCAATCCGCGCCGTTACACGTGTGGGGCACTCGATGGGTTTCCAGATAATAGGGTTTGAACGCGGCTGGGATGGACTATTAAACAACAGTTTCAAAAAGTTAACGCCACGTAGCGTCGGCGGGATAATCCAGCTTGGCGGCACTATTCTTCACACTTTTAGATGCCCCGCTTTTGAACAACCTGGCGGTGTTGAAACAGGCGCAGAAACCCTGCGGCAAAACAACGTAGATGCCCTCATAGTCATCGGTGGAGATGGCTCATTCCGAGGCGCCTTGGCTTTGAGTAAGAAAACCGATGCTTTAATGATTGGGATTCCAGCGACAATTGATAACGATGTCTATGGCACCGATGAAACAATCGGTTTTGACACAGCAGTTAACACTGCAGTAGGCTCAATCGACAAAATCAGGGACACAGCGATTTCTCATGAACGAATTTTTATTGTTGAGGTTATGGGCCGTAAAAGAGGATTCTTAGCACTTGAGGTCGGTATGTGTGTTGGAGCGGAAGTTATCCTTATTCCTGAAAACCCAATGCGACTTGAGGATATATGTGGCATAATGAATGATAATGCTAAAAAAGGTAAGAGAGCCGGAATAATTGTTGCTGCCGAAGGGTTTGGCAACTCGAGCGAAATAGCACAGGAAATACAGCGACAAACAGAATTTGAGGTCAGGCTTTCAATTCTGGGATATTCCCAGCGAGGTGGAAGTCCAACAGCTCGAAGTAGGTTGCTGGCTAGTTTGTTCGCTGAGAGAGCCGTTGAATTAGTTTGTGAGGGAAAAAGCAACATGGCAGTTGGATTGGAGAGGGGCATAGTCACACACTTTGAGCTTGAGAAGGCAGCTAACAGCCGAAAGCACCTGGATTTGCGTCTGCTAAAAGTGGCAGAAATGCTGTCAATTTAAACCAATTATTTTTTTGCTTTTCTTTATAGTAGAGATTCGTAGATTTTGATGGTTTGTTCAGCAACTTCTCGCCAAGTAAAATACTCGAGCACCCGCCGCCGCCCGTTCTCTCCCCAGTTCCTTGCTTTCTCAGGATTCCGCAATGTTTCCTTGATGCCCCAAGCTATGTCAGACGGATCTTCACCGTTGATGTGCACCCCTGTCTGGTCTGGACCGCCATTTACTACTTGCTCTTTAAAGCCGACAACTCCATGAGCCCCTACGACGACTGGTTTCTCCATAGCCATCGCCTCTAAACTTACGATCCCAAATGGCTCGTAGGTTGATGGGAAAACACATACGTCTGAGGCTGCATAATGGAGGATTCTTTCTTTTTCTGAGACAAAGTCAAATCGGTAGATTATGTTGTCTTTTATGTTAAGTCTTTCAGCTGTTTCTACGATGTCGGTTTGCTCTTCACCTTTGCCTAAGATTACCAGTTTAGTATTGGGGTACTCTTTAAGAACAAGCGGCATAGCCTGCAGAAGGTTACGTACACCTTTCACCCATGTGAGTCTACCTACGAAAAGCAGCATGTTAAAATCGTCTGGAACACCGTATTTCTCTCTAATTGCCAAAGCGTCTTGTTTCTTAACATTAACTGGATTATAGCGGTCAGTGTCAACGCCATTCCAGACCACGCTGATTTTGGAAGCTTGCCAACCGTGTTTTATAAGGTCTTCTTGCATGCTATAGCTTACAGTGACGATTTTATCTGAGTTTTGGGCTATTGCATTTTCAAGGTGAGATACAACTTCGGAGCCGTGCCCGCCGCTTCTTCCCCACTCCGTGCTGTGAGTATGAAAAATTACTGGGATTTTGGTTTCATTCTTGACAACTAAGCCCGCTATGCTGCTTAACCAGTCGTGGCAACAAACCACATCAAAAATGTACCCTTCCTTTTTTATTAGGTCATTAATTAGTTTGGTTGCACTCAGGATGTTGTAGATGAATATGTCGTTAAAGAGTTTGATGTTAGTACCCCATTTTTTGAGGTCGTCAACTACAAAAAATGGCCAGACATTAGTTGCGTCAGCTATTTGTGGTCTGTGAACTTCAACACCCTTCATTATTTCCCGTGTTCTAAGCCCATTATTGTTTAATGTAAAGACTGAAACGTCATGTCCAATGTCAACATACTGTTGAGTGATATATTCAGCATATGTTCCTAAACCTCCAACCATTTGAGGAGGATACTCATAAACAAAAAAAGCTATTCTCAAAAAATCACCCATAACTTGTCTTTACCTATGGTTTGTTAACTATTTATAGTTTAAAGAACCCAAGTTGTTCATATGGTTTGGTTCCAGTAGTAAACCCGCGAATAGTTACCTTCAAACGGAAATTGTGGGTCAACGTAGACAATATCTAAACGCAACCCATATTGCGATAATAGTTGATGACTTGCATTCCAGATTCGCGGCGAGAGCTCGTCAGGTCCCCAATACCAAATCTTATCATCTTGACGCCGCATACCCCAACCATAATTCTCGGGTAGAACAAACGCCACTTCACCACTTGAGGAGCCATGCATGATTTTTTGGGTTTTCACATCATTCCAGAAGTTTTGAAGCGCCAAAAAATGGTCATCCTTCATTACGCCGTAAGGATTCGATGTGTCATTTTGGGGATAATTAAAAACTACAATGTAGTTTGCTCCTGCTATGTACGCCATTTGCATCTGTTTATAAATTTCTTCACCAGTATCAAGGTACGGTGGCTCATCGTACTTCCAAGTTATCATAGCTCCCCATTCTTTGTTCTGAATTTTTGCTGCACCCCGAACTAGTGATATATCTTGTTGGACCGAGATGTTCCATCCAAGTTGAGTCAAAAGAACATCCCAGCCTCCCTTGTATGTGTACCAGTAAAGAGCATAGTCAGATGTGAAGATCTGAATCGAATTGTTGCGTAGTGCTTGGAGGTCACTGTAACGTTTGAATGAATCAACGTACACTCTTGCGGCTGAATCGTAATCGCGGGTTAAACTGCCATTAATGAATTGGTCTATCCCCTCTGAGTGAGTCTGATACAGAGATGAATTTTCAAATCGGCGCATGTAAGAGTTGAAGAAATGAGCCCACTCAGTATTATTAATATCAAGTTGTATTCCACCGGGTTCATCGTAGTAGTAAACGCCTAAGAATTGACTTTGGTATTTTTGTTTTGCAATTTCAACCCATGGCAATTGCCAGGGTTGGTCAGGATCAAACATGCCGAAAAAAGGAATAATGTCCAATCCTTGCTGTGTTGCGTAGTCCGCTATTTCAGTTAGGCTTGTTTCGTTCTTGCTGACTGGTCCCGACTGGATTACTAGAAGGTTAGTGTAGTCTTTAACACGGTCGATTAACAGCTTTGCATCAGCGGTGGTGTTTCCACAGAACGATACTCCTACATGAAAAGGCGCCTGATAACCTTTGGTTTTACTCATAAAGTCATAGTTAATGAATGCAGCCACAAAGATGGATAATGCTAATAACGTCGTGGCAGCCAAAACTGTCGCTTGTTTCATTAACCTAACCACTCATATATGTTCCTAACATCAACTTTGTATAATTAATTTTCTGATATGGTAAAGTATATGTTTTTATTTAAAAGACGCCTAGTTTAGGTTAGGTGAAAATTTTGAAGCGAGCATTACTCGTGTATTTTTCAAGCACTGGGAACACACAGAAAGTGGCAACCGCCATCAAAGAAGGCCTTGAATCTGGCGGAATACAGGTTGAGTTAAAAAACCCTCAAGAAGCAGTTGAAACCGATTTCTTCGGATATGATTTAGTTTGTATGGGTTCACCCTCGATTGAGTGGCAACCAGCAAAACCTATAGCTGACCTACTGAAAGCTAAACTTAACCGTTATCGGAGTGAAGGAAAGATTAAGCCGTCTGCCCCAAAGGTTAGTGGAAAAAACGCGCTTATCTTCTGCACGTATTCAGGTCCACACACGGGTATAGATGAGGCTACGCCCGCTGGAAAAACTATGAGGCAGTATTTTGAGCATTTCGGTTTTAACATCGTTGGTGAATGGTACATTGTTGGTGAGTTTCACGGCAGATTGGATATGAGCACGCTAGGCAGGCTCGGTGACGTTAGAGGCAAGCCGACGGTGGATGAGTTGGCGAAGATTAAAAAGGACGCGGAGCAAATAGCCAAGTGTCTGAATACGCTAAGTGATTGATATGGTTAAGACTGTTGATCTACCACTACGGGTTTTTGAGGATTTAGTTAAAGTCTCTGAGGAGTTATCGATGATGGCTAAGAAGCCTATTTCTGTTTCGATTGCTGTGGATTTGCTGATGGAGATTTATCGTGCTCATCTGAACAACCCTTGTGCCCTGGATGCGTTCAGCCAACAACTTAAAAGCCTCAACATCATGACGCCTGAAGAATTTGATAAATACTGGGATGAACCCACAAAGACCACTCAAACAAAACATAAAGTAAAAAACAACAGGTAACAATTCTAGGACATCCAACTTAGGGCTTTTCGACTTAATATGTATCTTTTATGCATAGATTAGAATTTGGAATCCTAGAAAATGACTAAGCCCAGGCTAAAGTGCACCCAAGGCTTTTTGTGACAATTGCCCAAATAGGCTTTCTCTATTTGAAAACGTTACATTGAAAACCTCGGCATCAACTCTTCGTTTAACCTGAGTTACTAGCGGGTCATTAGCTTTTCCATGCACAACCACCAACACCAGCTTTTTGCTCCCCAATGCCTGTGTTACAGCTTGTTTGAATCTCTGCGAGTAAAGCTCCATCGGGCCTATCTCGTCGATTGCTATGGCGCTGCATTTTTCGAGGGCTTGGATTATAGCTGCGGTGCCGATGTCGTCTAGGTCGTCAAGGTTGACGCGGTACTTGCCCACCTGTGGACCACTTTGCCCTTTTACCTGAGCCAACCAACCATGTCTACCGCTAGTTAAATCCAAAATTTCAAAACCCACCCGCAAGTTATCTTCCCGCACTTCGCGGCTAATCATGCCACCGACACTAACACCTTTGGCCTTTAGGTCATCTACAATTTTGGTTAGCAGGGTGGTTTTTCCAACCCCTGGAGCACCAGTCAAAATCAAAACCCTCGTCATCAAGTCCTTTACACCACCTACCATAAGTCTAATATGCCGATTAAATTCTTTTCATACCAACATCCCTGGAGCAGACCAAATGGAAAACAAGACAGGCTACGTCGCAGATTTTCCAAGCGAAATAATCAAAGAAGGCAAAGTCCAAATCTTAGTACCTAAACTCGCAGCCTATGGCGTGGTTCCCAGCGATTATGCACCTTCTAAGGCACCAGTCTTCTACAATCCCGTCATGGAATTCAACCGTGATTTAACCGTTTTAGCATTCAAAGCTTACCAGCATACGGTTAACCATGAAATCAGTATCTGCGAACCGTTCACCAGCCAGGGCATCCGAGGAATCCGCTTCGCAGTCGAAATCGATGGAGTAACAAGGGTGATGCTGAGTGACATCAACACTTCAGCTGTCGATTTGGCAAAATACAACATCGAATTGAACAAGATGGAAAATCTAGTCACCATAGAACACAAAGACGCTAATGCCGTCTTAAGTGACAATGCCTCGCCCAAAAAACGTTTCGACATAATAGACATCGACCCCTTTGGTACTCCAGTGCCCTTTTTAGATGCAGCGTTCAGATCAATAAAAAACAATGGATTAATTGCAGCTACAGCAACTGATTTGGCTCCTCTCTGCGGGGTTCATGCAAAAGCTTGTGTGCGAAAGTACGGTGGCAAACCATTGCGCACGGAGTATTGTCATGAATTGGCAGTGAGGTTATTGGCAGGATGCATGGCAACTGTGGCGGCAAAACATGACATTGGAATCCGAATTCTATTCAGCCACAGCACCGACCACTATATTCGAGTCTACGCCCAAATTGGGTACGGCTGCCAAAAAGCTGACGAAAGCCTCAAGTCAACAGGCTATATCTTGCACTGCTTTGGCTGTATGCACCGTGAAACTACTCGTCAAATTTTCGGTAAAAACAATCAATGCCCTGAATGCGGTGCAAAAATGGAGCAAGCAGGACCATTATGGATAGGCAACATCTCTGACCAACCCTTCATTGAACAAATGATCAAAGAAAACCAAAATACCGCTTTCAAAAACAGCAATAGAATAACAAAACTCCTAACCTTAACCAAAGCCGAAGCCACAGAACCTCCCACTTACTACGTTATTGACAAGTTAAGCGGAAAACTCAACCTCCCAGCGCCATCAAACCAAGCATTCTTAGCTGCTCTTCAGCATAGCGGCTTCCAAGCAGTCCAAACCCACTTCAACCCCAGAAGCATAAAAACAAATGCGCCCGCCCTTGAAATGCATAAAGTTCTCAGAGATTTAGTCACACAAAAATAACACCAGTTTCTTGGCTGCGAAAGTTTAAAGAGCAAAACCCGTATTTCTACAAGATAAAAGTGAGCACTAATGAACGATAAAATCACGGTAATCGGCGCAGGCATGATGGGAAGCGCCATAATTAAAAGTCTAATCAAAGGCAAATATGCTGGAAAAATCACAGCAGTAGACATTGCACCAGAAAAACTCGGTGACTTGGAAAAGTTAGGTGTCAAAGTCTCCTCAGATAACCGTAAATCCGCCGCCGACGCCGGTATCGTTTTCATAATTGTTAAGCCAGGCGACGTCGAGAAAGTCCTCAAGGAAATTAGTAAGGAAATCAAGGGCAAACTCCTCATATCGGTCGCTGCGACTGTGCCCCTTAGCTTCCTAAAGAAGAACGTTCCAGCAGAGTGCAAAATTGTGAGAATAATGCCTAACCTTGGAGCGATGGTGCAGGCTGCATATACAGCTTATTGTTGCGGCGAAAATGTTACTGCAGAAGAAAAAGAAAAGGTCAAGACCCTCCTAAACATGATGGGTGTCTGTGATGAGGTGGACGAGAAGTACATGGATGCCATCACAGCGGTCAGCGGCAGCGGACCAGGTTACATGTCAATTATCATCGAAGCGTTAACCTATGCAGGGTTGAAGGTTGGGTTGCCAAGAAATATCGCTTTAAAGTGCGCCGCCCAAACCGTGATGGGAACAGGCAAACTAGTGATCGACCTAAACGAGGACCCAGCAAAAATCAAAGACATGACCACTACGCCAGGCGGAACAACCATCGAAGCCATCTACCAAATCGAGCAGTCTCAGATTCGACCCGCCATGATCCGAGCCATCGAAGAAGCCACCAAAAAAAGTCAAGCAATCCGAGAAAAACTAAACCTTACATAGAGAAACGCAATGTTTGAAGCAGCGATTTTCGATTGGGACGGCACACTCGCCGATACAAGAAAAGCAATCGTAGTTTCATTCCAAAAAGCGCTCAAAGAAATTAACCTAGAAGTTCCAACCGAATATATTGAACGTAGAATTGGAATCGGCGCCTCAGATACCTTCCGCGAAATTCTCGCGGCTGCAAATAGACGCGTAGATGAGAAAGTTGTTAAGCAGCTTGTTGAGCAGAAGAGTAAAGTCCAAATCGAATTAGCCAACTCGGTCGTGTTGTTTGAGGGCGCAAGAGCGCTTTTGGAAGAATTGCAGGGCAAAGTAAGAGTTG
This sequence comes from Candidatus Bathyarchaeota archaeon, assembly GCA_963739495.1. Lineage (GTDB taxonomy): Archaea > Thermoproteota > Bathyarchaeia > Bathyarchaeales > Bathycorpusculaceae > Bathycorpusculum. The sequence goes on along the minus strand of CAVUAM010000020.1, from coordinate 46,111 downwards.
GTTTGGCAACGATGAATAACCGATCCGTCATCATGCAATTACTTCAAAATAACAGTATATTGGACTGCTTTGATACGGTCTTAACCATTGAAGCTACCTCGCACTCAAAGCCTGACCCAGAAATTTTCCTAAGAACTGCTGAGAACCTAAATGCTAAGCCACAGAGGTGTGTGGTTTTTGAAGATTCGATTTTTGGCGTAAAAGCCGCCAAATCCGCAGACATGGGATGCGTTGCTATAACAACAGGCGTTTACTCCTGCCAAGAGCTTGCTGCTGAAAATCCTGATCTAATTGTTGGAACCTTAAAAGACCCAAAAATCCGCAAGTTTATCTTGCAGTAATATTTCTTGTTGTAGCGCGCTAGCAACAACATAACTTTAAACATTTTTTGAAGAAATATAAGTTTACTCTCAAATCTGAAGGAAGTACAATTTTTTGACTATACAACTAAGAAAAAGAACTAAGCCATCGGTATTCCAGGTATTGCTCCTCGACAACGACTCCAATGACGACGTTGAAGTTCAAGAAGCAAAACAAGTGGATTTTTTCCAAGTTAAAGAGCACCTCAAAAACGGCGGCTCTGTCTTCATAACAAGCAAAGGTTCACAAAAACTGTCCTACCCCAAAGCTAAAGCTCAAAGAAACTACAGTCGCGCCCGACAAACCTGCGGGTTCCTCTTCCGTCAGAACCTGAGACACACATAACCATGTGACGTGCATCCAACCGGTTCCTAACCTCTCTCTTCCAAACATTATTGGGTGCACGTTGCTCTCGCTTACTTTTTCTCAACAATAATTATGGCATAGACTCCCTTTATCATAACAACAAAAATAGCCGATCATGTTTTGATGTCGGCGTTGGTTATAGGTTGCATATTGGTAGTCAAGTTGCCACATCGTCCATAACAAACTCTTTAAAAACTAAGCGGAAAGCAGTTTATGATTAATGTTTTGTTTTGATTTGTTAAGATTCTATTATGCAAAGAAGCCCAGGTAAGGTTTGAACATAGACTTCGTTTAACGAATATGTAACTTGGGTTGCAGTGCAACTTCCTTTAACGATTCCTTGCCCTCTTAGTCGATTCATTTGCCAGGTTAATCCTTGAGATGTAATGTAGAGATCAGAAGCCAATTTGCCGTGAGAAACCGTTTTCTTAGCGGCAAGTGCCTTGAGAATTTCTCTTGTTGTTTCGTGTCTTAAGATGGAAATTAGCTTCATTTCCCTTGCAGAAAATTTCTTGGCTGCGAAAAATCGTTTGAATTTGCCGTCTCGAACAAACGATATTAAACCCGCCTTCTTGAGGATGCCTAAGTGGAACTCTGCCGTTCCTATGGCTATGCATAATCCAGTGCATATTCCTCTAAATTGAATACCAGGATTGGCAAGGACAAAGTTGTAAACCTCTGTTCTTGTTGAATTGTTAATTATTGAAGGCTGGGCTGCTTTGACTAAATCTTCAAACATTGGCTGACTATAAAACGTGGGAAGCGTCCATAACCCAAGCCTGGCGTTTGAAGGCAGATTAGAAGCTATGGGTATAGTTGGATTGATGCTTGGGGAACTGTTTTTCTCAAGTTGAATTATCGCTATTAATGAGAAGGCGATTACAAACGACAGAACAATTGCTAAGAGTGACTTTCGTAGTATCAACTTTGAATTCACAATGTATGTTTAGTCACTTTTACTTTTAACAGTATTTGTAAACAAATGTACTATTAAAAAAACGTTAAATTCGAAAACCCTTAAATTCAAACTTCCTAATATCAGCGTTTAGATATCCGGAGAAAACAATCGGTATTGGGTGTTTCAATGGCAAATATTAAACTGTTGGGTCTTCTCGCAATAGTCCTCATAATTTCAAGCAGTACCTCTCTTGCAGCTTCCTCTACGATTACTTTGACACGAAATGAGAATCCTGCTTATACTCCTCTAGCCAGACTCTTTTCCGTTTTCAACTCCAACACCTACTCCATCGCCTACTCCTGAACCAACCGTAACTCCAATCCCAACGCCTAGGCCGGAACCCTCAAGCAAACCCACTATAGAGATTGACTGCAAAAGCACCGCCGCCGCAAGCAACCTCAAAGTCACAGTAACGGGTACCCTAACTTACAATAAAACCGCTATCCCCAGTGCATCCATATATCTCTCCTTCAGCGCTGACGCTGGAAACAGATGGGAAAACTTCTCGTTGGTACAAACTCGACTTGATGGGGGCTTTGGAGCACTTTGGATCCCCAATGCAACGGGCAATTACTTGCTCAACGCTAAATGGGACGGAAACTCTACACTACATTGGATGAACACTACCGTAAACCTAGCGCTTATGTCCAATTCAGCAGGGAACGTTTTCTCCGTAGCGTCAAACTCAACCATATCCAGCCTTAACTATACCGAGGCAACCCAAACACTCAGCTTTAACACGAATGGAACCACAAGCACGACAGGATATGTCCACATTTGTATCCCGAAAACTCTGGTAAGCGACATCCACACGCTGGGGGTAAACATTGATGGAAAACCGATTGCGTTTGCATTTTCCAGCGAACCACAAGAAGATGTATGGGTAATTTCATGCATATACAGTCAGAGCCAACATGTCTTCACCCTACAAATTCCCTTCATGCAGACTCTAAATCCAGCTACGACACCTTGGATAGCCATTGTCATTGTTATAGCTGTATTAATCGCTCTTGTAGCTACCGCGGTGGTTTTTAGACGTAGACGAAGGACCGCTGCAACTGTTGCCTCCATCCTTAAACAGAATCGTCCAGTAAACTGAGTATAATGATGAAGTTACTATCATCCGCCATTCCATGTACTAATGTACCTATATTCAAGATTCAGTTCATCTTCTTGGGCAAAAGTGCAAAACTAACGATCAGTAGGTTTATTTTTGCAAAGAGCGGCAGGTATGTATGCACATCTTGGGTCTGAACCTAATATGTCTCCTGTATAGAATAGTGCTGCTGATCTGCATCCACCGCAAAGCTCCTTGAATTCGCAGACGCCGCATTTGCCCTTGATGTTAGCTTTGTCTTTGACTTTGGTAAATAATTCGTTACTCTGCATTTCATTCCAGATTTCTCCGAGTGATTTGTCTTTTATGTTTCCGACGCGGTAAGCATCGTTGTAGCTGCAAGGAATAACCTCACCGTTTTCTGCCACGCTCATGAACTTGCCAAAAAAGCACCTGCCCAAAAAGAAGTTGTTGTACCAATTGTCGAAGTCGGGCATTCCGCGTTGTTTGACTACTCGGGAATAGAATGGAATGTAGACGTTGATGCAGGGTTTGCCGTTGTATTGGGGGGTAAGGTCGTAGAGTTTGTTGCATGCCCACTCGTATTGGGCTGGGGTTAAGTCGGCTTTGAGGCAATCTTTATCGCTGCTATAGGGAATCATGCCATGGAAGACCACCCAGCGGGCATCGTACTTTTTAGCTAAATCCAGCACATGCCGCATATCGTCTTCGTTCGCGTTGGTTGCTTTGCCTGCGTTTGCAAACGTATAAACTAAGCAGTTTAACAGTTTTTCTTTTGAGAAACGTTCTATTGCTGAAAAAGCAGCGTTGTAGGCACCTTTACCCCGAATTGCGTCATTAGTTTTCTCGGCGCCATCGATGCTCACAGAAATTTTTGTTTGGTTCTTGACAATTCTCTTGAACGCTTCCTCATCAAGGAGGCGCCCATCAGTTATTATGCTAGTGCTCAGACCTCTTTCTGTAGCATAATCAAGCACTTCAAAGAGGTCTTTACGAAGAAAAGGTTGCCCGCCTGTAATTCCGAAAAAAGTCGCGCCGAAATCAATAACTTTGTCAACCATTTTTTTGGCGTCTTCCGTGCCCATTTCATCAGGGGCAGCTGTTTTTTGTGCCGAAGTGCAGTGGACGCAACTACTGCCGCAGGCAAACGTGCATCGCCAGGGAATAATAAATAGCGGACCTTTATTTTTCAAGGGTTGATGCCTCTTTGATATCTGAAACATGTTTTTTGCTATTTAACGCTTCACATTGTTTGGACAGATTCCATCTTTCAGCTTAAGAGAACAGAATTCTTAAATTGACAGCGTCATAATTCTTAATTAGTGATTTTATGGCAAAACTAAAAGCAAACGCGAAACTTCTTGAAAATGTCCGTTTAGAAACTGATAACGGCAGAGGACACAAGGTAATTTGCGATTTATCTGAAGCAGCTGGAGGAACAAATGCTGGACCCTCACCACTAGAGCTTGCGTTGATGGCGTTGGCTGGTTGTGGAGTCATAATCTATGCGGATGTTTGTAAAAACAGCAAGATTGACCCTGGAAAAATCGAGATTAATGTTGAAGCGGAAAAATCAGGCAGTTCCCCGACGCTATCAGGAGTAACGATGAAGGTAAAAATTGACTCGCCAGCGCGAAGAGGCTTGGTGGAAGCGGCTTGGAGACGGACAGAAGCAAACTGCCCAGTAATATTTGTATACAAAGAAACTGTGCCAGTCAATGTTGAAACACAAATAAAAGGCGTTTAGCCTTCTCTTTTTTTAATTGGCGGAACGTTTGCAAAATTTTTTAAGCTTATTCATTTCTTATTTCTATTGAGGAGAAGGAGTATGGAAGAGGATATTTTGTTTAATCAGCGTCAGCAGATCTGTGTACATGAAAAACAGAAAGTGTACAGCCAGAGGCAATTTGACGTGCTCAACGGCTTCGAATTAAACTTTATTCGTTGCCTTAATTGCCATAAAATCGTGGAATTAAACGCAAAGAAATTCGTTGAATAGTTACTTGTTTTTCTTGTACAGATAGAGATCTCCCTTTTTTAGCAAGTCTAAAGCTCTTTGTGTCTGCATAGAGGTTAACTTGCAGGTTTTGGGATCCTTTAGGAACGGGAGTTCGTCTGGTGCATTTTGGATAACGTGTAGATCTTCCCAAGTTACTTTGATGTCTTCGGATGGAATGTGCGTGTCAACATCCATAGCCCAAGCGCCTGCATCCAACTCGTCCTCTTCCCTCATAGCCGTAAAGGGACCAAGCAGACTCTTATCATCAATGTTAAACAGGAAAATTATCGAGCCCGCTTTAATATTTTCCATGTCAGGTTTGGTTTTTTGGTCCGAGCAGGTGTAGCGTTTGTTGCTTAAACATTCCTGCTGGGAAGTTTTCGTGCAGAAAAATACGAATCCGTCATACATAACTAACTAAAACCTTCTTATCTATTTTGAAGCGTGTCGGCGTTTATTTGCTTTTCTTTTTTTTGGCTTCGCTTTATTGAAAGGTATGTCGATTCTGCAATCTGCAAAAACGAAGTCGATAATTCGGAGTTACAAAGAGTCTAACTTTGCCTGAAAAACTAGAAAATTTTATTAGACCTTGCCTTTATGTTGCTAATTCCTATAGGTGGAATGAGCTTTCAAGACAGTTTCAGTAGCTAAATTCGGCGGTAGTCTCCTTGATTCGGAAGGCAAGGGGTTCCTCAAAATAGTTAAGCAGATAAAAGAAATCAGGGAAAAAGAGGGCTGCGGACCGGTCACCGTGTTTTCTGCGCCCATGGGCTGTACTGACGCTCTTATCAAGATAGGTGAATCCTATGCGCAGTCCTGCCAATTGCCTTTGGAGCCAGTTTTTGAGGTCTATGAACGTCTAGCAAAACAATACATCAAGAGCAAGCTGTTAAGACAAGCCCAGGATGAACTCGCCAACTATAAGGCGCTGACTCAAACCACTCTTGACGCAGTTAACAAGCGTTTCAGTGGTAACATCAAAGCCCGAGTGCTCACATTAGGAGGGGAACTCGCTATGTCCACATTGATGGGTTATATCCTAAAAAGCAACGGCTTGGACTCATACTGTCTTACTATGGAAGATTGGCCTGTTGTAACTGATGACAACTTTGAAGACGCATTGCCCAACTATGAATTAAGTAAAAAAAACCTTCATTCTCTAATTGAACCCTTGGAAGATAACAAAGTCGTCTGTTTGGCTGGTTTCTTGGGTGTAACACCAGACGGCCTTGAAACCGTTCTGGGCAGGGGTGGCTCAGACTTAACTGCAGTTTTTGTGTCCTGCCTGCTGAAGGATGTTTACTCAACAAAAACGCTTCTCTACAAGGACGTGCCAGTTCAAAGCGCTGACCCAAAAGTTGTAAGGGGACAGAAAACTGAACACGTCAACGCATTAACCTACAACGAAGCCCATAAAGCCTCGTTGATGGGCATGAAAATTGTACAGAGCCCAGCAATCGCAATGGCAAGGCGATTTGGTCAGCCGTTGATGGTGGTACCTATCGATGAACCCAAAATGTTCTCGAGGATTGAGGCACAGACAGCCGGCGGGGAAGTCGTGAAGTGCTTGACAGGCAAATCCGGCTGTGCAATCCTATCGATGAATGACGAGAAAAGCCGCTCGCTGGAAGATTCCCTTCGAATCTGGGAACGTAGAAACGACTTCATGGACCTCGGGGCAGAAACCATGGAGACTGGTGAACGCGTTCGAGACTTTCTGTTCTTAGACTCAGATTTCCTTAAGAAGAACGAGGAAAAACTCAAGGGCTTCGACGAGAACTTGAAAATCAACTATGGCTTGGGCGTGGTAACGCTTATCGGCGACCGCATGAAGGATTCACCTGGAGTAGCCTCACTTGCCATTGGCGCTATCTCTGGCATCAACATCAAACGCGGCATCTTTGCACCCCATACCTCACAAATCATCCTTGTCGTAGAGGAAAAGAGCGTCCATGCCACCGTCGCAGCTATCCACCAGAAAAAACAGGAGCTCAACAAAACCCCGCCGAACTGGCCCATGGGATTTCAACCCCTAAAATAGAATCCTGTTCTTTTTTTCTCCAATTTGTCCCCTCCTTTGAAATGCCACCCTTGTCAAATAATCAACCGTCAAAAATAATTTTTTAAAATTGCTAAAAACAAGTACAAGAACTATTCAGCTCTAACAAGCAAAAGAATATAACATTAGGTTTCTTAGAGCTAATAACAAATTTGTGTGAAACGCTTGTCTTCAGTAAGTAAGCACTTCTCGATAAGACGTTCCGTTCTCTTTATGATAGGTGGTTTAGCAGCCTTCATCATTTACTTGTACTTCTACATCGGCATACCCGAAATATTGAAGGTTATAAGCGGCATAAACTCGACTCAATATGCATTCTACTACACTCTTGCACTTGTTGCTGTGCTTGCTTCAGTTCTTTGCTGGTCACTTGCCTGGAATAGCATACTAAGAGCATTATCCATAAAAGTCCGTATGAGGAGAATTTATCTCTACTATTGGGTAGGATACTTCAGTGACTTAGTTCTTCCATGCGCAACAGTTTGCGGGGAATTAACACGATTGTACCTTGTGCAAAAGGAAACAGGAAAAAGTTATGGTGTTCTTGCGGCATCAGCTATAACTAACCGATTGGTCGCCTACATCATAGTTGCCTTCGGACTGTACAGTGGAGCAATCCTGGTTTTTCTTAAGCCCGGAATTACGCCTGCTATCTCAAACATTTTTGTTTTTTTCCTAATCGGAGTAACATTATACCTGGCTGTTCTTCTTTACCTAGCGTTCGTTAAGCAATCTGCACAGAACATCAGCAGAATATACCAAAAAATCTTAAAGAAAGTCTCCCCGAAGCGATATTCCGTTTGGAAGGAAACACAAAGAGAAAAATCACTTGCTGGTTATTACAGCGGATTTAAAATATTCCGTGAAAAACCAAGATTAATTATCAAACCACTTTTCATTCATCTAATATCGTATTTGCTTGGATTATCCGTTTACATCGCCATCTTTTATGCTCTCGGCATTCCTCAATCCCCTGAGTTTTACGTTGTAATCTACTTCATAGCAACGGCAGTGCAGGATGCTGCAGCAAGCTTCTCGGTGGGGTCGCTGGACATCATCTTAGCAAGCATTCTTTCGCTTTATGGTATAAACCCTGGATTAAGCGCAGTAACAGCCCTGTTGCTGCGAAGTGTGGGTTTCTGGTTCCCATTGTTTGTCGGTTTCATAGGTGTACAGGTTTTAGGGGCTAGAGATTTGATTGCTCATACGCCTCAATTAGAAAGGTAGACCAGGAAAGAACCTGTAGGTTCGTAAAAGGATCCCTTGGGTAGTACTGGAAAAACAGCTGTTAGTAAACACTTTCAATGACCTCCCCGCAGTTGTACATTGTCGCCTTATCGCCTTCCTTTTAAGCGTTATCCATAATATCGGGGTTCCGTGAACCACATGACCCAAACAGAGTTAACCAGAGAAAACGACTTTCTCATAAGCTTGACAATCAACAACTTCTCTGCAGAAATGATAAAGGAATTCTCACGAAAAATAGTGAAACCATATTTCGGCGGCAACCTAAACCAAGCTCTACGCACTCTAATGGAAAATGCCATCAACGAAGAAATAATAATCAATAAAGCAATGTTGAAAGAAAGCAAGAATGCACCGAGTGAATTTAGGTAGAGTTAGTCTTAGGTGCCAGCAATCTTCAATCATGTTTCCTTTTCCGCCTCGCTAAAAAAATAATCAGAACGCTTCCAATTACTGCAATCGCTATTGGTAAGGTGAGGTATATGAGCGGTATGGTTGTAGAGTTGTTGGTTGGTATTTCTGGGTTTGTCTTGTAAGAGAACGTTACCTGAATGTAGGTAGGAAGGTCATTTTCAAAATTTAAAGTATAGTTTCCGTCCTGCTGTGCAACGAAGCCGAAGGTGGCTTCTTTATCGATTAGACCCAAGTCAATGGTTTGGACGCCGTTGGGATCGCTTACCCAAAAGCGAATAGTGCCTGTAGTTGAGATTGAACCGTTAAACGTAGTTCCAGCTGGCAAAGTATATCTGAGCTGATACGATTGGGCAGATAGCGTAAAGGTAGGAATAGTAATAGCAGAAGCAGAAAGAGTAGTGATCGATACAACCAACAGCAAACTTGCAGCTAAATAGATCAGAGTTTTAACTTTGCGCATGGACTATACAGTCAATGAAGATATTATTAACAATCTCGCCAAAAATTGCCACCCGTAGAAAACGGCAAATTTCGTTCTCATTTTAAGATTTTGCGTAAGCGATCAAAACAAAACCCTTGTAGTATCTAAAAGAGGTTAGGTTCGACAAAAATGACTTACATACCTAAACAAGTTATTTTGTTTATTTTACGGTTTCACTAGGCTCTATTATCACATTCATTTCTATAATCTCATCGAACTCTTTTATCGTTCGGTCCTCTATTTGGGAGGCAATAGCACTTGCTTCCTGCACAGTCATGTCATTCCTAAGCACAACGTGCATATCACCGATTAAGTAAGAACCAAGCTTTCTCATTCGAATACTATGAACTTGCTTTACCTCTTTTATGCTATTGGCGATGTTTTCGATTGCCGCTATGGTTTCTGGAGAATGGTAGGAGTCTAACAGAACAAGGGATGCCTCTTTGATTATCGGGTAAACCATCGTGAATACAAACAACGATATGATGATTCCTGCTATTGCATCCATTTGGGGGACGTTGAAGTAGCTACTTAACGCTATGCCCACAAAAGCTGTAATTGAAGTCAGTACGTCTTTTATTGAATTGGAGGCATCTGTTTTGAGAGCCAAAGAACCGTATTTCTTGGCTGCCCTGCGCTTATAAATTAAAAGTAATGAAGACACAAAGGCAGCAGCTAATGCAACCACTAAAGCTAATTCAGGGTCGACCAATGCGGTTGGACTAAGGAGTTCTTGGTATGAGACAAATAGGGTTATTCCACCTATTGTTGCCATAAAGAGAGCTGCAGCTATGCTGCTAAGGGTTTCGACACGGTGGTAGCCAAAATGGAATTTTTTGTCAGGTTTTTTTCTTGATAGACGCAAGCCAATCCAAACTATGAGGGATACGCCTGCATCGGCAAAAGATTGGATGCCGTCAGCAATTAAGGCAATGCTTAAAGTGAATGTGCCCATGGCGAATTCGGATAAACCAACCATTAACTGGACCAAAAAAGATTTCTTTGCTACTTTTCCGCCTTGAACAAGATCTGCCATTCAACTAATGTCCTCTAATGATTGCATTTATCTTTGATTGGTGTGCTAAAAACATTGTCCAAATTTGAAAACCCAATCGATGGCTGTTTTTTTCTTTCTTTTTGCCTCAATTTCAAAGGCTTTCATCTGGAGGTATGGAAGAATCTAAAGATTATTTTTTTGTGCTATTTGGGGCTGTATCTCAAGATGGCAGCAAAACCGCCCAAAGCGGTCAACCTTGCTTTTTCCGCCGACTCTGTGGATATTACCTCAACCCTTGCATCTGTCTGTGAAGCCAAATCCTCTAGGACATCCACTATGTCTTTCTCCTCCACTTCATAATCAACCGCACTGCATTTCTCACATGGCTTCGAAACCATTTCCCTCATAGTTTGAACCTTCTGCTCTGTGTGCACAATCTTTGCTTTTGATAATCCACATTTTTTGCATAATAGAACAATTTCAATCATTTCGGTACTGTCAGATACTATTGCAACTTCCACTTCACCATTCTTAAGAGAGGTTAAGACTATGTCTAAACCGTAAGTTGCCAGATTGTCTTGTTTGCCCATATACGTCAAGAGACGCTGAACAATAATTTTTTCCTCTGGAGCACACATATTCTTCAATATTTCAGATGATTTGTCAAGCGCCTCCCTCACCCCTTCTTTGTTGGCGGATTGAGTATCAACAATGTTCAAAAGCGCATTTTGAAGTTCATAATGAAGGTAATCCCCTTTTGAGAACTCCTCCTTAGTTGGACCTGGTCCTCCAACTATCAAAGCCATTATTTTGTGGCTTTCAAGAAATGCTTTTGAGGCGTGCTCCGCAACTCGGTGAAAATAGTTTGTGACCGCCATGTCTCGTTCTCTTTCGTACCGTCTTTGGCTCGACCCTCCCTTTCCTGACTTTCCGTGAATTCCCGAGGTGATATTTTCGATAATTTCAAGGCGCTCACCATTCAGTAGCCCAAAGCTTGCCTCCTTCGAGTCCATGCTTATTAACCCTATCACTTTTTGGTTTCTTAGCATTTCTCTTAGAGGCTCCACCTGGAAATGGTTATCAACCGTGTAGGAGTAAGTGGTAATTGGCTCTGGCGGGATAATCTCTTCAACATTCAAAACTTCACTTTCGGAATCTTGCGCAGCGAAAGTGCCTATAAATATGGCGAGCCCATTCTCTGGAATTTGGCTGCGCTGTTTTAGTCTCTGGATTACGTTCTTGAGTGCATTTTGAAAGCGATCTCTAACGTCCCTAACATACTCATATTTCGGGTTGGAAGAATCTAGTTCACACTTAAGGTATGCTACTACTTCATCAATGGTTTTTTCTCTTGGTATATAAAGCGAAATAAACTCTCGGCCTCTTCCCTCTTTATTTGATAACCAAGCAATGAGCTTTCTCAACTTGTGCTGTTTCACAGATTTAGAGGTAGCCATTTGGCATCCATGAAAATGCGTATTTTTTTCCGTAGCCACAGTTGAAACTCCAACATCAGTTTAAAGCGAATACTGGTTTATTAGTTTTTGAAAAATTGTCACACAAACAGGTTTTAAGTGAGCATCAGACAGTAGTCTGCGGACTGTGCCCTTTATCCAAATACTCGGCTACGCTTTGCAATCTACAACAACTGCTGGAGATCTTCTGTTCATAATGGTCCACTAAATTTGCCTAATCTAATCATATCACCATAAAATTGTAAAATATTCTAATTTTTCAACTCAGTGTTTTTTTCCCACAAAGCACTTATCTAAACAAGTGTGAGTACCATTACGGATGGAAGATGGCTGAGAACGGAGAATACTCGATTCACAACGATTACGACAAAATAATCGGAGCGATCAACGAACTCAGGGAAATAGACGACGAGACAGCGAAAAAAATTAAAGGGTTTGTCTTGAAAATCAAAGCTATCGATAACAGACTCAAGCCCACAATGAAGAAACAAACGTTTAGCCAAAATGAACGAGAACTTTGGAAAACATATCAAAACCTCCAAGGAGAAAAATTGATCATCCTCGATCTATCCCACGAATGGGAATACATCGCAGAAACCTCAACCGGACTAACAAAAGAAGTCAGAGTCTTACTTCGCGATGCAATTGAAGAATTGGAAGATCATGTAGCCATAATTGTTGAAACACTAAAAGCACATATTGACATACTCGAAATAAAGAACAGCCGCCAATTTGGCCTTCTGGCGCTGGTCGTTTCAATTATTATCTCCTATGCTGCAGTCTGGGAGTACTTCGTGCGAGATATAATAGCGGGAGTAGAGTTTCCTTTTGGCTTAAGTCCAGACCTTAATTTTGCAATATCGATCATTGCGTTGATTCCTATTTTCGTCATAGTGATCTGGGGATGGCGCCACCGACTGGTAACAGACTAATAAAATTGCAGCGACGCACGGGATAAATGAGACCACATATAAATTGGACTTACCGTACCGTGCTGGTCTTGGGACGATAGGTGAAAAAATGAGAATAGCCAAGTTTCAATACAAAGACAAAGAACGCTATGGTATCATGCAGCCTGAGAAGCTTTTGTGTCTACCTGATTTGGCTAAAAATTATGAAATTGATTTGCCTAATACAATTGAAGATTTTATTGAAAGTACAACCGCGAGGGAAAATGCAGAGAGATTGCTTGCCCAAACTTCAATCGCTAAACATGATGCATTTTCTATACCTATAAGTAAAGCAAAACTTCTGACACCAATCGCTTCTCCCCCAAAAATTCTATGTTTAGGTTTAAACTTTGGCAGTCATGTGAATGAAACAAAAGAAAAAAGACCCGACCAGCCAGTTGTTTTCATGAAACCAAATACTACTGTAATTGGACCAAATGACAAAATAATCAAACGCTCTTTTGTGAAACAACTCGACTATGAAGCTGAACTTGCAATAGTCATAGGCAGAAAAGCTAAAGACATTGCTGTTTCAGAGGCACACAACTATGTTTTTGGCTATACAATATTGAACGATGTTTCAGCTCGGGATTTCCAGTTCAAGGGGAGCCAATGGACACCTGGTAAAAGTTTTGATACTTTTGCTCCTATTGGTCCTTGTATAACTACAAGCAATCAACTCCCCAACATTGACGATCTTGCAATTAAGACATGGGTAAATGGAGAATTGCGTCAAGACGGTAACACAAAAGATGTGATTTTTAACATTGGTGAAATAATCTATCATTTAAGCAGAATTATGACTTTAAAACCATGCGACATAATTGCTACAGGCACTCCGTCGGGAGTAGGAATGGCTATGCGACCGCAGAAATGGCTAAACGGAGGCGACAGGATCAAGATAGAAATCGACGGGATAGGTATTTTAGAGAACACTGTTGAAGAGACATAAATGATTTACCCAAAGGGACTTTGTTTTATCACCTAGCTAATCGTTAAATTTAGCATCCAGAATTCAGCTGAAGGTACTGCCACAAAGCTATTTGGATTTCCTTAATGCAATGTCCTATCGTAAATATCTATGGCGAAGTTACGGGTTTCTTTCTTTGCACACAGAACCCACTATCACCCAACAAAATGGCTCCAATCGCGTTTTCTAATGATGGTTTTTTCGCATTGATTTTTTCGCAAGCTTGTTGCCGAAGAGCAACCTAGGAACTCACAAGCGAACAACAAAAAGAAAAACAGAAAATGGATGAAAAAGCCAAGGAACACTTTAAAGTGACACATATCAAGGATTATATGGTCGATTTTTAAAATTTATTTATATCCTTTTTAAATTAGCAATTGGTTTGTTTGAAAAAAGAGTTTAATCGACCCAAGAAAGCGATTTTTCTTCTTCTCGTTAGTTTGGCGTTGTTTTGTGAGATTCCATGACTTTTCTGTATTCTTCCTCTGCCTGCATGACTTCTTCTAGTTTAGCCTTATCTTTTATTAAGAAACTGTGAATTGCCCTCAATCCCAAAGTGGGATATTCACCTAAAATTTTCTGAAATGTTTTGGTGTCGTTTATGAGCAGATCTGACCAGAAGTAATCGAATGTTTGAGAAAGCTTTACTTTGTCAACGTATTGTGCGCCTCTTACGTAAAGACTAAGAAATGCAACGTATGCTTCGGTGGCAGCTTTGACGATTTGCTGCATTTGAGTTTGAAGGTAGTTTTCTTTTTCTTTGCCTTTTAGCTTTGAGGCATTTGCCTTTATGTCCTCAAACATCAGCAATAAGGCATCTGGGTTGTTTTGGTCTTCGCATCTCTTATTGTTTTTTTGTAAAAAATTTTCCCAAACGTTATTAACAAGAGGATGTTCGATTTTGTACCAGACCTCTGCCCCTTCTTTTCCTAGTCGTGCTTCTTTGGTTATGCTTTGTTCTTTGACCATTTCATCTAGGGTTTGTTTTAGTGTGGTTGGTCCGAGGCGGAGTTCGTCTAGGTGTGCTTTGAGGGTTTTCCATCTAGCTTCTCCACCGACTTGGAATAGTAGTTTGTAGATGTCGGCTTTTCTTTGGGATGGTTTGTTCCATGGGCTTCTGCCTTTCATCTTTAAATCGCCGCGATTTCACCGTATTGAGATACTATTTCCGTATCCTTATATTAAAATGTTAACAAGATATCCGCTTGGAGGCAAATAACATTTCGATAAAAAGAAAAATTTGCAAAATAGGAACCAGTCACGCCGTCTTTCTGCCAAAAAAATGGGTGGACCAGACAGAGCAAAAACATGGACCAATAAGCAGAGTCACCATAGAAATTGGTGATGACCTAACCATCAAGCCAATCTTTAAGGAGTCCACCACATGAACAAGCATGTAGAGTTTTTGGTAAAGCTCCGAGACTCCAGCTTATCACTTGCGCAGGCAACAAACCAATATATAGAATCTCTAGAGCCGATGGAAGTCAAACAAGACGCTGAAATAACTAAGGTCGAAGAAACAACCTTTTCTGAACTGCGTTTTGAACGCGAAGAGGGACCAAAAATCGGCTCCTTCGAAGCCGCCTACAAAGCAAACAACCAGCTGGACAAATGGACTAACGCCTACAACTTTTTGATAAATTCAAAAGCCACAATCAAAGATCGCTACCACAAAGAAGGATTCCAACACAGTTATTGGGTCTACGAAGGAAACAAGATCTATCGGCAAAAACTAAAACCCAGATAGAAGGATTTTGCGTTTTGACCACCTATCGAGCCTGGGCACAATTAAATTTGCAGGCAAAAGAAGAATGGTGCAACGTTTTCCCAGATGGCAAAGTCCCAGTAAGAACCATCGCTGTGCAAAAAGTCAGGTTTGAGAGTTTTAAAGATCCTGAATCTGTTTTTTTGGTCGATTGGAAGGAGCTGGAGAGTTGGCAGCAAAAAGCTTTGCTTGAAAAGTTAGGCTGTCATGGGTTGGTCAATGAGGATTTGTTAAGTGTGGGTTTTTTCATAGGTCGTTCCAATTTCTGTCGATGTGGCACATTCGATTTTACTTTTGTATGCAGTTTGGAGGGTTTGGGTTGACTATTATTTTTGATTTAGAGCAGCTCTACCAGCTCAAACGTGCCCATCCGAATTGGGTTTTGTTGCTGGGAGATAAAGCAAAGAATCCGTCGTGCCTTGTAGGAGCTTGGAAGGATATAGTTTGCCAGTCGATGCAGGATTTAGAAGCGTTGGTTGCAAGGGCTCATAGAAGTGAGGTTGAGGCTTGGAATTTTGGTCCAAGAACAGGCCTTGGCGGCTTAGCTTGTTTGGATTGGGACTGGGAGTTTCTGGCTTATCGGTGGGTTAAAGATTTTGGTTACAGGGCAAAGACGATGACAATTCGAACCCCGAATATGGGTTATCGCATGTTATACGTTACCTCCGAGAGGGAAAATTCCAGCCCCTTTAAGCGTGGGTTGCATATGGAGTTTGAAAATGGCGGTTATGTTGCCGTTGGTGGTTTTGCTGAGGATGTAGATGGAAAAAAGCAGCCTTACACCCAAGTGGCTGACGCGGAAATCAGAGTTGATAACAGTATTCTGTCGGATACTAGAGCGTTTCTGGCGCAGCAACTTAAGCGGTACGATTTCTTGCGGTTTAATTGTGTCTTTTTTATTGTTGATCGAAAACATATTTGTTTAGACCACAACCAACGTTTGGCGCTAGTTCAGTTTATGGTTAGTAAGGATTTTTTGGATGATGAAATCCATGACTTCTTCAAAACAGTATACGCAACCGGTGGCAAACGAGACTATGACTTTGGTAAAACACAAACGCAGATTGTAAGCGCTAGAGGTTTTCATGAACGTGGAGGCAGACCAAATCCCTGCATAGCCAAGACTAATCCTGACACTGGTCATGTTAGTACGCCCTTATTCCAGATTTTTAGCTCCACAGTTGAGAGGTGTGGAGCATGTCTACGCAAAGTCAAGCGTAGTGATGCTAAAGAAGGTAGGGAACATGAGCTTGAGGAAGTTTTAGAGTGGCTTAGATCAGAGTTTATTTTCAAAACCCCAACTGATCTGCGTGATTTATTCTACTATGAGCAGGGAATCTACAAGCCTGCAGAATGCAAAATCGAAGGGTTGCTTGAAAAGGAGATAGGCGCCAAGGCTAGTGCACATTTTGTTAGTGAGGTTTTGGAGCATCTGCGGCGTGGCAGCTATGTTGAGCGCACAGAATTTAACCGATACAGGGGGAGCGTTCCGGTTCTTAATGGGTTGCTTTGTTTGGCAACTCTGGATCTAAATCCTTTTGATCCAAACGTTATTTTCACGTACAAGCTCAACGTACATTTTGATCCCGCCGCCAAGTGTCCTGTTTGGCTTGGTTTCTTGGATCAGATTTTGCCTAAAGAGGATCAGCCGCTTCTTCAGGAATACATGGGTTACTGCATCTTGTCTGCTATGCCAAAGCACAAGATGATGTGGTTCTACGGTCGGGGAAGAAATGGCAAGGGTAGAGTCATAGCAACCATAGAGGCTATAATTGGCTTGGAAAATTGCAGTTACCTTGAACTAGGAGAGTTTGATGGTGAACACCGTTTTGCTCTGCCGCAGTTATATGGCAAGCTTGTGAACGTTAGCAGCGAACCCTTCACAACCAATGCCTTGCAAACGCCTTTGCTGAAGAAGATAACTGGTGAAGATACCTTAGATGCCGAAGTTAAGGGTAAGCAGAAACGATTGACTTTCCGCAACATCGCTAAACCATTTGTGTTAGGTAACGAATTTCCCAAAGTTACAGATACAAGCCTTGCGTTTGAAGATCGAACGTTAATTCTAAAGTTCCCCAATGAGTTTAAGGGCAAGAGTCAAATCGACAATATCGAGCGCACTTGGCTTGAAAATCCGGTTGAGGTTTCGGGAATCTTTAATTGGATGCTTGAAGGCCTAAGGCGCCTGGATAAAAATCATGATTTTACTCTAAGTAAGACCACGCAGGAAATAATTTTAGAGTTCAAACGTCTCTCCGACCCCGTGGGTGCCTGGGTGGAGGACAACTGTATCCTTGGTCCAGAGGAGTTTGTTGATAGGAAAACTGCTTTTGAAGATTATAAGAATTATGTGGATCAAGAGTTGGGTAAGGCACCAGATACTGAAAGAAAGTTCTATCAACATCTTAGAGATTTACCCAAAATTAAAGACCATAAAGGAAAAACGGAGAGGGGCTTTAAGGGAATTGGTCTTAAAAACAAAGAAGAAGAAAATGCAGGACAACGCAAGATAGATGCAATGGCAGATGCGGCAGATGCGGCAGATAATTTAGAGTCTGAAAAAGAATCTTTAGAAAATGAAAATTGCTGTGTTGAGGGTAAAATAAGTGCCGAAACTGCCGCCGAATCTAGAAATAGCACTTCAGAACTTTGGCAAGCAGACGCTCAGAGTTTTGCCAAGCCATGGGGAGCCATGTGAGGGCACCACGTCCGCTGGAGGGGACTGCGGATATGCAAGCGAACATTACTTGTTTAATAATGAAGGCTCAAAGACTGCTTGGTGTAAAACTCACCTAAAAAAGATCCTTGCAGCCTACGACCTAAACAAGTTCACAGTCACTTACGGGCTAGTGGAGAAAAAGAATTATGAGAGTAGATCATATCTGCCTTTGCCTTGTGCTCCCTTGATAAATCAACTAACTGTTTCACAGATAACTATAGTATGATTATCCCGTTACTATTGTTGTCTAACTCCCACATTTTTTGATTAGCTTTCTGTTTTGTAATAGTTTGAGAGTAGTAGTATTCTATAAGAAAACTGCTATCAAACACCATGCTTCAAATCTTAGTATGCCTCTCGGAGCTTGTCGATTTGGCAAATAGTATTTTTTTTCACTTTCACAAAACCCTCTGCTGTTGGGGTAGGTAGTTTTTCCTTTGCTTTTTATTCCGTTTGAGCGATAGGCATGAGCCCGACGTGATTGTTATGAAAAAGAAAACTCAAGTATTAGCAACCGAAGATGATATACTGTTAGATTTAACTTTTCACAGTGTTCCTGCTTCTTTGCTCTCGGAGTTTACAGAAAAAATCGTCAAACCTTACTACAGAGGAAATATGAACGCTGCCATCCAGGATCTACTTCACAAGACCATCGCAGAACAAGACTTCGTTCTCTCTCATATCACTCACCTCAAAAGCGGCAAAGCTCATGGGTAAAACTGTTCTGGCTTATCGTTGGGCTTTGGAGGATAAGATAGGGAGCCGGAATCCAGCGGAAACTTTGCTGATGAACCTAATAAGGAACCTCAATGCAAGTGAATAAAATGATGAAAAAACAATCCACACTATTCCCTCAAGACGCACTCAAAATCGTTGCTGAACTTGATTTAGAAGAAGCACAGATTGTAGCCGCCAAGGTCAAAGCAACCGTCGAATGCCAATGTGAATTGATTGAGCTTGCAGGGAGCATTAGAAGACAAAAAAGCAAAGTCCACGACATCGACTTTGTCGTAGTGGCAAAAAGCGATGCAGAATGGCAGAAAATAAACGAAAAACTCAAACAACTGAAAGCCAAACCCAATTGTGCAGGTAACAGCGTCATCAAAGCCTACGTGCCCTGTCAAGATGGACGTTTCCAAGTGGATTTCTACCGAGCAAAACCATCGACCTTCGGAATTCACCTGCTTGTCCGTACAGGCTCAGCGGACCATAACATGTGGCTTGCAGGACACGCTTTTTCGAAGGGAATGCGGCTCAAATATAGTGAAGGACTAATCAAAGAGGATGTAGCAATCGCTGGGAAGACTGAGCAGGGTGTGTTTGAGGCTTTGGGTTTGTCCTGTCCGATGCCTACCGAGCGAGAGATCGTTGAAGGTAAACCAATTTGGATGCTTACCCAACGATAACTAGTTCTCACTACTTTTACAACTCGAGGAGAACTTGAAAATGGTGAAGCTTCAGTTTAGGAAAATAAAAATTCCCTACAAACGAAAGACCTACGAATATGAAATAATAATCTTGACCTTGCCAAGAAATTCTAATGCCGTCCTAAAATCCTTGCGGGGAAAAAACCTTAATATTAAAGTGTTCCATCAGGAAGACAGCTATATTATTTCATTATCTGAGACTTCAGTGGATTAACAGCATCTTATTATTTTTCTCCCGCCGCAACCAACTTTCAGCAGAATTGTAAACTCAAATGCATAGGGCAGAATGTTTTATCATGTAAAAATGTACATTGCAAAATGCAGCAAGGACCCTCAGTTTATCCTAATTCTTAACATAAAAAAGTATATTGTGCATAAGAACCCTGCTGTTATCAAAAAAGCCCGAGGTATTCTAGCATGTAAAAAGATTTTGCCTCAGACAAAACAGCCAAAATACCTGTATCATTGTGATAAGCTAGTTTGTAGCCTTTGTTTATTCCTTCCGAAGCTTGAAGGGGCGTGTAAATCTTGGTGCGGAAGAGGGGCAAAGGCACTGAACTTGATGTGTTTTCAGACCGGGCAGGCAGAGCTAACGCCGCAATTATTGATGCCCTCGCAAAAGAAAGCCCTCAAACAATCAAACAGATACTAAAGAAAATAACAAAGTATGAAGGACTTGAAGAAACCTACTACGCGAGCCTCACTAAGCGTCTACGTAACCTTGCGGAAATTGGTCTTATAGAAGTGATAAAACCAAACCGGAAAGGAGTCCCAGCAAGCTACAAGTTGTGCGTAAAAGCGATCCTTGCAATGGTTCTTGAGGAAAATAGTATGCAAGACATCTTTAGTCAAGCAACAAATATCCAAGCAGCTCATATCTTGCTAGCAGTGCTAAACGTGCTGTTGACCAAAAAAGATAGTAACTTAGAAAGTTAGAGCCAATAATTCTGAGCAAGATATTTTATTAATATTTATTTAATTATTGTTTTCTGTTTTATCAGAATTGAGCTGTATAGCGGGTTAAAATAGGCGTTTTCTTATATGGATTTTTAAGCCCTCGGATTATTATTTTTCCTATCAGTTCATTCTCTTCGTTAATTCTGGTTTATTCTTATTTCTTTACCCAAACATTGGTGATTTCCCCAAATACAAATTTGCGATAAACATTTGCTTCTTTGTAAGCTTCGTTTATAGAGTCTTTAGCTTCTTGTGTGCAAAAATCATTGGGATTGGCGGTTGTAAGTGCCGTCAATTTACATTCAATTATTAATCTAGCTTCTTTGAAAGACATATCCCCGGAAGGAGTTTGAACACTTGTCAATTCAACTTCTTTCATTTTCTCACTATCCCTTCCTGATTTACTGCCCAAAAAGAGTATTTGTTCCCTATATTCATCCGGGAAGTAAGACAGAGTATATGTTTGTTCTTTTTGAATCATTTCAAGCGTATAACGGTCTGCTCGAAGAATACACCAAGTGGTGGGTTTCCTGAAAAGAAGCCCCAAACCACCCCCACTGGCTGTCATGGAATTATAATGATATTCCTTGCCCGCAGTAATAACCGGAAAAACTTTTCCTACCAACGTAAATACATTGTCACATATCTCTTCCGGAGAAATTTGTTTAAATAATTGACCAAAATTCATCTCTTTGACATTTACATGATTTGTTTTTTTCATGTTAAACCCAAACTAACTCTTCTACGTCAAAAAGAGAGTAAGAAATTTTGCTTATATCCGTTTTTTACAATAAAAAGCTCAATTTTGCTCAACATTGTAAAGGCTACTTGTGCTTGTTTTAACGTTTTTGGGTAGTTTCCGTAAGACCCCCTCACAAGGAAACTCCGTGGAGGGGGGTTAAAAGGAGTTTCCTTGAAGGGGCCAGATTGTTTTTGAACTCAGACTCTACGATAGGTCAAGGTGACAAGAAAGTGGTAAATATTATAGAAGACTGGGAGGTCCTGGCGGAGTATGCTGGAGAAAAATTAGGTTTCTACCAACTCCTCTCAAACGATGGAGTCATTGAAATTAGGGTACAAACGGGCAGGATTGGATTCAAGAAAGAGTTTGATAAGTGCGACGATCTGCTCCTGACTAAAATCTTGGATTTCTGCAAAAAACGCCGCTATGTCCAAATCAGCGAAAACATGCGTGACGACCAATTCTTCAAGTAGGTTAGCGCATTGGGATCGCGTCTTAATCGGAATCGTTGCGTAGTCTGTGGAAACCCTCCTGCAGGACATACAGGATACGTGTACTATCATAGCGGCACAACCAGGCTTTTTGCGCCTTTCTGCAAAGAACACTTAGACAAAGCTTCAGAATATGCCAATCCGGTCTTTGAAAGCCCAGCTGCAGTTGAACTCTTTAGGCAAATGTTTCCGGTGACTTATTTGCAAGATGTTAAAGGTAAACCCATCTTGTTTTTTGGCAAGAAAATAACGGTAAATTCTAACTAAACTTGGAGTTGAGGTGGGAGGGAATGGCTGAGCTTACATCGAAATCTTCTCCAAAAATTTTTGGTACTAAAGTCGGTCCAAATTCTTGTAAGTTGCCCTCAAAAGAGGACACCGGCACCAGCCCCCTAAACCCAAACAAGGTTTTCGAGAACCTAGTTTATGTTCGTTACCTTGGCCATGTGTTTTACAATCAAAGTTCGCTCTGTGTAATGCTTCTCAAAAGGAGACATAGTCATGGCGTTGACTGAGCGAGAACGTAAGATTCTACGATTAAAAGCAGAGGGCTTAAGTGATTACCAAATTGCTAAGAGGCTAAAAATAGAGACGCCAAACGTTTTTCGTGCTCGGAAAGCCGCTCTAAGAAAGATGAATCAGGCAAGAGCTGATTTATCGTTTGTTGATGAACTCAAGCGCAAGCAGTCGTATTGAGACTTGGGTGAGAGCAAATCAAAGATCGGTCGTATTTTGATATCGCTATTTGTAAAGTAATAGTATTCTGGTCACATACGTGTAAATGCCATAATCTACAGCGTGTTTGCACATTATCGCATTTTTGATATTATCGTGTTTAGGCTCTCAAGCCATTAATGCTTAGTTTCAGAATTGTTACTTGGCGATTTAATTATGTCTCAAGAGAGATCTGGCTGTAAGGATTGTAAAAGTTTTCGTGAGCATGTAGCTTCGCTTTTGCCTTTCAAAGTCTTAGAATCGGCAGATGATAAGCCTCTAAAAATTGGTGGTGTTGCGATGGCTGCAGGTATGAGTCGGAATTTTAATGTCTACACTCCAGATGAGCTGCAGGTTTTTGCAGACAAGCTCGTTAATGCTCCAGTGTATATCGAGCATGTTGCTGCTGATTCGGCTACTGGAAAAGTTACCAAATGCACTTACGATCCTGCAAGCCGGTGCCTGCTCTATGAAGCTGAAATTTACGATCAAGCCATAGCTGATAAAATTAGAAACGGACTAATTCAACACGTTAGTGTCGGTGCTGACTACGCTGCGCTTGATGTAGTTGACGCCAAAGTTCCACATGGGCTATTTAATCCTGAGTTATCGCTGGTTGCCATCCCAGGGATTCCGGAAACTAACGTTCAGGTTCTTGAACATCTTGCAACTGACAAGAGGGAAGTTAAGAGTTTGGAAGAAAAAGAAATGGATCTAATTGCGGAAAAAGTCGCCCTTAAGATAGGCGAGAAGAGTTCCCTTGAAAACGAAAAACTGAAAACAGAATTGACTGAAGCGAAATCTAAGTTAACTGAGTCTGAGGGTAAAATAAAAGTTACCGAGGCTGCTCGAGATGAGGCTAATGGCAAGCTGGCTTTAGCGAATAAAATTGTTGAGAAATTAAGAAAGATTATTCCCGCTGGTGTGGAGTTGCTTGTTGATCCTCCTGTTTTGATGCCCGTGCTTGAGCATATTGCCATTTTGGAAAAGCGTTTGCCTTCAACGATGGCTGAGCGTTCCAGTCTTGGGTTACAGTTACATGCTCAGGAGATGCGAGGGGCAATCCTGCAAGCTAAGGAAAGGTTGAAGGCGAAATAGTTTGGCTGAGTTGTCTGGTTTGAACGAGTTGCATGCTGTGGATAATGTGGAGGCTGACGCTGTTTTTGAGTATTGCAAGCATGCGATCCCTCACAATGAAATGTTTGGCCGTATTATCCGCAATATGTATGGGCGCTTGCAAAGTTTGGAAAAGGAAGTAGATGCCCTAAAGAAGGCTAAGTGGAGTGGTCCTCCTTGATTCAAAGTCACATAGACCGGCTGCAAAGGACGAACTTGGTAGTCGTTAAGGATAAAATTTTTGGAGATCGATTTTAAATGACTGATAATTCTGGAAAAACCTGGATGGCTATTGGTGAAACTGACGATTCAAACGCTGTCATAGAAACTTTCACAGCTGATGCAGCCATAACTAAAGGCGATCCTGTTTATCTTAGTGCAGATGACCAGGTTACACCTGCTGGGGCTTCTCAAGATTGTATCGGCATCGCAATGGAAACTGTTGCCGACACAAAGGTTGTTCCGGTGCTTATTCGCGGTCGCGTCAAAGTTGCTGCTGGAGGAGCTATCACGCGGGGCAAAGCAGTTTATGGCGCTGATTCTTCCCATCGGGTCCTGATGCTAACTGATGTAAGCCAGGCAGTTGATGAAGGCGGATCAGCAAAATACACTGTCGCTGTGCCCTTTAACCAAAAACTCGGCTACGCACTGCAATCTACAACAACTGCTGGAGATCTTCTGTTCATTGAGGTCCGCTAAATGAAGCCTCGACTTTTTGAAGCATTAATGCAGAAAGACACTGACCAAAAGCATGCTTATGAGGAACTGAAGCGTAAATCGGAATCTAATCCTTTCCTGAAACGATACATTGCTATGGGAATAAAGGAAGGCTTGTTTAGTGATTCCGTGAACGCTTTAGGACGTATGCATGATACTATGGTTGATGCGGCTTGGCCTGAGCTCATAGGCAGAAGCATAATCAATGCCTTGCCAACAACTGAGGCACTTGAACGTTTTCCTTTAGATGGCGGAGCAATTGCGTACCAGTATGCTGAGGGCGGAGCAGTCCGATTAAGCGGTAAAAAACCAACAACTGTAGACGTTAGCTCCAACATACTTGTGGAGTCAGGGGAAGAATGGACCCAGGAGTTTAGTGAAGACGCAACTTGGAACGTTCTTGATCGCATGGTGGGCAACGTTGGCAGAGCGGTGGGTGTTAAGGAAACCCAAAAAATCATTGCTATGTACGAAGCAGTCGCAGCTGCTGATTTAGCAACAGGTGCAGATCTTGCAGGCGGGACTGCGGTTTTGAGTTGGGCTCAATTGCTTTCGTTGCGGCATGCGGTTCGAAAAGAGAATTGGCGCCCAAACGTATTGGCAATCAATGAAATGCAACTACATCAACTGTTAAACGACGACAAATTCGTAAAATCCGTTTACTTGCCAAGCAACCAAACAGACATAGAGCAAGGCAGCATCGGAACTGTGCTGGGCATGAAGGTTCAGGTTTGCAACGAAATTACCAACGGTGTCGCATACGCCATTGATACTCGGATTGCTTCCATAATGCTGTTACGTAGGGACTTAACAGTTGAAGATTGGTATGATTCAAAAACAGGCAAATCTGGCATCCGTGGATCTACCCGGTTTGGCTTGGGTGTTCTACGTTCCACCGCAATTGCAAGAATGACCAACATCAAGACGACATTAACTTAAGCCGTAATCGTTGCTTTTCGGATTTTCCCTTTTTTTGAAAAATCTAAATTAGTTGGGAGCTTAGCAAAGGTGAGTTTGCAAGAGAAGTATCTTGAGCGTATGATGTTAATTTTGCGTGAACTTAGTCGACGACCTCTTTCCCGAATTGAACTACAAACCAGGTTTCTTCAGCGGTTTGATTCTCCATCAGCTTTCGAATCCACCTTTATGTTTTTAGTTCGGAATGGAAGAATCCAAAATGTGGACCTGAGTACCGTTCACCTTACATAATTACTGAGCGAGGACTTAAGTTGTTGACGGGTCTTTCTTAAGCTCAGCAACGTATGCTCGAGTTTCTGAAAGGGCATAATCTAAAAATGAAACAGAAACTGAATGAAGATGATGAAAATGGTCACTTCATACTTAGTGCCATCTACTAAGCTGACACGGGTGCTAACAAATAAAAGATAGATCCGTAGACACACTTTTTTGTGTGTAAATTAAAATTTAATCTTTCTCTCTCTTTGATGATTAATTTCTGCTTACTACTACTCTCTCTCATCTCTCTCTAAGACAAACAAACACGAACAGACAAACAAATAGAAAGGAAGAAAGGAACCTTTTCTATGGTTTCTTAATTTGGCAGTGCTTAAGGAATAGAGCGACAAAGAGAATTGTGGCAAATAGTGGCAGGATTGCCAACCAAGAAAACTCTGGAACGGTAGGAGATGGTGAAAGGTTGGAAGAAGTCTCCCCAATAGCCATTTTTATCGTTAATTGATTCCAATCACTATAGTTGCCAGTAAATAAAACCTGGCTCATACTTAACGCAAACAGATTGCCTATTCCTGCTCTCACTCTGAAATCTAATTGTTCATCCTTAGCAACTGTTACTTTTAAGAGAGGATGAGGCGAATAGGTAAGTCCGCTTGAATTTTGCGGATATTCTCTCATACCATTTACTGGAAAGTATGGATTGCTGAATTGATAAGTTAGGATAGTCGATGAGTCATTTGAGGGCATAACTCCCCAATCTCCACCAATAAGTTGTGTCCAATTAGCAGAGTTATGAGGTTTAGCATCGATGAAATATTTAAAACCGTTTTCAAGGTCGGATTTAGTGGTTAAGGCAAGTGGTTGATTTTTAATTGTTAACGTTACATTTAAGGCATCAACATAACCGCTGTAATAACTATTGTTAGCTACCTCTTGTCCAGTAGAAGGGTCAATTGAATAAGTTATAGGAACGTAATATGAGCTATTTGTTATTTCAATCGTGAAATCAGGTATATTCGGAATGGATAGTGGAAGAGTAGGTGGAGTGTTCTGAGCAGATGAAGATCCAACCATCATTAGGCTTGAGACCGCCAAGATAGCAACAAGAAGCAACGAAACCCCCCTACTGACTCTACCCATGATTATCTTAGAAATAGTTTGCAGATAAAAGACTTCTCGTAAATGTTCCTTTACTGAGATTCGTTAAGGTTTCTTGACCAAGGTGTGTTTGTATTTCTTGAAGCAAACCAACAAACCAGCAACTGCCACTGATATGATAAGTAGCAAGAAAATTGTCCATGAGGGAAACTCTGGAACAGAAGGAGTTGGAGATGACGTTATGTATGGTGTTGTAGTAGGTGAATCAGAATTTGCTGGTATAGTCACTGTTTGAGCAGGACTCCAATCACTTGATGAATGTTGAAAGTCAATCGATTCTGTATAGACATCCAATGGTGGGTGTCCAATGTATGTAATAATTTTGTAGCCTATCGCTGCTTGGACTTGGAAGTCTATTTGGTCTCCAACTCGATAATTTGCTGGAAGCGAAATTACTGTGTATTGTGCATTTGACTGAACTGGAGAATTGCTATAATATTGAAAGATTTCAGTCCAATCTTGTCCAAAATGACCTCTAAAACGAACGTTAAAAAACACAAAAGAAGCGTTTCCATTAATCATTGAAGGGTAAGGTTGATTCACGATAGTTAGGTCTATTGTAATGTTTTTGACGTAATAGCTGGGAATGCCTGGGCTACCTTGATTTTTAACGACTTGCTTTCCTGAGTAGGGGTCTATGGTGTAGGTTGGTGTGGTTGGAGGTATTGGAGGGACAGTATAAGAGTGGTCAGCTAACTTTGCTGTGAATTCTGGCACTGAAGGCTTAGGTATTGACTGAGCAGATGCAGATTCAACCGTCATTAGACTTGAGGTTAAAAGCATAAGTAAGAGGACTGAGGCGGAGATGTTGCGCATGTTAGTCACATTCTTCTCCTTAGAACTATTACCGTTATCAAAGATATAGCTGCAAACAAAGGCAGAACTACTAAAATGGAAAACTCTGAACAATAGGAGTGTGCGCTGGTTTAGTAGTAAAAGGATTAGGAAAATCTGTAACGACATCATTGTTATCATGAATAGTGTTGGTTGCATTGAGGTCTACACCATTGACAACCTTGGTATACAGATAAGCCCCATACGTTGAATTCACAAAAGTATTATTTTTGATTACATTGTATGCTGATTGAATTTTGACTGCATAAATGCTACCAACTATGATGTTTCCATCTACGGTACAGTTGTCAGCAAAGTATAGGTTTATTCCACTAAGTGGGCAATATATTATTGTATTATTAATTATTTTAATATTGTTTGAAAAGTAATAGTCTATTTCAATTCCATCTCCTTCGCCATTTTCTTGCTGCCATCCAGAATTTTTTGCTGGGTGAAAATCATTGTTTCCTAAAGTGAAGTTTTCTACTAAGATGTTCGTTCCTTGAATAAGAATAACTCTTCTCCACGCTTTTTGGGCATCAATTATAGTTTGGTTTCTTTCTTCGCCTATGAGGGAGATTGATTTGTTAACTACCAATGTTTCTAGATAGTATCCTTTCTTTACAAAAACGGTGTCACCATTATTAGCATGGTCTATAGCTGACTGAATGGTAGTGTAATCATTTGGAACAACTATTGTTCTGCTTTGTGCTTTTACAGTTGGAGAAGGTAGCAAGACTAAGGAAATCAAGAAAAATGCAACAAGCAATAATCCGAAAGTTTTGCCGATTTTACCCATGTTTAGTGTTAGCGTTATAGAGCCGATAAAAGGCTATTCATCAAAGCTTGTTGACTAATTTTAGTCAAAGTTTCTTGACTAACCTCAATAGTGGATACACCCAAGCATGAGAAAAGGTCTAGGTACTCAAGTTAACTGTTTTTCGATGCCTAAGTAGAACAGCAACCGAGAATATGAGAAAGAAGCAAAGTCAGAATTGTTAATCAAGATGGGTCTACTTTGTCGGTAGCTTTGTATTAGGCAAAGTAGGGGTAGCTAAAGTTTTTGGTTATTGCTGTTTGTCCAGAAGCCGCACTAACAGTGAAGGTTGTGATGAACTCCTTTTCTATGCTCCCCCCTCCCATGTAGGAGAAGCTAATGTATACGTTGTAGGTATGCCCATTCTTTAAAGTAACAGAATAATTTCCGAATCCACTATCGCTTTTCGGAGCAAAAGTAAAGTGGAAAGTAGTGATGCCTGTTTGAGTGTCTTGGAATTCTATTGTTCGAATAGTTGGCGCAATCACAACAGCACCACTAACTCCTGCGCTCCCTGATACAGTCACATTATCATATGTTAAGAGATAAAATACTGCGCCAATCGATGAAACTACAAGCACCACTACACTTATGGAAGCAATTAGCATATTTCTACTCTTGGTTGAAGTTTTAGTCATACCTTAGCAACCATTTTTCAATCAATATTTTTGTTTAATCTATTTCTAAACCTAGCCAATACCACACAGAACAGCAGAGAGACAAATAATGGTAGAATCATCAACCAAGAAAACTCTGGAACAGTAGGAGTTGTTGATGTTGTGGAGGTCTGATTTAAGTTGACTGTTTGAGTATTGCCCCAGTCACTTGTTTCAGCAGGGTTAAAAGTAATCTCTGAATAACCATCTCCAGATCCTATAGGTGGCATGCCTGGCATGTAACCTGGCTTCTGAGTTATGGCATAGTAACCAGTTTCTGCTTTAATTTGAAAATCAAGCAAAGTACTGTTGTTAAGCAGGGGACTGCTCAGAATTGAACCCAAGAGTGACATTCCTGGCAGTGGGGGAATTGAAATAACAGTAGTTTTAGAGTTAGACTGAAGGTTATAGTTACCACTTTCTAGCCATAAATCAGAGTTGTGATCCTTTACTCTGAAGTAATATACTATTGAGTTAACAGAACTGCTGTTAGTGAATCCTTGATTTTCCACAACTAGTTGTATTGTGCTGTTGTTTGGGATTTGTATGGTAAACTTTGGAGGTGAAGGCTTAGTTGACTGGACATAAACACTCTCAGCCACAGGTTCCACTAAGAAAATTATCACTAAAATAGCAGTTAGAGCAAAAACAGCTCTTCTCATAGCTTTTTCCTTCTTTTGTATAGCATGATTGCTGCAACTGTAATCGCAATAATTACAGCAACCGCTATCCCTAATGCAATCATTTGGGTTCCAAAAGCTAAGGGTTCTTCAGTTTTGGCTGTATTTACTTCAAAATAGACTGTATTTTCAGAATAATTCTCAAAAACATTCTCTGCTTTGATTGTTACTTTATGTTGTCCTTCTGAAAGTCCTGAAAGAGTAATGTTGTATGTCAAGACAATCCCACCTATGTAGTCTGAGTAGTCATCCAAGCGATAATACACCACAGGTCTGATTGCCCTACCAGTAGTGTAGGTTAACGGCACTTCATTTTTACTGTATGAAGTATTCATTGGAGAGAGAAGAAATTTTGGATAACTAAAAGTTGTATTCACTAGAAATGTTGTTGATGTAGAAATAACCTTGCTTTGAGTATCAAGAGCATATGCAGTTAGAGAATGATAACCATTTGTCAGATTTCTCATAGTTCCTGTAGCGTTATACCCAGCTTTGCCAAAAGCAGTCTGGTAACTCAAGTTTAGCGGCATTTTGGTTTCTCCATCTAAACTGTAAGAAACCTCAGTGATTTTTGGGGATTGACTTGATTGAACAACCAAAACTACTACATGAATAGTTGTTTCTTGGTAAATCTTACCTTTTTCATAGGATTCAGGTGAGGCTATTACAATTATGGGTGAGGTAGGGATAGGATTTCCCTCTACAATAATTATTTGAGTTATGGGTTGAATTAGGAAAATTATCACTAAGATAGAAGTTAGTATAGCAAAGCCAAGTCTTGTTTTTTGCATTTTCTGCCTGTCAAATAATTAACTGAGGCAACCAGCATATAGTTCTATTCAAGGAACATGCAAACAATGGGTTGTTCCAAACTGGAACAGTTCTTTACCAAGATAGAGTGGATAAACCCTATCGCTGGAGAAGGTTATTCCTTCAAGTTTTTGGTTTTTCGATGCCTTCTGTAAAACAAGCATAATTATTGCCTAACCCAAATTGTATCTATTGGCAACGCATTGCTTGACATTGTATAATCTGTGTCGTTGTAGTTGGTGATGGGGAAGTACAAGGTTGAATATTGAGTGCCAATTATAACAACATCATTTAAGCTACTTGAAATTTTTTTACCATCTGCAATTAGATTGAACGAGGAGGCGTTTTCTTGGAATATGTAACTGTTGGGGTCAAGTTTAAACTGGATTACAATCATCGTTTTATTCCTTGATAGTTCTGAATAGGTTATTGTAAGCCTTGAGTTTGGCGTTGCTGTTGGAGTGCTTGTCGGTGTTGAGGACGGTTGCATCCCTACCTGAAGATTTTGTGTAATTGACGATGATGTAACGTTAATTAGACTCAAAATATAGGCACCACCATAAAGTTGCATTGTTATAGCACCCATAGGTATACCTGTAGCGTTAAATGTTCGCCCGTTCCAGTCACCCTCTATTCCATACGTTTGATTGATTGGAAGTGAAATTATATAGGATTGGTTTGTCTGATTTATGGGTGCTTTGTAGATTTCTTGATTTTCTACGCTTATGAAAGCTACTTCGGTTGGCGGTATTGTTAAGCCATGAACAATGACCAAACCAGATACCGTTACGTTCCCTGTTTTTGGTGTGGGAGTTGGCGTAGGGGTTGAAGAAGAATTGCTGTTTATGCCTCTTGAATAGAAAAACACTCCAATAACTATCGCTAATGCCAACATACCTATCATAATAACGGTTAACAGTAAACTTTCTTTACGCATCCCTCTAACTCTCCATCAAATAATACACATAGTAATGTTGCTATTAGTTCTACACATGGAACAAGTGACAAACAAGTTGTTCCAAAGCGGGAACACTCTTCATGAAAGTTTCTAACTAACTCGACTTATCATAGTGGATTTAATTGATAATTCTTGGCACCATTTCTTTCTTTCCATTTCTAAGATACTTCGCAAACACTGGAAGTCTGAGGCTTCATCATTTAGGGTTTGAATTAGAGGTTCCAGCGCTCTTACATCTCCTTCCTCTCCAAGATCCTATGCAGCACGAGATGCGTTAGTTGTGGTGAGCTAAAACCTTAAGTCTATTCGGGAGCTACTAAAGAATTAATGAAACTCTGTGGAGGCTTATGATTAAATGTCGCAGACATCAATTCGTAGACCTTTATATATGCGTCAACCATGGAACATTCTGTTTGAGCTAAATAAACTGGAAAAACTCACTCCATGGAACGTTAACATTGCCTATCTGCTCAGGTCCTTTCTTAAGGAGATGGATAGGGAAGGAAAAATGGATTTCCGGGCCTCAGGCGTAGCTTTGGATTCTTCCGCATTAATCTACCTTATGAAGTCAAAGCTTCTGCTCACATTGCAGGAGCCACCACCAGTCCTGCCGAAGGTGCCAACAGATTTTGTTCCGCCACCCCTATTCCTGCCTCTACGTCACGAGTTAACCTCCACAACTATTCAGCATTTATATGATGTCTTAAAAGACGTGATAGAAACAGAAAAAATGCTTCGTCTCAACAGAGGAACTCCCCACAACTCTGTTCTACCGCCGCCTTCAGACATCATGCCACAGTTTGACATCTTTATTGCTGAACTAGAACTCCAGATGGACAAACTGTATGCACGTTTAACTGAAAAAGTCAAGGGGGTAGGAATAATCGATTTTTCCACCTTAATTAAAGGAATGACTCGAATAGAGGCAATTCGAATTATTATTTACCTTTTGTTTTTAGCTCAGACGGAAAGGTTAGTTTGTGGCAAAATGAACAAACAGAAGAATTATACATAGCTGTTGGAAACTTGAATGTTGGAAAAATAGAATGCCCCATCAGTTAAGACAGCAACTTTGGAAACAATTCGAGATATTCATCAATAATTACATAAACAAATGATTTCTTGAAGCTTGTTTGCTTGTCGGAACCACCCTGCAAAATTACGCATCATTCGTATTTGCAAAAACAATCGCTTGATAGTTCCTAATTAAACTATATCAATATAAAATTAGAAAAAATACTCTAATTTTTTACTCAGTTGTTTTTTCCCACAAAGCACTTATCTAAACAAGTGTGAGTACCATTACTGATGGAAGATGGCTGAGAACGGAGAATACTCGATCCACAACGATTACGACAAAATAATTGGAGCAATCAACGAACTCAAAGAAATAGACGACGAGACAGCGAAAAAAATTAAAGGGTTTGTCTTAAAAATCAAAGCTATCGATAACAGACTCAAGCCCACAATGAAGAAGCAAACGTTTGGCCAAAATGAACGAGAACTTTGGAAAACATACCAAAACCTCCAAGGAGAAAAACTGATCATCCTCGATCTATCCCACGAATGGGAATACATCGCAGAAACCTCAACCGGACTAACAAAAGAAGTCAGAGTCTTACTTCGCGATGCAATTGAAGAACTGGAAGATCATGTAGCCATAATTGTTGAAACACTTAAAGCGCATATTGACATACTCGAAATAAAAAACAGCCGCAATTTGGTCTTCTGGCGCTGGTCGTTTCAATTATTATCTCGTATGCTGCAGTCTGGGAGTACTTCGTACGAGATATAATAGCTGGAGTGGAGTTTCCGTTTGGTTTAAGTCCAGACCTTAATTTTGCACTATCGATCATTGCGTTGGTTCCTATTTTCGTCATAGTGATCTGGGGATGGCGCCAACGACTAGGAGACGAATAAAATTACAGCATCGCACGGGACAAAAGAGATCTCACATAAATGGGATTTAGATTATCGTGCTGGGCTTGGGATTTGAACCCTGAGCCGCTCAGCCTATAAGGTAAGATTCCAGAAAACTGCAAACTCGGACTCTGCTGCACTATCAATATTCTATCGTAAACATCTTTGGCGTAGTATTGGCTCTCTTTCTTTGCATATAGGACCCAGTATCACCCAACAAAGTGCGTCCAATTGCGTTTCATTATAATGGTTTTTTCGCATTGATTTTTTCGCAAGATTGCTTATCAATTAACTTTTCAATATTCATCCTAACTTGATTTGGAAGTTGACGTTAAGAAAGCCGGTTGAGGTTGAATTGCAATAAAGAAGTTGAAAGCGCAGTTAGAGCTTATGAGGGTTTTGTTAGCTGAGCTTAGCTATGAACCTTGCTTTTCTCGATTTTGGAAAAACGAGTTTTAGCTAAGGCTGGAACTTACGCGACAGTTACTAATTTGCTTTATTTCTTCGTGATTCAGGGTTCATCGTTAAAGGGTGCTTGTGAGAATCGGGCGCCTTACACTATTTCTGCTAAAGGTCGATTGCTGCTGGAGGCTTTATCTTGAATAAGGCCTTGAGCAAGGTTAGGGAGTTTTTGAGTTATTCGCCTTCAGGTGTGGCTTCTCCTGGGGGAACTACGTTTTATGAGACTTCAGATATTCCGCTTGCCAAAGTTATGGAGCTTTACGAGAAAGATACGACTTGTAAGTCAAGTGTTGATTTGTTGGCGGCTTCAGCTGTCAAGCGATTCTATACGACTTGTGCTGCTGAGAAGGATTATGTTGATGCCGCTAAGGCCATGGAATCCGTTGACAGTTTCTGCGAAGAAGTCAATTTAGATGGCTTAATGCATGATATGGCTATTCGCCTTATTGCTTGTGGAAACGATTTTTGGCTAAAGCAGGATCCCGAGAGGCTTTCTGAGTTTGTACGCATGCCTGTGGATTCAATTGAGAAAATCAAACTGTCAAGTGTTGAGGGTTTTAAGATTCCATACAAGGTTGAAGGCTATCAACTTGAGGGCTTCGTATCGTGGATCTATTGGCGATAATTTGAAGCCTGAGGCTGTTTTGCATTGGAACATTAATCAGAACTTCAACTCGGGGTTTGGCGTTGGGCTATTGCAGGTTCTCTTGCATACTTTGTCGATTGACAGCAGTAAGCGTCCTGCGTATGCGTGGATGAAGGCAAAGATTGAGCGTTTGATGCCCAAGATTTTTGAAAAGTATGCGGGTCCAGATGTTGTTGTTGGGTTGCCTGGCGCTAAGCCCGAGACGATTGAGAAGTTTGAGCGTGCTGTTAAGAATCGTCCGGAAGAGGGTGTTTGGCTGTTTCATGGGCTCAAGGATGCCAATGTTAATGCGGTGTCGATTGACCCAAGAGCTCAGGGTTTCACATATTACATCGATCACATGGTCAACCAGTTCTATCTTGGCTGTGAAACGCCTTTGCCACGGCTGTTTAGTACGCCTGGTTTCACTGAGGCTTCAGCTCGTGCAGCTTTAGAACTGCAGGATATGCTCATTGACCCAATCCAGCGGATGATTAAACGACGAGTTGAGAGGGATATTTTTAGAGTAGTTGTTTCGCAAGCGGGTTTTGATCCTGTTAAAGCCAAGGTTCGTTTGAATTGGGGATCACCCAAGTCTCCTGAGATTGTGGCTGCCGATTTGATTTCTGCTGCATCTGCTTCTGCTGGGTCTTTGCCGCTTATTCGAGCCTGAGGAGTTTCGGAAGAACGCGGTTAAGATTTTGGGTTGGGAGCTATGGGAGCCCGAGTCTAAGGCAACGGTGCCCCCTGCAGGTCAGAGTAATCAAGATAATTCTGGGGAGGTGGGTTATAGAAATGAAAATTTTCGGACTAAATATTGATTGGGCTGATGTTGGCAACGGCTGCTTGATTCTTGGAACTGGCCTTGCTTTGTATGGTGCAAGTTCAGGGAACGTGTTGTTTGCTGCTGAAGCGATCGCTGTCGGAGGGGCTTTGAAAGGTGTTGCTTCAACTGTTGATAATTACCTTTTCAAAAAAGCTCAAGCTGCAAAAGTTGCGTAGCTTAATCTTCGCGATCTTGGCTTGTCACAGCTAGCTTGTCTGGCTGTGCGAGAATCCATGGATATTGGGTGATTTGCTTGGTGTCTTACTGTGATGTGGCTGATGTGAAGGGTCCTCTTCAGATTGACTTAGAGGATACTAAGTATGATATTCAACTAGCGGATTGTGTGGTCGATGGGAGTGCTTTGGTTGATTCTGAGTTGCTGAAGCGTGGGTTAACTGTTCCTGTTGTTGTGCCTCAGTTGGTTAAGGAGGCTGCGAAGTTTTTTGCTGCTTGGGAGTTTCGGCGGTTTAGTGATCCTGTTGGGGCTGAGGCGTTTTGGGTTGAGGCGTCAGCGATTTTTGGATTCTTACATTGAGGCGTGGATGTGGCGTATGTGGGGAGTGTCTAGCCTTGTTTGAATTTGTGGTTGCCAGTAGCGGTTTGGAGCTCTCTGTTGTGGCTGAGCGGTTGGATTCTTTGTTTGTTCCAAGTTTGATTTCTCGCCTAGGTGATATTGCTTATGGGTTGGTGTTTTGGAATGCGCCTTATCGGTCGGGTTATTTGGCGTGTACTGTTTACAAGAGATGTGAGTGAGCGAGAGGCTGTGGTTGGTGTTGGGGCTTCTTATGCGAAGTTTGTGGTTGAAGGTACGTCGCCTCATGAGATTAGCCCTGTGAATGGCGGAGTTTTGGCTTTTCAGGTTGCCGGTAAAATGGTGTTTACGTCGTTGGTGCATCATCCAGGGACTAAGCCGAATAAGTGGATGGATGAAGCTGCAGCTGAGACGGAAGCTCAAGTGGCGTTGTGGCTGCTGAGGAGTGGCGGGGAGTTGTTGGTTGATGGTTGACCCCAAATTCTATGCAGCTTACAAGGCAGTTTTTGACGCTATCAAAACGGCTTTGGTGTATGTTCCTGCTGTGCCGGCTGAGGGTGAAAACACTGGTTCTCCTGCGAAGGGTGTCGAGTTGCTAAAAACCGTTGTGATTGGTGAGCAGTTTACGCTTGGTGGTTTGCCTAAGGCGACGATTAATCCGGTGCCTGGTCCGATTGATGATTTGGCGATGGATGGTCCGCTTGAGGTTTCAGTTTGTGGTGTTGTTACTGTTGTGATTCGGGATTATGCGCCTAAGGATTGGTTTGAGGATGTGGTTAAGCCGATGGGTGCGGTTGTGGATGCTTTGTTAGCCGATCGGCAGTTAGGTAAGACGGTTAAGGATTGTCGGCCTACTGGTTTTGCTCCTGGGGAGTTCAAGTTTAAGGATGCGGCTGGAAAGGATCGGCTGCTTTATGGTGGGGATATTCCGTTTGAGGCGAAGGTTTGGTATGTTCCGTAGTTTCAGTAGTTTCATGGGTATCTTGCTATGTGGCAAGTTACATATAAAAAATGAAAAAATAAACTTGGAGGTAAATGAAAAATGAGTACACCAAATACGTATTTGGAAGATTGGCGCGTTTCTATAAAGGAACGACTGTTATTGCCCACACGAGAAGTTTGAGTACTGATGCGAGTGCAGAGTTGATTAAAATTCGCAGCAATGATTCTTTGCAGCCGATTAAGCAGATGGTTGGGGAGCAAACGTTTACTTTGTGTGTTGAGCGGCTTTTCACTGGTCCCGCGTTGTTGCAGGATTTTATTGCAGGTTCAGCTTTTGACGTTGGTTTTGCCCCGGATGGCGATGATGAAGGCGACGATGTTGAGACTTGGAAGAATTGTGTGATTACAAAGGTTGGGCGTAAAACGGCTGAGGGTGTCGTTGAGAACCTTTCGTTGGAAGGCTACCGGCGTGACGTTCCCTGAAGCTGAAGGCGGCGGCACTTAGTTTGTCGGAATTGTCTGAAGCTGAAAAGTTAAGGAAGGCTCGTAATAGTCCAGAAAATAAAAAACGCCTAACTGAATTCAAAAAGCTTGAGGCAAAGGATGGGGCGTTAGCGAAGCGGTTGCTAAGTCTTTTGATTTGAAGGCTCTTGCGTTGCAGACCACTGTAATCTATGAGAAGGTTGATCCTTTGCTTGGGCTAGTAAAATATGGTATTTTAAATGAGGCTGAGGCGAATGCGTTGCATCTTGATGAATTCACCCATTCTTTGTTGCCGCTTCAAAATCAAGTTGCGCAGGAGCAAGCGGATTACAATCGTTTGGTTAATGACAAGAAATGTTCTTTGGAGGAGTAGCCAGGTTAAGGCGTCTGCTGAGCTGTTGCAGGCTGCCAAAGAAAAGTTGTCCAAGGCAACTATTGAAGCGAATAAGCAAACGATGTATAGAATTGCGTTTGGGATGCTTCGAAAAGCTGATCCATCTTACACTGAGCAGGATTGGGCTAATTTAGCTTTTAATGTGAAGGCTTTAGTTACTGATTTGCTTGCTAAGGAAATGTCCAGTTTTTTACCAAACCAACAATTCAATGGCTTGATGCTTGCCCCGAAGCTCAGCACACCGGTTTAATCGCGCTTGAGTACGGTTACACCTTGGACTATATC
Organism: Candidatus Bathyarchaeota archaeon; assembly: GCA_963739495.1. Taxonomy (GTDB): domain Archaea; phylum Thermoproteota; class Bathyarchaeia; order Bathyarchaeales; family Bathycorpusculaceae; genus Bathycorpusculum. The sequence continues at coordinate 8,535 of CAVUAM010000020.1, read as the reverse complement.
ATGTCTTTGACGTCCTGCTCAGAAAGGATATCTGGTTACAGTCTTGGAGTGGGCTGGTCGCATAAAAAGGAAGGAGCGTTAGCGTGAATACACAAATAAATATTGACATTAAGGCAAATGTGAGTGAGGCTACGCAGAATATAGCGGATGCTGGGCAGCGTATTTCTGCTAGCTTGAGTGGTGTTGAGGATTCTGGGCGTAATTTGACCTCTACTTTGGAGGGCTCTTTGCCTCCTTTATCTGATGAGGAGAGGTTGCAGCTAGCAAATGTCGATGCCTCTATACGGTTGCAGTCTGCTCAGGCAGGATTTGCATGCAGCTCAGGTCAACTTGAATTCGGCTATTCAAGAATATGGTGTTGATAGTGGGCAAACTGCGCTGCCTTGCGCGATTTTAATGTGGCTCAAGATAATGTTAGGGTTCTGCAGGGTCAGGTTGGTTCATCTGTTAAGCGGAGTTCGGGTTCTATGCGGGATTTTGCTGTTGGTGCGTCTGGTGCTGCGACTGCTATGTTTAGTTTCTATAGTGCTGTTGATCGGGTGCAGCAGGCTGAGTTGAGTCGGGATAAGGCGAATTTGCAGGTTAAATCGAGTACGAATGCTGTTGAAGATGCGGAGCGGCGTCTTAGTGATATTCGGCGTGATAGTCCTGGGGATTCTGAGAAGATTTCTGCGGCTGAGGATGATTTGACGTTGGCTCGGGAGCGTTTATCGTTGGCTAATGAGCGGGCACAGCAGACGCAGGAGAATGTTAGTCAAGCTTTGATGTCGAGTGCCTTGCAGGTTATTCCTACCACTATTAGTATGGTTGATAGTTTGGGTAAGGCTTGGAAGAATTTTCCAGATTTAACAGATGCTTTTAGCAAGCTGCAAAACAAAATCGCTAGTGTCGGGGACGGCGTTGACGGTTTAGGTGCCAAACTTAAAGGGTTAAATGGCATAAGTTTTGCGCACTTTAATTGGTGGGTTAGCAGCGGTTGTGGTGGCTGCAGCTGATGCGAAGTACAGTGTTGATCAGACTAATTATGAGAAATCTGTCTATAAAGCTGAGCATGGCGCAAACGCTGAAATGCCTTGGTATGAACAAGCTTTCGGGTACTTCAAGAACTTTGAAATTGGGGCGCCTATGATGATCTCTGATTACATTTTGTCAGCTCTGGGTATGCCAAAACTCAGCTGTTGAGCAGCAAGCAGGACTTAACAAATATCAAAAAGGCGAGCTTTCAGAAGAGGAATTAAAGAGACTGTTTGAAAACGTGCCACTTTGGCTGACTGGGGGAGTGGTTGATCATCCTATGTTTGCGTTGCTTGGTGAAGGCCTAGCGTAAACAAGGAAATCGTTTATGCCTCTTGATCAATATGAGGCGCAACGGACGTCGGATCGTCAGGCTTCAGCGGTCTGTTCCTCAACAGGTTTTTGTGGATCTTGGCGGGATGCATTTTTATGGTGATATAGCGGATTCCAAGTTCCTTGAGAAGTCTGCGGAGTATACTGCTGATAAAATTTCTGATGCTGTTAATCTTAGGAGGGGAACGTAATTGTCTGAGCAAACTATACTGAGTTGCTTAGCTAAGCAGCAAACGGGTGATTATGGGTTTGGCTATCCTGAAGGCGATGGATTCGGAAATCAATTTAGGCTTTTCACTCAAGCAACTGTAAGTCGGGTTGCTGTGAAAATGTGCAAAACCGGAGCTCCTACCGGCTCGATGGTTGCCCGTCTTATACACAAGTGACGGAGATTTCGGGAGTATCTACGCTTTCGCTGACACACAAATCGCCCAGAGCACAGATAGCCTGGATGTCTCAGCTTTATCGTCATCTCCGCAAGATATTGACTTCACATTTGACGACGTTGTTCTCCCTCCTGGAACATACTTTATTGTAGTTTTCTCAGCTTCCATCGACAACGAAAATGGCTATGTCCGATTATCTATGTGTGAAAATACTGGTCCAAATTTTGGTCCTATTACAATATGGGACCGCGAGAATAGCTGTTGGCAACCGATGTATTGGTGGGATTAAAAAATGCCGTTTGGAATTTTACTCGGGCTTTTCGGTCAAAGCTCTTCGGCTTCAGGTATGGCAAATTAACGAAATTGTCTTGCCTTATGGACCATTGAAATTTGGGTTAACTGGAGACGCAAACGAAGATTCCATAACACAGAGCGGAGAGGAGCCTATTATTACCATAGATGGCTTAACTGGAACAATTTTGACGCTGTCTGGATCTATAGCGGATGATTCTAAGACTGTTGATCAACTTTGGAGTGAAATAATTTCGCCGTTGCTTGATTTGCGTGGGAGCGAAATTACGTTGGTTTGTCCAATTTCTGCTTTGAATGGGGTTTGGACTCTTGTTGGTTTTCAGCCGTCCAGTGGCAAGCATTCAATCTATGAGTACACTATGCGCTTAAAGAAGTCGAGTCTAACTGTGGTTCTTAATTCAAACGAAGAAAATCCAGTGTGATTTGAATATGGTTGTTGTGTCTGGAAGTTGGCAAATCGAATATGTGGATCCTGACACTGAACAGCTTGTCCCTTTGCCTGCTGACCTAAAACAAATAGTTGACGATCTGACTACTGGAGAGTCGAATGCTTCTTTTACAATTCCAAACACTGATTTTCACCGTAACTTAGTAGCTAACAGCACTCTTGTAGCGATCTTTTTCAACAATTATCTTGAGTACAGTGGAATCTTATCTGTGGCAAACCTCTCAAATAGCAAAATTGAAGCTGTTTTGCTTGACACTGTAATTTTGATGTTAGATGAAGCTGAACCTGTGACTGGAGTCTACGACCAAATTCCAGCAAATGAAATCTTAACTGAAGTGCTTTCTGCAACTCCAGGAACAGGCATCTCGGTCGGAGACTGCCCAACAACTCCGATAAGTGTGGTTTTCTACAAAGCAAATCGCTTAGATATAGTAAAGTTCTTAGCTGAAGCGACCGCCTCGGAATACTGGCCTTCAAACGGAACAACAATAAACATTGGATCTCGAGGAGGAACGTATTGGACACCGGATAAGGTCTTTGTCTCGAGACGTGGAGTCGATAAGTCCAAGATCGCTGACAAAGTTATAATCCGAGGAGTAGACCAATTTGGTCGCCATATTACTGGCGAATATGGATCCTCTGGTTGGTTGGGTGCTCAAGTAAGAACCTTCAACGAGGACACGCCGGCGGATCAAGCAACATTGCAGAATATAGCTCAGAAGAAATATGCTGAGCTTCAAACAGATTCAACTGGATCTCCGATTTCTACCCTCATAACAACAGGATATCAATATGCAGTCGGAGACTACGTTCACATTTACCGACCTCGTCTGATGTTTTATGGAAACATGGCTCGCATAGTACAAATTACGAAGACCAAAACCAAAGTTTCTTTCCAACTTGACAAACCTCGGCAAACTGTTAGAGAAAACAATCGCGGATCTTGCGCATTTGGGAGAAGAACGGAATCTACCTGCCTGGCTGCACAAGCTGGAGCATAAACCTTCAGTACCTTGTTGGATTCTACCATTTAACTGAAGGCACAGGAACCACTACTGCAAAAGACTCAAGCCCTGTTGAAACCCCAGTCTGATGGAACATACGTTAACAACCACTGGGACAGTAGTCCTATCGGTGGTGGCGCGAAAGTTCTCGCGTTGCAGGGCGATGGATACGTTGATTGCACTAATGCTGTTTCATTAAGCGCAAATGGCAGTTGCTTTAGTGTTGGTGGATGGTTTAGCCCAGTTAACCTTGATAGCACAGTGCGATATCTAGCACATAAAGATGGACAATTCAGCCTTAGTTACGTGAACACTGCGTTGCGCTTCACATTTACGGCAGATGATATTGGGTGTTCAAACTTTCAATTCAGACGCTGGAAAAATCAAGGCGTATGGCCGTCACTTTGTCATGATTACTTTTGATGGTACAACCGTAAAAATGTACATCAACGCGCAGCTGCACAAAACATGGACGCATCCATATCTGTTGAACCCATCAACTAACAAGTTGTATCTTGGAATGTTTCTAAAAGGCAACCTTGCTGAAATGATGTTCTGGACACGTGCCTTAGCTGATCAGGAGGTGACAGAGCTGTACTTTTTTCCCCTTAATCGAGTTGTATAACCGTGACTCAGGAACAATGGTTATCACAGAGGCGATAAGATACTTTAATTATGCAGCTGAAACGCCCATAACAATAAAGCGTTTCTTCAACCATAATCTTGAGCCACCTTTACTCAACAAACGGTTCTATACCTATAACCTCGAGGCACCCTTAGCCTATAAGCGCTTTTCAAATTATAGTTTGGAGCCGGCGATAAATGTTAGAAGATTATTCAACTTTACTGTAATCGGTTGATAAAAATGCCAAAACCCATAATAACTTTCGTTGCAGATCCCCGTGAGCCAGAAGTATATAATGATGTTACTGATTTGGCAAGTAACTTCAGCATGAACATACCTATAGGGATCGCGAACACTTCGGCAATTGAATTATGGTATAAGATCTCAGTTGTTTCTGCGCCAGCTGATTATACTGTTTCAAGTCAAGAGCTCGGAAGCATAAGCGCATCGGCATCTAACATTTTTGCATTTACGTTGAATAGAGATATGCCAACTTTGACAAATGGAGAATTCGATGAAACATTAGACTTCAAAATCGAAGCGTTCACCGATTCAGGATACAGTGTACCTTATGGTGACATCATTCTGAGTGTGCCAATACATCATTTTAACCACGTTGATCCTTCCTGGAGCGTTATAGATCATTCAGACTTCGATGATGGTACAAAGCAAGGTTGGGAAATTACTAATGGTGTAGTTGATGGCTCATTACCACATAGCGGTTTCTCATCAACCCAATATACAGGATGGTTCCTTTCAGCGCCATACTCGTTATCGTATGCTTCACCGTTTAACCAGCAACATAATCTAAAGACGTTTAATACTTCAGCATTTAGTAAAGCGCGCTTTGTGCTGCATGTGCGGCGCGCAACACCTTATGATCCAATCTTCCCTAATGAACTGATGATTTCCATCAATAATGTCTTAGTTAAACCTGCAGGTGTGCCGACTCCTGCTGAAGTATGGGTTAGAGTCGCATTTAACATGCCAATTGGCGCATCTATACCTGTCAAATTTGCAGCCTATCAAGGTAATCCAGTGTACATAGATGAAATTTGGGTTATAGCAAAATAATGAAAGTAGAAAAATGCCTGAAACAAAAATTATCATTTAGTCAAGAACGTGGAGACTTAATGTTCCAGCTTTGGAACAAGTTGTTCCAAGAATAGAGCTAAGAAGTCGGTCACACTTAATTATCAATGTTTAGAGGGAAACAATGGTTAGAGTAAATCTTCCATTAATTGTTACAATTGTAGTGGCAATTTTGGTGGTAAGTGCCATTGGAACGATATTTTACTACAATGGTTTAAGCAGTAAAAGCCCTTCTACCGCTACACCAACGCCAGATTCTACTCCAACTTTAACACCTGATCCAACACCAACCATATTACCAACACCTGAACCAACAGCAATTCCGAATTCAAAGCTTACAATAACATATTCAGAACAATCAAGAAATCAAACTATGATAGTAATCAAGTTTAAACTTGAACCCAACAGTTACATATTCCAATGGAACGCTACTTCCTTCTATCTTATTGACGGTACTGTGAGGATTTCAGCTAACATAAATGACGTCGTTATAATTGGTGCTCAATACTCAACCTTGCTCTTTCCAATCGGTAACTATCAAGGTACAGATTACCAATTATTAAGTGATAAACTGCCAATAGACACAATTTGGATTAGACAATAATTACAGGGTTTTCTATACAGAAAGTGCACGCGCTCTTTTTAGTCAATTATTTTTTTGGCTTAGTGGCAACTCTGGCTTCTTCTTCATCTGCTTTTCTTTCGTCTTCCTCGATTTCTTTTATGAAATCTTCGTCTTCAACTTGGCAAGTGTTCTCCTCATCCACTTCAACAATTCGGTCTTGGATGCGATGTTTAGCTATTGCAATTGCTTCCTCTTTGGTGTCTGCATCCACAATTTCGGAGCAATATTCAATTATGAAGTAATTCTTTTTCGGTTTGGACATTAGTTAGTCTCCTTTATGCTGAGCTTTCACCATCTTATTATGTCTACGGAAAGTTCGGACTAGCGCCCCGCTTGCAGGCAACCCACTCGTTGGAACATTTGCCATCAATATTTAAATCCTTAAGGCGCCTTTTTATGCGCCAAAAACGTTTTTAGATCCTAAAAATCATGATTTGTTCTTTCATTTTTGATTGATTTTATTGTTTTCCAGGATTGCCAGAAAACTATAACCCATAAGGCAACAGTCAGATAGATTAGCACCCCAGATCTTATCACGTATGTGTAATATTGGGTGTCGATTTGATTTAAGAGAGTTAGCATTTGACCTGCGATCCCGGAAGGCAAATAGGGCCAGGGAGTAAATGAGCCACCTAAAGTGTTAGGCCAAAAAAGGTGTCCATGTATCTCATAGACAAAAGAAGCTACGTAGTGAGCGCTTGCAGTGTAAACTGTTAAAACTACTGAAACAATAAACAACAAAGCTAACTTTACTTTATTATTCGTTTTAGGACCTCCAAGCTCATAATTGCTGTATGAGAGTAAAAACTTAACCTTTAACTCGTACTGTCTGATTTTTCTAATTGATTTCAAATATGTTTGTTTCTGGTTTCTTGTGTTTTTTGTAGTAGACCAACAACCCTAAGCTAACAACAGCCACAACAATTACAGACTCGATGACTAATATTGTTGGGAAAGGCTCTGTTTTGTGGTGGTTCTGCACCTGTATTAATCGTTGGATGCAGTGTTGAAGTAGGCGTAGCTGATGGAAAAACGCTGAAGTTTGGGATCTCAAAATCGGTTATGAGGTTTGCTAATGGGTGATAATCCATGCTTGAAGTGACTCTTGAAAGATGCCATAGATGTATGGAGTATCCCATATTCCTGAACTATCCAATTCTTTCGCGTTGGGGTATTTTGCTGAGTAGTTGCTCCAGTAATTCCTATCCACAATTGGCGCATTAGATAGGGCAAGGTACAGAGTACTATTGACAAAGTTATTGTCCGAAATAATATCTGTTCCATTTGGGTTATAATCGAACAGGACAGTTGCGTTTACGAAATTATTGTGTTTAATTAAGTCACCTGTTCCATTTGCATTGCCTTGAATTTCTATGCTTGATTTGTCGAAGTAATTGCCGATGAAACTGTTGTTGCTTCCGCCAACCGAGAAAACGCCTGCTGGAATGTTGTATATCCTTAAATTCTTCACTAAGACTTCTGTGCATTCTCGATGTGATAAGTCTGGTCCACCAAGGAGTATGCCAATTTCCGAATTTTCGCCGGTGTCAATTCCGTTTCCTTGAAGAGTATGTCCTGCACCATCAATTGTGATGCCAGCTTTCTGAACTGTTATGGTGCCGAAAATATTTACTATGAAGGTGTAGGTGTTCCCGTTTTGTTGAAGCCAAGTAAAATCGGTGTTTGGTTCAATGCTTCCATCTGGCTTGATTGTTAGGTTGAGTGGTTCTTGTGCTTTAACTGGTAATGCGACGATTGAAAGAGAGATCATGAGGCTTACTGTAATTAATGCGATCAGGGCTTTCATTTGTTCTCTGTATTAGTACCAAAGTTTTTGTCTTATAGGTATTTTTTGTCGAAGGTTTCTTAACTTAGACTGCACTAAAAATTAGAACACCTTGGACTAGGGATAGAAATAAGAGCCTTAACGCCATGTTTAGCGCGATGATTAGGTTGTTTAAGGTTGGTTATTGAATGAAACATAAAGTGATATTTGCCACTGTTGCAGTACTTCTGATAATATTGGTGTTAGCAACAGTCGTTATGGTTAATAATGCACCAACCAAAAATGACCAAACCCATGTAGGCGTAACTTTCGGCGGAGACAACAGCGCCGACGCGAAACTGTTGATTGATAGAGTCAAAGGTTATACTAACTTGTTTGTTGTGGCATTAGGTCCTCTAAGAGTACAACAGTTCTGAACTTAGAGAATACATGCGATTATGCTGTTAAGTCGGGGTTAGATATCATCGTTTATTTTGGTTCCTACGAGGCGTAGAAATATAACTGCTTCCTTCATCGACACTGCACAAAGTCGCTGGGGCAGCCATTTCTTGGGGTCTACTATGGGGATGAGCCTAGGGAAAAGCGCTCGATGGAATCATGTTTTTGGATAACGTCCCCAACATAGGTAATGTGTCTGTAAGCAGCCATGACCTTACCGTTAGCCAAACCTCTGGTTCAATCATGACAAGTAAATCATTCATGTATAGTCCAGATTTTTCAGGACAAATTAACGTACAATGTGTTGACTTTGTTGCGGGGAATTCCACAATGATTAATTATTTTCCGAACGGAACAATCGCTCTCGCCAAAAACAATGAGTATTTGATTTACTTAACAAATGGAACCGTGCTCAAACAAATAAGCTCTCCGAATGAAAATAACGTATCTTGGGTGTCAAATGGGACTATCC
>CAVUAM010000019.1:0-50065 GCA_963739495.1 Candidatus Bathyarchaeota archaeon | reverse complement strand
GACCGGGCGGGATTGAACCCGCGGCTTCCGCGTTGCGAACGCGGCGATCATACCAGGCTGATCTACCGGCCCATTTCTGAAAAAACACCACACTGAGTGCATTTAGAGCTTTCGGTGATTATGAGGGACTGTTTTGAATAGAAGAAAGCATCGGTGCAACGATCTTCTTGCGAATTGACATTTTCAACCTTTTGATGGAGATTTCAATATGCCATGGGGTATTATATCAGTGAAACACTAGAGGTTGACGTTCTTTTGAATTGTTGATTGAGCATTTTGAAACTAAGAAAATTCGTGGAATTGACGTTTATGCAGATATTTAAAATAACGCCGAAGAAATAGCGGATAATTATTGGTTCTTAGCTATTTTATTTCCAGTTCTTATTTAGATTTATGTTGCAAACGCGCCTTGATAATTATCCCACAAACCCAAACCGAAGAGTAATACCCAAATGCAATCTAAACCGGTTAGCACTAGTGGGACGTGGAAGCGTTTAGTTTAACAGCGGCACGAATTAGGGTCTTGAAGGCTTCCTCATCAATCTTCTCGCCTTCATGGATATCGATAGCGCGCCTGACGGTCCCAGGCTGATTGAACAGGTGAGAAGGGTCTTCCAGCGAAGCACCCTTAAAGAAAGTGAGCTTGACGGAACTCTTGTACGTCTCCCCTGTGCAGATGCCGCCGCCATGGGACCAGACTGGAGTCCCAGGGTTCGTTGGCTTCACCCACTTCCACTCTTCAACCGCTTCGGTCCGCCTCCTTTATTAGCTGACGAACTTTGGCTAACGTTTCTCCACGCCAATCGCCTAAGCCCTGAATTCTAGCGTCGATAAGCTGTGAAGGCGACTCATATTTCTTTGCATTACTCTTTGCCATGGTGTTCACCTGTCAATATTTCATAATTAAGAAATTAGTTACCTATTTTTATTTATTCAGCGTATTATTTATACCCGTATCATTGGCGGAAGTCAACTTAATCTTCCTAAAATCACCCAGTCTATAACTATCAACATCGAAAAAAGCTGGTTACTCCTATGACTACAACCAAACAAAACCAGATTTACAAGCCAAACCAGAAACACCTCAAAAAGCTACCAGAAAAAAAGTTCTTGCATACAAAAATTTCAACAACCACTAAAAAAAAGACCATAATGGGAAACGAGCTCTGTTTATACTTTATATAGTCTTTTAGCATATTTTGCGTTACGGTAATAGATTTGACTTCCCAAAACGAAGCTGACCAAAACCAAAGCTTGCCGACCAACTATACTCCTCTTGATCTCGAGGCGGAAATGCGGGAATTCTGGACAAAAAACGACATCCGCAACAAACTTGAACTACTAGAAAAAACTGCCAAGGGTAATTTGGGTTATGTGGAAGGCCCACCGACACTGAACGGTATCCCACACATTGGCCATGCACGTGGACGCATCATGAAGGATATTCGTTATCGATGGAAGACCATGGAGGGCTATTATATGCCGTTTTGGGCAGGATGGGACTGTCAGGGGCTACCAGTTGAGTTTGAGGTCGAGAAGCTTCTTGGAGTACGAAACAAGCGAGAATCAATCGAAAAATACGGTATGGAACGCTTCATTGAGGAATGCAAAAAGGCGATTATGCGTTATCATCAGATGTGGCTTGAAGCTGACGGAAAACTAGGCATTGCAATCAATCAGGACAAAGCATACTGGACCTACAAGGACAGATACATCGAACGTGAATGGTTCTACCTTAAACGTGCTTGGGAACAGAACCTGCTTGAAGAAGGACACTACGTTGTGGCTTACTGCCCTGGATGCCAAACTAGCCTTAGCAGCGCTGAAGTCGGCTACGAGGGCAGCTATAAAGAAGTTGAGGACCCATCGGTATACTTCAAATTCAAAGTCACAGGCACAAAAAACGAGTACTTCCTAGTCTGGACCACCATGCCATTCACAATCATAACCGACACAATGCTCGCTGTACAGCCAAAAGCCGAATACGTCAAAGTCAAGGTTGGCGAAGAAACTTGGATAATGATGCGGCAACGTGTAGATCCAGTAATGGCAGAACTCGAAATCATAAATTACCAAATTTCGGAATCTATGACTGGCAAAAGTTTAGAAGGAACAGCTTACGATTACCCATTAAAAGATATCATTCCTAAGCAGGCAGAACTTGAAACTAAACACCCCTTAGTCCATAAAGTCATAGCAGAGGACTTTGTTGATACAGAAACCGCCACGGGTGTTGTGCATCTTTCTCCTGGCAACGGCGAGGACGATTTTTGGGCTGCAAACCGCAGGGGAGTCCCAATTTTTGTTCCGTTTGATGACGAAGTAAAATTCACAAACGACGCAGGCATCTTTACAGGAGTATTTGCTCGCGACGCAGACATGCTGGTAGTTGAGGAGCTTCGCAACCGCAACGCATTTGTTAAAGTGAAGAAAATCAAGCACGAATACCCAACCTGCTGGCGTAGCCACCACAAGCTAGTTTGGCTGGCGCGCAAAGAGTATTTCCTGCGAACCGACAAAATAAACCAAAAGGTCCTCGAAGCAGCCGACAAAATTGATTGTTTCTTCAATGAACCCAAAAACCGCTTTTTGGGTTTTCTCAAAGAGGGAAAACCATGGTGCATAAGCCGCGAACGTATCTGGGGCACACCGCTGCCAATTTGGACTTGCGAGAAATGCGGCAATAAAAACTTGGTCGCAAGCAAAAAGGAACTAATAGAAAAAGCGCAAGAACCGATTCCTGAGAACTTTGAGTTGCACAAGCCGTGGGTTGATCGAATAACGTTAAAATGTGAGAAATGCGGGGGAGCCATGCGTCGTGAAGATTTTGTCTTGGACACTTGGCATAACAGCGGTGCTTCACCTTATGCCCGGTTCACCGATGAAGAATTTGAAAAATTCATTCCTGCTTCTTTCTTAACTGAAGGCATAGATCAAACACGTGGTTGGGCAAACTCGCTACTGCTGGAATATGTTATTTTGACTGGGAAACCTGTTGCGCCCTACAAGGCGTTTCTTTTCCAGGGGTTAACACAGGATTCAAAAGGCAGAAAAATGAGCAAGAGCCTGGGAAACGTCATTGAAACCAACAAACTGCTTGAGAAGAACAGTGCTGACCTATGCCGTTTCTACATGATGCGCAAATGTTCGCCTGTTGACTTTATGAGTTTCGACATGCAGGAGCTAACGCGAAGACCCTACCAAGTCTTATCAACACTCTACCACCTTAGCAGATTCTTCATGCAAAACGCAACCTTTGACAAGTTTAACCCTAAAAAGTGCACTTTAGCATGGGCGTTCAAAGCGGGAGAGCTGCAAGCGGCAGATCTGTGGCTCATGTCGAAATTGCAGCAGAAAATCGATGAGTTCACCCAGAAGCTTGAGACATGCGAGTTTAATGTTGCAGTGTCTGTTTTGGAGGATTTTGTGATTGAAACGCTCAGTAGGCTTTATGTTCCGATGATTCGCAAAGAGTTGTGGACAGATGAACCTGAAACCTTTGAGCGACGTCAAACCATCTATGCATTGCTGCATCATACATTAAAAACGGTAACATTGCTGTTCAACCCAATTACACCATACCTAAGCGAAGCACTCTACCAAAAAGTCTTCAGGCAACAGGAAGCAGACTTGCCAGAATCAGTCAATTTTGCGGCTTGGCCAACATCAAATCAGCAGATGCGCAACAAACCTTTGGAAGAAGAATTTGACATTATGCTGAAGGCTGTTTCGATTAGTTACGCTGCACGACAACAGGGAAAACTAAAACGCAGATGGCCATTAGCTAAAACAGTCGTTGTGGCACCAGAAAAAACCCTGCTTGCCCTAAGAGGCCTTGAGGCTTTGTTCTTGGAGCAGACCAACGTTAAAGCGGTTGAATACTCCAGTGCAGTTCCTGAATATGTTGGAGGCGAAAACTGGGTTTCCAGCCAGATAGACGAAATAACAGTGTTCCTAAGCGGGCAACGAGACGATAAGTTGCTCGGCGAAGGCATTATGCGCGATTTAGCCAGACGTGTGCAGGCTCTACGTAAAGAGAAGGGTTTTGTGCCCACTGAGACTTTGGATTCTGTTCACATTGCCGAGTTGGATGCGGAAAGCATTGGCTTTTTGGAGCCTTACCTGGTGGAGATGGCTGGTTTAGTTAGAGCCAGAAAAGTCTATCTGCATGCGAGCCGAAGCGAAGTTGAAGCTGAATGGCACGAGTCTGAACTTGACGGCAAGAAAATACACCTAAACATCCACTAGGCGAAAACATGACACAAGAAACCAACAACAACAAACTCTACAAATGCCCACACTGCGCCTGCATTTTTTTAACACATACAGATCTACAAAAACATCTCTTGGCCTTCAGCGATAACAAAGGACAACACGAATACAACTACAAAAAAACCCACGGCAGACTGGAACACGGATACGGCGAAGAATAAAGGTTATCGCTGACTAACCTGTGATCTCTTCTCTATTGTCCTTTAAAAATAAAAGCAAAAAGTCGGTAAGACTTTTCAGTACTCTTCCAAGTTCACTTTTTCCGTGGCATGAATTTTAGAGGGAACCCGAGGCAAGTGCTGTTCAAAATATTATGGAGCGGGAAATGACCCAAGCCACCCAAAAGTTAAGGTGTAATGGTCAATATCATGACTTGTCGTCATTGAGACATCCAAAGATGCTGTTTCACTGACACTCAAGCTTTGTTGATTATAATTTGGGTGTTGACCCGACGGAATGAACGGTTGAGCACTAATCTGATTCCCGTTCTTATCGTACAATTTAGCGTATAGGATAAACCAAGTGTAGCCTTGCGTGCCAGTCTCATTATCTACGGGATTCTGAAGTGTGTAGTCATTTCGTACTAACAGATGAACTACAAAGCAACGGGTCAAACCGTTATAGCTATAGCTTGAATTTGCAGACAACAGAAAAATTTTGCTGCTTTCAATGTAACTTGGTGCCTGAGGTTCAATTCTGGCAGTAGATTTTTCGTTTTGGAAAAAAACAACGACCAGATTAACTACAATAATCAAAATTAAAAAGAGCGAGACGACGAGGATTTTCTTGCTAATTTTAATATCCATTATTCGACCTATTCTTAGAAATCTACTATTGTTTAATTATTTAAAATTGTAAACCCAAAAATACCTAAAGGGCTTCCTCTTCATAAGCAATAAAAATTCCCTTATGTTGTTCTGCCTATTAGAAGAATTATGAAGATTGCGCTTGCATGTAAGATATATGCTATGATTGCAAATTTCTTCAAGGATATTTTCCTAATTGAGGTCATCAACATAATGCCAATTTCGGTTGGAAGGGGCGAGGCAATTAGAAGACCGGCAAAGAACGCAAGCAAATATACTCTAACAGAATTAGGAATCCATCTACTAACAGTTCGAACGACTTTTTCTTTTGAGAGTCTTTGTACCTCATCATTAAAGAAATGTCTGATAAAAAGGAAGAGAATAATGTCACTTATTAGAGCACCAATTCCAGCTATTACTCCTGCTAAGAGCAAGTTTTGTTCTTTCGCGAGAATCAGAAGTATACCTGTGCCCGCCGCCGAAGTTAATGCAAAGGGATAAAGTAAACCCGCAAGGAAAGTTCCAAAATAACCCATGAATACAAGGGCATCATGCAAGAAACCATGTGCTAAACCAGAGAAAAGAAGGTACACTAAGAATAAGCTTATTATATACAGCGAAAGTTTTGGATACTTAATTTTTCCACGCACAAAACATTCGTCATTAACTGCTATCATATTCGATACAAAACATCCAATAAAAAAGTTATGTTACACTAAAAGAAAAAATGCAAAATGACCATCCAAAAAGTACAACTGCATAGTCGAATAAGGAAATTAGAAACTAACTTTATTGGTCAGCTGTGTAGACGGTCTCACACCTCTTGAACCTTTTGCACCTTTTCTATCTTAAGAACGCAAGAAACTTGTTATCTGTGAACATTGTTTGTTTGGTTTAGGGGCAAAATGTTGCAGTTTGACAGCTTGCCTGTTAACTTATATCTGAAACCACGTCTAACAATAAGCCTGGATGGTACCCTGCGTGGATAAGTTTCGGTTAGCCGTCTTCAACACCCAGCCGCCTCATCTATACTTTGGGGGAGTTGAGCGGCGTATAGTTGAAACGACTAAGCGGCTGCAAGACCAAACTGACATAACCGTTTACAGCGGAACGAAGGCAGGATTCAAAAAAAACATCTCACTTAATGGAGTAAGTTTCGTCCCTTGTTACTCAACAGACAGAATTTTTCCGTTGGACAACTGGTTTTTCAACCGAAGCTTAGCCAAAAAAGCCAGAAGTATCAATGCTGACGTTTACGAGGCGCATGCAGTAAGTGGGTATGGATTTCCCAAGACGCTTGAGAAACAAAAAATCAAAAAGCCATTCATACATACAATCCACGGTGTCCTCGCCGACGAGTATGAACAAGCAAAAAAAGAAGGTTACCCATCGATCAGGGGTAGATTCGCAAACTATTTTATGCACAATCTTGCCAAGCTGGAAGAGGAAATGGCACATAACTCAACTTTAATCGTTACAATAAGCAATTATTCACTTGAAAAAATCCAAAAAAACTACCACATTGACAATAGCAAGGTCCGGATAGTTCCAAACGGCGTCGACGTTGAAAAATTCAAGCCTGAAATTAACCCAGAAGAGAGCAGACGCAAGTTTGGATTGGTCGATGAGCCATGTGTGCTTTTTGTTGGAAGCCTAATCCCAAGGAAAGGATTACCATTTCTTGTTCAAGCAGCTAAAAGAATAGTCAAAGAAAAAGCTAACACCAAATTCTTAATTGTAGGTGATGGACCATTAAAAAACCAGTTAACTGCCGGGCTTAAGGCAGCTAATCTTTTAGGCAACTTTCTGTTCACGGGTAACCTCAAAGACAATATGCTTCCAGCAGTCTACAGTTGCGCTGACGTGTTTGTTCTACCATCCATTCAAGAAGGTCAAGGAATCGTGTTACTTGAAGCACAAGCATCAGGCAAACCAGTTGTTGCTTTTGATGTGGGCGGAATCAACGAAGCCGTTCACAATGGCGAAACTGGGCTTCTGGTTAAACGCGGAAGCACTGGGGAATTGACAGATGCTTTGCTGAAGCTTCTTTCCGATAGAACTTTAAGACAAAAAATGGGTGCCAATGGCCGCAGGTTTGTATCTGACAGCTTCACGTGGGACATATGTGCTCAAAAAATGCTCAAAGTTTACTATGAAGCACTGGCAAGTTGAACGTTAACTGATTTTGCCAACCGTTTGAAATCATCCTCACCCATCCACTCAGTCCAAAGATAACAGCGGATCCTTTCCTCGCTCAGACCTAGTCGTCTTGCTTCTTGAATGCAGTAACGATATGCTTCAATTTCCGTGGGTCTATCGACGTATTCATATCGAGGGTCAAAGAGTTCTTTGCCCTCCTTAAACTGTTTCACATGGCATAATTCATGGATTAGGTCAAGGTAAATGTCAATTTTGTCGCCATTATTTAGGTAGCCTTTGCTTATCACAAGGTGCCCATCTGAACCATCCACATACATGTAGCCCATTATCCAGCTAATCTCGACTGTGAGGTGACTTAGAATTTCCACGGTTTTTTCACCAAAAATACCTTTTACAGCTTCAACATTCTCGAATCCTTTGAAAAACTCTGTGAAAATAACTTTTTGGTTTCCAACCCCAAGTATATTAAAAGGGAGTTTTCTAAACAATCGTAAAATTCTAAACATCGCGTATTCTATTGCGGTCAAACTGCAAGTCTGCTCCTACTTGAGAGATGGAAGGTACTCAAGCCTCATTCCTCGATGCGCCAGGTCCGGAAGGTCTTCTACGCTACCAATGCTGGCATCTATGTTGCGATGGATTGGATGGCTCCATATGCCTTCGGGTGCAAGGTTAAACTGTAATGGAACATCTACTTTAATGTTGAATTTTTCGCTTAAATTCTTAATTAATCTTCCTTCCCGACAGGCTATGCGACCTGAACGATAACTCTGAAGAAGCTGTGGAGCTGCAAATGCCCCGACGCCGTGCCAAACTGTCGCATCTTCCGGCGACCCTATAGAGTATAGGAAGAACTGGGGAGAAGAAGGAGTCTCAATAAAACTGTAATCGGAAAGTTTTTCGCCAGTTACAGTGAAGCTGTCATCGCATACTGCGACAGCTACGTCTTCAGGGTCCATGGCGTTAGGGTAGAGCGGCGTAGTTTTGTATTTGATGGTGGCATCGAGTAGTTTGCCGTTTTCAAAGTGCAGTTTGCCTCGTGCTGCACGTTTGGAACCAAAGCCTTTTGGGGAATGCGGCACCGTTAAGAGGGTTGTGCGATTTTTCATGCTGCGACCCATACAGGTGTACGCTTCTTCTATGGAAGCATAATCGCGGTTGCTTTCTTTGATGATGTAATGAAGTAGGCCATCTTTATTCTCAGCCTGCAAGGTTGAAAGTGGCATTCGTAACGTGTAGAGTGAGAGGTCCATACCAAAGAACTCGGACAGCTCTTTTAATTGAGAATATTTTATTGAATCGACCAAGTCAAGGTATGAGCCGTTGTTTACTCGGAGGCTTTCTTTAATTAGCGTCGCTTCTTTTTGGGAAATTAATGTGCCATCGTACTTTTTGAGGTATGCTTCATCGATTTTCAGCTGGTCTGTTTTGACGTTGGCTGCGGGAAAAGCGCTCTGTCCACTGTCCACGATTGATTGTTTGAGCGGATTCATGGAGTAGCGGTCAGCTTCCACATCATCTGTGTTTAGGAGAAAAGGAACGATATAGCCTTGCGTGGGTTTCTTAAGCAACTCTGCAAGTGCAACTACGTCGTCGTCGTTGGGTTGATGTAACCCGCGCTCGAAGAAGTAGTTAGCACATGTTTCAAGTAGACGAGTCCCAATTATGCCTTGAACTTCCTCAACTGTCAACTGCGGATTAGTATATTCAACTGACCCACGTAGGTAGAATCGTTCATCGGAAAAAGAGAAAGAAACTTTTTTGCCGTTAAAATAACGGAACAAGGTAACTTTGCGGTTACTATTCTGACCCTTCAAAGCCATAGCGCCTTGAACCAGAACCTCCACGGTTGAAAAAGAAGTCTTCAAGAAATCATCAAGCAAAAGTCTACAATAATCTTCCATAAACTATCCTCTTTCTAAAGATTCAGCCAAGTATATACAATTTCTTGCTGATTTTTCGCCTAAGAACATTCGTGAAACGAAAAATTCTTCTGCGAACCCTAAACTAAAGAATAGCTCAAGCAGTGCAACTTCTTTTTTAGAAACCACCGCGTAAACACTTTTTCCGCTTGCTTTGGTAAGAATTGCTTCGACGAGTAAATTGGCGACATCATTTCTCGATGTCAGGCAAACTAAGGGTCCAATCCAAGCCATTTTTTCATAAATTGTTGCTGCAACATACCCCACTAGACCACTGCTGTCTGAAAAATAGTAACTAGCGTTGCCTTTTTCGAGAACTATCGATTCAAGGAGTTTTTTCCTGTCTCCGCCAAAACATTGATTGTCAAACTTGTTTATCGAGGAAAACTGCTGTTTTCCAACGGCTTGCAAGGTTTTAGCGGTGGAATATCCAAAATGTTCCGTTTGTAAGACAGAGAAATCCTCATCGAACTTAAAGCCTAAACCTCCATAAAAGTGGGTAAGGCTTGGGTAGGCATAGAGTCCAATAGTTTTTACACCTTTGTCATGCAGATAGTCAACCGCATGGGTAATGAGGGTGCTTCCTGCCCCTCTGTGGCGGTAATCCTCTCGCACAATAAGGTTACCAAACCAGCCTACCTTGGCAAAACTTATACAAGTGGCAATTCCCACCCGTTTTAAACCATCAAAAAGAACAAAGCAACCTTTAGGTTCAAGCGAAGCCATAAACTGAAAATCTTCAGGCGCCATATTCCAATTCATTGTATTGGCTAACTGGGTTGCAAAAGTATGGTCTTTAGTACGCATTGTCCTTACTTGGAACATCAATTAAAGGTAGATCGGTCTAGCAATTAAGGTTGTTCATTAAGAATAAGTGTTGAACTTTTGTAGATGTTAAAATGGCAATATCTTTGTTTTTAGGGTAACCTGAATAATGATAACAGCTTTTATGATGTAGTTAGTCGCTGTTTTATTTTTTAATGATGGTGAATGGTTCAGAAGTTGTAATAGTGGGAAAAATTAGAGAAAACAAGACTCTATCTGCTTCAGAAGAACAATGTCACAAGAACCCCTTAAGCCGCCTCGCCAGGGCGTTAGCCATTTTCAACTCAACTGGAAAACCGAAGTACCTATGCCTCCAACGGTAACAAGCGATTCGATTAATGACATTATAGCCGAGTTTAAAGCCTAAACCGTGCTCATCAATTCGAGATTTCGGGTAAAACGCGTATCTAGACACTGCTGATATTGCCTTTAGCTTCTCTACGTAGGCATTGGAATGCCATGGCGGTCGGAAATGAAAGACATCGATGTTTCCCCATTCCTCAAGCGATTGTGGAGATCGAAAGTTAGAAGCAAGAGATTCAAGCATTGGACTCGGAAAAGGAGTATACATGAAAATGCCGTAATGTTGAGTAAGCGGGTTTGCCTCCTTCAATTTATCCATCAAATCAAAGGTCTTGACCATGTCCAGATAGGTTTCGTTTGGAAGCCCGCTAAGCCAAGAGATATAGGGCTCAATTGAAGGCGCCCAACTTCTCAGATTTTTCACTGACTGAATCATCTGTTCAGCGGTAACATCTTTGCATATGAATTCTTGGAGTCGTTCTGAACCGCTTTCTCCACCGAAATCTAGCTCCACACATCCCGATTTCGCCAAGAGGCTAACAAAATCCTGGTCATAAGTTGAGAAGTAATCGAGCCTGCAGTTAGCTCGCCATTGTATCTTTATGTTTTGAAGAATTAGACCTTGGCAAATATCTTTGACACGCTGTTGGTCAACAAAAAAGTTGTCATCTATTGGGTCGATAATTTTCACGTTTGGAAATTTATGAAGAAGGTATTGAATTTCGTTAAGAACACGTTGAGCACTTTTGCCTCGCCATTTACGCTTGTTAAAGACAGTGTTATAACAGAAGCCACATTTGTGGGGACACCCTCGACTTGTCTGAATATGGATTCGACCTGACTTTATTGAAGGGTATTTATCGGTTTGAAGCAGTTCGTATGGCAAATTGACAGGTATTGCATCTAAGTCGATTACTTCACCATCAGGATTACTTCTAATGATATGATTAGACTTGTAGGTTATTCCTGCAACATCATCGATAGGTCGGTTATTGGAAATGCAGTTGGCAAGATGCTTGACGATTAATTCACCTTCACCACGAACCACAATATCAACAAATTCGTTGTTAACTGTTTGTTCAGGTAGCAATGTTGGGTGAATGCCTCCCCAAACAAGTGGACAAGAAGGGTTTTGGGTTTTTACAAAACGAGCAAACTCTAAAGCATACTTAATCTGCATGCCGCTCATACAACTTATTCCTACAAAAACTGGATTGCCCAAATGATAATTGCGGTAATCTTCAAGACGCATATCTAATATTCGCACATTAAAGCCATCTTGCTTTAACACAGCAGCTATATGAAGAAGGGAAAGTGGAACCTGTGGATCAGGAGCTTTATATTTGCCTGGAAAAGCTAGTAAAACTTCTTTGTTGCCCTTGCTGGATAAAAACAAATTAGTGCTAGAATCAGACAAATTTCAAAATCCTCAACTAATATTTTATTATGAACACTTTTTAATATTCCTACTTAATAAATCCACGTCCAGAGGATAACCCAAAATCAAAATTGTAAACAACAAAACAATTGCTTCACCAAATAAAAATGCAAATCAGGAAAAAACTTTCGTGCTTTTAGAGCATCAGTTTGAAAAAGATATCTGTAAAATTTAAGAAGGAATACTGGCAACTTTCATTACCCTTTTTTCACGAGTCCTTTTGGACATAAAACTAAGTCATGCCTTTGATTATTGCGAATCGGGAATCTAAAGTCGAAAAGCAATTTGTTTCTTGCCAAGTTTGGAAAGATTAGAGCAAGTTCTAAATGTTTGTCACACATAATCAATTTGGGTTTGTGGAGGCAGAATATTTGGAAAAGGTTGATGGTTTTGTAGCCACCTTAGAAGAAAAAGACTTGGAAGAAGGCAAAATGAAACGGATATCAGTTGAAGGCACACCGGTCTTGTTCATTAAGCAGCAAGGTAAAATCTTCGTAATAGATAACCGATGTCCACATCAAGGCTGCGCTTTCTCAGGTGGAACTCTCGACGGCTTGGTTATTGTTTGTCCATGCCATGAATGGCGCTTCAGCCTGGAAACAGGCGAATACGAAGAGGAATCATCCATGAAGTTGAAGTTATTTGAGTGGAAAGCTGAGTCGGGAAAAATCTGGGTAAAGCTTGAAGAAGACTCTGAATAGTCCTAGTCTGCAGAGCACGAGATTGCTTGGTTTTTGAATTTGTAGTCTTTGCAGAATCCCCAAAAAGCCTCAGACGGTTTAAGGAGCGATCTTTTTGGCCTAGCAATGTAGAGTTTTCTCGGGGTTTTTACTTCTTCAATTTTGATTATTCTTATTAATCCTGCGGCTTGGGCTTTTTTGGCGGCGATTGAAGAGATTATGCTTATCCCTCTGCCCTCGGAAACCGCTGTTATTATGGATTCAGTACTTCCAAGCTCTAAAGCTACATGCAACTTCAGAGGCGGAATATTGTTTTTTTGGAGCAAGTTTTCGATTTCCTTTCTTGTGCCTGAAGTCTCTTCACGATTAATGAATGGGTACGTAATGATTTCTTCCAGCTTAGTTGTTTTGTGATTAGCCAACTCATGGTTGCAGGGTACAATGAGGACTAATTGTTCCTCGCCGATTTGGAGAAAATCGAATTTTTCTTCAAACCCTTGCAGTGTGCCAACTGCAGCAAAATCAGCGTTGTTTATTTGAAGACTGGCTAAGCTGTTTAGGCTATCTTCAGCTTTTATCTTGAATTTTACATCTGGACATTTTTTTTGAAACTCGGCGATTAAACTGGGGATTATATGCTCTCCTGGTATGGTGCTTGCGGCGATCATTATGGTTCCTGATAATTTGAGTTTGGCTGTCGATATTTTGGTTTTCGCATCCTGGGCTTGTTGGAGAATTTTTTCGGCGGTTTCTTTGAGTGTTGCTCCTGCGTCGGTAACTTCGACCCCGTTTGAAGTGCGCTTGAAGAGCTCAGCGTCAAAGTATTCTTCTAATGCTGCAACGTGGTGGCTTACTGTACCTTGGCTTGTTTTGAGTTCTTTGGCTGCCAGAGAGAAGCTGTGTGTTTTAGCGACGGTAAGGAAAGTGTTGAGGTAATCAAACCTAATGGTTTCCATGCGCTTCATGCCCTCTGTATGTTGGTAAATGTTAGTTTATATGATATTTGCTTTTTGTTTGGAAAATGCTTATATTAGTTTTTTTAATAATAAATATCAGTTAAATTGAGGTTTAAACAGTTTGGTAACATTCACCTTGATAATAAACGAAGCTCCATACGCGAAAGAACGCGCAATGTCAGCTCTAAGATTCGCCGCAACCTGCGACATAGAAGGCCATCAAGTAAAAATCTGGTTATTTGAAAACGGCGTCTACCTCGCAAAGAAAGGGCAAAAACCAGCTCAAGGCTTAATCAACTACGGTCAAAACCTGGAAAACTTGATTCAAGGCGGCGTCGAAGTCAAAGCCTGCGTAGTCTGTGTTGAAGCACGAGGCTTAACGCAAGCTGACCTTTTTGATGGAGTTAAAATCGCTACTATTCATGAACTTGTTGAGTGGACGGTTAACAGTGACAAAGTAATAGTGTTCTAGTGACAATTTTGGGAAATGAAAAGTTGGATGTTAAGGGTCAAATGTGCCCTTTGCCTGTAGCATTTACGAAGCGAAAGCTGGCGAGCATGGCTGTTGGGCAGTTACTAGAAGTTGTCGGTGAAGGGGAGCTGGAATTTGATAATGTTCAGCGTTGGGTTAAGAATAACGGGCATGAAGTGATTGAAGCTGTTAAGTTTGGAGAAGAGTTTAAGTTGTTGATTAGGAAACACTAAGTATTTATCAATATTTCTAATAGTATTTATCAAAAATTTTAATAATATGATTTTTAATACCTGTTTCAATGGTATGTGAATAGTATGGCAGAAAAATATGTTGAAATGTGGAAATCCATTGGAATGGATATTGAAAAACATAACGAACTCCTCAACATCCTAGGACAATACTATGGAGCTGTATACCTGACCCAGAAGAACAGACCAAAAGCAATGGGTTACTTTGACTTCGTCGTCTCAGAAATTCACGGCTTAAGAATAAAAGAACTCAATGATTCTAGAAAAGCAGGGAAAAAAGTCGTTGGCGCATTCTGCATTTATGCACCAGAAGAACTTGCATACGCTGCAGACGCAACAATGGTTGGGTTGTGCGGTGGGGCAGACTTCTCAGTTCCAGACGCGGAGGCAATTTTGCCAAGAAACCTTTGCCCCCTGATTAAATCGTTCTACGGTTTTAGACTAAACAAAACTTGCCCATACTTTCAGTCAAGCGACCTTGTTGTTGGAGAAACAACCTGCGACGGCAAAAAGAAAGTTTACGAATTACTAAATGAACTTATTCCGACTTATGTTTTAGAGATTCCTCATAAACCAGATACACAAAAAGGAAAAGAATTCTGGTATAAAGAACTCGAAGCCTTCAAAGCCAAACTTGAAGAAGTTACAGGCAACAAAATAACTGCTGAAAAACTAAAAGAATCCATTGAACTGATAAACAACAAACGCAAAGCACTAAAACGCCTCTCTGACTTGCGTGCAAACAATCCATCCCCAATCAGCGGATTAGATGCATTGCTCATTTTCCAAATTAGCTTCAACGATGACGTAAAACGCTTCACCGCAAAAGTCAACGAACTTTGCGATGAACTCGACGAGCGTGTGCGCAAGGGTGAAGGGGTTACAGCTAAAGATGCGCCAAGAGTTATGATTTCTGGTTGTCCGATGGCAATTCCCAACTGGAAAGTACACAGCATTGCCGAAGCATCGGGCGCTTCAGTGATTGTTGAAGAGAGTTGCGTAGGCACACGGTACTTTACCAACTTAGTTGAGCCGAAAGGTGACAGCTTAAACGATTTGCTCTGGGCTATGGTCGAAAAATACAGCCAGATTCCTTGCGCATGCTTCACACCCAACGACGCACGCATAAAGAGCGTTACTGACTTAGCCGAGCAATTCAGAGCGGAAGGCGTAATCTATTACACACTACAAAACTGCCATGACTACAACGTTGAAGGCGTCAAAATGGATCGTGCGTTGAAAACGTTAGATTTACCGATGCTAAAGATTGAAACCGACTATGCAATGGGTGATTCCGAGCAGATAAAAACCAGGATTGAAGCGTTCCTTGAAATCATCCAAGCGAAAAGAAAATAGTCAACTCTTTTTTTCACTATTTTTCGGGTTTGAATATTTTTATACCTTTAAATCTCACGTGCTTCTTGGGAATAATGACGACAGTTGGAGGCAAATGAAATTTGAATTACAGATTAACAAAAGCTGTTCCAGTTCACGGTTGCAGTTGCAAACTTCCACAGTACCAATTGGGCGGATTGCTCGATAAAGCAGGCTTAACAGAGACTTTCGGTGAGGATGTATTGGCTGGTCCATGGGAAAACTCCAGTGTCGTCAAAATCACCGACAACCTGGCTGTTCTTAACACGCTTGATTTTTTCACGCCCATGGTTGATGAACCTGAAATTCAAGGCAGAATCGCAGGCAGCAACGTAACAAGCGACATCTACGCTTTGGCCGTAACAAACATTGTCAGTGTTTTGTCGATTATGGCATTTCCTGAGAACATGCCTGACGAGTTGGCAGTAGGCATGTTGAAGGGTTTTGGTGATTTCTGCCGTGAAATGGGTGCACCCGTAGTCGGCGGGCACACGATTCGGAATCCTTGGCCGATCATCGGTGGCGCTGCAACTGGTGTTAGTGAAATAAAAAAATCGTTTACACTAAGGGTGCACAGGTCGGTGATAGGCTGTTTTTGACTAAGCCGCTCGGGATTGCGCCTGCGATGGCTGCTTACCGCTTACGTAAGGAAGAGGAAGGCAAAGAACTTCTCAAAGAAGTACCAGAGGATTTGGTTGAGACGGCTGTCGCTGAAGCCATTGAAGGAATGATTACCTCAAACAAACCCGTCGCTGAAGCAATGCAGAAAGTTTCAGTGCATGCAGCCACGGATGTAACTGGTTTTGGGCTGAAAGGTCACGCGGCGAACATGGCAGTTCTGGGCAAAGTTGACATCATTATCGATCAGTTAGCGGTAATTCGCGGCACACCTGTGTTGACGGAAATTTTCGGTTACCCGTTGCTGCAAGGTGAAGCTAAAGAAACCGCGGGCGGCATGCTTATTGCAGTTGCCAAAGAAAAAGCTGACGACTTGCTTAGCGAGCTGGATAAGCGAAAAGTCAGGCATTTCGAAGTGGGTTATGTAACAAAGGGTAATGGTAACGTTAACGTGCTTAAGGAAGCGAAAATTATCGAGGCATAAGGTTTGGATAGGCGCTCAATTAACCTACCTCTTTCTTAGGGTAAGGGATCATGAAACTATTTTTCAGATATAATATATATTATCTTGGTTGAGTATTAACTGTAAATACCTTCCATGGAAAGGAGAAAAGTACATGGAACGAAAAATCATGTCTTTAGGCAAATCCTCACTTGTTATATCCCTTCCAAAAGAATGGATGCAACTAAACGACCTCAAAAAAGGCGACGCTGTCTCATTCAACATCCAACGCGACCGGTCACTCAGTCATTCACCCCAGCGCCTTCAAAAAATCCGAACCCAAAGAAATCACTCTTAAGCATAGGACAAAACGAAGAAGAACTTCTCATAACACAGAAAATCCTAGGCGCTTTCCTCAACGGTTACTCAGGCATCATACTTACTTCAGAAAAAATTTTCACAGTACCTCAGACCAAGGCAATTCGGCGCATGGCGGGAAGGCTCTACATGAGGGTCATGGAAGCAGATTCAAAATGCGTTTACATCCAAAGCCTCATGGACGAGTCAAAGGCTTCCCTTGAGCAAGCGATACAACGTATGCACCTTATCTCATCTTCGATGGTTGAAGGAGCTCATCAATGCGCTCGAAAGCAGCGACATTGAACTTGCAAAGTCAGTGATGACCTTAGATGATGACGTCGATCACTTTGGCTTCTTTATCCTGAGAATCCTGCGCGATGCCGCCCAAGACCCAATCTTAGCCAATGAGTTACATGTTGATCCGCTTGATTGTATGGATCATCAAATTCTTGTTTACCGTATGGAATATGCAGCAGATTATGCAGCCGACATCGCACGGCACATTATAATGCTAAACGGTGCAAAACAGAAGATTCCTGACGATGTTTTGTCAGATTATGATTACTACAGGAAAAGAGGTTCTGGATCTCTACGTTAAAGGAATTGCAGCTTTCTTCGCCAAAGATATAGCTACAGCAGTTGAAATAATGAAGTACCGCCAAAAAATGGACAAAGCCGAAGTGGAAATAGCTACAAAATCCTTCACTGGTCCACCAAAAAGCGCTGACTTAGTCTGCGGCATCTGCTCAACCCGTGATGATATAAAAAGAATTTGTCACTGCGCCTTTAGCATGGCTGAAATGACAGTGAACCGTGCTTTTAAAGCGCCAAACCCAGAATCAAGCGGCTTAAACGAAGAATCAAAAGAAGAGATTTAAAGCAGTTTAGTTGCCTTGACGAGAGCATGCCAATGGCATTTTCTCTTTTTGTGCTTTTGTTTTAGGTAGTTGTGTATGCTTTTGGCAGCTATTTTGCCTGAACCCATGGCGCTAATCACTGTAGATTCGCCTGTGCTATGTCGCCGCCAGCGTAAACCGCTTCTAAACTAGTGAGACCCGTGTTTTTATCAACCGCTATTATGCCGCCGACTAATGTTTTTAGCCCTTCGGTGGTGCTTTGAATGATCGGGTTAGGTGTACGTCCTATGGCAACTATGACTGTGTCAACATCGATGGTGGTTTCTGAACCTTTGATTGGAACGGGTTTGCTTCTGCCCGTCGCGTCTGGCTCGGTTAGTTTCATTGTTACATATTCCATAGCTTTAACTTGTCCATGATCATCAGCTATGAAGCGTGTTGGGGCAGCAAGGAACTTGAATTGTATTCCTTCTTCCTCAGCGTTGCTAATTTCCTCTTCTCTAGCAGGCATTTCTTCTCTTGACCGGCGGTATACAATCGAGACGCTTTCTGCACCTAACCGTATTGCGCATCGTGCAGAATCCAACGCTACGTTGCCGCCTCCGATAACTACTACTTTCTTGCCCATGTGGATGGGTGTTTTGGATTTTGGAAACTGATAGGACTTCATGAGGTTAACGCGTATTAGGAATTCGTTGGCTGAGTAGATTCCGCAGAGGTTCTCGCCTGGTATGCCCATAAACTTTGGTAAGCCTGCGCCTGTGCCGATGAAGATTGCGTCGAAACCTTGCGCCAATAATTCCGGGATAGTGTAGAGTCTGCCTATCAAAGAATCGGTCTGCAATTCAACGCCTAACTGCTTGATGTAGTCAACTTCAGCTTGAACAATGCGTTTAGGTAATCGGAACTCTGGGATACCATAAACTAGTACGCCTCCTGCAAGATGAAGCGCCTCAAAAATAACCACATGATACCCCAACTTTGCTAAATCCGCCGCTACAGTTAACCCTGCGGGACCCGCGCCGACCACTGCTACTTTTCTGCCATTCCATGCCTCTGCTGGTTTAGCAACTATGCCTTTTTCATGTTCAAGGTCAGCAACAAACCGTTCAAGTCGCCCAATGGAGATTGATTCGCCTTTTCTACCCATTATGCAGTTTTTTTGGCATTGTTCTTCTTGAGGGCAAACCCGTCCGCATATGGCGGGAAGACTATTTTTTTCTTTGATTTTTGCGATGGCTTCTCTGGTATTTTCTTTCTTTGATGCATGAAATAAACGCTGGAATATCAACGCCCACTGGGCAACCGCTAACGCATTTGGGGTTTGGACAATTTAGGCATCTGGAAGCTTCAGCTAATGCTTGCTCTTCTGTGTAGCCTAAAACGACTTCCCCAAAATTCTTTGTTCGTTCGGAAGGTTCCTGTTTTGCTGCTTCAACTGCTTTAAAGCGATTCTGAGCTTTAGCTGCTTCTTTTACTGGCCGTGACATTGGCATGTTCCTCCTGGTTTTTGAACTGTCAAGATATGTTTCTCTTCTGTGCAGTAACTTTTGAGCCGCTGCATTAACTCTTTAAAGTTAACTTGGTGAGCATCAAACTCGGGGCCGTCTACGCATGCAAACTGGATTTTGTCTCCAATGGAGACTCGGCAGGCGCCGCACATGCCCATGCCGTCAACCATTATTGGGTTTAGGCTGGCGATGGTTTTTATGCCGTATGGACGGGTGATGTCTGCTATTACACTCATCATTATTGGAGGTCCGATTGCGAAAACTATGTTAAAGTTATAGTTTTTAGCGATTAAGGACTTCAAAACGTCACTTACGAAGCCTTTTTGCCCTTTTGAACCGTCATCTGATGTAAAAAATACTTCGTCTGAGACTGCGCGCATTTCATCCTCTAAGATGAACAGGTCTTTGTTTCTTGCACCCATTATGGATATGACTTTGTTTCCAGCTTCTTTGAGCGCTTTAGCTACTGGGTAAGCTACTGCTGTGCCGAGCCCTCCGCATACAACTGCGGCTACCCCGAAGTTTTTGATTTCACTGGGGTTTCCTAAGGGACCAGCTACGTTCATGTATTTTTTCTCCCACTTCAAGGGTGCCCAGTTCGGTTGTTGAGTATCCTATTTCTTGGAATATGTGGGTGATTGTGCCTTTTTCTTTATCCCAGGATGAGAGGGTTAGGGGGATTCGTTCGCTGTCTGTGTGGACTTTTAGGATTACGAATTGTCCTGCTTTGGCTTTTGCTGCGATGGCTGGGGCGTAGATGGTGATTTTTTTGGTTACAGAGTTTAGTTGTTGTTTTTCTACGATTGTTCCGTTGGGTTTTGTTTATTTGTTTGTTGGCATTTTGCATTTTTCCCGCCTCCTTCAACTATACGAAGTACGTACTAGTATAGTCGTATATACTGTATATACTATAAAAAGATTGTGCGTTATGCTCATACAAACACAACGTAAAACAAACAAGCCAAAACCCCAAACAAACACTAAACTTAATTCCCAACACAGCATTAAATGAAACGATAAACATGCCAACCCTCCGCTTTGAAACCAAACTATGGATGGTTAACGAAAAAGGCGAATCAGTCTTTGGAAACGGCCTAGCCGAACTCATAGAAGAAATAGACAACCACCACTCTATTCTTGGAAGCCGCCAATCATCTAGAATGTCCTATCGGTATGCTCTTGCACAGACTAACTTTGGCTGAAGAGACGTTGGGTGAACCGTTGGTTACGCGGGTTCGCGGCGGCGCAAAAGGCGGCGGCTCTTCGCAGGTTACGGATTTTGGCAGGAATTTGGTTAAGCGATACCGGAATGCTCAAGTTGAGCTTGAAAGATTTTGAAAAAGATGCCTGTTAAGCACTTAATTTTTGGGCGAATTTTTTGGAACAGCGTCTTGTTATGGTATTCTTTTGTTTTTTTGTTTGTTGGTTGTTTTTGTTTGAGAAATGTTTATACATTTCGATATTACTGACTGATAACATCGGAAATGGTTTAAATGATCAACAAATTTATCGCCATAGCATTAGTAATAGTAATAGTCTTAGCTTCAGCAGCAGGTTATCTAGTATACAATGGAACATTCTCCGCCAACACTACTCCTACACCAACGCCTACACCTTCACCGTCGCCAACAGTTTCTCCAACACCTACGTCCAACACTCCACACCAACAGTAAAACCGACAGTCAACACCCAACAGCCACACCAACACCGACTACAACAGCTACTCCTACAGCTTCACCAAGCCCAACGCCACACCTGTACCAGTAGACCTTCGAGTGGACATAGCCTCAAGCTTAGTCCATGTCGTAGCCAACATGACACAGGCATTCGAACAAGCAAACAACTGTCACCTTAATAATTAACTCTGACTCATCAAGCGCACTCTACACACAAATCGTTGCAGGTTCACCCTGTGACGTCTTCATGTCCGCCGACCAAAAATGGACAAAGCAACTTAACAGCTCAGGCCTCTTGTACAACAATAATTACGTTAATTTCACCACAAACAGCCTTTCAGTAATAATAGCACAGGGCAACCCTAAAGGCATAACATCCACTTGCTGACTTAACTAACCCTGGAGTAAAATTAGTATTTGCAGACCCTTCAATACCTTCAGGCTCATACACAAACACAACATGCTGGAAAATTGATCAAACATGGGGCAAAGTAGGCAACGCAGCATACGTTAGCAACGGCTCCTATGTAAACTACAACGCCACCGTACATGCAAACGTCGTTAACTATCAACTCACCGTTGAACAAGTTGTTGGAGCTGTTTCACTTAACGTTGGCACAGCAGACGCAGGCATAGTGTTTGTTTCTGACGCAGTCTGGGGCAACATGACAAGTGCTCAAGTCCAGTTTATGCCAATACCAACAGCCGTAAACACTAAAGGCACATACGGCATAGCCGTCGTAGGACAAACCACCCAATCAGCATTAGCACAAGAATTCATGGATTACTGGTCCAGCACTCAAGGACAAGCGCTACTAACACAATTCGGATTTCAACTCGTAAAAGTGCATATTAAGCACTTACCCACCCTTTTTTAACTAATCAAACGGTAAAAAACGATGAAACATAAAATCAGCAATTCGCTTTCGAACAAAATCATATTGGTGATTCTGGGTCTCATCGTTCTAACATACTTTCTTTTCGTAGCCTTACCAATCTTGGCGGTTTTTTTAAGAATCGAGCCAGATCAAATCAGTTCTCAACTGCAAAATTCACAAATCATAGATGCCATAAAGCTCAGCTTATTCACCTCGGCAATTGCCACCCTAATTGTCTTCGTTTTGGCTGTTCCCACCGCCTATTTTATGGCAACAAGAAAATTCCCAGGTAAAGCAGTTATCGACACCGTAATCGATTTGCCATTTGTTCTGCCACCCGCCGTTGCTGGTGTTGCCTTGCTTTTTGCTTTCGCGCCAAAGGGACTGTTGGGTCCTTTGCTGAACATGTTTGGGTTTGTTATTCCAGGATACACAATCGCGGTTATAATAGCTGAAGTCTTTGTTGCATCGCCGTTTCTTTTGAGGTCTGCGAAAACTGGCTTTGAAAACATGGACCGCGACGTAATTAACAGCGCTAAAATCTTGTCAGATTCACGGTTGAGGGTTTTCTTCACAGTTTCTTTACCGCTAACTATACGCGCAATCATCACTGGAACTATGATGACTTGGGCACGTGCAATGGGCGAGTTTGGCGCAACACTCATGTTTGCAGGAAACATACCAGGGAATAACTCAGACGATGCCCTTGGCGATTTACACGCTATTGTATTCAGATCATCCTTTAGCGGGAGTTATGTTATCCATCATTTTAATCGTGATAGCCTTCAGCATCCTCATAATCATCAAGCTGCTTGAACAGAAAAGGTTCGGGAACAAAAAATGATAAAACTCGAAGCAGTCACCAAAGTCATTTGGCGAAAAAAAAGTAATAGAAAACCTCAACTTCGAAGTTAAAGCCAACGAAATCGTGACCCTGCTTGGTCCCAACGGATGTGGAAAAACAACTCTTCTAAATGCCCTCTCAGGCTTAACTAAACCTGACCAAGGCAACATCTACATTAACGGCGTCTTAGTCAACGGCAAAAACGGATCCAAAAAGGTTTACCTCAAACCCTCTGAACGCAAAGTCGGCTACGTCTTCCAAACCATCTCGCTTTTTCCCACACATGCGCGTCCAAGACAATGTAGCCTACGGCTTAAAGGCAATGCATTTACCCAAACACGAAGTAAAGAAGAGAACTGAGAACATGCTTGACTTTGTGGGGCTCCATGAATACGCAAGGTTTTATCCCCATCAACTCAGCGGTGGACAAAAGCAGCGGACCGCGTTGGCGAGGTCTCTGGCAACTGAGCCACAGGTGCTGCTTTTAGATGAACCTGTCTCCGCTGTTGACCCGCAGCTTGAGGGAATCGTTTAGGCTGGAGCTCAAAGAATTATTTGCAGAAACTCAAAATCACAGTCGTGTATGTTACACATAATTTGTCTGAAGCATTCATAATGTCGACTAGAATAGCCGTTATGGGTAACGGGCGTATTGAACAGATTGGTTGTGGAGCTGAGCTTTTTGATAAGCCGTCTTCAAAGTATGTTGCGTCGTTTCTTGGACTTAACGCGTTTAAAGGCAAGGCAGTTAAAGCGCGGGGGAAACTGATGGAAATTGAAGCGTACGGTACTCAATTATTGGCGCCTTTGGCACCTAACCTATTAGGAAAGAATGTTGTTGCTACGATTAAACCTGAAAGCATATCGCTTTCAAAATTAAACCTATCCGCTTCTAAAGATGTAGACATCAATTCTATCGAAGGGTTTGTTGCAGAAATGGTTCAGATGCGGTCAAACGCGCAGGTCACAGTGGATGTGGGTTTTTCGTTGAAAGACGCGGCTTCCTTTAAGCGTCATTAAAGATTTAGGGCTTACGATAGGCGACAAGATAAACGTAAATTTTGCAACTGACTCTTTAAACGTGTTTTCGGAGGAATAACAATGAATAACTTTTCATCATGCAGAAATATCTTAACGGCGGTTGAAAACGTCAATATCGACCTACCCCCTATAGGTTTCTGTATATGAGTTTCTATTAGGGTCCAAATATGAAAAACATGCGAAACAAGGAAAGGTTGGGGTAATTTATAAAAGCTGAAACGTTTGAATCAAAAGTGGAGTGTGGAAATTTACGGTTTTAGTTGTTGCAGCGGTTGGCAGGAGCGGTTCAGGAAAAACAGTTACGTTAGAATACCTAATTGGGAAGCTTTCGGCTGAGGGCTACCAGATTGGCTCGATAAAACATGTTCACCATAAAGGTTTTACTATGGATAAGGAAGGCACCAATACATGGCGTTACGCTAAAGCTGGCGCTAAAGTCATTGTTGCCATTTCGCCTGAAGAGGTAGCAATCATAAAAAAAACTGAGTTGGCACTCGAAGATTTGGACCAAATGACTGCCCTTTTGAAAGATGAGAAACTGGACATCGTTTTTGTTGAAGGTTTCCACAGCCTAATCGCAAAAAGAAAAGACGTTGCTAAAATTATCACTGCCAAAGACCAATATGGACTCACTCAAACTTTGGAGGGTACGGTGGAACCGATTTTAGCTGTTGCAGGGATAGTTGCCAAAACATTGGACACCCCAACTTACAAGAACATCCCCGTTATCAAGGTTCCCGAAGATGGGCAGCGGCTTGTTGAATTAATCAAGAAACAATTAAAGCAGAAAAAATCTGATTGAGGAAGACGCATGGTTAAGCGGGCTGCACTGATTTTGGCAGGGGGAAAAGCCCGCAGGTTCCAATCTAAAGGTGAAAGCTGGCAGGATAAAGCCCTTGCAGAACTCGATGGAAAACCCCTTTTGGTTCATGCTATCCAAAACGTCAAAGGCGTCGTTGACGAAGTTGCGGTATGCGTGAACGATGAAGAACGAAAAGCTGTATACAGCGAAATTTTAGAGAAATACTGGGTTTCAAACGTTGAGAATTGTGGTTGACGAAAAAATCAGCCATGTTAGCGGTCCCAACCTAGCGATAATGTCAGGGTTAAAGTCTCTTCAAGCAGATTATTGCCTTACTTTACCCTGCGACATGCCTTTTCTGCACCCGAAAGTTGCGGAATACCTGTTTGACGAGGCAGAGGGGTTTGAGGTGGTTGTTCCAATGTGGCCTAACGGGAGACTTGAAACCCTCATGATGGTGCTTGAACGCCAAACCGCCTTAGAAATCACGGAAACATTGTGTGCTCTTAAGCGTCCACGCTCAGACGACATACCAAGAGGTGCCGGCAAAACCCTTCTTGTGTCCCCAGTAAACCACATAAAAACGCTTGACCCAGAGCTTAGAAGCTTCATAAACATAAACTCCAAAGAAGACCTAAATCGGCTTCAAACCCGCCGCTCCCATGGACCAGTCACAGAAAACGTGCGGCTAAACTTGGGTGTGTTGTCGATTTCTGATTTGCGGCTTCTTAGAGAAGGGGCAAAAATGTTCCATGAAGGCAAGGTTTTGGACGCACAGAAAATTTTTGCTTTTTGTGCGAGCAACCTTAAGGTGTGTGAATCGTTTTTTTGGGCTGCTTTAGCTGAAGAAAACTTGGGGGAGGCTTTGTTAACTCTGTCACACAAACATTCCGAATCCGAATCAGGCGCCGTTTTGGATTTTCAATGCAAAGAAGCGTACCTTAGAGCAGCAAAGAACTACATGGCTGAAGCTGAAATTTACGAGAATAACCAATCTTTGCTTTTGGCTGAACGAGCGTTGGCGGATAAAGCTTGGTGTGAAGTCGTGGGCTATGGGAAAACAAAGCCATGTACACAGGTATTCGCGTAAAGTCGTTTAAGCGCCGATTTGGGACAACTCAAATTTGCCAAACAAGTAAACATCTACTTTGCTTCCTTTCGCAAGCGTTGTGTGTGGCGGCACGATTGTGTATCCGTTTGATTTGACGATGGTTGTTAAGGCGCTGGAGCCGCCTTCAACTTGTTCCGCCAAGAGTTTCCCATCAACCCGTTTTAAATGAGTAAGCTGGAATCGGAATTGTGGACCGGTCTCCAAATCCTCCGCTAATTCAGCGCTTAATCTGGGAGGCATCTCGTCGCCTTCTAAGCCAAGATAGCGGCTGATTAAGGGCGCAACGAAAAGGTAGAACCCAGCGATACATGATCCGATGTGCCCTGGCAACATAACCACTGGTTTGCCGTTCACAATGCCAAAACCAGAAATTGCGCCAGGACGCAACGAGACACCCTGCACAACCACTCCCGGTGCGCCAATTGCGTTAACAGCGTCTGGAACAAAATCTTTGACTCCCACCGATGACCCGCCAATCGTAACAACAATATCGGATTTAGCGATGGCTTCAGCAATTTTCGCAGTGACTTGTTCCATGGCATCTGACATTATCCCAGCAATTTCTGCCCCGGCGCCAAGTTCAGATGCTAAACCTGCAACGACGAGGGCGTAGTTGTTGACGATTTTTTTGGGAGTTTTTGCAGCATTCTTTGATTAATTCGTCTCCGCCAGAGAGGATAACGATTTTTGGCTTCTTAACCACTTCGACTTCAGCAAGCCCAATTGATGCCAGTATTCCGATGTCTTGGGGTCTTAGAATCTGCCCTTTCTTGAGGAGTAAATCGCCTTTTTTCATGTCATCTCCAAGCGGTATTATTCCTTCGCCAGGCTGGATTTCACGTATTATTTCGATTTTTCCTTCTTTTAGGCGGGTTTCTTCAACTTTCACAGTCGCCGAGGAGCCTTTGGGGATGGGCGCTCCGCATGCAACGTAGACGGTTTTGCCATGGGTGACTTCGATTGGGGTTGGGTAGTCGGCTGGGAATAGTTTGCCGACAACTCTGAAGACAGCAGGTTTGGCGGTTGAGGCTCCCTTGGTGTCAGATGTGTTGATCGCATAGCCGTCGATGAAGGTTTTATCGTAATCAGGAATGTTAACGTTCGAAATTGCTTCATGCGCTAAGACTCTGCCCAAGGCATCTTGCAACGGCACCTTTTCGCTTGACATTGCGTTTAAGTGTATTGACTCGAGGAGTTGTTTTTGCGCATCCATCGGGTTGGCGCGTTTTGGTAGGCGTTTAATGTCAGGTCTATCCATATCGGGCACCTATAGAATTATCCTTTCGGCTCCAGTGTAAACGTTCATACGTTTTCCACGCACAAACCCGACCAGAGTGATGTTGGCTTTCTCCGCCGACGAAATCCCCGAATTGAGGACCGCTGCCACAGAAGCCACAATTGGCAAGCCGACTTTTGCCGCCTTATAAATCATATCACCTGGAACACGTCCAGTTATTATCATAAAGCATTCGCTGAAATCCACTTTGCTCAATGATGCGGCACCTATAACCTTGTCAACTGTATTGTGCCTCCCCACATCTTCGGAGAAGGCCACTATTGAACCGTCTGCTTTGAAGATGGCTGAGTCATGGAGTCCGCCTGTTTCTTGGAAGCCTTTGGCGAGACTGTTAACTTGGTTAATGGCATTAAGTATTGTTTGGGCTTTAATTGCGAGCTTGGATTTAATTTTGGCGATTTTTTCGTCATGTTGGTATGCTGAGGTGCTGACTTTAATCAACGGAATAATGCGGGTGCTTCGACGCGAGTTTTTCATGCGTTCATCCAGGTCCACGCTTGCCTTTAGCTTGATTTGGCAGCTAATTTGAGCTTCGTTAGACGTTAGCTCTTGAATTTCATCCACAGATCTCAAAATATCCTCAGAGAGCAAGTAACCAACCGCAAGTTCCTTGAATTGCGAAGGCGAACACCAAATAATAAACGAATACTCTGTGTTCAAGGTGATTTGGAGAGGAACCTCTTCTGCAACACAATCCTTGGTTTTTTCTGCTTTTCCAGTCGATAAGTCAAGCCTAGTCATATCAACTTGACGCATAACATTCACACTTGCTTGTTGATTTTGAATCAGCCGTATTCATAAGGTATTCGGCTTCGTTAGCACCGACCAATCATATCAGGTAAGTATAAAAATGAAACAAAAGTGAGAAAAAGCTCAAATAACAAATTTAGAGGTATTTTTCGTAGAACTTCAGTTGCGGGTTGTTAACTTTAGAAACGAAGATTTTGCCTGTACCGTGTTCTGCCAAGTCGCCTAGAAACACATAGAATGGCCCCGCTGCTGAGGTTGTATCATCGATTTTAACTTTGGCTTTAACACTGTCGATTGTGAAAGTTGGCATTACCTCTTCAACCGTGCCTGTGATAACGATTTTGCCGCCAGTCATGCATGCACCAGGGCGGATATCAACTTCTTTATCAACAAGGATTACTCCATCGCTCATATGGTAGCCGAGGTATCTTCCTGCGCCACCTTTGATCTTGAGTACGCCGCCGTGTAGGTAGCACCCGGAGTCGCTTCCGACTTTGCCATCGATAATTATTACTCCTCCTTTCATACCTGTGCTTGTGCCCCGGTATGGGGAAGCTAAATAGTCGCCTGCGTCTCCATGGACTTCAATTAAGCCGCCTTTCATGTCGTTGCCTGACCATCCGCCTATGTTGCCGTTTACAGTGATTTTACCACCGGCCATTTTTTCGCCTGTATGCATGCCTACGTCACCATTGATGAGGATTTCGCCAGTTTTCATCGCTGACCCGATTCGCTTGACTTTTCCTGCGTCGCCGTTTATTGTGATGTAGGGTGTTTCGAGGTGGTCTTCTTGGATTTCGAAGAGGTCGCCGAGTTTTAGGTTGCGGTTTCCTTCGGTAACGGGTAGGTTTGCTATTTCGGCGGTGTCTTTTCCTTTGAATACGTCAGGACTTATGCTTGCCGCTTGGACAGGTACCTCAAACTTTCTTTTGGGAATCAGGATGATCATTTTAGACACTTGCCTTTACGGTTAATTTTTCTGGAACCTTCAGGTAATGGTCGAACACTGGGTAATTGTCGTATTCGACTGTCCAGTATTGTTTGAATTTACGTCTCATTTCCTCGTCAATTACGCAAGGGTCTTTGGTTTGGACATCAAGCCACATGGTTCTGCCAGGTGTGGTGTTGTTTACCACTTCGCCATCTTTCACAACAATTTTGCCGTCTTTGATGGTGTAGGATGCATGTTTGAAGGCTTTGCGTGCGGTCTTGAAGTTTTGGGCTATATCGAGTTTTTCTGGGTTAATGTTGTATATTGCGATGTCTGCATCTGCGCCAACGCCAAGTTGACCTTTATTTGGAAGCCCTAAAGCTTTTGCTTGTCCTGCTCGGGTCATAATAGCTATTTCGTAGAGGGTCATTTCACGGTCAATTGTTGGGAGCAAGCTCTTCTTCTGAGCTCTCTTGTTACAATGTTTGAGTGTTGCTTCCCGTGCTTTCTTGCTGGATAGCCAAGCGAGAATACGTGGGTAAGCAAAGAAAGGTCCGCCGTTGGGGTGGTCGGTTGTCATGAACATTTTCCAAGGGTCCTTAATAAGCAAAGCCAATTCCAGTCCAATAGACCATTGCAATGCGTTTACTGGGCTGTTTTTCTTGTAGTGGAAGGGGATTATTCCGCCGCTGGTTTCGGTTTCAATGTCACTGTTGACCCATTTGTTGTGGCCCCCTAATTCGTATAGTGAAAACTCGAAGGGTCCATCAGCAGTCATGGTTGTGGTGTCGGTAAATATGACTTGACCCATGTCAAAGGTCATGTGGTTATGTGCGTTAATGTAATTTGAAATTTCCTCTGATGCTGAATTAAAGTGTGCCCAACTGTCGCCTGCGAAGCTCGCGAACTGCAGGTGAGTAATGTGGCCAACGGGTTTGCCGTTGTAAGGCACGCTTTCCAGCGCCTTCATTGTATCAAGTGTGGTAGTGTAGTTACCAGGCAATCCAAGGTTGTTAGTGTGAAGATGTATAGAGTGAGGCAGGTTGAGTAGTGCGTTGACTTTTGCTAAGCCACATATTATTTCGCGTGGGGTGATACAGAAGTTCGCTACTTGATCGTCGATACTATGGACGTTGTGCCCAAAACCCCAAGATTCCAAGCCTCCCGGGTTAACGATTTTTATTGCATACCCCTTGGTTATATCCAGCATCCAAGCGACATGTTTAGCGCATTCTTCAACTTTGCCCTTAGCTAGGTTTTCTAACACAAACCACCAGTCGCCCAAAAGTGGATAACTAGCTTTGTCAAGTAAGGGTATGTCATTTAATTCTTCGTGGGTATGTTTAGCTTGCAGTGGCGCCATTGATGGATTCATAACAGTTGTATATCCCATACGAGAATAGCGGTAACCAGTGGTGAAAGTGGAAGGAATTGAGTAGCCAGTGCCACCGCGGGTCAGTAGTGTTTTGCGCTCTACATCTTTAATATGGTCATCAGGGCGAATTATTCTGCCGGTGTTAACTTCCCCACCTGCAATGTGCGTATGAATGTCAACGCCGCCCGGCATTACGGTTAAGCCTGAGGCATCAATTATTTGGGCTTTGCTTCTGACTTTGTGGACGATTTTGCCGTCTTTGATGGCTATATCCATTTTTTCCCCGTTAATCTTGTTAATGGGGTCAAAGACGAAGCCGTTTTTTATTATTAACTCAGTCATTTAAGCGGCCTCCGCTTTTTTTATTTTCTTTCTTTGTTTAATTTCGATCCTAGGTGTCTAGTTTGTTGCGTGCTTTAAGTTCGGCTGCAGTTTCTGTTTCTGGATTTTTGGCTTTGATTGCTCGAACTTCGTCTAGTATTTTCTTTAATAGTTCTTCGTCGTTTAGAATGCCTTTTGGTGGCTCAACAACTTTGTGAAGCATTATTGGTACCAGATCCATTCGGTATGCGGTGCCCGCGTATTCTATACCGCACCACTGAGTTGGAAACACTACATCACCAAGCCTTGAGATAGCGTTCATGTCTGGGTTGATGGTGATTATCGGATGCTTCATCATATTTTGCATGGCAGCCTTAGGAAAGTTCGCACCTGGATCGGATGAAATAACTAGGGTTGCATCGTTATCGCCGCGTCTGAGCAAATCAATTGCTGTGTATTCTCCAGGGTTGTACTGTGGGTAGCCTTGTGAGAAATCAATTGCATATGGATAACCTGTTTGCCAAGCGAAAACAATGTTTGCGCCTGTAACGTTAAAATGCCCACGCATGGGTGAAATAACAAACTTGGTTTTCCTGTTAAGATCACGTGTTAGCGCGATTGCTATTTCAATGTTTCTGAATCTGCCTGCGCTTTGAGTTAAACCTAGACCAAAGAAGATGACGCCAAAATTGCAGTTTACCATTGCGTCCGTTACTTCTTTAAGGTATTCAACTGGAACACCACCAACCTTGTCGACATCAAGTTCTTGGTCAGCCACTAAACACCTCATGGAGTCTAGTATTTCATAATCTTTGTTTGGTTCCACATGAAGGAAATAATCAGCTGCCTCGGCGGTTATGGTTTTTCTGACATCAACAACAATCAGTTTTCGCCCATCTTTCTGCATTGTTTGAGGCGGAGCGCTGGCAGCATCGATAGCGCATACATTTGGACGAATTGTAGGAATAGTGCTGCCCATAATTAGTTTTGAAGCAGCTTCCACCTTTTTCATACCTGCCTCACCCTTCAACTTTTGCATGTAACTTTTCCATTCGCTCCCTTCAAAGCGACCTTCAGTAAAACTTGTGTATCTTTCAAGATGTCTTGGGTGTGAAGCCCATGGGTCGCATGCCCAATAAATCACTAAGTCTGCGCGGTGTCTGATTTGCCCAAGAGTACAGGAAGGGATACCGATTTCTTGTTCAGCCATAACCGATGGCCCGTGGCAAACGCTACAGCAGTTATCCAATGCTGAGCCTAATTCTTCCGCTAATTCTACACCAACTCGCTGGGCTTCGCTGGTTGAGCTGCTCCAGCCGAATAGAAGCGGATACTTTGCGTCGGTAAGAATTTGAGCCGCTTTGTGTACGGCTTCATCCATGGAGACAGGAACTAACTTGCCATCTTTTCTTATCATCGGTTTCAGAATTCTTTCTTCGCTTTTGTATCCGTGAACCATTTTGGCTTCACATTGGGCACAGCCATTCTTCATTTTTACAATTTCGTTGTTTTCCACAGTAACTTCTAAGTCGTCACATAAACAGCCGCATATTGGACAAACAACGGATTTTGTTTCTGTCATGATAATTTACCTTCCATATTCTTTCATCAGAAGCTCATCGAGGGTTAAGACAGCTTCATTTGGGGCAGCTTTAACTTCAACTGGGAACCCCTTAAACATAGGCATACCCATGCCGAAAGTTTCGTCGCCGCATATTGCATTTGCCCATAAACCACAGGGTATAAAAACCATTCCAGATGTGATTCCGCTTGGAAATTTTACTGCTTTGACGATGACGGAACCATACTTGGAGGTCACCTGAACGTTTGACCCACTTTTTATACCCAGTTTTAGCATATCAGACTTATCTATAAAACAGATCGAACTGCTGTCAAAGTATTCTTTGGAGCCTTTCCCCATCTCTTTTCCTACGCCTTGATCAATTGTTCTACCAGTAATTAGAGTAGCACTTAATTTTTCCTCTACCATGGTGTAAGACCTTACCATAGAAGTTTATTCAGTTATATTTAAGAGTAGGTTTAAAAAAAATGCAAAATTCACCATTAGCCCAACGTGTTGGAGCGATCCCTTTATGGTAAAGTTACAGCTAATTGGTTAGTTCTCAAAGAATAAAGAGGTTATTTTAGTTTAGCGTGTTCAGCCGTGAATGCAGCGTTGTATGTTCGCTTTCTCGTTTTTTCGTTTTCAGTACATGTAACTTTTCCGCTAATGGTGACGCCTCTTAGGCGCCTTAAATCCTTAGTCATATCTGGCTCGGTATCGTCGAACCAGCACATCACGTAGTGGTCTTCTGCACCTTGTTTAGTGTTGAGGTAGTCTGCGTCGCCCATTAGGGTAAATGAATCCACAATACTTCCAACGTACTTAGATTCCGCTACTTTAGTAAGTGTTAGTTTTTTGGCTTTAAGAACAACGAAAGGGTCAATTTCTGGGTTAACATTTCGTTCTTTAAAAATGCATAGAACGGGTTTATTCCATATAAATTCAGACAAGCCGACGAACCTCAAATAGCCTATCTTTAAGCAGTTATATAACAATATTGCATGGTCAATGGATCCAGAACTGCCAATAATCTTCTCGTTAATTCAACTTGACTTGATATAATTGCTCAAAAAAATAATGTGGTGTTATACTCCATGTATAAGCCAATTGTATAAACAATAGTGTTTGTCTTCAATCTTACTGTTGGACCTGTTTTAGTGTTACGTGGAAGGTTGCTTGTGTTCCGCCTGGTGGAACTACGAAGAATATTGTGTAGCTTTGCTGTGTTGATGCGCTGTAGGTTTCTGAGAATGGTTGGCCAAGCCGGATTTGTTGGTCGACACTTTGTATGTTGTCTATAATGGGGTATAGGTCGCTTGCCGGGCATGTGTGGTTGATTCCGTCGTTCCAATAGCCCTTGTAGAGGTAGACGTCGGTGTAGCCGTTGGTACCACCCGGCATTTTGGAGCAGTTAATGGTTAATTGCCAATTCTCATTTGCTGCTACGGTAAATGGCACGTAAATCGTTTGCACGGAACTGTTTAGGAACCTGAGACAATCACTTGATGCGGAAACAGTAAAATCTAACGCTCCTGTCGGCTGTAGGGATGGAGCCAACGCAGATTCAGCAACAAAAGCTGCCACCAAGGCGCATACAACAATAACTGCAACAATTAAACCTGAAATTTTTTTGTTCATTCCCTCTCGCCGTTTTTGCTTTTTTCATTATTCAAGGCTTTTTGTTTAACATCCATGCTATTGACAGCTTTATAATTATTGCGACATTCGAGGATTTTCCTCATAAATTAGCCGCAGTTCAAGGTCAAGCGTTGCTTTCGAAACTTTAAAAAGCCAACCGATCCCATGTTTACTTATGAAGAATTCTTTTAAGATAGGCTCCGCTTGGGGCATACCTATCGAGCTGCACATAACTTTTATTTTGTTAATCGCTGCAGTTTTTGTTCTGACTCTGCCCACCCAACAGTTTTACACCTTTTTCATCGTACTTTTCCTTTTTGTCTTTGTCGTTTTCCATGAACTGGCACATTCAGTAGTTGCAAGACATTATGGGATTAAAGTTCGAAAAATTATTCTGTATCCAATTGGCGGTGTCTCCGAAATTGAAGAGATTCCTGATAATCCCTCGCAGGAGTGGAGGATGGCTGTTGCTGGACCTCTCACAAGCTTGGTTTTGGGGTTTATTCTACTTGCGGTCGGGGTTATATTTTTCCCGCAGTTATTCAAGATTGCAATCTTCGTTTCCGTCACAGGAAATATCCTTTTCGACCTTGCCACCTTAAACATCTTGTTGGGCGTGTTTAATTTGATTCCAGCTTTCCCAATGGAC
Organism: Candidatus Bathyarchaeota archaeon; assembly: GCA_963739495.1. GTDB lineage: Archaea > Thermoproteota > Bathyarchaeia > Bathyarchaeales > Bathycorpusculaceae > Bathycorpusculum. The sequence goes on along the minus strand of CAVUAM010000019.1, from coordinate 15,941 downwards.
GGCGGCAGAGTGTTCAGGGCTTTGCTGGCTGAACGCATGAAGTACTCCGACGCAACCAGATATGCGGTTTACTTGGGCAGAATATTTGGAATCGCTATGGTTGTTGTAGGCTTCATTTTCCCCAATTACTTCTTACTCATATTGGTGGGAATTTTTGTTTACATCGGCGCCAGCGAAGAAGCTGAACAAACAATAATTTCCACAGCACTCGCGGGGGTACGAGTCAAAGATGTTATGCAATCTGAAGTCGGTTCAGTTAGCCCCCAACAAAGCTTTGCGGAAGCCTTAGAGGTTATGTTCAAAAATAGGTACCACGATGCTTTGGTGGAAAAAGACGGCGCTTTTCAGGGCGTTGTCACTTGGGATGAATTGATGAAGGTTAAAGCGGAAGAGCGCAACATCATGAGGGTTGACCAATTGCCGTTGAAGAATATTTCAGTTTTTGAGGATGAATCGATTCTTGAAGCAAACAAAATCATGATGAGGGAAAAAATCGATTTAGTTCCAGTAATTGACAGGACGATGCCGACAAAGGTGATCGGTGTTTTAACCAGCGAAGCAATTTCGAATGCCTATGAGAAATCAAAGAACAGGTAACAGGATTCTACAACTGCCAAAACGCAAGCTTTCCAGCTAAAAATCCAAACAACACATAATTTCTATAATAGACAACCCTTATCCCAAAAATCCGTGGAAGCAGATAAACCAAAGAAGCGGAAAAGTCGCTGTGTAAATTAATGGCGTTAAGCTTTGGCATTTAAAAAATTTCTACAAAACGGAACCAGAATACGATTAACGATTTGTAGGAGACTTAGGTATAATATTCGAATAACGAGAAGCCTTAAGAGCACTCAAGCCCATAGTATATTGTAACCCAAGTTTACATTCACCTGTCAAGATATTTTTGGCTAACGTGAGAGGCTAAATTTGGATAGGTGAAAAGTAGAAATGAAGATATTTGAGGCTATGGTGTTTAAAAGAGAAATTGGTTCAAGCTCCAGTTTAGACGTGAAGATGCTTGATACCGGAAAAGACGGAATTGTCCTAACATTTGAGCAAAGCTCGGTTAACAACGATGACTTGACATACATAAAAGATTTTGTAAGTCAACACAATCTAAGTTTGTTACTTGACAGCGATTGCTACTTTATTTCTACTCAGACGCTTAAACCATCAATTCTATCAGTATGGGAAAACTAGTAGCCTTAACCCTTAAATGATAATATTGAAAAGCCCCCCAATATCTTCTTAGGGCAGTCAAAAATTTAAAAAAAGAAACGTTGGAACATTTTAATCAGGATGATACCATCGCCAGATTGCCTCAACAACTTCTTTTGAATAACCATAATCAGGTAGTTTACTGAATACTTGCTTTGATTTCTGGTTACTTTGTTGAGACATAACTACAACTTTATTTGATTTCAATATAAACATTCAGATTCAGACTTATCGTTGTATACTTGTACATCACAAATACAATTCGTTCATTTTTAAAAAAAAACATTGGCTGTAGATCTCTTTTTCAAATATATATTCAGTAAACGTAAAGCTTTTTAGATAAATCATCTCTCGTAAAATTGGGTTCAGAGGGAATACATTTGATGGTTCGCCATCACACTTTGTATTTTCCACAAAACTCTGAACCCTCTTCTGTTCCATATTGCCTTTCTTAGCTATAACTTCTCCACTTGAAGATTTTGCAACCAAATCTGAGGTCACGGAGAAAATAATAATTAGAGCAACGGCGATTTTGCGTTATTTTCCATTCGCAATTTGCATATGAAATTCGTTAGAAAATCAATTCTCTACTCCCCTAAAGTGGCGATGGATTCCGAATTTCTCATTTTATTGATCGGCGATGAACAAAAAATCTGGAGGCAATTCTTGAAAAATAGGAAAACATAAGATAATCAGAGGAGTACCATTCTAAAAAGACGAGATTTAGAAAATGAATGTGCCTTTCTATGTTCTTAATTGTAGAAAAACAAATACAAATAGTTCGCAATATCTATGAGGAGTTGGTCATATGTGCGCTAATAATTTTAAAAGCTTCAGTTGTTTGCTTTGAATTGGGGCCAAAAGACATTATTGATACTTCTTTGATCTTCTCTGGCGTTATATACTTGATCCAAAGAACGTTCCAGAGGCCCAGGTTGAGGGTGTATTCAAAGTTTTCCAGGGCAAGAATTGTGGGATATGGCACTTGAAACCTTGTTGAATTGTTAAAAGTAGAAGACCCGTAGATTTGTTGATTTGTCAGAACAATTTTGGTATTGTTCTTCTGCATCAAAACGAAAGTTCCTGGGCGGCTAAAACAAACATTCACAAGCCAGGGACCGAAAGAGTAGATTTCAGTTTCTTGGTTGCCAGATAGATTTTTTCCACAGATGGAACAAAACAGATCCCGCTCATCCACTTGTACTCCGCAACTTTGGCAAAACATTTTCTTTTTCCTCTTCAGACAAGTAAGTATGCCTGATTTCCTATATGAAAGAGGATAGAATTAAGACTATTTGCTTCGCACGCATTCATTAAGATAATAAGTCAAATACTAAATCGTATCCTTTTAATCGACATATTTATTTTGAGAAAGTGCACTCAAATTTTTAGGCACAAATTGCCATACATTCTAAGTAGTCCCAACTTTCGGTGCTTGCTAACAAACCAATTTTTCAATGGGCTAACTCTCACGAATTTGGGTTCAAATTCACTGTTTTCCTTTGTGATTGTTAAGTGCCAGTCACAAGTCCTTATCTTTACAAGAATTAACAATTGACGTTTAAGAGTATTTTTGAGAGGAGGTGTAGAAATGGATATATATGGATCCGATGAAAGTAGCAGCCAATGTTTCTAAACAGATAATGGAAAACGATCGAGTGCGTGTCCTTGAAGCGATTTTTAAGCCTGGAGACATTGCTAAAACGCATCATCACCCAGACCATGTTATGTACGTCTTAAAGGGTGGAAAACTAAAAATGTCATCTGAGGGAAAGACAAATGAAATGAACTTAATCGCCGGGCAAGCAGTCTTCTTAAAGGCACAAGACCATGAAGTTGAAAACATTGGAAAGACTACTATTGACATAATAGTAGTTGAGTTGAAGAAATAGAACCCCTTTTTTTACGTTTCTTTTCTTTTTGAGATCAAACATATAACATAGTTTTCTCCTTGCATGCCATCGGGTACGAATGGAATTAACTAGCAAGGGGGAATGTTGTGAGGTTTCTTGACCAAGATTGGGACCCATCTCACTTCATAAGAAGTTCTTATAATATTAGCTAAGGACAAGGTTGCCCAGGGATTAAGGACAAGTGTCCTAAGTCCCTGGTTTTAAGGAATCTTTCTCCATTCTCCCTGTCCAATTATGAATGGCCTAAAATAGAATAAAAGCAATATTCCAAAAAAGGAATATTTTATCTTAACCAAATGACTTCACGGCAAATACGAAACAGTATCTTGAACCATATTGAGCATAAGACCTTTTGAAGTTGGAGAGAACTTCTATTTTGTTGTAGTAGAGCCACTACACACAAATCTTAAATTTGATCTAAACCCTAGTATAGTTTGGAAGGAAAGAGCAAGAAGGAAAGAAAACTTCCTAAAATAGGAAGAAAAAGACTCTATGATTAGCATTGAATACTCTGCTAACAAAAAAGAGTCCACATATGCTTCTTTCCTTCCTCCCACTTTTTCAAATCTACAATTAAATTAAGTTAAGCACTTTTCATAAGCACAATTGAAACATAAGACTGTTGGATAATACTGAAGGGCTTATCTTACAAAGAATGGGTTAACACTAATGCATTATTTATCACAGTCGCAAAACCAAAACTAAACATACCACAAAGTGCTAACTTTGACATTATATTGATAAATCTAAAACCTTTGTTTTGTTTATTATCTATTTTACCAAGAACCCTATTTACCTGAATAAAAATAATGCACACACAAGCTGTAACCGCCAGTTTTATTATAATAAAAGATAGCCAATTCGTTTGAATTAAGACTGACATCAACGGATTATTTTCAATTGCCCCAAACCTAGTAATTCCAACAACCGTGGTAATACAATCTAAAATGTTCATCAACGCGACAAGCAGGGTTGAAAAGATATTTACTCCAATAATGCTCATAAGAAAAACCTTAGAATTTTATTGTTAACTCACTTGCTAAACATAAACGACTGAAGCAGCAAAATTACCGGCACAGGCTAGAATTCAGCAGTTGTGTTAACATATTGCAAAACTAAAGGATCGTAAATTAATGTTTGTGGTTACTTAAGCACAATAACAAAATTTTTCCATAACTTGTTAGTCAAAAAGTCTCCAAGAACGATATTGAGACGTAAGACCTGTTTTTACCCTTCGGGCATCATGAGAAGACTTTGTTTCTTTTTCTCATTGTGACTATGCTTAAAGAAATTGATGCAGCAAGAATTGTTAAAAATATTAAGGAAGCTTTTTCGTAAAAAATCTTGACTATAAGTAGGCACATGAGCAGTCAAAGTCTCTTGACTATAGTGACTAAAATATTGCAGCGCAGAAATCCAAAATCAAATACTACTTTTAAAAACAAACAGTTTAAACAGAGACTGTTCATTTAATCGTTAGGTTTGAAGAAGTTGGCATCTAACTCCATCTTTAAATTAATCATCGTCATAGCCACAATTGCAATAGTTATCATGCCAACTTCTGCGATAAAGGTTCATTCTTTGAGTTTATCGAGTTCATCCAAGCTTCAGAATTGTACTTGGTTACTTCCAAGTGATCAAGGCTTGGAATTAATGCATGCGAGTCCTTCAGTTTGGCGGACAATTGTGACCCGGTTGGAAAGTGTAAATATAAAGTGTATTATTGTTTGGGCAGGAACGTGGAACAACGATCATTCTATTAGTTATTCCGATTCTCCAGCTGAATGGATTCAGTTTATAAATGCTGTTAAAGCTGTAGATCCCAACTTTATTGTTCTAGCTCTTGTTGCTGGGTGGGGAATAGACATCAGTCAATCTAGTTATACCTTGGCAATGTCTGACGCTGTCAAACAACTTCTGTCTTCTGCGCCTTTTGACGGCTTCAATGATGACTTAGAAGGATTTACAGGGACAAACCAGAATTTGATTGACTATTGGCAAGCAGAAGCAAGCATGATTCATAACATGGGCAAAATAGTTACAGTAGATACCGGTGTTGATTGGTCTTACAAAATTGAGGATGTTTACCCTTATCTTACTAATTTTGATTATATTATGCCTATGTTTTATTGGACAATAAAAGACGCAAATGCACTAAGTTATTGGGACAGAATTTTGTCTAATTCTCCGGTGCCCGTAATTATGGGACTCGATGTTGACCAAAATGAGATGAACAATTTTTCTATGTCTCAACAATTGAATTGGATAGATCTGGCAATGGGCAATAATCCTCAGTCTAACTTGGCAGGTTTTTCAATCTGGGCTTACGATTACTGGGATACTTCAGGCGGAACATCAAACGATTTTGAAGCATGGGCTAATTGGGCAACAAAAAACACTTCCCCTTCTCCGACACCATCACCTTCTCAAATACCTTCACCATATCCAAAACATTCACCTTCTCCATCACCTTCGCTAACGGCAAGCCCAACAAATAGCATAAGCCTCCCTCCTTCGACTTCACAAATCTCACCCTCACCAATAAAGAAACTAGCCACATTCTTGCCCCTAGAAGTCACGTTTATAACTGCAGCCATAATCGCAATAGTTGCCGCCGCTTTGTTACTGTTTTGGAAAAAAAGCAAAAATAAGTAAATAACATCAAAGCCGAAAAGCCATAATCTTAAATTTCAAAATTCTGAAAATTAAGGTTAATTTTACAGATATTTTGTTTCATTTGAAGAATTATTTTTATAATCTGATTTGATTGAAATATGTTGAATCGGTTGGACGCACGCAAGTATTAATCTTAGAACAAGGTTAAACCAATCTTTAGTTTGCTGGGTTACATTATTAGCATTCCAACTAGCAAGTTTAGAGTTTCCATTTCTTCTTTGCAAAATAGTAAGTTCTCTTCTTCAAAAAGTGTTAAGTGAAGATAGCGTATTGACTTTTGTTTGGGAAAATTAGTGTGATGCTTGCACTTACTCCCAATTTCCCATTCTTCCAACAGGGTGCTTTTTTGTCTATCCATTTAGAAATTAGAAAACTAGAAATCTTATAGATTGTTTGAACAAAGACCAATTATATTATTAAACTTCCCTTTGCTTGCCCTCGGGTGTGAATTCAAAATGGTAAATAAAGGCAATGTTGCGCTATACTCGATAGGGAATTAGTGAAGAAGTCGAAGGAATTAGGTTTTAATTTAAGTAAACCCTTTGAAAATCACTTAAAACACTTAATCAACGGGTATTCACCCGTTTCCATACAAAATAACGCTAATTCTGATGAACTTAAAAGTCATATGGTGGGGCCGGAGGAATTTGAATCCTCGTCTATAGCGCCCGAGGCTACAAGCCTAGACCAAGCTAGCCGACGGCCCCCTCAACATCCTGTTTTGCAGGTGGTTTTGGGTGATTTCTTTAGATAAATGTTGGCTTGGCTTTAAACTTTAGCGGTTAATATTAGCTCTAGAATATGTTACGGGCGTGCTTGGGGTGTTCAAAATGAAGGTTAAGGTGGAGCCTCTTCGCATTTTTTTTCTTTGTAGGGTGTGCTCAAGACATCCTTGACACGATTCGTTATTACTGGCCCCAAACCGTGCACGGCTTTCTCCCAATCATCCACATTAATCAAAGCGTTAAGTGGAGTCTGGTAGGAATCCAGAATAGCCGTTGCCTTTTCCCGCCCAATGCTTGGCAAACTTGCGACAAAATATACCTGTGCGTCAGAGAGAGTATCACATTTTTTAAAGGCGTGAACCACCGCGCTTCTTTTCTCGACCACTTGTTCTTGCCGCGCTGCGGTGTAGAGAAAATCTACTGTTTCTTTTTGGGAGGCAGTGTTTACTATGGCGATGCCGTTTTTGGCAAGGTTAAATATGGCGCCCCAGATGGCTGCGGGCGAGATACTACTATACTTGTAGATGATGGGTAAATAGCCTTCCAGAACGATTAAGGATTTGGGGTAAACATCCTTTAGTCGGAAAAGCTGCTCAAACAAGTATCTTCTCGTAAGCGTATAGACGAAGTCGCTGACCGTTTTTCGTTCCACGGCACATTGGTCTGAAAGGATGTAGTCTCCTTTTTCCAGCATCTCCGTTTTAACGATAGCTCCTTTTTCCATAAGACCAGTAGCGATTTTTTTGGCGCTGCTAGCTTCCCGGCTATCCATAATGATGGTTGGTTCTTCGCCAGGTTTTTTTTTCTCACCCATAAATGGAATAAGCGTCTCCGAACCAGACATACAGCTCGACTCTGAACTTGCGGTATTGTAGAAGGAATTAATGTTGTTTTCTATTCTAAGCGGTCAGGTGTTAAGGAGCTATAGCCTATGTAAAAAAAAGCAAAATTAAGGTAAGAAGATGTTGTGTTCAGGTCTTTCTCGGCTAGTTGGGGTTTACGTTTTAGCGTTAACACTGCTGCTAACACAATAACTATTGCGGCTATTGGGATTAAATATTGTACGATTTCCGGGATTGAATTTATATTTGTGTTTACGCGATACCGAGTTTGCCCAGTCAGCCCAGTATCAAAACGTCTACTCTTTAAACAGCTCCAGCTAACGAACTTTGAGTTTACTCATATCTTATTAGGAAGAGGGGTTTTTTGGCTTCTTTCTTTCTAACTTCCAAGGGAACATCTCTAAGCTGTACATATGGTTTCCGTTTCTTCCCTCTTTTCGGAGTCTGTCTTAATCAGACAGGTAGATCCATTTTGGCAATCCAAACGTACACACCTACTATAGGCTTTGCCAATATACAATAAAAAGACTTGTGACTGCCATAGGACAGCAACAACCCGATCGAGTTTACACTCAATCATTAATCAATATTGTCAAAAATTTGCTTTTTAGAAGAAAATAAAAAATTAAATGAAAGGGGTTTATGGTCCCTTTTTGGTGATTTCTTTAATGGCGCCTGCTGCGACGGTGGTACCCATGTCTCGAATTGCAAATCTGCCGAGTTCTGGGAAGTCAATGAATGCTTCGACTGCGATCGGGTGGAGTGGTTCCATGCGTACCCATGCTGCATCTCCTGTTTTGAGGTAGCTTGGGTGCTCTTCGGATACTTGACCTGTGCGTGGGTCGATTTTCTTTATAAGTTCGGTGAATTTGACTGCGATTTGTCCTGTGTGGTAATGGAGTACTGGTGTGTATCCTGCTGCGATGGCTGTTGGGTGGTAGATGACGATGATTTGCCCGATGAATTCTTTTGCAACGGTTGGTGGGTTGTCAACTGGGCCTGCGACGTCTCCGCGGTGAATATCAGTCTTTGCGATGCCTCTGATGTTCATTCCGATGTTGTCGCCTGGTTCTGCCATTGGGATTTGTGTGTGGTGCATTTCGATGGATTTGACTTCAGCTGTCTTGTTTGATGGCATGAAGACTAGGTTTGCTCCTGGTTTAAGAATGCCTGTTTCGACTCTGCCGACTGGGACTGTTCCAATGCCTGTAATGCTGTAGACGTCTTGGATAGGAATACGTAGTGGTTTGTTAGTTGGTTTTGCTGGAATCTCAAGAAGGTCGAATGCTTCCATTAAGGTTGGACCATTATACCATGGCATCTTTTCGCTCTTCTTGATCAAGTTATCTCCTGTCCAGCCTGAAACCGGTATGAAGTTAACTTTCTCGATCTTGTAGCCGACCATTTTGAGCATTCTTGTGATTTCGTTCTTCATTTCATCGTATCTTTCTTTGCTCCAGTTTACGGAAGCATCATCCATCTTGTTAATGGCAACGATTAATTGACGTATTCCTAAGGTAAATGCTAAGAATGCGTGCTCTCGAGTCTGGCCGCCTGCTCCAATTCCTGCTTCGAACTCGCCTTTCTTGGCTGAGCTGAAAAGAACTGCTGCGTCGGCTTGGCTTGCTCCTGTGATCATGTTTTTGATGAAGTCTCTGTGACCCGGTGCGTCAATAACTGTCATATTATATTTCTTGGTTGGGAATTGCAGGAACCGAAGGTCAATTGTGACACCTCGCTCTCTCTCTTCCTTCAAGTTATCTAAAACCCAGGCGAAGTGGAACGTTGCTTTGCCCATTTTTTCAGCTTCTTCTTTGTAAGCGTCGATTGTTCGTTGGTCGATAACACCTGCTAGGTAGAGTAAGTGTCCGGTGGTTGTTGATTTTCCATTGTCAACATGCCCCATGATGATAATGTTTAGGTGTGGTTTGTCACTTTTGCTCATTTTTCAAATCCTCTATTAGTTTATCCTAATTTTTGTGAATTCGTTAACACATCAGTCCTCCCATTATTTTAATATTGCGATGTTGGGTTCTTGGCTTGTTGATTGTGAAGAATCCTTTTTTGTATGCTTTGTGATGAGCTGGCAACCCATCAGAATTAAGGGCATAATTTTTTACCGGTCAAAAACCATCAATGATTGAAACTCTTACTCTGTCAGCTATCATTCTTGCGAAAGAGGGCAAAACGGCTTATTACTTTAGGCGGCTATTGGTTACTTCATGAGCACAACCCAGGCAGCTCAGGGAATATCAGTTGTAACCACAACTTGGAACGAAAAAGAAAACATTGAGGAGTTAATCCGCAGAATCAACACAACCCTCCAAGGCGTTGCTCATGAAGTAATCGTTGTCGACGACAGCTCATCAGATGGCACCCTAGAAGTTGCCAAACACTTAGCGGATGTAGCGGTCGGAAAGGTTCGGGAGGGACAAACCAAAGGCTTACTCTATGGAGCAAAACTAGCCAAATACCCCGTCATAGTAACGATCGATTCTGACTTGGAAAATAGTCCTGAACTTATCCCCGCTTTGATCGAGAAACTTGAAGTTTACGATGTTGTGGTGGCTTCACGAACTGTTGTGCCGCGTTTTTCTGAGCGATGGGCTACTAAGTTGTTGGGCAAAAGAATCGAGGTTTCAGATTTTTTTTCTAACTTTAGAGCCTACAAGAGAGAAGCAATCACTGATATTGGTTTGAAGGGGGGCGAAACATTCGGCGGCGAATTGCTGGTTATCGCCAGGAAGAAGGGGTTCAAAGTTGGCGAGTTAGTATATGAGGCGCCGCCAAGACGTAGCAAACCTCGAATTGGCGGAACAATTAGGGCAAACTGGCGAATAATCGTCGCTACATGGAAGTGTCTTCTAATCTACATTTTTGAGAGCTAAGTTGGCTTTAGCTGGTCAATACAAGGGTGCTTGGAATGATTAACTCGAGAGTTTCTAGTACAGTACGAGTTTCTTATTCCGGCCTTGCCGAATAGCTATTTGTGCTCGATTAATTCAATGAGGGTTCCGTCTGGATCTTCGATGAAAGCTATTGTTGTTTTTTCGTTAAGATTGAATGGTTCGTCGGTGACGGTTATGTTTTCCTTGCGCATAGCTTCGAGGGTCTTGTTGATGTCTGCGACTTCGAACCCTAAATGGTCGAATAGGCGCATTTCATATTCTGGCTGAACAAATTGCTTTTGATTGCGGTAGAGTGTCAATTCCAATATGCAGCCTTTGTGCTCTGGGTCCTGCAGGAAAGCTATTTCAGCGTTGGTTTGCTTGATTTCTCGCCGGCTTTGAAGTTTTAAACCCAGAAACTTGGAGTAGAAATCTATGGACCGCTCCATATTGCTCGTACGGATGCTTGTGTGGACAAACATAGTTTTTACCTTATCCTTTGTCGCAACTAATGGCGGACTTGCTATTAATCCGTTGGTTTTGGGATGCCGAGTTTCTTGGTCTAAGGTTTCATTCACCAACTCGTCTGCAACTTGAATTTGGGGATGCTCTCTGGGAACATTAACGAAACTGATTTTTCTAAAGCACCCTTTCAGCTGCCCTACTTTCCGCCAAAGCTGCTGCAGTTCATGGTCTTTCACAGCGTACTGGCCGTTTAGTTGTTTTGCAACAAGTTCGCTGTCAAGGTGACAAACCACCTCTTCTACATCAGCCTCAACAGCAAACTGCAAAGCCATCAAAAGTGCTTCGTACTCTGCCTGATTGTTAGTTCGGACTCCTATGAAACGCGAATCTGCCTTTACGATTTCGCCTTGCTCATTTAACGCTACGAAAGCTATGGCTGCCAGCCCAGGGTTGCCCCTTGCACCACCATCAGAATAAACCATTAGTCGCTGAATCATCGAGATTTTCACTTCTAACCTGTTTAGCTGTCGCTACTTATTTAAACTGTTAAGCGCAGAGAACTCTGCCCAGGTAACAATCTTCATCAAACTTGACATAGAACATAACAGTCTGCATGAAAACGGCACCACAGACAGCTACACCTGTTAGGCATACACAGCGACATATTTTGGGCGACAGTACTGGCAATCTATGCCACGCAGATGGGTCCTGAGTCCTTTTTAGCAATCATCCAGAGAGGCAAGTTAACCATAACAAATATAACTACTGTAACACTAAGTATAATGTAGGTAATATATGACCGAGTGTCTAGCTAAAACAAGAAAAGTAGGCGGCTCATTAGTCGTGACTTTGCCCAAAGAAATCGTCGAAAATAATAAGATAAAAGAAGGCGAAATCATCGAAATCAGCGTAAAGAAACTGCGTAAGGAAGGTTTTGGGGTCCTAAAAGGAGTAGGCCCATTTACAGCTGAAGATGAGTTGAAAACACATGACTAAGCATGTTATCGATGCTTACGCATGGATTGAGTATTTGGATGGAAGCAACTCAGGCAAAAAAGTAGTTTCAATACTCGAAAAAAACGATGACGTCTACACGTGCGCAATAACTCTTGCCGAAGTAGTGAGCAAGGTTGCACGTATGGGCAAGGATGCAAAACTCGCCTACGACGTTTTGTTAAGTAACTCGCAAATAATTACTGTTGATGAAGAGCTTTCACTACAAGCAGCGCTTATTCACTGCGAAATGCGAAAAACTTCAAAAGACTTTGGTCTAGCAGACGCCTATGTTTTAGCCACCGCTCGAAAACTCAAATCGAAAATTCTAACGGGGGACCCCCATTTCCAAGAGGTTAAAGAAGCAATCATGATCTAAAAAGTCCCCTTAACCGACATTAACACAGAACACATCTACTTTATAAAAATGAAAAAAGAAAGAAGAACCTTATTTTTTGAGCAATTCCATCAATTTAGGCATTAGTTCACAACCACGCTCAATGGTACCAAGACTACCTTTTGCGCATTCCTTCTCACAGAACTTAACTGCTTTGCCGTTACCAACAATTTTGTCGCCTGAAATCATCACTGGAACCGGCGTATCGCTGTGAACTTTCAGAGCGCAAGGCGTTGCGTGGTCGGAGGTTATGCAGATAAGGTTGTCTTCGAGCGAAATCTGCTTTAGTAGCGGCCCAAAGAAGTACTTGTCTATGGCAGAGATAATCTGGGTTTTTAGTGTGCAGTTACCGTCGTGTCCAGGTTCGTCGGGACCTTTGAGGTGAATGTAGAAGCAATCATGTTTTGGCAGGGCTTCAAGAAGCGCTTGTACCCTGACTTCGCAGTCTTTCTGCAGGTTACCCGAAGGCGGCGGAAGCAAAGATGACTCCATACCAGCCAGTTGAGCTATGCCGCGTTCCGCATGCATATCCGCTAAACAGGCAAAGTTGACGCGGTACCGTTGGTTTATGTTGAAGAATTTTGGAAGCAAGTGTCCAGCGTCACGAGTCAGGACAACGTTTGCTTTCAGTTTGCCCTCAGCAGCACGCTTTACGTTTATGGGGTGGTTTTCCCAAAGCTTATGGGATTTTTCGATGAACTCGTTAACCAATGCCGCAGAGACTGCAGCAGCTTCCGTTTTGTTGGTTGGCTCACAAGTTTTAAGAACCATTTCGACATCGGGTTTGGCCACACCGATGCCGTTGACTATTATATAAGCTGGGTCGCTGTTGGTTATGTCGCTCGAAAGCGGCTTAGCTTTGCTTTTAATCAGTAAAACAGCTCTATGTCCTGAAGTGTTGCGGAACTCAAATGTGGCAGGATAAGAGGTTAATTTGACTTCCTTGTTGACGACTTTAGTTAGCTCGGTCGCTTCTTCAGTGCTTAAGGTGCGGGCCACACGGCGGTCAAGAATTGTTTTGCCTTCGCCTAAAGTGGCAAAGTTGCAACGCAACGCTAAATCCCCATCCTTCATCTTCAAACCCACTCCAGCTGCTTCGATGACACCTCTGCCCGTACTATACTTGAATGGGTCATAGCCCAATAGCGAAATAACCGCTACGTCGCTTTCAGGCGCCACACCTTTCTTGACTGTGTACATTAAACCAGTTTTCCCCGCTTTGGCAAGTGTATCCATGTTGGGGGTTTCTGCTGCTTCAAGGGGGGTTCTATTGCCTAACGCTTTGATTGGCAAATCGCCCATGCCGTCTATTGCAACAAAGATTAGTTTCAATATGTGTGCCTCGTTAATGTTAGAGCTTACTCGGTTAGCTTATAATTTTTTGCGTCAAAAGCCTATTTTTTCAAGGAAAGAACCGCTCGAATTTCGTTTTGGCTTTCTTGGGGAGTCGCGATTGTGTTAACAAGGTAAACGTCGGTTTGTTCAAAGAGTCGCCGGAAAAAGTCTGTTCTAAGCTTGATTTTTCTTTTATCCTTTACCAGTTGATGGGGGTTGCAGAAGTTTTGAGCCAACAAATACTGAACGGCTTCTTCCGCACTCAATGCCGTAACAATATTCTTATCCGAGGGGTCGCGTTTAAGCAGGATTATTTTGTGTATAGTTCCCATCGGAATTACGCCGCCGTTGCCTACGATCCACCTAACATTAACAATCGCCCTGCCACGCTGGTCAAACTGAGCCTTATCAACCAAATGTTCATACTCGTTCCAGATCTTACCGATGTCCGCTTGAATGTAAGTGTTCTTTTCCGAGCCAAATGCCAAGGGTTCTCGGCTGCTTAGTCTCACAAAATACCAGTCGTCGCTGATTAAACGCGCCGTTGGATTACGTAACAGACCCCAAGAATGAGTTGTTTTGCCAGTGCCTGACGGCGCAATAATTGAAACACCAAAACGTTCAACCTCGATCATGGCGCCATGAACAGAATAAATATGATGCTCATCTTCCAACACATCACCTGCAACCGCCAAAGCAATGCTCTTTACCCAACCATAATAATCCACATTAAATAGAAAAGCTGTCTTCGTATACGGATCATACTTAACGCTAAAAGGCGCATCGGGCTCAGATAAAACAATAAGGCGACCATGCGAACGCGTGTTTTCATCGGCACTGAAAAAGTTATCTTCCCACTTGTTCTTCGTTGCCTCAGAATCAGTTGAAATTTTAATGCAACAACCGTAGATTTCAGCCTTGCTCGTGTAAAGTAATTTGGGCGCATAGACTTTATAGAGCCTGTCTTTCTCTTCAGGACCAATTAATTCAACAGAATAACTCATGATCACTGGGTCTCCAGAAATTATTATACCAGTAAGGTAGAACTTTGACAAACGGATAAGGATTTCGAGTTAACAGAACTACTTATAAGTATTTTACAAGGAAAATGCAAGAAAACCTGACGACTCAGAATCATTTGAGATAGAAAGTTGTAGATTACTCACGGCCAAACGGGATACATGATCGTGTTTTCTTTAGCATAATTCTAGCAGTTTAGTCGCATTTTTATATTGAAGGTAATCTTAAATTAATTAATTGTATTTGCTGGACATTTGCAGACACCAATAAAGTCCTATCACAATTTGAAATTCGCTCGAATTGGTTCTGCCGCCTTTTTTTGTCTCTGTAGTGCCATATACTACTTTTTGTTTGCTACGCAGTCGTAATATTTCGTATAGGAAATATGCCTTATAAGCAATTTTCTCCATCCTTTGTTCTTACAAGGAAAGGAAATGCATGATTACACAACTAAAATTGACAAATGGCAAAACTCAAAGCATCCTCGTAGCAATTTACTCATTGCTTTTAATCATCAGTATTCTTAGTCTATTTACTCCCTTTGGTCCAACAGTGTTCATTGGCTGCACCTGCGTATGCAGTTCCATCTTCTTCTCTTACTATATTTATAACAGAAGAGGATTTCTCGGCTAGCTTTTTGACTGCTTGGTTGTCCGCTGAAAATATAAAAAGAATTACGTAAATTACGCGCTAAGAAGAGAGCTTAAAAAGAGAGTATCATAAGAAGACGGAACTCAAAAATAGTATTTTCTATGGAAAACCCGTTCCTTCTTCTTTCAAGATTACATTAAGTCCTAAAAGAAAAAGACAACATTCCTGCAGACATGCTTTGTCTTCTTCTTTAAGAAGAAGAAAAAAAAATAGTGTTTATTTCACAGAGTACAATTTTTTTTTCTTTCAGACTTAGAAATGCCACACTTCAGCACTGTGATTGAGATTTGGAAGTAGTAGTCGATGCCGCAAATTTCAACTAGACTACTACTTCTCTTGTTTGAAGAACTTTTTTACCGATTACTTTGCAATATGTTTCCAAAATGCATAGTTAACGAGAAGAAGAAGCGAAAAATTTTCAATCTTCTTCTTCTTTTGACCCACTGATTATTATCCGCAAAGCTTGCTTTTGGCAAAATCAAAATAGAAGTTGTTGCTCACCCCGAAATTTCACCTGTTCAATTTCTATCACTCTGAAGTTTGTTTGGCTAAACAATCTCGTTAGAAGTAGTTGCACCCTGCAAAAGAAGGCGTTCAATCGTTTAGAAGAATTCAAAATCCCAGAACATGAGTGACTGTTATCACACCCGTTACATGCCATCGATGACTTGCCGCCTGATTTGTCAGCCAAAACGCTATGCTACGCTTAGCTTAACGGTATTGGTTGACATATACAGCCACAAAAAATTCAAGAAATTGCTAGGAAAAACAAAAAGACAATTCTATTTCTTGTTAAGGTTGGTGAGGCCGCTGGGTCT
>CAVUAM010000018.1:0-15770 GCA_963739495.1 Candidatus Bathyarchaeota archaeon | reverse complement strand
TACGGCATAGTACCGTACCGAGTATTTGACATGACTAAATGTCCTAACTGTGGCAAAGAAGTTGTGGAACTTGACAAATTATTAGAAAATAGTTGGTTCCACATCGAGGCTTATACATGCAAGAAGTGCAATTGCTGTTTCAAAGTGACGAGATAACTAAATAATTTTCGTACTCTTCTATCAAGAACCTGCCTTTAAGATATCGCCTAATTTCCTGAAGATTGTAACTGCCTTTAATTCTAAGCTGATAAATATCTGGAAATCTCATTTCAAGAAGCACAAATGAAGGCTGGATTAACTCTGCTTCGCCCAACTCTTTTAGAAGAGCGGCCGCTTCTGCTCTCTTAATACATACCCACCCAAACCACAAGTGAACGTACAAGATTAATAACAGTTTGCTAAGTACAATAAAGTAACATTTCTTGTAACAATAGCAACATGAAAAGCAGAGATAATTAATGGTTATCAGGTTGTAACCTATGAAAATTTAGCTTCTCTTCCTTTTACCGTTATTGGTGTTTTAGCTATATTATACGTTATTTACTTGATTAAAAAAAAAGAAATTTATGGAGGGAAGAAAAAGACTTTACGTTTCATCGAAACCTGAGAACTTAAGCAAGAAAAAACTATAAGTTAGCTAAAGGCATTAGAAGCCATAAAAGATAGCTAAAATGAGGAAGTTTAAGAGAACACAAAAAATCAAGAGGCAAAATATTTGCACTCTTAAATTCCTATTCATTATTAGCTACATCAATTGAGTTGAAGCCGCTTGGACATAGAAAAGAAGATTGAGCTTATTTGCAGACCGCCAACAGAAGAAGTCGTAACACCAGAGGATTTACGCCAGCTCTTCGAAAAAGAAGAGCACCCAATCGCCTACAACGGCTGGGAGCCATCCGGATTGGCACATCTGGGAACGGGTGTTATCTGCGCTTACAAAATGAAGGATTTCGCTGAAGCAGGGATTCACTTCAAGGCTTTTTTGGCAACTTGGCATGCATGGTTAAACAACAAACTCGGCGGCGACCGCGAGCTCATCCGCAAAGCCGCAGACCTCTTCAGGCATTCCTGGCTATCACTAGGCGTTCCCGGAGACAAGATTGAATTCATTTATTCAGACGAACTCTACAAAGACATTGATTATTGGGCAAAAACCGTCATAATCGCGAAAAACCTGACCTTAGCGAGAACAACAAGAACCCTCGAAATTGCCGGCAGAAAAGAAGGTGAAGCCCACTACGTCTCAGACTACCTCTATACACCCATGCAGGTAGCTGATATTTTTGAGATGAAAGTAAAGATTTGCCAGCTAGGCATGGATCAGCGGAAAGCAAACATGGTTGGCCGCGAGATCGGCGAGAAAATCGGCTGTTGGAAACCAGTCTGTGTACATCACCATTTGCTGCAGGGTTTAGCGAAACCTGGAATTTGGCCGATCCCCGAAGGACAGGAAAAAGAAGCCGTGGCTTCAGCTAAAATGTCCAAGAGCAAACCAGACACTTGCATCTTCATCTACGATACACCAGAAGAAATCAAACAAAAAATGAGTAAAGCGTTCTGTCCAGAGCGAACCGTAAGATTCAATCCCATAATGGACATCTGTAAATACATAGTTTTCAGGGAAAAACCTGTATTTTCAATAGATCGCCCAGCCAAATTCGGCGGGAATATTGATTTCCAAAGTTTCCAAGAACTTGAAGTCGCTTATTCAGAAGGCAAACTGCATCCGATGGATCTCAAAAACGGAGTTGCAGCCCAACTTGCAGACATCCTTGAGCCAGTCCGCCGCTACTTTGAGAATAACAAAGAAGCCAAAGACTGCCTGGAGACAGTGCGCAAGGCAAAAATTACCAGGTAAACGTTTTGTCTACGCATCTTCAAGATAGAGTGGAAAAAATCGAGCTAGTCCTAACACAATTGGCTGAAGAGTCAGCAAAGGGCAAGCCGATTGTTGTTGAGGGCAAAAAAGATTCAGAGGCGCTCCGAGAGTTAGGCGTTAACGGCGCAATCTTGACGGTGAAAACTGGCGGCAAATCTTTTCTTCAAGCAACCGTGGAAATTGAAGCTCTGGGTCCATGCGAAATTATTCTTCTTTTGGACTTTGATAGAAGAGGAAGAGAAGGCGCCAAACGTTTGCAGGAGAGTTTGGAACGGGGGAAAATGAAGGTGAATGTGAAGTTTTGGCGTGAACTTCATAGTCTGGTTGGTAGGGAAGTTTCTTGCATAGAAAGCTTGCCAGCCTATATAGCTACCATGCAACAAAAAGTTGCCTAAAAACTACCATAGAATCGTTTTTATAAATCATTAATCTCCCTTATACCTGAGGATTTTTTTTGGCATCAAACCCAGTTATTGAAGCTATAAAATCGCGGCGAGCGATTCGCAGTTTTGAAGACAAACTCGTATCTGAATCCGCAATCCAAACAATGCTTGAAGCGGCAACTTACGCACCTTCAGCCATCAACGTTCAACCTTGGAAATTCACAATAGTCACCAATAAAGAATTAATGAAGCAACTCTCCGACACAGCAAAGCCTGCGTTGATTCGAATGCTGCCTGATGTCGGCGACGAGGGCTTGATGGGTTTAAAGAAGCGGTTATCCGACCCCAGCTACAACATCTTCTACAACGCGCCTCTGCTGATTTTTGTTTCTGGAATAAAATCGCCTTATGCAATCTACGACTGTTCCATGGCCGCGCAGAACATGATGCTTGCAGCCTTCACAATGGGCGTTGGCAGCTGCTGGATAGGCACCGCGGTTGGATTAGCAAATGACCCCAAAGTTAAAGCTGAACTCGGCGTCCCCAGCGACCACGAAGTCCACGCCGCAATAGTCTTCGGTTACCCCAAAGGCGGCTTTCCCAAGGCACCCGAAAAACGTCCAGCGCAAATTCTCAAAAAAATAGATTAGGGGATTTCTAACGGAAATCAAAGGTAAAGTCGCCATCGTAACAGGCGCATCTATGGGCATCGGATTGGTTACAGCAAAACTGCTCGCCCAGAAAGGCGCCAGACTTGTTCTGGTTGCCCGCTCAAAAGATAAACTTATTAAACTTGCAAAGCAGCTTCCGGACGCTATCGCCATTGCCGCTGATGTTTCCAATGTTGTGGAAGTCAAGAAGATGGTTAAGCAGGCATACGAGCATTTTGGGCGAATAGATATTTTGGTCAATAATGCTGGTCAAGGCTACGATGTGCCTGTTGAGAAGATTGACCCAACGGTTTTCCATTATCTTTTTGATTTAGATGTCCTCGGGCAGCTAGTTGCCATTCAAGAGGTGATTCCGATTATGCGAAAGCAAGGCGGCGGTGCAATTGTAAACGTGAGTTCAGGACTTGCATTGATGCACTTAGAGCACATGGGCGCGTATGCAGCGTTGAAGGCGGCGCTTGCACACCTTAGTTTGACGGCAAGAGAGGAACTTAAAGACGACAACATAATCGTAAGCGTTCTCTATCCCTACATAACGTCGACAGATTTTGAAATGCACACAGTTAAAGGTGGTGCAGCTTCGACTTGGGAGAATAACGACTCCGAGGGTGAGCAGGAAGCTTGGGCAAAAGCTGATCCGCCTGAGCACGTGGCAAAGCAGGTTGTTGAAGCTATAGAAAAAGGAACTGCTGAGATAGTAGCGCATGATTGGATGAAGAAGGCCCCAACCTCTTAAATTATTTTAAGATATGATTTTTGGCTATTTTTTAGGTATGTTTAAAGCGTGCTTTTTGTTTTTTATTATTGAAGATTAATGGAGCAATCTAAACGTTTTAGCAAGCTAATTTCTGCTTTTCTTATTGTGATGCTTTTTGCGCTGCTTGGTTTGGCGGTTTATTACTCTCAAAACCTATCCAGGAACTTATACCCTGGAGAAGTTAGGGATTATCAGGGAGAAAACCTCGCATCGATAGGTGACGTCCGAGAAAACGCCATTAAGGGAACACAAAACATCAACGTTTCAACATACCAGTTGGAAATAACGGGGTTAGTAAACAAGACCATTGATTACACTTACGATCAGGCCACCAATAGTTTTCAGAAATATCAAAAAATTGTGACCCTATATTGTGTAGAAGGCTGGTCTGCAAAGATTCTCTGGGAAGGCATTCTTGTAGACGATTTGATTAAAGAGGCAGGCGTTAACTCCAGTGCAGTGGGAGCAATCTTTTATGCTTCGGACGGCTACTCAACCGAGCTGCCTCTCGACTACATAACAAGCCATAACATAATAATTGCTTACAAAATGAATGGGCTGGTTATTCCACCTGAACGTGGTTTCCCTTTTCAGTTGGTTTCTGAAAGCCAATATGGCTACAAATGGATAAAGTGGATAACTAGAATCGAGTTAACCGATAACCCCGATTACCTGGGTTACTGGGAAAGCAGAGGCTACCCAAACAACGCAACACTAAGATAAGCTAACCCAAATATTTCGCTCTAACCTGTCTGGTGCACAAGTAAATTATAATCAAAATGCTGTACGTAATCTCGCCAAACCCTGCAAATTTTGGTATCCCAGGGATGCTCGGCAAATCTAAAAGGGTTAACGAATCTGCAACAATGACAAACAGCGAAACTGCAATTGTTCCAACCCACCCTGCCTTCTTGCCCTGCCAGATGAAAACGGCGAAAACAACTGTCAACAATCCAAATGCTATTGTATAAACGTCATAAATTATGGTGCCTTGTAAGAACGACAGGTTTTCGAAAGCAAGGAGCAACAACCCAAAGAAAACATGGATGACGCCGATAAATATCTGTGCAGCAGTCAGCACAACTATGCCTAGACTTCTGCCCTTGTATGTGGGAATGGGTTGTTTAGTCATTTGCAATCGCTGTAACAATATTGACCGAAGAGGAAAAATAACTTTCTATTACTGACGAGGGCTATGGATAATCGAGTCTCTTGGACGTTAGCCAATTCTTTCTCCACAGCCAAACCAACGGCAAAACAATGGATATCAGTAAGACTGCGCTGATTATGGCGATGTTTGTGTTGCCGAACTGTGAGATCCCAAAGAAGGTGGCGACTGTGTTTGGGAATGAAGTTACCGTAGTAACGATGGTTAGGTAAAATATAACGACTGTTAGCGCTTTTATGGATAGATTTATTTTGTTCGAGATAGCGGACAGGTACACGTTTATGGCATCAGAGAGGATTTCTCGGTAAGTCTCAACGATGTCTACTTGCCTTGTTAATTCCTCGTGGGTGCTGTCGAATAAGCTGCGGGCTTTTTCATCCATGCAGTTGTCATCGCATTTTTTTAGGTTAAAAACCAGTCCCCGTTCATACCATAGGATCTTGTTGAAGCTAATCATGTTGGACTTTAGCTTGAATATTTTCTTTAATGTATCAGAGGATGTTTTCTCAACCACTTCTTCTTCCATTTTAGCAGTGAGGTTTTCCAACTTTTCAATCTGCATATAATGATTAGCCACGATTTCATCAATGATGAAGTATGTTACTTGGGCTGGAGGATCAATCTTTGTTTTACTCATCCTTTCTTTAGCCGTGTTAACGATAGGTTGAATTTCTTTCTTAGCTACGGTTACTAGAAAGTTCTTTGAAAAAACCATGACTACAGGATACGCCTTTTTTGTTGACACAACATCCTGCAAAACCAGAAAATTGATAATCCCATAATCCTGTTCTAAACGTATATCGACAACGCCGCTTGTTTGGGGTAACCTCAAAAAATTAACAGGCACCTGCGTTGCATCGGAAACAGCTTGTAGCTCGTTCTCAGTTGGATCAGCAAGCTCCAGCCAAACATTCGAAAGACTTAACGCTTTAAGATCTTCAGGTTGAATTGTTTTCTCTGTTGTTACCCAAGTTAACGGCTCGAATCATACAGTAATCAAGCGTTTACTAAGACATATTAGATTTTTGCTAAAACATTAAGTTTATATCAAAATCTAAACAAATAGCATTTCAAGGACGTTTGCTCATGGAACTAGCCATCGAAACCAACAACCTAACAAAAAGATATGGCTCGTTGACAGCAGTGAACAAGCTCAATTTGAAAGTTGAGCGTAACACAATCCACGGCTTTTTAGGTCCAAACGGCGCAGGAAAAACCACGACTATAAAAATTCTAGTTGGCTTGTTGAAAGCCAGTGAAGGCACAGCTAAAGTTTTCGGGCAAGAAGTTCAAGTTGACAAAGCAGACGCAAAATTAGGCATCGGCTACATGCCTGAACTGCCAAAGTTCCCAAAGCACCTTAAAGGCGTTGAACTTCTCGACATTTATGGACGAATGTATGGGATGAGTCAGCTGGAACTTAAAGCGCAAATACCCAAACTCATAGACCTTGTAGGTTTAAAGGGTAGAGAGAACGATCTTATTGGAAAATACAGCAAAGGCATGCAGCAACGTATAGGCATCGCTCAAGCACTTCTGAATAGTCCTGACCTTGTAATTTTAGATGAGCCAAGCATCGGTTTAGACCCTGTTGGCATGGTTGAAGTTAGAGAACTTGTTAAAGCCATTTCCAAGCAAGGTATGACTGTTTTTGTTTCCTCTCACTTGCTTTTTGAGGTAGAGCAAATCTGCACTCATGTAACAATAATTAATCGCGGAGAAGCGTTGGTTTCGGATACTCTGCAGAACGTTTCCGGCATGATTTCTGGACCAGCCATAATGCAGGTTGAAGTGGTTAATGTCAGTGAGGCTGTGGTCAGCGTAATAAAGGGTTTGCCCTACGTAAAAGATGTCTCTCGAAACGGCAACATGCTAAATATTGTGTTGACTACGCGTGATGATGTTAGGGCGCCAGTTTCACAAGCTATTACGGGAGCGGGCGGAATTATTGTTGGAATGAGTGTCAAAGGGCACAGTTTAGAAGATGTGTTTATTCAGTTAATCGGTAAATCTGAAGGAGGCAAAACGTAATGGCACATGAACGTCCTAGTTGGATGATGCGTTTTTGGGCAGTTGTACGCTATGAAATGCTCTGGAACATCCGCAAGAAAAGGTTCATAGGCGCACTCATCTTTGCTTTTGTTTTTGCCAGCATACAGTTCGCGCTACCAGCATTCTTCAACATTAACTCAAACCCGTATTTCGCCGTATCCTTCAGCGCTGGAAACTTAACCTTCGTCCTCTTCGCGATCGTGACTGCTATGAATAGTATTTCAGGCGAATATGAAAGCGGAACAATCGTGCCTTTGCTAACCAAGCCCGTGTCAAGAACAATGGTTTTTCTTGGTAAACTGTTCGCCATCTTCATTATCATATTGGCAGCCTATGGGATTATTTTTGTTTATTCAATCGTCGGGGGAGTAATCGTTTATGGACCACAAAACAGCCTATACCTAGTTCCTCTTGGGTTAATTGGCGACATATTGAGTACCTTCATTTGGGTAGCCATAGTTCTAGCTGCTGGTGCTATTTCAAAAAACTCTCTTCTTGCATTCTTGACGGCTTTCGGGTTGTTTATTGCCTTAGCCATCGGCGGAGGGCTTGTATCCCAATTATCTTCCAGTCCGGGAGTGCTAAACTATATCCCTGGAAGCGGCGCCTCTGGCACCTTGAACATTGCAGGTGGACAAAACATCACGGTTCAGAATATTACGGTTAACACCTTTAGTTCTACTTCGACTGGAACCGACGCCATCGGCGTTAACATGATAAAAGCCATATTGTATCCAAGTGCTAACGTGAGCTTCTACCACACAAACCTCTTCAACATAACCCAACCGCCAACATTGCTCTACACCGAACCCATTTCGCTGATTGCCCTGCGCTCAATAGGCGTTGCGTTCGTTTACATTGCTGTTTTCCTGTTTATTGCTTGGTATGCCTTTAAGCGTTCACAGATACTTGAGTGACCTTAAGGCGTTTTCTTGTTTTCCATCTTTTTCGCTAACATTTCAATAAATTGACCCATACGGTCTCTTGTTCTGCCAAAATCAATGATCGAAGTTATCGTTGTTACTGGGGTTTCAGCGTTTATAGACATGCGGGTGGTTTTTTCGTCCACGGCTGTTACCTCCACCTGGAAGATTGAACCATAAGCCATGAACCCTCCTTTCGTTTTCAACTTAACAGTGTGCTTGGAGTCGTCTTTCTCCTCAATTTCCCACTCCAAAACCTTAACAACTTCGGGGATAGCTGCCCAAATCTGCTCCAGAGGATAATCTATTTCGAGTTTTTCGTTTTCATCGCGGAGGTAAGCCATGTTTCTTCACAAATGTTTGGTCTGGGTTGTACTTAACTCTTCATACAGCCCTAAGTGCTCTTTAACTCCTTATTTCTCCAGCAAAGAAACAACAACGCAAACGTCTAAGAAAGCCAATATAGCCGAATATTTTATTTGACAATAATTGTTCTCTTGAATAATGGAAATACTGGAAATAAGCGTTACTTGCTTAGGGCTCGTTTATTTGAGTGATTCTTTTAATGCCGAAAAGTAAGACAACACTTGATCCATCTGTTCTTTTGCCATTCCCAGGATTACTTGGACAGCCCCTCTTTTGGGCGCAGTCGTTAGAGTCGCCAACGCATAATCTAGGTTGGTGAAGAGCGGTTCCCATGGAATGTTTACTCTTTTGCCTTTCAAGTTGTAGAGGGCAAGGACAAATGCGCTAGCTCGGCTAAGGCTATCTTTGAAAGATTGGATGCTTTGGCCGATAACTGAGACATCATAATCTTTCCCCGCCATAAAACCCTGAATCACTTTGTAATTCTGTTCTAAATTAAGAATCTCGACGTAAAGGTCTTGTTTAATTTTTGTTTCTGCATCACTTTGCATGCTGCATCGCCATCAGGTATGACTAAATCAAGTACATAAGACTTTTTTCCTTTTTTCTATGAAAAGCCTTTTGGCAAAAATCTAACTCCAACCATGCCTAGAGCGCCAATAGAAACATAGACCTTTCTTTGGGTTTTAAAGATCGACAAAAATGGTCCCTCTTACTGCGGGTTGCTGGATCAACTATTGAGCCCTAAGCGAGACCGAAGCTTCAACTCCGGATGGGTCCTTAGGGCGATAAATAAAAACAATAACTATTTTTCAAATAAGCAGTTGATACAACTAGGACGAATTGCCTTTTCTGGTGCTTTTCTGTTTAGGGTTCGTGACTAAGTCTGCAAACTAAGTCTACGAACCCCAAAACAAGCCCGCAAAATATGTGCAATATAATGTTCTTTGTATCAGACTGCTAAAAGAAACGCTACCCGCGTCTCCGTTAAAG
Source organism: Candidatus Bathyarchaeota archaeon (assembly GCA_963739495.1). GTDB lineage: Archaea > Thermoproteota > Bathyarchaeia > Bathyarchaeales > Bathycorpusculaceae > Bathycorpusculum. Next base: position 6,578 of record CAVUAM010000018.1, on the reverse strand, counting down.
TTCGAATGTTTGGAAGCAAAAAGTTTTTTCATACCACTCCAATGGACACATGCGTTTTAAAATTTTTTTTAGTTGATACGCATTCATTTTTTCATCGGGAGTCTGCCGAGAAAGTTTAAGTAAAAAACTAATTCTCCGCCTGCTTACCCAGACAAGCCCAGACAAAGCAACTACGAAACCCAAAAACTGCAGCCCCATCAGAACACTGTCTGCGCCAAGAGGAGCCGAGTTAAAAAGAGAGTAACCAAAGTTGACGTTTGGTTCTACCCTGAAAAGCAGATAATTCCATCCGGAAATCAAATTCACAAAACGCATGTTGTAGAGCAACGTCCCAACGATCAGAACTAAGCCTCCAACGGCGATAAGATAGGAAAACAATTTGTTCAGTTTTGGTTTTGTTTTGGCTGAGGTAATGAGCGAGAGACTCTTGGTAACTATTGATGCAGCTAAGAAGCAGAAGAAGGGTAGGGCCTGATAATCATATTTTATGGCGTTAAGGTAAGGTGCTTTAAGGTCTAAGGTTGTGCCCAAAAAAGTGTTAAGGCCCACAACAAAGAGTATAGCTGCAACAAAGATCACGTCGAAGACTAGAAACTTGGGGAGATAACGTCTCACCAACAAACAAGCGATTAACGACAAGATTGTTGCGTCAATAAAAAACCAGCCTAAACCATAACTTACAAGAAAATTGCTGACAAAAAAGTAGGTTGGCGCAATGCTGGTCGGTTCATGGATTACAAAGTCAGCATGTGTAATAATTGAAAGCATCCCGATCCCCGTAATTGCTTGGTACCAAAGATAAGAAGCTACCAGTGCCGGCAAGGAGAAAGCTGCCAGCCAAGTTACAGTGCGCTTTAGGGTTCTTGGTCCATGATAAAGAAAGAGAGCAAACAATGGAATAAGGATGAATATAGCGTACAGTTTTGTACTGAAGGCACCCGCAAAAACTATTCCTGATGCAAAAAGAAGCTTGAAAGAATTTCTTCGGATTGCAACTATTCCGATAAACAGCGAGAGCAAACTAAAGAATAAACATACTCCATCGATGAGGAAGGTTCTGGAGAGGATAATATGCCATGGGCTAAAGGCAAAAAGCGCTGCCGCAAAAAAGCCTGTTGTCCGGCTATAGAGTTCCCTACCAATCAAATATACCAAGATGACGGATCCAAGGCCAAACAACGTAACCAGGAATGTGCCATTGGTAATCGATGTGCCAAAAGCAGTTAGGAAGCCTGCTTGAACATAGAACCCCAGCGGTGGCTGATCAATCAAGTAAGAACTGTTCGCGTAGGGGAAGCCATATTTTGTTACACCCGAAACAGCATCATACTCCCATGCCGTGTCACCGTTATGGTATGGTCCAACTGAAAGCGACACTAGCATAAAACCAACTAAAACACTCAAGAGCGGATAGTACGCGATAAGAAATTTTTTAAGAACAGCCCTGTCAAAGTTGCTTTCACCCGATTTGTACGTTGGTAGCAATCGGTTTTTCACGACTAACTTCTACCTGACTGTTAGCGATTTGTCTAGTTTTGAAGATAAGTTTTTTCTATTTACCCCGTTTTAACCTACTATTCTTTTCACATAAGGCAACTTTTTTAATGGAACGAGGATGGCAAGACAAATCAGTAAAGTAACCGCTGTTACCAACGGAATCTCGATTATCGGATTTATGGTTGTTACGCTTATTTTAAACCCTAAGTACCCCTTCTGCAGCGCTTCAAGGACAATTATATGGAAAAGGTAAATCGGTAAGCTGTTCTGGCTGATAGCCTTTAATATGCGGCTGCCGCGGGGAAACTTCATCTCAACGGATGAGTTGGGGATAGCAGCTAAAAGCAGGAATAGAGTAACTGAAGCGACAATAACGCTAAAGCTGGATGCGTCAAGGAAGAATTGGCTATAGGCCGAGCCTAAGGTACCTTCCAGAATGTATGTGCCAACTATAGTCCAAACAGAGCTCAATACAAGTCCTAAATAAAGAAGTGATCTACGGAACTTCAAGCGATTAACGTAAGCACCCAGAATAAAATAGCCGACTAATCCAGTGAAAATGAAGACGCTGTCTCTAAACCAATGTGCCTGTGGGCTAATGGCAGCTGAAAGTGTCAGAATAGAAATTAATGCCTGTACCCACGAACCATAAAATTAGGAAATACCGTATGATTCTCCAATCGGCATGAGCTACAACTACGCGTAATAACGGCGTAACTAGGTATAATCCAACCAAAATGTAAACGTACCAAAAATGAATGTAAGGACCCGCGAGTACACCCTGCAAAATAGAAACAACTGTCAACGCCTGCCCTTTAACGGTGAAATCCCATACAAAAAATATTGCGCCCCAAAACAACACCGGTATTCCGATTCGGTTCCAACGTTTCTTAAAGAAAACCCGAAGTGGCTCATCTACCTTGTTTGGTTGAAGCAAAAGGGCGCCTGTTAACATAACAAATAAGGGTACAGCCGTTCGGGATATTGAATTGTAGATGTTTGATGCCCACCAAAGTTGCATGCCCTGAGCAGACATAATATCGGTGTTGGGAGTTGGCTCAATGGCTGCGTGAAGAAGTATCACCAGAACTACAGCAACTGCGCGGATCAAGTCAACGGGAAGAGCTATACCCTGATTATTTGGGTGCAGCTCAGTTTCCTTGAGCATCTTAAGTTACTTATTATGCGATTTGCTATTAACAATTTGCGTATTTTGCCTAAAAAACTCTAAGCCCAAACAAAAAGCAGTATTTCTCAAGAAATCCTTTACTGACCATAGGCAAAACTGTCTTCCGGCGAAGAACCATTTTGGGTTATTGCGTTATATACATTGGAGGCTATGAGCGATGCACCATCAGCATTCGGATGGACACCATCCATAAAATAGTCCGAATGGTTACCGAAAGCGCTGTAAACATCAACAGTGGGTAAATCCAGTTGGCTTGCTACATTGTCAACTTGTGGAAGTACGGTGTCGACAAGATAGGTGTTGTTATAACTTGAGTTTTCGCTGAAAATCGGCGGCGATTTAACGACCCAAACTGTCTGATTCCCTTCAAGCTCAACAAAAGATCTTATCAATTGGAAATAGTCGGCTTCAAAATTCTCTTCGCTTTGAGCAATTTCCGGGTTGGCATCGTTGGTCCCAAGCATAATCACAACTATTTGGGGTTTAAAGCTCTCTGCTTTTTGGAAAGCTGTCTGGTTCATGTAAGGCTTGGTAGAGTTTAAAGATACAGTGGATCCGCTGACTCCAAAATTGCGCACCGTATAGTTAGAGCCGAGTAGGATCTGAAGTCTGCCGGGATATCCACTTCCTTGGGTGATGCTGTCACCTAAGCAGGCAACACGAATGGGGTGGGGCGCGGAGTCTATTGCAATTACAGTACAAACCGCCATGCCTGAACCGGCCATCATCACAGCAACCACGATTGCTAACAGTTTTATTCTTCTATTCATGCGTCTGTTCGCCTAAATGCATGCATCGTCTCATTGAAACGCAATTTTTCAGAGAGAAGGGTTCTAATCCATATAAAATTTTAGGTTGAAACTACTTGATTCTCTTCATGTTCAACCATAAAGAGGAATATAGGACAGCTCTTCGACCAATTCTATTTATTTTAGTCTAAAGTTAACGCCTTGTAGACTTCTTGTGCAATTAGCTTGGAGCCCTCGGTGTTTGGGTGGACACCATCAGGAAAACATTCGGGGTGGTTGGCTAAAGCTACGTACACATTGATGGTTGGGAGGTTTGTTTGGTTTGCAGCTTCTTGAATTTTAGGAATTATATTTTGCTTAAAGAATTCGGTGCTTAATCCCGTTCCGTCATGAAAAATTGGCGGCGGCAAAACAAGCCATATCTGTGGTTTACTTTGGAGTGCTTGAAATTCGCTGATTATTCTCAGATAATCCTTTACGAAGTGTGCGTTGTATATTTGGAAGGCGGGCAGGGCATCGTTGGTTCCTAACATGATGACTACTATGTCTGGCTGGAAATCTTTAGCTTCCTGAAACGTTGCCTGCTGCATGTAGGGTGTCGGAGCATCAAGCGAAACTGTTGTTCCGCCCTGCCCAAAGGTGCCAACTGTATAGTTGCTGCCAAGAAGCATCCAAAGCTCGCTGGGGTAATCGGACCCCTCCGTTATGCTGTCACCCACACACGCAACTCTGATAAAACTTCGTTGTTTTTGAACCATTTGAACAAAAAACGCTCCTACAACTACAGCTATCAGAATAGCAACTCCAATAGCCAACAGTTTTGCTTTCTTATTCATCTCTCTCAGCCTAAATATAGGTTCTAGAAGATTAAAGCGTTGATCAATTACTTGGTGGTGGTGCAAGGGAAGGGGGATTCAAACCCACTGTGCCGTGAAGATGTCAACCGTATTTCCATCTTTTCTTCCTAGAATCATTGTGATGAAAGTCTTCTTTTTGTCTAAAGAGGCAGTTTTCTAATATCCCAACTTGCCAATTATTCGAGACGATTAAGCGACAACCGACCAGTAATAGCAGAACATAAACCAGAGCAGCCTAACGCAGTAAAGAAAAGTCTTTAATCAACAATTAAAGATTGTTGAACAAAGAAATACATGAAAACTGGGGTGGCAACTGATGATATCTGAAAAAAAGGCGCCTACGGTTTTGGCAATATCGGGTTCTCTTAGAAGTCCCTCTTTCACTGAAAAATGTTAGACACCTTGCTTGAAGGAATGGGTGAGGTGGAAGTTCACAAGTTTTACCCCCCATAAAATGAAGATTGGACCCTGCACAAGCTGTTGGAGCTGCTGGCAAGGAAAGAACAAAGGTGAATGCATCCAGAAAGACGATTTTCAATCAATATACGATATTTACAAAAAATGCGGCTACTTTATCATCGCTGCACCAGTGTATGTTTTTGGTTTTCCCGCGACCGTAAAAAATGTAATAGATAGATTCTTAATTAACGCGGAACATTCCCAAATTTTAATGGATAATGGGATAACTAATCCCCCCAGCGATTTACACCTAAGGCAAAAGGGGTCTTGGTTTCGTCATGTGGTTTTCCAGATATGGAGAATTTTACCCTAATTAGTCAACATTTTAAGAAGATCATGATGCACATTGGATTAACTTGGGCAGGCGAAGTTCTAATGCCCTCCGCTGGAGTAGTAAACGTTCCACATTTACTTGATAACAACATTGAAGCGATTAGAAAAGCAGGTGCTGAGGTAATTAATGGAATAATATCTCCTGAGACCATACAAACCATTAGTGATGCCCCAATATCTAAAAAAGATTATAGGGAAATGGTTACTGCCAGCTTCAAAGGAGGACTAACTGGAAAAGCCAAAACTTTTACCATTGGCATTAAAGCAATGAGAAACAAAGGTAAGAAAAAACAGGTTTAACAGATCTTCAAACCTTATTTACTCAAAGCAAACTCGAACTTCACCACTTATTACAAAAGATAGAAGCCACACTCTCTGGTATTTCTGGATCAGAGTTGTCTCGAACCCTATGCCGCTCTCCACGTTTGCCCTCAGTAAACAAAACATCCTTTAAAAAAATTCAGAATTAGCCCCCCAACAAATTGCAGATAAACAACCATATGACTTTAATTTGTTATTCGTTATTTGAAGCAGCAAATTGAATTATTTGTTGTAATAAAGTATCATTTAGAATAAGGAGAAAAGCGGACTTTAGACCTTGCATCCTGACTGAAACCTTAGATTCCAAGCCGGAACCGGGTTTTATAAAACGTGAGGACCAAGGTTAATCCGCATATTTATGGAAGCTAGTTTAAGGTAATAAGCGCTAGTTGTCACAACTAGACTATAACAAAAAAAGAGTTAAGGCTTAAACCTATTGAACTATCACGGCGGACGTGCACTATACATGCTTTAAACCCACAGCTTAACAGAACAGTTAAGCCTAAAAAAATGGGCAAAACGTTCTGAAGTTTTTTAGAGTGACATAAAGAGAGCTATTTATGGAATTAGTTGAAAGGAAAACGATGAATGTTGTCAGCAAAAAAGCGTCTATTCTTAACTATAGCTCTTCGCTTGAAACAAGAATTACAGGATACTGTTTTGAACCACCCGATTTGTTACCCGTGTTTTCGTGACCGTTAATGCATCTCATTCCAAATCTTGTTCTGGTTGCATTTTCCCAAACTTTTTCAGTTGATCCACCACAAACTGGACATTTAAAATCTTTCATTTATTTTCACCTAAAACCAAAAAATCTACTCCTAAAAAGTCAAGATTAAATAAATTGTCGCTGTGTTTATCCAAATTTCTTTTCTCCTCTAGCTTTATGTTGATTTGTTTTTTTAAGCCTTCCTATCAATCACTTTCTTGTTCATGGAAATTTAATCTTAAACCCAACAAAACCGTTTCTAAGCATCCACATTTATCCCTAAACTAAGTAATTTTCTATTTTTTATGCCAAAATAACCAATACATTTCTTGCTAGCCCATAATTTCTTTTTGGTTGTCATTTCGACAATTTGCCGAGTACTATACGCAAACAGAGAAAATCCTCCTATTACAAGTATGCGTTTGGCATCCTCAAAATTCGGTTGTTCCTGACTGGTGCAGGGG
>CAVUAM010000017.1:0-72322 GCA_963739495.1 Candidatus Bathyarchaeota archaeon | reverse complement strand
TGTTCCAGTCCGCATTGTTCATGAAGTCGTATGACCAAAGACAAATACTGAACAAATTATCTGAACCGTAACTGTTGAGGCAACGAGAGAGCTGGGATAGCTGCCAACTCATTGGGTTCTGGTTACCTTGTACGCCGTCGAGCCCAAAAATGATGGGTGAGCCAGGAGAACCGAAAGTTGAGTGATAGGCGTCTAAACCAAACTCTTCCTGCCAATAAATATCAGCGTCAGGCTGTTCGAATAAGCTTGAAGTCCAATAGAACATAGACAAAATGTAATCTACATGAAGGTATCTGTTGATGTTGTTGCCGCCATTGTTTGATGAAACAGCAGGCATGCAAAGCTTATCCATCCCGTGAAGAAAAGTGTATTGTTGATTAAGGTAAGCTATGTACTGTGATTGTGTTCCAGTCCAAGATTCAATGTCTTCGCTATAACCGCTAAAACCAAGAGCCATAACTTCTGCAATACGGGCATTATAAGCGGCGTAATTTGCAGGTGTAACATTAGGAGTGCCTACACTTTCACCCCAACCAACACCTCCTTCGACCCAAGCTATCGGTATGATTCCAGCGTTTTTAAGAGTGGTACAAACAGAGGAGTAATAGGATAAAGGATGAAAATGCGGGTTTATAGTTGGCGCTGATGGATTTGCAGCATTCCAGTAACCCACCATAATGACAGCATATTTTACGTGATTAGCAATAAGAGTTGAAACCACGCCTGTAACATTTGTGCCTATTGGATCGTTAGCTTCTCCAAGCCAGACTGCATTGTTGTCGTAGCGTGTTGTTGGAGGTGGAGTAGGAGAGGCTGTTGGGGTTGTTGTGGGAGTTGGGCTTGGAGTTGGTGAGGGAGAAGGTGAGGTGGTTGGGCTTGGTGTGGGAGTTGGAGTGGGCGTTGAAGTTGGAGTTGGTGTGGGTGTTGGAGTAGGTGAGGCGGATGGAGTGGGAGACGGGGTTGTTGAGGGTTGTTGAATGACTCCATTGATGGATAAAGTTGCATTTTTTTCAAGTTGACCCGCGTTAGCTGGCATGCCTGCCAGTAGCAATCCGATGCATATTGCCAAAGTTGTTAGTGCAAAAATCTTGTTATTCATATTCTAAGCGCTCTTGGTCAACCAGGTTTACTGTTATTATTTTGAGGTGGATGGTTTGGCTGGATTTAGGATTGGGGTTGTTGGAAGTTTTGCTGTTATTAAGAAGGTGGTTGCTGTTGTTTTGGAAGGTTTCTTGTATTCCAACGTGTTCCCCGATTTTATATCATAAGTATTAAGTGTTAATAAATATTGAGTACTGGTGTTAAACGATACACATCAGAAAAAGCCAAAGCACCCAAAATCAAAAAGCTACAAAAGCTAAAAATAAGGCTCAAAAATTCTAACGAAGCTCCGAAAGGATTGCGCCCAAGGTAGTTTTGAGCGGCTTTCTAATTTCATAGTAGACCTTTCCTTTTGAATGAACTGGCTTATCACTACTGTTATGGAAAAATATCGAAAAATCTCTTTCAAATTTCTTCTCAAGGTTTATCTCAAAATCCAAGGTCTCTTCTAAAGCGGCCAAATTTCCAGCTTGACTAATCGTTTTTTTGCTATAACTAAGATCAACAAATCTATTTTTATCTACGATCAGGATTATCGATGCTTTATCATTTTGGGTTGTTTTCATTTCAACCTTCTTAATGATTCCGGATCCTTCAATTGAAGAAACAGTCATGTCTTCATTTGGGTTGATTACCTTTTGGAATTCAGACACTTGCGCGAACAACTTTTTTGTTATTATGAAGTATACCAAGTAAAGTGCGGAAGCCAAAAAAATAGCAAGTAAACCTGTTATGACCATCCAGTCATCAATTTGAATCATAATAAATCCTCTCTTGACAGTAACTAAATAAGTATTTCTAAAATTACTCTTCTCCAGCTTAAATTAGAACATCAAAAGTAAACTGCCCTCATCATTATCGCTTAAACAAAGCCGACACTAAGAGTGCAGTGTGCCAGGTCCTATTTTCCCAGGTTATCGTTAAAATCTTTAATAATCACCGTAGGATGCAATCTATAAAAGTAGGGTGAGTAATTGAGGAAAAAGAAAGCTTTTCTCTTAACGCTTTGGGCATACACTTTTCTGCTCTGGCTATACGACGCTAGCCGAATAATCTTTAGTAATGTTCCAGTGTACAGTCTTTTCATAGATGGGATACCGTTTTTTACTTTTGTAAGTTTAGGAATAATCACTTTTTTGGCAAGCATGGTATTCATGTACTTATATCTCACAACAGATTAGATCGATTTTTCATCGTGTGAGTAATTGACCAGTGAGATCGGTAATTTAGTTATAGAGAACTGATGGAATTATCGATAATGTCGTTTGGAAAATGGCTAAAGCGTTTGAACAAGAAATTTTTAATGGAAAGACAAAAACCAAAACGCCTATAGGAAATTTGATCCAACAGATTTTTGATTTCACATGGGTTTAAGGATTTTTCTAAGCTGTGACTATTGTTTTGTCCGATTTGCAAAGAAATCAATTCAACTCAACTTCTATTGCCGTTTGAATGTTAATGAGTTCCAAATAGATCAAAACTCAAAGTAACGAAAAATTTAGAGGGAAAAGAAATGAAGAACCTAAAAATCCTGTTATTCGCGTTTCTAATTTTGTTATTATTCTGTGCATTTGTTAATTTGCAAGCAGCAGCTCAAGTTAGCGCCACAAAGTTGGTGTTTTCTTCTGGTGCACCCCAGACTCTGACTGTTAATGTTGTTTCGGCTGCAATTGTTGTCCAACGTCAGAATTCATCTAGTGCTCCTGTTACTACTGGAACTACCACTGTTACTTTGAGGAGTTCGGGCACTGGTGTGTTCTATTCTAATGTTGCAGGTACAAATGTGATCACCTCGATTACGATTCCTTCCGGTTCAAGCAATGCTAGTTTCTTCTATAAGGGCACGGCTGTTGGTACTGGTACGCACACGTTGACTGCTAGATCGGGTACTTTGACTAGTGCCACGTCTCCGTTTACAATTGATGCTCCTGTTTCTACGCCAACCCCAACGCCCACCCCTATGCCTTCTCCATCTCCAACCGCAACGCCTACCCCTACACCATCCCCTTCCCCCTCTCCAAGTCCAACTCCAAAGCCAACCTCAACTCCTTCGCCAACTCCATCTCCTTCGCCAACTCCATCTCCTTCGCCAACCTCCACTCCAAAGCCTACGTCAACTCCGACCCCAACTCCTTCTCCCTCACCGAGCCCAAGCCCAACTCCAGAACCAACCTCAACTACCACGCCTACACCCACTCCGTCTCCGACTCCTTCACCCACACCAGAACCTACACCAACGGAGACTCCAACCTCAACGATAAATCCGATGACAACGCCACGGCCAACAGTATCTCCAGCTACTTCAACTCCGACTCCTACGCCATCTCCTACTTCAACAGAAACGACAGTGAAAGCTACCACAGACAGCGGTGCAACGGTTGATCTTGCGCTCAGCGGAAACATAACTAGTACTCAGATTTCTGATCTTGCGATAATGAAAAACGAGTCTGATACGTCGACAGCAGTGTCATTCACAGTAACTGGTAAAGATGGATCTACAGGTTTTAGCAACATAACTATTCCAAAAGAAGCCATAACCTACGGTACAAATCCAGTCGTTTTCATCGATGACCAAGCAACTCCAAACCAGGGTTACACGGAAGACACTGACAACTTTTACGTATGGTACACTACAGAATTTAGCACGCATCAAATACAAATTCAATTTACTATACCAAAAACGTCCGAAGCAGCGTCAATTAACCCGCTGTTTGCCATCGCCTTAACTGTTCCTGAAATTATACTAATCTACACAGTAATAGCAGTCAAACGTTTAAAACGAAGACCTGAAGAAGCATAATACACCCGAAAAAAGGACCTTTTTAGGTAGATGAAGGAAAAAACTAAAAGCCAAATGCTGCTGGATTAATAGATCTTAAGAGAGGACTAAGGCGTTTTGAACAAAAATCTCGAACAAAATCTACATAGTATTGAAAAAAGAATACAGTTAATATGTTAGTAAAATAATCGTTAAAGTTATATTCTTCTTGCTTTAGGTGGTGAAAAAAGTATGAGTAAAGATCGAGCAATAGGTGGAGCAATACTAATTGTCTGCGTACTCGTAGCCGTAGCTTACTTAGTCACATTATTCGGCTATAACGACTTAGTTAAACCCTGGCTCAACATAGGCACAGCAGCCACCGTACAATTTTGGCTCATCGCCATCCCAGTATTTGTCGCATTCATAGCTATCTTGTTCATAGGCGCATGGATAGGCTGGACCATGGCAACAACACCCCCGCCAAAACCAATCGAAGAAATCACAACCGAAGAAAATAAAGACCAACAACCAAAGCCAACACCATAAGCTTGAAAAAGTCCATCATTTTTTGTAATTCATATTTTTCCGACAAAACTCAATCTAGTAAGATAGCAAAGACCACGTATCAACTGAGTATGTTCTATCTTTAGTCAATTACGTCTGATAGTATGAGTATTAAGTCTTAATAAGACTGATTAGTCAATAGATATTATGGAGTTTGGCTCTCCACAGTTGTATGTATTGCCATGGCTGCTTCTTCTACAAAGATGCTCAATATTGTAACTCCCCAAGGAGTTTGGGAGCTAAGGTCAAAGGCTTAATCGTAATAACCACTTAATGCACTTGCGATTTGACTAATGATTTAGTTTGCTTTCAAAATTAAATTTACACTATGCTGCTACTTTTTACTCGGAACAGACATAATGAAGATTACATCTTTTCCATGTGACGACTCGGGTGGGGAATAACTATTTTTCCTATTAATTTCCTTCTTTGACCCTAACACGAGTATGATCCATCCAATTAACCAGATGAAAATAGCCATCGGCAACAACAGTCTCGCTTTCGCTCTTTTTCTCTTTAGCATAGTTTGCCTAAGAAGCGACTAAATTTATTTGACTACGTAATATGCACATGTATACATCACATGTAATTGATCTTTATTTTTTTGGATTCCCAATCAATTTTTTAACCAAAAAGTTTCATATTTGAAACCATGTGAATGTTCAGATTATCATATAAGAGTCAATTCTGGAAAGCGAATTAGAACACGGAGTAAATAGGACTATACGACTTTGCGATCCGTGAACAGAGAAAAAAGAAAAGGGAAAAACTTTAAGTTGATCGCTTAGACGCCCACAAGGACAAGTAAATCTACAACCCGCAAACATACAGCTGCAAAATAATCCTAATAGAAGAATGATTCCACGAAACCGTCACCCTAGCAGGCAACTGGGTAGGCACAATGACTGCAAACCTAAACTTCTCTCTATTACTACAGCGTTTCTCTTCCAGAATACCAATACGGCACCTTAACTTCCCCCGCAGCATGCATCGTTGCTTTCACAGCCTACAAGAAAAAAACTCCAGTAAGCTAAAAAAAGAATTGATCAGCATCGGAGGTTGGCAGGTACATAAGTTGACCTCGTATTTGCTTTTCTCTCCGAATAGTAACCCACAATTGAAGGTATCTATTGTGTGCCTGTGAGTGTTACGTCGCAACTGAAAGTTGTTAAGCTACCCACGTTTGATACTACTGTTAGAGTTAGAGTTGCTTGAATTGATGCTCCTGCATTTAGGACATTGTTTTGTCGGTTCCAGGTTAATGTTAGTAAGGAACTTGCGCCGCTTGGAGCCCAGTTGTTTGTAGTCATAGTTAGCGTTTCTGGGATGTTGCCTGTGTTTTTGATATATACTGTTTGGGTTGCTATGCCGCCTGGGCTAAGTGTTCCAACGTTTAGGGCTGTAACGGTTTGGGTGCAAGCGCTGTCGGAGTATATCGCCTAGGTTTACTACGTTTATTGTTGATACTGCTCCATTTAGGGGAACGGTTTGATTATTGCTGAGAATTGCAGCAGTTGTTAATGTTAGAGCAAGCGCGGTTATTGTTAGCGCGATTATTGCTGTGTAGGGTATTTTTTTAATGTTGATCACAGAATTCCCCGACTTTTATCATGAGTCGTAAGTATTAATAAACATTGAGTAGTGAGGATCAATGGCATCCACAAGAAGTACACAAATACACCAAACAAAAAAAACTCGGTTTAACTTACCACGATAACTAAAACACTGTTCCGTTAAGAAATGTAAGGAAAGTATTGACAGCGATTCTGCCGAAAACTTCTACTGGCAACTGCTCAATACCTACTTAAGAGCATAAAAACTATTCTTAAAAGCTCAAACTTTGTTATATCGTAAGAGCCTCCAATTCTCAGCTTAAATTTATCCGGGATCGTTTTTCGATAATAACACAAAGATGCTGAATTACCTCTCTATTGCCTATTTATTAAAGAACCAACAACTATGAAGTGAAATTTCGGAAAGAAGATGAATTTTTTTATTAGTTAAAGGTACGCTGATTTTGCAGATTCCTCTGGCTATTCTCTAAGCACAAATATTGTTAATGCAAAAGTAATTACCGAAGAGGTAAATAAGGTAGAGGTTGAGTTAAAACTGCATTTTACGGTTAATTTCCTAGGTCTTCGACATACCAGCGATAGTAATTCTTAAAAGGACTATGGACTAATCATTTACTCTATTCGTGAGGAAGAGACAGGTTTGGCATCAGCAGTATTGGGCAGGAAAATAGTTCTAACCGCATCCGCTACAGAAATGAGCGACTTTTTCAACAATCCATTCATCGCATTCGCAGGAGGCTTTGGAAAAGGTCCCATCCCACTATCGTACGTTAGAAAAACACTCTACCCAGCCACTGAACGCAAACCCGACGGGCAAGCAAAGTTCGCACCATACGGACTAAGAAAAGTAGAATCCATGCTTCTGCAAAATGGCTTTTCCCAGCAGGACATCGCAGTTGTCCACCCTGATGACCTGCAGAACTTCATCGGCCCAGAAACCAAAGTTGTAGGCATATCCAGCATGGATCCAACAGGAATGGGCTACGTAAGCAAAACATACTCCTCAATCGTCGGCGGCGGCGAACCCATGAACGCCATAGAATTCCGCAAGCTCATCATGCATCCAGCTATCAAGAAATACAAACCAAAAATCATCGTCGGAGGCTTCGGTTCATGGCAACTAGAACGCAAACATGTCTCAGATAACTATGGCATTGATTGCGTCCTAATCGGAGGCAGACCAGCACCAATCGTGGAACTTTTCAAGAAAGCATTAAACGGCGAACCTATCCCCCACATCGTAAAAGCTGATGAATCCTTAAACAACTGGAACTACAACCAAGAAATGCCCCTAACAAAAAACGTAGCGATTCATGGTGCCGTGGAAATCTCAAAGGGCTGCGGCAGGAACTGCCAATTCTGCACTCCGACAATGCAAAACAAGGTAGATGTGCCGCTTGATAAAATTATGCAGGAAGTTGCCCTCAGCACCGCTCAGGGCAGTGACCATATAACTCTAATCACAGAAGACCTGTTCATATACGGCGCAACTGGCAATAGATTTATTCCTGATCGCGAAGCGGTTGTGAAGCTCGTAAAGAGCGTTGCAGACTACCCTGGTGTGAAGAGCATTCAAGCTTCACATATGTCGTTAGCTCCAGTTTGGCATGATCCGTTGATGGTCAAGCAACTTGCGGAAATCCTCATCGAGAAAAGTTGGTATTCATTTGGTAAGAAACCAATTATCACAGCTGAGACTGGCGTTGAAACGGGCAGTCCACGTCTAATGAAGAAGTATATGGCGGGTAAAATGTTGCCTTTTAAGCCTGAACAATGGCAAGACGTAGTCACCAACGCATTTGGCATCCTAAACGATAACGATTGGTACCCGTTAGCAACCTTGATCATTGGGTTGCCTGAGGAAAAAGAAGAAGATATGCAACAGACGCTTGAGTTGATGGATAAACTCAAAGGTTACAATGCATTCTATGTTCCCCTCTTCTTTGTGCCACTTGAAAACTGCGTCTTGATGAACAAGAAAGGCGCAGAAATGGATTCACTATCCAAAGCAAGATGGGACTTCTTCATCAAATGCTGGGAATACAACATTAAAATCTGGAAACCAACCTTCCTGGAAAATCGCATATCCAACCCACTTCTCTACAAAACCTTTGACAACTTTATCATTCCATACTTCGGTAAGATCTTAGGCACATACTATGGTTTAACACGCGGCGAAAAGAGCGAACAACTAAAGCAGGCCGTGTGGCAGTTAAGCATGCCCATGCCTGAGTCGACAAAAAGGAAAGTTAAAGATAAAGTTTAAGCAGTTTCTTATTCTGCCAACTCTTCAATATTTTCTTCTTGCTCTGAAGGCTCTTGTTCTACTGTTGGCTGTTCTTGTGGTAGCGTTTGTTGGGTTTCCTGGGTTGGAAGCTTTAGGATTTTTCGGGCGTGGGTAATGTAGCCTGTATGTCCAGTCATCATTGTGTTAGGTCGAGTTTTTCCTCGTTCAACCTGCATGGTACGCATCAAGCATTCTATTGTTTCGATGAAAACAAATCCATTTTCCTTAAGCGCTTCAGTGGTTTTCACGACTTGGTCAATTGTTGGACTAAAGGAGACGATTACGCCTGACGGTTTAAGGGCTGTATATGCATGTGGAACAACGAGCCAGGGAACTGCAAGGTCCAAAATTACTGCGTCAACGTCTCGTTCTTCATACCCGGTAACTGTGACATCGCCGCTTTTCATTTCTACATGATCAATCAGCTTGGAGCGTTGGAGGTTTTTTGCGGCGTTTTTCTGGAATTCACTACGTAGTTCATAAGTGTAAACTTTCCCCGTTGATCCAACATAATGTGCCAACGCCGTAGTCAGGGATCCGGTGCCTGTGCCTGATTCCACCACGCGACTTCCCGGTCCAATGCCGCTGAACATAACGATTAATGCGGCGTCTTTAGGGTATATTATCTGGGTGTTGCGACTAGATTTCATGATGTAATCGGTTAAGGCTGGTTTTAGGGTGGCGAAGTAGATACCTAGGCTGCTTTTGATTGGTTCCCCATATTCTTTGCCAATTACCTCGTCAAGTTTTATGTAGCCTTTGTGGGTGTGGAAGGTTTGTCCTGCCTGCATCTTTATCATGTAAGTTCGACGCGCATCCAAGTAGATTAGAACGTTGTCGCCGTCGCATATCCTTTCGATAGCCAACTGGTTTTGCCTCTTTGGGAAGTGAAACGGGGTTGTTCCATTTAAGCTTTGAATCTTCTCGACTTAAAAAACGCTGAATAATTGACACCTTGAGTTTCTAATGCAAATCTGCAGAAAACCAAAACATGTGTTTTGAATAATTCTTATATTTACGTAAAGGCGTATGAGTCTAAAGCGATTGGTGTCAATGAGTCGACCTAAACGCAAAATATTTTTAGCTAAGTGGGCGAATAACCAGTTTTCTCTCTCGTTGGATCAATCGCATGTTTCTGCTTTGGAAAACACGGTAAGATGGAAAATCAGCAACAACATAATCGACCAAGGATCTGTTCAAAATTTCCTTAATAATAAATACTTGAATGGGTTAATGTCTGCAAAAACCCGAATCTGCGAACATAATTTCGGTGAAGTAGTGAAAAAATGAAAATAAAAAGTCAGTTCATAATATGCATCGTTGTCTTTAGCGTAATATTGCTTATAATTGCAGCTTCTGTAATCAATACGGAACAGCAAGTTGCGCAACTCGGTGTTCAAGAAGAAACATCTAGCAAAATTGAACGTTCAGCAAGCAGCTTAAACAGTATATCAATCGATTACTTTCTCTACCAAGAGGATGATCTGCAGCTTCCAAAATGGAATACCACACTCTCCTCACTATTCAACGATTTATCAAACTTAAAAAACAATAATCCACAGCAACAAGCATTAACAGCCAACATTGAAAGAGACTTAAATAACTTGAATCAAACTTTTGTCCAAGTAACTGCATATTTACAAAACGCTTCCCGAACAGTAAGCGTTCGGATTGACCCCGCATTCCAAATGAGATGGAGCAACATGGGACTTCAAAGTCAGGCACTTGCTTCAGATTCCTCTCAACTGTCGAATTCCCTAGACAACCAAGCCCATCAAGTAAACGACACAAACATACTGCTTATTGTGTCGCTTGTAGTGACTTTTGGTGCTTTCTTATTGATTATTTACCTAATGGTTTTCCGCAGAACACTAAAATCTGTCAGTAAACTCCAAAGTGGAATCAACAACATTAGTTCTGGAAACCTTGACTACTCAATAGAAATTGAAGGACAAAACGAAATAACTGAACTCTCACAGGCTTTCAATCAAATGACCTCGAGCCTGAAAAACGTAACCGCCTCCAAAATGGACCTTGAACAAGCGCAATCGTCACTTAGAGAAAGCGAGCAACGTTGGGCAACTACGTTAGCGAGCATCGGCGATGCCGTCATCGCTACTGACACTTTGGGTAGAGTCATATTCATGAATGGTGTTGCTCAGGAAATCACTGGCTGGTCACTTAATGAAGCTTCGCTGAAACCTGTACCCGAAGTTTTTAACATCGTTAACGAGCAAACCCGCCTTGAAGTTGAAAACCCAGTTACCAAAGTTCTCGAAAAAGGCGTGATTATCGGACTTGCGAACCACACGGTTTTAATTAGGAAGGATAAAACTGAAGTTCCAATTGATGATAGTGGAGCACCTATAAAGGATAAAGAAGGCAAAACCACCGGTGTCGTGTTAATATTTAGGGATATTACACAGCGCAAAAAGGCTGAAGAAGCACTAAGAGAAAGCGAGGAACGCTTAAGGTTCCATACGGAGAACACTCCTCTTGCGGTGGTTGAGTGGGATCGCAATTTTGTTGTTACACGTTGGACTGGAGATGCTGCCAAAATATTCGGTTGGACCGCTTCAGAGACTGTTGGCAAACCACTAATGGATCTACGCATGATTTACGAGCCAGATATTTCCATAGTAGAAAAAACTATGGGGCGGTTGAACAGTGGTGAAACCAAGGTCGTATCATCAAACAGAAACATCACTAAAGATGGAAAAGTGATCTACTGCACATGGTACAATTCAGTCTTGCTCGATGAAAACGGGAAAATGGCTTCTGTTTTTTCATTTATAGAAGATTATACAGCAAGGATGGCAGCAGAAAAGGCACTTGAGGATACCAACAGAAACTTGGAGAGACTTGTAAGTGAGCGGACTAAACAGTTGAGAGATTCAGAAAGACTTGCTGCTATTGGGGCAACTGCAGGCATGGTTGGGCACGACATCCGCAATCCACTGCAAGCCATAACTGGTGATGTCTACTTGACCAAAACAGAATTAATGGGAATCCCCGATAGTGAAGAGAAAAAGAACGCTTTGGAGAGTCTGTGTGAGGTTGAAAAGAACATTGAATACATCAACAAGATTGTCGCTGACCTGCAGGACTTTGCTAGACCACTCAAACCCCATATGGAAGAAACTGACGTGAAAAACATAATCGACCGTTTGTTGGAAAAGAATGGTTTACCCAAGAACATCAAAGTAAGTGTTAAGGTGGAATCATATGCCAGAAAAATTGTCACTGACTCCGCATTCATAAACCGAATTATGTATAATCTGATTACTAACGCAGTTCAAGCTATGCCTAAAGGAGGAAAATTGGCTATAGGTACCTGCGAAGACAAGAAAACAGAGGAAAACGTGATAACCGTTGAAGACACGGGTGTAGGTATTCCCGAAGCAGTAAAAGGCAAATTGTTTACACCCATGTTTACCACTAAATCGAAGGGGCAGGGCTTTGGCTTAGCCGTAATTAAGCGGATGGCTGAAGCGTTAGGCGGCACCGTCTCTTTCGAGAGCCAAGAGGGAAACGGAACAAAATTCATCGTACGATTACCCAAAAACATCAAAAAAGAAACAGATTCTTAAGGCTTCTTAGCCTAACCCTTTTTCTCTGAGACAATGGAAAAATTATACTATGTATTTGTCTGTTTTCTCAAAATCCCTAACGATCTCCATCACACGTTTGGGCGCATTTATAGGTCCAAGTGGAATGTCTTTAAGTAGAATCCATGGCGATTTCTGAGCAACAACTGTGGCTATGTGTGTTTCGCCGAAGCATTTCTTTGCCACTTCAACTACTTGCTGCCTGACGCCAGTTTCTGACATATCGCCCAGCGCATGCAAATATTCATGCAGCAATAGGTTGTAAACGAGTGCGTTGACGGTTGGTTTGTCACTTATGGATGCTTCAACAATCTCGACCAGTGTCCTGTTCAAAACGATGTTGTTAGTTCCCACAGGAAAATAGGCGCCCAATTGCAGAGGCAAATCATCCAGAAAAAGCATCATGCAGTCCCGGCGTTTGCCTAAGGCACATTCAGCGGTTTCTTTGACGATTTTCCATACTTCAGCATAGTTTTTTGCTTTATCCAATATAGCGCCGTAATGTTCAGCTGATTTGGATTTGTTACTGTTCAAAAGTAGTCGCCTTTAAAGATGAAAGAAAAGAATCAAGCCTTTAAGCGTTACACCTTCATGGGCAATAAACAAAAAATTGATAAATGACTAATGCTTTTGTCATAGCGTTATAGGTGAAAATTAAATGGCAAGTAATGTCGTCGTAAAAGACATCATGCAAAAAGACGTTAAAGTCGTAAACAACAACACTGTTATGCAAGAAGTAGTTGCAATAATGAACAAATTCGATAAAGACGCAATCCTTGTTGTTCAAAGCGGCAAACCAACCGGAATCATCACCGTCAAAGATGTCCTAATCAGGGCAGTTGAAGCTAACGTACCACTCAAAACCGTCATCGCAAGAATGGTCTACACAAACCCACTCGTAGTAATTGATGAAAACGCAACCGTCGAAGAAGCAGCAAAACTCATGAAACATTGGAACATAAAGCACTTACCAGTCATCGACAAACAAGGCGCTCTCGTAGGCTTACTTGATGATAGAGCAATAGTCTACGCGGTTCCAAAATTGATGTCGATAATGGAAGAATTCTGTCGCCGAAAATAATTTCTTCCCCAATCTTTAGTTTTTTATTTACTACCATTTTTCCAAACAAAATTTACTACAAAACAGGCGAACCTTCGCAGAAGCAAACAAAAAAGATAGAAAAGGGCTATGGCTTGGTTTCTTTTGCCCAAGCTTCTTTTGCCAATTTGGCGAGGTTTTCGGTGTTTGGCTGAGCATTCAAATCTGCCAAAACATTGTTGATTTCGTTTCTTACAAGCAATGCAATTTCGTTTACTCGTAGTGGTTCAGGTCTTGTTGATTGATATACGCGGAGAGCACGAAGAACAAATCGAACGACAACACTGTTGAGTTCATTTTGTAATTCAGTAAGTTCATCCTTGCTTTCGGTCATTTTTTTGCTATAAGCGACTGAATCTCTTTTTCCAGTAGGTTCCATTTTTAATCGGTCCTTTAAGCAGAAATGTCAACGGCGCATTATAGCTTTTTCTAGTAAATTTCGTTTGTGAACAATAAAGAGGTTAAGAGAGAGGCGTTTTGGGTTTACCCAGTTTGCGATTGATGCAAGCTTGGATAAAACCAGCATATTCCGGAGAGGGTTTTCCGGGGCGGCTCTTGAATTCTCCATGGAACTGGCTTGCGAAATAGAAGTATTTGTCAGGCAATTCCAAGGTTTCCATTCTTCTGCCATCACTGCTCTTGCCAGTGAAGCATAAGCCGTTGTTTTTAAGCGCCTCAATGTAGTCTAAGTTTACTTCGAACCTGTGGCGGTGGCGTTCATGGATTTCTTCTTGCCTAAACATGCAATAAGCCAAAGAGCCCTTCTGCAAAACCACTTTATGAGCCCCTAAACGCATTGTTGCGCCCTTGATTTCTATTCCACGTTGCTCAGGCATTAAATCGATTACTGGGTAGGGTGAGTCAGGGTTGATTTCTGTGCTATTAGCGTCTTTTAAGCCGCAGACGTTCCGGGCAAACTCTATAACTGCCAACTGGAAGCCATAGCATATTCCCAGAAAGGGAATGTTGTTTTCTCTCGCAAATCTGGCTGCAGCAATTTTGCCTTCTGTTCCGCGTGGACCAAACCCATAGGGAACAAAGACACCGTCATAATTTGCTAGGTCTTTTATGCATTGGGGTTCACGTTCAAACTTTTCAGCTTCCAAATAGCTTATGCAGACTTTAGTTTTGCAGGCTGCTCCACCATGCCGTAAGGCCTCAGTCATACTGACGTAACTGTCTGACAACCCAGCATATTTGCCTACTAACGCTATCTTTACTTCGTGTTCTGGATGAACCATACCGTCAACGAAAACTTGCCATTCGCTGAAGTCTTTGCCGTCGCATTTTAGGCCCAATCGTTGGCATATGAAGTCTCCCATGCCTTGCTTGTCCAAAATGAGAGGCACTTGATAGACTGTTTCAGCATTATAACTGCAGAAGACTGCGCTTTCAGGAATGGTACCAAACAAAGCGATTTTCCTTAACGCTTCAGCATCAATCATTTGTGGACTCCTTGCAACAATTGTGTCGGGTTGAATACCGATGCGCCTTAATTCGTTTACACTGTGTTGAAGCGGTTTGGTCTTCATTTCACCAGTAACATCAAGAATCGGAACCAAAGCCACATGAACATAGAGGGTGTTTTCGTAACCTTCTTCCACGCGCATCTGACGTATGGCCTCCAAAAATGGCAGTCCCTCAATGTCGCCAACTGTTCCGCCGACCTCTGTGAGAACTATTTCTGCGTTTACCATTTTGGCGGCGTTTCTTATTCTGTTCTTTATTTCGTTAGTTATATGAGGAACAATCTGAACGCATCTGCCCAAGAAGTCACCATGGCGTTCCTTCTCGATTACGCTGCGGTAGATTGTTCCTGTGGTTAAGTTGTTTTCTTGTTTTAGGCTTAAATCAAGGAAACGTTCGTACCAGCCAAGGTCAAGGTCGGTTTCGCCGCCGTCGTCGGTGACGAAGACTTCGCCGTGCATGTAAGGGTTCATGGTTCCCGCGTCTATGTTAACATAAGGATCGATTTTTACTACAGTTGGTTTTAATCCTCTGGCTTGAAGCATTTTTCCGATTGAAGAAGTTAAGATGCCTTTGCCGACTGAACTCAGCACGCCGCCAGTAACGAAGATGTACTTAACCATGCTTTTCACCCGCTTAACTTACACCTTGCATGCCAATTTAATATAACTCTTTTGTGTGCTGAGCTGCAAAAATGTGCAATCAGCTATGTTGAATTCTGAAGAATGAGCAGGTTATGGGGGTGGCGGTTGACTATATCCGCGGTTGCGTTTTAAGCCCCAAAACAAAAGCCACACTCCGATTAAAACCAATACAATAGGCCAAAAATATTGCCAAAAAACTGACCACGAGCCAGTGAGCGCCGCTAAACCAAGAACCAGAACGAATAAACCCGCTATAAGCAAACCAACGCCGCTTCCTTGATGGCGATAGCCGTATTGTCTCTCATAATACCTTCGCCTTTCATATCTAGAGGATGGTCTGTTTTCAACAGGAGCAAGTGGAGCGCCGCAATTAGAGCAATTGGTGGATGTTGCAGGATTCAGTGTACCGCATCTTGAACAATAAACCAAACTGTTCTGCCTCACTATTTCTTATTGGTGGAAATAAACTCATATAACTATCGGTTGTACAACGAAATTTTTAGTCTAACAAAATAAAATGTTAATTACCAAGTAGTGTACTAAGTATTATCTTGGAGATTCTAAATGCCACAAGCCTTTGTGTTAATAAATGTTGAATCCGGAGCCGAGGAAGACTTAGTTAAAGAACTAAAGAAGATTGAGGGCGTAGAGGAAGCTTACTATTCATATGGCGTTTACGATATTATCGCCAAAATCAAATCTGACTCCATGGAAAAACTAAAGGAAATGGTGACTCACAAAATAAGAATTCTTAATAGAGTCCGCTCAACGTTAACATTGATAATGATGGAAGAATAAGCTACCGCTTTCAGCCTCCACTTTATTTTTTAAGTCATCAAAAATCAATTTTGATCTCCTAAACTCTGACTATACTTCTTTGACTAAAAATTAGCCAAGTTTATTAGATAACGATAAATAAAACCAAATTATGCAAAGAAAACTTGGCGTCGGCATAATTGCGTTAGTTATAGTTTTGAGTTTGAGCGCTCCTGTTTTTGCGGATTTGTCAGTTGGCGTTGAGAGGGGTGATTGGATAGAATACTTGGTAACTTACACTGGCTCGCCCTCACAGGACCATGCCATTAACTGGGCGCGGATTGATGTAACCGACGTGCAAGGCACCAATATCGA
This sequence comes from Candidatus Bathyarchaeota archaeon, assembly GCA_963739495.1. Classification (GTDB taxonomy): domain Archaea; phylum Thermoproteota; class Bathyarchaeia; order Bathyarchaeales; family Bathycorpusculaceae; genus Bathycorpusculum. Next base: position 56,086 of record CAVUAM010000017.1, on the reverse strand, counting down.
CGTAACCATTACATCACGATACCCCAACGAAACCAGCGAAGAATTTAACTTTACTCTGAACCTAAAAACGGGACATTTATTCGACGACTTCATAATCCCAGCTAACCTAAAAACAGGCGAGAGCTTCCTAGACCAGAACCAAGGCAACATCACAATCAACAGCACAGAACCACACACCTACGCAGGCTCCTCCCGAACCGTAATATCTTCATCTACAAGCAAGAATACGTATGTCTGGGATCAAGCCACTGGAGTAAGTCTTGAAGCAACCTCGAACCAACCTGACTACTCAATGCACACAATTGTCGAAGCCACTAACATTTGGCAGCCCTCAACTGACTTAGACCCAGCAATCTTGGTTTTAGTCGTTGTTGCGACGGCGCTTGTTGCAGCTGTGTTGGTGGTGCTTGCGATTTTGTTTAAGAAAAAGAAATCAACTCAATAACCATAGAAATTGCGACAGGGATTTTGTAGAACACTTAAAAGTTTATCCGCCAAATGATAGTTAGGCTTAAATCTCCCATGGAAAATGCCAAAAAACCTGTCCGCTTAAACGCAATTACAATAATTCTAGTCGTGGGTTTGATAGCCTTCTTACTCTACATTTACTTATACATTGACCCAGCAGAAGTTTATGATACTCTCGCCAAAACAAACCTTGAGTATTACGTGTTAGCGTTTGTTTCCTATTTCCTCTTTGCTTTCTTCTCGTCGTTGGTCTGGCACCGACTACTAAGTAACCTATCAATTAAAGTCAGCAAACGCAAAGTTCTTCTATTCACTTGGGCAGGCTTGTTTTTTGACGCTACCATACCTCAATTGGGATGGTCTGGCGAAGTCTCAAAAACCTATCTACTATCCCAAGATTCAAGTGTTGATGCTGGAAAAATCGGTGCCTCTGTTGTGGGGCAAAAACTTTTCACAATGACATTGACTATTATCGCGTTAAGCTTAGGTTTGGGTTTGGTTTTAGTTAACTACTCTTTGCCACTTATGGTCACCCTGCTGATAGCCACGGTTTTAGCCCTCTCGATAACTGCGTTGTTAATAGTTTACTATGTTAGCAATAAGCCCAAAGCCACTGCGATTCTGCTTTTATGGGTGATACGGATAATTTTGTTTTTCCGTAAGCGTTGGAACCCGGAAAACTTCAAAGCTAAAGCAGACGATTTACTCAAAGAATTTCACCAGGGTATTCATCAATTAATTTCTAAACCAAAAACACTTATACAACCAATATTTTTTGCAGTTGTGAGTTTTGTCTGTGAAATCTCTGTTATTTTTCTCACTTTTGCCGCGTTGGGCTATCCTGTGCCATTTGACAAAGTTCTAATCGTGTTTACTTTAACAGGTACACTTCAAACGGTCGGCATAACCTTTTTTGGTTTTCCAGAACTAATCATGACGGTTTCGTTTAGCGCTCTTTTGATTCCGGTGTCTTTGGCGCTTTCAGTTACTTTGCTAACAAGGGTTGTAAACCTTTGGTTTAGGCTTGTGGTATCCTACTTTGCTCTGCAGTGGTCGGGAATAAAAATCATCAGACGGACCACGCAGACTAAACAAGGAAACATTTTAATTCAAACTACACCTAACTTATTCTTAGAGGATTATTATGCCGACAGCGTTTGTATTAATAAATACTGAAATAGGCTCTGAATCGGACGTTTTAAAGGAGCTTAAGAAAGTTGAGGGTGTCGAAGAAGCTTCAGCTGTCTATGGAGTCTACGACATCGTCGCAAGGGTAAAAGCAGACACAATGGATAAACTAAAGGAAATTGTGACATGGCGAATCCGACGCCTAGACAAAGTGCGTTCGACATTGACGATGATTGTTGTAGAAGACAAATAGCCATCCCCTTTTTGGGACTCAAGATTTTAATGCCACAATAGTGTAGTTGTGACTGGCAGAACACAGTCACATAATTTTAAATTATTTTTTATTGATGTTTACTTCTGTGCACGGGTAGTGACTAAATGATAGGAAACCTGCAAATTGTGCCCAAAGAGAGCCAAACGAAAGAAGCTCCTACTACTGGCAGATGCACGAAATTTTTAATCGGTTGGATTAAGAGGTTTGGACGGCAATGAACCTTTTTTGTGTTCCCCTTGAACAATAAAGAGCACCCCAACCTCTGAAACCAACCCACCCACCTAAAAAAAGGAGAAACAAAAATGGCATCAGCTTACATTCTAGTAAATACCGAAATTGGAGCAGAGAAACAAGTTCTTAAAGCGTTAAAAAAAATCCAGGGTGTTGAAGAAGCCCACAGCTTATGGGGCATTTACGATATAATCGCAAATATCAGCGCAGGCAGCATGGAAGATCTCAAAAACATAATAACCTCGCAGATAGAAAAAATCAGCAGAATAAACTCAAAACTAACCATGATTATTAATGAAAGACCCCAAAATAGGTTACGAGAGCAAGTGATTTTTGAAAACCCACTAATTCAGTAAACCGCTTGACCAAAACATGTTTTAGGCTAACAATATTTTTTACCTTCCAACCCATCCTTCATGTTCTATCTTGGAGAACAGCCGCCATTGACAAAGGAAACCATGCACATTGGTTTAGATGATACAGATTCGACCAAAGGAGGTTGCACGACTTATCTTACAGCTGTACTTATTGAGAAACTTCAGAAGTTTAACGTTCACTTTATCGATTATCCGGGCTTAATTAGGCTAAACCCAAATGTGCCTTGGAAAACAAGGGGAAACGCAGCCTTATGTTTACGATTCTCCTACAACGTTGAGTTTGAACAACAAATAATCGATACCGCTATTGATTTGTGGGAAGAACATTCCGCCGTTAAAGAGAAAGGAACTGACCCAGGAATCGTCTTCTACCAAAACGCAGAAATCCCAGCTGAACTGAAGACTTTCTCAAAAAAAACAGAAACAACTATCGTAACCCTCAAAGAAGCGGCAACACTGATCAAGAAGCTGGGCGCTGAAGCAGCTGGATTTAATTCCTGCCGGGGCATAATCGGCGCTTTAGCTGCAATCGGTGAAACATTAGAGGGTGATCACACTTACGAGTTGATTGCTTATCGAACGCCTGAGAATTTGGGAACGAGAAGGCGGGTTGATGAAGCATCGATTTTTGAAATGGACAAATTAACGTCTCCTTATACATTTAACAACGTGGATGCCGAGAAAGGTAGGGTTATCATCACACCTCGCGGTCCGGACCCTATCTTGTTTGGAATCAGAGGAGAAACATCGGAGGTTGTGAAGAAAGCTTACGGGATAATTAAGCCGCTTGAACCTGTGGAGCGATGGGTAATATTCCGGAGTAATCAAGGCACAGACGCTCACCTAAGACAGGTTGAGCAATTAAGTAAACTTGAGCCTTATAGTTCAGTAATCGTTAAAGGTACGGTTTCAAGAAACCCCCGAATAGTTCCTCTTCGACACGTCATCTTCGCCATAAAGGACGATTCCGCGGAGGTGGATTGTGCAGCTTACGAACCAACAGGAGACCTGCGAAAAATCGCAAGAGAACTCATCGTCGGTGACACCGTTGAAGTCTATGGCGCAATACACAAGGCGACCACGACCAAACCTTTAACAATCAACCTTGAAAAAATTAACATTCTCAATCTTATGCAAAAAACACATCAAGAAAACCCCGTTTGCCCTAACTGTGGAAAACATCTAAAATCGATGGGTAAAAATCAGGGTCTGCGTTGCGAAAAATGCGGAAGTAAATTCGCTGAATTGAAAAAGAAAGAAGTACTTATTCCAAGAGCTGTTAAGGTGAGGTTGTATGTGACTTCGACGCGTTCTCAACGTCATTTAACTAAACCGCTTCAGCGTTATGGACAAGAAAAGCAAGATGCCTCAAGCTGCCACATGATTTGTGGATGGCATGGTCCATAGCTTTAGCTGATTTTTAAGCATGAATGCTTGCTTTAGGTCTTGGTTACCCTGAGTTTTTATGTTCAAAAGGGGAATAACTAAGTGAAATAAGGTCAAAACTGGCTCCGTTTTTGGGAAAAAACATAAACATTAATAACCACTATAACACAGTTATAGTAGGGCAAAAGCAAACAAAATCGAACCGCGCATTCACAAACACTTTCTCCAAGGGCATGCACAATCCTCCTGAAATCGCGGCAAACGGTTACATTCTTCATATACACACTCATCGAAAAATAGACCGGTGCATTTTCCAGTTTACTTTTGCCACAAAAAAGAAAGAGGGAGTAAAGGTGTCTAAAATATCTCCTATGTTTAAAAAAGTGGCATCATTCGTTTTTAGTAAGCCCGCTACAAGCGGTTATCCATATAAAAAACGGCAGTTGGCCGAGGATTATCGGGGTCAAATGCAGTTAGACCTCAAATCCTGTATCGGATGCGGGTTATGCAAAAAAGACTGCCCAGGAGGAGCCATAGAAATGGTTGATTTCTACGGAAAAAAACGCCCACAATTCAACCTTTCCAAATGCCTATTTTGCTACCAATGCGCGGAGAGTTGCCCCAAAAAAGCCATCCATAACTCAACCGTCTTTGAGTTAGCAACAACCAGCAAACAATCGCTGATTATGAAACCCAAACACGTTATTGTTTGCCTAGCATAATATAGCCCGCTCGGAACCTAAGGTTCCCCTTTTTTAGAAAACTATTGTGAATTTTTAGTGAGCTGCACCAGCAGATTGATTCCTAAATAAAGTGAAAGTTAACTATTGAAGCAGCTAACCTAAAGCTAATTATTTAAATCCGTGAAACCCATAAACCCCTCTCACAACAAACCAAACATAGACAAAAAAGAGAGCTGAAAAACGGGATGGTTGGAAAAAAGTTCACAGCGCAAGACTACGCTTTACCCTTCTTCAAACAAGAAGGCTTCATAAGAAAAAAGTGCCCAAAATGCGAAGAATATTTCTGGACACAGAACGCTGATCAGGAAACCTGCGGCGAATCAGGCTCAGATGAGTGCGGCTGTTACACTTTCCTCGGCAAACCAGCAACAACCAAAAAATACAGCCTCTCAGAAATGCGGGAAGCGTTCCTCTCCTTCTTCGAAAAAAATGGCCACACACGAATCAAGCCTTACCCAGTAGTAGCTCGTTGGAGAAAAGACATTTACCTAACACATGCAAGCATAATCGATTTTCAACCTTACGTAACGGAGGGAATTGCGCCACCTCCAGCAAACCCACTAGTCATTTCTCAACCATGCATTAGGCTAACAGACATTTCAAATACGGGACCAACCTTTGGCAGACACCTAACCATCTTCGAAATGGGCGGAGCACACGCCTTCAATTACCCCGACAAAGAAGTTTACTGGAAAGACGAAACCGTACGTTTCCATCATCGATTCGCCACTGAATGCCTCGGCATAAAGTCTGAGGAAGTTATCTACAAGGAAGGTGTCTGGGTTGGCGGAGGAAACGCTGGTCCAGACGTCGAATGCATCTGTCGTGGCTTGGAGGTAGGGACGTTGGTGTTTATGCAGTACAAGGTTGTCGGCGATGACTTCGTTGAGTTGCCTATTCGGACGGTTGATACTGGGTATGGCATTGACCGTTTTACATGGATAAGCCAAGGCGTACCTAGTCTATTTCAGGCAATTTACGGTAATTTATTGGATAAAGTAATGTCGATGGCGGGCATAACCAATATCGACCAAGACTTCTTGGCACGTGTTGCCAAGTATTCCGGCTTAGTAAGCGTTGACAAACGCGCCAACAGGATGGTTGCTAGAAAACGTGTGTCTGAACTTACAGGTATCGACCTGCCGACACTTGAGAAAGTTCTCGTACCGATCGAGAACGCTTGGGCAGTAATAGACCACACTAAAACCCTAAGTTTCATGCTTAGTGAAGGCGTTGTGCCATCCAACATCCAAGAAGGCTACTTGGCAAGACTCCTGTTCCGACGGGTTTACCGCCTTATGCGTTCATTGAACATGAAACCAGCCGAACTCTACGACATAGTAGATATGCAAACGGATTACTGGGGCAAAGATTTCCCACGCATAAAAGAAATGCAAAAAGAAATCATCGAAATGCTCAAAGTTGAGGAAGAAAAATTCGTTGAAACTCTCAAACGCGGCGAAGGAATGGTTAAACGCATCGCAACTGACCTCAAAACAAAAGGCACAGGAAAACTACCTATGGACACTCTCACGGAACTGTACGATTCGCACGGCTTGCCGCCAGAAATCGTTAAACAAGCCGCAGAAAAAGAAGGCGTCGAAGTTGAGGTCCCTGAAAACTTTTACGCATTAATCGCTAACCGACACATGCAAGCACCAAAACCTGTAGAGGAGGAAGAGTCAAAGACTGAGCAGATACTGGAGAAAGTAGCTGAGCAAATGCCTGCAACAGAACAACTTTACTACACTGACGTTTACCAAAAAGAGTTTGACGCAAAAGTCCTCAAAATAATCAACGGCACCTATGTAGTACTGGACAAAACCTGCTTATACCCTGAGGGAGGAGGTCAGCCAACAGACCAGGGTTGGCTTGTTGTTGGTGATGTAAAGCTTGATGTTGTTGACGTCCAAAAAATTGGAAAGGTCATCGTTCATAAAGTTGCGACTCCAGCATCGTTCAAGGAAGGCAGCACAGTTCACGGCATAGTTGATTGGGATAGACGCTATTCACTGATGAAAGCCCACACCGTTACCCATTTGATAAATGGTGCGGCAAGAAGAGTTTTAGGCGAACACGTTTGGCAGTCTGGCACACAAAAAGGTCTTGAAACCTCACGATTAGATATCTCTCATTATCGTAGGTTAACTCAAGAGGAGATCCATAAAATCGAAACCCTAGCAAACCAAGCCATAGCGGCTAACATGAAAGTTGAAACCACTTGGCTGCCACGAAACGAAGCAGAATCACGATATGGCTTTAGGCTCTACCAGGGCGGTGCGGTTCCTGGCAAAGACATTCGAGTTGTAAAGACTGGCGATTGGGATGTTGAAGCCTGTGCAGGAACACACTTAGGCACCACAAGTGAGGTTGGCTTTGTAAAAATCGTCTACACGGAAAGAGTACAGGATGGCGTGGAACGACTTGGCTACACAGTTGGGCTTAAAGCGCTCAAAGCAGTCCAAGACCAAGAAACTCTGCTGTGGAAAATTTCGGAAGCCCTAACAGCACCTATCGATAAACTGGATAAAACCGCCGAAAAAATAGTGAAAGAACTCAAAGAAGTCAACCTTGAAAAACGAAAACTAATCAAGGAACTGGCTGAAAAAGAAAGCGAAGATGGACCTGCCGATGTTTTCGAAGCAAGCATGGAAGTTGATGGTATTTCGATTGTTAAACGGGATTTCGGCGAAACAATTGAGGGTGACAGGATGCTACGTACAGGAAGCGAAATAGTGAAACGTAACGGTGCCACAGTTATCTTGTTCTATGGTTCTGACGGCAAAGCCTGTAAGCTCTTGGTTATGGCTGGAGAAGTTGCGGTGCAGAAAGGTGTGAATGCAAACCAAACTGTGAAAGATGCCGCACCGGTTTTTGGCGGTGGTGGCGGTGGAAGACCCAACTTTGCGCAGGCTGGCGGAACAAAACCTGAGAAGCTCAAAGATGCTGTGGCTGCAGCTGAGGATTCAATCAAGAAACAGCTGAAGCATTAGTGTTCTCAGGGAATATCTCCCCTCCCTTATCCAGGTCTAAAAAGCATAATTTACTTATGGAACAAGTTTTTTGTTCGTTGAAGAAAATCAGCAACTTGGGAACTTTTGACGGATTTGTTGTTGGTGAAGTATTTTTTTTCTTTTTTGAGTTTCATTGAGAAAATTTTTGCTAGTGTATTTTGGAGGGGTGGTTATGTATGTTGGCTGACCAATAGCCATCCGTATCGAGGAGAAAGGAGAAGGCTTCGAAAACGGAAAATGTTGTTTTGGCGTAGTGGCTTAGCCTTCAACCTTAACCATTCCCTCCAATCACTAACAAGACTTAAGATATTCTAAATTGTTTATAAGACTTATGAATTAAAAATAAAATGTCAAAATATAGATTTTGACTAAACCAAGATTTACGTAGTAGCTAATACGCCTTCCAAAATGCTCCCCTCAGGAACATCAAGCTGTCTAGACAGCCACATCTTCAGAATAGAAGAAAACTTCGGAAGCGCTCCACTGTAACTGATAATCTGGCTGCCCTTAAGTGCATCGGCTTGAAAAGTCTTCTCATCATCTTTATAGCTAAAAGACAACGTTTGAGCTTTAATAGCTAAAACCTGAAAATCCTCCCACTGTTTGCAACGCAGAATCACAGATGACCCACCCAAACCAACTACAGCTGCAGTCGCCATTTGATTTGGCTGTTCCTTAGGAACCGCCACTGACAATGATTCTTTGAGACCGCTAGACATATAACTGACTAAATTTGCGACTTCTTTTTGAAGTACGTCGATTTTTCCTTCTACTTTCTCAACTTTGGAGTTTAATTCGCCGCTGTCACCCATTTGTTCTGTGACTGTAGCTAATTCGCTAATGAGCTTGTCTAAATCTTTCTCATGTTCTTTTAGGACATTAACTATGAAGTCTAACGCCTCTAAAGCATCATCTTTTGATTGTGGATTTTTTGCCAAGTATTTGTCCCCACTTTGTCTGACACCCAAATTGATGCTTACGATAAATAAACATAACGAATCGCCAGACAATATCATTAAAATAGCATTCATATATTGATTAGTAATACTCAATATTGAGTAACCAATTACCCGGCAACAACTTAATACCTACACCCAACTAAACTTTCAGTTTCCGACGCCGATAAACTACAAAGACAACAGAAACCAAAGTCACGACAACCCCAAGTACCACAAAATAAACGGTTTGAAAACTAAAATTTGAGGCTTCTTGCCCCATCTTCTTCTGCACTGGTGACGGTTGAGTAATATTCGTCGGCGTTGCCGTCGGCTCAGACGCATCTTTTTTGGCTGATGGGGTCGGTTGTGGCTGCTGCGGAGAAGGTTGCGGCGTTATGTTAGTCGTTACTTGGTTTAGGTATTGGTTTTGGCTAAAAACTGTTTGATCGGGAGGAGTCATGCTGCTGCTTAGTATGTTTGTACTCATGCTTATCGTAGTAATCATTGATATCCAGATGTTGCCGTTGGCGTCAGGGACTATTAAACGAAGGGTCTCGGGCAATGGAACACCGTTCATAGCATACGCAACGATAACGTCTTGCCTCATTGCTGTGTCGATTGGTATGTTGATTATGTATCCGTCTTGAGCCCCAAAATTGATGAATACAACCGATGGGTTTAATCCTGTTTGGTTTAGTATGTCTAAAAGTTTTATGCCTTGCCACTCCCCATAAGCGAGAGGTGTGCCGTAGCATACAAGAGTGGCGGTTACATTGGTTTGGGGGAGAGCCAATAATTCCTCATATGTCACGCTAGTTGTTGTTCCGTTGGGGCTTGTTATTTGCAGATTCCACTGAGTGTTTGCTAAGGCTATTTGGGGTGTTACGAGTATGATTATTATGATCGTTAGAGAAATTACGCCTATTTTGAGGATTTTATGTTTCGCGTTGCTTCCCACAATAATATGACGCACGTCATACTATTAAAAGATTTACGCCTCTATAAATGACTAAAAACCTAGCTCTTCAAAGCAGCCCTAACTGACCCTTAAAAATAGCGCGCGTTTCCTCAACAATACCTTGATTTTCTCCCTCAACACCAAGCCTAGCTATACCTGCGTTAAGGTCTCCAAAGCTCACCTTAACTTTTGATTTATCAGCCAAACTCAACAAAGCACTTTCCAACGCTGAATTCTCTTTCTCATCAGCGCCTCCGCCAACAAATTTTGCGAAAATCAAATCATTCAAGGCATAATATGCTAAAATCGCTGTTTTTGCGTTTTGCAGTTCTAGGTTTAGCTCATTATCTGCTTTTAAACTGTCGAAGTAGCTGTAAATCGTCTTTAAGATGTTGATTGCTTCTTTGGATGTTTCTTTCGGAGCATGTTTTCTGATGGCAGCAAAGAATTCTCCAAAGTCCACGCTCAAAGGTTCCATAGTCTGCCCTCTAAAGCTCAAATTTGTTTCCAAACTATCTATGTAGCTTTCCAGAATATCCCAACTAATTTTTTTCCTGCTTAATCCCATTAAAACATTAAACGACAAGTCAACGATGCCGATTGAAAAGTTGATTATCGAGTTAAGGTCTTTTTTTCGCGGATTTGCATTTTTGTTGATTTCGATGTTTTTCCGTTGTTCTTCAAGTAATCCTCGAAGTCGGTCGCGTAACATGATGAATGATTCATCTTTTTTCTTGAAAATAAACCAATAAACAGAACCATTCCAGCCTATACTCAATTCGTTCCCAAAACTTTCAACACTAGTTATCTCGTATACTGGCAGCTCTTTAATCGAAACCCATCGTTTTTTTGGAAACCCCTTTGCAACAAAAAACTTCAAGAGATCATTGGAAAGCTCGTATTTCTCCACTGTCAACTCTTTGGGTTTTGGTTGACCCACTTTGTCGGTTGCGGAGTCAGCGTTTTTTTGTCCTCCAATCAATATCGGAAAGACGAGGGTTGTGATCGCTGGAGCAAGTGTGAAATTGTAGGTTCTGTTTTGGGTAACTTGTTTTTCCGCGTTGTTTCTCATGCTGCTCTCTTTCTTATCAGGTATTTTTACTTATAAAACTGATGGGTTTAGCGCGGATTCCACACACAACTGATCGCTTTTGCATTGCAGGCCAAAACGCATGGTGTACTGTTGCTTTCGGGATTGCAGGAACTACAAGTGTATTTTATTTTTTTCCTGTGTTCCTCAGATACGGCTGCCACATTTTTGTCTTCAAGGTCGATGAATTCGGTTTCTAGCTTAAGCGCTGATTGGGGGCATTCTTGGACGCATTTATTGCAGCCAGTGCATTTGTCTGAGTCGATAACGATGTAGTATTCGCCTGATCCGTCACAGTAACCATAATGCGTAATCAAAAAATCGCCTACCCTTTCTGCGCTTTCTCATACAACGCCTTTGCAAGAGACGCCGCACCCAATGCGCCTGCAATCATGGGATCTAAGCTGCCTTCATCTCGCCAGTTGGGCATTGGTAAAGTCTTTACTCCAAGAATAGTTTCTATCCTGCTAACTATACCGATGTTTTTAGATTGACCACCTGTAATTACTAGTTCTTTTTCTAAGCCTACTCTGTTGATTAAATTGGCCATGCGCACAGCCATTGCTCGTGTGTAAGCCGCCAAAACTTTTTCTTTAGTCCAACCCTTACGCAGTAGTCCCATAGCTTCAGTTTTTGCGAAGGCAACACAGGTGCAACTTACTGGTTCGGGTTCCTTTTCTACTTTAAGCGAAATTTCGCCGATTTTTTCGATGGGGATCTGCAGTAGGTCTGCAAAGACCTCCATACCCCTGCCTGTGCCTGCGGCACATTTATCGTTCATGAGGAAGGAAACGACTCTTCCGGTTTCGTCGATGCGGATGGCTTTGATGTCTTGTCCACCGACATCGAGGACTGTTCGGACAGTTGGTCCCCAGATGTAGTTGGCGCCTTTTGCATGGCAGGCGATTTCGGTTATGGCTTTATTGGCCATGGGCACGTTAACCCGTCCGTATCCTGTTCCGACGATGTACTTGAGGTCGCTGACCTTAAGGCCTGTGTCTTCCAACGCGTAGTCGAGAGCTTTCTTTGCGCTTTCAGGACTGTTGGAGCCTGTTCGAGTGATACCCCAGCTGTAGGCTTCACCGTTTACCATAATAGCTGCTTTGGAACCTACGGAGCCAACATCGACACCCGCAGTGATTATGTCTTTACCACTCCATCTTTTACCAGGCATAATGCGGCGATATTCTTGCCAACGCCAAAACTCTGCCCCTTTTGGTTGGCTCATTTTTGCCCCTCTTTAACCCGCGAGGAAGCTATCAATGCGGCACCCAATGCTCCAACATACTCGGGGTAAGCTGGAATTATTACTGTTAAACCCAGTTTCCGATTTAGCGATGCAACAAACCCGGGGTCGTTCGCGACACCGCCCACGAGCACAACTTCAGGGTTTATTCCCAAGCGGTGAATCATTGAGGAAACACGATCTGCCATTGCATCATAGACTGCCCGGGCGATTTCTGGTTTGGATTCTTGGCGGTGGATGAGTGAGACAACATCTGATTCGCCGAAGATAACGCATGAGGCGTTTATGGGGCTTGCTCGTTCCGCCTTTAGTGCTAGTGGACCCATATCTTCCATCTTTACTTCGAGCGCTCTTGCCATAGCTTCGATAAATGCGCCTGCACCTGCGGCGCAGCGTTCGTTGACGACGAAATCGACCATAATGCCCTTTTCGTCGCATTTTACGGCTCTTGCTTCTTCAGCACCGATGTCAATGATTGTTCGGGCTTTGGGTACAAGAAATATGGCTGCTTTTGCATCGGCACTCATCATGCTAACCTTGCTGTAAGCGTAAGGTGCCATGTCTATTGCTGAGCCTGTTGCAGCGAACTGGTTAACTTCGGAGAGCTTTAGGTTGGCTTGTTTTAGAGCTTCATCTACGGATTGCTCTGCAGCTTTGGTGGGGTCAAACCCTGAGAACGCCCAGGCTCTGGCAACTACGCAACCATCTTTTAAGATTACTACTTGGACCCTCTGGGTGCCCAGGTCCATTCCGACAGTTATCATCTAGAAGTCCACTCTTGCCGTTAACATTTCAAGGAATGCTTCCACACGGGTCTTCATTTGCCCAACATCTTCTCTAGTGTAATCGGTGTCAAGGTAGTATACGGGGACGTTTATTTTGTCAAGTGCTTTTTTGACGCGTGTGTATTCCATCGCGTAGAGCATGCAGCCGCGGACTACGTAGTAAATTACGCCTTGAACCTTCCAGTCCTTTACTTTGTTTAGGAGCCAGTTTATTCGGTCTTCGTTGCCGTCTTTGCTGGTAAAGCAGGGGCATGTTGAAGCCATTAAGTACCGTTCTCCGATTGCGTTTAACATGTCATCCATTGACCATTCATCGACGCCGACTGGGTCGTTTAGAATGCGTTCGCCTGAGCACTGTTCGTCCGCGACTATGATGCCCTGTGGGTTGCTTTCTTCTACCAATGTAGGAAGTTTCCAGTTGTCAGGCCAAAACATTGGAGTACCCGTTACCATAACTCTTGGAGTATCAGTAGAGCAAACCCAATCTTTCCGCTGAGCTCTTGCCTCGAGCTCCTCACATAATGCTTCGGTTTTTTCTGTCCAACGTTTCTTGTCATCCCACTGGTAGGATTGGTTTACAAGCATTGCATCTCTGCCCATGATTACTGGGTTGCCCTTGCGTAGTTCCTGTAGGCGCCTAAACGCCTTGGTAGCTCGGTGGCTTGTTTCTATGGCTTCCTTGAGGTTTTTGCGTGTTATCTTGTTACCAGTGAACTGTTCAATTTGAGTTTTCATCTGTTTTATTTCGTCGTTCCAGAATCTTAGCGACTGGGTTGAATCTTTTATTCTTGGGACGTTCATGCCCCAGATTGTTTTGTAGTCGCTGAGAATTTCGCTGAGTTTAGTCATACCATCGCAGGTTAATACGCTGATTAGGGCGTCGCTTTGCTCAAGGAACGGGGAGAGTTCAATCATTTTTGCTCCGATGGTTGAGCGGATAACGGGGCAAACCTCCACTGGCACTACGCGGTCGCCAAGTTTGGAGGTGTCATACCATCCAGAGTTTACTCTTACAGGTATAGCGTCTGCAGCCAAAATAAGCTCAGTAGGCGCAAACAGGCACATGTAACCGATAACTTTTTTGCCCTTCTCTTTTTCAGCTTGAATTTCCTGTTGACGTTGACCAAACAGGTTTGAGATGTCGTCAAAGTATTTCATGGCGATTGGTCGATGGGGATCGGCTTTTTTCATGCGTTCGATGTTGTCAGCCATTATTTTTAGAGAGGCAGCTTTAACGGTATTTTTTAGTTCATCGATTTCTTTTCTGGATACTTCAGGCATGTATCTTTTTGCAACGGTTTCATTCATTTCTCTTTTTCTTCCTATTCACTCTTAGTTTCTTCCAACCAGTTTCTGGAATTAAACAATGACTTACTACCCAACTTCACTTTTAGCGTGTCTTCATAGGGGCACATTTCAACGCAGCGTGCGCACACCATGCATTGGGAAGTCTTTATTTTTCCTCCCTTCTGATCATATACCTCATTTACTTGCAGTGGGCAGACCCGTTTACAGACGCCGCATTTGGTGCATTTTTCTTCGTCTTTGTCAATATGAAGCAGGGGTGCCCACTTAAAACCATTAAACCTATTCAAAACCCCTAAAGAAGCGCCTGTAGGGCAGAAGCGGCACCAAACCCGTCTAATCGAAAATCCGCCGACCAGCGTTACAGCAACAAACGCGATTACAAAAATTTGCCCAACTTGAGTTCCCGTATAAGTTATTATGTTTTGAGCGTAGGGATAAGTAAAATTAACTCCTCCGATTACCAATTGCCCAGTCCAAGGCACCAAAAAAGGTATCAGAGGATCTAGAAGAATGCTGTAGGGGCGATAATAACCAGCTAATAGTTGAGCCATTATCGGTGAAACCATGATTCCTTGTGGGTCAAGCAACCATAACACCGCTGGAAGCAACAAAAATAGTAAGAGTATAACGTATCTTGCTTTGTGTAGTGCAATGTTGAACTTGTCAGGGAGGATTCGGTGGCGTATCTTCAGTGCTTTTCGAAGCAGAATTTCCAGATCCATGATTAAACCAAATGGGCACACCCAACCGCAGTAGAACCTGCCTAAAAAGAGTGTAATCGCAAAAAGTACTATTAGTTCATAGAGTAAGGGTATGACGCTGGAATATGTGAAGATGTAGAATAGGGCAGCAAAGGATACTCCTTGGATGACAAATCGTAGAAAAGTGACTCGGGTGGCCTTGTTCTTTTTCCAAAGCATAATGGCGAGTATCCCTGCTATCCCAAGCCCCGCGAGGACCGTTAGCCTCAATACGTCTCCAACTATCTGCATTGACATATTTTCGCCATCACGTTATTTGAATTATTGAACTCCATATTGTGAATACTCCAAGCCCTATAAGCACAGCAGCGCCTGCTATAGAAATCCACTTTCGAAACAATGGTGCCTTGTTGAGCAGCCAACCAGTAAGTCCGCCCAACAACAGGATTGGCGAGATAGCAGTTCCTAAACCAAACAAGACAGCTATTCCGACGCTACCAAGAGGGTTAGCAAAAGGCAAAGAATAAATCAACAGCGCAATCAGCGGAGGACACACGATTAATCCTCTACTCAAACCCAGCGAGAAAGCACCAAAATCAACTCCGAATCGACCAGTCTGAGGTGACGCAACCATGCTTTTGCCATCTTGGCTGCTGCATTCGCAGGGTTTTCTGGATTTCAGAAAGATGCTAATGCCAATAACTATGGTAACTATTCCGAAGCCAAGGGACGAATAAATTTGGAACGGTGAAATAGCTGAGTCAGAAACAAACAGCCTAAACAATCCGCTAAATAAGCCAATTAAGCCTCCAATTAGCGCATAAGCTAAAACTCTGCCTGAATTAAAAATCAAGGTGACCCTGACGCCCTTGTTAAAGCCCGCGCCGATACCTGCGATATAACTGGTTACTATCGGCAGACATGAAGCGGTGCAAACCGCCAGTCCATACAGCAAGCCGCCTGCGAATGCTCCAATATACGGATTAGAGATTTCAGGTATCAACGACATGCAAGGTACTCGTTTGAAAGTTTATTAGGGCAAATAATAAACTGCGAAAACATTTAAAGTTTCCATTAATTTTACCTTATTTATGTGAACCCTAACTTTTGCTGTCTTAAAAAGAAATTTTTTAACGCGAACGCTCATCGAAGAAGTATGAAAAAACTTTTTGCTCCTACCCATTCGAACTATTAACGACAAAATGATTATCATTTCTTACAACAGTCTGACACAAGAAAACAGGTTACTGTGCTAAAATAACGTCAAGAATTGTTTTGGGTTACTTTCATCATTCAAGCTTTACATCAGCTTGCAAGAGGCCTTAAAAAGTCTTAAAAATCCCGGCAAAAACCTGCTGCATGCAACTAAAAGAGAAAAATGTTTTAACAATTTCCCTGCGAACCTATCTGGATGTTGAATCTTGGGTTTCGATCAGGGGTCAATAGTTGATCCAGCAATCCGCAAGGAGCGCAGACCGTTTTCTTTGTTGTGATCTAAATCCCGAAAAAGGTCGATGTTCCTTTTTGTCTCCAAGTATGGTTGGAGTTAGATTTGAGTAAAAAGGTTCCACAGAAAAAGGGATTTATTGAGGGGGTATTATGCGGGTGTTGTATTGTTGGATGTAGGCTATGTGTGCTGTGTCGTATGGGTAGCTCTCGGTCGTTGGATATGGGAATCCGGACATAGCCATGAATGGCATTGGATCCACTGTGAAGTTGAAGCCGTATCCCCATTCTCCTGGTGGGTCCTTAAACCAACAGGCAACCACAAAGAAATAGTCGCGAACCATTCCGGGTTCGGGAGCGGTCAGGTTGGCGGTTGAGAATAGCATGTTAACTTGGTCGCCTTGTCGTCCAATCACGAACATGTCGTCAGCGTTTTGAAGCAGGGGTGTTACATCGCCGTATCTTGTGAATGCTCCGGTAGCGTTGGATTGTGTGTCCCACATTTGGCTGAATTCTGCCGAGGTGGGGGCAAGTTTTTGTATGGTTGTGGCCTGCTGCGGGGTTGTATCTATTCCGATGTAATCGTAGGTTACATTCCAGAAGTTGATGAATCTAACTTGGCAATCATTAACATCTCGCGGGGAATAGTCCGGTTAAGTCCACGGTGAAGGTTCGGGCGTTGTAGTCTGAGGGTAGTGGTATTTGTCGGTCTTGAGGGGCGCGTATCCAATTGCCATTTGCATCTTTGATCTCCATGTAGGGCGCAGGCATAATTTGGGTAGCATCAGGTAAAATTCCCTGAGCCGCTGCATCTTTAAACTGGTTTATCCACGCGTAGTACGTATCGGCTTGACCCCAATCAACCATTCCTGTAATTACAAGCTTAATTGCTGGTGCATCCGATAAATTGCCTAAGTCCAGAGTTAACTTGTTTAGGGATATGTTGTCCCATGAAGTGCTTTCAGTTCCGCTGATGCCTGGCGTGTATACTCCGTCTTTCTCCAGGATTTGGGAGAGCACATCTTGCCCTTGTTCGTTTGTGGCGCCGATAGGGGCTAAGAGTGCGCTGCTGTTTGTTGTATAGATTTGCCCTGTTGAGCCCTTGCTTAAGTAATTAGTCATGGATGTGTAAACGTCGGTTCCAACTGGGTGGTCAACGACCAGTAAGTAGGTTGAGTCGAGGTAGTAGAGTTCGTTCCATTGTTGTGCAAGAGTCATGTCAAAGTTACCGTTGTTTGTTGCTACCAAACTACTGTCCAACTTCACATAGTCCCATGGGTTTCCGCCTCCGAATACAACTTTGCCGTCAGAGTCTATGTGACTGATGTATCCGAGCCACCCTGGATTTGACACGTCAGTAACATAAGAGTACCCTGTGCCATTCCACACGTAGAGCGAGGGGCATGATGCGTACCCACTGATTAATGTGTAAGTAGCAACTAGTATCATACGACCACTCAAGGTGAAAGTTTTTGACGAACTTCTACTCCCGTCACTCCAATACGAAAATTCCAGCACACCTGTTCCAACATTAAACGGACTAGGCACGGTAATGCTGTATTCACCCACCGGCAATACTGCTTGGTAAGCTGTCTGGTAGTCTTGTCCATTTAACGTGAAGGGTAAAGCTTTGGATCCACCACCTGAACGGTTAATGATAAGTGTATGATAACCTGTCTGAACAACTATAAATGAACCCGACAAAGAGTTTAGTTTAGCCACATGCTTTCCTTCTTTAACGTCAGATGCATTCACTGTGATCTGTACTTTTTGGCTTGCTCCCGCATCCAAAGATATTACCTGTGTACCTACAATAACGTCATCAATCGTTGCTTTAACAGTCAGATTTTCTGTTTCTGTCGAAGGGTTAATGGCATTGGCAGTAAAAGTTATGTTATCATATGCCCAAATTTCATAAGGGTTGCTTAAGAAGTTAGATAAAACAATTTTGCTTGATTCTGGTGGTGCAGGCTTGATTAGAAAGGCTCCAGCTAAATCGCCGATATTTACGCTGTAGTTTCCTTCTGCCATTTCTATGTCGGTAAACTCTACAATTTGCGAAGAGTAATTGCCAGCCAGTGTCACGTTCATTGAATCCTTTATGGCGCTGTTGATTGTTAGGGATACGGTTTGGTTGCCCTCTATATCACCGATGTTTGTTAAATTAACTGAGATTTGTACTGGTTCGCCTACATAGGTTTCAAGTGGATTGATAGTTAGGTCAGAGAGGGTAAATGTAGCTGGTTTGGCACCAGTGGCGATTAGTCCTTGTCCCTGAAAGTAAAAGTAGACACCTGCAGCGGCGCCGACAATCAGTAAATCGATAATTAGAATTGCTTTAAGTTTAACTACGGCTGAACGAGAGAGCATGTTGTCTTGCTTCCTTTATTTAACCATCATATAGAACATTGTTAAGCATTAAAAGTTTATGTGAAACTGATCTCAATGGAAAATGCATCAATTGGAGCTGTTTGTCAAGAGGTGTTTGTGTATAGATGAGTGGTAAATAATCAAGCTTGTTTGTGGCGTATTAGCGTTTAATTGTTGTTGTATTGGCACAATCACATAGTTAAATATAAGAAAATTTGCTTAACTTGAAACAAGCAAGCATGCTTTTTGGAGAAATTTTGATGGTTAAATCTAAGAAAATATTTGCTCTGACTCTGATAGTATCTCTAATGGCAATCGCAACATTTGCAGGCACAATTAATGCGCAAACCCAAGCCACAGTCATAATTCTAGCATCTTTAGGTGGAACAACTGATCCTGCCGACGGAACCTACCACTATAATGACGGAACTTCAGTGACATTCACTGCAACCCCTGACGCCACCTCTGCTTTTCTATATTGGATAGTTTCAACTGACGCAGGATCCAGTTCCAGTTCTTGACAAACCCAGTTACTCTCCCAATTGTTGGAGGAACCACATACGACCTTCAAGCAATCTTCTCACCCTTTCTACCACCCCCAGGAATCACACAATCTACCACCTAACACTGCAACTGCAGCTATCGTCGTTGTCTTAGCTGGCGCAGGAGGAACAACAACTCCATCGGCAGGAACCTATCGCTTAGCTGACTCAACATCATTTAACCTAACAGCAACACGCAAATAGCGGCTGGCAATTCTCACACTGGGTCATTGCTGGACCAAACCTAAGCCACGGCGGATACCCATTTACAGCTACACCAACGGATAACCCATATAACGTCAACCACGGCTATGGAAACACCTTCAGCTACCAACCAGTATTCACCCCAATTGGCAGCACTGAACCAACACCGACAGTTCCTGAATTCTCAAGCTTAGCAACAATCATCGTCGCCTTAGCCTTAATAGCAATTGCATTTGGAACATACACTTTCCGGCGCAGAGCCAAATAAAAAATTTCCCTTTTTTATTTTTTTTATTTTAATTCTAATCTCTTGAATCTATCAGATTTCCTTTCAAAATAGGGCTTTTTTATGTTTTGACGATTTATTATTTCACAGGATATTCGGGAAACTTAGCGCGCTGGTTTGTTCCTAAATTAATAAGCGTAATTGGATTATCGTATTTTAAGAGTATAGTCCAAGCTTAGGAGGTGCATCCTGGCGGGACAAGATGAACACAAACTCTAGAAGTTCTCTTTGAAAACATCGACCTAAGTTTTGCACAAAACGTTTTGAACGATTGCTTTCATACTTCTGGACCAGATAGACCCTCCAGAAACCCCAGCAGACTTTTCAAAATCTTCATTGTTATGCGAATGAAAGAAGTTCGCAGTCTACCCGAAATGGCACAGACTAGTCGACAACGATCAAGGCTAAAAAAACTGTGTTTAATCAAGAAAGATGAGAAAGGTTACACAAGAAGTGTACTTATCAGGTTCATCCAAAAAGTCGGAGAAGACAACCTTAACCAGATAATAGATGAGAAAGTAATAAAACTCCTATAAGGCAATGCTGCGCGAAATGTTGACACCGTATTGGATGCTTCTTTCATAAAGGCATGAAGCACTCTCCACCCAACCGACAGCTAAAAAGGCTACTCTGAGCTGAAGCACGGGTTGGACGCGCAGGCAGAATGTTCGCTTTAGGCTACAAACTCCACCTGCCAATAGATGCTAAGAGCATACTTCCTTTAGCAAGCGGTCTTGCGTCTGCAAACCACAACGAGAAGAAACACTAACGCTTTTGGAGAAGCACGGCGGATTCTAAGCAATGCGAAAGCAAAAATCAGAAGCATAATCGCAGACAGTCAATACAGCGATCGTAAACTCAGAAACCCAGTTGCTCAAGCGAACTGTGCGAAAATAGCAATCTCCTTCAGCCACGTAAACCCCTCGGTAAATTGTCATAGTGATGCAGGGAGTGGGATTTGAACCCCCAATCAGTTGGAGATGTCACCCGCATTTCTCTATTTTTCTTTTATTTAAACGTGTTATTGTGCCTTTTTTGACGTATATTTGCGACAAATAATGTTGCAAAAGTGTTGCAAAGCCTAAAACCTAAAAAACGGTACATTTTCAATAGAAACCTCTGTTGTAACGGTTGAGAAACTTTAACCTTATTTGGCTTTTTCACTACCTTAAGAAAAAGAAAGGCGTGAGAAGTTAGATATGCAGTTGGCTTTCAAGTTTGGAGAGGCAGCGATGACGTGGCCTGCACGCGCTAAAAAAAGTGTGTGTAAGCCTAAAGTTGTTAACGACGCTAACAAATTCAATTTAGTTAAAAACCCACGTAGTTATTATCGCGCGCTCTCTCTCGTTCCAAATCCTTGACAATTCTAGCAGGCATGCCCATTACTAATTTCGTGGGGGGGACATCTTTGGTAACAACAGCTCCCGCAGCGACTATTGAATTTGTTCCTACTCTAACACCAGGAAGAATATTTGCACCAGCACCAATTCCTACATAATCCTCAATAATTGGCCCCTTAACAAAGGCTTCGTCATAACCCTCAAATCCTAACCTATTATCGTTAGTTGTTGAGACTAAACAACTAATGAAAACATGAGAACCTATTTGCATATTGCCAGTAATATTAGTGCCATCCATTATTTTCGTAAAATCTCCGATACTTGTGTTATATAAGACGGTCACATTTCTTCCGATAATACAATTTCTCCCGATTCTACATTGTTCTCTTATTGAGGCATTATCACCAACGAGAGTTCCCTCCCCAATCTCGACATCAGTATATATGACTGCGTGTGGGGAAATTGCAGATTCTCTACCTATTATTGTGGTCTTCGACTCTGTCGCAACTTTTCTTGCAAGTGCCCTTGAAGTTATTGGAGGTTTTCCCAAAATAGCGCCTTCAAATATCTCTACAGAATCCTTTATTATCACTTTTGGATAGATTGTAACAAAATCATGTATAACTGCATTTTGACTTATAGAAACATCACCTAGAATTTTCACAGTTGATGCTATTTTGGCACTTGGATGAATATTATTTCCTTCCCCTTTTGGACTCAATTCCGTAATTTCGACCTCTAATTCCTCCCCTAACTCGATTGACAACGCATAAAAACCTTGCCATGACCACATCTTCCCAAATCATCAAAGTTAAGGAAAAAAAACGAACCAAGTCTATGTGCCCGCAGCATCGTAAAAGTGGCTAAGACTGAAAAAGAAATATTGCGCTCTAATCGAAGCAGGATTTGAATATGTCACAGATTTCGAAGACGCAAAAATGTTTAGGAAAAGAAAAACTTAACGCGAAAACAACCAAAAACGCCGTTAACATCGCCAACGGGAAGCCTAAAGCTAATTTACTTACAAAGGTGCAGGGGCGGGATTTGAACCGGGCATAAATGGAGATGTCTCCCGCGAATCCTGTTTTTTCATAAACCTTCAGTTTTGGCTTTTCCATGATTGTTTTTTCGCGTAGAGTAATAATGCTGCTGCAACTACCATAATAGCAGCTATACTAAGAATAACTGATGGAAACTCTGGAGCGGTGGGAATTGGTGATGGTAAAGTAGATGGAGTAACAGTTGGGGTTGCTGTTGGGTTAGTTTTTGATGTGGGTGTTGGAGAATGTGTCGGTTTTGGAGAAAATGAGGTTGTAGGATTGGGGGTTGGTGGCAGTGTTTCTATCTGGGCTAGGGCTTGGAGTCGGTGATGGAGTTGGAGAGGGTGAAGGCGTTGGAGTTGGAGAAGGCGAAGGCGTTGGAGTTGGAGGGACAACGCCAGTTTTGAAAGTGGCAATGCAACCAGCCCAAGAAGTTGACATAAAATATGTTCCTGAATTTGCCGTTTCTTTAGTTGTAGAAACTTTAACCAATTCAGCTAGCGACAAGTACGTTCCTAAACTTGTTGCCTGTCCGTTGGATAATGCATAACCGTCAATTCTCGAAGCTTGATCAGTCACTCCCTTAGTTCCAATGACGCCGATAAAGAACTCGTTTGATTGGCTTGAAACTGCTGTTGTACCTGTATCTCCTACATCGCTTGAACCTGTATTGAAAGCTGATTTATCCACTGGGTCAGTAGTAGCTATGTTTGTCCATTCACAAATATCTGCTATGTTGCCAATATTTGAAGTTGAACCTCCAGTGACTGTTATTATTGCAGTATTTGCTGCGTTTGCACCTACTGTTCCATACCAGATTTCTACATCAACCAAACCATTTTCAGATACTGCTTTAGCCCAAGTAACACCATTTTGGCTGACACTTGAAATAGTTGGATTAGTAGGTTTCCCAGAGCCTGAATATGTCAAAAAAAGCGTATTTCCACTTGTTGGTTTAGAAGCTAAAATTACGTTGAAAGTTCCGCTTGCTATGCTTGCTGTGTTTTTTGCTGCTTGGATACTCTCTGGGGTAGTTGTAAGTGATAAAGAGGTTGGTGTTAGGACAGAAACGGCTATTAGCAATGAGCAGAAAAGTATTATTAATATTGCCTGTTGGTTTTTAATTGCCAATTTTGTATTTCTCCCAAGTTGTTTTATAGTCCAAGTTTTAACTTTGAATATAAGTGTTATTACAATTTCCGTAATATTGCTATTAATTTTTGTTCTTCGCCAATCTTATTTTATTAAACAGTGTGAAGCCAGCCCCGTCCCCCGTTTTTGGGCTGACACCCAACCGGTTTTGCTGGAATATAATTAGCAGCGCGTTTTTCTTGCCCATTCTTGGTTGTAATAATGTTATTTTTTATGAATTTGTTCCAACCACCAATGCTTTTGTTTGGCTCTAAATAGCGGTCAGGGTTTTCGACCAAATGTTCTTTGAGAATTTCTTTAAAGTTTAAGGCTTTAAAATCCTTGGTTGCATGAATAATGGTCCCCTGCTCTACCCGTAGGCAAGTATAGTTGGTTATTGAAACACCTTCCGCTCTGACCTTGTCGTCGAACCGTTCACTCCACATGAGTTTCCACTCCTCTTTGAGTTCAGCAACAAGTTTTTTTTGCTCAACTTGCCTGCTCCTTTGGGAATCATTTTCTGAAGTGTTTGGATCGCTAACTTGCAATAATTTTTCTTCCTCGTTACAAAAAAATGGTAAGCATAATCCATTCTTCTAGAATACTCATAAAGTTTTCTATGGTTTCAGACATATTTCGAATAGTGGAATATGAGTCGACTCGAGGTTATGTTCTATCATGGTTGGCACACGAAACACAACGCTTGCATGGAACCCTGTGTCGAGCGCAACAATCCATGCAAGGAAGAGGATCAATAATTTGACACGTGATAGAAGAAAAACAACAGTTGCACCACTATAGTGCAGGGTTTGTTTTGGGCTGCTTTTCTAGTTGAGGGTTTGCGGCGTCTCCAGGCTGCATCTGAAAAAATCACAGAACGCCACAAGAAGTCAATTTGAGGCAAACAAGGGGACTTTTGACCAAGAAAGCAGAATTTGAAGCAAAGTTGCAGAGGGGAAACCGTTCAAATCTTAAAAATTTTATAGCAGCGAATTGCTGAGAGTTACCAAATATTAGAAGCCAGAATAAACCTTCTCGGAGCATGGGGAGTCCAAAGAGTTTTCTGACAAGAATGAGCAAAGACGAAGAAGAGTAATCTCTAACTATTTATGAATATACTATTGCTGAAGGTGCCATTTCTGAAAGCAGCTATCGCGGCTATGTTAGTTGCTCTATTAGTATTTTGAAGGTCTGAGTTGCTTGACATACATTAGAGACACCTGCCTCTACGCTGTTAGGCCTCGAAGGGCACAAATGTACTTTATTGTGGAAGAAGACCGAAGGATTATTGCATGTTATTAGCAAAGTAATCGTTCTGCTTAGCTTTCATAACGAGAATGTTTCTGTTGCCTATTTGTCTGTTTCTTCTCCGTGTTACTTTCGTCTGCTACCGGATATCGCCTTATTAGTCAGGGTATAATCAAGCAAGTAGATGCAATATGTAATTGATCAATCGGTTAATAGTTCTCAAGATTTTTGGTCAGACCGCTTTCTTGTTTGGGCTATTAGGATGGTTCTAAGGAGTTCTTGTACAACTTATCCATCCAGAGTTTTTGTCAACTACATTATTGCATCTAACACCTTGGATTAGGGTGGATACCTTTACAATAGTTTCTTTTGCAATTGCTCTGTTCGGATTTATTGTTTGGAGGTTTACAAAAGAGCAAAAGTAAATGAGTTATGGGGTTGGCTTTTTGATTTCTGAGCAAAGAAAATATTGCGAGGATTGTTATCTGATTTCTGTTTAGTGTTAAAACCATATATCGTCTTTCGGAATATACCTTATAATACAGTTTTCACAGATGATTCTTGCAGAACCTTGAAGTTAAGCAGGGGTGGTCGACAATAGACAATGGCTCGCAAAGCCATAAACGCTGGGTGAAATCCCCAACCTCCTGCTCCAATCATTCCGAACACAGGACTGACAGCTCAAATATAGTAACTTTCTTGTATAACAAGCCTAACACGAATATCCATCTCAACCAGTTTTATCTGTGAAAAATCTCACTTTAGCTTCAACAAAAAGTTTAAAATAGCTATTTTTAATGTATTTTTTGTAATTCCAACTCAGAAAAAAAGGAGTATGTATATCTACATATCACAAAGTCTTATAAGAAAAAATCAATCCAAAAAAGATTAGGCTTCAGAAATCCAAGTTGCTAGTTTTGACTTTTCTGCCTTTTGGACTCATCTTTGCCGTTGGTTGGATTATTTCTTTTGTTGGGTCTAAAAAAGGTGAAAGCAAGCTTTAGATCTGCAAAAACAGCAAAGGATCATCGGAATTTGCACTTGGGGATAACACCCCTAGAACAGTACCTAGTGGCTTAGTTCTGAAGAGTTGAAAAGATGCCGAACTATAATCATGGCTACTGCAGGGTTCCTCGCCTCTGAATTCCATGAGAGGATCACAACAGAAAGAAGGAAAAAGAAAACGTTTTTCTCTTACAGGCAGTTTAGCTTTTAGGTTCATGCTGTTGGCGCTCCATTTTTTGGGTTGTGATTTCTTGGTCGGGTTTTAGCGAAAGCATTGTTAGCATAGTTAATCCAATCCAGGTTTCTATCTCTAAACAGCGATAAAGACAATTGCTAGATGGATATCAATTAAAAAAAAATCGATAGCTGCTAAATTGTATTCTAGTTGTGTCACTTTTATTTTATTTTGTTCTTATTTTGCCAATATTTAACGTGTTTGTGTTGTATAGAGAGAGGGGTTTTGTATTCGTGTCGTACAGTTTACCGATTAAAAGCAGAAGCCAATAATGTTTATTAAGTCTTAATACTCATTGCTTGTTAGAGCTGGAATAACGTGACATCACATAAAGTACAAAAAATACTCACAATAATCTTAACTATCTTTGCATTTTCTTTTGCTGCAAGCACAATAGCAGTTACATCGGTCAACCAAAACATAGGCTCCTCTGGAACAGTAACCACCTCCCCAAACATAGCCGTATACTCAGACAGCGCCTGCACAAACAATATGCCGACAATATCCTGGGGATCAATGACAGCCGGAAGCAGTACAACTCAAACAATCTACGTCAAAAATACAGGCACAGGAACCTTAACACTTGGGTTATCATCAACCAATTGGAGTCCAGCCCAGACAAGTACATACATAACAGTGAGTTGGGACAAACAGAGCACTCAACTTTCAGCCGGTCAATCAATTCAGGCAACATTAACAATAACCGTTTCCTCAAGTATAACTGGCATCACAAATTTCAGCAACACCATTTCTATTACAGGAACAAACTAAGTTTATGAAGACTGAACAATCTGCATTGTTTTGATGTGGCATAGCTCTTCTATAAAATGGTCTCTCATGAAATAAGGCAAATGTCTCAATCTCGACTAATTCAATATCTGGTTGATGAGTTGGTTAAACAACGTCGAATTTCAAAGGCGTTTCCCAGTCTGCAAAACAAAATAATCCAAACCTAAACACTCGTACCCCTGATTATAGGGAAAACCTTATAATTTCTGGCATAGTTTCCAAAATCAAAGCTATCTTCAGGGTTTACTCATATCCTTTAAGCTTTTAGCAACCACTTAACCCTTTCTTGAGGCTTATTATAGATTCGAAACCAAGTTTATCCTTAGCCTTAAAGGGATCACCAAAGCTCTCTTATATATCACCTTTTCTTGGTTTAAAATGCTTCACCAGCAGCTAAAGGAGAATGCGACGCCGCGCAAGTATCAAACCGTAAAGGCAGAACGCGCGCTATTGAAAGCAATTATTTAAACCAACTCCTGAGGATGGGGTGGCTAAGTAAACGACGGATCTCAAAGGCGGTACATTTTCGCCCAGTGTCCAAAACAGCGATTGAAAAACAATACAATTTTCCAACGCAAATAAGCTATAAACCCACCAAAACCAGACCCTGAAAAAGTAAAACAGCTTGTGTCTACAGGCAAAGGTTTTCTTTTAAACCTCTTTTCTACGGAAATGGCTTAAATTTCGGGATTATACCGAATGAAATTCTATTTTTATTGGATTATTCCGATTGGTTATTTACTACACTAGCGCGTTTATATTGTTACTCGGTAGAAGTCTTGCATTACTGCTCTTGCTCCAAACCCTTCTTTATGTCGAACTAAACCACCATTCAGAACTTGACCGATGATTTTCGGTAGAGCTCCCGAAATCAAAGAATTTCTTGTCTTTGTAGTACTCAGTGATGAGGTAGTCAAACACCAAATCAAGCGCACCCATATCCCAACCTATGTTAGAGTCAGCTGCATATTGGGCGTGAGCTACATTCGTGCTTTCGAAGATTATTGACCCTGCAAGCATCGTATCTTCTTTGAAGGAAGCAAACAACTTGATGTTGTTTGGAAATCTCTCTGCAAGTCGTATTATCTCATTAGCTGTATGTACAGGTCTTGCGCTGTGTCGTTCAAGCAATACATCTTCCTCAATTTTCATGAAGGTTTTAAAGTCAAAGCTTTGTTTAACAACAATATTGTGTTTTTTGCTTTTTTAATTGTTCTTATTCTTTCTTTTGTATAATTTAATTTAGTGGCATCTGTATTGAGGAGTTTATTTCTCTTCCGATTAATTCTGCATTATGGCGGAACAAAGCATATAAATCTTCTTCTGCTGGGATTTGTATGATAGATGTAAGGTATAGTCTTATACATTAGCGCTGTGAAATCTTCTTCTTTACAGTGATTAATTATTTTTTCGAAAATCTCCATCATTATAGATGTTTTCATGTTCATTGTCTGAAATTATCCCACCAAAAGTTAGTCCTTCATGACTGTTTAGAACATCTTTGTTTGCGTTGGCGGGCATCAATCCGATTAACTTTCCATTTTTGAAGAATAGAAGGGAATGGTCGAGGAATCTGTCAGAATGATATTCCATGTAATCCCTGTAGAATAGGAAGACGCCGTTCTTTGAGGTGGAAACGAAATTATCCCATAGTATCTTGTATTCAGGAGCATAGGTGACTAAGTCGATACTGCACTTTGTAAGACCTATGTCGCCGATTTCAATTGTGTTCTGGCAAGATCCCATATTTGATAACTCCTTTTGATATCTCTTTATAGGAACTATTGCCTTATAAACCATATTACGAATTAAGATATAAGTGGCAATATACAATATAACTGCCATCACCCGATTTTTGCTTCTGCGCATTAGACGCATTTCTCAACTTTGGGTGTAACATTGCTATTGGGAAAGAGGACGCTGCTTCAATTTCAGGTCTTAGCCCTCGCTTTTATTCGTTTCTTTACAATGAGCGCAACTAACGCTATTACCATGACAATCGGGGTAACCGATATTTCACAGATCACTTCTTGAGGTAGATTCTGAGACAGCGTTTGAGTTGGGTTTTGTGAAGCTACAGACTTCGGAGATGATGTTGCTGTCGGGGTTCGGATAGGAGTAGGTGAAGCTGCGGGTACAAATGTTGAGTATGGAGATTGGGAAGGCGATGGATTGGGCGATTGAGGCATAAGGGTTTCTGTTGGATCTGGAGTTGGTGCAGGAGTGGACGAAGGTATTGCAGTTAAAGTCGGAACTGGTGTGGTTAAAGGTCTCGGAGTCGGTGTTGAGTGCGCATTTATGTCTTGAACTTCAGCAAGCGTCGCGAGCACTGACATGCCCAACTGACCGTTTTTCTCCGCATATGAAGTTGAGACCTTATCAATTGTGTCATCCGAAGTATGTTCGGGTCCATGCACCTCTTCATGCGTCATCAGGGCAGTATATCCATAAGCCCAGAATGGAATGTGATCACTAGAACAGGTGTGGGTGTTATAATTTAAGGTTAAATTGATGCCATAGAGAGTATTGTACTCAGTCATCATGTCCGAAACCCAACTCGATTGGTTGTTGGACATTAAATCAAGAGTCATTCGGTCGTAAGGGTCGTAGCAAGAAGAATCGAAATTCATATAAAGTGACAGGTTAATTTTGTTGTTGTACGCATATTTCACATATTGTGTGCTGCCAAGTTCGCCGTTCTCCTCGCAATTCCAAAAGACGAATTTTAACGTGCGGTTGAAACTGTACTGGCTCATAATTCTAGCAAATTCCAGCACGATGGCAACACCACCACCATCGTCGGTAGCACCTGGCGAATCACTTAGGTTTGAGGAAAAACTATCGTAATGCGCGCCCACAATATAAGTGGCATTAGACGTTGGGTCAACGCCAGGTAGAGTCGCTACTATGTTCCTATAATCGCCTTGATATTCAACGCTTAGTCCAGAAATATTGCTGAGCCTGTTGTAAAGATAGAACGCCGCTTCAACATTTCCAGAGTACCCATATGCTCTTGTCTTAAAATTTTGGAGCGTATATACGGTGTTGTAGATTTCTATCGTATTCATCTTAGAGATCATCGTGACAATTAAGTTATCCTGAACCACCTCTGCTTGGTCTGTAGGAGCAAAAAAGATGAGGGCGCGGTTGTCTGTCATAATCAGTAATAGTACCACAAACAAAGTAGCTATCACGAACAGCCTTTTCCTCAATTCTCAAATTCCCCAAAGAAAAGATAATGTCATAAGCCCTGCACCTGAGACCTTTTTGATACAGACCCCTTGATATAACCATTATTTCCGTTTCAATAACTCCATTAGCAATGACCCCAAAAAGCCGCAAAGAGGTTGGGTAAGATCAGCGCAATTCCGTATAAGCCGTATAGGTTTGAACCAAGAAGCCTCGCGATGAAAATCGAAGCAATTGCAGAGGTAACTGTAGAGACCACAAGCTTCCAAAGTAAGTAAAAACTATCGCGGATAAGGATAATTATTTAGACTACTAAGATTCTAGAGTAACCTTGCAATAATCTAGAATAATTAAATATAGAGCGGATTTAGGGTAAAGGTCAGAAGTTTATCTGAAACGCAATACTATTGTAACTAGGAAGGCAATTCCGCATCCGATGGCGACAATTCGCATCCTTGTTTTAGATATAGGGATTCTGCTCGAATATTCTTGTGATATGTTTAGAAGCTCAGAAGTAATTAGAAGTATTATTGCAATAGCAGCCAGCCAAAGATTAAGATCTGAAAGCGTAAAAGGGATCATCAAATCAATCACGTTAACTTATTATCAGAAACCAAGAAAGAAGCAAGTGCTTTCTTGAAAATACCGCGAAGAGTTCCAACAAAACTATTCAAATCATTTTCAGCAATCGCCTTGTTCAATCTGACTGTAAGCGCTTCAATGTCAATTTTAAAGCTAGTATTGTTGACCAAAATCTGAAGAGCACTTTCCAGTTGCATCATCTCGTTTGTGATGTCTCTATCTCCAACCACTTTGGCAAGCGAAAGATCATTCAATGTATAATACGATAGAACAATAGCTTTCGTATTAGAGAAATTCAGAACATTCTCTTTAAAGTCATAGTCAAGGATTAAGTTCTCAAAATAATCATAAATGTACTTGAGGATACCATATGCTTCTTCTGAAGTCTTCTTAGGTATCTGTCTTTCTATGGCTAATGAAAGCTCTAAGAAGCTCAAGTTCAGCGGCGGAATCGTTTCACCTGAAAAACTAAAGTTCTCCTTCAAAGATTTGGAATAATCTTCTAACATCGTCCAGTCAATCCTCTTCTTCTGCAGATCAATCAGAATATCAAAGCATAAATCAACGATCTCAATTGAAAAATTAATTACCCCTACCAGTTCATCTCTTCTTAAAGCAATTTTTCCGTAAGACTCGACTAATTTCTGTCGCTTCTCAAACGATCCATGAACAATTTTTAAGGTCACAGTCATTTCTTTGCCATCCGGATCAGTTTTTACATCCTGTATCATTGTGAGTTTACCAGTGGATTTTGATATAGCACATGCAACCGCATTAACAAGCGGACACCCAAGCAGATTGACACTTCTCAGCTTATATTTTTGGCTATAGAGGTTACCATAAAGCGAACCATTAATTTTGACAATTGTAATGTTTTCATTGGTGGCGACTGCGATTTGTTTGGCTAAATAGAGCTCACCAAACAAGTTGGGCAACGCTTGATCAAGTTCGCTGGGAAGGATTTTGGTGAAGTCTGCAGCGCGTTTTTTCTCAATTTTATCCAATAAGCCTATGCCTGGAGATGATACTAGAAGCCCTACAGGTTTTTCAATTAAGAATTTACCTCTGGCGATATCTTCAATTTCCACCATTCCAGTAGTGTTTTCCGCTGGGATAAATGTGACCATTTCCTTAAGACCTCCTAAGTGCTCAGGCAAAGGTACGTTTCTTGGAAGCGGTGGGATGTTGTATGCTTCATTCTTGGGGTTAAAATCTTTGAGCATTCTATCCAAGTTCAGATAGGCAGGAAGAGTTGAGTTTATTAATAAACTGCTTTCAACGTATTTTAGGGGTGTTACTAATAAGAAAAGTGCGCCCCAGAAAACTAAACCCAATCCAATGAAGGTCACTATTTGTGAAGTTCAAAAAAAGTGATAAAATAAACAGGGCGATTCCTGAGACTAAAAATGAAACTGCTATTAAAAACGAATTGCGTAATGGTTTTTTGGTTTTTGTCTGCATTCTTATTTTTCGCCGGTTGATTTACTATTAGTCTAGTCAGGTTATTTCTTTAAATGTGGAGAAATATAAACTACGTTCATCAAGCATAACAATGCTTTGCTCTAAGTAGATAACATCTGAAAGTCTAGACAATAAAAAATTGCTTAGCATAATTATTTTAGTACAAATTCGTCAGGATTTGTTTATAGGTTATCTGGCCTTCGTCTCAAATGTCTGATGGCTATTACCGTGTAGATTAAAACGATTTCGGGAACAGTTTGGAGTTGGCGAAGGAGAAGAAGAAGGCGTTTTTGTAGGGGTTGGCGTAGAAACAGGGGCACTAATTGTAAACGAAGACGTGGCAGGAATTAAATTACCCGAAGCGCCAGTCAATGTATGCGAACTATGTCCAACAACCGTAGCTTTATAGTAGAAATTAACAGAACTACTTTGACCAGCAACAATCACAATCGACGTAATCACATGTGTACCAGCAGCATTAGAATAGAACACACCAGTGCCAGAACTACTCAAAGCAACAGTGACAGCAGAAGCACCAGAACTAACAGGAGTACCAGAAGCAGTCTGACGCTGGACCACAATTCCAGCCGAAACAACATTAACAGTCAAAGTCTGAGGAGCACCAGAAGAAAACACAAACTTTGTAGCGGCAACTTGAGCTTTGGCTTGCATATTAACGAATGCGCAGATTTATAACAAAATTAGAAATGCGACTGTTAGTATTTGCAGTTTCTTCATGTTTCTTCATTTTAGCGCTTCAATTTGACTTGGGTTCAGGTTATGGTCTATTAAAATACACCGTTTTTGTTGACTTTAACCTTTCCTAATCGTAAAATTTCAGAGTTACACATGGAAAAACTAAAATAAAGTTGACAAAAATAAGCACAGAGCTACAATTAGAAATGCAAAAATGGACCAAAACCGACAAAACACACAAAAAAAGTAAGCACACTAATAATTAGCTGTAGAGGATTATGCCTAAAATCCTATATTTTGTTGAAAGGTCCATATTCGTTAGAAGAATTCTATGATAATAGTGAGCAAAAACAGGACACCCAACGCTAACGACAAGTTCCGAAGTTTCTTTATATCTGAGACCAATGTCTTCTCCCCAAATACATATGGTACAAGTTCAGCTGTAACAAGGAGAAGGATGGCGCTCATAGCGAGAAGAATGCTCAAATCTTGAATAGCTAAAGGAGGAAGAACAGTCTACAGTTCCTCCATTTGATATTCTATGGTTAGAGTTTTTGTATCGGGGTTTAGAGTATCTTCTTGGATTGTTATCGGCTTATCCGAGACTTTGGCAAATGCACATGCGAAAGCACTTGCCAAAATACAACCGATCTGTGCATGCGTTCGGGGTTGACTATTCCTGGTTTCCTGACATAGTGTATTGAATATGCTGCCAGTTACTTCCAAGGTTATGGTTCTATCTTCTATTCGAACTTTAACATCTTCCGCAAATTTCAAGTTGTTAAACATTTTCTTAATTAAACTCTGCATTTGAGGTAGAGTAATTTTCCTGAAAGACAAGCCGATTTCATTTTCAAACATCGTGCAAAGACCAATCCCTGGAGGAGTAAAAAACAAACCCTTTTTTTTCTCTGTGAATCAACTTATCGCTTGTCTCATCAGATGTAGGTAAAGTCGGTCTCACGTTGTTTAGGCACGAACACGAGGCTAGATTCAAAATCTCGAAGGTTTTGAGGCGGTAAATACACTCCTTTTTCTGTTAAATCAAATTCTATTAAGGAGCGTTCAATGTTGCTTCCGCTTGCGCTTGCGGAAGCCTTCAACAAAGAGAGAAATGCTCGTTTCGTTGGAGTAAAGAAGAGAAGCAAGACGCTCCAAAAAGAAATAGAAACGCCCAAAATAGCTAAAAACGATAAATTATTTAGCGCTGAAAACACTATCATGACTGAACCTGTTACCATAGGCTACGCCTATCATGAGCACTAAGAATAGATCTTGATTTGATTCCGATTTCGGATTTTTTGCATTCAGTACACCGTTAGTTATTCTTCAATTAATATTTTATCCCTAAATATGGAAGGAATATTAGGAATTTGACCTTGTAGAATAAGAATTTTACTATTCTGAACAGTAAGTTTTCTCCCATAACTCGCCCACCTTTCAATTGAACAGCTACTAAGAAAGATTAACTGCTGATGAACCATTTTTTTTCAAGTGCTATTAACGTGAAGCCAATGCTCTCACCATTGGATTCTATTTGCCATGGCAGAATTGCGTTAAACTTTCCGATATCTGTTTCAACTTCGCTTTCTTTTAGCCAAGGATGTATGGGCAAAGAGATTATTTCCCCGCAGATTTTCTCCGTAATAGGTAATTTGTCACTTGTCTTGTATGCTTCCTGCAGATGAACTGGAATAGGGTAATGAATTAGGGTTTGGATACCTTTGTTAAGAAGGTACTGTTGGAGCTCATTTCTACGTTTAGCCCTTACAACATACAGATGGTACACATGTTTTGCATACTCTCGTTCAACTGGTGTAATCAAATCAGAGTTATTCAGAAGACTATCATAAAGCCGGGCGAGATTTCGTCTTCTCTCGTTCCATTCATCAAGATAATGCAGTTTTATCCTAAGAATGGCTGCTTGCATTTCATCCAAACGACTGTTAACGCCAACAAAATCATGGTAATATTTTCGTGACTGACCATAGTTTCTCATTTTCCTCAGCTTATTTGCCAGCTCTTCATTGTTTGTTGTTATCATGCCCGCATCGCCGTATGCTCCAAGATTCTTGGTAGGGTAAAAGCTGAAGCACCCTATGTCACCTATGTTCCCAACAACCGTGCCCTTGTACTTTGAACCATGAGCCTGGCAAGCATCTTCTACCACATAGAGACCATACTTCTTAGCTAGTTCAATTATGGGATCCATGTCTACTGGATGCCCATAGAGATGAACTGGAAGTATTGCCTTTGTTTTCTTAGATATTTTGGCCTCCACTTTGGCCGGATCCATAACATAAGTTGAAGGATCAACATCTACGAAAACCGGTTTAGCTCCGTTTCTAGTGATTGCATCAACCGAAGAGATCATTGTATGGGCTACAGTGATAACCTCATCGCCTTGAGACACACCTAAAGCTTTAACCGCAAGATAAAGTGCATCAGACCCAGAATTAACTCCAACGCCAAATTCTGCACCTACATACTTAGAGAATTCTAACTCAAACTTGCAGCCCTCGTCACCTAAGACATACCATCCGCTTTTGAGGACTCGCCTAATTGCGGGCATAACTTCTTTGTTTATTGCTGAATACTCTCTTTTGAAATCGTTCATGTTAATCATTGTATTCTACCATTTTGATTTTTTTCATTTGTTTTTGGATAAGCCAATTGATTAGAAAATAGAAAAGACGATTCAAACGAATAAATAGCTTTTGAAGCGATTAGACCTGAAAAGACAATACTGCAATGTGCATGACTGCAGATTTTTGTGGCATATAGTCCAGCACCCAACACTTCACTATTTATTCCGACTACTGAATACGCCGTATTCTGCAAAGCTTTGATAATAACCTGTCCTATTACACCGCCAACAGCTGTCACTGCAACACTCATAAAATAGACTCCAAACGTACAAAAATAAGTCTTGCGGCATCCATGAGTACATAACCTCTCTGCAATCCACGCCTTCCCTTAGTAATTGAACCAGGATTAATTATTGTTTTGTTATTCCGACTGATTAGAACCTGCTCATGCGTATGTCCAAAGAAAGCATAACTCGTATCTTCCCGCATCTTCTTAAATAATTTATCGAAGTCAGCTTCCGTCCTCAAATATTCATCATTAATTGAGTGGGTTACATAAAGATCCTCGTTCGCGAGTTCCATGCTATCTTCGGAATAAACTTGGTAATAAATTCTATCCTTGTTTAAGAATTGTTATCTTCTCGGTTAGTCGACTACTTATGGAGATGTATTACTTTTCGGTTGACAAAACTTGAAAAAGACTTGATTGCAAAGTAGATTACCAACCGAGAGTTGACATAAACTTAATCAACTTTTAAGGACTTGTGCGCGCTTGCTCAAAGTTCTTGATGGCTGTTAAAAAGCTTCTCACCATGTTCTCTTCAGAAAAAATTTTTGCGGTTTCAAGACCGTTCAGAATCAAATAATTTCTCTGATGGGAATCATCTATTAAAGATATTACAGCATCAGCCATAGCCTTTGAATCATTTGGTGGAACGATTACTCCATTAAAATTATGTCTTCATATATTCTCTTATTCCAAAATTATCGGCAGTGATTACTGCGCAACCGCAAGCCATTGCCTCTAAACCTGGAAGACAGAAACCTTCCCCCAACGAAGGAATCACAAAGATTGAGGCTCCGTTGTACAAATTAAGTAGCTCTTTGTCATCAATGAAACCTCGATGGTCAACGTACTTCGGAATCAAAGCGGTTTGACTGTAATTTCCAAAGGTAATTATCTTAATGTCGTTTCGTTGCTTGTGAATTAACTTTATGGCATCTATGGCGACACTTGCTCCTTTTTCTTGATGAGTCCTTAATGGAAACAAAACTGTCTTGCTATCTCTTTCGATAAAGGATTTTGTTTGGTAATACTTACTTGTGTCTATTCCTAGTTGTAATTTTTGAGTTTATCAGCGCTGAATTTCCTGAAGTGAAAATCGTTTATAACTATTTTTTTCAGAGGAAAAGAAAACGTCTGAAGCATTAACTTGAAATCCACCCCTTGGAGATAATCTTCAGCATATGTGGGGTCGTACATTCCATATTGGATTATGTTGTATTTAGCACTTTCAGCTTTGTAGTAGTTAACGAAAAATGTTGTTTCCCAAGTAGAAGCAATTAGTCTTTTGAAAGTCAATTTACTCAATGAATTAGGGGAAAGGATTAACATTCCTTCAAGAGTACGTTCGTTATTTTGGTCTCCTTTTATATGGCGATTACGTAAAATATATCCGACCTTTGATTTCAGAATATTTATCATTGCATGTGCGTTAACATTCGGCAATAGTGAAGTATTTTGCGTAACCTGTAAATGAAACGAAAAGGATTTGAGATCACCACCCAACCTACGTTGTATCCCTGATCTGATAAAAGTCTTGTCAGCGAATAGAGTATGTGACCGCCACCTGACTTGGATTCAGGAAAAAAAGTTACGATAGAAAAGAAAATCAAATTGTTTATTCTTGTCTGAAACCAGTTTTCCTCACCAATATTTGCTTCTTACTTAGGTCAGAAACATTTTTTCCCTGGCATATTCTGATGTATGATTTTTTTGTGGCATATAGTCCAGCACCCAACACTTCACTATTGATTCCGACTACTGAATACGTCCGTATTC
Organism: Candidatus Bathyarchaeota archaeon; assembly: GCA_963739495.1. Taxonomy (GTDB): domain Archaea; phylum Thermoproteota; class Bathyarchaeia; order Bathyarchaeales; family Bathycorpusculaceae; genus Bathycorpusculum. The sequence continues at coordinate 19,225 of CAVUAM010000017.1, read as the reverse complement.
TGCAAAGCTTTGATAATGCTCTGTCCTATTACACCGCCAACAGCTGTCACTGCAACACTCATAAAATAGGCTCCAAACGTACAAAAATAAGTCTTGCGGCATCCATGAGTACATAACCTCTCTGCAATCCTCGCCTTCCCTTAGTAATTGAACCAGGATTAATTATTGTTTTGTTATTCCGACTGATTAGAACCTGCTCATGTGTATGTCCAAAGAAAGCATAACTCGTATCTTCCCGCATCTTCTTGAATAATTTTTCGAAGTCAGCATCTGTCCTCAAATATTCATCATTGATTGAGTGTGTTACGTAAAGATCCTCATACCAAATTTCAGTAGGAAGAGAAACCAACAATTCCCTTTGTTTAGAAGTCAATTTGCGCCTAGTGTAGAGAGTCGATTTCTGCACCGCTGGAGTCTGACTGCCCAAATCTTCGTCTGAGACAGCCAACCTTTCATGATTCCCAATAACAACAAGATCTATATTGTTGAGTACAAAATCGATGCAAAAATCTATATCCTTTCCATATCCAATTATATCCCCACAGAAAATACTCAAATCCACATCTTCGAGCAAAGGAATTATGTCTTCAAGAGCTCGACTATTTGCATGCAAATCGGAAAAAACCAGAATGTCTTTCATACTCAATCCCACATTCTTTGCGCTCTTGAAATCACAATATGATTTATATGTTAATACTTTCTATTTGCTTTTAGCATCTCTAATAAATGCATCAATGTCCTCAGAGAGGATTAAAGGAAGGAATTTAATAATTTCCTCATCAGCCCAATTCCACCACGCAATCTTCAATAATTCTCTAATTTGTTCTTCACTAAAACGATACTTAATTATTTTTGCTGGGTTTCCACCCACTATTGCATAAGGTGGAACATCTTTGGTGACAAAGAATCCCATTGCTACCACTGCGCCATTATCTATTTTAACACCCTCTTTTGCTGTTTTCGTTGCTAGCAATCCAAGACATCATTCTCTATTACAATCGGGGCAGGTTGAAATCTGGAATTGTCTACTACTCCAGAGTTATAATATGTTTTTCCATTATCGTATTTCCACTTGCAATAAAGAATTAATAAAGAGAGTAAGCTGAAACCCATTGATAGTTGTGCCTACCATAGAAAGTGAATTTAAACCAGCAGAAATTGAGCAAAAGTTTCCTATCCTACTGTCCACGTCTTTATTTACAACCAGGAGTGATAATTAGTTATTATTTATGGTTGAGGATCATAACTCTGTCTACCATAAGTATAATTATTTTTGGACGCGAAGTAACCTTCTTTTTTAAGTACTTAGTAACTCCAACAACCTATTTATGAATAAAGATTTTATTAATTTCTTGCAAATCTCTACTTTTTTTTATTAATCTAAAAATTATCATCCTTAAACTTTAATTTATATTCTTTTTTGACATACGACATAAAAACACGTCTACAACTTTCTATTCTCTAAAAAGAGGACGCTTCAAGTTCGTTCACAAGTCACAAAAATATGTGCACAATAATCTGGCAGTTCTTTACTTATTTCATAAAACCCTCTTATTATTTTCTCATCCAGATTCATCATCATTGCGTTAGGTAAGGGCTTCAAAAATATGCCCTCCCAATGGGATACTGTAAATCCGCACTCTTTGAGCTCACTAAACAAAGTCTCTTTATCGTAAACTCCGCTTGTTTTTTGCCCATACATTTTGTCTCTTTCACTCAATTCATGAACATCATTAATTATACCCATGTAATATGCAATCTTTCTATGCAAAGAAAAAGCATTTGGAACAACAACATGCAACCTTCCACAAGGCTCAAGCCAACTTCTTATTTTATTCAAAACTTTTAATCCCATCTCTTTGTCCAAATACTCAAGCCCCTGGAAAAAAACCACGTCACTCACATCGCTTCCACGATATTCAAAATCTTGCCATAATGAGTGATAGAATTGTACATTTGAATAGTTTTTTGTTTTCTCTTTTGCGTAGCTAATATTCTTCTCTGACCCTTCTACAACTAAAACAGTTTCACATATACTAGCGAGTTTTTGCGTTATCACACCTCTACTACAACCAAGTTCAATAACTTTTTTGCCCTTCAAGAATTTATTTAATATTTCAAAATCAAAAGTTATAAACCAATAATCAAAATCCTTTTCAGGAGAGGTTGGATCATATTTGTCCCAAATTTCATCTAACACCATAATCAACACCTAATGATATTTGTTTCACTTTATGAAAGTATTCTTCCAACCAAGCATAATCCTCTTCTTAATCTCTCAGCAAATGGGAATCAAGTTTGTCGGGAAAGAAAATCTAATCCTATTCCTTTCCCAAACTGGAGTCGCTGATCTAAAGGCACTTCTTTAACTACTCTCGCAGGAACTCCAAAAGCAACTTTATAATCTGGAATGTCATTAGTTACGACTGCCCCTGCCCCGATAACAGCCTCTTTGCCAATTGTAACACCAGCCAATATTGTAGCATTCGCTCCAACTCTCGCTCCTGATTTGACTCTGGGTCCATTGAATTGATTGCCAGTTCTGCCCATATATTTATCATTAGTGCTTGCAACTGCTCCTCCGAAGAAAACATGATCCTCGATAATCATGTTTCCTGTGACCTGCGAGTGCGTCATAATCCTTGAATACTCTCCTATTGTTGTCTCATATTCAATTGTTACCGCTCTTCCAATAATAACATGGTCTTTTATGACACATTTTTCTCTTATAGATGCTAGATCCGACACTAAACAGTTTTTTCCTATTGCTGTGCCTGCATAGATTATCGCTGATGTCCCAATTATTGAATCTTCTCCGATTTCACACGGGGACAGTGGTTCATCTGTCTTGCGAGTCAGAGTAGAAACACTGGAGGGTCTTTTTCCTATTACAGCATTGTCAAGGATCTCAACGTTGTTGGAGATTTTAGTGAATGGATAAATTATCGCATTATGGCCAATTCTAACATTGTCTCCAATAATTACTTTTTCCATTACAATTACATTAAAGCCTGAAACAAATTCTTTTCCAACAATTGCAGATTTATCTATAAAATTGGTCATAGGTTTTGCCTACATCTTCTAACAGACATATTTTTAAACATATTTCCTATTGCTTGCGATGCTTGTTCGCCTATTAAAGTATTCTCTCTTTTAAAATTATTAAAAGGTATCATTTTATTTACTTTCGCCGTTTCATTCATTTATTGTTAATTGATAAAAATCATGTATCACAGCTCTCGCTCCAAAACCCTCCTTATTTCTCGCCAACCCAAAGTTTAGCACCTGTCCAAGTTTTTCTGTTGATGTTCCAAAATCAAAATATTTCTTGGTCTTGCCATAGTCACTAATGAGATAATCATAGACCAAGTCAAGAGCGCCCAAATGTAAGCCAACATTTGAGTTAAAACCGTATTGAGCGTGAGCGACATTCTTACTCTCGTAAACTAAGCAACCTGCCAGCATAGTTTCTCCTTGATGAGAGGTAAACAGTTTTATATTGTCTGGAAATCTTTTCATAAGAAGCTCCATTTCTTGGCAACTATGAACGGGTTTTGCGCCGTGTCTTTCCATCAAGGCATCTTCCACCAATTTCATGAATGATTTCAGATCATAGCTCCTTTTGACAACCAAACCGTTATTCTTAGCTTTTCTAATAGCTTTAATTCTTTCTCTACTGCGTTCGACGTTCTCAAAGAAACGTATTGCAGAACATGGACTTCGGGCAATAATAGTAGCGCCATTGCGGAACAAAGCGTAAAGGTCTTCGTCTGCGGGAATCGAATGATACATATAAGGAATAGATTTGTAAAAAATTTTCCGTATATTTTTTTCTTTGCAATATTTAACGAGTTCTTCGAAAATTTGCAACATAGTAGAAATTTGCATCTCAGAATTGGAAATAACACTACCAAAAGTTAAGCCTTCATGACTATATAGGGTATCTCCTCTCAAATTTGCGGGCAAGAGTCCTATTAATCTTCCATCATGGAAGAACAATAGGGAATTATCTTGAAATCTGTCGGAGTGGTATTCCATATAATCTCTATAGAACAAGAAAACCCCATTTTTGGAAAGAGAAACAAAGTCATCCCACAAGCTTTTATGTTCTGGTTTGTAAATAGAAACCTCGATTATTTTATTCTCTTGATAGTTCATATTTTACCAATCTCAAGAAACGTTGCTTGTTTCGAATCACGCACGCGCTGGAGAACTCGCTCAAACTTGCTGACCTCGTCGCCTAGGACGTACCATCCGCTCTTAAGAACCCTCCTAATTGCGGTGAAAATCTCCTCATTTACTGCCGCATACTCTCTCTGGAAATCATTCATGTTAATCATTTTTGCAATTCACCATACTTTGATTTTTTCACTTGCTTTTGAATAAATCAATTGAGAGAAAATAGAAAGACGATTCAATCGAACAAATAGCCTTGAAGCGGTTGGTTTCATAAGTCAACCCCATCGTTTTCGATGAAGACATAAGATTCCATTTTCCTAATTTTTGCGTAATCAACAACTATTCCTTTCATAGTCTGACCCTCTTGTTTTGGACATGACCCGTTGAAGACATTTCCTCTATCTTTTTGTAACTAACGGCAATGTCCTTATAATACTTCAAGAAGACAATTTTCTTTATTTTGTAAGTGGGATTTCGGATATCTTTGAAAACATAGTCGCACATTATTTTGGGTTCGTTAAACCCTGCCACAGCTCGACTTGAGGTAGTTCCGGAGCAACGAGCATTAATTTCAAAAATGTAAGGCACGTTATCCCTCAAACGTAACTGAACATTGCAAGGACCAAAAGGTTTCAATGAGTTAATTACTTTCTCGACGAAGTTTGAGAGTTTTTGGTCTTTTACGACGAATGCCTGCCAAGTAGCCCCAAAACGAATTTCACGCTTCATTAGTATCGTACCAATACAATGATTGTCAAATGAAACAGTCCCACAAGTATATTCTTCACCATTAATATACTCCTGAACCACGTAGTTGTTAACGTCTACTGAACTGGCTAGAGTGTCAAACTCATTGCGGTCTTTGACCAAGTACTCACCAAATGAGGCGTACCCTTGTTTCTTCTTTTTAAGTATTATGGGAAAATCTCAGTTCAAAAGAATAATTCTCAAGTTTGTACGTTCGGGGTGAGGGAAAATTGTTTTTTTTGAGAAAATTGACGGTTTCCAGTTTATCCCCGCACATCTCCACGACCTTAGAATCGCTCACTATTGGAAGTATTCCATTTTTCTTAAATTTCTCAATGTTTTTTGCTATGGGAATAAGTTCGAAGTCATGTCCTGGGAAAATAACGCGACAGTTTTCCTTTACGCAGATTTCTATTAGTTTGTCAACAAAATCTGGGTCATTTGCACAAGGTCCCAAATATGATTTCTGTGCGGCGTAGAGTCCTACTCCCAAAAGTTCGCTATTGATGCCAATGACACCGTATTCTGTGTTTTGCAAAGCTTTCATAATACTTTGTCCTAACCCACTCCCAACGGCAGTGACGATTACGTTCATAGCAACTCCCTCCAAGTCTACAAGATCCACGAAACCATCTTGATCGCAAGCAACCGTGCTATTCGTTCTCTAGGACAGCATAACCAAACCCGTCTTTGCCATAGTCATTTCCATTATAGAACATGAATGTTTTGCCTTTGCACTTTATAACAGCGGGGTAACCAATCATTTTGGAATCCCATCCATCACTCGAAACATCAATGCCAACTTCATCATCTTTCCTTTCCCAATTGACACCATTTTTTGATTCAGCGTAACTCATTCTATAACCTTTTAATTTCGTTGCAATACAACCAAACATTTTGTAGATCCCAGAATCCTTTATCACGCAGCATCTTCCAGTCCTGTATTCATCTCCTGCTAAATGAATGCACACTTGTCCAGGTTTATTAAAGCTAATACCATCGTCTGACTCCGTATACTTGATAGTATATAAAGGCAAAATCCTCTCACCTTCTGTACTAAATCCACTGCCAGCAACGTACCAAACCTTCCATATTCCGTTCTCGCAAAGCATGGACAAAGGCACTCGAACAGTAAAATCTTCATCGTCCCTGTCCATTATAGGAACATGCTTGTATCTAGTAAATGTCTCATAATTATTGCTAAACGCTAGTCCACCAAATCCGAGAAATTTAACCTTTTTTGGAATCTGATATCCATGATAATAGAGGAAAAGTTTTCCTTCTCTCTTAATAGCAATGTTGGGAATAACACCATTATCATCAAAGCATCCATCTATGCCAATGTCTAGAGCTGGTTTCTTTGAGACATCCAACACACGAGATGGGTCATCAGCATCAACATCCACATAACCAATTCTACCTATTCCATTTTCATCTCTGAATCCCACATAAATTCGTAAAATATCGCTATCCTCCATAAAGAGAGGTGTTGGATACATTGCAGTATGCTTTGCCCACGGGTATTTACCATCAGGACCATAAATAAGGCCCATTTTTGTCCACTTCATATTTGAACTTCCTTCGAGTGATTTAGTTTTGTTGCGTACATAAACTTTTCTAGCCTTTTGAAATTGTTGAATTCTAACATAGGTTAGCGCGCCAGTTCGTTGAGACCGCGTGAAAAGTCTCTTATTTTTCTGGCTATTTACCGTTAACCTTAAATCTAGACTAGCGTTAAAGCAACTGATGAGCCATGAGCGAACACGTAGAAGGCCTCAACAGAAACCAAACAGCACTTTCCCGGAAACGCTAGAAGAATACGTGGACAAGGATAACCCGGTCAGGTTCATAGACGCCTTCGTAGAGAGTCTCAACCTGGAGAAACTCGGCTTCAAACACTCCATTCCATGTGATCTATGCAGACCCAGCTATTTCAATTGGCTTGTTTTCATTTTGAAGGATTTTTGGCACGCTCCTATGAACGATTTTGGTTTTGAAAATAGAAAGATTATCTAGGTTATTTCGGCGAGCTCTTCAGCGCTGGGCAATATCAGTTTTTCCTCTGTAAAGTGCAAATTTTATAACTCGCCGTTAGCAACCATTTTCTTGAAAACGTCGTAATCTCTGATGTAGTCATCTTCATTATAGATGTTCGAAGCTAAAGCAAGAGCTACTGAGTTGGAAGAGAAATTCTCAATCTCTCTCCACAACCCAGGAGGAATATACAGACCGTAATGCGGTCTATTGAGGAAAAACACTTTCTTCTCTACCCCATCATTCAACACCACATCAAAACTTCCACTTAACGCAATAATGAGCTCACATAGATTTTTGTGAGCATGCCCTCCTCTTGTTGCTCCACTAGGAACATCATAAAGATAGTAAACGCGCTTAATTGGAAAAGGTATGTGCTTATTTCCTTCAATGAAAGACAAGTTACCTCTCGCTTCGGCAACTTGTGGAAAATTAATTATTTTGGCTTCATCCACCTTCATTGTTTGCCACCACTCTCCATGGTTTATGTTCTAGTATTTAACAATGCTTACGCACAAGGAATGTCGAGAAGACAGTAAAACGAATATGCACAAAGTAAATGAATGGAACGCGCGCTCACATTACTTTTCATTTATATGGTCAAGATTTTGACTATGTACCGCGTAAAGGAAATATTTCGGAGACAGGAACTTAGGAATAAGACTTTAGTTCAAGAATCATGTAAATTACCATTCCATCGCACATTCAAATACCATCGGGTTAAATTAACGGTAAATTTCGTTTACATTCTTGAACTTCATACACTTGCTACAAAGCCCAATCATATCAACGCTTAAGATGCCCTGACCGACAACCCTGAGTTTATCGCCACCTCAAACGACGATCAAACTAGAATCACACTCGTTACCTACGTTGCACTCAGCATTAACATCATGACAACAAATTGTCACATCACCATTCCACAAAACATATAGATAGTAAAACGGAAATGTACAAAACTTAGACAAGGCATATTGTGGATTCCACTTGCTCAAGCGACTCCAATTAGTGATTCTGAAGCTTTCATCTAAACATCCGTTAAATATTACAGCATTAACTTTCCCCTCCCACTGATCATAAATTGCCTGTAACTCATCATCAGAGTGAACTGAAATGGTTGTGTTTATCGAAACCTTAGGTTTGGATGAGTCCCACGAATTTCAAGTAAGTTCAGAATGTTTCGCTCAACAACAGAGTAAACACTTCCCAACCTTATGTTCTCGGTTACGGCTCCTATACTCTCCAAACTGAAAGTAATTTCGTCTACACTTAAACTTACTAACAATTCACTTATGTTTGTTTAGTAGGAGCATTCCATTAGTGAAAAAACCCACTCCATAGATGATTTCGGTGGCTCATAGCATATTCAATCATATCATCAAATCGAGGATACAATGTCGATTCTCCATTGTAGAAACAAACTTAAATAAATATTTCTAATCTGCACAGCCTCATCAACAATGCGGTGTTTATGGAGAACTTTACTTCGTGTTAGGGGTGGATGGTTTTCATGAGTTTTTCGATGATGTTTAGAATGCGGTTGAATATTTTGCCAATTATTCCAAGGTCCGCTTACCATGCCGCGTAGGTTTTCTATATCGTACTTGTTTATTGTTTGAGTTAACAAGGTCGCAACAACGAACACGAATGTGAAGAATACTATGCCTATGATTAGCCGTATCCAACTGGAGAAGCCCAGCTCTGAGATCAGAACGTAGGTTAAGGCGCAGCTATAGCGGATGATAGCAGAATTTTTGCTGACGAGCGCCAGTCTACAGTCATCTCGTAATGTTTTCTTATCCAATAAAGCATTATGATATAGATGGAAATCGGAGATACTAGAGAAGTTACAATCAGTCCTAAAACCCCATACTGCAATATAAGAATGTAACCCATTGGGAAACCGATGGCGGCGTGTGATTAGGAAGAGGTACAGATAGAATGTGGTTTTTCCTTGACTGATGATGAAGTTGCCCATGCTTAAACTTCCGAAGGCTGTGAATAAATAACTGATTGCAAGCAAAGCCAAAAACAGTGGCGCCGTCGAGTATGTTTCTCCAAACAATGTAGAAACTGCTGGTTCAGCTAGACACATAACCAGCGCCGACACAGGCACCACGAGAAGTGACGCGTATTTGATTGAGAACTGGAAGACGCTTAGCAGGGTTTCTTTGTCTTTTTGCGGGTTAAGTTTGCTAAATGCTGGAAAGAGCATCGTTGTTATCGGCGTTGCAAAAAACCCTATTAAAACAACAAAAGTATTTGCTATTCCAAAGTTGCCTATTGCAGTATTGTCGGTGACGTAGAAAATTGGCAGCAGAAAAGCATAAAATTGACCTTGAAAGCCATTAATGATTGCTGAAAGCGACAGAGGCACGCCATATGTTAGCATTGATTTTAGTGTAGGCTTTTATTTCGAGACTAACATTTCTTAGTTTTGGCAGGTTCCTATATTGAGTCCACACAAGTGCCAAACCTATTAATCCAGCAATTACCATAGCGACCGTATAGCCTAAGACTGCTCCAGAGGTACCTAATCCCAAGACAACTAGTGTAATCATGATTGCGGTTTTTATTATGGATTGGCAGATGAGCATAATGCTGTTGAGTTCCATTTTTTCCAATGCCTGTGAATGCTGCTGTGGCTGCATTGATGAGTCCAGCTGGCTAAGAATTGAAATTGAGGCTATTTGGATTAAGGAAGTTATTTCGGGACGATGGAACATTTCTGTCGCAAGATAGCCTGAGAGAGCAAAAGATATTGCGGATAACGCCATTCCGAGGGCTATTTCGAAGATTATTCCGGAGACGAGTATGCTTCTGACCTCTGATGCTCTGTCTTCTGATCGGAATTGGGCTGTGTATCGGACCATTGCTGAGGTTATGCCCCAGTCTCGGAATACTCCTATGAGGGTGGGTGAGATCAGCACGATTCCGTATAAGCCATATAGGTCTGATCCGAGTAGCCTCGCGATGAAAATCGTGGCAATCGAGGAGATAACTGTGGAGATTACTAGACCCCATAGTAGGTGGAAGCTACCTTTGGCTGAAACTTTAGCCATTTCCGCAGCTTTACTCATCTCTTTTATTTCCCGACCTTGTTTTATTTATTTTTGTTTAGTTTACTGTTGTATGCTTCAAAGATACGACGTCCTTGTTCTGTCTGTTTTATGTATTAAACACAAATAGGTAACTAAAAAGCACTTCTTTAGAGTAGTTTATTTACCATATGTAATAATGATCTCTACTCTCATATCAGTTTTAAATGTTAGTGCGCACAACATCAGAAGAAAACACTTGCCTTGCGTCCATTAGCAAGGCAAATTAAATTTTGCAAACTCTGCTGAGTTGACTTCGCAAGACTTTCTCTAAAGTTGACAATTAACATTAATGGATTTTTCAAGAAGCATTAAAACAGATGATACTATAGGTGGGTTCCTGAATTCGAGAAGAGGAAGAAAAATGAAAACACATAACTCAAGAAAAACACTTCATCCAATGAAACTAAGGAAACTCGAAAAACCATCAGCTCTATGGATCAGCTTGCTTTTAACTATAAGTATTCTGATAGTTTTCTCGTTATCCACAGTTCAAGCTGGAACGTCCGCTACTTTTGGAACAACAACAGTTGGCGGTTCAAGTACAACGTTTTCCACTGGAATACCCAGAGCAACCCAATACACACCGGCAAGTTCCGGAACAGTCACCGACATCATGCTATACCTCACCGTCAGTGGAACGGCGGACACGCACAAGCCGCAATATACGCTGATAACGGAAATGCCCCAGGCACATTGTTAGCTAAAAGTTCAAGCGACACAATAACTTCAAACGGCTGGCACGACTTTACAGGATTCAACGTTGCCATAACAGGTGGAACACCGTATTGGCTAGCTTGCGAATCTGACAGCGGCAACCTACTTTGGTACTACAACAACGGCGGAGCAAACTACTACCAAGGCACCAGCGGATCATACGGAACCTTCCCCAACCCATACACAAGAGGCTCTATCAGTGAAACTACCAAACAAGCATCTACGCAATCTACACCAGCCCAAGCTCCTCACCAACACCAACACCAACACCGTCTCCAACTCCCTACTCCACCTCTCTCCTATCGGGTTCCTCGTCGACTTTTGGAACAACAACAGTTGGCGGCTCAAGCACAACTTTCTACACCGGCATACCAAGAGCAACCCAATACACACCCACAAGCTCCGGAACAGTCACCGACATCATGCTATACCTCACGGCACGCGGACACGCACAAGCCGCAATATACGCTGACAACGGAAACACCCCAGGCGCACTCTTAGCTAAAAGCTCAAGCGACACAATAACATCAAACGGCTGGCACGACTTCACAGGATTCAACGTACGCCATAACAGGCGGAACAGCATACTGGCTAGCATGCGAAGCAGACAACGGCAACCTACTATGGTACTACAACAACGGCGGAGCAAACTACTACCAAGGCACCAGCGGATACATACGGAACCTTCCCCAACCCATACACAAGAGGCTCTTCAGTGGAAACTACCAAACAAGCATCTACGCAATCTACACCAGCACAAACTCCCCTCTACCAACAACAACACCAACAAATTCCCCAACACCGACACCAACAATATTCCCCACCGACCCCACAAACACCTACACCAACCCCAACAACTACACCAACAACAACACCTACACCAACAGGAACATACTCCTACATCATGGACATTTCAGGTTCAAACTACCGAATACTAAACTCAGCCCGCACCGTAATTTACACAAGCACAAGCTCCAGTGCAGCCTTCAATTGGCTACAGGTTCAGGAGGACACGCAAGCAGCGGAAATACAGTTTACGTTGAAGCAGGAGCTTACCTAGTGGATTCAACATGGACCATTAACGTTAATAGTGTCACAGTGACTTTTGCCTCTACTCTACCCACAACACCTAATTTAATGGGAAATCTTGTTGGTTCGGGGACACCTGGAGCAGTATTAACAGCAGTCGCTAATCTTAACAATCAAGTATTATGGGTGGATGGGAATAACGTTGTTATCAGTGGAGTAACGATAAACGGTAATTCGGCTAATCAATTTCATGGTCAATACTTCGACCTAGTTCTTTTTCATAATTACAATTTATAGGTGGTGTACAGCTTAATGGGCAATACGATTTAATTCAGTATTCAACGATTTATAATTGCCGCAATGTGGGTGTATTGAAGTAAGTGCTGCTTATAGTGGCTGCGCACAACAGTGTTATTCATGATGTTGGTTGGAATGGTTTTACCGCTTATCAATATGGTTCTATAGTAGTGGATAAGGCTTTTTCATAAACAGTGAAGTTTATCGTTGCAGTGACGCTGGGTTAGATAGTCAAGCTCAAAACACCATCTTTACTGGAAATTATGTTCACGATATTTCTCCAAATGGAATTTTGAATGGAATTACTCAGCCGCATGGAAGTATGGATTCTTATTGGGCTATTGCTTGGGAAGACGGCGGTTACGGCAACAATGGCGGTACAGGGGGGGGAACTTACGCGCTCTGCACTGGAAATGTCATAACTAATGATTATTCAGCAGGTATCATTATTTATGCTGGTAGGGGAACTATCAACTATGTTTTGATTTCTGGAAACACAGTATCCAATTGTGGGGGTTATGGAGCAATAAGCTGCGATGGCTCATATTGTATTATTGAAAACAATTCCTTAAACAGTTGAGTTACTGGAGTAACGACAGGTGGGGGTGACGTTAGTCATCCTACAGGCAAATATGTTTATGGAACCACTTAAAGTGGCTGTAGAACCAACTATGTCAACTATGGGACTGGGAGTATTACAAATGTACCTTAGCGCGCCAGAGTCTGGTGAGCTGTTGCTTGACTCGCTGGATAATGAAGTGAGATGGAGCTAATTGCCGGAAAATATCCAGTGAGTACCTATAAAATAAAGAGTTTTTGATTTCGGAAGCTATAGCGGAAACATCGGCTTTCTATATTCATTTTAACTGAGTGTTTGTGTTTTTTCGTCGTTCTGTGTCAAAAGCTTTTTTTTTCATTGGCTCATACATGATTGCATGTTCGGATTTATCGCAGGCATTCCACACGCAGATTGAAACACCTTTTTTCAAAGTTCAAGCCCATCTTTAGCAAACCTCAGTTCAAGAACTTCTGCAGAACAGAACTATGACTAATAGTCGCCAGCAAAGGAGAACACGACATCAAAAACACCAACGAGCTCTTCATCGACAAAAAAAGACCAGAGCAACCTTAACCGATTCATAACCGACCCCAATGAAACATCAAAGCAGTAGCCAATGAAACCAAGAAAATGCTTTTACCGAAGCAAACCTGGACAATTTATTTGAATACAAGATCATCGACGATACCGAATGCCGCAACTACAGTCAAAGCATCGAGATGGTCTGCTACAATAATTCCTCTTCTATAAGGAGGCTAAGTTTTTAGGTTTTGGGGAGTATAGGTTTAGGGAGAGTGAAACGGCGCTTACACACGCACACCTAGTCAACTTGGCCTGTATTCTCCTTGGTGTTTTAAGGCGTAGGCTTCTTCGTTATGTGCTGTGAAGAGTTTTCCATCCATTGAGGCTACCGTTGAGTGGGGGCAAGGAGAAAAGCCATGCACCTTTTCATACGCAAAATAAGAGACACAAAACTAACAAACAAAAGCATATTGCTACTCGTAGACACGAAATAACATGAAAACGCAAACAGTCAGTAAAATCAAACATCTTCAAACCTTATTTATAATTTCGAGGCGTTGGTATTCTTGAGCAATCGAGCACATTGTTTCAAACTTTAGGACGCCCTGCTTTTTCTTCTTTCTAGCATGTTCGAGTAAGAGGCAAAAGACCTTTAGTAATTCTTTCAGCCGCTGCTTTTGGAGTGTATCCCAAGATTCCAAGGATGGAACCAAATATGTAATGGAGCTCTATACTTCAACGCCAAGTCAATATCTTTTTCGAAATAGCGGAGTAGTAGAATTCTGAGAAAAGGCTTGGATGTACATCAAAAAGATTGCCATATTTCCTTATGTACATCCCATCCCTGAAGAAATTCCCCCGCGCGCGAAAAGATAAATATCCATACCTTTCAAGGAGTTGCAAGTGTGATACCTGATTTTTCGGAAACACGAAACTCTTCGGTGTAATACCAAATTTCTTCATTCCTGCTGAAATCATTCTCAATTCTCTCTCGGCTTCAAGCTCCGATAAAGCTGTGAAAACTCTTATGAGTGTATCCGTGTGCAGCAATCTCATGCTGAGTACTTGACTCCAAAATTAGATTGATTATCGAATTTTCGACTTCTGTCAATTGCCCCCTCAACGCAAAGGTTACAGGAAATTCAAGTTCGTCAAAAGCCTCCAAAAGAAGAGGAACGACTTGCTCTTCAATTTTTCCAACAGTGACTCTGTCAGAAAGTCATTAACATTGCGATCATTGCTCCCCCATTCTTCACTCCAAGTTCTGGGCTACCCGCATCAACATCTATTGAAATAATTATAGAAGCTGTGTCGAAATCTGAAGATGGTTTTTTGCAGGAAAAAGCAACGTAATGGAAAGACTGAGAAATAAGCGACGTTAAATAGTCTTTGTTCATTGAATTTTACCTCTATGTCTAATGGTAAAGCAATCGATTAGGCACAAAAACAACTCCCACATTACTTGGTGACTAAGTAAAATCAGCATCTCCCTGCATCATGAACCACCAGCAGGGTTTGATTTGGCTCCTCATCGATCTAATAGCGCTCCTGAATAGTATCTTTGGAGTTCACGTAACAAATGAGATGTGAATCATATTTAGATCGGGAAGCAGTTCGTCTGAGCAACTCATAGCAATCAGAGAAACCAAACTTGTGCAAAATTGTGTAGAATGGATGCCATCTAAACATCCAGCATCCGTGCAATATCTACCCTTTCATGTTCGAAATGATCGCAAGATGCAGAGATAAGCGGATAAGCAGCATTAGTCATGTTTGGCAGCGTTAACAAGTCGATTATGTTCCCAACCGAAAGTTTGTCAGTACCCCCTCTTTCAATTGACACGTTTTTTTCTACATTGACAACAACGTAACCGACAATTTCACCATTCTTTTCGCAAACATATGTGGTATAATGTTTTTCAGGATGCTTCATATATCTCCAATTTAGATAGGCCAAATCCCTTTCGACGAGAACATTATTGTTCTCCTTGCAAATTTCTTTCCAGAAAACCTCAAATCTCGAATCAAAGTCTGTTATCACTCTCACCTTTAGACCATAATTCGATTCAATGCTTGATCTTTTCCTTGTTAATTCTTTGAAAAGCATCAATCATGCCTAGAGCTTTCTGGATAAAAGAGCCACCTAAGATGCATTCTCCCTTCGAGCAGAGAACCAATTCGAAAGATCCTGAACATCTTTGGAATGATGAACATCGGATGGTACCCTATCCGCACCTGACCCTTGAAAGATATCTCATTGGGAAAGCGTAAATGATGCTTACTCCATCCTTCGCCGCCTGAGCTATCGCACCGACAGCGAGTTTTTTGAAGATTCCACCACCTCGATAAGCATTGTCTACTGCTGCGTCCACTGATTGAGCACCCATGACTAAGACTTGCCCTATCCTGAGTTTCACAGGGTTTAATATGTAACATCCAATAATTCTTCCCTTATCTTCGGCTACCCATATTACAGGAGAGCCATGTGGGTTTTTCGCATATTTCCAGTCCCAATATTTGCATTTTAGGATAACCATTAAAAGTGGATCTCAATAAACTGAGTAGACTATGCAAATCATTCTCTTCAAATCTGCGGAAAATCAACTTATAAGTCGACCTTTTAACTATTAATTTACTATTATTTAGACTTTTATTATGACCAGCGCGGTATTTTCTTGAGAACAGTTAAAATATATCTATGTTGTTCAAGTCCTTTGTAGCATCTCACAACATTAATGTTTATTAAGTCTTAATACACAGTACTAATTACGGGGAACTAATGCATGTCAAATATCAAACTATTCATAACAACAATAGCAGCATTAGCCATAATTGCAGCACTCTTACTGCCTGCTACTATCCAAGGTTCAATTTCAACATCGGCAACTGTGACGTCAATTGGATACATACAAAACAACCCGGCTGTAACACCGGCTCCCACAACAACTTCTGCACCAACACCAACAAATTCCCCAACACCTACACAAACACCAACAAACCCTCCAACACCTACACCAACAGGAACATACTCCTACATCATGGACATTTCAGGTTCAAACTACCGAATACTAAATTCAGCCCGCTCCCCAATTTACACAAGCACAAGCTCAAGCATAGCGTTCAATTGGCTACTAGGTTCAGGAGGACACGCAAACAGTGGAAATACAGTTTACGTTGAAGCAGGAGCTTACCTAGTGGATTCAACATGGAATATCAATGTTAATAGTGTCACAGTGACTTTTGCGTCTACTATGCCTTCTTCTCCTAATGTTATGGGTAATTATGTTGGTTCAGGTACAACCAGCTCATCTAATGGAGCAATTCTTACAGCGGCCAATTATCTTGATAATACTATTCTTAAAGTGACTGGTAATTCCGTTGTTATTAGTGGATTAACTGTGGATGGAAACGGAATCCACCAAACTCAGGCTAATACTGGAATATTGGAATATAATGGTCTTGTACGTGTCGAGGTTTGGTCTTCTAACTGTTTAATTGAATATTCCACTTTTCATGATATGGCGTTTACTGCTATTATGGTTATATCTGGAAGCAATAGCGGCATCCAAAACTGTCTATTATATAATATTGGTTGGAACGGTTTTGAATCTTATGCAGCACCAAACGCTTTCTGCATAAACAGTGAAGTTTACTATTGTAATGATGTTGCTATAGATAGTTATGCTCTTAATGGCATTTTTAAAGGTAATTATGTCCATGACCTCGCTGGTGGTTCTCTATGGCATTTGAATGCATATTGGGGTATAGGGCTTGAAGTTGATGCGTATGCTGTTGCTGGTGGCACTGGAAGCGGTAATTATTTTTTAATAGCTGGAAATGTACTAAGTAATTTTAACGGCCCAGCAATAGTTTGTTCAGCAAGTGGTGGATATAGTGAAAGCTATATCTTAATTTCTGGTAATACGGTAACTAACTGTAACAGTGGTTGGTATGGTGCAATAGGTTTAGATTGGGTATTAAACAGCATTATAGAATTTAATACTCTAAATAATTGTATTCTTCCAATAGGTATAGGAATGGGAGAGACAGGACATTCAGGACATGGTGCTTGGACACAAAATAATAATGTTTACGGAAACGTCTATAATGGTTCACCTATTGGTCAAGGTAGTCCTTATATTACGGATTGGGGTACTGGAACAACATATACTCAACTTCGGTAGTAACTGTCACAGTTACATCTTAGCGCGCTGCCTTGTCCCTTTATTATTATGTATTGAAGTAGGTTGGTGAGACCGCTTTGTCTATTCTTCCGATGTTTTGGGCTGCCTCTCTGTTCAGAACCAAGCAAAGATGCTGAATAGTGCGTAGGAAGCTACGTTTTTTACACCTCTGACTTTGTTTATGGCTAGGCTGTACTGTGTCTTTAGGAAGCTGTAGACTGCTTCTATGTGTGGTCTTTTGTGATATTCATTTTTCTGGTCTTCTTGTCCATAGGTTCGAAACTTTTGATCCACCCGCAATAAGCCCTCAACGTCTCGTTTCTGGTTTGCTCGATATGGAATTACTGTTTCTTCAACTGCGTTTCTGAGTTTGCTGTCGCTGTATTGGCTGTCAGCTATAACACTTCTCAATTTGGCTGCAGACCGCTTAAGAAGCAGTTTCGTCTTCTCCAGCATGTTCGGTGAATGTTTCTGCTCGTTCTGGTTGGCAGAAGCAAAAATGCAAGTCAAAGGAAGCATGGTCTTGGAATCGATTGCCAAGTGTAGCTTGTAACCGAGTCCGAAGGTTCTGCCTGCTCTTCCCACTCTGGCTTCCATGTCAGAATAGCCTTTCTGGTTGTCCAATGGATCTCGTGTGCTCCACGCCTTTATGAACGAAGCGTCAAACACAGTGTCAACTTCTTTTGTGTCGTTCTGTTTTAAGAGCTTGATGACTTTCTCTTCTATTATTTGGATGAGGTTGTCTTCTCCGACTTTTCGGATGAACCTGCTTAGAACGCTTTAGGATAGGCTGTTTGACCTGGTTTGATCAGGCACAGTTTTCTTAGACGTAGATCGGTGTCGAGTAGTCTGGTCATTTCTCTTAGGCTGCGAACGCCTTTCATTCTCATGACGATGAAAGTTCTGAAAAGCCCTAAAGGGTTTCTTGGGGGTCTTCCGGCCGTCAGTGTGGAAGCATTCGGAGCAAGGCTCTTTTGAGCAAAACTTAAGTCTACGTTTCTGAAGAGGGTTTCTAGGGTCTCGTGTTCATCTTGTCCCGCTAGGATTTACCTCCTAAGCTTGGACGATACTCATAAAATACGAGACCCCACTACACTTATTAATTTGGGGACAAACCAGCGCGCGTTGAGCATCCTGAGTATCTATCAGATGATCTATAAGAGGTTGAGAGCGATGTCTGAAAGGCTGAATGGAAGAGTGAAGGCAAGGCTGGCTTTTAAGGGGTTCTATGTCAGGGTCTGAGAAACGCTCGCATTCATACTTGCTGGGTATGCTTATGGTCTACGGTCTCGTTTTTGGGTCTGCCTTCTGAGCAGACCGCAGCTGCGATAAAGCGTCGCCTACTTTGCATAGAATTCGGAAGATTGTTTGGGCAGGAAAATAGCGTAAGCCATTCGTTTCAAGTTTGGCTTAGCTTTCTAAATTGCGAATTCTGCCGTATTTTCGCTGCGTGCCTAGAGGCAGCTTTGTGTAATCTCATTCCAGCTTGAAAAAGGGAGTCTCTGAAAGAGAACCAATCAAGCGGGCCAAGAATTATTTAATTCGCCCGCGCGCCCTCTCTCAAAAGATAAAACACGTTTTTTAGCGTTGGCACATTATTCGTTTTTAGTAATATCTTCAGGATTCTCATTATCCATTCATTTCTTGAAGCGTGTCTGCCATGTTTAGCCAACATCAAATCTAACATAAATTGCTGCTGCTGGCTTTCGAGAGCAGCAGCTTCAAGGCCAGCCCAATAAATGTCAGTATTGTCCTGCGAGAGGTTTGATGAATCTTTGATTTTTGGGTTATGTTGCGACGGCAAGGACTTCATCAGGTTATCCAAGAAATCATTCCATCCTGGAGGAAAATGAATCTTT
>CAVUAM010000016.1:0-133988 GCA_963739495.1 Candidatus Bathyarchaeota archaeon | reverse complement strand
TTGGCGCCGGGGAAGGGATTCGAACCCCTGCGAGCACGAAGCCCACCAGCTATCTTGCCTTTCGGTCTTAGCCCTCTTCTCTACAATTCTCGAGGCTGGCGCGATAACCACTCCGCCACCCCGGCTCCAGCCTAAACATTTGCAGTTGTGGCTAAAAGAGTTTTCATTGGAGACTAATTTAATTCAGTTCAGTTTTCTTGCCATTGCCCTGGAGAAAACACCTAATCGCCAAAACTTGATCCGTTTCTCAACCCACCCTTTTAACTTAACTACATTCACAACGTGCCAAGGAGGGAGAGTACGACAGACACGGGAGAAGATGCTATTGCAACTGATTTCTACAAAACGATAGTTGTATCTTTCAAAACTAAACCCAAATTATACAGCTTAGTCCTCACTGAAACGCTATTTTAACTTATAATCCGTGAAATTTCCAAATGCAACCCAACAAGTAGTGCATTATCCAACAAACCACAAAACAAAAGACATTCTTTTAGGAGAAATCTTTCCGTTTCAAACGATAGCTAAGCACAAAAAGCTAATCTAGCACCGCTAAATAACCTGAAAGTGCCTGAATGTTTTTTCAATAGATGCACCATCCTTTTGCGTTTTTGAAGGCAATGTTTATAACCCCTTTTACTATTTGGTAGAGGCGCGAAGCTGAAGTACTATGGGACATCGTAAAACTCATGCTCCAAAACATGGTTCACTAGCCTACTTGCCAAGGCATCGTGCAAAGAAACCTACAGCACGAATAAGATACTGGCCAGAAATCAAATCTGACTCTCCTAAACTCTTAGGTTTTTCAGCAGCCTACAAAGCGGGCATGACTTATGTATTCACAATCGAGGACCGTAAACGTTCTCCTCATTTCGGTAAAGAAGTTGCGCGGGCAGCAACCATACTAGAAACGCCACCTATTCTAATCTGTGGCATTAGAACTTATACTAAAACGCCGTATGGGCTTCAAAACATATCAGAAGCTTGGATGAAAGACCCACCAGCCCTACTAGATCGAACGCTAGTTCTACCAGACAACTTTAACACTGAAGCAATGCTTGAGAAACTCTCTCAAAACCTCGAACAAACCAACATAGTTCGAGTCATCGCCGCCACTCAACCATCACAAACCAGTCTCTCAAAGAAGAAACCAGAAACAAGCGAAATCCAAATCGGCGGCGGAACAATCGCCCAGCAATTCGAATACGCCAAACAACTTTTGGGCAAAACAGTAACCCCCGAAGAAGTATTCAAAGACGGACAATACATAGACGTCGGCGGCATAACAGTGGGCAAAGGCTTCCAAGGTCCAGTTAAACGTTGGGGAGTAACATGTCTGCAGCATAAAGGCAGAAAAACCAAACGTGGCATCGCCACTCTTGGTCCATGGAATCCTCATCACTTAATGTACAGCATTCCAAGAGCTGGACAGATGGGTTATCACCAACGCATAGAATTCAACAAACGTATTCTAAAAATCGGCAAAGACGGCAAAGAAGTTACAGTTAAGGGCGGATATGTCCGCTATGGCGAAGTCAACGGACCATACATTCTGATCTCGGGCAGTATACCTGGAACAGAAAAACGCCAAATACGACTAAGAGTTCCAGCCCGTCCACCAACTGAAGCACCTGAAGCAGCACCTCAAGTCACATATATCTCACTGGAGTCCCCACAAGGAAAATAGGAGAAATAAGCAATGACACAAAAAACAGCAGAAATCTTTGACTTACACGGCAAATCAACTGGCAAAATTATCCTTCCAGAAGTTTTCTCAACTCCGCTAAGACCAGATGTGATAAAACGTGCAGTCTTAGCTATACAATCTAACAGAAGACAGCCACAAGGCAGAGATCTGATGGCTGGAAAGAAAACTACTGCCGAATCACGCGGAACAGGTAGCGCAACCGCAAGAGTTCCGCGAATAAAGAGTGGCAGTGGAAGAGCAGCTTTTGCTCCAAGTACTGTTAAAGGAAGGCAACCTCATCCTCCAAAAGCAGAAAAACGCATTCTAAGAAGCATTCCCAAGAAAGAAGCGAAGCTAGCGCTAACTTCAGCTATCGCTGCAACAGCTCAGAAAGATACGGTGACTTCTCGCGGACATAAAACCGAAAAAGTCCCCCAGTTTCCGTTGGTGATAGAAGATGCCTTTGAAAGTTTAGCCAAGGCAAAAGAAGTCGAAGACACATTTGTGAGCCTAGGTATTGACGAAGACTTAACACGTGTAAAAGATAGTCGTAACATTCGTGCAGGCAAGGGCAAACGCCGAGGCAGAAAAATGAAGCAAGCAGTTGGACCACTCATCGTAGTTGTTGAGGGTAAAAGCTTAGTCAATGCAGCTTCTAACCTTCCAGGAGTTGAAGTAACAACAGTAGCTAACCTGAACACTGAAATGCTTGCACCAGGAACTCATCCAGGTCGATTGACCATTTGGACTAATGGCGCAATCGAAAAACTAACCGCCTTATATGGAGAATAAAACGAATGGACCTTAATGATATAATCATTTTTCCTTTGATGACAGAATCCGCTAGCGTAATGGTTGAAAAAGACAACAAACTAATCTTCATAGTCAACCTTAAAGCCGGCAAAGCAGACGTTAAACGCGCTGTAGAAACCCTCTACGAAGTAAAAGTTAGCAAAGTAAACCTGCTTGTCACTCCTCAAGGCGAAAAAAAAGCGTTCGTGAAGCTAAGACCAGAATTCAGGGCTTCAGACGTTGCAATTAAACTTGGAATACTCTAAACATAAAGAAGGCATGACTTATGGGAAAACGAATTCGTGTTCAAAGACGTGGTCGCGGTGGAAGGAACTTCCGCGCCAACACTCACAAACGTGTTGCTCCAGCAAAGTATCCACCAATAGCTCCAAAACAATCTTTTGAAGCTTCAATAATGGGAACTATAACCGACCTTGTACATGATCCAGGCCGTGGTGCACCTCTATCACTAGTCAAATTCGAGAATGGCTTATCAATTTACACAGTTGTTCCCGAAGGCGTTTTCACTGGACAACAAATTTGCTTCGGTGGAAAAGCTCCAGCTGAAATAGGCAACATCATACCATTGGGAAAAGTTCCTGAAGGAACAATTGTTTGCGACCTTGAACTCCGTCCAGGTGATGGAGGAAAAATGGCAAAATCTTCAGGTGCATATGCAACTGTTGTCGGTCATACACCTCAAGGCACCATGATTCGATTGCCTTCAGGGCGAACACGCTATGTTGACGATTACTGTTTATCAACTGTTGGAGTAATTTCTGCTTCGGGAAGAATCGAAAAACCGTTCCTGAAGGCAGGCGAGAAATTCCACTTAATGAAAGCAAAAGGACACACTTACCCACGTACTAGCGGTCGAAAAATGGTCCCTGCAGTTCATCCATACGGAAGCAGTAAACGCAGCTCTCGCAGATGCACTACTACTTCGCATGGTGCTCCACCAGGACAGAAAGTCGGACTCATCGCTGCACGAGGTCCAGGACAAAAGAAGAAACGGGCAATACGGTAAGGAAACTATAATAGAGGACAAAATCAAGTTTAGGAAAGATGAAAGATGCCAAAAGAATTTAACTACCGTGGACACAGCCTAGCCAATTTAACAGGCATGTCTATGGATGAATTCATCAATCTGCTTCCTTCACGCCAAAGAAGAAGCCTACAACGAGGATTAACACCGGAACAACGCATACTGCTCGAAAAACTTCGCGAAGCCAA
This sequence comes from Candidatus Bathyarchaeota archaeon, assembly GCA_963739495.1. GTDB lineage: Archaea > Thermoproteota > Bathyarchaeia > Bathyarchaeales > Bathycorpusculaceae > Bathycorpusculum. The sequence continues at coordinate 130,276 of CAVUAM010000016.1, read as the reverse complement.
AGAGGTACAAAAACAAGGCAAAGACGTCACTATAAAAACCCATGTCCGAGACCTAATCATCTTACCAGAGATGGTGGGCGCTAAAATCGGTGTGCACAATGGCAAAGAGTTCGTCGCCATGGACATCAAGCCAGAGATGATTGGCCACTACCTTGGAGAATTCGCAATAACCAACAAGCCCGTTAGGCACGGAACTCCAGGTATCGGTGCATCACGTTCTTCGATGTATGTGCCGCTAAAATAATCTACTTTTCTTTTGTTTTTCTTTATTTTTATTTTCTTTGTTGATGCTTCGTATTCCAGTATGTAGCTTTCTAAGAACAATACTTCATTCGTAAACACCAAACCTCTAAACAAGGAAAAACTCTTACCACTCAATCGCTGGAAGAATGAGTATGCAGATGCGGACCATTTTGTTCACCTTTGACACGTAAAACACAAAGTGAAAAAATTAAAGAAATATGACAATGAATACTGTGCGTCTACTACACAATTAATCAGATTGAGATGTATCGTTGGTGCCACAGAAACTTGATTTTCCCACTCGAACTAAAGATCGCTGGAATTGTGGCAAAAAGGTTAAGGGCTTTCTTTAGGCACTATAGTCTCGCCCTTCAGGTTTTGTGGTAACTGGTTTTCCGGCTTCAGGAACCTGTGGCAATGGAATTGGCGGCGGAATGTTTAGCGTTCTTGAGACTAATACGGATTCGATGAAGACAACGTTGGATATCGATTGCATGATTATTTGTGCCGGTGGCTTTTTTTGGTCGTAGTCTTTGAGGATTTTATCTAGCTCGTTTTTTTCACCGTTAACGAAAGCGTTCCCCTTTAAGCTCAGTTGAGCAATCGAGGGATTATAACCAATCGATAAAACAAAAGGCACTTCTAGTGATTCGTCTGCTTTCTTTTCCATGCCCACAAGGTTAATGTTAGTGCTAATCTGAATAGGCGGGATTGGCTTTCTGATGTCCCAGAAACGCTCAGCAGAAATGCTAGTAATAACTACGTTCACTCTAATCATGATAGGTCAAAAAAGAATAATTGTGGTTGGAAGATTTAAAACTGCTTATTTCTGTTTGTAGCGTGTAAAGCCACAGTGACCGCAAGTGTACCTGTCGTGGTGGTCTCCCATAAAGTAACCTGGACCACACCGTTCACAAGTTGGGCGTGCCCTAGAGACTTTGTCGCCTTCCGCCTTGTACATTGCGTGGACACCTTTCTCTTCTTTGTGTTTCTTTTCTCGTTTTCCTTTTTCTGCTTTCTTTGCTGGCGCTGCTTCTGCTGGAGCTGTCGCGGCTGCTGGTTTTGCTTCTTCTTTCTTGGCTGCGGGAGCGTCTTCTTTCTTTGGAGGTGCTGGTTTTGCTGGTGCCATTATGCAGTCGCCTCTTCCTTAGGTTTCTCTGGTGGACTGTTCCGTTTGCGTATATATTCGGGTTCAACGATTTTTGCTTGATTAACAGATTTGTAAATGTTAGCTACTCCGACAGTAATGCTGGTTCCCGTTTTTGTGCGCATTTTTTTAATGAAAACTACATCGTCGCCAGTTTGCATTGCGATTGCTACGGCTTTCTTTACTTCTAGTCTTTGAGGAGTTTTCTCTTTTGGCCCTGAAACGATTGTGAAACCTACTTCTTTTCGTTTTAGAAGCGGATTATCCTTGGTTGAATCTATTTTGACTTGCATTAATGTTCACTTAAGGCGTAAACTCATACAATATTCTTCTTATTTAGCTTTTCGAAGCTTTCATAGCGTTTAGAAACTCCTGAGCCCGAGCTTTCCTCTCTGAAGTGACTTTAACAACCACAACGCCACTAAACGGCTGCCCATAAACCACAAAAGCGTTTTCAGGTGCAAACAAAACTGCTATAAGCGTAAGCAGGTCTTCTTCGCCTTTGACCACAATGTGTGTGTGCTCTTTTCCCTCTAAGGCTTTCTTAACCGCCAAGATTGCCCCTATCGCTATTGTTCCTTGAGGATTATCTACATAAACAGTTTTTTCCACAACCTCTTCTTGCGGCATTGCCTTGTCTCTTAAGGAAACGTTATCGATAATCGTGAGCTGCGGCTCAATACCATGTTTATGCAGGTTGAGGGAAACAACGTCTCCTACAGAGATTATTCTCGACGGCTTCTCCTTTTTGATTAGTTCATTCATTTTAGCCATCGTTTCTTCAGCGGTACCCTGAATAAGGTTGCCAAAGGGGTCTTTTAGTTTTAAACGAAGCTCTGGCGTTAGAATGTATGCTGACGTCATCCTCGTAAACCTGAAAAATAAGACGCTTGGTAGGTTATGAAGCTACCGTGGATACACAAGAGAGTTTAGCGGACTTTTAGGGCGTATCTGCCTTTCTCTTTAATGTTCATCGCTTTTGCAATAGCTGAACTTTTAGGGTCGAACATAACCACTAAGCCACTGAAATCCTCGCTAAAATTAGTTGATTTGCATCTTCCGCAAATGTTGTCCTTGGTTATGTAATGACAGTTTGAACATGCTTTTTCACTCATTTAACTTTCAGCTCCTTTTTATGCAGCTTTTTCAGTGCTTTCAGTTGTTTTCTTTTCAGGTGACGCTTTGCCCTGATCCATCTTTAGCCAATCTAGCTTACCAAGGAAGGGTTGCCTTGCAGTTACACCGATCTTGCCTGAACTTCCAATTCTGCCTAGAGACACTGCGGTTATTCTGACGCGGACTTGGTCACCTGTTGTTAGTTTCCTTTTGCTTTCTTTCCCAAGCAGTACACCTTGCTTTTCGTCGTATGAAATGTAGTCGTCCATGAGTTGTGAGACGTGAAGTAGCGCGTCGACAGGTCCGATGCGGACGAAAGCGCCAAAATCAGCAATTTCAACTACGTCGCCCTCAACGACTTCTTGAATAATGGGGTAAAATGCTAATAGAGAAAAGGTTACCTTATGGAAGGTTGCGCCGTCGCCAGGTATAATTTTGCCGATTGGACTAACTTGTATACCTGTAACTGCTATAACGTAACCTAATTCTTCATCCACGATTCCCTCGTACTTCTGTTTTACCTGTTCGCGACCAACTTTTTCAAGTGGCTTGCCGAAGGTTTCAGGTGGAATGCGGATAGTGTCTTGAAGAGTAATTAGTTTAAACATCTACGATATCAACCCGTCAACGTCTAGACGCGATTTTTGTCTCACATAAATCACTGGCACACTTATATCTCTTAGCTTCCTCTTTAATTGTATATCGTTCGTGAACACAGGAGACCCCCATTTCTTAGCAATCCTCACAATAGCGTCGTCAGTTGTCAACCCTTCATCGTTTTCAACGGCCACATACTTGCATTTTTCTGCAAGTTTCAAAGCAAAAAGGGCTTCCCTGCGAATCTTTGGTGAATCCTTGGTTAAAAGTATCTCTAGCTCACGCTTAACAGGCGAGAGAAATACGAACTCCACTTTTCGGTTCAATAGTCGTTTGAGCTCCTCAAAGATGTCAATTTTAAATTTCAGCGGAACAAAGAGAGCGTTGGTGTCTAAAATTACTTTTAGCGGTTCATTTCTTTTAGGCGTTGAAGCTAACAAATGGATACTCCTGATCCTAAGCTTTCTTTTCGAGTCTTAATACGTTTTGTTGTTGAGGCTTTGGCTTATATTTAGTATTACTTTAAATAGATAGAACAATTGATTTGAGCAAAGCTAGGTGAATGTAGTGATTCGGGAGAAATCATGCGGCGCCGTCATATTCATCAGACAAGAAAATCATACCAAATATCTCTTGCTTAATTATGCAGCGAGACATTGGGATTTCCCCAAAGGTAACGTTGAACCAAACGAGACCGAAAAAGAAACGGCTCTTCGGGAACTCAAAGAAGAAACAGGTATAAACGATGCCCAATTTATCGATGGCTTCAAAGAAACCATAGCCTACTTTTATCGAAGGCAAGGTCTAACTGTTCATAAAGAAGTCGTTTTTTTTGTCATGGAGTCACACACAGACAAGGTCACCTTGTCTTTTGAGCATATAGGCTTTGTTTGGATGGATTATGCGCAGGCCATGGAGAAGTTAAATTTTAAAAATGCTAAAGATGTTCTGCAAAAAGCACATGACTTCCTACATGAATAAGGGAATAGTAAAAGACTAAACCTTTCTTTATCTGACGAGCCCGTATCCGATGAGTCTCCACCTGGCAGTAATCTTTCTGCTGATGGCAACTCTGGAGCCTGGCAGTGCGCAAATCGGTCTTGTCAACTTTACTTTAATCATGTTCTGCTTGATTGAGATTACTTTGCCAACATTCACGGCGGAACCAACATGGAGTAGGAGGGCTTCATCTGGGTTAATTTTCTCTACTTTCTGTAATTCTTTGGTTCCTACAACGCGTTCCAAGACATGGGTTTCCAACGTGAGTTCGGTTAATGTTGGTGGAAGCTGACCTGTTCTTCCTACGATACTGCCTGTTAAGCCGTCAGCTTTTGAGTAGGACGGGTCAAGTAGAGTTCCAACTCCGACAAGTCCGCCACACGTAGCTTCTTTTGCATCTTGGTTGCCCGCTTGGAGACTGATAATTTCGCTAATTAAAGGATCATAGACTGTTTTGCCTTCACGTTCAGCCATTACACCCGGGCGAATTTCTATTTCTTCTCCTACCACAAACTTGCCTTGAGCTATTGTTCCACCGATAATGCCGCCCTCTAATCCTTCAATAGTTGTTCCAGGCTTGTTAATGTCAAAGGAACGTATGACAAACATCATCGGAGGCTTAGTTTCATCCCTCTTTGGTGTTGGAATGATGGCCTGCATGGCCGTTAGGAGTACGTCAATGTTTATTCCACGTTGAGCCGAAATCGGAATAATCGGTGCGTTCTCTGCGACCGTGCCTTTGATGAAGGCTTTTATTTCCTTGTAGCTTTCTAATGCACGCTTCTCATTTACGATGTCGATTTTGTTTTGAACAATAATTAGGTTCTTTATTCCACTAACTTCCGCTGCTGCAAGGTGCTCTCGTGTCTGCGGTTGAGGACAGGGCTCATCGGCCGCAATTACCAAGATTGCTCCATCCATAATTGCCGCGCCGCTGAGCATTGTAGCCATCAATGCTTCGTGTCCAGGGGCGTCAACAAAGCTTATAGCACGGACAAACTCTGCTTCAGAGTTGCATGCTTCACAAAAAGGTTTGTTTGAATAGTTTTTTGGGGGTTCACATTTGGGGCACTTGTAGATTGGCATGTCGGCGTATCCAAGTTTTATAGTGATACCCCTTTTAAGTTCTTCACTATGTCGTGACGCCCAAGTTCCCGTTAACGATTGAACCAAAGTGGTTTTCCCATGATCAACATGACCGATGGTGCCGATGTTAACTTCCGGTTGCTTAGGCAAGGCTTTACTAGTGTTACTCATAGGATTCTTCTTCTTTCCAATAAATACTAGCGAATAAAGGATGAATTAATTATGCGAGTTTATAAGGTTTAAGCATGCACAAAAACAAAATTACTGTTTTGGTGCTTGCTCGGTTTTGACTTCGGGCGCTTTTGCCGCGTTGGCTGGTCTCTCAGTAATTTTCATGTTAATTTGAGCGATTTCATCTGTAATTATGTTCCCGCGGACTGTCTTACGTTTTCTTTGGCCCTTCTTTTTTGGGCTAAAACCTGCCCCACCGCTTAACACAACTCTTCTACGTACACCGCCATGAACGTTTCCCCTCATGGGAACGCCGTCTTTGTCGGAGCCACCTAAAATCTGGACTGTGTGTGCTGGTAAATCAACGACTGACCCATCCATAGTTTCTCCTACTCTTCTGCCTATGAAGGATGCTGCGCGTGCTTCTTCAAGCTCAACTACTTTTGATGTTCCAGCTTGAGGATCGGAAACTATTACCTTAAACTTTGCCATGATATTCTCTCCAGCGGAGTATGAAATTGGCTGCTCTCTCTATTAAGGATTTATGAGACTTTCACCTTCAAAGACCATTTTTAAGCAACTTGAGATTATTCAGGTAAAAGTTTTAATTCGACATCGAAGTGGTTTGTGGCTATGTGGCGGCTAGGGTTCTTCTTTCACGAGATGGCATTTGGGCTGTTAAGCGTCTTCATACCCCTCTACCTAGTCGCTTTCAAGGACACAAGCATTCTTGGCGGTCCACTTGTCGCGTTGGGTGTCATGACTTCAATCGCAATATTCTGTTCTATCCCTGCCTCATTTCTATGGGGATATCTCTGTGACGCCACACGACACTACAAAGCATTCATTCTTCTTTCATTTCTATCCTCAGCAATCATTCTCTTCTTGATGGCACTACCTTTTGCCCAAAACATCATCCCATTTGTACTCTTATACGTGGTAATGCAAGTGCTACATGTCTCACATGAAGCACCCAAAAACGTCTTAATCGCTGAACACTACAGCCGCGAAGACTGGGAAAAATCTTATGGTTTCTACGAAGCTCTTACGGAAATTGGTTTCATCATTGGTTTAGTGATTGGATTGGTATTAAGCGTTGGGTTATTTGCTTTTACAGCTGTCCTGAGTACTGCTGTTTTGGCAACTTACACATTGTACTTGTGTAGTGGTTTAAGCGTCGTTGCATTCATCCTTGCTTTTGCGTTAATTGCTGATCCGTTGATGATTTTTGAGCGACGCCTTGTAAACATAGAGAGAAAGATAGAGTTCACCGCTCGCGGTTTAGAATCTTCGGGCAGATTGATGGATGGTTTACGTTGGAAAGGATCTCTTAAACAGGAAAGTTTCCTTGGCTTCGCGTTTGCCATAATCATGTTTTCGCTGGCAACAAGCCTCTTTTTTACACCCTTGCCAATATACCTAAAACAAATTTTTAACGGTCAGACAAGCATGGTTTATGTTGCTTATATCCTGAATTCGATTGGAGCAACCGTAGGCTACTTCTTAATTCGTAACAGGGCAAGGTCGATGGATTTAAGAAAACAAATGCCACGGTACGTGCTAATCCGCTGTCTTCTTATCTTTACGTTTGTCGGGGTTATCCAGTTTGCACTTTCACCGACAATCTTAACTGGGGTCCTTCTTGTTTTTCTTGGGTTCGCTTACGCCATGTACTACATCATGATGATTTCCCTTTCAATGGAACTCATTCCTCAGGGAAAATCAGGCTTCTTCGACGGTCTCGTAGGTTTAGGCGCGGCAGTAGGCTCCTTCCTTGGGCCATTCCTATGCAACCTTTTCTTAAACATGGGCGTGACAAAAAATTTTCTCCCTACTTTTCTAATTGCAGGTGTGCTCTTTTTCATAGCGTTCTTAATACTGAAGTTTTATGCTATTAGAAAGTAACAAAAAAGAAAATGTGAGTGAGCTTTCGCTCGGTGTCTTTTTATGGTTTATTCTGTATGGACTCTGTATAAGTCTACGTCTTCGCGCATGCTAGGTGTCAATTCGAGGAAGTCGCGTACTGAGCGTTCGATGTCTTTGGATTGTGTTACGTATCTGCCGACTATTAGTATGTCTGCGCCTTGGTCTAGTGCTTCTTTGGCTGTTTCTGGGACGATTCCGCCTGCGACTGCGATCAGGAATCTCTTGTTAGGGAATGCTTGGCGTATGATTTTTATTCGTTCCAGTCCGCTGCTTTTGCCAGTCTCTTGGTCTATACCTCGGTGCAGAATTACGATGTCTGGAAATTCTTTGATTGATTTCAATTTGCCAAGGACGTCTTCTACGTTTAGCATGTCGATGACTGCGTAGATTCCTAAGCGTCTGGATTCAGAAACTGTTGCATCCAATGTTTCTGGCGGTGCTAGACCTGCTGCGACAACTGCGTCTGCAGTGTCTTCATATGCGATGTCCACTTCAACTTTGCCAACGTCAAGGGTTTTTAGGTCTGCTATAATGAATTTGTCTTTGGCAATTTGTCGTAGTTCATTTATCCCTCTTGTTCCATAGCGTTTAATGAATGGTGTGCCGACTTCGAGGATGATTCTGTCGCTGCCTGGAAGTGCTTCAATAACTTTCTTTGCGCCTTCAAGTGAGGGTGCGTCAAGTGCAATTTGTAAGTATGGCGGTCTCCATAGGCGCGGAACTTTGAAGCCCATGATTGGGTGCTTTGAGCGGTCTTTCTCGTAGATAATTTTTTCCAATGTGGGGTACTTCTTCAATGCGCGTTTTAGAGCCATCTTTGTTGCGCCATAGTTATACTGGTATATCTTGCGGAAATCAGTTGCTTTTGGATGAATGAAAACGCTGCAGATGATAACCCAGCTATCTAGTTTGCTCGGTGGAATAACTCCTTCTTCTACTGAGTCAGCGATGGCTTTTGCCACTGCTGCTTGTGCTGGACCGAAAATTTTACCTGTGTCCTCCATATTTTTAACGGTTACTTTTGGCACGATTAGTGTGTGGGGTTTAGGCGGTAGGTTAGGTCTTATCACTGCTAAGAGTGGCGTGTGGCCGGCTGATAGCTGTGTCATGCCATTGGCGAATGCTTGTCCGATGGGTCCGTTTTTATCCCCTATCATCAAGTCGATGTGTGCAACTTCGTTTCCTTCCCCAAGCAGCGATTCGCCAATTAGGTAAGTGGGTCCTGAATCTTCTTCAACATCGTCAGCGGTTGTCGGCATATGGTCAACGATTTCTTTAAAATCGACACTAAATTCCTTTAACCATGAGTAGAGTGTATCTCTGTGAATGTCCATTTCTTTTGCTGTTCCGACGACTGTCGGTTTTGAAGCCTTTCCTTTAGAACCAACCTCCTTTTTTGCGGCGTCTGTAAGCATTTTTACAAATATTTCACGTGTTTCTGGCTTTTTAATGTCTGCTCCCGACATAATATTTTCCTCTGTCGGTTTCTGTATGTTACGTTATATATAAAAATGTCGGATATACTGCAAAACATTAAGGCTAGATTCGGGGCTTCAGCGCTAAGTCGACATTTCAGTTTATTTTTACCTTATCTCTAAATCTTTATATTTGAAGGGTAATATTGAAAGCCTTATTTAACGAGGAAATTCGATGTCTTGGACTGACTGGACATTAGTTTGCTTATTCATAGTTGGTTTTTTGCTGTTCCTAGTAGGCGCCAACACCTATAATGCAGTTATTGGCTACAGCGGCATATACCTGTTCATCGGTTCAATCATAGCCTACCTTGTCATTTACATTTACAAAGAAATTACAAAGAAAAAGCCAGCTCAAAACCCGTAGAGGCTGCCGTATTTTTTATTTAGGTACTGTAGGTATGGTTCTGAATCGAGATTCATTCCCGTTGCCCGCTTAATTAGTTCTTCAGGGTAATAGAGGTCGCCTTGTTGGTGAATGTTAGTTTTTAGCCAACCGTTAACGCTCTCAAGATTTCCTTCGGAAAGATGTTTGCGCCAGTCGGGTAGGTCGCTAGTTAGGGCAGCGATTATTTGTCCACTATAAATGTTGCCTAATGCATAACTGGGGAAGTAACCGAACAGCCCACTTGCCCAATGCGTATCCTGCATCACGCCCTCCGCGTCGTTAGCGACTTCTACACCAAGATAATCCTTGTACTTCTGGTTCCATGCTTCTGGCAATTCATCTACTGAAAGTTTCTCTAAGAAAAGGTCCCTTTCAAGCTCGAATCGAATGATAATATGGAGGCTGTACGTTACTTCGTCTGCTTCGATTCGGATTTTTGAGCGTTCAACTTTGTTTATGGCTCGGATGAACGGGTCCAGGTGGAGGTTACCCAGACTTTGCGCCACCTTCTTGATTCTAGGCAGAAAGCCTATCCAGAATTCTCTTGAGCGCCCGATGATGTTTTCGTAGAATCGGGATTGAGATTCGTGTATACCAAATGAGCATGTGGAGCCTACTGGTTGGTATTGCCATTGAGATTTGAGGTTTTGTTCGTAGAGTGCATGCCCGCTTTCATGTAGCACAGAAAAGATTGAGCTTGCAAAATTGTCAGGGTAATAATGGGTAGTTATGCGAACATCATCATAGTAGCCTGTGGTGAAGGGGTGCTCAGTCTCGTCCACTCTCCCCCCAGCTTCCAAAGACGCGGTGTCGTAGCCTAAGGTCTGCGTTATTAACTGAGTGATTTTGCGTTGGTTCTCAACCGGTACGGTTACGCTCAGGATTTGGGTGGGCGGCTTGGTCTGGCAGGTTTCAATCTTTGCAATCAAAGGCTTTAAACCTGCCAATAGTTGGTCAAATGTTTTAGCTATCATCTCCGCAGGCATTTTGGGCTCAAAACTATCCAACAATGCCTCATAGGGCGTCTTGGTTTGCTTAACTTTCATAAGAACTTGGGCGGCTTGTTTGCTGAGGTCTAGCAGTTTTTGCAGGTCGGCTTTGTAGAGGTTAAAGTTTTTCTGTGCTTTAGCCTTCTTCCATGAATTGACTGTTAGTGCTTCCTGCATAGCAAGGTCAGCGACGAGTTTTTCAGGCAGAGCGGTTTGTTCTTGGTAGTTCTTGTTTATGAGGTACAGGTTTCGTTTTTCAACTTCACCGAGAGCCTGGTATCCTTCGTCTGATTGAATTGAGTTTAGGAGTTTTCCTATTTCTGGGTCAGTCCCCAATTTGTGATGAATACGGCTAAGTAACGCGAGTTGTTGGCTGCGTTGCTCCACAGCTTTCGGAGGCATATAAATTTCCATGTCCCAGTGAATAATGCCTTCAGCCGTTGAAAGTACTATCAAATCTTTGGTTTTTGATAAAAGTTCCTTATAAGCTGAATCTACGTTATTTACCAAAGTGATTCTTCCTCTAAGGTTCAATGTTAACGTGTTTTATTTACTATTAGGTAAACAGAATAATTCAATTTCCATTAGAATTTATAGATCATTTGCTGTTTTCTCAAGCGGTTAAATTTCTGTCTCTAAAATAAATCAAGCCTTAATTTGCTTGAAAAAGCTTTTATCTGAGAACCAATGCCCTTTTGATGAGGAGAAAAATTGAGTAGCGCAGAATCCAGTAAAAATTTGGCTGCCATCGGAGCCATACTGCTTTTTCTAAGCTTCATTCCAGTAGTCGGCATTATCGGCATCATATTAGTCCTAGTAGGCATGAAAGGACTTGCGGAGCACTACAAAGATGATAGCATCTATAGAAACGCCATCCGGGGAGTAATCTTTGGCATCATAGGCATAATAGCTATGTCAGTAGGCTTGTTCGCTGTGTTTTTCGCTAGCGTGGTCAGTACAGTCACATTGGGTCCAGTGGGCGTTATCGGGGGAATACTGTCACTTATCTTGATATTAGTGTTAGCTTTCGTGTTCTATTTGTTTATGGCCATGTACTTTAAGCGATCATTCGACTCACTAGCTGAACGATCAGGAGAACAATTATTCCATACTTCAGGAACATTGCTCCTCTGGGGTGCAGTATTGACAATAATAGGCATTGGCTTAATTCTGATATTCCTCTCTTGGATAATTGCAACCATCGGGTTCTTTTCAATCAAAGTCCCACAACCATTCAGTTATGTTCCTCCACAAGCCGCTGCACCTGCAATGCAAGTAACCCGTTTCTGCCCCAACTGCGGCGCGCCTCAAGACCCAAATACAACCTTTTGCCCACACTGCGGAAAGCAACTCCCTCCACCTTAGAACCCTCTATTTTTTATTTTGTTACTGACAAATGTAGTCACATCCGTTTAAGGGATAACCCAACTTGTTTTATCCTGAACTGGCGGAAAGATTCACGCGAGAGGTTTGAATCTTTCTGAAATACCTGCTGAGCTGGTGCCATTGAAATAATGGAATAAAAAATCCTTTCCCTAAAAAGAGAACAGCCAGAAGGTTAGAGTGGTGCTCCGGCCGGGATTCGGACCCGGGTCGCCGACTCGAAAGGCCAGTATACTTGACCGGACTATACTACCGGAGCGCTTAAACTAGAAGCATCAAGCAGAATGCGATTTCCTTCGAATAAACCTTACCCTTCTAGAACCATCGTTTAGCTAGCTGGCTTGTTCTGTTTGGGTTTTTTTGGTGTAAACAAAAACGCCGTTATTTGGTCGACAAGTTTAGTTTGGGTTGTCGATGTTTTTTCAAGGTCTTGGATCCTTTTTTCCAGGTCGTTTGAAATAATTTTGCCTTCTATACGGTTAGCTGACCTGAACATAAGTAGCATCTTGAAGACTTCAGAGATTGCTTGCTCCTGTTCCTCGCTTGAGGCAGGTTTGATCCCTGCGACCACTGAGAGCAAATCGACGTAGTGCTCTTTGATTTTTAGTTCAGCGCTGACGGAGGGGTCTTTTGGGAACGATATACTTAGTGGAGTCTGTTTAGCGAGTTCTGCGGCTGTCGGAAAACGGATGATTATGTCTCCTCTTATCCAAGAAGAAACAAATTCGGTGACAAATAGGTGTATTTCCTTTTGCGAAAATAGCATTGACGGCTCAGCTTTTACTTCTGATTTCCGTTTAATCCTGACGCTGATTATTCTTTTGTCTTCTACAGGTTCCTTCGACACGTTAACTTCCTTCTCACTCTAAGCATTTACACTTATTTGTCTAAGCAAAACCTAGTATTTAAGAAAAAGTGTTCTAAGCTTTAGAAGGAGATTTTGGCTGCAGAAGGAATCTTGCCTAGTATCTTTGCGGTTGCTTTCTCCACTTTGGAGCGGTCGGTTTCGTTTGTGTAAACGCGTAGGATGTTCATGAATCCTTTGAGGGTTTCAAAAATCTTTGAACTTTCGCTAAGTCGTTGGAGTTTTTTTTCGCCTGCTTGACCCCTGGTAAATACTGGTATCTCTGTTGATTCCATGAGAACGGCGTGGTGATAAGGTACAGACGGCACAGTTGGCACATCAATTATAACTGATTCCAAATCAACACCTGCTTCATTTGCGATTTCATTTTGAATCTGGAGCCTATATGTTTCTCTGCCGAAAAGACTTGAAATCATTGCGTCTTTCTCGTAAAAAGTCCGCTCATAAGCGCATTTGAGCATACGTCTTTGTTCTAGGTTACCGATGATTTCGCTGGAAGCTTTGCATTTCTTGAGCGCTGACCAAACTGTGTAGTCATCCAGCGCTAAATATTCTTCAGGCGTTTTGAATGCTGTTAAGCCAAGTTCACTGTTGGCTTTGTCCATGGCAGTTGCAAGCATGATTTGAGCTGCTCTGCCGACTCGGTGAAAATAGATGCTCTTGAATGATTCAATGCGTGCAATCATGAACGCTTCCAATGCTGACAAGGCGCCTAGTTCAACAGCTAAGTTCTCACCCAAAATGTCAAGTGCATGTTGAAGGCGGTAAACATCTATGAACCCATATTCGGCACCTGTGTGGTAGGTATCTCGGACAATAAAGTCCTGTTTGTCAACGTCTACTGCGCTACTGATGATTTGGTCCAGAAATGCCCTGTCTTTCTTGTGCAGTTTTCCCACTGCTAAGCCTGCGACTTCTTTTGAATTGTAGCCCATCTTTGAAAGTTTGTCACCTACTTCGCTTTTCTCGATTATCCATGAAGTGATGTCTTCATGGGTTTTGTCAAGTTCTTTTATGAGTAGATGCTCAAAAACATGTGAGAATGGGCCATGTCCAGCGTCGTGGAGTAGCGCTGAGATTCGGCAAACATCAATTTCTTGATCGTTTACTTTGCGTGAAATGTTTGGGTTCTCAAGAACTTGGCCTGCGAGGAACATGACGCCTATGCAGTGTTCGAAGCGTGTGTGGTTGGCTCCTGGGTAAACGTATTCGGATCCCGCCAGTTGCCTTAGCCTTCGTAGACGTTGCATTGGGTAAGAGTCAATGATGTTCTTTTCTTCTTCTGTAATGTACACATAGCCATGTACGGGATCCTTGATTTCTCCCCAATAATCTTTAGGCACAAGCGCAACCTCGCAGTTGTAAGCTATATTTAGGTAACTTCCATTAATGTGTAACGCTAAGTAGCCGAAGTGACAAACATGGGGAAAAAAGGCATTTTCATCGTTATCGAAGGATTAGATGGAAGCGGAAAAACCACTCAGGCAACTCTGCTGGCAAAAAAGCTCTCCCAAAGCTACAATGTAGTACTTACGGCAGAGCCTAGCCAATGTAAGATAGGCACGTTTATCCGCGAAGGGTGCCTCTATGAAGATAAACGACTGCCAACCGAAGCTGAAGCTCTTCTCTTTGCTGCTGACCGTATCGAACACATGCAAAAAGAAATAAAACCTGCATTGGATGAGGGCAAACTTGTCATATGTGACCGCTATGTTTACTCATCACTAGCCTATCAGGGCAGCGAAGGACTAAGTTTGGATTGGATTAAAACTATTAACGCAAGGGCGTTGCAGCCGGATTTCAGTGTTTTCATCGATGTAGCTCCTGAGCGTGTTCTGGAGCGTCTGCAACGAAAGAAATCTGTGATGGAGACATTGGAAACCCAGCAGAACGTTAGAGCTGTTTACTTAAAGTTTATTGAGAAGGGCGAATTGGTGAGGGTTGACGGAGATAAGCCCAAAGAAGTTGTAGCTGAGGAACTGTATAATCTGGTTTTGGGTTTGCTTGCGGCTTGCAAGAGTCTTGTCTCATAGTAGCCCACTATGACTTGAAAAACTGCCAAAAGGACTTGCCTAGTAAGAAAAAAAAAGAATTGACCAGGTCTTCTATCGTTTTTGTATAAATTCGCTATTAGGCTCCAATTGTTTTCCAAAAGAAAGGGCGGGTTGGTGGTTTAGTCTTCTCGCCACTTGAACAGTTTAACAGCCAAAACGAAGATAACCAACGTTATAACCCCGAGGACTGCGATATCAATGATTGCACCGCTAATATTACCATAGACCATGGCGTTGTTCAAGCCTTCCGTAACATAGAAAAGCGGCAGTACATGTGCGAAAGTCTGCAAGTAAGCGGGCATGCTGCTGATTGGGAAAAAAGTGCCCGCGAGGAACATCATGGGGAACGTTACTATGTTACCTATGACCCCTGCAGTTTCAGGGTTCTTGGTGACTGTACCAACCAACATACCAAGCGCAGCGAACAGCATTGGACCCAAAACCAAGAACGGTATTAACCAAGGCGTTAACATAACGTGTGCACCGAAAGCGAAGATTCCGACTCCAACCATTAGCAAAAAGCCAGCGATTGTCAAAACAATATACCAAATCATCTTAGATATTAGCCACTCCATTTTTGTGAGCGGCGTCAATGAGAGTTGTTTGAACAGTTTTGTTTTTTTGTATTCGGAGGAAATGTTGACTAGCGAGAACATTGGGCTGGTAAGTATTGAAAAGCCGATTAAACCTGGAATCAAGAAGTCAATGTACTTTGTTTGTTGAGTATTTACAGTTGCAGATGTTATACCGATGATCGCTGGAGTAGTGTCATTATATTTTGTTTGGAAATAGTTGAGGTTGAAGTAATTAGCATATCCGTTAACTGTTCCACCTACGATTCCGCTAGAGCTCGAGGTTGGATTACCGTAGACTGTTAAGTTTAATTGACGACCCGTAATATAGTTAACCGTAAAATTAGCTGGAATTACAATTCCATCTGATGCTGAATGATCTGCCAAGTACTTAGTGAAGTTCTGTGAAGGGTCCACCGTTATTACTGTTATTGTGCTGGATTGGTTGAGTGCTTCAAGAAAGCTTGTGCCGAGGTTTTGTCCAGTAGGGAGGGGGCCTGTGTCTAGGTTTTGAGTGTAAACATTTACTTTTCCTGCGCTTCCTCCTGCGAAGATTGCGCCGAAAATCAAGATTAAAATGACTGGAAAGATTAGACCGAAGAATAATCCGAACTTGTTTCTAAGGTATCCGCGACTGAAGACTTTAAAGTCCGAGTAGATTCGTTTTCCACTTACCAAGTTTAGCGCCTCTGCTTCTTGTTGATTTTCTCTTCTGATGATTCTCCTTGTTCGCCGACAGGTTCGTTGACTAGCTTAACGAAAACGTCATCTAAGCTGTCTTGTCGTGTCGAAATTTCGCCCCATTCTAAACCTGATTGTTCAGCAGCTGCTAATGCTGCGAGTGCATCAATTTTCTTTTTCAGTGGAATGGTGACTTCACCCTTGGACTTGTCGTAGTCAACCTGTAGATCAGTGTTTAATTTTATATATTCGGCTAGTTTCTCGCTTCCATGAATCTCTAAGCGTTCGCCTGAGCCATTCTGTTGTATGATTTCTTCGGTGGTTCCCATGGCAACTATGTGACCATGGTCCATTATGGCTACTCGGTCAGAGAGTTGCTGAGCCTCGTCTAAGTAATGGGTAGTTAAGATAATTGTTTTGCCCTTGGCTTTTAAGCTGCGTATGACTTCCCAAATTGCTCTTCTTGCATTGGGATCTAAGCCAGTAGTGGGCTCATCTAGGAAAAGTAGTTCAGGCGAGTTAACCAATGAAAGAGCAAGACCTGTCTTCTGCTTCTGTCCGCCTGAGAGACTATCAAAATTGACTTTAGCGGATTCTTCAAGCAGAACTTCCTTTAGAATCTCGTCGGGATTAACTTTTATTCCGAAAAGATTGGCATAGTATATAATTGCTTCTTTTGGAGTGGTCTTCTCAAAGAACGTAAACTCCTGCGGTATAACTCCTATTCTCTTGTGCAGCTGGTAGCCGTTTTTCCATGGATCGAGCCCGAGAACTTTAACGTCTCCGCTGTCTCTTTCACGCAAACCCTCCATGATTTCTATGGTGGTGGTTTTACCTGCGCCGTTTGGACCAAGAAGACCGAAGACTTCACCTTCTTTAACCGTAAAGGAGATGCCGTCTACTGCTTTTAGGTCTCCATAGTTTTTCTTTAGAGATGTAACTTCAATTGGTAACATATCGGCTTAGTTCCTTTTTTAAAGTATAAATCGCTGCCTTTTCTAAGGTGCATGCTGTCAGAAATATAACTTTCGGCTGTAGTTCATATAATAATTACCCTATTTTTGACCCCTTGGGAACTAATTGGTTGTTTTCTTGAGGGCTTTTCTGTTCTTGCTTGATGCCTCGTTTAATTTGTTGTAAATAAACATGGTCAAATCTTCGGGTGAAAAATATCTCGGTCCACGCTCGTGAAACACCTGGACTTCAAAAGTGCTCTTGCTGAAAATGGTTCTTAGCATATAATAATCAAACTTTAACGGGGTCCTTTTTTCGCCTTCGATCTTGTAGTAGCGGATAGAGCAGAAAAAATCCATCGAAGTCAATCGCTCCTTCACCAAAAAATCCAGCGTTCTTTTAAGTTCTTCCTCGTCGATGAAGTTGAAGTTCCCATCTTCTGCAACTCCAAACTCAAAAATCACCTTGCCATGTGGTACCGTTGGATTGGAAACTTCTTCAAAAGTAAATTCTTTTAAGTTAACCTTATTGAAAACCTGGATAAGGTTTTGTTGAAGCTGTTTGTTTGAAAGAGCAGAGGTGAAGGTGTCGATTCTATGGATGCCCGTTGGGAAGTTTTCGTAAAAACCCAAAGTCAAATTTTGGGCTCAGCCTTTTATTTTTTTTATTTTTTCAACGCTGTTTAACAGTTCGCTTAGGGCAAGGGTGAGTTTTTGTAGTTCGTCGATATCTTCGGTTTTCTCGATCTTGCCCTGTAAATCCTCAATCTTCATCATTAGGGTTGCTTCAAGTTTTTCGTAGGCGTTGGTGACTGCTACGGCTTGCTTGGGTGGCTCCTGCCCTTCTTTGACGACGACTACTTTTTTCTCGTCTTGTGCGCACCAGAGTGTGCCATCTTTTAGTCTAAACAGTGGAGATGAACAGTTTGGACATGAGAGGTCGGTTAGGGCAGCGCCTTGTAACAGCAGATTTGCTCCCCGTTTAACAAGTGTGTTATCTGTTCTTGGTTGCATATAGAACCCCAAAGTAAATACGTATCAATGCTTATATAACTTGGTCACTGCCATGGTGCAATAAAGGGGAACTATTTATGGTGCGCAAGAAAAAATCTGATGAATATGAAGCAAAGATTCAGCAAGCATTAGTCGTTCTTGGCGAGGTCTCAGAAGACAGTACAACGCCGCGAAACATTCGCCGTTCCGCAAAAGACGCCATGAGTGCCCTGCAAAGCTCCGAATATACCCCTGCAGTTCGAGCTTCAAACGCTGTGTCAATGCTTGACGAGATTTTACAGGACCCCAATATGCCGCCTTATACAAGAGTAAAACTCTGGAATGTCATGAGTTTTATTGAAGCAATAAAAGACTAGTATAGAGTAATGAGAATACTTTCTTTTCCTGAATAATTAAGCACCATTTCGATCAGTAATGTATTCAAACCAAGTCAAAGATGGGTGGGTATATTGAAGAACAACAGACTCCAGTTTACGGGACTTTGTCCTTCCATACCCCAACTTGAATAGACTCCCGATAATTTGTTGCTGTCGGAAGGCAATCACATATGTTTATGAAAAAGAGGTTCAACTAACCTTTTTGATTTAATGTGACTGAACCAGATTTACCCTACGTCAAACCTGCACAAGAAATTCCTCCAGAAACAAATGAGCTTATTCCGCCCTCGCCAGACGTTAAAAATCCATTGCCTAATCATGAACCTGTTGAAAATGTGGAGATAGAGGTTTTCATTTGTCCTGTTTGTGGAAAATCCTTCACTAATAAGACTGATCTTGATTTGCATATGTCAAGAAACCATGGGCAACTAAAGAAAGCCTAAAGCCAGAAATTATTGGTGTCTGCTTTTTTCTAATAAGATTGTCTTAGAGATTGGATAGTTAGCATAAAAAACTGGAATATTTGCCTACTATCGCTCATTTGTCTTAAAGCTGAAGAACGATTGACTAGTGCTAAGGATCATGCCAGCGAGCTTGCAAAAACGCCATAAGATAAGCTGTTAAAGTTTGAATATTCAATTTCTTGATAACTCTTATGTTTCCCATCTAATTGTCTAAAAAGCAAAATCATGTATAATAACCACAACTTTTCTTCTAAGTATATTGCGCGGATCGCATTACTGTTTTCTTTACCTTGATCAGGATTTTATGATTTAATGACATCTGGGCAAAGGAAACGGAGTTTAAGTAGAAATGAGTGTAACACAAGCTAGTTTAATTAAGGAAGTTCCAAAAACAAATCAGCGTTCAGCTGAAAATTGCCCAGAATGTGCAAGCAAAAATCTCGTCCACGATTTTGACACGGGCGAAACAATCTGCGGTGACTGCGGCCTTGTTCTTTATGAGCAGATGTTGGATAAGGGACCTGAGTGGCGAGCTTTTACTCAAGAAGATAAAACCTCAAGAAGCCGTGTTGGTGCGCCAACATCCTATTCAATTCACGATAAAGGATTATCCACAACTATTAGTCAAATTGACAGAGACGCATTCGGAAGAAAACTACCCATATCTACTAGGTTGCAGATGTGGCGTCTTAGGAAATGGCAAATACGGAGTCGAGTGCACTCATCATCCGACCGAAATCTAGCTCAAGCTATGGGTGAACTTGAACGTTTATCAAGCAAAGTAAACATTTCAAGGCCGATCAGAGAAAAAGCCGCGCTTCTTTACCGCAAAGCGCTCGACAAAGGCTTAATCCGGGGAAGATCAATCAACGCCGTTACCGCAGCCACACTTTATGCTGCCTGCCGCAAAAGCGGATCACCCAAAACACTAAGCGAAATATCTAAAGCGAGTTTAGTGAATAAGAAAGATGTTTCCAGATGCTATAGAATGATGTTTCAAAAGCTTGATTTTCACATGCCACCTTCTGACCCATTGACATACATTTCAAAAATTGCAGAAAAGAATGAAATATCAGGTAAAACACAGGGGATGGCAATAGCAATACTTGCCGAAGCGAGACGAAAACGGTTTTTAGCTGGAAAAGACCCTATGGGCATTGCTGCAGCTGCTCTCTATATTGCTTGTCTTCAGAATAACGAAAAGATAACACAAAGAGCCATTTCTGAAGCTGCTGGAGTTACAGAAGTTACCATTAGAAACAGATACAAGGCACTAATTAGGCAAATGAACCTCAAAATAGCCGATCAAAAAGCACGTTTGATTGCTTAGATCCAGTTTTCTCCAATCACCTTCTTGGCTCTATAAAGGGAAACATTGTCCTCTGATATTTTCACTTGAATCAATAGTTAAAAACTTTAGAATGCGGGCAAGATATGTTCAAAGAATAACAAAAGATGAGGCTTATCGGTTTGAAAACCATCGTGTTATTGACGGCGTTGGACCATATGGCAGTTTTAAACCAAAACCGGGTCATTGCCAAATTATGCTTTCGCATCATTTAGAATTTTAATTTATTGTTTTGCTTGTTTAGCTAACTTTTTAACTTCTTTGTAGGAGCGAGCGCAGTGCATACAACAAAACGCCATTTCTTTGCCATCGATGACTTCCCTGTATGCTCCTTCGAAGACTTTGCACCCACAGTGAGCACAAACGTCCATGCTTGGTTCAATGGCGATTGCAACTAGTTCGGCGAAGCGTTTAAAAAGTCCCGTGCAAAGTTCCCTGCCTTCCTCAGTGAGCTCGAAGACTTTGCGTTCTTTTTCGCCCACGGGTTTTTGAGTATGTGTGACTAAGCCTTTTTCTTCTAGTTGCTGGAGAAATGGGTAGACTAGGCTTGGACTAACTTCTTTTTTAACTCTTTTTTTGAATTGGTTAATGATGATGTAACCGTGAGCTGGTCCTTCGTAGAGGATAGTGAGTATGTAGAAGCGTGAGAAGTCGCTGATTAAGTCGTCTATGTTCTGGGGTTGAGTTTCTTTTGGCATTGTTATCTTTGATTATTGGGTTATTTTGTCGTATTAAATGTTTATTAGATATATCTCAAAAATACACATACAGCCACGTAATTAAGGTGAAGCCATGAAAGTCGTTGCTCTGCAAAACACGTCCCAAGAAAAAGAAGAATGCTGCGTCAAAACAAAAATCCAGTGGCTAATCACCACAGAAATCGAAGCCAAAAACACGTTGAGGTTCTTTGAAATGGATTCTGGAGGCCACAGCATCCTACATAAGCATGCTTGGGAACATATTGTGTACGTCCTGGAAGGAGAAGGCTTGGTTTTTGATGGAGAAAAAACCTGGCTCATCAAAACAGGCGACTCTGTGTTCGTTGCTCCAAACGAGTTACATCAATTCCAGAATAAAAGCCAAAAAAAACTAACGTTTCTCTGTATGGAACCATCCCCTACAAAATAAATCGCTTCCCATCTGAGATGCTGTAGCTAAAAATATATGCTAGTTGTTACATCTACAGTTGGGTTCCAAGGGGGCAAAGTTCCTTTGAAATATGACGTAATAATTGTAGGCGCAGGTCCAGCAGGCATCTTCTCAGCACTAGAACTGACCGAAAAATCAAACCTAAACGTCCTTATTCTAGATCGCGGACCAGACATCGACAAACGTAAATGCCCATCCAGTCGAGGTTTCGAATGTGTTCATTGCGAGCCATGCTCAGTTCTCTCCGGTTGGGGTGGAGCAGGTGCTTACAGTGATGGCAAACTCACACTTTCAACAGAAGTTGGTGGCTGGCTCAACCAATACGTTTCAACCAAAGAACTAGCTGAACTTGTCGCGTATTGTGATAGTATTTACATCAAGTTTGGCGCCAGCGAACAGGTCTTCGGGGGAGAAAACGCAGAGATAGATGAAATAGAAAGGAAGGCCTCACTAGCGGGATTAAAGCTTATCAAACAAGAAGTACGCCACATGGGTACAGACAAATGCCTTGAAACCCTGCAAAGAATGCGTAAGCACCTAAATGGTAAAATCACTTTTCAACCTAAAACAGAAGTTAAAGGTCTCATCGCTAACGACCACACCATTCAAGGCGTCGAAACAGTTAACGGAGAAAAAATCTTGGGTAAATATGTCATAATTGCTCCTGGCAGAAGCGGCGCGGAGTGGCTCCAAACTGAAGCCCAAGTTAGAGGATTAAAGACCTTTAACAACCCTGTTGACATCGGTGTCCGTGTGGAACTTTTAGCTTCTGTGATGGAAAACCTCACAAAAGCTCTCTACGAGCCAAAGCTTGTTTATTTTTCGAGGTCCTTTGACGATCAGGTGCGTACTTTTTGTGTATCACCATATGGAGAAGTCACAACTGAATCTTACGACGGTGTCTTAACTGTCAACGGTGGTAGCCACGCAGAAACAAGAACCGCAAACACAAACTTTGCCATCCTCGTTAGCACCCAGTTCACTGAACCCTTTAAAGAGCCCATAGCATACGGCAAGTACATTGCTAGACTCTCTAACTTGCTCAGCGGCGGCGTCATGGTACAGCGATTAGGCGACCTTGACCACGGTAGACGTAGCACACCTGAACGACTTGCCCACAGCGTTCTAACCCCTACACTCAAAAACGCAACTCCAGGAGACTTAAGCTTCGTCCTGCCATACCGATACTTAACTGACATACGCGAAATGCTACAGGCATTAGATAAAATTGCACCAGGAGTAGCTTCACCCGAGACTCTATTGTACGGCGTGGAAGTGAAATTCTACAGCTCTCATCTCCAGTTGAACCACGCTTTGGAAACAAAAATCCAGAATATGTTCACTATCGGTGATGGCGCAGGCGTAACTCGTGGTCTTATTCAGGCATCGGCTTCAGGAGTCATCGTTGCAAGAGAAATCCTTAAACGTGAAAAACTGAAGGCCTAAAAATATGGCTATAGCCCAAAACATAAGATGTTCGCACTGCGGTGCCCCGGTTGAGTTCAAGCCAGGTGAACTTGTAGCTACGTGCAAATACTGCGGTTTCACAACCGTAATTGAGACCGGTCAAGCCTTCACTTTTGACCACTCTTTGCTTTTGAATAGTTATTCTGATGAGCAAGTTGAAAATTTGGTTCGTGATTGGATGCGTTCTGGCTTTATGAAGCCGGGGGATTTAGCAAAGAAGGCAAAGATAACGGAGAAAGGCCTGGTTTATTTGCCTTTTTGGGTTGTTTCCGCTGAAGCTACCACTAAATATAAAGGGATTTTTGAGCGAATATCCCCCGCAATTGTTAAAGAAGGTCAGATTCAAAAGGAATATAACTGGCTGGTTTTAGCCCAAGAAGCCTCTAGCTTTCCCACAAGAGAATACAATGTTCCATTAACAGGCAAAATTCCTTTTGACTTCAGAAAAATTGAGGGTTTTGCAAAACTGCTCAATAGCGAAATGACCCGCGAAGAGGCTTTAGAGCTTGCAAAGCAACAGATTGAATCCCTTCACCGCTTTCTGCTCCAACAGGACATTGATAAAATTGTCGAAGCTACAACTACCATCGACTTGAAACAGATGGTTTACTTGCATGCACCTGCCTGGTTCATAAAATACGAGTATAAAGGCAATAGCTACCAAATGATAGTTGACGGGGCAACGGGCATGGTTTTGAAAGGCGATATACCCTCTTCCAAGTTCTAATTTGGATTAATAAACTTTAAGAGCAACCCCTTTTTTATAACGAAGTACAAATATTGGAGGATTTAAGAATTGAGCGAAAATAAAGATGTATATGCACAAGCAAAAGGCCAAATGAGGCTTTCAGAACGCATAGCTGCGGCGCTACCAGGGTTCCGGGGATACAAAGAAAAGGAACTTCGACGCGAATCAGACAAACTGATTAGAAATAATTTAACTCTCAAACTCTCCAAAGATAAAGATAACGTCCGAGGCATCGCCCAGAGAATCGCAGATAAACGTTACCTGGATGTTTTGCCCGACATCGATAGGTTAACAGCCAAGATGGACCGCATAACCGAAAAAGTAAATCATGCCTCATACGGTTACTCAGGTTTCTACGACATAGTCAAAATCAAAGAAGAGAACCTTGACCGAATGATAACCTTCGACAACCAACTCCTCGACGAAGTTGACGCCCTAACCGCCAGCATAGACGATCTAAAAGCGCAACTGTTAAGCGGAAACTACTCAAATCTCAAAGATAAAATCCAAACAATATCGGACAAGTTTGAATTGCTCGAGGACACATTTGATAAAAGAGAACAAGTAATCTTGGGAGTGACGCAGTAATGCCACAAATAATAGAATGGATAAACGCTGGCGCAGACGCCATAGTCTGGCGGTACCCAAACGAAGACATCACATGGGGAGCCCAACTAATCGTACACGAATACGAGATAGCTGTATTTTTCCGAGACGGCAAAGCCTACGACGTCTTCGGTGCAGGCAGACACACCCTAACAACTCTTAACCTACCCATACTAACAAGTCTACTCACCCGTTTAGCTGGCTTCGGCGGCAACAAACCCTTCAAAGCAACAGTACTATTCATCAGCACCAAAGTCTTCGCCGGTAAATGGGGCACAAAAGCACAAACCACCGAGCTCGCACCGCTGCAGACCTATGGACAGTTCTGGTTCAAAGTCGGAGATGCATCACTCTTCGTTAACGAGATTGTTGGCGGACAAAACGCCTACGACACAGCTTCAGTTAATGATTTCCTGCGCGGCTTTTTAAATGAGAAAATAATCGATGAACTCAGCCACTAT
This sequence comes from Candidatus Bathyarchaeota archaeon, assembly GCA_963739495.1. Taxonomy (GTDB): domain Archaea; phylum Thermoproteota; class Bathyarchaeia; order Bathyarchaeales; family Bathycorpusculaceae; genus Bathycorpusculum. The sequence goes on along the minus strand of CAVUAM010000016.1, from coordinate 105,997 downwards.
GACCTCATCACAGTCTTCACGCGCCTCGACGAAACATCTGTAATCGTCAAAAACTCACTAATAGATTATTTCAAACGTGTCGGAATCGAATTAACCGACTTACGCTTCGAAGGCATCGATACCACTCCTGAATATCGCGAACGACTCTTCTGGCTCAAAACCGGACAAACAGCACCTGGAGACGTACTGCGCATGGAAACCGTCAAGAGCGCAGCGGCAAGCTTGGGTCAAGGAGGAGGCTCAGGAGCTCTAGGAGCAGGTATGGTGTTGATTCCACAGATAATGAACCAACAGGGAGCACCTCAAGCTGCACCTGCAGCGGCACTCGTTATCTGCCCCAAGTGCGGAGAAAAAGTTCCAGCTACAAGCAAATTCTGCCCCAACTGCGGAACCAACCTGACCCCCCCTACGCAGCAAACCATGACTTGCCCCAAATGCGGGAAAACCATCCCAGCAAACAGCAAGTTCTGTCCCGAATGTGGGTTCAAAATCGGTTAGGAGAAACCATTATGAGCAATAGCGACCATCAACTGTTAAGCTTTGGTGTATTCCTAATAATCATTGTAGTAGGAATACTACTGGCTGTTACAGGAGCCATCGGCTGGGGCTTGTTAGTTCCAGTTGTTCTGGTGCTGTGCGGTTTATGGGCAATTGCTTTAGGTGGTTTGCGTGCAGGTAAACCACAGAAGTATGAACGCGGAAGCTTTAGCACAATGTCTGGTGGCCTGGGTCTAATAGTTGTCGGCGTTGCATGGTATTTATTCGGCATTAACTGGATCTACTCGTTGGTAGTTATCCTACTGGCAATCGCAGCATTAGCAATCGCAGCCGCTCTAAAACGCAAATAGTCCTCTCGTGGGCCTTTTTTTGCTCTAAACATTTTTCTATACCCTTATACAGTCATGATGCAGAAGGCAACAGTATGAGTGAAGAAACTATCGGTCACGGTACATGGTACGATATGATGGCTAAGAAAGTCATCGAACGAGAACAGTCGCTAAATCGAGACATGAGCAGAATCCGCACCGAGATGGGCTTGGGCGCCTCAGGATTTCCACACATCGGCAGCCTAGGTGATGCATCGCGCAGTTATGCGGTTACATTGGCACTCAAGAACCTTAACTGCAATTCTGAACTTGTTGCCTTCTGCGACGACAAAGACGGTTTGCGCAAGGTTCCTGCAGGACTCTCCAAAGACATGGAAAAATACCTTGGGTATTCTGTTTCAAGCATACCTGACCCGTTTGGGTGTCATGAAAGCTACGGCAAACACATGAGTTCGCTTCTGCTAGATGCCCTAGATAAATGCGGCATAGAATACGAGTACTACTCAGCCAAAGAAGTCTACGAAAAAGGTTTACTTCTAAATGAAATTCGAACAATTCTTACCAACGCCAAGAAAGTCGGCGAAATAGTCAAAGAAGAAGTAGGCCAAGAAACCTACACTGAGGTTTTACCCTTTTTTGCTGTCTGCGAAAAATGTGGGCACCTCTATACAACCAGAGCCTACAAATTCGACCCCAAAACGGACAAGGTCACATACAAATGCGAAGGACTGGAAATAAGGGGCAAACTTATTGCAGGCTGCGGTTACGAAGGCGAAGTGGATATAAAAAGCGGTCAAGGAAAACTTACCTGGAAAAGTGAATTTGCTGCACGTTGGAAAGCCCTTGACATTAGGTTTGAAGCTTACGGTAAAGACATAGCTGACTCTGTACGCATCAACGATCGCATTTGTCGTGAGGTCCTCTGCTTTGAGCCACCATCCCATGCAAAATACGAGATGTTCCTTGATAAGGGCGGCAAGAAAATTTCTAAGTCAGCAGGCAATGTATTCACACCCCAAGTATGGTTCAATTATGGTTCTCCGCAATCGTTGCTTTTACTTATGTTGAAGCGGTTTGTGGGTACACGTAGCTTAGATGTTTCTGACATTCCAGCGTACATGAACGAGATTGACTCCTTAGAGGATATCTACTTTGGTAAAAAACAGGTCAACGAGAAGGAAGGAGCCAAACTCAAAGGCTTGTACTTGTATTGCTATGTCATGAAGCCTCCAGTTAAACTAAGTATTCACGTACCCTACAACCTCATGGCTTTCCTCGTAAAGATGGCTCCCAAAGAATGCCTAAACGACTATGTCACAGAAAAACTCCAAAGCTACGGCTACCTGCAGAAAAACCAATCTTTAGACGAGGGCTTGAAGAAGCGTATGGAGTACGCCCTGAACTGGACACGCGATTTCGAAGAAATCAAAGAAACCGCCATTGAATTAACCGTTGAAGAAAAAAAAGCCCTCATTGAACTTGTCGCCAAACTGCAGATCGAAGATGATCCCGACAAAATCCAAAACGCCATCTTCAACTCCGCCAAAGACAACGCCATAAAACCAGGTGCATTCTTCAAGACACTCTACCAGGTTTTAATGGGGGCACCACAGGGTCCGCGGTTGGGTCCCTATGTGCTTGCTATGGGAAAACAAAATGTTATCGCTGCGTTGCAACGGGTGCTGAACAAAAGTTAGTGGAACTCAGTTTTTCTTTTCATACAAACTGCTTTTAAAAAAAATTGGAGTGTTCACGACCACTATTTTTAAGTCTAAGCAGAGTATTTACTATTCTGCCCTTTAGTTTCTTGGTGAAAAAAGGTTTGTGGGCTCGTCGTCTAGTACGGATTAGGGCACCGGCCTGCGGAGCCGGACGTCAGGGGTTCAAATCCCCTCGGGCCCGCCATCACTTTCGATTATTAACTAAAAAAACACTTTTCTTTTAGTAACGGAAAAAACAAGCAAGACATTTATCACTATTAAATAGACAGGAAAAGCCAACTCAGTGAATCCCCAAGTCGTTGCCACTAGAAAGCTTGTCATCGGACTAAATATTCCAATAATAAAAGGCCAAGCAGATTCTGTCTCTGGGTTGCGCCATCCCTTAGTAAGAGTTGGAACTGCGGCTAGTGCATCGCTCACAATAGCGAAGATGATCGCTAGATTTGGGCTGTTGGTCAGTAACCAAAGGGCAATGGCTAGTCCCGATAGTGTTCCACAGAGGTAATCGAACGATGAGGTTTTCCAGTATGCTTTCTTACTGAAAAAAGAAGCTGTAAATACCAGAAATGGAGAAAAACCAGACATGAAAACTGGAATGACTGCCCAACTTACTCCATTGGAGATAGCGGCGGCGGATGCTATGAAAGGAGCAATTGACCACATAAACCACGTTACCCTATTTGGTTTTGTTTGACCTTTAAACATGGAGCGAATGTAAACGGAGGCGCCAAGTAACGTCGCAAAGGCAGCGATAACTACAAAGTATTCTAACATCGCTATCTAATTGGGCGCTTTTGGCGTTTTTGGTTTGCGGTAGCTTGAATTTTGTTCGCAATTTGATAAAGTAGGCGGCTTATGGCTATTGAGAAAGCTGGGATTGCTGGCAGAATGTACCATGAAAGCTTAGTTTGGGCGATGGTAAACACTAAAAGCACGATGCCCATCCAGACTAAAAGCAAGGTGTCAGCTTTCGCACGCTTAAACACCGCGTTGAAAGCGCAAAGTCCGGTCGCAAAAGGTAACACAATCGCCCATAACCTCTCATTGTTAATTAAGTAGCTAAAGTAGAAGAGGTAATTTCCGGTGTGTCCTTCAATCGGACTGATTGTTCTTGTGAAGCCGCAGTAAATGATAAACCAGTTCCAAAAAGTTGAGGTAAAACTGAGGAACATATAGATTAGCCAAGGGGACAGAAGAAGAAGTCCAATTCCCCAAAAAGCCGTAAAATACTTTGTGAACAGGAACCTGAAGCTTCTCCTTGTAACAACAAGATAGGCAAAAACTGTTAAAGGAATAAGCAGAGCTTCCACTTGCTTAGTCAACAGTGCCAAACCGAAAAAGAAACCGCTTAAGACTGTATAGCGGCTAATCTTTTGTGTTTGTTCGCTTAGCACAAAAAAGTAGATACTTGCCACAATGAAGAACACAAACGCAACATCGGTCATAGCGTGTCTAGCAAACAGGAAAAACGTTGTGAACGTTGCCAAAACCAAGGCCGAAGTAAAGCCAACAATACGGTTGTAGAGTCTTTTTCCCAAAAAATAAATAGCAACAAGTGTTAACGCGCCAAAAATTGGGCTCCAAAGCCTTGTGACAACATTGCTAACGCCGAAGGCTTGGTAATTAAGAGACATTAGCCACATGTACAATGGCGGCTTGCCAATCCAAACAGCCAACCCCCCAAAAGCGTAAGGCGTTACGTAGTCTCCGCTCTTAACCATGTGGTATGCCCACTGCGAATACGTTTGTTCGTCTGCAGCCCAAAGAGGACCATTGCCCAGATTTATGAAGAAAATTGTGGATATAGCCAGAATCGCCAAAATGCAGACGACATCGATGTGCACTGATATCCAAGACGTTTTTTGAATCGGGTTGTTGATAGCTTCAGAGTTTCGCTTCGCCTTTTTATTGGTGTAGGCAAAGCGTAGAATTGTATAGAAGATTATTGCTGCCACGACCAAAGCTATAACATCAAAGGCAACTGTCGCCCACCCAAAATTACTGTTAGTCGATTGTGAAGGTGGGTTTTCAGATGTTAACGTGTAGGCGTAAACGTGGTTGTCATTAGACCCAACGTAGAGGATTCCATTCGCGATAGATGGTGATGAGTCCACAATGTTGCCTGTGGCAATATTCCATTTTTTCTGTCCGTTTGAAGCGTTAAAACAATAAATGCTGTAGTCTTGAGAGCCCACATATATGTTGCCGTTCATAATTGCAGGCGAAGATCGAACCCAAAACCCAGTTGAAGCCTGCCAAATTTTGGCGCCATTGGAAGCGTTAAGGCAGTAAAAATTGTTATCCTCTGACCCAATATAGACGTATCCATAAGCGATGGCTGGGGATGAGTCCACGCAATCTTCTGTTTTGAACTGCCAAATCTTGTATCCAGTGAAAGCATCCAAACAGCAAACATAACCATCGTATGAACCAATATAGACACATCCATTGTAAACTGCTGGCGAAGAAGTAACACTTCCCGTGTGCTGTTTCCAGATTAAATCGCCAGTTGACGCGTTTAGGGCATAAACATGGAAATCGTCTGAGGCAAAGTACACTATGCCCTCCAATACTGCAGGCGAAGAGTTCACGCGATAAGAAAGTGGGAACTTCCAAGCTAAACTACCATCAGAGGCGTTGAAAGCGAAAAACCCGCTTTTTCCAGATCCCACAAAGACAAGACCGTCAACCACTGAAGGTGAAGACTGCGCTTCTCCGCCAACCATAGAAATCCAATAAGGCATCCCTGTCGCGAAGTCTAAACAATAAACCCAACCATCATCCGAACCTACATACACTCGTCCATCATAGAAAGTAGGAGATGACTCCACTTCAGCAGCGGTCGGAAAATTCCATTCAGGGCGCCCGTTAGAGGCGTTGAGGCAGTAAACGTTGTAGTCCTTGCTGCCGATAAATACGCGCCCTTGAGCGATTGCTGGGGAAGACGCTACCGGTGCCCCAGTTGTATAATTCCATAAGGGGACTGCAGAGTTCGCTGGGCTATTGCTTGTTGTGTAGCCGCTGTGGTTTGAGTCGTGTCGGAATGTTGTCCAGTCGTCGACGCCGGGACTGGCGCTGGTAGCTGAGGCAATTGCCAGGGATTGACTCAGAACTAAAAAAATGAGCGTGGTTAGCATTAAACTGTGTATTATTCTGCTCACTTAGTTCCAAGCCCAGCAACAACCAATTTTGAGGCATATAATATATTAAATTATTGAACTGTGAAGGAAATAAAAGAAAAAGCCTGAATGTGGAACATTGACTGCTCCATATAAGGCATCACAGATTTTTTTAAGACAACTATTAATAAACGACTAAAATGGTAAAGAAAGGGTTTTATTCCCTGCTTGAAAGCACTATGATATAGTCTGCTGTGTCAGCGCACATATCTGCTGCTTGCTCGATAAACTCGATTAAGTCGTCGAAGATAACCATTGCACCGCAATTGATGCTTGCCCCATACTTGACAAACAGACTCTTAGATTTGAGGTATTCCCCGTCGATGGCATGTTCGATGTCGCCGACTGCTTTTGCCTCTTTTATTGCTTCGTTGGGGTTGGATGAGATTTTCTCTATGGCGCCTCTTAGGGTTTGAGCGGTTTCAACAAGTTTTGAAGTCATAAAAACAGTTTTTTCTGTTAGTTCTATGGGAATGTCTGCTTCACCGAGCATTTCAAGGCATCTTGCTGCATCTTTGGTGTGGTCAGCTAAGGTGTCTAACCGTTTAACAAGGTGCAAGAGATCCTCACGGTAATCGGCAACCAACGCAGCACCCTTGGACAACTCCATGAATACATCCGTGCGAAGTGTGTCAACTTCTTCTTCTGCCTTGTAGAGATTTTCGATGTATTTTCTGGCTTCTTTAAAGTTCTTCTCAGAGAAGCTTTTTGTTGCTTTATGCAGCCAAGTTACTGTGTCAAAGGCTTTTGTTATCTGTTCATGTGCAAGTTCTAGACCTCTGGTTTTGCGGCGTTGCTCAAACCAATCGTAACTTTTCTTTTCCACCGACATCATCTCCAAATTTAATAAACAATAAGTCCTGCTTTCAAATATAACCCTTCTCTTAATTCTTGTTTTCACCGAACGTTAGCATCTATTGCCAAAAGCCAATCTGTAAGATCTGCCTTCTTGGTTAATGCTTGCTTCTTATCATTCATCTTTCGCTTCATTATTCCAGCCCCAAATTAGCACACATATTATACATGGTTAAAGTACCATATGGCTTCAGGTTTTAAGTGCTGCTTTTTTTGTTTCTTTGTTTGCACAGCAATCCCTGCCAAGAATACCCTTCTCTGCCCTATTTAGAATCCCCAAATAATCTATAGAGAACACTTTATTCTATAGTGGATTCTAGTTGTCTAAAACGACTTTTGCCAATGCGACTTTATCCTCTAGACTCTTCATAACGGTGTTTGTTACCTTCACTTTGACTCCAAGGTTTTCGATCCTACTTTTTGCCTCTGCATCCTTGTTGTCTATAATAAAGGTGTCAAGAAAATCTGCATAAAGTTGTGCAACGCTAAAAGCAGAAACCTCCAAGCCTAAAGCCCGCAGCATCTTGTCTGCAGGACCCTTAATGGGCATACCTGCGACAATTGGGCTAACCCCAACGACTCTTGCCTTCGTTCGTTTCAAGGCGTCTTTGATTCCATCGATTGCAAGAATAGTGCCAATGCTGACGATTGGATTGCTTGGGCAAACAACAATCAATTCAGCGTCCAAAAGAGTCTCCAAAACCCTTGGTGAAGGCTTCGCAGTGGCGGCGCCGACAAATTCCACGCCTAAAACCTCATCTTTGAATTGTCTTTTAACAAAGTACTCCTCAAAATGCATTGAACCATCCCTTGTAATTACCCTGGTTTCAAACTTGTCGTTTGACATAGGCAAAATCTTTATTTTAAGCCCTAAATTTTGACAAATCTCAGAAGTAATTTGTGATAGCGTTAAGCCTTGATTTAAGCGGTTGGTTCGGTAAATATGGGTTGCCAAGTCCCTGTCGCCAAGACCAAACCAGGTATCTACGCCTTGTTTTTTTAGCATGTCTAAGCATTGGAACGTGTCACCCTTGATTCCCCACCCCTTTTCCTCATCAACAATACCGGCTAACGTATAAGTGACAATGTCGATGTCTGGTGAGATGTGTAGGCCAAACAGTTCAATGTCATCGCCTGTGTTTGCGATAACTGTCAATTCATCCCCTTTTACTAGTCGGGTTAAGCCTGTTAGAAATCTGGCTGCGCCAACTCCACCTGCTAAAGCCGCAATCAAGAATTCACATCCAGTCTAGGGCTGATGGTTTTCTTTTTCTGAAACCCAGTACTGGGAAGTTGTGCCTTGTTTTGTAATGATATGTTCTTTCTTGAAAACGGGAACTTCGCTCTTGTACCTCTCAACAGCTTCTCGTAAAACAGGGAAAATGTCTGTTCGATGTGCACCTGCGACTGCAACGTAAACCAAGTCATCCCCCACCCTGAACTCGCCAAGAAGATGGTGAATTTGAATGTTCACTATTCCTGGTTTCTTAGATAATTCTGCACTAATCTTTGTAAGCACTTGGTCAGCTTTTTCCTCATAAGCTTCTATAGTGAGCCCTTCAACCGTTTCTCTTTCCGACTCAAGCGTTTCCCCTCGCACCACACCGATGAAAAGCCCGATTGCCCCTGCCTTAGGGTAGTTTGGGTCTTTTTTGATGTTGTCTATGACGTCTTGGGCGTTGAAGGTTCCTTTTTCATGCACACCCGCATTGGTCAAAACTTGCTCTCTCCCGAATAGAAAATACTAAAGAGTTCTGTCTAAAACTGTTTACGGTTAAAAGGTAAAAAACAAAAAATAAAAAATTATTATGCTGGGGCTGGTGCAACTGGCGTTAGAGTTGCTTCTTCTGGTGTTTCCGGCAGTTTTGCTGGCGCAGAGATGAGCTTGGATTTTCTTATGCCAACGTGTCTTAGTGGTGCAACGAGTTTGGCTTGGTTGTAGATGTCTGAGGCGATTTTTCCAAGGACCATTTCTTGAACGAACTGGTCAAGGGTTAATGCAGCGGCTTTTTCTTTGATGGTCTTTTCCATCATGGTACGGATGATTTTTTCCTGTGAGGTCTTTATTCGTGAAAGGGTCAGGGCTGAAACGGCTATTCTGAGTTTGTACCCGTCTTTTGTTGTAAGGTTGAATAATCCGTCAACTTTGGTGGTTCTCCTTCGGACTAAGCTGCGTAGGTAATCTCTTGAGTATTCATGACCTTTAAAGAGTGTTTTTGCAGATTTTCCTTCAATCTGGTTTATCTGGAACATCATTTTGAGGTAATGATGAGAAAAGTCTCCTGTGATGTCGTATAGGGTTGCTTCGACAACTCTGCCGATCATCTGTGATTCTTCTTGGGCAGGTATCGAACCTAACTCTATGTTACCAAAGAACGATGGCGCAACTACCATATACCATGATTTTCCACGCCATTTATCGCGAACATGCTTTGTTGATTTTGAAGACACGCTTATTTCTCCAAACGTGCCACAAGATTCTCAACGAAATATTAAAAGGTTTATGGCTTTTTGCTAATTTTCTCTCTGTTACCCATATACTTTCTTAGCACTTCAGGTATGTTTATTGTACCATCCTGATTCTGGTTGTTTTCCAGCAAAGCAACGATGGTTCTTCCTGTTGCTATGGCTGTTGAGTTCAGGGTGTGGACGATGCCCTTGGGTGGTGCGCCTTCTTTTTCACGGTACTTAATTCCCAATCGTCTACCTTGATAATCGGTGCAATTACTGCAGGAAACAACTTCACGGTAACCGTTCTGCGCTGGCATCCACGCTTCAATATCGTACTTTTTCGCTGCAACGGTGCCAATATCGCCAGTGCAAACGTTAACAACTTGATATGCTAAGCCGAGTTTCTGCAGGATTCCTTCAGCGTTCTCCAGAAGTTCCTCATGGAGTTTTGGTGAATCTTCGGGTTTGCAGAAGATGAACTGTTCTATTTTGTTGAATTGGTGGGTTCGGAAGATTCCCCGTGTGTCTTTGCCATGTGCTCCTGCTTCTTTACGGAAACACGTGCTGATTCCAGCTAGTTTAACGGGCATATCTTGCTCTTTTAGGGTTTCGTTCATCAGCATGGCTGCCATCGGATGCTCAGATGTCGCAATCATATAGAGGTCTTCGCCTTCTATCTTGTAAAGGACATCGCCAAAGTCACCCAGAGAAGTTACTCCTTCGTATGCTTCCCGCTTCATCATGTAAGGTGGAACGATTGGTGTGTAGCCTTTCTTTGAGAGTTCCTCGATGGCAAAGCACATTAAAGCCATGTCAAGCATGGCAACTTCATTTTTAAGGTAGAAGAACCTTGCACCGCTTACTTTCCCAGCGCGTTCCATGTCAATCTGGTCTAACTCGAGTGCCAAGTCAATATGGTTTTTTATCGGAAAAGAGAACTGTGGAATATTACCCCAAGTCTTCATCTGCACGTTATCGTTTGAGTCTTTTCCCAGTGGAACCGAATCATCCAGCAAGTTTGGTAATCAGCAAAAGGTAATCGTGGATTTTCTGTTCCTGGTCAACAACCTGTTTCTCTGTTAGTTTTGTTTTTTGGTCAGTATTCTGTGCTCTTGTAAATTCTTCCGTGGCTTCTTGACCCGCTTTTTTGAGTTTAGCGATTTCTATAGGTTACCAGTTTTCGTTCGTGGCGAAGCTCGTTTAGTTTAGTGTTGTTCAAACGCCACTCTTTATCTATGGCAATCAGTTCTTCGAGCATCTGGAGGACTTCTGGGTTGCCACGCTTAGCCAAATTAGCCTTCACAAGTTCAGGGTTCTCGCGGATAAGCTTGATATCTAACATCTGTTTCACACGGAATAATTCTCTAACTAACTAAATCAGCTATTTAACTTTACGATATAGATGCTGACTCAAATTCTATTCCACATTTCTATTTGATCTGAGGCAATTACGGTCCTAGCATAAAACAAAAATTGAAGGTATTAGAAAATCACTTTTTTTGGTTTTGGAATTAGAAATGATCCAAAAAATGGAAGAAGATAAGTTAGGTTTCTAATGTGTTTGTCCAGTTTACTTTTTGATTAAGGTTATCTCCATTGTGGAAACCATTCTGGACTTGCTCTCTCCCTCACGAGGTGGCATCTCAGCTGTTCCGATAGCAATCTTGCTAACTTTAAGGTCTTTTACGAATCGGTTCCTTGTGATTTCAGCTACATCAACTGCGGTAGTTATTGCTTGACCTCTTGCTTTCAATGTGATCTCTTTTAGGTTTCCTGCTGAGAGACTAGTGATAATTGCCAGAACATAGCTCATTGGAGGTTTATTTCCTACGAAGATAACATCTGCATTTTGAGTCAATTTGTTTTTACTCCTTTTGTTTGCTTTGTGTAACGTTGCTGTGATGCGCTCTGATGCGCGGCAGAACGTCATTCCAAAATATGCAGGTTCTTCCTTATAAGCCCATTGAAAAGTCATCCTTTGACGAATAAATGTCCAACAGACCGCTAAGAAAGGCTTTTCTACAGCCACCCCCTAATCTGCAATAACACCTTGCCTAGTTGAGAAACCACTTGCTTACTAAACTCAAAAAACAAATCCAGCAAATGCTCACTTCACAAGCAAACGCCGCACACAAAATAGGTTTAACTCCCAACAAAATCAGCACAATTGGCTTTATCCTCGCTTTGGCTTCAGCAGTTTCATACGGTTTAACCACATCTCAGTCGTCGTTGTTGCTCATCGTGGCTGTGGTTTTGTTATTGTCTTCAGGATTCTGCGACACCCTTGATGGCATAGTAGCCCGAACCTTTCAGCAGACAACTGTGTTCGGAGGATTCTTCGATTCAGTTCTTGACAGGTACGCGGATGCCATAGTCTACGCCGCCATAATCGTCGCGGGATTAAGCAATGCCGCGTGGGGACCCGTTTGGGGCGTAGTCTGGGGTTTAGCAGCTCTATCAGGATCCATGATGGTAAGTTATACCCGTGCAAGAGCGGAAGCAGCAGGCATAAAGATGGAATCAGTGGGCTTTGCTGAACGTGCAGAGCGTATGCTCATATTAGCTGTTGTGTCCATAATTGCGTTCTTTTGGTTGCCAGCTTTAGGTTACGGCATAGCCGTTTTGGCGGTGTTGTCAAACTTTACAGTTATACAAAGAGCGTTATATGTTTACAAAACTTTGAAGAAAAAAGCAGCAGATTAGCCGCTTAGTATCTTCTTTTGTATCCTCTTGAATGGCGTTCGTTTTCGGCGCGGACCTTGACGATGCCGCGGTGAACTGCGCAGGAGATACAGTAGTATTTTGTGTCTACCCAAGAGGCTAAGTATGTGCCGCTTTGTCTAAGTTCTTTAGCAAGCTGCGGCTCAACAAAGGATACTCGTCGCGTGGATCGCTTTGCTTTGTCTCGTGGCACCGAAGCCCCGCAATTTGCGCATTGAACTAGAGTACTGCTTCCTTTGTTTCCTTTTGATCTTCCTCGGCTTTTTCGTTTAACGGGCATTATTTTGACCTCTTTCTTTTCTAATGTTCCATTTATTGCCTTAACTATCTTATATATCTGACCGTAATTTTAGGAGAGAAGCAATGTTTGCCTTCTTATCAATCTGGGGAACAATTTTTCCATCAGGCGAAGTTATCAACGTAGTCACTCCTGGACCATGACCTGCAGTGACACAGTTTGTATGAACAACCACTCCAACAGAAACTGCGCCTTGACGGTAAATTCTGCCAAACGAATGGTCTGCGTCGATTATAGCGACCAAATCGCCAAGCCTCAAATTTCCCAACCCGTATTGCTCTACGACTCCGCTATCGAACAGTTGAATGTCATAGTCGCCAGAGTTAACTTGGTTTGCGCCTAAACCTGAACCCATAATTGCTGCAGGAACAATATGAGTAACAGGCACTTCCAGTTTGGGACCCTTAGATTTGATGTTCCATTCCTTAAGCAGCCTTGGGTCCATGTTAAGGACTTTTATGTCTGGAAAATCCCTAAGCTTCAAACCTATACCATATGCTTTGATGAGTATTCGATCGCCAGGCACAAGGTTCTCTAAAACCTCCGAGGGAAAATCAACCAGTACGTGTTCTATTCCTCCGTGCTTTCCCGTTACTATTCCTTTTGCACCCTTTGAGTCGCCAGTAATTACTTTTGCTTGGTTGCCAACGCATGAGAGCACATTGAAGGCTGTGTTTGCAGCTTGTCCTGAACGGGCGTCGTTTTCTTTGTTTTCTACGCTAGCGCCTGGTTCCACATGGTCTGCTTCCCAACCACAAGCTGGGTCGCCGACTCTAAGGTTATATGTTATGCCACCAACTCCAGGTAACACTAAGGGTTTTCCTGTTGCTGACACATTATAGACATTGCGGATAGTTGGGCTGGCGATTTCTCCCATAACTGAGATTTTTATCAGTTTTTCACAGTTAGTTTTCAGCATAAATTAGTCCTCTTGTGTGCATGTGGTCTATCCACGTGGGGTTTAATAAAACTTCATAGGCTAATTTTTGAGGTTAAGTAACTCTTAAATTATGCATTTCTTTTATGTTCACATAGAAGCCGAGCTTGAAAAAAGATTATTGGAGCGAATTTAGTCATGTCTGAAATTGGGTTAGGACCTAAAATGTTGGTTAGAGACGTAATGAGCAACCCAGTCGTGACCATGGATGAGGATGAAAGCTCAAACAGGGCTGCTGCCAATATGGATATGCATGATTTAGGCGCGGTCATAGTCACCAACAAAGCAGGAAAATCAATTGGCATAATAACTGAAAGGGACTTGGTCATAAGGGTTATAGCCAAAAACCTAAAGCCAGATACAGTTAAAGCCAAAGAAATCATGACCACTCCGTTGGTTACTATTGAGCCTGAAGCTACAATAAGTGACGCTGCCAGAAGAATGACACGCCTTGACATTAGAAGGCTCGGGGTAATCTACAAAGGCAACTTGGTTGGTATAATTTCAAGCAAAGATATCTTAGGCGTTATGCCTGAGCTTATCGAGATTATGCAGGAACGATCCCGCATTGAAGGCGAAGCCCGTACCGAGGAAACCGAGGAAGTTCCACTTTCAGGGTATTGTGATCGCTGTAACGTCTACTCAGAAAGCCTTAAGGAACGCAACGGAGAAAACATATGTGACGAATGCCGCATAGAGCTTGAACAAGAAAAATAATTCTCTGTTCTTACAAATCTATAAGAACTGCGTTTTCTCTTTCTTCAACGAGGTAACTTTTTAGCTGCTTAAACGCCGGTCCACCAAGAATCTCGCCGCTTGTTATATTGAACTGTGAGTAGTGCCATGGGCATGTGAGGACCTCTCCGTTGAGTGTGCCCTCTGAGAGTGGCGCCCCGGCATGTGTACACCTGCCATCCAAACAATAAATTTTGTTTCCAAGATTAACCGCCAAGATTTCGTGTCCCCTGATTTTAAATGACCTCAATTCATTTAGGGGAAGAATGTTTTTGTCGCATAATTTAACAAACATGTTTTATCCTTCTAAGGGTTCGACTGGGTTGTGGCTATTATTTCTTGATGTTTGTTGATGTATTCGGTTACTGCTAAGACGAATTCGGCGTGGCTCCAAAGCAGCGGTGTTGCCGATATTGGTTTGCCAGAGTAGGGGTCAAGTTGCTCGGCTAAAGCTCCTGTGGGCAAGGAGTGTTTGGCTGTCCACTTTAGGAAATCTATCGCCTGATTTAAATCACCCATCGATGCCGCCTTAGCTATGTACCATCTTGCGAGCCTTAGTGTGGAAATAAACCATGGATTCCCAGGTGTATCAGGCGACACACGTCTGTAACGGTCATTTTGATACCTCGCAAACCCGCCAATGTCTGTCTTGACATGTAGGTTGCTGGCTAAGGTTTCCATCGTGCTCTTGACCCTTATGTCTTTAGCGTCCAAAACCTCGTAAGCAAAAATCGTTGAAACGCTGCTGTCCACAGTTATATCTCTTTCACCGTTGGGATAGATGCCCTTTATGAATCGTTTAAGCTGAGGGTCATAAAGGTGTTTAATCATTGCTTCCCTAATCTGGGCAGAGGCTACTGTGAGGTCATCTTGCCTATTGCTGTCATAAAACACCTTTGCGAATTTAGCCGCGGCATCAAGAGCTGCAACAACCGACGCTACAGTTGAAGTGAAGACGCCTACTTTTTCCTCCCACTCATCAAACGTAGGCTTAGGCAACCCAGTTGTGGGGTCGCGATAGTTCATCATAAAATCTGCCGCTTTCACTACGAGACGGTCGTAGACTTTGGTAACGAACTCTAAATTGCCATTCCTCTCATAATATTTCCAGAGTGCATAGAGTACGCTTGCGGTTTCATCTTCTTGAATTGGTAACTGCAAATGACCCGTCGAATCTATCAGTGCGTGCCAAGTGCTTCCCAATGAGCCATCGGGGAGATATTTATGGCGGAAAAAGCCGTCCTCCCCAATTACTTTGTGGCAAAATCCAAAAAACATAGCTGCCACGTCGGTGAAGCCTGCGTTGGTGAAAGCTAACGTGGCCATTGCGCCGTCTCGTGGCCAAACATACGCGTAGGTGTCTTTTTGAATCTCCATTATCTCTGAATCAAGTGAAGCTACAAAACCGCCGTGGCTGTCAACGTGGGTTCTCATCAAAAGCAACGATCGTTTAAAGAGGCGGGCGACTTCCCTGGGTAAAATGTTTAGGTCAAGTTTTATTCGGTTTAGCCAAGCGCTCCAGTAATTTTCCACTTCCAGAAGCATCTGCTCAATCCCTATCTCTTTAACCTCAGCATTGAGGACTGCGACTTCACTGAGGTGAGTACCACATGCAATCCAATAATGAATCACACCGTAACCGTGCGGCGGAATCTCCAGTCGAAACGACACTGCTGAGTCAACCGCACCCTGGGCAACGGGGTTGCTGCTCAATTCGCCGTCTTCGCAGTCTCTCCATGTGCCCTCTTTACCATCGCCTTCTTTGTGTCCCACCGCATATTGGTAGAAACCTTTACCGCTTGTGGCTCCGCCGACTAGAAAGTAGCGTTTGCCTTTGTAATGGATGATGGCGTTTGTAGTTGGTTCAAAAAACGCAGTGTCGCCTGCTTCGTAGCCGTAGATGTGGAAGTCTTGAGAAAAGAACAGGCGGATTTCTTGTTTATTGTCTAGAATATTTGAGACTTTTATTTTTCGGAGAAAGACATCTTTGGAGTTGTGAATGGCGTCGTTAACTTCCAGTTCTATGCCGTAGGCTTGTTTTCTTATTTTGTATCGGCTGGTGAGTGTTTCAGGCAGATAGGACATAGATATGTCCCAGCCGTTGTCTATCCATTCGAATCTACCGTCAACCCAGACTCCGAGCCTGAACTTGTGACCAACCGCATGGTTCTCAAGGCCAACAAAAGGAAAATAGACGTCTCTTATGCAGGCTTTATCGTCAAGAGCAACCGCAAACCGACCATTGCTAACCAAAACACTCCGTGGCAACAAGAACGACTCCTAAACGACTCAACTATAACTTTGTATTGTACCATAAATAAACTTTAATTACCAAACCACCCGCTATTCACTAGACTGTGACTGCCTTGATTGTTGATTCTGTCCTCACAAACGCCAAAGCCTACCTCGGCGGGCAAATCGTTGACTGCAGCATAGCCATCGAAGAAGGCAAAATCCAAAAAATCGGCAAAGAAACTCAAATGCCAAAAGCCGACCAAAAAACAGACCTCCACAACTTGTTGGTGTTACCGGGCTTAATTGATGAGCATGTGCATATGCGCGATGAGGGCAACGCATACAAAGAAGATTTCTTTTCAGGAACCGCATCCGCTGCGGCTGGGGGATTCACCACTGCCTTAGACATGCCAAACAATGCCCCCGTAACCATGAGCCTCCAAACCTTGCAGAACCGCATGAGAGTTGCCCAAAGAAAACTTCTCGTCAACGTAGGATTTTACTCCGAATTCCCCCAAAAACTGGATGACTCAGCAGACATTGTTGCAGAAGGTGCGGTTGGATTCAAGCTTTTCATGGGTAAACAGACGGGCGGCTTAAACATTGATGACGACCAAGCCATAATTGATGGAAGTAAAGAAGTCGCTAGGCTTAAGGTGCCTTTGGCAGTCCATGCTGAAGATAGGGCAATGCTTGCAGCAAACGAGGAAAAGCTCAAACAAGCCAAAAAAAGCGGAATTGCTGATTTTCTGAGGGCACACACCGAAGCAGTCGAGCTAACAGCAATCCAAAGGATTCTGAAATTAAGTGAGCAAACCGATGTACGACTGCATTTCTGCCACGTTTCAACCAAAGAGGGATTAAACGCCATTGGGGAAGCTAAAAAATCAGGCAGAAAAGTAACATGTGAAGTTACCCCAAACCACCTGATGCTGTCAACTGATGATTTAAAGCGTTATGGGTCGATGGCGATTATGGCACCTCCGCTCCGCAGCAAACCTAATGTTGACGCGCTATGGAAAGGTATCGAAGACGGTTCAGTTGATGCGGTAGGCTCAGACCACGCACCACACGCTCAGAGCGAGAAGTCAGCCAGCAACGTCTGGGATGTAAAAGTCGGTGTGCCTGGACTAGAAACCACCCTGCCCATCATGTTAACCCAAATAAAAAAGAAAAAATTAACCATAGTTGAAGCAGTTCACCTTCTTGCTGAAAAACCTGCAGAAATTTTTGGCTTAAACGACCGAGGTCGATTGGAACAAGGTAAAAATGCTGATCTAACAATCATAGATTTTAATCGCCAATTCAAGATTGATGCGTCCAAATTTAAGTCTAAAGCAAGATTTTCGCCTTACGATGGCTGGGATGTTCAAGGCAAAGCGGTAAAAACCATCGTAAACGGGCAATTGGTCTTTGATGACGGCGAAATTGTTGCGAAAGGCGGATGCGGCTTGATTGTTCGGAGAGGCAACGTGTGAAATTCCTTGCGGATGGGATGCTTGGAAAATTGGCACGTTGGCTGCGAATTTTGGGACATGACGTTATCTACTCGGTACAGTTTAGCGATTCCGAGCTTTTGGAACTCACAAGGAAGGATGACCGTGTTTTGTTGACGAAAGATCTCGAGCTCTATAAACGCGCCGTCGGCAGAGGACTAGACGCCTACTATGTTGAAGGCAAGAATGAGTCAGAGAGGCTGGCGGAAATCGCCAAACGGTATAAAATACCATTAACAATTGATATGGACAAATCCCGTTGTCCAGTATGCAACGCAAAAATCAAAGTAACTCCAAAGGAACAACTCCAAAGCGAACTGGAAAAAAACACGCTCACCTACTACGACAAATTTTGGAAGTGCCCAAACTGCAGCCAAATCTACTGGCAGGGAGCGCACTGGACACAAATCAACAACACATTAAACCAAGCAAGACTAAAACTTGAAAAGGACTAAAAGAAAATAATAATGGCGCTTAAGACAGCCATTTCAAGGGAATATCTTGGAAAGTTCCATCTGGCAGAGTTCTACGGATTGTAATTGGCAAGATTCCGGCGTCAAGCTCAACTAGTGCGATGTCAATCGGGTTTGTGTTTTCTGCCGCATCTACCAAGATTGGTGCTCCCATCGAGATTTGAAGCGCACGTGCGCCAACTATTCTTGCTTTCTCGAAGCGAGTAATTTTTGGGGGACCTACAATAATTTTTTGTTCTGACATTTTACATCATTCCGCCTGGCATTCCACCCATACCGCCCATTCCCATGCCGCCGCCTGGCATGCCTCCTCCTGGTGGCATCGGAGGTGTCTTCATTTTAGCGGTTGCGATGACATCGTCAATTTTGAGGATCATGGTTGCGGCTTCGGTTGCTGATTTGATGATTTGTTTTTTGACTGCGAGGGGTTCGTAGACGTTTATTTTTGTCATGTCTTCGATTTTGCCTGCGAGAACGTCGACACCTGCCCACGTTTCACCTTTTTCGTGGCGTGTTCGTAATTCTGAAAGAATGTCAACTGGGTCTAAACCTGCGTTTTCTGCAAGGGTGGTGGCTATTGATTCGAGGGATTCTGCGAATATTATAATTGCAAGTTGCTCTCTTCCTTTCACGGTTTGAGCGTATTTCTTAAGAACGCTTGCCATTTCCATTTCTGGAGCGCTTCCACCAGCAACGATTCTTGGCTCTTCAATTAGGTCTCTGACGACACAGAGTGCATCGTGTATTGACCGTTCAGCTTCTGCTGTCATCCGTTGAGTTCCACCCCTGATCAGAAGTGTCACGGATTTTGGGTTCTTGCAGCCCTCAACATAAGTCATCTTGTCATCACCTGTTCTTCGCTCTTCAACCAAATCGGCGAAGCCAAGGTCTGAAGCTGTGAGTGCATCTATGTTGCTGAGTATTTTTCCGCCTGTGGCTCTTGCAAGCTTTTCCATGTCTGATTTCTTGGCTCTCCTAATTGCAATTACTCCTTTTCGGGCAAGGAAATGCTGAGCCATATCGTCGATGCCTTTTTGGCAGACTACCACATTGGCACCTGAAGCTAATATTTTATCTACCATTCCTTTCAGCATTGCTTCCTCTTGATTTAGGAACGCCTCAATCTGATCCGGGCTTTCGATGTTAATTTTTGCATCCATTTCTGGTTTTTCATTTTCGATTGACGCATCAAGCAAGGCGATTTTTGCTTTCTCTACTCGCTTAGGCATGCCTGAGTGAACGATTTCTTTGTCTAAAACTATACCGTAGATTAAGCTGGTGGCTGCCAAAGACTCGCCTGTTTTCTTCTCAACCTTCACATCATCAACATCTGCTCTGTAGGAGCCGTTGCCTTGTTTTTCGGCAACTGCTAACATCGCTTTTACGGCTAAATCAGCCAAGTAATCTTTGTATTCAGCGACGAGTTTGCTGCCCATGGATGTTGCTGCAGCTTTCTTGAGGTAATCTTGCGACTTTAAGTCGATGGAGAATGGCTATTTTTTCCAAAGTTTCTAGAGCTTTGTCAGCTGCTTTTCGGTACCCGTCAATTATGACTGTTGGGTGGATGTTTTTGTCGATTAACTCTTCAGATCTGCTTAGGAGCTCGCCTGCGATTATGACTGCGGATGTTGTTCCGTCGCCGGCTTCTTTGTCCTGTGTTTTAGCGACTTCAACGAGCATTTTTGCCGCTGGATGCTGAACATCCATTTCGTCAAGGATTGTTCTACCATCGCTTGTAATTGTTACGTCTCCGAAGCTGTCGACGAGCATTTTATCCATGCCTTTTGGACCAAGTGCGCTTCGGACGCTTTCCGCTACAACTTTTGCAGCCATGATGTTGCTGTGTTGTGCTTCTCTTCCGCGGGACCTCTTTGAACCTTCTTTCATAACTAGAACAGGTACTCCGCCAGCTTGTGATGATGACAAATCAAGTAACCTCCAATAATGCGAACAACAACAGAACGTTACTATCCATATAAGTTTTTCTAGTCAAGCCTTGTCGAACAAAGCTTAGGTGAGCCGTTTTTGCATCATTGTGTCTTTTTTGTGCTGGGGAACGTTTGTGTGCGACGTTTCGTGTTTACAGGGCTGTTGTTTATACAGTTTGTTTATACAAAATGATTATACAACTGTTGCTTTTAACCGCCCCTATTTGAAGGACAACAGCAACCGCCCACCCACCCCACAACCAACCGCCCCCTACACTGCGGCTTTTTAGTATATAATTTGCAAGGTTAATAATGCTCAGCCTGAATTTACTGAGTTGTTGTCTAGTAGACGGATACTTTGGCTACGCCTGAAATCTTTAGCAGTTCAGGGATTAATTCTCCAGGGATTTTCTTCTCCACAATCAATGTCAATTTTGGTTCGGGTGAGAGTTCGGGATCGTCTACGATTGCTTGGCGGATGCTTAAGCCTGTCTTGTTTAGTAGCATAGCGGCGTTGGATAGGATTCCTGGTGACCGGGCGTTTATCGGAGTTATTTCTAATACGCCTAGGTTGAGGTGTTTGGCGATTTCTTTTAGGCTGGCTCCTGCGGGGCGGATTTCCTCGAAATATCATCTTAACTCGGGGTTTTCTTTTATTGTGCTTAGAGTTTCGTTTACTGTGCGTCGGTCGACGCCTGCGACTCTTGCGATGCGGATGGGTGGAATTTCGATTTGGTTTAGGTATATTTTGTCGCCTTTGGCGCTTAAGCCGTTTTCTATGAGGACGCGTGCTACTTTGAGGCGCTCTGGGTATGTTTCGAGTTGGGTTTTGATTTTGTTCCACATTTCTATTCGCTTATGTCTATTTCTGTTCTTTATGGTATAAATGTGTTGTCGGGCAACACAGTTACGCAATGTACATAACTGTACAAAAAAGGCTTAAATAAGACTTTGACGAACACTTCTCTACCAAAGGCGAAATAGATTGCCCGACAAAAAAATAATGCTCAAAGAATCAGACATACCAAAACAATGGTACAACATCGTGCCCGACCTGCCACATCCCCTCCCACCATTCATAGAAGCGGAGACAGGCAAACCAGGCGTCGGCATAGTCCCCAGAATCTTCCCAAAAGAAATCATCGGACAAGAAATCAGCCAAGAACGCTGGATAAACATCCCCGATGAAGTAAGAGAAATCTACAAAATCTGGAGACCCACCCCGCTGTTTCGAGCACTAGGTCTAGAGAAATCGCTCAAAACGCCGGCTAAAATTTACTACAAATATGAAGGCACAAGTCCCTCAGGTAGCCACAAAACCAACAGCGCAGTTCCACAAGCCTACTATAACATGAAAGAAGGCATAACAAGAGTAACCACTGAAACAGGCGCTGGACAATGGGGCTCAGCTCTATCGTTTGCAGCCGGCATGTTTGGCCTCGAAGCAACTGTTTACATGGTCCGTGCAAGTTTTAACCAAAAGCCATACCGCAAAGCCATGATGAACGCTTTCGGCGCCAAAGTTTACGCCAGCCCAAGCAACCAAACAGCATCCGGACGAAAAATCCTAGCTGAAGACCCAGAAAACCAGGGTTCACTGGGCATCGCAATAAGCGAAGCAGTAGAAGACTCACTGGAAAGCGAAAAAACAGGAAAAAAAGCAAACTACACCATAGGAAGCGTGTTTAACCACGTCTGTATGCATCAAACTGTCGCAGGATTAGAAGCCAAAAAACAGTTGGAGATGGTAGACGATTACCCGGACGCAATCTATGGATGCATTGGAGGCGGAAGCAGCTTCTCAGGTTTAATGTGGCCCTTCTATTATGATAGGGCTTCAAAGAAAGCACCAAAGCAAGCCAAGTTTATCGCAGTTGAACCAACAGCTTGCCCCAAAGTCACAAGGGGAGTATACACCTATGACCACGGTGACACAGCAAAACTAACACCGCTCGTACCTATGCATACACTGGGACATGACTTTATGCCCGCGCCAATTCACGCAGGCGGACTACGATACCACGGCATTGCACCAACAATCAGTGTGCTAGCAAAAGAAAAACAACTAAGCACATTAGCAGTCAACCAAGTCAATGCATTCGATGCCGCAAAGATATTCATACGTTCAGAAGGCATAATTCCATCTCCCGAATCAGCACATGCTATCAAAGCAGTGATTGACGACGCCCGCCAATGCACAAAAACCAATGAATCCAAAACGATATTGTTCGCATTAACGGGCCATGGCTTCTTTGACATGTCAGCCTACGATGAATACTTCAACGGACGATTGCAACCCTACGAGTACCCAACGGCTAAAGTCGCTGAATCCATGGAGAAACTGCGGAAACTATACCCATGGCTAAATGAAGTCACAAAGCAATACATCGGCTGCGAAACCTACTAAACCTCCCAACCCAACTCATTTTCTTTTATTCTTCTTTTTATTAATCCTCCAACTACTACTAATGCATAAGGTGCCCTCTTTGAATGTAAAAGAAAAAGCTATTTCGACCAAAACTGTCGGATTTATTGTTAACCCGGTTGCAGGCATGGGCGGCGCTGTCGGACTTAAAGGTACAGACGGCAAGGCAATTCTCAACCAGGCCATAGCTTTAGGCGCCAAACCAGTAGCCACGCAGCGAGCTGAAACGTTTCTGTCGGAACTCGCCCCAGCCAAAGAACACCTAAACCTCATCGTTGGCGCAGGCGACATGGGAGAAAAACAAGCTAAAAAGAAAGGCTTCAGCTGCATAGTCGTCGGGGAAGCAAAAAAAGAAACAACGTCTGAAGACACACAAACCATCGCTAAGTGCATTGTCGAGGCGGATGTGGATTTGTTTGTTTTCTGTGGCGGAGATGGAACAACTCGAGACGTCTTCAAGGCCATAGGCGTGAAAGTGCCTGTTTTAGGTGTTCCAACGGGCGTTAAAATGCATAGCGCCTTATTCGCCGTTAGCCCCCAAGCTGCGGCGCGAGTAGCTATGACTTATCTTTGGCGTGGGCTTCCGCTGAGGGAAGCTGAAGTTATGGATGTGGATGAGGCAGCGTTTAGACAAGGGCACTTATCAGCTGAACTTTTCGGTTATATGCTTAGCCCATTTGAGCCGCATCTGATTCAAGGTAACAAAATGGCAAGCCCAATGACCGAGAACGAGGTGGAAAACCAAGCAGCCATAGCTCTCTACATAATTGAAGAGATGAAACCAGAAATCCTTTATGTTGTTGCACCGGGAACGACAACACGTACAATTGGCGACCTCTTGGACCAGAAAAAAACGCTCCTTGGCGTTGACCTTTTTCAAAACAAACAAATAATCTTACGTGATGTTTGCGAAAAACAAATCCTCCAAACTTTAGAAGGAAAGAGCTGCAAAGATAATTGTAACGCCAATTGGAGGGCAGGGCTTTATTTTCGGCAGGGGAAACCAGCAGATAAGCCCCAAAGTCATCCGCCAAGTAGGCTTGGACAACATAGTTGTGATTTCGACTAAGAGCAAATTAGATCGGTTAGAGAGTTTGAGGGTTGACACTGGCGATTCGGACCTGGATGGGCAGTTTAGGACTCGCGGAATCAGGGTTGTGACTGATTACAAAACAACAAAAGAAATGCCCATTGAGTAGTCACCTCCCATTTTAGAGAAAAATAAAATATACCTGCCTACATAGTATCCTTGCAAAGTGGGGCAAATACAAAGTGATTTACATTAACTTGCCAAAAATCGGCGAAGAAGAAATCCAAGCTGTAACTAAAGTCATGCGAAGCGGCATGCTGACCAGTGGACTCGGAATGGGACCCGCTGTAACAGAATTTGAGAAAGGCTTCGCCAAAATGGCTGGCGCAAAATATGCAATAGCAGTTAACACTGGCACTGCTGCACTCCACGCAGCTGTCATGGCTGTTGGCGTAAAGCATGGGGATGAAGTTATTTTGCCCAGTTTCACCTTTGTAGCAACCGCCGAAGCAGTCGCCTTGGCAGGAGCGAAACCAGTTTTCGCCGATATTGATCCTAAAACCTATAATTTAGCGCCCTTAGCGGTAGAGAAGAAATTAACCAAGAAAACCAAAGCCATATTGCCCGTGGATTTATACGGTTTCTCAGCTGACATGAAGCCGCTGCGAGAAATCGCCGATAAGCACGGTTTGGGTTTGGTGGAGGATGCCGCCCAAGCTCACGGGACAACCTGTATGGGGAAGCCTGCAGGTGCTCTTGCAGACGCCGCTTGCTGGAGTATGTATGCAAGCAAAAACATCATGACAGGCGAAGGTGGTGTCGTTACAACAAACAACGACCAAACCGCCGAGACGGTACGAATGATTAGAACGCATGGCGAAAAAGCCAAGTACGCTTCACTTATACTTGGAACTAACTATCGCATGTCAGAGATTCAAGCCGCAATCGGCAACGTCCAGCTTGAACGATTAGGCGGTTTTGTTTCTAAACGAAGGCAAAACGCACAACAGCTAACAAAGGTTTTAGAGAAAAGCAGTAAACTCGCATTACCCTATGAATCAAAAGATAAGTTGCATAGCTGGTACCTATACACAGCACGACTGAAAGACGGAACAGAAACCCAACGTAACACGCTTTTGCAGGGACTTAAAAACAAAGGAATTGGCGCAGAAGCATACTACGTTAACCCAGTGCATCAGATGCCGTACTACCGAGAAAACTTTGGAAGCTCCAAACTCCCAGAAACAGAGAAGGCTTCAAAACAAGTATTCTCGTTGCCAATTCATCCAGGAGTAACCGAAGACCAGATAAATTTCATCGGAGAAACCGTTCTAAGTCTCCTGGAGACAATTTACCGCAAAGCTGATGGAGTGTAAGAGTTAAATTGCACTTCACGTACTATAACTTCTGATTTGTAGGTATTATTGGGTTTTCTTTAAGGGGTATGAACATTTGAGTAATGAAGAAGGCGTTTCCCGCATAAAAATAAAGTTTCTCATCGAAGGTATAGGTGAAGCCGAAGGAGAACTCGTTAGGTTCCTTGCACCAAGAACAATCGACACCATTGTCCGCAAGCTTCCAATCGAAGGCCGAGCTGCAATCTGGAAAGAAGAAGTCTACTTTGAAATACCCATCAAAATGGGAGAAGAAAAAGCCAAACCAACCGTGGAACAAGGAACGATAGCTTTTTGGCCTATGGGCGGCGCCTTATGCGTGTTCTACGGCAAGTCCCAACCCTATAGCCCCGTAAGTATTCTGGGAAAAGTCACTAACAACTTGGAGATTTTTAAGCAAGTTAAGAGCGGGCTAACAATAAAGGTTCAATTGTTAACTACTTAACCTAGAAAGCAATAGAGCTTTCTTTCCACAATTCAAGGAGTCGCTTACATTCTTCTTTAACGCTAATATCTTTAGTTTTCTCTTTAAGCACTTGCAAAAACTCTATGCGTTTTGCAACTGAACGTTTCTCCGCGTTGCCACCATAGTAGAGCTCGCCTCCCAAATACTCCTTCATGTGGTAGGCTTTTTGAATAAATAGGCTGGCGGCATCCACTGGGTTCTCGACTGCGAACTTGCCTGCCCAGATGGTTACTTCGGTTTCACGTAATTGAGTTATTCCATCGATTTCTTTGATTTCTCTTATATACGTCACAAAGAAGGCATAGTACTCTGCCGTTTTGATTAAGGCGAGGGCTTGATTAACTTTTTCCTTGAACTCGGATGAGCCTTCAATTGTCAATTTGTGTTTGTAGCCTTGGTCAACAAGCACTTTAGCATTTTTTACTTCTTCGGTAGTATACACCCTATCTGGAAAACTCAATAAATCAAACTCCAAAAATGTTCAAAAAAATTAACTAAAAATAAGATTAAGCTTGGCAGTTTATGCCGCTGGCTTGTAGATCTTGATGTTGTGGCTGCCGGAGACGAGCTGTACTGAACCGTTTGCTTCGAGCTGTTCTAGGAAGTCTTTTGCAGCACTTATGCGTATTCCATAGCGTGTTGCAACTGAGTAAGGTGTCAAGACCCCCATCTTTTTGATTTCAGCAATGTTTTTCCCGTCTTTAGCATCTGGAACCATTATGCCAACAGTTGTTTTTCTTTGTGGCGGTCCTGCTTTCTCTTTCTTCTTCGCTTCTTTTGCTTTGTCGTCGTCTGTTTTAACCTGCTGCTTCTCCATCTGCTTTATGCCGAGCTTCTTTTTTCCACCCATAACTTTTCACTTTAGTTCTTTTATCTGCATTTTTATTGTGGTTGGCTTATTTCAACCTTATGTTGCGCTTTCCAGTCTTTGAGTGGAATGCCGAGTTTCTTTTCTACTTCAGCGCGGTGGATGGAGTTCATTGTGCAGAAAGGTATTATGCGTCCGTCTGGGACAGCGTAATGGATGACGCAGCGTTGGACACGTTCAAGGTCAAAGTTGTATGGATCCATAAAATGCATTGACGATATCATGAGTGCGCTTCTTGCGAAGTCGCCTAGTGAGCTGTAGTCGCCGTCCATAAGGACTTTGAGGACATATTTGCGTAAGAAGTTGAATTTGATGTGGCGTGCAGATCCGACGAGGCGGAGTTTGGCTTTGCTCTTGTTGCCTTTTTGTGCGTCAACGTATACTTGGTTAAGGGTGCCCACGAATTTTTCGATGTTACCGTAACGGGTGATAGGGGTCATTTTGCCGTTCTCGATGAAAACGAAAGTTGCCATGCCGCAGTGTTGATGGGCAGTGAATTCTACGTATCTTTTGTCTTTTATTTCACCAACTGCTTTGGAAACGGGGACAACAACAGGGACGGGGTAGAAGTCCGAGACTTTTATATCGCCTTGTGTCTGTTCTTCAACAGCTTTCATAAAGTCCGGAATTGTGATGCGCATTTTTTCTCTTTCTTGCTGTGGCAATCTGCCGCATAGAGAAACTGGTTGGACGTTGACGCATCGAATGAGGTCGAAGTTTTTGGCTGCAAACTTTATGATGTCGCCAAGTTGCCCATCATTGACGCCTTTAACCAAAGTAACCACCAAGACGACGCTGTCGAATCCTGCTTTACGTAGGTTCTCGAGCGCTTTCAGCTTGGTTTCAAGCAGGTCTAAGCCTCTGATGAATTTGTAAACGTCGCTTGTTAAGCCATCAAACTGTAAATAAACTGTACTGATGCCCGCTTCTTTGAGTTTTTTGGCATATTCAGGGTCAGCTGCTATACGTACACCGTTAGTGTTGACTTCGACATGTTTGAAGCCTATTTCTTTGGCTTTTTTGATGAAATCTAAGAGTTCATTACGTATTGTTGGCTCGCCGCCGCTAAATTGCAGTGCAGTTGCGGGAACAGGTTTGTTGTTGTGGAGGTTCTCGAGCATTCCAGTGATCTGCTCAGCAGTTGGCTCATATACGTATCCTGCTGCGGATGCGTTGGCAAAACAAACAGGACACTTTAAGTTACAGCGGTTCGTAACATCGATGATTGCTAGTGCCGTGTGGGACTTATGTTCGGGACAGATGCCGCAGTCGTAGGGGCATCCATGTTTTTTTTCGGTCCGCGGATTCTCCATGCCGTCGCCGACATAGCCGAATTTGTCGGCTCGCATGTATTGATCGTAATCTGACCAGTAAAGCTCTGTGTATAAACCATGTTCGGGGCAGGTTTTTTTAATGAAGACTTTGCCATCGTCCTCGTAGATTGTTGCATCCAGAGGTTTGAGACATTCAGGGCAGATACTTCTTGTTGGTTTAATGTCTTTCATGTCGAATTTGCCTTCTGTCTTGTAAGCGTATTTTCGAAGTGCTTAAGAGCAGTGTGATGATAATAAGGTTTCCAAACGTTTCCTAAGGTGATTGAGGGGAAAGACACGTCACTGAACGAAGACACTCGGGCTGCCCTGAGAGAAATGGGCTTGAACGCTTACGAAATCGACGCTTACATAGTGCTACTGGAAGGCGGGCAGATGACGGCTATGGAGATAAGTGAAGCTGCCAAGGTTCCTTACAGCAAAATGTATGAGGTTTTAAACTCACTCAAAGAGAAAGGTTGGATAAAGAGTAGCGAAAGCCGACCCTACAAATATTATCCCGTACCACCGCATGAGGCAACACGGTTTACTAAACTACGGTTGGAAGACAAATACCTCAACTGGGAAAACACAGTTGCCGAAAACCTTCAGCCTCTATACGAGAAAAGGGAACTAGTGGAACGACCGGACATGCTGATTCTAAGGGGCCAACAGGCAGTTTTAACCAAGCTTGAGGAAGTCTTAAAAAAAGCAGGTGTCGAAATCGTGATTGCAGCTCCCGAATTTGCCAAGCCATTAATCGCGATGGCTGAACCTTTGTTTGGCTCTGGATTGAAGAAAACTGTAAATGTCAAGTTGATGGCGGCCGGTGAAAAGGAAGATTGGCTTTTCCTAAAAAAATATGGTTTAAATGAGCTCCGAATCCGCGACCACATGTTCGGCGGCGGCGTAATAGCTGATGGCAAAGAAGCCATGCTGTTCCTTGGTGAAGACAAACCAACCCTCGTTATCTGGAGTAATCACGTCGGCTTAGTTGGGTTCGCACGAGAATACTTCCAATTCCTTTGGGATTCCTCAGAAACCGTCTGAAGCTCAGATCAGGCAAAGTTAAAACAACTATGATTAGCAATGCAGAAGCTAACCAATTAGTCGGGTTGGTTCTTGGTGCCTTTTTAGTTTCATTGCAACACCCAATGGAGAGCGGTCCACAACCACCAGCCAACTGCTATACGCAAGCACACAAAACCCTTCAACAATAACCAAAAAACTCAAAAAAGTATTTGCTATTGGAGCGGAATTAAACAAAAAAGAAGAAAGGGAGAAATGATTAAGTTGTGAGCTTACTTATTTTCCCATGATTTTTCTAGCGGCGATTTCTATGTCTTCCGCTTTTATGGTTTTTCTTCCAGCATGCATAGCAAAATCGAGTGCTTCTTTGGCGATTTTTACGCCGATTTCTTCTAGTGCCTTTGCGAGTTCTTTTGCTGCTGCTTCACTTACTCTGTCAGCGCCTGCTTTTTTACATAATCTGTGCATGGGAGCTACGGCTATTTCTAATTCAGTCATATCGACATCTCTTTCGCTTCTTTTTCTCTTTAAGGCAATATTTAACCTTTGTTATCACTTTTTTCCTTAAATCACCCTTAACCATAAAGCATCCATTAAAGAAAAGAAAAATTATAAAACCTTCAAGTATGAATATAGCGCTGAGCAAAGATGAAACTAATAGATGCCCATGTTCACCTCTCCGACGCAGAATACGCCGGACACATCGATGAATTAATAGCAGACGCCAAAAACTCAGGAGTAGCTGCTTTAGTTACAAATTCAATGGATCTAAAAACCTGCCAAAACGATATTAAACTATCTGAAAAATATCCCCGCCTCGTTTACCCAGCTTTAGGTATCCATCCCTGGAACGTAAACGTAATTGGCGAAAGTGAACTTCAAGAAACAGTTAACTTCATTCAAAATCAAAAAGGCTTAGTCAAAGCCATCGGGGAAATTGGTCTAGATTGCAAGTATGAAACGGTTTGGGAAAAACAAACTATGGTCTTCGACAAGATGCTCCATTTAGCTGAAGAACTTGAGTTGCCAGTAATAATTCATTCCCGTGGAACTACCGATATTATCGTGGAAATACTGGCTTCATATAAGCTAAAGCGAGTTCTCCTTCACTGGTTTAGTCACCCCATGAGCGCCCTAACCAAAGCATTGGACAAAGGTTACTTCATTACTGAAGGTCCGCCCGTAACCTATTCTAACGGTATTCGAGAAGTCGTAGAAAAAACCCCCCTAACCAACCTGTTAACAGAAACCGACGGCCCAGTTACCTATTGGAAACAACCATTCAATGGACAACTAACTAAGCCCTCATACATACGCAATGTTGTGGGTGCAATAGCAGAAATTAAAAAAATGAAAAGTGAAGAAGTTGCCGAACAAATAATCAAGAATTTTGAGGTCTTCTTTAACATAAAAATGAACTAATAACCCCCTTTCCTCTACCGTTTACATCACAGCTTATCAGTAACTTTTTTTACATCTCCAAGGCGCAAGCTTAAATTAAGCCTATCATCTATTGAGAGGTGCTCTTACGCTTTTAGACGTCGGAGAAGAAAAATCAGTAATTCGGAGGAATATTAACTGGGAAAAGTAAAGACAGATCAGGTTAAAAAGCTGGGCAAAGCACTAATGGCGCAGTTTCCAACCAAATTCAACACTAGCTTTGAAGAAAACAAGCATTCAGTTGACGCTTTAACCAAGGGAACAACGACACGCATAAGAAACCAAACTGCAGGATATATAACACGTACCATCGCGTTAACCCAAGCTAGCTCAGCAGCTGAATCTGAACTCGAAGAAGAAGAAATGGCAGAGTAAGTCTGGAAAGAAACTCTATGATGGATGACTACAGGAAAGGGTGGGCCTTAAGGTATCTTCGTGAAGCCAAAGCTGAACTGGAAGCAGCACGAAAAATCCCATATATGGCGCCAGGCCTAGTTGTGGAAGCCATCAGAAAAGCCAGAAACGCCATTTACTACAGCCTCGGTGAGCCGGCATTTATAGAAATACTCATCCGCGAAGAGGTAACCAAAAATCCCGCCACCAACGATTCTGTCTTAAAATTTTTAATTGAAATTGAAACAATTGTTCAACAGATTTCGCAGCTTGAAGAAGTCAACGGTGACGCCATGATGAAGCAGGCAGATTCAATCGTAGACATCGCAACCGACATCGTCGAAACACTAACACAGGAAAAAACGGAAAGCTTCAGTTAAAATTTTTAACCGCCTTCGACTATTCTACAGTTTGAGTGAGAAACTGGTGTCTTTAACAGTCAAATTCATCGGCGCGTTACGTCACCTTTCAGGAAAAACACAATTCACCGTCAACTTCCAAGGCAGCATATCTATAAAACAACTAATCGAAACAATCACCCAGCAACTACCCGGGTTGAAGCATACCTTCAGCGACCAGGAACTCAACGATTCAAGGTCTAACTCACTAATTCTCGTTAATGGCAAAGAAATCAGTGTTCTAAACGGTTTAGAAACTAAACTTTGTGATGGAGACGAAATCGTTTTTGTCCCTGTCGTGCACGGTGGTTAAACAATGATAACTTTGACCAGCGACTTTGGGTTAAAGGACCCATACGTGGCCGAAATGAAAGGCGTAATCTTAACTATAAACCCAAATGCCACAATAATCGATATAACTCATGATGTTGAGAAATTCGACATTCGCATGGGTGCCTTCATGCTGGCTTCAGTGGCACCTTTCTTTCCTAAAGGCACCGTACATTTGGCAGTTGTAGATCCAGGAGTGGGCACAGAGAGATGCGCTATTTTAGTGCAGACTAAGCAAGGCTTTTTTGTTGGACCAGATAACGGTATTTTGATGTTAGCTGCCAAAAACCAAGGAATCGAGCACACCTACGAATTATCAAATACCGCGTTTATGCTGCCTAAGCGTTCAGCTACTTTTCATGGCAGGGATATTTTTGCTCCAGCCGCCGCATACTTGGATATAGGTGCAAAACCCACAGAGTTTGGCACAGAAATCGTTGAGAGAGTTATGCCCGAGTTCACCCGAGTAAAAAGAGAGGCTGGCTCTTTAGTGGGAGTAATCTTGCATATAGACGGCTTTGGAAACATAATTACAAACATATCCCAGAAAGATATGGTTCAAGCAAAAGCGGTCATCATAAAATTGCATAACATTTCTTTAAATGTTGCTTTAGGCAAAACATATGCACAGGCTAAACCCCGAGAAGCCATAGCTCTGATAGGCAGCCACGGTTTTCTGGAAACGGCTCTAAACCAAGCTAGCGCAGCTGAAAAGTTCCATGCCGTAGTTGGAGAAAAAATCGAGGTTACGCCGACTTAAATTTCATGTTTTCCACAACGTCCTCAATTGTATCAACAGGATCTTCTAATTCTGCAAGTTTTTCTTTTGTGTCAAATCGTTTACCCAAATACTTCTTAGCGTTCGCGAGCACTCCCCGCTCAGTTGTAATGAACAATGGAAAACCCTTCTTTGCCAAATAGGTGTTTACGTAAGTCTTCGCCATGTCAGAGATTGCTATACTGGGAACCCCTTGCAATGCTGCTTCTCTAGCGATTGTCCCACCATAACTAACCACTAAATCAGCGTTCCCAACCAAACTCGCCGAATCCTCAAAACCTACTTTTTCCCCAAAGGCATTGCCTTCTGTTGTACCGTTCGATTAAATGCACATTTCCCATCGACGATAGCTTATCTACCAAAGTCTTTGCGTTGTCTTGCTTTCCGCCTGCATAAGCCGCTTTTGTCTCTATTTGCCTAACAATTATCAAGGGCTTCCTTAACCCTGCAATTTTGGTAGGTTTAAAATCCTTTATCCATGCGACCTCATCTACTCCTTTGAAAGAGACCACGTTTTTAGCGCAATAGGTTCTTGTGAAACTCTTAGGCAATGCCTCCGAAACTACTACAGTATGAGCAAAGGGTATTGTTAGCCTGTTAGTGGCTAGGGCGTAGGGTGTGTCCGCTGTCAAGATTATTGGGATTCCTAAGCCGAAGGCTGTGCGGCAGAGTTCAACGGATTGGTGTGCGATGGCAATGTCTGGACGGTTATCTTTGAAGAGTTTTGCGAATTGTATTATGCGTTCGGCGCTCTCTTCAAGCCTTGAGGTAAGCGTTGACGGGTTGTATTTCCCTACCACTATGGGTTTTTCTCCGAGAATTCTTGCGAGCGCTACAGTATCTGGATGTTCCCTTGTCGTGAAAATAAAATCATGCCTAGATTTTCTAAGTTTCTTCCCAATCGCGGCGCCATATCTGGTATGCTTGCCAGTGCATGCGTCATACCAAATTTTCATTGTTGCACCTTTCTCTGAGTTTTAATGAAAGCGTCCCGTTTTGCTTCATATGCTTCTAAAGACATTACCCTTTTGGCAGGGGTTCCAGCCACAACCGTTTTAGGCGGTACATCTTTAGCAACAACGCTTCCACCGCCAACCACTGATTTTTCTCCAACCGTCACATTAGGCAATATGGTGACTCCTCCGCCAATTGTAGCCCCATCCTTAATCATTGGGGGGGTCAAGAAGCTACTTTTCGGGTATTTGTCGTTTAGAAGACTGGTGTTTGGAGCGATGAAAACGTTGTCGCCTAGCACGCAGCCGTTGGAAATTGTTACATGTGCTTGAATGTTGCAGTTTTTGCCCAAAACCACGTTTTTGCCAATGTCAACAAAGCTACCAATCACTGTGCCATCGCCGATTTTGGCTCCATCTCCAATCACGACGTAGTTCCAAATGGACACATCCTTGCCAACCTCAACGTTGGCGCCTGTTATGATTCCGGTGCCTTTCTTTGGATTCTGCATGCTTGTCCTTTCGAGCTCCAACTTTAAATAGTTTAACATTAACTTGAACTCTCCAATGAATGGTGGCATGCGTTTGGTTAAAGAAACCGTTTTGATTGTTGGTTTAGGCGAGATAGGCCACACACTCTTAGCGCTGTATCGCGAAGCTAAAGAAAAGTTCTCGACTTATGGTTTAGATTTAGACATGGAAAAAATGAAGCTGCTTAATCAGAGCAAGGATAAGGTTCCAGCAAAAGTTGACATCCTCCAGATTTGTCTTCCATGTAGCGGTCAAGAAAAATTTGCCGACACAATAAAAGGCTACGTTGATCAGTATAAGCCCAAACTCACAATTATTAACAGCACTGTTCCGCCAGGAACCACACTCAAAGTTGCAGCAGCCTGCGCGTGCCTTGTTGCTCATTCGCCTTCACGAGGCGTTCACATAAATCCTGAGCATATGGTTTGGGAAATGAAACGCTGGACCAAATACGTCGGCGGTGCAGATGCAGCAGCATCCAAAGCGGCTAAGGTGCACTTTAAAAATTTGGGCTTAAAAGTTAAAGTTCTCAAAAGCTGTCGTGAAACTGAACTTGCTAAGCTCTTTGAAACAACTTACCGCGCTTGGATGATTGCGTGCTTCCAAGAGATGCACCGTATTTCACGTGCTTTTGATGCTGAATTTGATGAAGCAGTCGATTTCATTGAGGACACCCACAAAGAGCGATTTGATAGGCCAGTGATGTTTCCGGGCGTCATCGGCGGACACTGCCTTATCCCCAACGCGGAACTCCTGCTGAAATGTTACGACTCTGATTTTCTGAGATTAATTTTGACATCAAATGAAAAACGCAAAGAAGAAATTAAAGATCCAGCGGTTAAAGCTGAAGCTGATAAAGTTGCAGCAAGGGCAATTGCACTAGAAAAGCAGCTAGCTGGGCCAAAAAACCTATTTTTAGATGAGAAAAATCCTGCACGATGCATATAATCGTTTATGCCAAAAAAGGCTCTGTTATTTTTTTTAACAGTTGATTAGAATTTTTCTTAAGCTTGGAGCTGTTATTGGTTTGATAATTTAAGGTTTAGTTACGGTTTTGTCTGTTGTCTTTTGCGTGGTTGTGGACGTTTTCCCTGTCACTTCTTCCAAGGTCTTGTTTTAGTTGGTTTTTGTGTTCAGTTTGGTTTTTGGTCGCTGTTTGGTTGTGGTGTGAAGGCTTTTTTCTTCACAAGTATGTTGATTTGAGCAGGTGTGGTTGTGGGGGATGTTGAAGTTCTAGCAGCTTTCGCTTCTATGTTTTTAGAGTTTTTCCATAACGAGTTCTTTTGCAAAGCCTGCTAGGAATTCAACGTTTAACTTGGTAAGATAGCAAAATGTCCTTGTGCTCAAATTGCTCAATGCTGCAAACGGCGTAAAAATGAACCTTGCAGCCATTCTGCGTGCCAGTTTATAGAGTCCAAAATGCCCATATCTTCTGTACGATATTCCGATGGTCACGTAATTTTTGGATGTTCCCAAATGAGTCGCACCAAGGAAAGGTAGGACCTTCCAGATGTAGCCTGTTTTCTGGACATAGCGTTTGAAGTATTGGTCCTCCCCGAAGAACAGCTTGGGCGGGCTATAATTTTCCATGAGTGTTCGTCGGATGATAATGTTATTAATGTGTGGGTTCGTGTCTAATTTACTTAGGTTGTATACTGTACCGACCACACGTTCGTACGCTGCAACATGCTTGTTCTTGTGAACTGCAACAGTGCCTATAGCGCCAACTTTAGATGTGATTGCTTTGGTGACTAATTGGAGCCAATTGTTGGGTAGAAGCATGTCGTCATCAACCATCGCTACCCACTCGGTGTTTGCTTTCAGAACTCCATTTTTGCGTGCAATGCTGAGTGGTTTTTCATGGGTGTTAATGATTTGTCCTGCGCATGGCATGTGCTCAAGTTGGTGCATTAGTGTTGAGTTGGGTTCTTCTCTTGAGGGTACCACAAAATCGACTTTCATGTCATTGTCGGAGCAGGATGGCATAGAGGCATAATGTTCAAGCTTTGGTTAAATAGTTTACCGCAAAATAGAAAAATAAAAATTTTGGCATAGAAAAATTTTACATGTTTAAGATTTTAACTGCTTTTTGTGCAGCGCGCTTATAGCTTTTTTTAGTAATCAACCCTTTCTGAATGCCGTTTAAAAGTTGCAAAATCATACCCTGCTTCACGTCCTCTACCATTTGCTGCTCATTGATTCCTGGGAGACTCATGCAGTTGCCAATTTTGACGTTATGGGTGGCAATGCCGTATTTTTCTGCAATGTGGTATAGTTTGCTACCTATGATTGGGTTAGTGATTGACCACGAAATGTACTCTATGAGGTTGTCTCGGAGACATTCTTTTGCGAATTTTAACGTGTTGGTGACTTCTTCGGGGGTCTCGTATTCTAGTTTCCCTTTGGTTTCCCAAGCGTTGTAGAGCATTAGGAACCCATAGACTTTGATGTGGTATTTCTTTAGCAGTTCAAGCGTGTGAACATTGTCGGTTTGTGTGACGTTTTTGCCGATGCCTTTAAGCACTCGGTCATTAGCCGATTCAAGCCCAATATGAACAAGCCAAACGTTGACGTCCTGCAGTTTCTTTGCTAATTTGTCGTTTAGCTTGTCAGCTCGTAGGTTGCATTGAAAAGTCATGCCTTTAAGTTTTAGCTTTTCAATCTCGCTGAGGGTTTCTAGGCACCATTTAATATCAACGTTAAAAGTGTCGGAGCGGAGGTAAATTTCTCGGATGCCTCTGCCATAGAGGTAATTGACCTCTTCAGCGATGTTTTTGGGAGAGCGTTGTCTTATCCATGGCTTCTCCAGCTTCCAGACTGGGTTAGAACAGTAAGTGCAGTAGTTGGGGCAACCACGGATTGGCAGCATATAGGCCATTCGTTTTTTTCTGCTTACAGCTACATCGTAGTTTTCGAAGTCAATTATATCCCATGCTGGGAAGAAATCGATGTTCTTGAGCAGGGGCCTTATGCCGTTGTTCTTCTGAGTGTTGACCGTTCCTACGATGTCTGTTATGGACTGTTTCGATAGAACTCTCTTGATTAACTCAGTTGTGGTTTCTTCGCCTTCTCCGACTATGCAGACCTCGATCGGAGTTTTTTTGAGGACGTCTTGGGGGTCGATGGTTGGGTGGGCACCTCCGGAGACCATAAGCATTTTGAGACCTAATGCTTTGACTTTATTTATGGTTTCAAAAGAGAGGTCTCTTCTAGGTGTTGTAAATGATATTGCATAAATGTCCGGTTTGATTTCCTGCACTTTTTGGATGTGCTCCTTCATGGAGAGGAATGGTTCGAGATAGTGGAATTCTACTTCTGGCAGGCGCTTCCTTACGTAGCTGATGATGTAGAGGATGCCGAGGTTCGGTGATTCTGTAACTGCTTCTCCTTTAGCTTCGATGCCAAAGGGCGGGTCAGCAAAAACCACTTTAAGTTTCTTTTGTGTGGGTGCCATGTTTTTTCTCTTCACCGAAACATCAACTACTCACTTTTCACGCACGCGTATATATTTTGCTACTTGACCCTTCGTAGACCGTCGGCTCCAATTCGATTGCATATTTCAAACAAACCGTTACCTGCAAAGCTTCTTAAACCCAAAAACGGAAATGTAAACAACCCAAAGAGGCAAAATCTGACATGGCAACCTTCCTAGTAGTCCACCCTTACCTCGACATTTACGGCGGCGGCGAACGCGTCTGTCATAGTGTAATTAAAACCACTTGTAATCCATGGACAAAAGGTTGAATTGCTAACCTTTGACTTCGACGTTGGTAGGTATCGTGACATTGTGGGTGAGGACCTTCCCAAAGACGTCATCGTTCACTCAATGGGGAAACGTACCCAAGAAGAGCCCCCCTTCACAATTTACAAACGGCACCGTAACTTCGCCAAACTCCTCAAAAAGTACCGCAGCCAGTTGAAATACGATTACCTGTTTTCAACACAGTCGTCCTCACCTTTTGAGCCTGTCTTTTTAAATAAAGCCAAAAAGAACATTGCCTACGTTCACTTTCCAGAAATACATTACGACTACGCCAGAGGAACAATGAAAAGAAAACTCTACTTATGGCTTTTTAAATACTGGGTGGAACAGGGCATCGAAAAACTGGACATGGTTTTCTGCAACAGCAACTACACCAAAGAAGCTATCCAACGCTATTGGGGCAGCCACGGCGTGAAAGAGCCCATAATTGTTTATCCCGCTGTGAATCTTGACAAGTTCTGGTGCGACAAGCCCCTCTCGGCCCGCATGAAACGTGTGGTATACGTGGCACGATTCATAACTGTTAAGCGTCATGATATCATGAAGCAGCTTGCCCGTGACTTGCCTGAAGTTGAGTTTATAAGCGTCGGCGGATTAGTCGACGCAGAAAAATCGTGGTTCGACCGGTTCTCAGCGGACCTACCGCCCAACTATAAGGTTATGACTAACCTGCCTGGGTCTGTACTGCTCGATATCCTGCAGGGTTCCCGCATCTACGTCCACCTCATGGAGGGAGAGCACTTCGGCATCGCCCCCGTCGAAGGTTTAGCCAGCGGCTGCGTAACAATAGTACATAACAGCGGAGGCATGAAAGAATTCATCCCCGAAGAATATCGTTGGGATAGTTACGATGACCTTAAGCAGAAAATCGTCAGATACATGGATGCCTCATCTACTTGGGAACTAAAGCGCAAAGAACTCTGGAACAAAATCAATGTATTAACGCCTGAAGCGTTTCAGGAAAAGATATGGGCAGGACTTCAGACTTTGGACAAAACCTAGTATTAAAATCAGAAAAGCGTCAGTAACCGATGGTGAGCATCTAACAGGAGAAAGTCCTCCTTATTTTAGAGTATATTAGCCCCTTGACGCTGGGGCATTGGAGAAATTTAATTTATAGCCTTTTGCTCCAGATGATCTGTAAAGTGTCAACTGGATGTTTTAGTAGCATTAATCCTGACGTTTTATGTGCCATCGCTTTCCACAAGGGTTTAGTTGCGACTTGGGTTCCAAACCAGGACAACAGGATTTTATCTTTCATGAATTTTTTAAAATCAGCGAGCGTTATTGCATTTGCTATTGTATATCTTTGAGATAACTCGCCGTGATATCCTAAATTGTCGTAGTCGATCTGTTTTCCTTTCATATATTCCCAAACTTTTGAGGCGGGAAAAGGCGTAAGAACCATAGTGCCTATGCTTACCATAAGGCTTCGATGCTTGTTAATCCATGTCCAAGTCTGTTTCATGTCCGCCAAAGTCTCATCGGGTGCGCCGAAAATGAAGCTGCCGTGGACAGGTAACTTGTGTTTCTTGCAAATCAATAGTGCTCTTTCAACGTCTTCTACTGTGAAGGTGCCGCATTTTAGGTATTTCAGCGTCTTTGGTGTCGCACTTTCTATACCTAGGAAAATCTCAATGCAGCCGTTTTCTTTAGCTAATTGAACGGTTTCGTCGTTGATACTGTCTACTCTTGCTTGGCAAGCCCATCCCATTTTGTCGTTAATTTTACTGTTAGGCAGCAGGGCAATGAATTCTTTAAACCGTTTTTTGTTAGCTAAAAACTCGTCGTCATGGTACCATATCGACTTTATGCCGTAGTGTTCATGTAAATATTCTAGTTCTTCGATAATTTTGCTTGCGCTTCTATATCGAACCTTACTCTGTCTTACGCTGTTATAGCAGAAAGGGCACCTGTAATTGCAGCCCCTTGATGTCATCATTCTGCCCGTTGGATGCGCCAACTCGTAAGCACACATTAGAATATAATCCATATACTTTTTCATGTCTAATAAATCATAAGCAGGAAGCGGTAGGTCATCCAAGTTTTCGAATGGTTTGCCTTCGATAATTTTTGGAATCGGAGAATTATGCTTCTTCAATTTCAATATTTCCAATAGCGCGTGTTCTCCTTCTCCGACTACTACACAATCGGCATGAGTTGCCGCTTCTTCTGATAAGGCAGAGACATGGCAGCCACCTATTACTGTCAATATTTCCGGTTTAGCCGATCGCAAGGTCTCCATTAATTTATATGCGGAATTTACTTGGGGACTCGTAGCTGTGAGACCTACAATGTCCGGTTGAAAGTTCAAGATGCTCTGGTAAACATCAACGCCTTTTATTGTGCCGTCAAAGATTTTAACCTCCAAATCGGGTGATTGCTGTCTAACATAAGCCGCCAACGTGGCTAAGTTCAGTGGGGGTCCAACGTCCCCAAAAAGTGTGGGGCAATTCGGCACTGCTAATGCGAGCTTCATGCTTGATTCAACTTCAGTTGCCTAATTTAATTTTACGCTATTTAATTCTTGCTTAATCTGGAACGTTTTTTAGTTAACTATAGCAATTTAAGATTCTATTTGAGGATCGATTTGCACGCTCAGTGTTCTGTTGGTTAGGTTATTTTGCTTTTAATGATATAACGATTGATTTTCCAGCTTTCCTGAAACGCTTTAGGTTAAAGCTATGGTATTTTCTAAAATTTTTTTGCACAAGTTTAGTTGATACGTCAAACCTTTTTTTCCTCTTAAACAATGCACAAAAATAACCGTAGGCTTCAAGAAAACTGTAAGGACTAAATTTTTTTAGCACGTACAATCCTATGCCAATGGGGTCCCATCCATACATGAATTTTAAGCTGCCCTGATCAACAAACCACTTAGAACCATGATGAAAACCCATTTGACGTTTCAATGTTGGCTTAACCACGTAGTCCCAGGAAGCAGGAACGCCGCAGAACTTGAACTTCTCGATAATGTAGCCATCGTCATGTTCAGGGTTAAATTTACCACCCATGCATTTAATGAAACTTTTAACTTCTATTAGTTGAGCGTACCCGTAGCCTATTGCGTGTTGTCCAGAAGTTATATTTTTTTCTATAAAGTCCAGAGGCAAAATAATGTCGGCGTCTACTCTGAGTATGTAGTCAAATTTTTCGATGTTTATGTACTCAAGCATGTTGTTGAGAACTTTACTGATTTTAGCTGGGAAACTCATCTTTTCAGTTATGCGTTCTGTCAATAGTAAGGTTGAGGTAACCGGTATGGTCTGTGAAAATATACTCTTTAGAGTATCTATTTTTATTTCATTGGGTAAAGTGGGGATAACGCATAGTATCTTTATTGGCGACTACCTCAATTTGTGTCATTAATATTGTTCAGGTGTTTAAGAAACTTGCTGGACAAGAAGCGACTTTATTTAGGATATTTGATGAGTGCGGATTGAAGCAAAATGGCGACCTCCGGTCTTTTTTTTAGGCTGCCTGGTCATAAAGTATCTATAAAAGAAGAAAGATAAACAATACCAACACTCAAGAGCGCTAATATAACGGAGAACTCCGTAATTGACCGAGAACCAGCCAACCGTAAAGATCAGAATTGATGTAGACTATCCGTATCCATCGTCAAGGGCTAAAAGCTTCCTCTACGTGGCGCTCGGCATCAAGTCACACAAAGGAAAGGACTATCTGGAAAACGCCCGTGTGCTTGCCAAAATGATAAATGAGTCACCTAAAAAAGTCAAGGCTTACTGGTTCTTCACGCCCTACACTATACCAGATAAAGAACTACTTGACCTACTCAACTCGGAACGCCATGAAATCGGCTTGCATATCGCAACCAACGCAGTAAAAGAATGGAAAACACTGGAAAAAGAAACAGGAAGAGCCATCCACTACTACACTTTCCACGGCACTAAAAGTCTAGTTGCGCAGCTACTTTGGAAACATAAATTGGGTCAAAAACAAGCAATAGCGCCAAGCAATTTCCCACTTAAATCGTTCCATGATTTCCCAACCACAAGTTTAGACACACGCGTCTCCCAAACATGGCTACCGTACTCAATCAATGATGAAGCGCAAAAATGGATTAGTGAAGGAACAATAATCTCAATCCATCCCGAATGGCTTTTTGCAAAAAACAAAAAAGGCAATAGAGGTCCGTTTTGCGAGATCCTCAAAACAATCTTAGGGGTGCCCTAAACGTCTCAATCATTATACATTAGAAAGAAGCTATTTGTGC
Organism: Candidatus Bathyarchaeota archaeon; assembly: GCA_963739495.1. Lineage (GTDB taxonomy): Archaea > Thermoproteota > Bathyarchaeia > Bathyarchaeales > Bathycorpusculaceae > Bathycorpusculum. Next base: position 64,796 of record CAVUAM010000016.1, on the reverse strand, counting down.
TGATAGCGCAGGACAATCAGGAGTACGAGAAAGATGCGTCTGCAAATGAGGAGTTAATCAAAAAACTAAGTGAAAAAAAAGTAGATATCTACACTTTCCTTGAACGCTCCTGGTGCTGCCCCATTGCTAATCCACCGAGAAACTGGATACGAACCGACGACAATGTAGGGTTACTTGAGATAACAACCCTTGACATATGGTTTAGCGCAGTCGGGAAGAAAACCCGCAACATGGTTCGCAGAGCCGAGAAAAGCGGTGTTAAAGTCAACGTTATAGAGTTGAGCCCCCAGTTGATTGAGGGCATATGGAAAATCTACAATGAAACCCCCATTCGGCAGGGCAGAGCGTTTCACCACTACGGCGAATCGCTCAAATCCGTAGGTGACAACATGGCTATGGCAAAGAAATCCACTTTCGTCGGCGCCTATCTGGAAGACGAGCTCGTTGGTTTCATCCAAATTATCTATGGTGACAACATAGCTGTTATCTCTCAGATTCTGTCGCTTCAGAAACACTGGGACAAATCCTTAAACAACGCACTCTTAGCTAAAGCGGTGGAAGTCTGTGCAAGCAACGGCAACCGCTGGCTAATGTATGGACGCATCGGCAACCATCCCTCGCTGGATAAATTTAAGGAAAGCAATGGCTTCAAAAAGTACCCGATAGCTCGGTATTATGTGCCGCTCACGAGCAAGGGCAAGTTTGCCATACGTTTAGGTCTGCATCAATCGCTGAAAGATGCCTTGCCTGAGCCGCTTAAGGAGACACTTATTCCATTGTTTAACTGGATAAGCCGAACCAAAACTCTTCTGAAACTTCGCCTAAGAAGTAGCCACTAAGCAAAGAGGTTAAAGCATCCGCTGGGCAATAATTAGCGATAGTTGAGAGGACCCTTAAATGAGAATCGCTTTACTTCAGCCTTCGCTAACTTTGCGCGGGGGCGCCGAAAGGCAGGTTCTAAATTTAGCGATTGAGCTTCAGAAAGCCGGGCATGAAGTTGAAATTTTTACATGCGCACTCAACGATAGATGTTATCCAGAAAAGCTTAGCCAACTGGTTGTCAAAGTAATAAAACCACCAATCACTCTAGGAAGGCAAAGTAAGAATTTAGGGCAAAATTCTAATCCTCAGATTGTTCAAAAAAGAAGTATTGCCCGCCGTTTAGCTAGGAGTTTTCGGAACTACTATTACAGTTTGCCCGCAATGCTAAATTTGGGCATGAAGATACCCAAAGGCTTCGACGTAATTAATATTCATAATCCTCCAACAGAATGGGCTGCATTCTTTGCTAAAAAAAGACTTAATGCACCAATAGTATGGATGTGTAACGAGCCACCATTCTGGTTTACAGATTTAAAACAAAGAAAAGGATTAGGAAAACTCAATTTCCTATTGTATGAAGGGTTAGATATAATTTCTGTTGATTACATAGATCGTATCGTTGTTTTGTCGGCAATCGCCGGTCGCCGCGTTGAAAAAGCCTACAGGAAACCGTACGAAATTGTTCATACGGGAGTTAGTGTCGACTTATTCCGTGGGGTTTCAGGGAAAGAGTTTCGTGCAAAATATGGTCTTGAAAACAGCTTTCTTCTTCTTCAGACAGGCAATATCGCTCCTGATAAAAGACAAATTGATTCTATACTTGCTCTTCATAATGTTTCAAAAAACCACAGTAATGTTAAATTGATTTTTGATGGGGAAGGCTCCAGAGAAAACCTAGTTGCGCTGAGCCGAGAATTGGGCTTAGAAAATAAGGTTCTTTATCTACATAGTAGCTCTGATTCGGAATTGGCTCAAGTTTATTCTGCATGCGATGTATTTGTTTTCCCTGCAGAAATAACCTGGGGTTTAGCTGTTATAGAAGCAATGGCTGCATCTAAACCTGTCTTAGTTTCAAACAAATCTGGGGCTTCAGAAATTATTAGAAATGGTCAAAATGGCTTTATTATTGAAGAGCCGAACCCAAGAAACATGGCTTTGCAGATTGAAAATCTAATTACTGACTCGGAATTGAGAAAGAAAATTGGCGAGAATGCCTATGAATATGCTAAACAAAACTTGTCGTGGCAAATGTATGCTAGAAACATGTCTCTTGTCTTCGAAAAAGCCCTGCAGAATTTTAAAAATTCAAACCAGTAACTGGACTTAAGTATCTAAAGGTCCTTTATTGAATCTAAGACTTCAGACCTGACACTGTAACTCTTAAGTTTAGAATCTCCAACTAGGTCCCTAACTATTTTTGGGTGGTCCTCCATTGAAGTAATTCCCAGAGCGTCGGGGTAGTGGAAACCTAATTCTTTTCTGCGGATTTCTGCAGCTTTTTTCCAAAAAGCCGCAGGAGCATCTACATAATTCCTGAGAGCTTCAATGTCTTTTTGCAGTTCCTTGAGACCAAACATTTCCACATGTTTCTCACATTTCTCCAAATAATCCTTCGGAAAAAGAGACCAATATCTGTAAATGGGTTTCGGAAGGTATATGGCCCTCGATAAAGGAGATACGCCAGAATTGGTGTAGGTCCATTCAATGCCTTTGTAAATATACTGTAACATCCTTCTTGGGTGTCTGACTCCTTTGCGGGTTTGTGAATGAATAAATGATTTGCTCGAACCAAGCGTCCATGCATCCCCAATAGCGACGATGTTTTCCATGTTTTTTGAGAATCTTAAGCGAAAATCTTCAAAGAATCGGTAGTCTTTAACTAAATGAATAAAAGGTAAACTGAAAGCATTAACTTGTGGACATATTTCAGGAAGTGCTCTGATAAATTCTATGTTCTTTTCATGGAGGACTTCGTTTGCCTGAATAGAAAAGATATAATCATAATTGCATTTAGCCCTAATAGTGTTTGTTACTTCTGCAATAACACTATATTTTTTGGTAACAGGCCATTCTTGCCGGAAGACTTTAACTTTCTTGTTTAATCGCGAAATTTTTTCGACCACTTCATAAGTGCCATCCGTAGAGTACCCCTCAGAAATCAGAAACTCATCACATACCGGTAAACTGGCGGCTATTGATTCCACAAAAGGGTATCCAGTTTTCAGAACATTTTTCAGCACCATGAAGCACGAGATCAAGAATTGCCACTGAAAAAAATCTATAGCCCAAACTTATTAATCTACTTGTAGCTAGATGAGGATAATGGTTCCTAAGCTTCCCCTAAAATAGAGGTTTCTTAGCAACTATTTATCCTCGTTTTTTTGGAATAAAATATTGCTTTGTCAATTCCTTCAGTAAGAGTTACCGCTGGCTTCCAGCCTAATTCTTTCCTTATTTTCTTTGAATTCATAAAGATCAATGATTTATCAGAAATTAACAGCCTATAACATGTTGATATTCAAAGGGACACTCGAAGAAATAACGCAATGGCGAAAGTGTCGCTAAATGGAAAATTACATCGAGATTGGCTTTCTTAACAAAGTTGCAGTAGAAAGGTACCTTTTTAGACTTGGATAAAGGTCATAAAATTTGGTGCACTTTCTAATCGGATAATAAAGCTCCAGTTGTCCGGTTTAGTCTAAAGCAGGAGTTCTGAGAGTAGATCCATGAGTTCTGATTTGTTTTTTATGCCCCGGAAAATCGCTTTGCCGCTAGTGTAGAGCCTAAAAGATAAGTTCTTGTATGTTAACTCAAAAATTATTCCCGCAATCGTATTCTTAAGTTTGGCTTTCTTCATGATGTTTGCGATTGCTTCATCCTTCTTCTCATAACGTAACACTACTATGACGTCGCTTTCGGCACCGCAGGTGCCCTCTATTCTTGCCACATAATCATCAACTGTGGACATTAGAGTTGATCTAACTCCTTTAGGACTTCTATAAAGCGGTCTATTTCTTCTTTTGTGTTATAGACGTAGAAGCTTGCCCGCGCAGAAGACTCCAACTTGAAAACCTGATGCAGTGGCTCCGCGCAGTGATAGCCACTACGCATCATGATGCCGAAATTATCGCAGAAAAGCGCCACATCGTGGGATGATAAGCCTTTAACACTAAACGGAATGATGCCGCATTTCTCAGACGTGCCGCTTGGACCGTAAACCCTGACTTTCTTGCATTCAGCAATCCGTTTCATCGCATAATTGGTTAGGTCTTTTTCGTGACTCAAAACGTTATCCATGCCTAACTCCTCAAGGTACTTCACAGCTACCGATAAACCGATTGCGCCAGCAATGTTGGGAGTGCCTGCCTCAAACTTCCAGGGTAACTCATTCCAAGTTAGGTCACAGTGCCCTTTGGCTTTGCTGTAGGAAACATCCTTTATCATTTCGCCTCCCCCCTCAAACGGTGCCATAGCTTCCAGTAATTCTTTTTTGCCATAGAGTACGCCTATTCCTGTGGGACCGAGCATTTTGTGTCCCGAGAAAGCCAAAAAGTCTGCGTCTATATTCTGGACATCCACTGCCATGTGAGGTACGGATTGGGCGCCGTCAACCAGCATCAAAGAGCCGTTGTCATGAACGGCTTTGGTTATGTGTTTAACATCGTTAATGACGCCTGTGACGTTTGATACATGGCTTAGACAGGCGATTTTTGTTTTCTTTGTCAGTTTGTTTTCGAAGTCTTCGGTATCCAGAGTACCGTCGTCATGCACATTGGCGAATTTAAGCGTGAAGCCCCTTAGTTTAGATGTGATCTCCCAGGGTACGATGTTGCTGTGGTGCTCCATAAGGGAAACCAGCACTTCATCGTCCTTACCCAAATTATTCAAGCCCCACGAATACGCGACTAGATTGATTGCTTCGGTTGTGCCTCGAACGAAAATAACTTCGCTTGGAGTTCTTGCGTTTATGAATTTAGCTATTTTTTCTCTGGATTTCTCATAGAGGTCTGTTGCTTCAAGTGAGAGTGTGTGGACTGCACGGTGCACGTTGCCATTATGGTTGTGGTAGAAGTCCACTTCGGCATCTATAACTTGGTTGGGCTTCTGAGTTGTTGCGGCGTTGTCAAAGTAGATTAGTGGGTTGCCGTTAACTGTCCGATTTAAAATGGGGAAGTCTAGGCGTATAGCATGCGAGTCTATGATTTTTTTTCTGCCTCAGGCTTTAGCCTCTTAGATAGTGTCTTTGCCAGTTCTTCTTCTTCTAACGCTTGCTTTTCCTCGAAAGTGTGTTCTTTAGGCAACCAGCTTGGTGCTTCAACATTCCTCTGTGTGAAGTACTGTCGTATTGCCCGTTTCAAGGCACCAACTGCTAGGACTCCGCAGTGGAATTTGACGTCTGGTAAACCGCCGATTTCTTCTACAACACGCTTCCAAGTTATGTCTTTCCACGCGGTTTCCAGGCTCAGGCACTTTATCATTTCTGTGACGATGCTGGATGTAGCGATGTTGGCGGCGCAGCCGTAGCTTTCGAACTGTGCTTTCTCGATGATGTCTTTGTCGCTGATTTTCAGGTAGAAAGTTATCATGTCTCCGCATGCAGGGTTTCCTGCAACGGCGACGACTGTGGCATCTTCCATTTTCCCAAGGTTTTTTGGGTTACGAAATAAATCCATGATTTTTGGGTTATAAGGTAATGGCATACGTGACATTTTCAATCTACTCCTGTTGAGCCGACTATCCCTCTTATACGGTTGACAGCTGTAGGTAGAACTTTCAGAACGTAGGCTATATCCTCTTCTGTGTGGGCGCGGGTAACTTTCATTAATATACTGCCATGTGCTTCGCTGTAGTGGCGTCCGATGGCGACTAATACGTGGCTAGGTTGAAGTAGCCTTCGACTGCATGCGCTTCCGCTTGAAACGTAGACGCCGTTAAGGCTCAGTTCAATTGTTAATGCTTCGCCTTCTGCACGAAGTATGCTTATGTTGGCGTTGTCTGGGGAACGTTTATCCCCTTTTGGACCGTTAAAGCGTAAGTCATCAAGTTCAGCAAATATACCATCGACAAGTTTGTCGCGCAGTGTCCGCATTTTTGTGGTGTTCGCTTCAAAGTTCTCAAAAGCAAGCTCAGACGCTCTGGTGAAGCCGACGATTAACGGGGTGTTTTCGACTCCTGGCCAAAGTTTTTGCGTGCCGATTTGCCCTTCGAGGATGCGCTCCATGTTTATGCCACTTTTTAAGTACATCGCGCCCATACCTCTTGGACCCTGAATCTTGTAACTGCTCAATGTGGCTAAGTCGACGTTTAGACTTTGCACGTTTAGTGGTATTCTGCCGTAGGCGTCTGAGGCGTCTGTATGGAAGAGAGCATGGGAGTTTTTGGCTTTCACAATGTCCACAGCTTCCTTGATAGGCTGGATTGTTCCAACCTCGTTGTTTACAGCTGAGATGCTGACCAATATTGTCTCGTTGTCGACTGCTTCTTTGAGTTTCTCCAGATTGACGAATCCTTCGTTGTTAACGGGGATTTTCTGTGTTGTGAAACCGAATTTCTGCATCATTTCGGCTACTTGGAGCACATTGATGGGTTCGATTTCTGAGATTACGATTTTTTTGCCTTTGCTTTTCTGTGCAAATGCTGTGCCCATTATGGCGAGGTTGTTGGCTTCGGTTTCGCTTGGGGTGAAGGTGATTTCTTCGAGGTTCTTGGCGCCTATGTACCTGCTGATTTTTTTGAAACTGTTCATTATAACTTCGAATGCTTCCCAGCCAGGTTTGTGTGTAAGAGTTGGGTTGCCGTAGGCTGTCTTGTTGAAGTATGGCAACATAGCATCTACTACTTCTTGGGGAACGATGCTAGAGTTTTCATTGTCTAAGTAAACCTCATGTTTAATGCCCTCATGAAGTTTGAGAAGTTCTTTTACGTTTTCAACCATACAGTATCCTACCTGAATTTTGTGGGACAGATAAACTCGTTACTTGCTAATATCGCGTTCAGATAGAAAAACGTAGCTGAAAAAACTGTTTCCGCTACGGCTAACACTATTAATTAGCAATTCAATATTGATAAAATATCAACTGACGGCGAGACTAAAGTGAAGATTGCAGACTTAGCTGTTCCAGAATCAGTTAAAGAAGTCCTATGTGGTTTGAGATATTGCAGAGTTGTTTCCGCCCCAAGAAGACACAATACGGGCAGGAGTGCTTGAAGGTCAAAATATCGTTTTGGCAAGCCCAACAGCTTCGGGAAAAACCTTAATTGCTGAACTCTGTGGCCTCAAACACGTGCTTGAGAGGGGTGGCAAAGTCATCTACCTCTCCCCGCTTAGAGCGTTGGCAAGTGAAAAGTTCGAGGACTTCCAAAAGTACACTTCAATCCGTAAGGTTGATGGCAGAAAAGTCTCTGTTGGCATGAGCACAGGAGATTTTGACAGTGCCGACAACTGGCTGGAACGTTATGACATCATAGTTACGACCAACGAGAAAGCTGATTCGTTGCTTCGTCATCGCGCCAAATGGATGGACAGCATTTCGTTGGTCATTGCCGACGAAATTCACCTTTTAAACGAGGCACAACGCGGACCCACATTGGAGATTGTGCTGGCAAGACTCCTGCAAGTAAATCCTCACATACAAATCTTAGCCCTCAGCGCAACCATAAATAACGTCGACGAAATCGCCGGTTGGCTAAACGCCAAATACATCGTTACGGAGTGGCGCCCCATAAACCTCAAAGAAGGCATTATGCTAAAAGAAGAAATCCAATACAAAGACGGCGAGGCAAGGAAAATCGAGCCTGAAACCCATCTGCCAATCGTAAATCTGGTTTTAAACACGCTGCGGAATGGTGGGCAAGCCTTGATTTTTGCTTCAACACGCAAGAACGCGGTTTCCGCGGCAAAAACAGTTGCCAGCCATATGGACAAGGTGTTAGTTCCTAAAAGCGGCTCCAAACTGGTTAAGCGTACACTGGAGGAACAGGCAAGGGGTGTTTTAGAGAAGGAGGCGAAGAAGATTCTAGATGCCGGTGAGCATACTCAGCTTAGCGAGGAACTTGCCGATTTAGTTCGATGCGCCACAGCTTATCATCATGCAGGCTTGTCGGGTGCCCATCGCAAAGTCATCGAGGACGCATTCAAGGAACGGAAAATCAAAGTTCTAACTGCCACACCCACTTTAGCTTGGGGTGTTAACTTGCCAGCTCGAACAGTCATAATCCAAGATTACCGTCGTTTCGAAGCCGGCTTGGGCAATTACCCCATAAGTGTGCTCGATTACAAACAGATGGCTGGGCGTGCAGGTCGACCAAAATACGACAAATTCGGGGAATCAGTCCTCATTGCCAAAACCGCAGACGAAGCCGACTACCTAATGGAAAGCTACGTTCTGGCTAAGCCCGAGCGGATTTGGTCTAGATTGGCGGTGGAGAAAATCATTCGTGCCCACGTTTTGGCAACGATTGCCTCGGATTTTGCACACACCGAACAAGGTATTTACGAGTTTTTCGGCAAAACCTTCTACGCTTACCAGTACGACGTAAAAGCAATCCAAAGTGTCATCAACAAAATTCTCCGCTTTCTCCATGACGAAGAGATGATCTACGTTGTAGGCGACAGTATTTTGGCTACCAAGTTTGGCAAACGGATAAGCGAACTCTACATCGATCCTTTGTCGGGAGTAATAATCCGCGATGCTCTGCAAAGGAAACTTCCACTATTAACAGAGTTCAGCTTACTCCACTTGGTTGCTCATACACCAGACATGGGACCGATAATGCGCCCCTACCAGCGGGAAATGGACAACCTTGTAGTGCAAACTGAAGACCACAAACAAGAACTATTCGTTGAACTCCCTGATCAATGGAGCGATCATATAGGCTACGCTGAATTTCTGGGTGAAGTTAAAACTGCTATGGTGATGAATAATTGGATTGAGGAGTTGCCGGAGGAAAAAATCATTGAACGGTTCAACGTGCAACCGGGAGACCTGTACCGAACCATCGAGAGCGCCAAGTGGCTTCTGCACGCTATAGACGAACTTTCGCCAGCTGTGGGGACTAAAAACAAAGAAGTCTCAGCACTTAGTCACGAGTTGGTCGAGCGGGTTTCCAAAGGCATAAAACGTGAATTGTTATCCATCGTATCATTGGAGGGAGTGGGTAGAGTCAGAGGGCGCATAATCTTTAACGCAGGCTACCAAACCATCGAAGACCTCAAACATGCTCCCGTCGAAGAACTCACTAACCTGCCGTCTGTGGGTCCAAGGTTAGCTAAGAAAATCAAGGAGCAAGTCGGCGGCTTCGTGAAAAAAGAAACGTGGGAAAATCTGGGGAAAGCACCAGATGAAGCTACCCAGAAAGGTTTATTTGAATTCTAAGCTCCATTCGCGAATTTTTCCGCTTGCTTAACTGCTGTTCCCAAATAGTTTTTGGGGTTTAGGGCTTGGTCAATTTCTTTCTCAGCGAGTTTGCTGCTTACGAGTTTGTCTTCTTGGAGAATCTGCTTGAACGGTTTCTTTTCAACTGCGCTTTTTATGGTGAGTTGTCTTAGTAGTTCGTGTGCTTCTTGTCGATTTACACCCTTCTTTGCGAGTGTCATCATTACGGATTCCGACATGGCGCGTCCCTGTGTCAAGGAGAGGTTCTGTAGCATTCGTTCGTTGTCTACGCGCAGGTTTGTCACGATATTGCACATGAGACTGAGAATGTAGTCGAGCAGTATTGACGATTCTGGGAGAATGAATCTTTCTGCGGAGGACTGGGTTAGGTCGCGTTCATGCCAAGTAACCATATCCTCAAGTGCAGGATTTGTGAGGCTTCGGATGATTCGGGCTAAACCGCAGACACGTTCGCATGTCTCTGGATTCTGCTTGTGTGGCATAGTTGAGCTGCCGACCTGCTTTTTAGGTTCAAAGGACTCGAATAATTCGCCAATTTCGGGTCGCTGGAGTTCGCGGATTTCAGTTGCGAAATTTTCAAGCGAAGAAGCAATCATGCCATAAATACAAATGAGTTCTGCGTAGCGGTCGCGTTGGACAATTTGCGTCGAAATCTCTGCTGCGTTCAAACCTAAATGTTTCATGACGAGCTCTTGGATTTGTTCAGCGTGTTCACCCAAACCTGCTTGTGTTCCGACGGCGCCGCTAACTTTTCCCGTTAAAACACGTTTTTTGCAATCTTCTATTCGTTTGAGATGTCTGTTTACTTCATATCCCCAGACTGCAAACTTGAAGCCCAAGGTAATCGGCAAAGCGTGTTGCCCGTGGGTTCGTCCGATCATGAGGGTGTCTTTGTGCTTTGCGGCTTGGTTCTGCAAAATTTCCTTAAACTCTGTTAGCTTTTTTTCAACAACCGCTATAGCATCTTTAAGCTGAAGAGCATTGGCGGTGTCGACGATGTCGTAGCTAGTTGCGCCCAAATGCACGTAAGCGCCGCTTTCCCCACAGACTTCCGAGAGCGCACGCACCAGCGAGGCAATGTCATGTTTAATCTCTTTCTCAATCGCTTTCACGCGTTCAACCTTAACGTATTTGGTAGATGCCATTGAAACGATTCTTTCCGCGTCTTTCTTTGGGATGTTACCAACTTCAGCGTGAGCTAAAGCCAAAGCCGCTTCGACGTCGAGCAGTTTTTGTGTGCGCGTTTCTTCATCAAAGATTTTAAGCATTTCAGGCGTTCCATAACGCCCGGTATCTATGGGTAAGATCGGCAAGTAGGTTTTCCTCAACGTCTAAGGTATGCCGATTAAAGATTAATGTTTTGTGAAAAAAAATTTACAAAAATCGTAGGAAATTAATACCTCCTTTATTGTAAGAAAATTAATGTTCAACCAGGCACACTAGCAGAGTATTAAGAGTATTTTGACGGGTGGAAGAAATGAAAGTTACAGTTGCAATGTTAGATAAAAACGGCGATGGCGCTGTTGAAACAGTTCTTAACTTATTGAATTCGTTTGATGTTGGTTTACCCTCGCATTTCGGGTTAGTTACTCCTAAGAAAAGCCTCTTCGAAAAAAACGTTGAAATCATAAAAAAACAGGGCTTAAAATCATCCACCGCCGCAGGGTACGTAACTTCAAAACCTAAATCAAACAGTGATTATGAACATCTGCAATTGGATGAGGTTGCGCTACTCTTTGAAGGAAGAGTTTACTCGACCGTACAGAAAACAGCTGTCATGGAAACGTTTGCAAAATCACCGCTTCATTGCGAAGCCACCCTTCAAACACTAATAGAGCAAGCGGACGGAGACTACTCGTTCCTACTGTTAAAGAACGGCTGGGTTGCAGCTGCACGGGACCCTATTGGGGTCCAACCTCTATATTTCGGTGAAAACAGAAACATCGCCGCCTTTGCCACAAACCGCAAAGCCCTCTGGAAACTCGGAATAGATACTCCCGCTTCTTTTCCGCCAGGAAACCTTGCGTTTGTTAACAAAGAAGGCTTCAAATTTAAACCAGTGAAAACCCTTGCTTTCAAACAACCCACGTCCGTAACAATTGATGACGCCGCCAAAAGCCTTCAATCCCTCCTTGAACAATCCGTCCAGCGCAGAGTGCACGGCTTAAAGGAAGTCTCAGTCGCGTTTTCAGGAGGTTTGGATAGCAGCTTAGTGGCCTTTTTGGCAAACAAAAGCGGAGCTAGGGTTAATCTGTTCCACGTAAGTTTGGAGAACCAAGCAGAATCCGAAGACGCCATCGAAGCTGCGGAAGCTTTGAATTTGCCGTTGCAAGTGGATTTGTTTAAGGAATCTGACGTTGAAACGGTTTTGCCCAAAGTTGTCGAACTCATCGAGGAACCTGACCCAGTTAAAGCAAGCATTGGCGTGCCGTTCTACTGGGTGGCAGAGAAAGCAGCGGAGGCAGGTTTTAAAGTCATGTTGGCTGGACAAGGAGCGGATGAGTTGTTTGGAGGCTACCAACGCTACGTTAAAGAATACTGCAGCAAAGGGGAAGAAGTCTCAAAAACCATGTTTAGCGATGTGCTTGCACTCTATGAGAGTAATCTTGAAAGGGACTTGAAGATCACCGGGTTCTTTGATGTCGAATTGCGTTTGCCCTTCAGCGCATTTGACGTTGCCGATTACGCATCGACTTTACCTTTAGACGTCAAATTTGAACCGAAACTTGACACTTTAAGAAAGCTGGTTTTGCGAAGAGTAGCCCTCAATCTTGGGGTGCCTAAGTCGATAGCGGACAAACCAAAAAAAGCCGTACAATACTCCACCGGAATCAACGATGCAGTAAAACGCATAGCAAAAAGACAACAAAAAACTGTCAATCAATACATAACTGAGCTGTTCCAAGAATCCAAAAAAAGCACCTAACCCTTGACATTCAATTACCTTTTTAGGCAATTCTTGATATTCATGGCATAGTTCTAAGAAGAAGGATTTGTTTGTGCAAATAGCCGTCTTTTCTGTTTGTCGTAGTTAGAAGTACCTTTGTTTCTGTTTTTTTTACTTAATAGTATTGTTTTTTCCTGTTTGGTTTTCTTTTGGTTGTTGTAGTAGGAGGTTTGTGTGCGCAAGCTTTTTTTCTGGTTCTTTTTCGGGTTGTTTGGTTGTAGTAATGGTTGTGGAAGCGTTTTTTTGCTTGTAGCAGTTTTTGGACGGTATTTGTGGATCGTTATCCCTTGGTTGTGGCAAACCGCCTCTAATATGATTAGAATATTGTGCGGAAACTGTTGAGAGTAAACTAAAATCAAGCTAACAAAAGTAGGTTTAAATTCCTTTGCAAATCATTACCTCGGTTGAAGGTGGTCTCGTGGAGGAGATTAAAGTTTTAGCGTTCGCCGGCAGTCTAAGAACTGGTTCATACAACAAAGCTCTAATCCGCACTGCTGTGGAATTGGCGCCCGAAAACATTTCTTTAGAGGTTTTTGATTTAGAGGGCATTCCACCGTTCAACCAAGAATTTGAAGGTAATCCGCCGCAAAAGGTTGCTGAGTTCAAGGAAAAAATAAGAAACGCTGATGCCCTACTAATTGCCACCCCCGAATACAACTACTCAATCCCAGGTGTACTCAAGAACGCGATCGATTGGGCTTCAAGACCAAAAGCAGATATGCCTCTTGAAGGCAAACCCGTAGCAATCATGAGCGCCTCTACGGGAAGATTTGGTGGCGCCAGAGCCCAATATCAGCTGCGGCAATCCTTCATTTTTCTCAACATGCATCCTGTCAACCGTCCCGAAGTTATGTTGTCAGATGCAGCACACAACGTAGATGCAAACGGAAGAGTTACCAATGAGCAAACATGTCAACTCATCAGGCAATTGCTCCAATCACTAGCCTCGTGGACAAATAGGCTAAGAGAAAAGCCACAGTAAAGCTTTTCACTATTTATTATATTGACACAGCAAAGCCTTAAAATGGTAAATCTCTACGTTAGGGTTTAGGTGCCTGCATGAGAATCATAGCTGACCTGCACATTCATGGGCGTTATAGCCGAGCAACAAGCGAACAAATGAACATACCTGAAATCGCAAAGTACGCAAAAATCAAGGGTTTAAACCTTGTCGGCACTGGCGACTTCACCCATCCTCAATGGCTAAAAGAAATCAATGAAACACTCACACCTGAAAGCGACTCGGGTCTATTCAAGTTAGCCAATACAGATTCTCCTGTTCGGTTCATCCTGCAAACTGAAGTCTGCACAATCTTCGATTATAAGGGCGAATCAAAAAAAGTACACCACGTCATACTTACTCCTTGGATTGAAACCGCCCAACAAATCAATGAACGGCTTCAAAGTTTTGGCAGTTTGAGCTCAGACGGAAGACCTATACTAAACATGTCCGCATCCCAACTGGTCGAACAGGTAATGGAGGTTTGTGGCGACAACATGGTTTTTCCAGCCCACGCTTGGACACCCTGGTTTAGCATTTTTGGCGCTTTTAGCGGCTTTGACACCATAGAAGACTGTTACCAAGATATGACAAAGCACATCCATGCGTTGGAAACAGGAATGTCGTCTGACCCAGCGATGAATTGGCGTCTCAGCAAACTCGACAGCTACGCTCTTGTTTCGAATAGTGACTGCCACAGTTTTTGGCCTTGGCGCATTGGCAGGGAAGCCAACGTTTTTGAGCTGGAAAAATTCACGTACAAAGCCGTAATTGACGCTATTGTCGCTAACGATTCTTCCCACTTCAAGTTCACTATAGAAACTGACCCAGCCTACGGCAAGTATCATTGGACTGGCCACCGAAACTGCAAAGTCTCCCTGTCACCGCAGGAGGCCATAAAACTCGGTAATGTTTGCCCCGTTTGCCACAGAAAACTCACCAAAGGTGTCGAGCAACGGGTTGAGGAACTGGCAGACAGACCAGTCGATTTTAAACGTATTGGGGCACCCGGGTTCATGCGTTTGCTCCCACTCTCCGAAATCATTGCAACGGTTCTTGGAACGGATTCTCCTTCAACGCAAGCTGTTTGGAAACGATATAATTCACTGATTGAAAAATTCGGGGATGAGTATTCAGTATGTATTTCTGCGTCCTTCGATGCATTGGTTCAAGTTGTGGATGCTTCCATTGCTCAAGCAATAGTTAAGGTAAGAGATGGCTCTGCTAAGGTTACTCCTGGATACGATGGCGTCTATGGTCAGTTGCTTTTAGGAGTTGATGCACCGCCGCCAATTAATTTTAAGCCCAAGCTTGTTCAGCCGATTGTTAAGCAGAAAAGCATGAGCGACTTCTGGTAAGCCCAAAACGGTTTAATTCCCCAACAATTCTAGATAGTGCGCAAAGGATCGATTACTGGTGAAGGATCTTCTGACTAAAATTAACAATTTAGCTACCCAAAAGTTTGGAGCAGAATATGCTGAAGCGCGAGCCCAAAAAATCGTCAAAACCTCGCTGACCCTAAAGGAGGAACGTGTTGAAGCGACGAAGCAAGGCATTGAAAACGGTGTTGCCATTCGTGTATTGGTGAATGGTGCTTGGGGGTTTGCTTCTGTGGGTTCCTTTGATGGTGCTATTTTGGCTGATGCGGTTTCAGATGCTTGTAGGATGGCGAAGTTGGCAAGTGAGAGATTGAAGATGCCCATTAAGCTTGCAGCCGCTAAAGTAATTGAGGATCATGTGAAGGCTAGACCAAAGAAGAACCCTGCTGAAATCATGATGGAGGACAAAATAAAAACTGCCTCCATAGTGAACAAGGCAATCTTGGGTTTTGATGGACGAATTAAGAGTTGCTCAGTGGATTATATGGATTTGATGGGTAGCAACTTTTTTGTTAACAGCGAGGGCACAAGCATCGAGCAGGATAAGTTGTATGTTTGGGCAAGAATCACTGCTTCATCGCAGAGCGAAGGAGTCTTCACGTTTAGCCGAGAGGAAATCGGCTCCACAGCAGGCTACGAACTTTTCGATGAACAAGCACCCGAGGTTTTAGGCGTAAGAGTTGCCAAACTTGCGATAGAGCAGTTAAATGCCAAACCCCCCCGAGGAGGCAAGTTTCCAGTTGTTCTGGGTCCCAATGTGGTGGGGGTGTTTGTGCATGAAGCTTTTGGGCATTTGGCTGAGGCAGATTTGGCGCTTTCAGGTGGAGTTTTAGCTGGGAACTGCGGCAAGAAAATCGGTTCAGATTTGGTTACTTTCTATGATGATGGCACAGTTGAGGGAGCGTTTGGTGCATTCAAATATGATGACGAAGGTGTTCCATCCCAGAAAACATTGCTCATAAAAGACGGGGTTGTAACAGGTCTGATGCATAACCGTGAAACTGCCCAGAAATTCAACGCTGAACCTACAGGAAACGCACGCGCTGAGGACTTTCGTGTGGAGCCAATCATTCGAATGCGTTGTACGTATATGGCGCCAAGAGATCGAACCTTTGAAGAATTGATCAAAAATGTCAAATTAGGTTATTATTTCAAGAGTTTTAGGGGTGGACAGGCTAACCTTGACGGGACCTTCCAAGTTGGTATCCAAGAAGGTTACGAAATAATAAACGGCGAATTAGGTGCACCCGTCCGTAACGCTTCAATAAGCGGAAATACGCTTGAAACCCTTCATAAAGTGGATGCAGTCGGTAAAGATTTTCTTTTGGACCCTGGACGATGTGGCAAGGGCCAGATAGCATTCATCAGTGATGGCGGTCCACACATTAAAATCAGCGAGGTGGTTATCGGTGGTAGTGCTTGAAAAAAACATAATGATTAACATAGCAGAACACGTCGTAGAGGCAGCCCTGAAGATGGGCGCCCGAGAAGCGGAAGCTTTCACCTACGAGGGGCAAGCCACAAACATCGGTATCGAACTTGGGCAAATCAGCAAGACAAACCGAATAATCGATCGTGGCTTAGGCTTAAGAGTAACCACCAACAAAGCAATCGGCTTTGCCTACACAAACATCCTCGATGACCAGAAGGCTAAAGAAAATGTAGTTGCTGGAGCGCTAGGCGCTGCGAGGGCTAGCAAGCCCGACCCAGACTGGAATGGACTACCACAAAAGAGAGAGTACTCCCAGACGGCGAAGACTTATGACAAAAAAATTATGGCTCTCACCCCCGAAGAGCTAGTTAACGTTGCAGTAGCAATGTTGGATGCTGCGGGTCAGGTGGATAAACGGGTACTCCCAATCGAAGGTGGCGTAGGGGCAGGATACGTTTCTGTTGCCGTTGCTAATTCAAACGGCGTAGTAGCCTTTGATAGGGGAACGATTGTGGAATGTAGTTTGGCAGCTTTGGCTAAGGAAAGCTCAACTGTAACGCCTATGTGTTTTGAGTTTAACGCTGCAAGAAATTATAACCTTGATCCTAGCTGGGTCGGTAGAGAAGCGGCGAAGATGGCGATTTCCGCATTAAAAACCAAATCTGTCGAAACAAAATCGGGTAAGGTCATCCTAACACAATTTGCGCTCCAAGAGCTCTTAGCTTACACTGTAATTAACGCCATAAGAGCGGACAGTGTGCAGAGAGGGCAGTCGCCATTTAAGGGGAAAATAGGAGAAAAAGTCGCTTCTGAGAACCTCACCATCTTTGACGATGGCTTGTTTGCTGGCGGATTACGTACAGGAGTCTTTGATGGTGAAGGGGTTCCGCATCAAAAAACACCTGTTATAGAGAAGGGTATTTTGCGTAGCTTTCTTTACGATAACTATTCAGCCAAAAAAGACGGCGTCGAGAGCACTGGGAATGCGTCAAGGGCGGGGTATCTGTCAACCCCCGGCATCGACACAACAAACTTCCACATAATCCCTGGAAACAAAACCTCGGATGAAATGCTAAACGAAGTTGACGATGGCTTAATTGTATATTACCTACAAGGTGCCCATAGCAGTAATCCTGTCAGTGGCGAATTCTCGGTAGTTGCAACTCCAGCTTGGAAGATAAAGGATGGAAAAATAACCCATTGCTCACGCGGCGTTATGTTGGCGGGCAACATCTTCGAACTGCTAAAAAACATCAGTGTGGTCGGTGGGAACGAACGGCAGATGGGGCAGTTGATTTCGCCTTGGTTGCAAGTTGAGAATGTTCGGGTGATTGGGCAATAATCCTCTTCAGTTTTCTGTCTATCTAAGCCCAGAAGCTTTTAGAGTATTCACCTAAAACTCCCTCATATATGCTCTTGGTTTGCTGAGCGATCTTTTCCCAATCGTACTTTTCTTGCACACGTTTGTACGCGTTGTCTCGAAGTTGTTTAGCGTAGTACCCATCGAGCAAGACTTTTGTTATCCCCCAAGCTAATGAATCAGGGTTGTTTGGGTAAACCTTCACTCCAGTAACGTCATGCTCAATGATTTCTGATAAACCACCAGTGTCAGAAGCGACAACCGGGCACTGCGCCGCCATAGCCTCTAAAGCCACGATGCCAAAGGGTTCAAAAAGCGAAGGCACAACCGACACGTCAGCGCACCTCTGCAGTTTAAGAAGCGATGGTTCGTCCAAGAAACCTTCGAATAACACTTTATGTTCCAAACCCATGCTGCGTACGATGTTTAGCAGTTGTTCTTTCATGTAGCCGCTGCCGACGATTATGAATTTAGCGTTAACTTTACTTAGTATTTTTGGCACAGCGTTAATCAGGACATGGATGCCTTTCTCGTAGACTAAACGGCCGACGAAGAGAATGATTTTTTCTTCGGGCAAAGCAAATTTTCCCCTAAATTCCTTTAGGTCTTCGTTGCCATCGTAGTTGTGGGTGTTAACTCCGTTTGGAACCATAACTAACTTGTCGCTTGGCAATCCGAAAACGTATTTTACATGTGAAATCATGTAGTCGCTACAGCAGATTACCTTCCATGCCTCGTAGGTTAGCCAAGCTTCAGTTTCATGAATCATCTTCTCGGTAGTAGTGTGTAATCCGTCTCGTCTGCCCATTTCGGTGGAGTGTATCGTTGCCAGCAGGGGTTTTCTGAAGACGTGCTTGAGACCGATGCCTGCGTTTGCGACAAGCCAATCATGGGCATGGAAAACATCAATTTTGTCAGATATTTTTCGTGTTAAAGCGGCGGTTTCCTTTTGCATGTTCATATTCATTAAATAAACCCATGTTGCAAAATCGGGCGCTGGATTTTTGTAGGAGTCAACTCGGTAGACTTCTACACCATCTATTACTTCATGGGCAGGTGCACCTGGGAAGTCACATGTTACTACGTAGACTTTTACGTCTTGTTTGGCTAAATGTTTGGATAAAAAGTATATGTGAGGTGAGATACCACCGATTACTCTTGGCGGATACTCCCAACTGAGCATCATAACAGTTAGGTCATTTTTCATTCTTCTTTGCCTCCGCCACTTTGACGTACAATTTTTGAAATTCTTTACCTAAAGAATCAGAATCTGACGAAATAACAGTTATTTTTTCTTTAGGCACATCGTATATTCTAACCACTTCATCTTTCATCCAATCAGATTTTACGCTTATCCTTGAAGCCTCATAGAATCCGAGCCACTCGATGCTTTTTATCGCCATGTTGTACGAAGCGTTCGCGTTTGGGGAACGCTGGTCCTCTATGCTTTCGATCGAGAAGACAAACGGAAGAGCCAGAGCGTTTTTTAGAGTAACAGCTGCCGGAATAAAATGCCAATCGAAAACATCGATGAGGTCAATGTGTTTGTGGGCTTCATAGTAAATGTTCGTTGCCGCCCGTTCAACTTCCTGGTTTAGAGTCAATACCCAAGTTAAAACGCCTATGTGAGTACGCACTGGATTGGCTACTCTGAACGTTTTTACGCCGTTGGCTTCTTGAGTTTGACCAGTTGCATAATCATCGTAAGTTACTACGTTAACGTCAACTTTGCTACTGGCAAGTTGACCTGATAGAGCACTAACGTAACCAGAGAGTTGACCTACCACCCTTGGCGGGTACTCCCAGGAAAAAATGACG
This sequence comes from Candidatus Bathyarchaeota archaeon, assembly GCA_963739495.1. Taxonomy (GTDB): domain Archaea; phylum Thermoproteota; class Bathyarchaeia; order Bathyarchaeales; family Bathycorpusculaceae; genus Bathycorpusculum. Next base: position 45,642 of record CAVUAM010000016.1, on the reverse strand, counting down.
ACACGCATATTTCCACTACGTAAAGAGCGAACAGACCTTAATTATGCCTCTTCCATTAAGATAGTATCTTTTCTTGCCTTCATTGTCATAAAAGCTTTCAGCAAAACCCTCAGACTTGTATCGGTCTAATATGCCTTCAATTTCGCTTGTGTCTTTCTGCAGAAGTCGTGCTACTTCTTCGCCTCGACGCGCTAAATCAGCGGCGGTAGCGCACAAATTGTGCAGTGTCTGCAGAACTTTATCTGGAAACGGAAGCTCTTCTCTCATATTTAATGCACCGTGCCACCAAAGAGTAAGGTGACTTATCTTATAAACGCATGCGAGTCAGCTTTTTTCAGAAAAGCTGGGTTACATCCTGCACTTCCTTTCTTTGTGCAATGAACCTCTTTCTTGTGGCGTCAACCATTGCTTTCCTAAGTTTCTCGCCTTTTTCCCCTGAAGCATCAATAGATTTGAATTGTGATGCTAATTTTTTATCTTTAAGTGAACTTTGCGCCCAACTTTCGAAGTCGCCGTTTCCTACATGGAACTCTATGGCTTTGGGGTCTACTTCTTCTAGTGCTTTAATGAAGCCTTTTAGGCTCCAAGCCATCATGCCAGTATTGCAGTCTTTGCCGACGCCAGTGTAAAACAGGAAAGGTTCATTTGCTGTTAAGAGGGCAATCCGCAGTCTAGCTTCAAAATCATTGAGCAATGTTTGAGCAGCTACGAAAGCATCCATGGGAGATTCGTATGGGCTAAAGTAGGAATGTACTTCTCCCGGGCCGCCTCCTGCAGTGAACATGTAGTAAAGGTGGTCGCTTGTTTGGAAGTCACGCCATAACCTCAGAAACTCGTCGTCGTCTGCTTCTTTGATTAACGGCCCCAACCTGAGTAGAGTAGTGTAGTATGCCCACTGCATAACGTTGCCAAGCCATCCTGACTGGTCACGTTTAATGTCAGCCCATGAAACTGTGCCTTCGGCTTCTGGGACATCGATTTCTCCTGCTGAAGAATGCTTTTCCACCACCTCGGATGGAGTAGCCATCTGTAGATGTTCAAACTTTAAAATCTCGTCTGGAAGGTGCTGCAGGAAGCTGTGGATTCCCGTTTCAGGCCAATGATGCTCGCCAAACGTTTCGTAGTCTGGGAAAATGTTGATACATTCACCTTTGGTTTCGGCAAGCCACCGTGCATATTTGTCGGCAGTCAGAGGCCACTCCGGCCACCATCGGGCTGAAAACCTAAACCCGATATCATCGGTCAACTTGTAATTTCTTAGGAGTACTCGGATTTTTTTTGCGTTTTTAGGTGTGTAGATGTAATTGGGGGATTTTTCGCCCAGAATTTTTTCTACTCCTTCGGTGTAAATGCCCTTGTATCCGATGCTTTCAACGGTTTTAGCGATTGTGTTGTTGTAAAGTAACTCTGTGTTTTCAAAAACTTGGGGTGAATAGCCAAGGAGGTCTTTGATGGTTTGTTTGTGCATTGCAACTTGCTCAATAAATTCTCCTTTTTCAGGATAGAGGCTGGCGATTGAGTGGTAGTAGGTTTGATCTAGAAACTCCACACATCCCGAGGCTGATAGTTGCCGAAAACTTTCCAGCAGGTCCTTATCGAACATTTCGCATTGTTCAAGGAAAACGCCTGAAACACTAAACGAGAATTTAGCCTGTCTACGGCTATGCTTGTGTCGGTCCACTACATCGAGGATTATCTGGTTTGAGGGGTAGTAGCATTTGCGCGCGGCTCGCCTAAAAATTTCAGCGTCAACTTCGTTGTCAAAGTAATAGTTGAAAAGCTCTTTTTTGGGCAGACGTCTAAAGATTTTGCCTTCCCAAAACAAGTTTCTTCTCAGTCTGTGTGGCTGGTGGACTTCAAAGACAAACACAACATCAGTCATGACTCATAAGCCTCTAACAAATCATATCAGACCTTACAGGTATTTCTAACTTATCTCTGGGCTTTCTGTCTTAGATGTGGCAAAGAAGTCTTCTATACGCAACAAATCAAACTATTGCCCAAAACAATGGTTTTCGACATCCAAGACAAATTTGGGTAACAAACTGTTTTTCTGGACAACAAGCGGCACCAAGGCCGAGTTTTTATTTTCTCCAATATTTATGTACCTTGAGAGAATAGCAAACTTTAATTTCGAGTTTCAATTAACCCTAATTTCGTGCGAGAAAATCAATTTCTTATTGCGATATCTTCTGCCACTTCTTTTATGTTGTTTGTCATAGCTTACTTGTTTGTTAATTCTAGTTCTGCACAGATGCCGTCGATGATGACTCCTATTCCCACATCCTCGACAAATAACTCGGGAGTCTCCTTTGTTTTAGTTGGATTAGCAATCGTTGTATCCGTAGCACTTGTTCTCATTTACTTTTTCTATTCAGGAAATAAAAATAGAAAAAGGGATAGCTTTTCTGAACTTAAATCCACGCCAAGTAATGGAAATCAATCAACAGTTTATTCAAAAATAGATGCCAACGATAAAGTTTCGAGACCTTTCGTTGTCTTCCTTTGCTACAAAAAGAGTTCAGGAAAAGATTACGCTGACCATCTGAAAGTAGGGTTGGACGAGCTTGGATTGCACACATTCCAGGACTGCAAAGACATCCCTCAGACCGTTGACACAGAAGAGGGATGGGCATGTTCTCGTGATAAAGCGTTGGAAGAAAGCAAGTATTTTGTTCTCATTATGACTCCGGGTTTTAATTTGTCACGTGAAGTGGTTAACGAAATTGCTATGGCAAGAAAGCAAACCAACAAAACGTTTGTTTATTTTAGACATCGAAGTATGGGCAGAAATATAGTCGTCAATTTGGGTAATGAGGTTTTGGATATTGGAAAACTTGAACAGGTATCTTTTGAAACCAAAGAAGAACTGTTACGACTTGCACATAGCATCCTTTTAAAATCTTGAAGTCCTCTGCTCAAAACCTAAACTATCTTCCTGGAGTTAAATTATGGAAAAATTTTATATAAAAAGCCGTTGACTACCAAGACATGACACCCAACAAAAATAGTAGAGCCCCAGTTAAGCGCAAATCTAACAAGACACTGTTTCTGGCAATCGGCATAATAGCTATAATATTAATTGGTGTCGGCGCATACATCGTGTTTGGTCAATCAGCAAACCAACCAGCCAGCGCGACACCAACTCCGACGCCTACTCCAGCACCGACTTCGTCAACATCGCCTTCGGCTACACCTACCGATCCCAATTATGTCAGCCCGACTAAAGTTCTGCTTCAAACTTCCGCAGGAAATATAACCCTTGAGTTGCGAAGCGATAAGCCAATAACAACTACTAACTTCAAAAACCTCGTACAACAAGGAAAATATGATGGAACAATCTTCCACCGCGTCATGGCTGGCTTCATGATACAGGGCGGCGCGATCAGCGGTTCCACTCCAACAATAGCTGACGAAATAGGCAGCAACAACCGCAACGTTGCTTACACCATAGCAATGGCGAAAACCAACGACCCCAATTCTGCCACTAGCCAGTTCTTCATAAACGTCGTCGACAACGGAAACATCCCGGTTGACCAAGCAGGAACCAAATTCGATGCAGTCTATGCAGTCTTTGGAAAAGTTGTCGAGGGTCAAAACGTCGTTGATGCGATAGCCAACGCCCAAGTTACCACAAATCCATACACACATGAAAACAGTTCCCCTGTGAACCCCGTTACACTAGTAAAAGCTACAATAATATCCTGAGCAGATCTAAAGAATCAGCTTTTACTTTCTTTTTTATTTAAACTCTAAACCATTAGAGTTAATGCAGCGAGCATCTTTTGGCAATAGGCATAATAGCCATAATTCTATTGGTATTTGAGATTAAATATGTCAGGACAAACAGTAAATCAACCTGAAACCAAAGTTCTACTCCACACCAGCTTAGGTGACATAACTATCGCTCTACGCAAAGACATGCCAATAACCACTGGAAACTTTAAAAACCTAGTCCAAAAGGGAACTTACAACGGGACAATCTTCCACCGAGTCATACCCGGCTTTATGATTCAAGGTGGCGACCCAACAGGCACCGGATACGGAGACCCATCAATTCCTGAAATTCGAGATGAATTCACAAAGACCAACCGCAACGACAGAGGGACCATATCAATGGCAAACGCGGGTCCAAACACAGGCAGCAGCCAATTTTTCATCAACCAAGTAAACAACAATTTCTTAAACACCAAGCATCCCGCGTTCGGCAAAGTCATATCCGGAATGGAAGTTGTTGACGCAATCGCTAAAGTCCCAAGGAACTCAAACGACAAACCACGCACAAACGTAATGATAATAGCCGCTTCAATTCTGCCATAAACAAAAAATAAGAATTAGAAAATCTGTTGGTTACTTACTTCTTCTTTTCTTCTTTCTCTTTAGGCTTCGAACCGATTTCTACAAGTTGAATGTTAACTTGGTAGTTTTTGTCTCCAACCTGCATTTTGCCTTGTCCATAGAAGCCGCGGCTTCCGGTGCTGAAATTTTTTGGGTTGATGATAAACGGTTGCTTTGTGCCGTTTAACTGGATGGTTGCCATGTTTGGTTGATCACTCATAAGCGGTTACCTTTGTCTTGAGTATTATCATTGTGGCTTTTCACCTTTTCGCTCTGAATACTTGAGCGTTTTTGTTTTTAGCCTATTTCCTTATTTTCATTAGACCCAAATCTACTGCAAGCATTAAAATAAAGGGCAAAGCAAGATAGAAGAACGCAAAAAACACATTTCCAAACATCAATGTAAACGGCCTTGAGAGGAAGTTGAGGTTTGTCAGATCCAATCCAGTAGGATGCAGTAAACCTAACAAAGCCGAACCTGTCAATGTAAGCGCTAAACTCACCATGAATTGAATGGTTAGTCTTCTTTCCCTGCCAAACATGATTACAGAGACAAGAGATGACAAAACAAACATCCAAGCAAATGAACATATGAAAACTACCAGGTTTACGTTTGAACCTATCAACAAAGCTAAATCCGGAACGGAGTTGCCCAAGGATAATGTCAAGGTGGATAGGGCGGATTGGGTGAAAATCTGGTAACTCATCATCAAAATCCATGCTAAAACTAGATACAATGCCTTGACCGCGATTGGTCTAGCAGCATAGTTACCGGTGGTCATTAGAGGAAAAGTTGTTTAATAACAATTACCTTTCTAAACCATTTTTTTTATCGCGTATCTTTCTGGAAAAGTTTTTAAGCAATATGTTGCTTATCTTAAGAGTTCATAATAGTGAATCAAAATGCGAAAAATGCCAAAAAGCGAAAAAATCATTGGTTACGCCCTACTACTATTAGGCGTCATTTTGCTGCTTTTCTCAATCGTTGAAATGTTCACAGTCTACTTCGGTTATGCTCCTCCCCCAAAACTCTTCAACCTTCAAGACATTTCGCTGTCGCTAGGAAATAACGCATCGAACGTGTCGTTAATTCAAGGTGCCCAAGCAAGCCAGCTGCCTAACCTGTTCTTCTGGTTTATACTCATGGGGTTTGTTCTGCTTGCAGGAGGAAAAATCGCGTCATTGGGTGTTAGCATGATTAAAGATATTAAAGTCGAAATAAGCGAGCCGATGAAAGTGCCTGATGAAGTACAAAGTGCCTAAAAACAAACGTGACTCTCCATGGATTCTTCAGCAACCGAATATATCAAAATTCTTTTAGATGTTTTGGTAGCTGCAATAATAACCGTAGTCTTATTTTTTATTGTTCGACGATCAAAAAAGGAACAGACATTTGTCGGGTACACTGCGCGGTCAGTTGAGGATAAGTACACAGGATATGTTTTGCTTGCAACAGGCTTAGTTGTTATAGTTGTTTCAATCTTCGAGCTAATTGTTCTCTTAGAGGGCAACTATTACTCACCTATACCGTTTGGCTTAACTGACCTCCAAATTACCACAGGCAACCAAACAACAGCTATTGCTTCAGGACAGCTTTTAGGGCTAGGCTTCGGCATATTCTTTTGGTTGTTGGTCTTTGGAGTTGGCGGAAGAAAACTGGTTTCTCTTGGTTTGGATCTGCTGAAGGGTAGAGCAATAAAGATTCGGCAAACAGTTAAAACCAAATAATCGAAAGAAGAAAATGGTGCGGTCGCCGGGATTTGAACCCGGGATCATTAGCTTGGAAGGCTAAAGTCCTAAACCAGACTAGACGACAACCGCTCATGTTTTGCTGATTAAGGCTGTTTTTGGGCTTATTTAGGTCATGGGCTTTGTTGTTTTGGCTTTGACCTATTTGACCACTTGTTGCCTTTTCAGATGTCAGAGAAGTACCTTGAGTTTTTAATAAAGTTTTCAGAGATTCCATGCTTTGAGGATGATATTCAAACTGTGGCTTACCATTTAGTTGTCCTGTGTAATGTCTAGCTCTACCATAGGATAGTTGTCCATTACTTCTAATGAATAGTTGTATCAGAGAAACTTTGCCACATATTGCACACTCAGACTTCACACACTTAAACTTCATTCAGATACATCCTTAGACTTGGAGCTAACCTGAGTGCTAGAGGAGCTATTTAATGACCATTAACAACTAATTTTGGAGCGTGAATTAATAACTAAGTAAGATTATTGTTTTCAGCTATACTTCTGTAAGGGATAATAGCTCCACAGTGGGAACATTTGAAGTCATTATTCCCAATTATGTAAAGTTTCTCTCCACATAGGGGGCACTTCAAATAGTCCTGACCTTCTGTTGTTACCTTTTGAACTTGACTATTCTGACTTGCCCAATAAAAGAGACTGAGAATAGCAATTAAGATAGCTATTGCAAAAGGAAACAAAATGATAACTGTATTTGGGTCTGCAGTAGGAATCCACATCGCAAACATAGTTATAATTTAATGATGATTATTCTTTAAAGATTTTTCTAAAATTAAATATGCTCTAAATGTGAATTTCAGCTTAGTTAGGCTGGTGCTGTAGCTAGCTGGTCTCCTCTTTATGTTACGCCAACTTACACTCAGCCAATACAGCAAAGACCTTATCTGATTGGCTCTTCTATACCAATGGAAATGGTGAATATTCCATTTCTAATGTTTGTTACGATGTTTGTATCAAATATCTTAGCCATTTTGATTAGTACAAAGAAATATGCTATGTCTAGAATAGCAACTATTAACCATTAAAAACTAGTTTTGGAGTGTAAGAAAGCCTTGAAAGGTTACATATACATTGATTGATTTACTGTGACTTTGAAGTTGTGGTGACATTTTTCACAGTTATAGGCTTGAATAGTAAAACTATGGTTTTTCAATACTCTTGAGGGTTTTTCAACTTCCTTCCCACAACTATGACAATGAACCAAAAGGACATCTCCAGTCAGATTAGTTTCAAGGTAGAATAAGAACAAATGTGATTGTAGTATGAATACAACAAAATGTAGTGTGCTCTAAATGTGCAAATCATCTATGTTGCTTCCAACCATTTAGAACTTGTTTTTGAGCGTGCGTTTCGCATAATGTAAAACCTTAAATTTTATCCATAGAAATTAGAAAGCAATGACACCTGTATCGGCATTCTATTTTGGTCTTATTCTGTTCTTTATGTTACCACTAACTATCTTATTTGTTGGAGTAGTTTTGTCTTATTTTAAGCCTAATCACAGAAAAGCTATGGGTACTGTATTGATTGTGTTGGGCAGTGTTGAGTTGTCTCTATGGTTAATTGCTACTAGGAGTCTAGAATTTATTGGCGTTCTAATTTATATTGCAACCATTGCTACCGGAATCGTTACCTTACTATTTGCCTATGAAGTCATTAAGAACTAGTTTTGAAGTAAAAGAAAAAGATAAAATTAGTTATCTTTGAATAATTTCAAAATCTTCCGATCAATCTTCTTCATTTCTATGTTTGCGATTTTCAACCTTTCCCTCAAAGATATGATTGTCTTGAATTTATCGGAAGTTGATATAGAGGCTATTGGTACAACGGTGTCAACAGTTAAAGATTCATAGGACCTCAGAATCTCATTTTCTATTTCTAACCTTTCAACACTTAATGCTTTGTACTGTTTAAGTAATCTATTGAAGGCATCTTGTGAGAATTTCTTCATTTTAAAACATACCTCTCATTTAATCAAGGTTAGTTTATGTATTTGAATTTTTAGAAAAGCCAGCAAAATAGAGTTATGCGCAGAAATAGGCAAAGCAGCTATTGACAGCTCACAATCATTAACAACTAGTTTTGAAGTGTAAAGAAGCTAAATATTATATTTGTATTTTTGAGAATTAAGTTTATGCTTAAAGAGATTGGTATACTCCTTGGAGCATTTTGTTGTATCTTCTTAGCTTTTCCACTAATTTTGGAGCATAGTTTCTATGGCTTTTAAATAGCAAAAGTGCTATACCTGATTTATGGCGTATCAACTAATTCCATTTCCTCTCTCACTTCTCTTTGTATTAATTTTTGGGATTGCTTATTTTGTAGCTTTATGGAAATTACGCAGAATTGCTCGAGTATACTCTATTCTTTTTAAGATAAGTATAGTTGCTGGAATAATACTGATAATTGCATTCTTTTATGGAATTATAGCAAATATCCTCTAAATATGAAAATCGGCTTTAGTTAGACTTAGGTTCCACATCTTATAAACAAAAATAATTGCCTCAAGATAATGAAGTTTCTCTGGCGTTTTCTTATGAGAGCAGAATATTGTATGTTGAATTGAAACCTTAAGTAGACCCCACCCATTCCTGCAAAAAATGTTAAATGACAGCGAGCATCATAATAAATTAGGGATAAATTATGTGCCTGGCAAAAACAGTTGTTTGTTGCCCCAAATGCAAAACACCCCAGCAAGTAACAAGACCTGATAGCAATCACCCATTTTGGTCTACTGAAAGACCTGCAGAGGCTGAAAGAAGTTAGTTCTGTCGAGCAGACTTTAAACTGCAAGAACTCAGGAGTGCAATGAAAAATTCAATGTCTACTGGTACGGCAAGTAGGATTACTGTTTAGGCCTTCTTATTTTTTGACTAAGTTAGCGCATGCCGTAAGTTCACACACAGTTAAAATCAAGAAACTCTTTGTTCAATTGGTTTAGGAAGTAATGCTTGCACCTAGAAGGAAGAATAGGAGGTTGGGAGCTAGGTGCAAACATCACGCAATTTTTTCCCTAAACAGTATCGATGAACTAGCTCCACTTAACACTTTTTGAGAAGAGAACTTTACTATTTTGCAAAGAAGAAAGTGAGGCTCTAAACCTATCCGTGGAATATTTGTGAAATGAAAAGAGAATAAATTTTGTATTTCAATCTTGGCTTAAGCTTTTTTAGTGTAAAAAAATTTTTGAAAAAAAACTATTCTATCTCATGATGCAAATACTTAAAACATCATAGCGCATAGCATATTGAGCAATGGAATTAAAAAGAATGATAAAACAAATTGTCTCTGTAGGCTACATTGTTCTTGCTGTTCTGTTAGCTGCAATCGCATTTAGAAGCTTCATGAGTGACCTTCTTGTTGCATTGACATTAGGTGTTATTATTTTCATAGTTGTTGTAGTTGCTGGTTATTATATTACTGAAAAATTATTAGATTTAAATTAGTTCATTTAATTTTTTATATGGTTAGCAGTCATCCATGAATTCCTATTTAGGAGACGGAAGAGTATATCTTGTTGAAGGTTCATGCTTAATGAGAAGTCAGGTTGAAAAGATGAGTTCAGGAAAAGAAAGAAAGAAAATTCCAGGCAGCCGAATGAAAATCCTGACTAAAGACGCAAAACAAATGGTAAACGGACCATACTATTGCCCAAAATGCAGAAAGGAACTGCTTCAGATTTGCGCTGACCTAAAAAAGAAAGAGGTCTACGCAATCTGCAAATGTGGACTTGAATGGCCTCTGACTTATGCGCCTGTTTTTCAGCCCATCGATTACTACAATAAGTTCCGTGACGCATGGAAAAAACAAAGCTACGGCATTATCAAACAAAAATAAACATCTCCCGCCAAATGTTTTTAACTTAACACGCGGTAAAACAAATTATCAACAAGCATGACTTATCCGTACAATAAAACTGGCGAAAAGGTTTGACTGAGGAAAACTTGACTTTAGCCACAGACTCTTGATTTGGGAAACCTTGCGCTTCTATGATGCGCTTTTCTAGCTTTTCTTAATTTTTATTCTACAATTTTCTTTATTACTTGCTATACCTGGTTTTTGGCCTTCATGATCTACACCTTTCAGGAACGGATATTTAAGAAGGAGATTGTGTGGGACAGGATTGGATTGGTAGCATCAATCTATGTGCTGCTGTTTGTGCTCCCAACCATGCTACTGTCTGCTTCTTATCTAGACTATTTTTCTTACCTTAAAGTGTTGGTTTAGCTTGATTTTGAGCTATAACGTTTATAGCTTGACCACTTTGTATAGGCGTTCGACAGCAATCAAGAGATCCTGATTTGGGACAAGTCTTAAACAGTAGATTGTAAACTGTTTTCGACGTAGAAATGGTTAAGATGGGCGGATTGTAGCTGAAACAAAAATCAATCAAACTAACGCTTGTAGTAATTTTAGCTCTCGCACTATCTGCCTCCATGACCTTTCCGCTCAAAGCAACAGCACAGACCGGTGACTATTATGATAAGTCGTTCGATTGGGATTACAATGGGCAGCATTGGACTTGGAATCTTAGCATTCCAGTAGATTTATACAACGCCTACAAGTCAGTTCCCGTTTCCACTCGAACCAGTGATGGACCGGCAGGTTATGGTTTTTGCACAACAACCAAAGATGTCTATGTACAAAGCTTGGCTAAAGAATTAAATGACACCGCAAACGGGCTAGGATACAATTCCTTCGATACAGTTAGTTTTGTGTTGGCGTTTGTCCAAAGCTTACCCTATACGTCTGATTCGGTGACGACGGGGCATGATGAGTACCCACGGTTTCCGATAGAAACTTTGGTGGATGACGGTGGAGACTGCGAGGACACATCCATACTTTTTGCAACTCTAACTCTTCTTATGGATTATGGTACAGTGTACATTAATCCTCCCGACCATTATGCTGTTGGCATTCTAGGAAACAACCTTCATGGCACCTATTGGACTTACCCCGAAGGCTCTAACAAAACCTACTATTACTGTGAAACCACTGGGGATGGTTTTATGATTGGGCAGCTGCCCGATGAGTTCCAGGGACAAAGTGCCTACATTTACTCTATAAATGAAAATAAACAGTATATCGTTCCCATAACAATAACACCTCCCATTTCGCCAAGTTCAACCGATTCACCCAGTGCTACCTTACCGGGCCAGACAACTCAACCAACACCCAACGATTCATCGTCTCCAACAATTCCCGGACCAAGTGTTGAGCCAGTTTTGCCGCTTTCCTTCAACTTAATCTCAGACAATCCGTTGTTCTTCGTTCTGATAATATTCGCAATTGTTGTTTCGATAAGTGTTGCGGTCTGGTCGGTGAGAAAACCAAAATTGCTACCACTGCAAACGTCTACGTTTGTTGGACCAAGTGGTCCCCCAGCAGTGCCCGTTGATTTGGAAGGGAACAAGTTCTGCGTTTATTGCGGTTCAAGCAACAAAACATACGCTGCTTTCTGTGAGAAATGCGGAAAACAAATATCATAAAACTTCAGACTAAATGATTTAAAATATCTTCAGCAAACGCATCTATCTTGGAATGCACGTTGATTACAATTGCGCCTTCAAGAAAAATTATTACCGTAAGAAAAACTGCCAGAACCCACATTAAATTAATGAATGTTCTAGCAGCCGCTGAATTTACTTTAGTCCCAACCATAATTAACCAGCTCCAAAAACTAGACTGATGCATATCCAACACTGTGTTTAAGTCGGTAGCCATCCACACGCATAGGACTACAAGGACAAACGCGAAGGCACAACCGAATAGAGTTATGTTTTTCCAGTCAGAAGCCAACATAGAAGAACAACTTACCCTAGTTTCATCGCCTGCTGGTTCCAAGCTTACTTTAACGATTTTCTTTGCGTTTTTAGGAGATATTCCCCAAAGCGAGCCCTGCCTAAAACAGATTTGCTTGGGCGGCTCTTCAAACACCACTCTGCAGTCCTTCTCAACCAGAGCAGTTTTTAATTTTGGATATGTTTCTTCGATTTTCAAGTTAACTGTTCGTTCAAGCAAGGGGGCATCGCAAATCCATAAGCAAACTGTTACTATTTTGGTTTTTCATCATTTTTGTAAAGTCGCTTCTGATACTGCGAAGACTTGAACTTAAAGCCCCTAACCGGCTGGCGCGGCATGGCTCGTTGCCGTTCAAGGTTCTTGATTCTCGCGTAGAGCTTTGACACTTTCGTATTTGACGGGATCTTTGATTTGAGCCTATGTACTGGTACAGGTGTGAAAGGCTGGGTAATTTCCAGTTTTTTCTTCCTCGACTTCTTAAATGCCACATTACGTACTTTCTTGAATACAACGTAACCCTCTTTGAGGTTAGCTTCCTGCACTTCCCAACCGACATTCAACCAAGCCTTAGCATGGATACTTGAAGATGCGTTGCTCCACCAAACGACATCTCTATACGCAGCCATTGGAAGGTTACTTCCGATTAACCCATCAATACGTGCAAAGGTTAGCTTAACGTTGTTTGTGAATGCTGCTCTAAACTTTAGGTGACCCTCAAGCCCAGCCCACTTGGAAACGGTCCTTGGCGAAACTATCCGTCTAGCACAATGAAGACAAAGCATCGAATTCGGATCGCCGGTTGCAACATCAGGCGTCATGCAGTCGCGGCAGAACAACTTTTTGCAGCGTTGGCACTGCCGCATATAGGTTGTTCGCATAACTCTGCCACAGATACCACATTCATCCTTCAAGGATAACCACTTAAAGCGAGCGGAAAAATCGCTTAAACTAAATTAGCCTCCTTTAGGGATATTAATTTTCACTTGCCACGACGCCGTTTTCTCTTGAATGATTCCCTCGATGCGTCAACTGCTTTAGGGTAAAGTCAATTTCTTGCCAAATCAACCTAACAAGTTCCCTTGCTTGCTCATCAATAATCAACAGTAACCCTATATAGAGCGCAAAGCCCCCTACAGTTTTAGCTATTGTCGTTGACAGCGTCATGGTAGTTGGGAGAAGATAGAGAACAAATCCCATGGCTAAAGCCGATAGAATGTATTTGGCTAAGCTTTTCCAAGCCACTGGTATATGTACACTATGCCGCATATAGGCATAAAGTCCAAAGAAGGTTCCAAGGTGAACCATAATTAATATCACCACAAAAATGACCGCGATCTCAATAGGCCCATCCACAGACAACTGTGTGAGGACATAATAGGTTGCTGGTAGAGCTATCGCCGCTTGGATGTAGGGGATGCTAAATACTTTGAAGATTTTGCTTCTGACAAGTTTGCGGAGTGAAATTTGCCCTTCTGCATCAAACGCTTCGACGCCCATAAGACATTGCGAATAGAAGTTGCTGACCATTACTACTAAAGTGTCAACGGTTAATGCAATCAGGATGGGCCAAGCAACGCCGTAGGACTGGTTTGAAGGATTGAGGACAGTCAAAAATGAAACAGCCATCACCATGTTTAAGGCGGCAAGTGGAATCGCAAACATCATCACAGTTCTAAAGGATACTCCAACCTCTTCCTTTGAACAGGAATTAGACAGCAGTTTAGGATACAGGGAAACAGCCAATGACGAAGCGTAGCCGACAATTGTGGTGAAACTTAAACAGGCCTGATAATATGCTCGAGCTTCTGATCCGCCGTATATAAAGAGTAAAATGAAAACGAATGATAGCAACTGGGAACCAGCGATGTTGTATAGGAGCGCTGGTGCACCCTTTAGCCATTCTTTGAGGTAGCTCCAATTTGTTTTTTCTCTAAAATAACCCCGTAAGAGATAACAATAATATAATGTTTGGGCTGTTGGGGCAATTACTAATGCTAAAATTGCGCCGAGAAACACCTGTTTGAACACTAAGATTACGATGAGTGCGATTACTACTTTGACTATTTCCTGAATTATGAAGCCATATCCAGTTGTTTGGGGTTTGGTGGCCTGTAATACCGATTCGAAAACGGTGATCAAGTAGTAAGTTAAAATGTAGAAGCCGGCGATTAGATAAATTGGCAGATAGGTGCTTGTTCCGATAGCGTTTGAAATGAAATAGACTGCTGGTAAATAGATCAGGGTACCTACAATGCCAAAGATGAGCTGACTTAAAACGGCGGTTTTGGTTGTTCCCTCTTTTTGTCTTGCGGTGAAGCGGATTACCCAGAAGGGTAAAACCCCAGCAATGAGCATGAAGTATGGGGTGTAATCGAAGATGTTTGTCCATATGCCAAATTCTGATACAGTCATGCTTCGGGTTAGTAGCAGCGTGAAGATGAGGCCTGTAATTACGCCTAGTAACTGGGTTGTAAAAACGATAAATCCGCTATATCGAAGCCTAATCTGATTATTAACCAAACACTGGTTCCTGCTTGCGATTGTGCTGCTTTGATTTTCCATAATTCCTTTGTTTAGCCCTTAAAATACAATTACCCAAATTAGGTAAAAGACTAAAAAACAAGAAAAAAGACAAAAAAGACTAAATTCCATCTGCAATAGTCAGGAGAGTTTAACCTTTTACGACTGCTAATGGAACAAGTCTCGCCACTTTAGTTGCAATGCCCACTTTGTCACTGACATCCGCAACTACATCCACATTCTTGTACGCTGCGTCAGCCTCCTCCGCCAACACCGACGCAGAGGCAGCGCGAACCACGATACCCCGCTTCTCCAAACCGGTCTTGATATCGCCCCCCCAATACTGTCGTTTAGCTGCGGAGCGACTCATCATTCTGCCTGCGCCATGTGCTGTAGAACCGAAAGTCAAATCCATCGCCTTTTGTGAGCCCACTAAAACCCATGAGCTTGTGCCCATGCTGCCTGGAATAAGTACAGGTTGCCCTTCACTACGGTAATCTTCTGGAACGTCAGGGTGCCCAGCTGGGAAAGCGCGTGTTGCGCCTTTACGGTGAACCCAGACTTTCTTTTGGGCTCCGTCAATGTTGTGGGTTTCAGCCTTCGCAATGTTATGGGCAACGTCATAAACGAGTTTTAAGCCGAATTTTTCTGGGTCTTGCCCGTAAACTTGCTGGAAACTCTGCCGAACCCAATGCATAATCGCCTGTCGATTTGCGAATGCGTAGTTGACAGCACACGCCATTGCCTCGATGTAATCGCGTGCTTCAGGGCTGGATCCGGGGGCGCAGGCTAATTCTCGGTCGGGCAGGGATATTTTGTATTTCTGAACTGCGTGCTCCATGACTCTTAGGTAGTCTGAGCAGACTTGATGACCATATCCTCTGGAGCCACAGTGAATCATGACGGTAACTTGACCTTCACCCGTAATCCCGAAGGCTTTGGCTGTTTTTTGGTTGAAGATTTTGTCAACTTTCTGGATTTCAAGGAAGTGGTTTCCTGAGCCCAGAGTGCCGATTTGGGTTAAGCCGCGGTTTTTAGCGGTGTTTGAAACCTTGTCGGGATTGGCGTTTTTCATTTGTCCGTTTTCTTCGCAATGGTCTGCGTCTCCTGCCCATCCTAATCCACGTTCAATAAGCCACTGAACACCTTCAACTGCTAATGCTTCCAAGTCTCTTGGAGATATGGTGAAGTCTTTTCTGCGGCTACCAAGCCCTGAAGGAACGTTGCGAAAAATGGTTTCTGCTAAAGGCGCCAGCTTGGGACGCACATCTTTTTCTGTGAGCGTTGTTGATAGCAAGCGTACTCCGCAGTTTATATCGTACCCGACGCCGCCTGGGCTGATTACCCCGTTCTCATAGTCGGTCGCAGCGACGCCGCCTATTGGAAAACCATACCCCTCATGCCCATCAGGAAGCGTGATTGCATGTTTGTAAATGCCTGGCAACTGCGCCACATTTGAACATTGCCAAAGTGTCCGGTCAGTCTGCATCTTCTCCAGAAGCGCTTGGTTGGCAAAAATCATACCTGGAACCTTCATCCCAGGCTTATACTTAGGAATCTGCCACATGTAATCGTTAACTTTCTCTAATGGCACTCGCTCGGGAGCGCCTCTACTTTCACTTTCACCCAAAACTCTTTCACCATTGAAACAAAAAGTTTAGCCAGGTTATAAAACGTTTATGACTGAGTCTTAGCAATCTTTTGTTGGCTGTATTCGATGAATCCTCGAACACAATTTTCCAACATTGTTTTTGAATAAATCTGATGGGATTGGACATAACCGATTATTTGGTTCATCACTTTATCTTCTTTGATTATTCTGTCACGGATTTCCTCTAAACCCTGATTTTTCTTAACCCCATCCTCTGCTATGTCTGCCCATAGTTGAAGCTGAACCTTGTAGTCTTTAAGGCGCTGGACTGCATCAATGGCTTTTCCGAAATGGCTAAAGTAAAGTGCAGTCGGGTTTAAACTGATTAATTTATCTAACGAAGCCAAGGCTGCATCAAGATGGAAAGGCGGCGGAGTAGTCGGTACTATAACGTCGAATTCTGGAAGATAAGTGCCAGCGGCATCTCCTGGAAAAACCCCTCCACTTAACGATTCTTGGAAACTCAAGTTATGAGAAGCGTGACCAAGCGTTTCGGAAACGGTTAATTTGGCGCCGTATCCTAAATCAAAAGAGCCTTCAGTCATTGGGAGTAGTCGCTCTTTGGGGACAGGTTCAGGTTTGCCGAAGATATCGCTTATGAACCCAAGGACTGATTGGGAGGAGGGCCAGAGTCGATCTGGGTCGATAAGGTGGGGTGCTCCGCGTGGGTGAACGATGACTTTGGCGTTTGGCAGCGACTTGAGTAGCGTACCTGCGCCGCCTCCATGGTCAAGGTGGACATGGGTGACTGCGACATACTGGACATCTTCAAAGTTGATGTTTAGCTCCCTTAAGCCGCTGAGCAGATTTGGCACTGAAGATGTGGGTCCAGACTCTACAAGAAAGGGCTTTTCGCCCGTAATAACGTAGCTGCAAATTAAGTGATCAAAGCCGCCGGTCTTTAGCTCCACCATGTACAGATTTTTTCCTACTTGTTTAGTATGCAACCGTTACACCTTTTTGTCGTTGTTCAGTGTCTTGTAACAATCATAAATAGTGCCCATAATAAAACTTAATTATGTATCTCTAATGTAAGAAGGAGATTAACAGGAGTATAATCAGAATGTTGAAAGCCATCATCTTCGGAGCCCCTGGCGCAGGGAAAGGAACCTATGCCTCACGTCTTCAAGCCAAACTAGGCGTTGACGTTATTTCGATGGGAGACATTTTCCGCGAACTTGTAAAGGAGAAATCGGAACTTAGCAGCAAAGTTAAAAGTTACATGGAAAAAGGAGCCCTAGTACCAGACGACGTTGTCGTTGAAGTGCTAAAAGCTCACTTAGCTAAGATCTCAAAAGGAAAAGGATTCATACTCGACGGTTACCCACGTACGATTGACCAAGCCAAAAAACTTGACGGCATAACAGAAATCGACGTCATTATGCAGTTAAACGTTCCCGACTGGATAATTATTGAACGTTTATCCACGCGAAGAATCTGCAAAAACTGCGGTACAGTCTACAACGTAAAATTCCTAAAGCCCAAAGTTGAAGGTGTCTGCGACAAATGTGGTGGTCCCCTCTATCAGCGAACAGACGACAACCCCGAGACTATAAAGAACCGACTCAAAGTCTACCAAGAACAAACCAGCCCACTTATAGCATTCTACAAGGAAAAGAAGGTTCCCTTCATAGAACTTGAAACAAAAACCTTGGATCAGCCGCCTGAACCTATGGTTGAAAAACTGTTCACGGAACTGAAGCAGCTGAAGCTCGTTTAGATGTCGAGGATAAACTCCAAAATTACCCTGTCCACTTCGCGGATTACCACCATGCGGTGGTAGGTAACTGCTTTAACAGCGACTTTCTGTGGATGTTTTTCGGGGTTAAATTTTTCTCCCCATATTTTTGCTTTAAATTTAAAGCTCTCAGCTGTTTCTTTCCAATCGGTTATTTGGAATTTTGAGTACAGCATGTTTTCGGTTTCAAACTTGACCAGAAGCGCCTCAAGCCAGTTGTAGAGGAGCGCGTATTGGTCTTCAGCTTCCACTTCAACTGTGTCTTCTTTGGACTGGGCGATTTTGGTTGAGTCGGTCATGGTTTCAAACATGGAAAGCGCCGCGTTTTCGTAGGCTTCCTCCATTGTTTTTCCGTGTGCTTGA
Source organism: Candidatus Bathyarchaeota archaeon (assembly GCA_963739495.1). Taxonomy (GTDB): domain Archaea; phylum Thermoproteota; class Bathyarchaeia; order Bathyarchaeales; family Bathycorpusculaceae; genus Bathycorpusculum. Next base: position 27,469 of record CAVUAM010000016.1, on the reverse strand, counting down.
ACATAGATGTCTGCGGTGTGTTCTAGAAACTCGAATCGACCAGTGAATTTGTCAGGTTTACTCATGCAAAGACCAGCAATAGATAGAAGGAGAGAAGAGTTTAAAACAGTTGCCTAGATGATAACCGCAGAAATGCTCTATGGATTTTCAAGGGCAACGAAGTTTTGAATAACTGACTTAATTAAGCCTGTGCATACTTTTTCAAAGGCGCATCTTGCCGAGCTTTAGCTGCTTGTTCCGCGTTCGATAAGTCGTACTTGAATAGGTCTATGCACATTATGCTGGCATGCTGCTTTTGGAACTTTTTATAGAGAGTTTGTGCGTTCGCGTAGGCTTTTGCCCGTTTTTCTAGCCAGACTCATTAGTTCCGTACTTGATACCTATTGCCATGATACCCCCAGTTAAAGCGCCGCAGATCGAACCGCAACGTCCAATGCCTCCGCCAAAACCAGTGGCGATTTTCGGGATCAGCTCGTTTTTTCCACTGGTGGCAATGTGCTCTGCAAGGGCTAATAATACGCCTTGGGCGCAGTTTTAGCCACTTCGAAAGTGTGTGATTGCTTTTGGCAAAGTTCTTCAGTGGACATAAGTTTAGTCTCTGAATGTTTAGAAGTATTTTGTTGCGTTTTGTATGGCTGTAGCTGTTAGTTTTGCGCTATTCTCTATGTCTTTCAGGCTGAGCATTCCAACTGGGCTATGGATGTACCTTGTGGCGATGGAGATGTTTCCGCTTGGGATACCTTGACGCGTGATGGAGATTCTTGCTGCATCTGTGCTTCCCAGCAAGCCTGACTCGATTTGATAGGGAATTTTTTCTTCTTCCGCAGTTTCTTTAAGCCATCGCAAAACCTTTGGGTGGGTGATCAATCCAGAATCGGAAATTGTAAGTGCAGGCCCTTTGCCCATCTTTACGCTAGTGTCGAATTCTCTTACGCCTGGAACATCACCGGCGATAGTGACGTCTAGAGCTATTGCGAGGTCTGGGTCAACGCCGAAGGCTGCTGTTGCAGCTCCGCGTAAACCGACTTCTTCTTGGACAGTGCCGACAGCGCAGACAGTACAATCAGTTTTTCCCAGCATTTTTAGGGTTTCAACCATCGTTATGCATCCAGCACGATTATCAAACGCTTTGCCCATCGCTGCATCTTTGCCCAGTTTGATATATTTTATGTCAAAAGCTATTGGGTCGCCGATTGTAACGCCAAGATTGACGGCGTCTTCTTTGTTTTCTGCGCCAACGTCGATGAAGAGATCATCGTAGGTTATGATTTTTTTTCGTTCTTCTTCTTTTTGGATATGTGGCGGTTTGGAACCGATTATACCTGGGAATTGTCCTTTTTTGGTAAAGACCGTGACTTTTTGGGCTGGAAGAATACGGTCGTCGATGCCACCCATCTTAGAGAATTGTAGAAAACCATCTTTCGTGATTGTTTTCACCATTAACCCGACTTCATCCATGTGGGCTGCCAACATGATTTTTGGTGCTTTGGCTTTGCCCTTTTTTATGGCTATTACGTTTTCCATTCTATCTACTTGGATTTCGTCAGCGTACGGAGTCATTAATTGAACCATCAAGTTTCTAACTTGTTCTTCTCTGCCTGTTACTCCGCAGGCATTGGAGAGTTTTTCTAGGTTCTGGTTTATCGACAAGGTTAGTGTGCCTTCTTGATTTTATTATTAGAATTCTGAGGGCTTGATTATTAAATGGTTGCGGTATAGAAGGTTTTGGATAATTCTTAAATCGTTAAACTGCATTCTCAAACAGGGTAAGGTGTAAAAATTGGCACAACAACCACCAAGTTATAAAACAGTTTTCGTTTTCCTCGATACAGACAAATATTGCAGTCCATTTGACATGCTCGTAGCTATAGATGCATTTCCAGATTCAATGATATTTAAGTACGAAAATGTAACAAGCGAAGATGCTCCAAAAATCGTTTTTGACCTACTGTTTCCGCGTGGTCCCGAAGGTGCAAAGCACACAAAGGTCTTCATCAACGGAAGCAACTTTGAAATGGTTGAAAAAGTAGTTGAAGCAACACAGAAAGCCATGAAGTCAGCCCCATGGGGAAACAGCATCATCGTTGACCCACGCGGAGGATACTCAACAGCTGCAGCCGCTGTCGCCAAAACATTCGGAGCAGCCATGGAAAAAGGCTTCGGAAGCTTAGAGGGCAAAAACGTTACCGTCCTAGCCGGAACAGGACCAGTTGGCCAGACAGCAGCTAGAATCTACGCAGCAGAAAAAGCCAACGTAACCATCACCAGCCGAGCATTGACAAAGGGGCAAGTTGTCGCTTACAAAATCAACCAAGAATGCGGCGCCCAAAGAGTCAAAGTCGTCGAAGTCACAAAACCAGAACAGACAGCCGAAGCCATCAAAGACGCAGAAATCATACTATCAGCAGGCGCAGGCGGAATCCAACTTCTATCTGCAGCAGACCTAAACAAAAGCCCCAACTGTAAAATCATTGCAGACATCAACGCTATAAAACCACTCGGCGTCGAAGGCTTAGCTCCAAACGACGACGGCAAAGAACTCAAACCCGGCGCCTACGGCATAGGCGCATTAGCAATCGGCAAACTAAAAATCAAAACCGAAACAGAAATGATTAAACGGGCAACCGCTGAGCCATCAGGACTCTTCGACTACGCAATCGCCTACACCATCGCCAAAGACCAAATTCTAAAGAAACTCGCAAAAGCAGCTGCCAAATAACGGCGCTAACTTTTCTTATCTTTTCTTTCAATTTTTAGGTTTACCACTAATTTTTTTGTCTACTTACTGGAGAAAGATCGCTTGATCCGTAGGCGCTTTCTCTATGTTGTGATTACAGAGATAATCGAGAGCGTCGAGACAGCTGAGTTTGAACGTGCACACTTTACCGATTTTGGTGATTCCAGCCTAAAATTTGAGATTAGCTACCTCGTTAACTAAGCAGACTATGTTACTTATCTTGAAACACAACAGAAAATCAATTTTACAATTAAACAAGCCTTTGAACAAGAAGGTGCAAAGATGGCATTCCCAACAAGTATAGTCTATGTTAGAAAATAAAACAAAGCCAAAAAAGGGTTTTACTTGAATGCGTCGGCTATTCTTTGGCAAGCCTCGGCGATGCGTTCCTTGGGTTGCGTAAACGTTATACGCGCGTATCCTTCGCCGTATTTGCCAAAGCCAACACCTGGCGTTACCGCCACGCCCACATCAAGCAGCCGTGTTACAAACTTCATGGAGTCCCCCCTACAGTTGACCCACACGTAGAAGGTTGCTTTGGGCTTGTCGCATTGGTAACCGATTTTGCATAGCGTATCGACTAACACGTCGCGCCGTTCTTGGAGGATTTGGTTGTTTTTCTTAAGGAACGCAGGCGCTTCTTGACTATTGTAGGCTGCGAGAGCTTTAACTGCGACTTTCTGCGTGTAAACCGGCGGTCCCGAATCAATTTGTGATTTAACTTTTGTTAATCCAGCGACAAGTTGCTCGTTCCCCACAGCAAAGCCTATGCGGTCACCCGTCATGTTGAATGTTTTAGAGAGCGAATTAAACTCAACAGCCACATCCATCGCCCCATCTATCTCAAGGATGCTAGGCGCTTGGTACCCCTCGAAGGAGATTTCAGAGTAGGCATTATCATAACATAGAATAATTTTGTGTTCTTTGGCAAACTCCACTGCTTGTTTGAGAAATTTTTTGTCCACGGTTGCGGCTGTAGGGTTGTTTGGGTAATTGATGAACATCATTTTGGCTTTCTTAGGATTAATTGCCTCAAAGTCGGGTTGGAAGTTGTTCTCTTCCAGTAGCGGCATTGAAACAGCGGATCCATCGCAGAGGATCGTGCTTCCGTTAGCGTAAACTGGGTAAGCCGGGTCAGGCACCAAAACTTGGTCGCCCGGATTGATGAATGCCCGCGCGATGTTGGCTATGCCCTCCTTGGAGCCTAAAACTGCGACTACTTGATCGTGAACTAAGTCAACGTTGAAGCGTTTCTTATACCAATCCGACACTGCTTGCCGGAAATCAGGTTCACCCTGACTAAACGAGTAGTTGTGGTTCTTTAAGTCAGCAACTTCCTGCTTTAACGCTTCGATAACAAAGGGCGGAGGTGGAAGGTCAGGGTCACCAATGCTTAGAGAAATTAAATCGATACCTAGGGCTTTCTTTTCTTTTATGATTTTCTCGATTTCGGCAAAAAGATATGGCGGTAACCGATTTATTCGGTTGGCATACTTAAACGTCATGCTTTATGGCTCCTTGAACAATACGCCTTCGTAAACCTTCTCGGCGGCACCATTTAGATAAATAGTTTTTCCAACTTCAACTTGGAGGTCTCCGCCTAAAACGTGAACGGTGACTTTGTCGCCGACTTTTCCCAACTTGTTTGCGGCAGCCACGGCGGCACAGGTCCCAGTGCCACAAGCCAAGGTTTCTCCGCAGCCCCGCTCCCAAACCCGAACATTGATCTCGCCCTCATTTAGGACTTCGACAAAGACAACGTTGGTGCGTTTTGGGAAAGCCTTGTCATTTTCAATTTTTGAACCAATCTCTTCAACTGGGAAACAGTCGATACATTTTACGAAGATTACGCAGTGAGGATTACCCATTGAAAGACATGTTACCTTGAACTGTTCGCCCTCGACCTCCAGGTCAGCATCTATGCATCTACCGTTGCCTTTCATGGGTAAGCTGCTTCTTTCCCAACTCGGCGCCCCCATGTCTACCTTGACAGCGGCGACTTCTTTTTTCTTCACAGTTAACCAAACATGTTTAATACCCGACAATGTCTCGACAGCAACCTCATCTTTCTTAGCGATTCCGTTTTCGTAGCAGTATTTACTGAAACATCGGATGCCGTTGCCGCACATTTCCGCTTCGCTTCCGTCAGCATTAAAAATCCGCATCTTCACATCGGCAACCGTTGAATTACAGACTAGTAGAAGCCCGTCGGCTCCGACTGAAAAACGCCGCTCGCATAGCTTCTTTGCCAACTTAGCTGTCTTTGCATCGCTAATTATTTGGTCTTGGTTATCGATTACAATGTAGTCGTTGCCTAATCCTTGCATCTTCCAAAAACGCATAAACTCACTCTGCCAATCGCTGACTAGAAGTTAAATCGTTAAGCTGTTCACGTTGCCTGACAACAACCGTCTTGCCCTGCCGAATCATAATTTCCGCTGCTCGAGGTCGCGAGTTATACTGCGAGCTCATGCTAAATCCATATGCTCCAGCGTTCAAAACAGCCAGTAAGTCACCTTCCTCAATCTTTGGTAGTTGCCGGTCTTTGGCCAATGCGTCGCCTGATTCACAGATTGGACCAACGACATCGTAGGTTTCCTTATCGGTTTGTGCAACCTTGTTTGCAACTATGATCGGGTGGTAGGAGCCGTACATTGTTGGTCGAACAAGTGTGTTGAAGCCAGCGTCTACACCGACAAACTTTTTGGAGGGCGTTTCTTTGACTGTGTTTACCGTCGTTAATAGAATGCTTGCGTCGCAAACTAGGTATCTTCCCGGCTCAACACATAAAAATGGCTTGCCTAGTCCATACTCCTTTACCTTGGCTTTGAACATTGAGACGACTTTTGTGGAGAACTCGGATAGGTCAAGGTCTTTGTCTTCAGGCTTGTATGGAACGCCAAATCCTCCGCCGATGTCGATGAATTCAAAATCTATACCCACTTCATCGTGGACTCGTTTGGCAATACTCAGAAGCTTTTCGACTGCGGCAACGTAAGGGTCAAGCTCTAATATTCCTGAACCAATGTGCATGTGGATTCCGAAGCGTTCCACACGTGCTCGCTTGGCGATAGCGTAAGTTTGGATTGTTTCTTCTTCCCAGAGCCCAAATTTTGATTCTGGACCAGCAGTGATGCAGTGGCTGTGATGCCCTGCTCCGACTTCAGGGTTAACCCGAACAGAAACCATCGGTGGCACCGAAATCTTAAGAAGGCGATCGAGTTCTGATTGTGAATCTACATTAACAGTTATGTTTGCACCTGAGAGAAACGTTAATTCATCATTTCTTACACTGGTTCCTGTGAATAGAATGCGGTCGGGCGTGAATCCACTGCTTAGACCCATGAAAACTTCGCCTGGGCTAACTGTGTCCAGGTAAGCACCTTCTGATTGAAGTATCCTCAAAACAGTTAGGTTCGTGTTTGCTTTGGCAGCATAGTAGACTCTGAGGTGCTTGTAGCTGCTGATTAACGCGTTGTGTAGACGGTTGTAGTTATCTCGTATGCGTTTTTCGCTAAGTACGTACAGTGGAGTATCGTATTTTTCAGCCAATTCCTTAACTGAGAAACCGTCAAAGAAGAGGCTGCCTTTTCGGTCCTCTAAAGGTTCACGAAGCTTTCTCTTAACCATCCACCTTACACCAGACTCTACTGTTACTGCTTGAGCAGCATTTAAGCTAAACCATTAGCCACATACAGCTCCGCGCTCAGGATTCCTCCGCCTGCAGCACCCCGAACAGTATTGTGCCCAAGACACATGTACTTGAAAGTCATTATCGGATCTTTACGAATTCTACCCACCACAACACTCATGCCGCAACCCGTGTCTCGGTCATAGCGTGGTTGAGGTCGGTTCTTTTCATTGCGAACAACGATTGGGTTCTTTGGAGCAGTTGGCAACTTGAGCAACTGTGGTGCGCCTTTGAAATCTTCGAAGGCAGCTTTGATTTGTTCAATCGATGGGTCTTGGTCTAGCTTTACAAATACGGATTCTAAGTGGCCGTCCTTGACATTAACTCGGTTGCAGCTTGCGCTAAGCTTGAAATCAGCATTCTTTATGACTCCTTTGTTGAATGTCCCCAGTATCTTTAGAGATTCTGTCTCCATTTTGCCCTCTTCACCTGAGATGAAAGGAACAACATTGTCGATTATGTCGAGGGAAGACACGCCTGGGTAACCTGCACCGCTAAGAGCCTGCATCGTAGTAACGACTACCTGTCTTAGGCCGAACTGCATAAGAGGCTTTAATGTAATTGCCATTTGGATGGTGCTGCAGTTTGGGTCAGTTGAGATAAAGCCTTTCCAACCCCGAAGCCTCTGCTGAACCTTTACTAACTCTGCATGGTCTGGATTGATTTCAGGAATGATAAGCGGCACATCTTTTTCCATCCGATGAGCACTTGCCTTACTAAACACCGGATACATAGCGGCAAATTCAGCCTCAACTGGACCAGCCAAATCACCTGGCATCGACGAAAAAACCAAATCTACGTCGCCTGCCTTTTCAACAGTTGCCACATCAGCATTTACTACTGGCATTTCAGCAATTTCTTTTGGCAGGTCTGACTCCATCAGCCAGTTACAAGCATCCCCGTATTTTTTGCCTGCTGACCGCTCAGAAGCGGCAAGCACCTCAATTTTGAACCATGGATGACCTTGCAATAGCTGAATATACCTTTGTCCAACGGCTCCGGTTGCGCCTAATATGGCGACTTTGCGCTTGTTTGGCATGTTTATTTTTTCTCCCTCTGCCCTTTTCACTCTGTATGTTCTTGATAAAAAAGTTAATGGTTCTGGCTGGTTAAGATAAACCTAAAACGTCCACCATGTTAAAGACTCTGGGCTCATTTTGCTTGCTTAGCCATTCAGCAGCATAAACTGCACCCTGGGCAAACACGTTTCGAGAGAAAGCAGTGTGCTCAATCCGTAGCATTTCATATGGTCCTGCAACGATGACATCGTGAATTCCAGGCACCCCACCTGCACGTATTGCAACCGATTCGAGTTCTGCTGGTTGCCTTGGGCTGATACCTTCTCTGCCGTAAACCGTCTTTGTATAATTACGGGCTTGGGAAACTATTTGCTCCAGCTTCTTGGCCGTACCGGATGGTGCATCCTTCTTGCCTGTGTGGTGGATTTCGCTTAGGCTGAAATCATATCCTGCCGGGAAAGCTTTGAGTGCTTCTGCTAATTTGAAGAGTATGTTGACGCCCACACTGTAGTTTGGTGAGAACACGGCTGGAACTTTGCCTGACATCGCGTTTATCACTTGTCGGTTTTGCTCTATGGTGAAGCCAGTGGTTCCGAGGATTATGCGTTTTCCAAGGCTAGCAATTTTTGGTATGTTGAGGACTTCAGCGGCAGGTAATGTGAAACTTATGTAGACATCTGCGTCTTTGGCAGCTTCGCTCAGTTCGTCGGAGCTAAAAATTTTTGTGTCGGAGTTAGTTATGTTTAGTTCCTTGAGCGTTTTGCCTATTGCAGGAGTGTTTGGAGCTTCTATGGCTCCCACGATTTGGTGTCCTTTTGAAGTAGCTTCAGATACTATGGCATTACCCATCCTGCCTGCAGCGCCTGCTACACAGAACTTAAGCATAGTATAAACCCTCAAGGTATTTCTCGTTGTATAGTCGCTCTTTTAGGTCTACATCAAAGTGGTCAGCAATTGGCTTGAGGACCTGGGGGTTGGTTTCGTAGACTTTGCGTGCGCTAGTGAGGACTACTTCTAAGCCTGTACGGGTCATTTTTCCCAAGGGTTGCCTGCAGGGTCCAGAGGGCATACCAAGAATGTTCATCAGTGTTTTGCAGGCAAGGGGATTGCGAGCTTTGCATGCAACGGGGCCGTAAGGTGTTTGCTCAGTTGTTTTCACGGTTACTATATTAAAAAGCGGTTGGAGTGCTTGGGCAATAACGCTTGCAGATTCCTCATTGCCATCAATTATGTAATGTACCATATCCACTATTGCGCTTGGAACAATGTTGGAGATCACGGATATAACGCCGCTTGCACCAATGTCGGGTGAAATCATCATCGTGTAGGTTTTGTCGTCATCGCCAGAGAGGATGTCGAAGTCTTCTCCACAGAGTTGCCGGGTTAACTCCATGTTCTTAAGATCGCCTGTGGCTTCTTTTACGCATCGAACGTTAGGGTACTGTTGGTGAAGCATTGCGATGTCCTGGGGAAAGAGTTGTGTTCCTGTTCTGCCTGGAATAATGTAAGGGATTACTTGTACTTCTGGGAATTGGCTTGCGATGGGCTCAATGTATTCTCTGCGAATCTCCATAGAACTTGGTCCGTTATAATATGGATCCACTAACAGGACGCATTCTACCCCGAAGTCATAAGCATGCTGAGTTCCGTCTATTGCTTCTTGGGTTGAGTTGCTTCCAGTGCCGGCTATGGTTAGACACCTGTTACTTGAGTATTCATGTACTTTTTCGATTGTTTTGGTGTGTTCGTTCCAGTCTAAGGTTGGGCTCTCGCCAGTTGTGCCGACAGCCAATATGCCTTTGACGCCGTTTTCTATCTGGAAATCTACTATTTGTTGTAAACCTTCGTAATCGACTTGGCGATTACGGTTCATGGGAGTTATTAGAGCTGTATAGCAGCCACTGAATGTTACCATTTTATTTCCTCTTTTTATGGAGAACATTGTTTTGCTTATTATTTAAATATTACGTTTTCAATATTTTTTTTGCTAATAACGTAAAAAATATGAGATTTTTGTCTTGATTTACTTGTCAAATTAGCCTTTTTCGGAATCACTCAACGACACTACATAATAAGCCGTAAAAACACCATCGCAGGCACCATAAATCATCCGCAAATAATCCATTGCGTCACAAAGTCCAACTGCCGAAGGAATAACTTGTATATAATTGTCTAATCGTAAAATCTCATTAAGCAGCCCAGATTCCCTCTTCACTATTTTAACTCGCAAGGTATGCGGTCCCGACTGGAAAACAATCTTTTCTCCACGTAGAGGCTTGCCTTTTCTTATGTCAATTGTTTTTTTACCCTGTTTTAGCCAGCTGAATACTTCTTTTCTAACGTACAGAAGCGGCAAATCTGAAACCACAATTTTAGAGCTTGAACGCTAGAACATAAGCTTTCAGTAGAAAAACGAACCCGAGTCTGATTAAAAATAGGAAAAAATGGGTTGAAACGTAGAAGATAGCTTGCTGTTTTACCCTTTGCCTTTTTCTTCTTTACCGAAGTACTGAGTCCACTTTAGCTTGCGTGCATCGCGTTTGAAGGATAAGCTGCTTTTCTTGCATTTGCTAGAATCGAACCAGAGGATTGAGCCATCGTTTTTGACGCACATCATGCCTGTGCCAGCTGGGAAATCAGCACCACAGAACGAACATTTTCTCGGTTTTGGCATGACAAATTCTCCAGGTTATTTTATCTTGTAATTTTCTTTGCTTCTCTTTCTGTTTCTCGCAGCATCAGAATGTCTTGTGCTCTGACTGGTCCTTTAACGTTGCGTGTGATAATTCTGCCTTTATCTTTGCCTTCCATTATGCGGACGCGAACCTGTGTGATTTCACCTGTTACGCCTGTTCGACCTATAACTTGTATAACTTCTGACGGAATAAGTTCTTCAGCTGCTTCTTTACTCATTACTGAGTTCCTCGTTTAACCTGATCAATTCGTGTAACGATTTCTTTGAGCAATCCTGCTGCTTCTCCTTCTCTGATAATGCAGGCTGCTGCGCATGGAACGTCGATGCCGATGGATTTGCCGAGTTGCTCTTTGCTTGGAACAAAGACATATGGGATTTTTCTTTCGTCACAGAGTAGTGGTAAGTGTGCTATTACTTCTGGGGGGTCAACGTCTTCAGCTATAACTACAAGTTTGGCTTGTGAGCGTTCTACCGCTTTGGTAGCTTCGTTGGTTCCTTTCCTAACAGATCCTGATTTTGAAGCAATCGTTAGGGCTTCATAGGCTGCATCTACGATTTCTTTTGGGACTTCATATTTTACATAGAATGGTTTTGACATATTAGCCTCACCCTTTTAAGGCACAGTCTTATCCACTCTTCCTGTTTAATAATCTTTCGACTGGAAAATCGGATACTTGTTCTTCCAGCTTATATACCATCCAGAAACGTTTAAATCCCCAGTTACGGCTACGTACATGTTTTCGAGAGGGGAATTGCGTTTGCAAAGGTTGGGCAAGGTTTCAAATGTAACTCCATCACGAAACATGGTCGTGAAGGTAGAAAATCCCCCGAAAATCGGCTTTGAAGTTGTCGATGAAAACTTAAACCCTGTCGGAAAAGTTTTTGACATCATAGGTCCAGTTTCAGCTCCTTATGCAGTCATTAAAACATCCATTAGGGAACCTGAGAAATTAGTGAATAAACCGGTGTACTTGCTTCTCTCGAAAACCAAACGGAGCAAAAACAGATGAGTAGAGCTAGCAAGTTACAAGAACAATCAAAAGTAAGTCAAGATCAAGTTGCCCCCCAAAAAATAGAACCAGCCAAAATTCAAGTATGCCCAGAATGTGGAAGCACCCGACTAATGCGTGATTATGAATGCGCTGAAATAGTATGCATGGACTGCGGCTTTGTTGTTGCCGCTAAAATAGCCGACAGAGGGCCAGAATGGAGAGCGTTTGATGATGAACAGAGGTCAAAGAGAACCCGTGTTGGAGCTCCCTTAACATACACAATTCATGATAAAGGATTATCAACAACCATCGACTGGCATGACCGTGACATTTACGGGAAAAGCCTCTCGCCAGGCCAGAAAGCGCAGGTTTACCGCCTAAGAAAATGGCAAAGGCGCATCAGGGTTTCAGACGCAACAGAGAGGAATTTGGCGTTTGCGCTCTCCGAAATTACAAAGATTTCCAATAACCTAAACCTTCCAAAGAATATTCTTGAAACAGCCTCAGTTATCTACCGGAAAGCAGTAAAAGAACGTCTTATTCGCGGCAGATCAATTCAAGGCGTTACCTCAGCAGCTATCTATTTAGCGTGCAGGCAATGTGGTTTACCTAGAACCCTAGATGAAATCTCTCAAGCTTCAACAGTTAATAAGAAAGAAGTTGGGCGAAGCTACCGTTTCCTAATCAGAGAACTAAACTACTCGATCCCACCGCTGCGCCCAAGCCAATACATAACAAAGTTCTCCAATCAACTCACCATGCAGGGCAAAGTAGAAGAAATCGCTCACAAAATCTTGGCCTCAGCCAAAGAACTCAAACTTACTTCAGGCAGAGGTCCAACAGGTATTGCAGCCGCTGCAAGCTATGTAGCATCTGTATTGACTGGTGAGCGTAAGACGCAAAGAGAAATAGCCGAGATTGCACAGGTTACTGAGGTTACTATCCGCAACAGGTACAAAGAACTTGTTGAACGCATGATGTTCCAAATAAGCATCTAAACCATTCACTCTTTTTTTACTTTTCAAGGCTCTGAAAATGGATAATTCCGATACACTTATTGAAAAACCAAAGATGCAAGGATTAATTGATAAACTTGAAGAAATCCAGTTGGGTTTTAGACAAAACCTTAGAAACCTGCATCAAAATCTGGAGTTGCTTAATTCCAGGCATGATCTGCAAAATAACCTTGAAAGTGTAAAGAAGGATGCTCAGACAAGAGCCAGTGATCTTGAGGCTGAGGTGAAACGACTTCGTGATGACCTCAATTCAATCCGAGAGCTTTTGGGTTTAAACCTGGAAAAACACAATTCAAGCAAAAGTTGATTGTGAGTAAGCAATTTTTTTAAGCACGCACGTTTCTATTGCTAAGTTATGCCCTATAAATTCACATTCGACCTATCCAAGGTCCCTCGGTTCTTCTTCACAGAAATCGCCATGATTAGTTACCAGAAGGGCATGCATAAAAGTTTTCTAACAACACTCAACGAATTGATTCTAAAGTTTAGAATCCAAGAAGCAACTGGACTCAACCTATCAGATGCAGTTGCTTTGCTTCAGGACCTGATCGATCTACAAGCCATCAACTGTATTGAGAGAGGCAGGTTTTTACAGACTAAGAAGAGAGCAATTTTCCTGCCACACTGTTCCAGAAAATATATGGATAATCGTTGTAAAGCATCATTCAACCCAGACATCCCGAGTTATGAATGCTCACATTGCTCGGAAGATTGTATGGTAAACAAGGCAGACCAGTATGCCCGAAAGAAGGGTTACGATGTTTACTTGTTGCCCGGCGGCTCCTGTATTCCTAAAATACTAAAAAACTGCCATTATGAAGGCATTGTGGGAGTCGCATGCGGGGAAGAAATGAAAATTATGGGGTCACTTCTTAGAGGCATGAACGTCAGTGGACAAGGCATTCCTTTGATAAAGAATGGTTGCGCAAGCACCGTTTTTAACATGGAAACGCTCAAAAAGATCCTCTGAGCATCGTTGATTGCTTGACCATAAATTTAGTTTCGCAAAGCATATAATGCACATTTTTCCGCCCGGAGAACTTACGGTTCAGTCAGGTGGTAATTTTTGATAGTAACCTGATTAATTTTATAAATACTATACTTTTCATTTGTTTAGCATAATCAAATTGTCCGTAGAAAGTCCATTAAAATGTTTGGTTCCCAGCAAATGGAATATGCTAAAAAGGAGCCTAGTAGAGTTTTGATCTTTTGCAAAATAAAGAAAAGTAAAAATTTACTTTACTATTTCTCGTTTCTTCCAGCGCAGGTTCTTGCCCTTGCACTTTCTGCATTTCACCGCTGTTGCAGCATTGCGTGAGCCACAGTCTCGGCAGATTTTCATGTACAACCGGTGTTGCTGCGCGATGGATTTCTTTACTGGGTCTAATATTGGCATTTAATTGTACCTTCCGTTTAGGCTAACTCTTTGATGGCTAAGTATCAAATATACCTTTTGTCTAACCTATTTGATTACTTCAATTGTAACATAAGAGCGAGTATCCTCAATGCCATCGATACTGTAGAGTTTCTTTAAAATTTCATCGAGGTTCTCACGCTCAACAATAATTAAAGCATCAACTTCACCTGCAATGCGGAACGCCCGGGAAACTGCCAGTTCATGGATTTGCTCATAAACATGGATGCGTTTGATTGGCGAAACTTTAAGCAGGATGAAAGCTGGTGTGGTAGATACTCCCAGAGCGCTTAAGCCTTTTTCGGTGACGTCAATGAAACCTCGTCCTGTGCGTATGTAACCGCGGTTTTTTAGTTTGCGCAAATGCACATTTAGTGCTTGTCTACTTACTCCCAACTGGTTTGATAGTTCGTCTTGTTTAACTCTTAATGTGTATGTGTTTGTGGATTTGCCTTTTTCATAGAGGGTTTTTAAGAGTTGAATTGAACGTTTAGTTAATGGTTCCAATTTGGTCACTTTTGTGGTGTTTTGTTAAGCTAAACCTTTACAATAGTTGCATAACTTCCTTAATAATCTGACTGCTAAACTAGAACCTGATTTTCCTTGACACAAAAAATTGACTGAAATAAGCCAATTTCCAAAAACGGAAACGCAAACTGACATACCACAATGTATTTATTTTGAAAAAAAGCTTAAGTCAAGCCACTTAAAAGTAAACTAGGAGTGAAGCGAACCGTGACAGAAAACGCCAGCGCAGTCTTAATCGGCAAGAAACCAATAATGAACTATGTCCTCGCATGCATCACCTTCTTCCACGGCGGAGCAAAAGAAGTCAGTATAAAAGCACGCGGAAGATCCATCAGTCGAGCCATCGATGTCGCCGAAGTTGTTAGACACCGATTCCTGCCAGACGCAAAAATAAAAAGCATAAGCATCGGAACAGACCAGTTCCTACCACAAGATCAGGAAGACGGCAACACAGCAACCAACGTCAGCACGATAGAAATAACACTGACTAGACAATCACGATAAGCTAAACTCCTATTTTGCAGGAAAAACGACACCAAATGAAAACAGAACTATGCAGTTTCTGCCTAAAAAGTGGCATACTATGCCAAAAATGTTCAGCTAAAGTCAAAGCTGGCGAAATCAGCGACATAGACCTGAAAGTAGCTCGCATACTGCTATCGCTGGAAGAAAAATATCCTTCCCTGCAAAACGTCTGCTTTTACAAGGCAGTTGAGGTTGAAAAAACCCTAGCAATCCTCGTTGGACACGGAGATGTTCCTAAACTTTTAGGTTATGGCGGCAAAATCGTCAAGACTCTCGGCGATGAAACAGGTAAAAACGTCCGAGTCTTAGAACAAGGTGTTGACGACCGCAAATTCCTGGAAGACCTCTTTGTACCCTTCAGTATCTTAACTATCAATACCATCTGGATTCCAGATGGAACCACCGAAACTCGGGTAATTCTTAAGAGGAAACGCGGCGCACAGCTACCTTTTGACCTTAAAGCATTGAAGGAAATTGCCAGTAAAGTACGCAAAATGTCCTTACGCGTTGAAATTGCAGATTAAGGTTGGCAAGCAGCATGAACTTGGACTCTATCAGCGACTGGGTTAGAACTCACTATACTAGCCAAGTTACACCAGAATTAGATGGTCAAGAGGTTACTCTTTTTGGGTGGGTCCAAGATATTCGTGATCTTGGCGGAATCCGCTTCATTATATTGCAGGACCGCGAAGGAACAATCCAGCTTACCATCCCTAAAAAAAGAATCCAGCCTGAAGTTTTGGCAAAATCTGACCTCCTACAAAAAAGGTTCAGCCTGGGGATTAAAGGAAACGTTAAAAAAACAAATATGACACCCAGAGGAATCGAAGTTATTCCTACTTTCATCAAGATTTTCAACATAGCCACCGAACAGTTGCCCATAGATATTACAGGCAAAACTCCCGCCCTCATAGAATCTAGACTGGACGCAAGACCTTTGGACTTAACCCAAGAAAAATGCATCGCGACTTTCAAAGTTCAGCATACAGCGCTCGAAGCCATACGTAGCTTCCTCTTTGAAAGAAAGTTTTTAGAGGTTCATACGCCAAGAATCATTGCTTCTGCAACCGAGGGTGGAGCAGAATTGTTCAGCGTGGACTATTTTGGGCAAAAAGCCTATCTTGCACAAAGTCCGCAGCTCTACAAAGAAGAATTGACGCTTAGTTTTGAGAAGGTGTTTGAGGTTGGGCCATTTTTCCGCGCCGAAGAGTCACACACCAGAAGACACCTAAGTGAGTTCACTTCAGTTGACATTGAGGCGGCTTTCACAGACGCAACCGACGTTATGGCGCTTCTGGAGCAGGTGATACACCATGCAAGCACCGCTGTAAAAGAGAAATGTACTGGTGAGCTTGCAGTGCTTGGATACAAGTTTGAAGTACCTCAAATTCCATTTAAACGCTTAACCTACGACCAAGTCCTAGACGACCTCAAATCCCAAGGAGTTACGATCCCTTGGGGCGAAGATATCCCAACCGAAGCCTTCAGAGTTCTAGGTAAGCTCTACCCCTTCTTCTATTTCATAACAGATTGGCCCACACATGCCAAAGCCTTCTACATCAAACCACGTGAAGACAAACCCGAAATATGCGAAGGTTTCGATCTAATGTGGCGCTACATCGAGCTAGTTTCTGGAGGAACAAGAATCGCCCAAAAAGACCAGCTAATTCAGAGGTTAACTGAGAAGGGTCTAAATCCAGAATCGTTCAAGTGTCATCTGCAAGCCTACGACTATGGAATGCCGCCGCATGCAGGGTGGGGGTTGGGGCTTGAGAGATTAACGATGATTTTGACTGGAAACAAGAACATCCGAGAAGTTACCCTTTACCCACGAGATAGGGTACGGCTAACGCCATAATTAGATTCTGGGGTCCGCTACTAAAATCCTGTTTTTCAATATGTTTATGATGCTAAAAAACCCCAATACAGCCAACCTTGTGGGTTCTTGGATCTTCCCTGTCTCTTTTCTGCATAGATATTCTTTTAGGCTCTAAACGGAGAAGTGGTGCAATATTCTTTTATGTTCCTTAAATACTAAGTTAACTTTATGCATGAATGGGCTTTAGCTGAAGCAGTCTTGAAATCTGCAGAACAAGTTGCTGAGAAGGAAAACCTGAGGGAAGTTACGGAAGTTACCATTAAAGTCGGTGAACTCCAGCAAATTGAAGCTCCGATTCTGCGTTTTGCACTTAACCAGCTCAAGCTGGGCTCATTTAAAAAAGCAAAATTTCGTATTCTCAAAGCGAAATCAACGCTTAAGTGTAGGGTTTGCGGCACCACATGGGAGTTTAGTTTTAGAAAACTCGATAAAGCCGCCGCTGAAGCCATCCATTTTGTTCCTGAGGTCGCTCACAGCTACATTAAGTGCCCTAAATGTTGTAGTCCTGATTTCGAAATCGTTAGTGGGCGTGGCGTCTGGCTGGAAAACATTCAGGGAGTAAAATCTGAGTGATTGATCCACGGACAAGCATGATCACAGAGCGTTTGGAACATATTGGACGTATCGTGGCTGTCTCTAGCGGCAAGGGTGGTGTCGGAAAAAGTATGGTGGCAACCGCGTTAGCACTTTCTCTTTCAAGGGAGGGTTGTCAGGTTGGTTTGTTTGATTTGGATTTTACAGGTCCATCAACTCACATTATTCTAGGTACACCATCAAATCTTCAGCCCAAAGAAAAGAAGGGTATCGTGCCGCCTAATTTTGAAGGTTTATCCTATATGTCACTAGTTTATTATGTCGGAGACAATCCTGCACCATTGCGTGGAGCAGACATTTCAAACGCACTTATCGAGTTACTGTCGGTTATCCAGTGGGGAACTTTGGATTTTTTGGTTATCGATATGCCTCCAGGGATTGGCGATGCAGTATTGGATTTGATTCGGCTGGTTAGGCGCATAGAATTCCTGATCGTCACGACGCCATCGCTTTTGGCGTTTGAAGTCGTCAAAAAACAGGTCTCATTGTTATGTGAACTCCATATGCCAATTGTCGGGGTCGTGGAGAACATGAAGATGGATAGGGCAAATGACGTGGAGTTGGCGGTGCAAAAGTTGGGGTTGAGGTATTTGGGCGCAATTCCCTATGACGCGGCAGTTGAAGCAGCAATTGGCAATCCCCAAAAGCTTCTGGAAACTACAATTGGACAAACATTGGGGCAAATCAAAAAAGCTTCAGCCAACCAAAGAGGGAAACCTAATTTCCTATAAAGCAATAATCTTCGACTATGTCGGAACCTTGGTCAACTGTAGAAACTACACCATGGAAGCCTCAAAACGAAAACTTTACAATGCGCTGGTAGCTGAAGGCTTCGTTGTCTCCGAGAGGAATTTTTTGGATGCTTACAATTTATCACACGAGAAATACCGTAAAGTGCGTTACGAAGAGTTAAGGGAAATAACAAACGCAGTTTGGGTCGCCGAAGCCCTTTGCCAATTGGGTTTTGAGGTTAAAGCCGATGATGCCCGCGTTAAAGCTGCATTAAACGTTTTTTTTCAAGACTTCATAGATACACTTGAACTTAGAGAAAACGCAAGAAAACTTGTCAAACAAGCCAGAGAGCACTGTAAAGTGGCGTTAATCTCCAATTTCACTTATGCACCAGTTATCTACAAGAGTCTAAGAAAAGTAGGGTTAAGCAGGTTCTTCAATATAGTTGTGGTTTCTGAGGAAGTTGGCTGGCGGAAACCAAGTCCCAAAATATTCGAACATGCCCTAAACAAACTGCAGGTTCATGTCCGTGAAGCAGTCTACATTGGTGATAGCCCAAACGAAGACATCAAAGGCGCCAAACAGGCAGGAATAAAAACCGTTTTTGTCCCCTCACAATTCAACTCCTTAAAAGAACTCCTTGATACCGGAGAGGAACCTACCTACATTGCAAAAGACTTGAAGACAATTTCTCAGAACCTAAACCAAATCCTTACTGCATAGCCTTATTGCTTGTTGGACTTTTTCTCTTTATATAAGGCGGCTGTAGTTTTGTTTAAGCAAGAAAGTGCTCCCATGAGTTTAAGAAGCAGCATATTTGTTTGCCTGTTGGTTTGTTTTATAATGTTATCTTTTGCAGCGTCTGTTAAAGCTGCGCCTTCTTTGAGCCTGAGCTTTTACAAGGACAACGGTTACGGCATGGGCAACGACATTAATGGGTTATGGACCGTTAACACACACGTCTCCCAGGACGTTTCATTCGTAGAGTTTTACGTTGATGACCAACTCCAGTTGGACGATACTTCAGTACCGTTTAGCTGGTCCTTTAACACCTCCAATTACGCAGAAGGCTTGCACGCTATCAGGGCAGTTGCTTATAATTCTTCAAACGAAACCGCAACCGCAGTTGCTGAACGCAACTTCGTTGGGTTCCCATGGGGCTTCATTGCGGAAATAATAGGAGTTATTGCTGTTGGGTTTGCAGTTGCCCTTGTTGTATCAGTCTATCGCATTAAGCAAGCAGCAAAAAGGAAAAGAGCCCAAATGGGGTAAAACAACAAAGAAGATAAACTAGATTTTTTTGGTTTGAACCGCATTCTCCAAAGCATCAACGCCTGGCAGTTTTTTGCCCATCAAGAATTCAATGAGTGCTCCTCCTGCGGTGCTTATGTACCCGATTTTCTTTGTTAAGCCGTATTCTTGAATGGCTGCGATGGTGTTTCCGCCTCCTGCAAGGCTGAAGGCTTTGCTGTTTGCGATGGCTTCGAAGACTTTTTTGGTGCCGTAGTTGAATTCTTTGTTTTCGTAGACTCCCATTGGTCCGCTGACAACGATTGATTTGGCTGATGCAATGATTTTTGAGTATGCTTCAACGGTTTTTGCTCCTATATCCATTATGGAGTTTTCGGTTGGCAGTTTGCTTATTGGGATTTCTTTGCGTTTTTTGTCGACTTCTAATGCGATGTCCAAAGGAACCATTACTTTGTGGTGGTACTGCTCTTCTAGCGCTTTGATTCCTGGAATCAAACCTGTAAGTTCCTTCTTTGCTAAGTACGCCATGTTGCCTTTGCCGAGATCAACGCCTTTTGCTGCAAGGAACAATTGACCTGTTACACCGCCAGTAAGCACGTAGTCTGCTACGCCTTTGCCCAAAACATACTTGCTAATTTCCAAACTGTCGTCGGCTTTTGCTCCGCCCATAACGTAAACAGATGGTTTTTCTGGTTTTTCCAATGCTTTGCTGAGAGATTTTAGTTCGCGTTCCATTATGCGTCCCGCTGCAGACGGCAAGACTGCGGTGAAACCAACCATGCTAACGTGTCCACGATGAGCTGCGGCAAAAGCGTCGTTAACAAACAGGTCTGCAAGCGGTGCAAGGTTCTGTACAAGCTCGGTTTTACTGGCTTCTTCGGGTGTTGTGCTCTTGGTTTCTTTATCCCAGCTCCGAACGTTTTCCAAAATCAGTATTTCTCCACCTTTGAGCTCTTTGATGGCGGCTATGGCTTTATCGCCTAACAAATCATCTACATATTTTACTGGGCATTTTAGGATTTTAGCCAAAATTTCCGCATGTTCTTTTAGTGGTGTATAGTCTGGGTCTCCTTTTCTGCCTTGATGCGCTAGGACAACGGTTTTTGCTCCTTTTTCGGCGAGTTCTTTGAGAGTTGATTCAGCGTGGGCTCTAATGCGTACATCGCTCGTGACTTTCTTCGTGGCGGGGTCAACTTCCGAGTTAAAGTCAACTCTGACGATGACAACTTTGTTCTTAACCTGAAAATCGTCTAGTGTTTTGTATTCTACCATGTAAATCTCACTCAATGTTTTAGTCAAAAAAGGAAAAGAAAGGATGGATTTAAGTTTGTTTGCGGCTGTTTTAGAGATTGGCTTTTTTGCCGATCATTTCGATGAAGTCAACCATGCGGTTGCTAAAGCCCCATTCATTGTCATACCATGCAAAGACCTTAACGAAGTTGCTCTTCTCACCTAGAACCATGGTTAAATCCGCATCGAAAACGCTGCTATAAGTACTGTGGAGTACATCGGTGCTGACGATTGGGTCTTCAGTGTACTGCAAGATGCCTTTGAGTTCACCTTCTGCGGCTTTCTTCATGGCTGCATTGATTTCAGCTTTTGTAGTTTCTTTGCCCAAAACCGCGACCAAGTCAATGATAGATACATCAGGGGTTGGGACACGAAGGGAATAACCGTTCATTTTTCCAGCGCAACTTGGCAAAACTAAGCCTATTGCTTTTGCTGCTCCAGTGCTGGTTGGGATGATGTTGATTGCTGCAGCTCTTGCACGTCTCGGGTCTTTATGAACTATGTCTTGGATTTTCTGGTCGTTGGTGTAACTGTGACATGTTGTCATGAAAGCTTTCTCTAAGCCAAAGTTATCTGATAAAACTTTGCTGATCGGTGCTAAACCGTTGGTTGTGCAGCTCGCATTTGAAACGATATTGTGTTTTTCTGGGTCGTAGGTTTTGTCATTTATGCCTAAAACGAAGGTTGCGTCTGGATTTTCTGCTGGAGCTGAGATTAGGACTTTTTTTGCTCCTGCGGTAAGATGTTTAGTTGCACCTTCGCGACTAGTGAATAAGCCTGTTGATTCGACGGCTAAGTAAACTCCCAAGTCTTTCCATGGCAGTTGCAAAGGGTCTCTAACACTGAGGCATTTGAGTTCTTTTCCGTTAACAACTAGATCATTTCCTTTTACTTCAACGGTGCCTGGAAAATGTCCGTGTACTGAATCGTATTTGAGCAAATGAGCGTTAGTTTTTGCATCTGCCAAGTCGTTGATGGCTATAAAATCAATATTTGCATTCTTTTCTATGGCTGCTCGGTAGAGAAGTCTTCCAATTCTTCCAAAACCATTGATTCCGACTTTAATGTTCGCCATAACAATTCACCTATACATGTAAAACTCTAACAATCAAACATGACTTTATTAATTTTCCGACCCAAAAAAAATATCTCGATAAATGCAAAACTCAACTACTCAAGAATAATTATAGTCTCTAAGAAAAACTAACGTTTTTGACATAGAAAAAGGTTATTGATTGTTTAGTAGAGGCCGCCTTCCTTAAAATAGTGGTACTCTTCTTTTTTAGGACCGAAGCTCCGCACGCCATCCCTTTTGAGCTGGCACCGTAGTTCCTTTGCGCTATCTTTGGTTATTTCACCCTTCTTCTCTAGGTAAGTGATGATTTCCTCTGCTTGAGCTTCGGTGTCGCAGCGGCGAATAAAATCTACTGCTGAAGGGTTGAAATGGCGAAGCTTATCAGGTGTTTCATGGCAAGACTTTGACTCTTCTTGGGTGCAGACTTCACATTCCTCGCCAGCGGCAACTTCTTCAGCTTCCAACGGGTTCTTCCGAATGCTGTTGATCGGCACTTTAACTTCTCCTGCTTCAAGTTCCGCGTAAAGGTGTGGGAAGATCTTTTTGATGGATTTTTTATCTATTGCCATATTGCATCAGTTTTACAAAAATAATATCTGAACTTTCCCATTTATTTTCTTTTTTGAAAAATAACCAGTTTATGCAGGGATAAACTGTCGAGATGGGTTAGTCTCAAGGACTTTTTCTAGCTCTTTGATACTTAAGCCTTTGAGCTCGTCTCCGAAGGTTTCGCATTTCCTTTTTTTTCCTGCTTCTTCTCGGCTGCGGGCAACGATTTCAAGTCCATGTTTCGATACAGTTTTAGAGTAAATGTGAAATGACTCCAGGGTTGTTCCACGCTTGTTAACTGTTGTCCATGCAGTTTTCTGAACAATTATACCTCTAGCTTTAAGGATTTTTAGGATTTCTTCGGGATCATCGGTGTAAGCAGCGATGTCGATGTCGCTTCCCTGCTTAATCGTCCCACGCCAAACGCTTCCAATTAAAACGGGGCAAAATCGGCTTAGAAGACGCATCATCTCCAAGGCTTCCTTGCGCATCTGGACTAAGCGTTCGCCTCTTTTTTCGCCCTCGTTTTCGTCAGCAATCTTATCCAATTCAAGAGCAACTTCGAGGTTAGAGGGCAAAAAATGGACGCCGAACGTTTGGGCTGCTTTCTCTTTAGCTTGTTTGTACTCTTTCTCTGCTCCAAAATACAGAAGGGTAGCAGCTTCTCTTGCGACCCGTTGCTTTAAATCAAAGTCATCAGTCAAGGCGTTTACCGTTTTACGATTGTCTCATACAGCTCCACGGTTTTCTCAGCTATTCTGCTCCACGTGAACTCTGCCAAAACTCGTTTTCTGCCGTTTTTGCCTAGCATTTTGCGTTTCTCAGGGTTTTCAAGAGCGCTGATGACTCCCCATGCGATGTCTGAGGGATTATTTGGGTCTATGTGGTAGCCGCATTGTTCTTCACCGCAGCAAATCACGATTTCTCGCATCCCGCTCACTCCGGCGGCGCCAACAACAACGGGTTTCTCCATACTCATGGCTTCGAGCGCGACTATACCGAATGGCTCGTAAAAGCTTGGGAATACTGCTATGTCGCATGCTGCATAATGTTGAATGCGTTCCTCTTCTGGAATGAAATCAAAGCAGAATTTGACGTATTCGTCCAGTTTTGTCATTCGGGTCAGGTTTGTGAGGTATTCTTGTAGGTCACCGACACCGACGACGACTAGTTTTACTTTAGGAATCTTGGAGATGATATGGGGCATCGCCATGATTAACTTATCAACGCCTTTAACCATAACGAGGCGTCCGAGGAAAAGAATCATTAATTCATCGTCTTTGATGCCGTATTTTGCCCTGATTTTCTGGATGTTTTCTTTCGAAACGTTCTCTGGCTTGTACTTTTGTGGGTCAACTCCATTGTAGCTTACCTGGATCTTTTCTTTAGGAAAACCTAGCTGTACCAATTCATCTTTCATCGCGTATGAGACTGTGACAACCATGTCAGCCATATTGCCAGCTCTCAACTCGATGTTACTAACCACACTCGAACCATTACCTAAGGTTCTACCCTTTTCGGTGGAGTGAACATGGAAAGCCAAAGGCAATCCAGTCTCGCGTTTAACTGTGATTCCGCCCATTGCTGAAAGCCAATCGTGGGCTACAACAACGTCATATTTCATGCCTTCTTTTTTGATCAGTTCGTTAACCAACTTTGCTGCTGAAAGGTAATTATAAACCATCAGTTTGCCGAACAAGTGAATCCCCCGACCCCACTTCCGTATGTCTTCCGCGATAACGTCGGGCAATGAATCGGACACGTCTATGTGGAGTGGACGGTGGATTTCTATGCCGCGCCAAATCTCCCGGGTCGGCAATGATCCGGCATCGTCGTTCATAGTGAAGACGGTGACATCATGGTCGTTTAGAACGAATTTCCTTGTGATTTCAGCTGCGTAGGTTCCCAGTCCACCTACTATTTTAGGCGGATACTCATAGACAAAAACGGCAATCTTCATGTTCTTTTAGTCACCATTTATTCATTTAGCATTATGAATCTTCGTACTAAAGCTTTACTTATCTATAATACCTGCCCGAAACCAAACAAAAACATCTCTTCTAATTAGAAAGTTTAGGAAAAGTTTGATTAGACCGTTCTACATACCATTACCAGAAGGTCTGCGTATGAGTTTATCGTCTATTAAACAAGAAATACTGGAAACCATGCTCCTAAACGGAAAACCGCAGAAAGCCATGGACATCGCTAAAGAAGCTAAAAAAGAATACCAGCCCGTCAACATGCACCTTTTAGGGCTCATCAAAATGGGGCTTGTTGCCATGCCTGAGAAGGGATTGTACGCTATTACAGAGAAAGGGAAAAGAGCACTCGGCATACCGGAAACAACCAGAGAAAAGGCCGCCACAATACTGGCTTACGCGCCACATGACAAGGCATTCAACTTCTATGTCACATTTGGAAAACCACTAAGCATCCATGCTCACAGTTTAAGGGACTTCGCAAACAAGCTTGACCGCGCCGACCTAGCGTCAGTTGAGTTTCACATACAACGAGGCGATTTCGAAGTATGGTTCAAAGGATTGGGCGATGAGGAACTAGCCAAAAAAACTGCGATGCTTAAAAAGAGAAATGCTGTTGGAGAAAGTCTTCGCAAACACCTACACGATATTGTTGAACAACGGTACCTTGAGTTGGTAAAATTGTCCGGTCAAACAATCCCAAATGAAGAGGACCATACTCACAACCATACACATTAGCTAAGACTTCTATATTTTTTTATTACATGAAAAAATTGCCCAAAAATGGGCAGTTAAGTTATTTGTTTGTAGACTGGGTGGTCTCTAAACTTCAAGTTGGTTGTTGACCATTCTAAGGTCCCGCTGGGCAGTCTTGTGCAAATCGATTGGACTATTGCGCCGCCAGCAGTGAACCGTACACCATCAAGCATTTCGCCTTTTGTGACGCCTGAAGCTGCAAAAATCATTTCGTTACCCTTTGCCAGCTCATCTTCAGTGTAGGTTTTGTTGATGTCAACGCCTGCCGCTTTTAGTCTGTCCATTCGTTTAGCGTCGTCTTTTTTGTCTTTCCATACTTTAACCAGCATTGTTCCACCAAGACATTTTAGTGCTACTGCAGCGATTGTTGCCTCTGCTCCTGCACCTGCTCCCACCAGCAGGTCAACGCCTGAATCAGGTAAACATGTGACGATTGAGCCTGCTATGTCGCCGTCTGATATGAGTATGATTCTTACACCCATCTTTCTTAGTTTTGCAAGCAATTCGTTGTGTCTCTCACGTTCCAGCATAATGACCGTGAAGTTTGCCAAAGGCCGATTTTTCAGTTTAGCGATTGTTTGCACAATCTCTTCGATAGGCATGTCAAGGTTGATTTTTCCCTTAGCTTTTCCGTCGGTTGCAACTTTGAAATAGTAGCCGTCGTCTGGGAGAACCTTTAGGCAACCAGCAGGTGCGCAACACAATGCTGAGATGGCGTCTTTTTTGCCTTTAGATGTGGCGGTTGTTCCATCCACTTGATCGATTATGAATTCCACTTTGGGGCCATTTCCATTTCCAACTTTTTCCATGTAGCTGAAGGCAGGAGCGTTGTCTTTTGGGCCTTCGCAGCAGATAACTTCTCCATCGACTTCGGTTTGGTTTAGAACTGCCCTTGAAAAGTCTAGTGCGGTTTGGTCTACTTTGTCTGGGTCCCCTTTGCCTATGTGGAGTGCCGCGCCTACTGCTCCAGCGGTAGTGATTCTTGTTAACGAGGGCGAAAGCGATCTTAGCGAGGTCATTTCTTTATCTCCTTTTTGCCTTTGCATTCGCTTAGCCATAGCTCAGTGAACTCTTGGTAATTCTGGGCTACTTTTTCCACGGCTTCTTTTCTGGTGGTCTTGCCTGCCTTGTGGTCTGCCAGCGGCTCCCAGAAGATCGTTCTGCCAACCGCAAACCCTATTACGCCTGCGATTTTTGCGCCTACTTTAAGCCACTCCTGAACTTTCTCTTTAGATTCACCGCGCCCCAACGTGATGACGCCTACTTTTCTGCCGCCGCTCTGCGCCTGCTTAACCACGGCTTTGGCTGATTCTGGTTTGTCCACGCCTTCCAACTTCCAAATCGCCGGCTCAACGCCTGCATCCTGAATCTCTTTTATGGAGTCAACCATGAGTTTGGGGCGTAGTTCTTGGTCGTATTTCTCTTTTGACCCGCCAAGCTTTGTAAGTTGGGTTGCCGTTGAGGGTACGATTAATTCGAATAGGAATGGTCGTTTTTTCTGTGATAGATAATCGCTGAGTTTCTTTAGGCGATGCAGTTGCCTCTTATTCATTGCTGCGTCACCTTCAGGGTTGTATCTAACAAGCACCTTCACGAAAGTAGGGTCAAACTCTTCAATATGCTTACTAAAATCTTCTCCATAATCAAAATCAAATTCATCTTGACCTGACTTCTCAACTGGCATTGCAAACATTAACCCGTCTTTTTTTGCCTCACGCAGAACTCCTGTGCCGAACTCTTCATCAACTAGTAATCCGGCTATTTCTTTTGGGACTTTTTTCTTCGTGGCTAGTCGGAAGCCTTCAAAAATTATTTTCTTGTAGTCTTCGATTTGCCGCTTTTCTTCAGGGGTTGGTTGACGACCTTTTATGCCGAACATTTTTTCAAGGAAAGACGCTCGATGGTCAAATGCCAAAATAAGTAACTCTCTTTGCGACCAATCAATCACACTAAGTCACCGTGCTTTGTATTTTGTGCGTCTCTCTAATAAAGCGTTATTGCCAAAGTCGCTGTAATTAGTGATTCCTGCAACTCTTCGTCATGATTAAACATGCAATTCGACATTAGGATTCCGCGGGCTGATTTATTTTTATGGAAACTATGAAATAATTAAACCACTCATAACTGACGCAGAGGCATCTGCATGAGCGAAACACGAATAGTCACTGTGAAAATCCCTGAAGAAGTCTTCCAGGAAATGGCACTGCGCATCCCCGAAGGAGACAGAAGCAACTTTATCCGCGAAGCCATAGCTGAAAAACTCCAGAAGACACCAAAACCCGACACCCTGCTAGCGCTGCAAGAGCGAATGGGCAAAATCGAGCAGGACTTTGGTCAAATCCGAAAATACCTCGCCGACCTAGAAATCCTCACTTTCCAACATGGAAAAATCGATCCCTACGCCTTCTGTTTTGATGAGGTAGACCATAAAATCATGGAGTACTTGATGCACTACAAGTCCGCGACAACACCTGAACTTGCCGAATTCGTCAAAACCAACCGTTGGCTCATCTTGAATCGGTTGCAGAAAATCCAGAAAAATAGCAAAAAACAAACAGGAAAATCGATAATCGAATACTACGCTGGCGAACGGTCCGGTAAGAAGAAAGCTTGGTGGATAGACCAAGAGTTAATTCAGCAATAAGTTATCTTTAAATCGATAAGTCATGTTTGTTTGGCGTGATGGGCTCGTAGTCTAGCACGGATTAAGGCATCGGCCTCCGGAGCCGAGAATCCTGGGTTCAAAT